>NZ_JBWKVK010000002.1:0-1075979 GCF_059421665.1 Roseateles sp. GW821-FHT02E12
CCCCCCCCCCCCCCCCCCCCCCCCCCCCCCCCCCCCCCCCCCCCCCCCCCCCCCCCCCCCCCCCCCCCCCCCCCCGCGACCCGGCGCAGCTGCCGCTAGCGGTAGCCGCCGCCCGCGTGGCGCTGCAGCGCGCCCATGTGCACGGCGACCCGCGCGAGCTCGGTGCTGCACAGGCGGCGCTCGCGCCGTGGTGGACACAGGCCGACGCACCGGCCGATGTCGTGCTGCTGCGCGCCCGCGTGCTGCAGGCGAGGCACGGGTTCGACGCGGCCCTGGCCGAGCTGCGCAGCCTGCTGGCGCGCAGCGACCTCACGCCCGAGCACCGCGCCCAGGCCCTGCTCGACGCGGCCGCGCTGCACCAGCTGCGCGCCGAACTCCCCGAGGCCCGCGCGCTGTGCGAACAGCTGCAGCCACTGGCCGCGCTGCCGGCCACGGCCTGCCTGGCCGAACTGGCCAGCCTGTCGGGCGAGGGCCAGGCCGCCGCCCGAACCCTCGCCCAACTGAGCCCCGGCCGTACCGTCGCGCCGTGGCTCGCGTTGATGCGCGCCGAGCTGGCCGAACGCCTGGGCGACGAGGCCGCCGCACCGGCCCTTTACCGCACCGCACTGGCCGGCGAAGACGATGTCTACACGCGCGCGGCGCTGGCCGACTGGCTGCTGGCCCGCAAGCGCGCGGCCGAGGCGCTCGCGCTGATCGAGCGCAGCCCCGACGCCGAAGCCGATGGGCTGCTGCTGCGCCACGTCATCGCGCTGCGCCAGCTCGGCCGCGACACATCGGTGCCGGCGGCACGGATGCGCGAACGCCTCGCCGCCGCTGACCGCCGCGAGCCGGCCAAGCATGCCCGCGAGCAGGCCCGCTTCGCGCTGGATGTCGAGCAGCAGCCGCGCGAGGCGCTGCGCCTGGCTCAGGTGAACTGGGCGATGCAGCGCGAGCCCGTCGACGCGTTGCTGCTGCTGCGCGCCGCCCTGGCTGCCGGCCGTGATGGCGACGCGACGCGACAGGACCTGGCGCGCCAACTGCGCGAGAAGGGCTGGCAGGATGCACGCCTTGCCGCCCTCGATCGGAGCTTTGCGCCGTGATCCGTTGCTTCATGTGGCTCGTGCTGCTGCTGTGCGGCGCGGCCCATGCCCATCAGGCCAGTGAGGCCTATGTCATCTACCGCGTTGATGGAGCAGACGTCGAGCAACGCCTGGACATCTCGCTGCGCGACATCGACCGCGACCTCGCGCTGGACGCCGATGGCGACGGTGCCTTGAGCTGGGGCGAGGTGCGCCGGCGCTGGCCCGACATCGAGGCGCTGGCCAACGCCGGCCTGCGCTTCACGGCCGATGGCGCCGCCTGCACGCAGCAGGGCCACCCCGCGCCCCAGCTCGACGAGCACAGCGATGGCATGCATGCCGTTCTCGTCAGCCACTGGCGCTGCCCGGCCCCCGTGCACGAGCTGGAGATCGACTACCGCCTCTTCGCCACCACCGATGCCGCCCACCGGGGCCTGGCCCGCCTCGTGGGCGCGGCGGGCGAGCCGCTGGTGCTGGTGCCGGGCTCCGGCTTCCAGCGGCTCAACGCCGAGGGCCGCGGCCTGGGCGGCTTTGTCATCGAAGGCATGGCCCACATTGCCAGCGGGCTAGACCATGTGCTCTTCCTCGTCACGCTGCTGCTCGTCGCCGTCTGGCGCCGCGACGGCGCCGGCTGGGCGCCGCGCGACAGCGCCCGCGGCGCCCTGGCCGAGACGCTCAAGCTCGTCACCGCCTTCACGCTGGCCCACTCCGTCACCCTCGGCCTCGCCGCCAGCGGCGTGATCGACCCACCGGCAGCGGCGGTCGAATCGCTGATCGCACTGACCGTGCTGCTGGCCGCTCTGGACAACCTGCGTCCCTTCGTGCCGGGGCCGCGCTGGTTGATGGTCGGCCTCTTCGGCCTCGTGCACGGTATCGGCTTCGCGGGGCCGCTGAAGGACCTGGGCCTGCGCGGCGCCGAGCTCGTGCTGCCGCTGCTGGGCTTCAACGTCGGCGTGGAGCTGGGCCAGCTCGCCGTCGTGGCGCTGCTGCTGCCGCCGGCCCTGGCGCTGCGCTCGGCGGTCGCCTACCGGCGCTGGATCGTGCCGGGCGGGTCGGGCGCCATTGCGGTGCTGGCGCTGCTCTGGTGCGTGGAGCGCAGCATGGCGGTGCAGTTGCTGCCCTGACGCGACAGACCCACCCCCGGGAACGCGGGGGGAGGGCAAGGATTGGCGGGTTGCCCTCATTGACCGTTTTTGACTGGTTAGTGAAAGTCGCGCCAGTCTTTTCCATCAGCCCGGAGAAATTGCGCATGTCATCCAAGTTCCTGCTCGCCACGGCCGGCCTCTTTGCCGCCCTGTCCGCCCAAGCCACGGTCTCAGTGACGAGTGCGTCCTTCACCTACGGCGAGACCTTTGACAGCATCGCTGCTCCCGCAGCGGCCACCCTCTGGTCGACCTCTGCGCTGGCTGCTGATTGGAGTCTGTTCAGGACCGGCACGGTGAACTACATCGCCGGCACCGGGTCTTCAAATGCCGGGGGCTTCTACAGCTTTGGCGCCAGCGCGGCGGCAACGGACCGTGCACTGGGTAGCGTTGCAAGTGGCACCACCGGCACCGAGACCATCGCGCTCTCGCTCACCAACAACAGCGGTGTCACGCTGGACAGCTTCACGATTCGCTACGACGGCGAACAGTGGCGCAATGGCGGTGTGGCCGCAGTGCATTCGCTGACCTTGGAATACGGCTTTGGTGCTACCTATGCTGGCGTTGGCGCCGCATGGACGGCGGCGGGTGCCGGCTTCAACTTCAATTCCCTTGTGAACACGACGATCGCCGCGCCCGTCGACGGCAACGCTGCGGGCAAGGTTGCCAACATCGGCGGTACGGTCACCACGGGATGGGCTCCTGGCACGACGCTCTGGATCCGTTGGACCGACGTCGACAACACGGGTGGTGACCACGGCCTGGCCATCGACAACCTGAGCCTCAGCGTCACCGCTGCAGCCGTGCCGGAACCCAGCACCTACGCCATGCTGCTGGCTGGCATCGGTGCCATCGGCTTCATCGCCCGCCGCCGCCGCGGCTGATCCGCCGGCTGCACCCGATCAACGGCCCCTCGCGGGGCCGTTTTTCATGGGGCCGCCACACCCATGGCCACATGGCCGGCCGGCACATGCTCTGCGGCGCTGGCGATGTGGCCGGCCTGGTCGTCGAAGAAGAAGTCGGGCTCGAATTCGCGCAGGAACTCGCCCTTGGCCAGGCCGCCGAGGAACATGGCCTCGTCGACCTCGATCTGCCAGTCCATCAGTGTGCGGATGGCGCGCTCATGGGCCGGCGCGCTGCGCGCCGTGACGAGGGCCGTGCGCACCTTCATGCCACCGCCGGGTGCGTGCTGCAGGCGCTGCAAGGCCTCCAACACCGGCTTGAAAGGGCCGGCCGGCAGCGGCAGGTGGGCGCGTTGCAGCTCGTGCTCGCGAAAGGCAGCCAGGCCGTCGCGCTGGTAGACCTGCTCGGCTTCGTCCGAGAACAGCACCGCATCGCCGTCGAAGGCGATACGCAGCTCCTTCGGGTGCGCCGCCGAGGCGCGTGCGGCCAGCGGCATCACGCGTGCCGCGGCCACGCCGGCCAGCAGGGCCTGGCGCACGTCGGCTTCGTTGGTGGACAGAAAGAGCTGGGCCGACAGCGGCTTCAGGTAGCGCCACGGCGAGGCGCCGCGCGTGAACACACCGCGCTCGATGGGCAGGCCGTAGTGCTTGGCCGAACGGAACACGCGCATGCCCGAGATCGGGTCGTTGCGCGACAGCACCACCACCTCCACCTGAGGCGCACCGCCGCCGGCGTTGAAGGCCAGCAGCTTCTCCACCAACGAGAAGGCCACGCCGGGCGGTGCGGGCTCGTCCAGGCGCTGCTGCTGCAGAGCCATGTAGGCGTGGTCGTCGCCGGCCTCGAAGACCTCGTTCTCGGCCTCGAAATCGAAAAGGGCGCGCGAGGAGATGGCGACGACGAGTTGACCGGAGAGCGTGGCTGGCATGGCGGTCGATGATAGGGCTCGACGCCATTGCACCGCCTTCCTAGACTCGCCGCGTTTTCAACTCGAAAGACCTGTCCATGCGTGCTGCCGTTCTCGCCCTGCAGCCCATCCTCGCCGCCTGTGCGTCCAGCAGCCCGCCGCCGCCCGCGCCACCTGGCGTGCCTGTCGTGCCCGCGTTGGCGGCCAGCTTGCAGCCGCCAGCTGGCCAGGTGTTCGTCGTTGAAGCGCTGGCCCACGGCGTGCAGATCTACGACTGCGCCGCGAAGGCCGACGGCAGCGGGCCGGCTTGGACCTTCCGTGCACCCGAAGCCACCCTCGTCAGCCACACCGGCAAGCCGCTGGGCAAGCACTACGCGGGCCCGACGTGGGAGGCACCGGACGGCAGCCGGGTCGTCGGCCAGGTGAAGGCCAACGCTCCCAGCCCCACGCCAGCCACCGCCATCCCCTGGCTGCTGCTGGCCGCGAAAAGCAACAGCGGCAGCGGCGTGTTTGCCGACGTGCGCAGCATCCTGCGTGTGAGCACCCATGGCGGCGTGATGCCCGATTCGCCATGCACGGCGGACATCCTCGGCGCGTCGCTCCGGGTGGACTACACGGCGACCTACTACTTCTATCGCTAGACCGCCGCGAGCGCCGCGGCGAGGTCGTGTCGCAGGTCGTCCACGGCCTCGATGCCGACGGACAGCCGCACCAGCGAGTCCGTGATGCCCAGCCGCGCCCGCGTGTCGGGCGGGATGGAGGCGTGCGTCATCAGCGCCGGCAGCGAGATCAGGCTCTCGACACCACCCAGGCTTTCGGCCAGCGTGAACAGTTCAACGCGCTCGAGAAAGCGGCGCGCGCCGGCCAGGTCGCTCTTCAGCGCGACGCTGATCATGCCGCCGCCGCCACGCGTCTGGCGTTTGGCGAGGGCGTGCTGCGGGTGGCTCTCCAGGCCGGGGTAGATCACGCGCTCGACCTGCGGCTGAGCGCTCAGCCATGCGGCCAGTTCAGCGGCACTGGCGTTGTGGCGCTCCATGCGCAGCGCCAGGGTTTTCAGCCCACGCAGCGCGAGGAAGCTGTCGAAGGGCCCGGACACCGAGCCGACGGCGTTGTGCAGGAACTCGAGCTGCTCGCGCAACTGGGCCTGCCGCGGCTCACCGCCAACGATGGCCACGCCGCCGATGACGTCGCTGTGGCCGTTCAGGTATTTGGTGGCCGAGTGCACGACCAGGTCGAAGCCCAATTCCAGCGGCCGCTGCGCCCAGGGGCTGGCAAAGGTGTTGTCGGCCACGGCCAGCGCGCCGTGGCTGCGTGCCAGGCGGGCGATCGCTTCGAGGTCGCTCAGGCGCAGCAGCGGGTTGCTGGGCGTCTCGATCCAGATCAACCGCGTGTCGGGCTGCAGCGCGGCGCGCACGGCCTCGGTGTCGCGGCTGTCCACGTACGTCACGCGCAGGCCGGCGCTGTGCTTGCGCACCCGCTCGAAGAGGCGGTAGCTGCCGCCGTAGAGGTCGTCGCCGGCGACGATGTGCGAGCCGGCCGGCAGCGTGTCCAGCACGGTGGCCATGGCGGCCAGGCCGGAGGCGAACGCGAAGGCCTGGGCGCCGCTTTCGAGGTCGGCCACGGCGCGCTCCCAGGCCTGCCGGGTCGGGTTGTGCGTGCGGCCGTACTCGTAGCCGGTGTGCTCGCCGGGGCTCTTCTGCCGGTAGGTGGAGCTGACCGAGATGGCCGGCATCACCGCGCCGGTGATGGGGTCGGGTTGCTGGCCGGCGTGGATGACGCGGGTGGCGAAGTCGAGGCGGGCGTCGCTACTCATCGTGCGATCTCCTTGCGCAGATGGTTGATGAGGTCGAAGCGGGTCACGAGGCCGTGAAAACCGGCTTCGTCGGCGATGACGGCGACGAGGCCGCGCCGCAGTTGCTCGTTCAGTTCCTGCAGGGACGCCTTGGCCGGCAGCGTGATGACGTCGGTGTTCATCGCGCTGGCCACCGGCGTGGTGAAGGCAGCGGCGTCGGCATGCAGGCGCGCCAGCAGGTCGGATTCGTCCAGCAGCCCGACGAGGCGGCCCGCCTCCAGCACCGGCAGCTGCGAGATATCGGCCTGGCGCATGCGCGAGAAGGCCGTCTGCAGCGTGTCCTGCGGGCCGACCGACACGACGCCGCCGCTGGCCACCGGCCGCGAGATCAGGTCGCGCAGGTCGCCCAGGTGCGGGCGCGTCAGCAGCCCCTGGTCGAACATCCAATGGTCGTTGTAGACCTTGGACAAATAGCGCGTGCCGGTGTCGCAGACGAAGGTGACGACGCGCTTCGGGCTTGTCTGCTCGCGGCAGTAGCGCAGCGCCGCGGCCAGCAGCGTGTCGGTGGAAGACCCGGCCAGGATGCCCTCGGCGCGGTAGAGCTCGCGCGCGGTGGCGAAGCTGTCGGCATCGGAGATGCTGTAGGCCGTGTGCACGGGGCTCAGGTCGGCGATCGGGGGGATGAAGTCCTCGCCGATGCCCTCCACGGCCCAGGAGCCGGCGTCGCCGAGGCGGCCGGTGTCGATGTAGTCCTTCAGGACGGAACCGACCGGGTCGGCCAGCACCATTTCCACGCCCGGCTGCACACGCTTGAAGTAGCGCGACAGGCCGGTGAGCGTGCCGCCCGAGCCCACGCCGCAGACGATGGCGTCCACGTTGTGCCCCATCTGCTGCCAGATCTCGGGCGCGGTGGTCGTTTCGTGGGCCAACGGGTTGGCGGGGTTGTTGAACTGGTCGGCATACCAGGCGCCGGGGATCTCGCGCACGAGGCGGGCGGCCACGTCCTGGTAGTAGTCGGGGTGGCCCTTGCCGACGTCGGAGCGCGTGAGGTGTACCTGGGCGCCCAGGGCTTTGAGCTGAAGCACCTTCTCGGTGGACATCTTGTCGGGCACCACCAGCGCCACCTGGTAGCCCTTGGCGCGGGCGACGAGTGCCAGGCCCAGGCCGGTGTTGCCGGCGGTGGCCTCCACCACGGTGCCACCGGGTTTGAGCAGCCCGTCGCGCTCGGCCGTCTCGATCATCGCGAGGCCGATGCGGTCCTTGATGGAGCCGCCGGGGTTCTGGGATTCGAGCTTGAGGAAGAGCTGGCACAGGCCGGTGTCCAGGCGCTGAACGGGGAGCAGCGGCGTGTTGCCGATGAGGTCCAGCACGGCGGGCCGGGCCTCCAGGGGGAGTCGAGCAGTCATGAAGGCAAAAGCCCACGGTCGAGCGCGGGCGGGGATTCGAGACCTCGCAGACTACGAAGCGAGGCTTCGTGTTGCAAAGACACTTTCCTCATGAGCTTGCGCGGATTTCGTGCGTTAGCGCCGAGCAAGCTCATGCGGAAAGCGTCGTTGCCGGGCGCTTATTCGATTCCTAGCATGAGGGCACTCAGGACCCCACCTGATCGTCTTTTCTCACAAGGAATCTCATGCCACTGAACCGCCGCCGCCTTGCCCAGACCCTCATCGCCGTGGGCGCCACCTTGTTCGCCGCGCACACCGCCCAGGCCGACCAGCTCGATGACATCAAGAAGAAGGGCGAGCTCGTCGTCGGCGTGCTCGGCACCGACGAACCCAACAGCTTCATCGACGCCAAGACGCGCGAGATCATTGGCTACGAGGTCGACCTGGCCCGCGCCATCGCTGCCAAGCTGGGCGTGAAGCTGCAGATCAAGCAGCTCGCCGTGGCCGCGCGCATCCCCGAACTGCAGCAAGGCCATGTCGACCTGCTGGCCGCCTCGCTCACGCACAACAAGGAGCGCGAGGCCGTCATCGACTTCTCGCTGACCACTTTCGTCACCGGCCAGAAGGTGCTGGTCAAGGCCGACAGCGGCATCCAGAACGTGGCGGCGCTGACGGGCAAGAAGGTTGTCACCATCAAGGGCGGCACGCAGGAGCCCAACATCCGCAAGGCCGTGCCGCAGGTCGACGTCGTCACCTTCGACACCGGTCCGCAGGCCTTCCAGGCGTTGCAGCAGGGCAAGGGTGTCGCTTTCGTCAACGACGAGGTTTCGCTGCTGGACCAGCACGCCAAGCTTGGTGCGGCATCGGCGCAGTACCGCATCCTGGAGCAGAACATCAGCGTCGAGCCGCTGGCCATCGGCATCAAGAAGGGCGAGAAGCGCCTGAAGGAGCAGGTCGACGGCGTGCTGGCCGGCCTGGAGAAGAGCGGCGACGCGGACAAGCTGTTCGTGAAGTGGTACGGCCCGGACACGCGCCTGAAGTTCCCCAAGCGCACGTTCAAGATCGACAGCGACAAGGTCGCCAGCTAATTCGCATCTTGCACTGACCGCAGCCGCCAGCCTCACCAGAGGCCGGCGGCTGCCCTGTTTTCAAGGCCACCATGCCCGTCCTGTCTTTCGCCCCGCTGCTGCAGGGCGACTACCTCACCTGGCTGCTGGAAGGCTTGCGCCTGTCGCTGCTGCTGACCGGCCTCACGCTGCTGACTGCGCTGCCGCTGGCCATTGCCATCGCTTTGCTGCGCCTGTCGCCCCTGGCGCCGCTGCGCGTCGTGGGTGAGGGCTATGTCGAAGCTGTGCGCTGCGTGCCGCTGCTGGTGCACATGCTGTTCTGGTATTTCGGCGTGCCGGAGCTGCTGCCGGCCGGCATCAAGGAAAAGGTCTATGCCGGCAACATCGAGGTCTTCAGCGCCTGGGCCGCGCTGACGCTCTACACGGCGGCCTACATGAGCGAGGACATCCGCTCCGGCGTGCGCGCTGTGCCGGGTGCGCAGCTCGACGCAGCACGCGCGCTGGGCTTCAGCCATCTCGCAGCCATGCGCCTCGTCATCCTGCCGCAGGCCCTGCGCATCACGCTGCCGCCGCTGCTGTCGCAGACGCTCAACCTCTGGAAGAACACCAGCATCGCCACCGTCATCGGCGCGGCCGAACTGATGACGCAGGCCCAGCGTGTCGAGTCGGCGAGCTTTCGCGGCTTCGAGACCTTTGCACTGGTGACGGTGGCCTATCTGTCGGTGTCGCTCGTGCTGACGGGCCTGGCGCAATGGGCGCAGCACGCGGTGTCGCCGCAGGGAGCGCGCCGATGAGTGAACTCATCGATACCTATTGGCTCTACTTTCTTGTCGGCCAGTACCCGCACGGGCCGCTCGGCGGCTTGGCGTTGACGGTGATCCTGGCCACGCTGGGCCTGGTGCTTGCGCTGCCGCTGGGCGTGCTGCTGGGCCTGGCGCGCTTCAGCCCCAACCGCTGGCTGCGGCTGCCGGTGACGGGCTGGGTCTGGGTCATCCGTGGCACGCCGCTGCTGATGGTGGTGTTCTGGGCCTACTTCTTCCTGCCCACGCTCACCGGCCACAAGACCGACCAGTTCAGCACCATGCTGGTCGCCCTCATCCTCTTCGATGCGGCCTACCTCGCCGAGATCGTGCACGCCGGCCTGCAGGCGCTGCCCCGCGGCCAACTGCAGGCGGCCGTGTCGCTCGGCATGACGCGCCCGCAGGCGTTGCGCTCGGTGCTGCTGCCGCAGGCACTGCGCCACATGCTGCCGTCGCTGATCAACCAGTTCGTCGCGACGATCAAGGAGACGTCGCTCGGCACCATCATCGGCCTGTCCGAGCTGAGCTTTATCGCCAACCAGATCAACGCGCAGGTGCTGGTCAAGCCGGTCGAGATCTACCTGACGCTGGCCGGGTGCTACTTCCTGATGTGCTTCGGCCTGACGCGCGCGGCGCGGGTCGTGGAGGGCCGGCTCGCCAGGCGCTAGCGTCAAAATGCCGGCGTCCACACAGGGAGGATCATGAATCTGGGACGTCTTTGCTGCGCCTTGGCACTCGCGGTGGCGAGGTATGTCGCGGCTGAGCCCTCGGCCGCGCTGGCCCAGGCCGAGGCCGACCTCGCGCGAGCGACGCTGGTCGCCAAGCCCGGCCTGCAAACGGCCAGCGCGCAGTTCGCGGCACTGCGCCGGCACTTCGCGTTGACGCCATCCCTGCATGCCTGGGGCGATCATGCCGGCCTGCTGGAGCAGCTCAAGCCTCGTGGCGATGTGGAAGGCGATGCCGAGGCGCCGGCCTGGCGCAAGCTGGTGGCGGCCGAGTACGTCGAGTCCCGCAAGATGCGCGCGGCGCTGAGCCGCGACTTTGGCAAGGCGCCGGCCGAGGTGGTGATGCGCCCGCCCAGCACAGCCATCAACGTGCAGATCGCCGCGCGCAGCGGCCGCGAGTTCAAGCTCGACCCCGCACGCATGACGGCCATGGGCCTGGGCCGTTGGGGCGGCCGGGCGCCGGGCGCGTCTTTCTTCAAGCCCGAGACGCTGGTGGCCGGTTTTGCCGGCGGGCCGCTGGTGAGCCGGCTGCGTGCGCGCGACGCCGAGGGCGTGGTCTACCAGGTCAGCTACGACGCACGCAGCGCAGCCGCGCTGGCCGACCTGTACGAGATCGCCAAGGCCCGCGGCCTGGCCGTGAAGGCCAGCTGGCGCGAGGGCGAGATGGCCGATCTGGGCGGCGCCATCGTCAACGCCAACGGCAAGCTGGACCAGCTGGAGCTGCGCCTGCGCATGCCCGTGTGGGTCGTCACCGACAAGGGCCTGCTGCCCGGCGTGCTGCGCAGCGCCACCTACGGCAGCGATGCCTGTGGCTCGAACGACAAGCCGGGAGAGTTCCACAGCCATGCCGAGGTCGTGCTGCCCCAGCCGGCCCGCGCCACCATCCTGGCCGTGTTCGCAACGATGGCTGCGGTGGACGCCGCGCGTGCCCGCGTGCTGCCGCAGCGCGAGACACGCCTGGGCGGCAACACGCTGACCTATCGCATCGACGCAGGTATCGACCTGGACGGTGACGGTGTGCCCGACCTGCGCACCGTCGTCAGCGAGGACCGGGAGGTCAGCCAGGCGCCGTGGCTGGACCCGGCGCGCGCGCTGGCCGAAGGCTGGCGGCCCGAGGGCATGCGCCGCACCGCGGGCTGGTATGCCTACAACCTCTACCAGCTCGAAGCCAACGAGCAGGGCTGGTGGCGCGTGCTGTCGCGCTACAACCTGGTGACCTGCACATGAGGCGGCTGCTGACCCTGCTGTTGGGCAGCGTGCTGGCCGCGCCCGCGCCCGCCGCGACGCTGGCCGAGGCACAGGCCGACTTTGTGCAGAGCCTGCGAACCCACGGCAGCCAGAACCCACCTGGCGTCGCGGCGCTGAGCCTGGTTGGCCTGCAGGGGGCCTGGCCCTGGTGGCCCGAGTTCTACGGCTCGCCGGCACGGGCGGGCAACCACGACAGGTTCATGCCCGTCTCGCAGCAGCCGGTGGCGCTGCCGGGCTGGGCGCTGGCGCCGCTGGCGGCCTGGGTCACGGCCCAGAGTTGGCCGGCCGACCCGAAAGCCGCCGCGCGCGAGCCGCGCTGGCAGGCGGTGGCCGAGCTGAAGCCGCCCACGCCCACGGCCTTCATCGTGGCCGGTCCGGCGGTGAAGGACGGTGTGGCGAGCTACCGCCGCGAGGGCGGCGAGACCGTCGTGCGGCTGGGGCTGGACGAGGGTCTGGCGGCCCAGTGGATGGTCGTCGCCAAGACCCTGGGCTGGGGCGTGCAGCTGCGCCTGCGCGAGACGCCGCCGCCCGAGGAATTCGCCGAGGCCGTCGTGCGTGCCGCCTTCAACACGCCGGCCGGCGCGCCGCGGGTGTGGGTCGTCAGCCCCAGCGGCATCAGCGAGGCGCGGCTGCAGCGCCTGCACTGGGGGGGTATGGCGGCGGGTTGCGAGAGCTGGATCGAGCTGCGCTGGCCCGGCACGGCCGAACCGGCCGTTTGGGCGCTGCTGGCGCTATCCGATCCGGCCTGGGCGGTGGGTGCGAACGCGCAGCGCCTGGCGGCGAAGCCAGGGGCGGGTCAGCGCGGCGAGCTGCGCCTCATGCTGCCGGGGGCCAAGGGCCTGCCGGTGCTGCGCCTGCGTGCCAGCCGCTACGAATTCCAATCGCCCGACCTCGACGACGAGCCCGATGCCAACGGCGATCTGCCGCTGCGCAAGCGCGGTGAGGTCTGGGGTGTGCGGGCCTGGACGGAGGAGGTCATCAGCAAGCCGCATGAGGACTGGGATACGCCGCCGCCGCTCAGCGCCGCAGGTTCGCCGCGCTGCCCAGTTCGCTGAACAGGCCGGCCAGCAGCAGCGTCTCGGCCAAGGCCTCCAGCCACTCCTCGGCGATCTGCATCGCGATGGTGTCGAAAGCCAGGTCCAGCACGATGGCCGCGCCGCCGGCCAGCAGGGCCGCGACGGTCCAGCGCCGCAGCGAGGTGCTGCTCTCAAGCCAGACGGCCCTCAGCAGAGCCAGGCCGCCGAGCGCATAGGCGAGGATGACGCACTGGGCCCAGCGCCGCGGCAGGCCGAGGTCGAACTGCAGCCAGTCCTGCGCGGCCTCGTGGGCCATGAAGCGTTCGTCCAGCGCGGCGAAAACCAGGCCGAGGGCCAGCAGCGTCCACCAGCGCACCGCGCTTGCGCGGCTGCCGACGGCGGCATGCACGCAAGCCAGCGCGGCCGCCGCGCTGGCGTTCGCCATCAGCAGCGCCGCCTGCCACCAGCCCAGCGGCGCATCCTCGACGGCAAAGGCCAGGCCCCAGTGCGGCCACCAGCGCCAGCCCATCCAGGCGACGACGGCGAAGCTGATGGCCAGTACCAGCAGCGCGCTGCTCGCCGGCCGCCTCACTTGACCCAGGTGTTGAGCTGGATGATGGGAAGCAGAACCGCCAGCACGATGAGCAGCACGATGGCGCCCATCGCGACGATGAGCAGCGGCTCCAGCAGCGTGGCCGCGGCCATCGAGCGGCGCTGCACCTCCACGCTGAGCTGGCGCGCGGCGCGGCCGAGCATCTCGGGCAGCTGGCCGGTCTGCTCGCCCAGGCGGGCAAACATCGCGAGGATGCCGGGGAAGCGCTTCTTGCCGGCCAGGGCCGAGCCCAACGGCGCGCCTTCGCGCACCATCACCAGGGCGTCCAGCGCATCGGCCTGCATGGCGCGGTTCGACAAGGTCTCGGCCGCGGCCTGCAGGGCTTTCAGGATGGGCACGCCGGCGCCGGCCAGCATGGCCAGCGTGCCGGCGAAGCGCGCCGCGTTGTAGCCGCGTGCGAGCCGGCCGATGAGGGGCAGGCCGAGGATGCCGGCGTCGAAGCGCAGCCGGAAGGCCGGTGCCTTCAGCGCGAAGCGCAGCGCCACGGCGCCGGCGGTGAGGGCGGCGAGCATCGCCCAGCCCCAGGTACGCACGAAGTCGCTGACGGCCAGCATCGCGATGGTGAGTGCCGGCAGCGTGCGCTTGGAGCTGGTGAAGACGGTCGCGATCTGCGGCACGACGTAGGTGACCAAGAAGATCACGATCAGCACCGAGATGAGGGACACGATGGCCGGATAGGCCATGGCGCCGACGAGCTTGGCCTTCAGGTCCTGGCGCTCTTCAAGGTCGTCGGCCAGCTTCTCCAGCACCCGGCCCAGCGCGCCACTCTGCTCGCCGGCGGCGACGACGCCGCGGTAGACCTCGTCGAACTCACGCGGCGCCGCGGCCAGCGCCCGGGCGAAGGTCGAGCCGGCGTTGACCTCGGCCTTCAGCTGGCTGATGAGTTCGCGCTGCCTGCTGTCCTCGCTCTCGTCGGCCAGGGCCGTCAGCGCGCGCTCGATGGGCAGGCTCGAGCCGACGAGGCCGGCGAGCTGGCGAGTCCAGACGGCCAGCGCCGTTGCGCTGAAGACGCGGCGCGTGAAGCGGCTGCCCTCCTGCGCGCCATGCTGCTGCACGACCTCGATGCTCAAAGGCGTCAGGCCTTGCGCGCGCACCATGGCACGCGCGGCACGCGGGTTGTCGGCCTCGATCAGGCCGCTGCTTTGGCGGCCGGACTCGGTGAGGGCTTCGTATTTGTAGGCGGGCACAGCGGAAGCTTCAGTCTCGCGTCACGCGCAGCACTTCTTCGAGCGACGTGATGCCAGCGGTGATCAGCCGCTCGCCGTCCTCGCGCATCGAGCGCAGACCGATGGCCTCGGCGGCGGCCTGGAGCTGGTTCTCGGGTGCGCGGTTGTGGATGAGGCTGCGCACGGCGTCGTCGGCCACCATCAGCTCGTAGACACCCGTGCGGCCCTTGTAGCCGGTGGAGCCGCAGCTGTCGCAGCCCACGGGGTGCCAGCGGCCGTGCTCGTCCTGCTTCTTGCACACCGGGCACAGACGCCGCACCAGGCGCTGGGCCAGCACGCCCAGCAGCGAGCTACTGAGCAGGAAGGGCTCGACGCCCATGTCGGTCAGCCGCGTGACGGCGCTGGGCGCGTCGTTCGTGTGCAGCGTGGCGAGCACCAAGTGGCCGGTGAGGGAGGCCTGGATGGCGATCTGGGCGGTCTCGTAGTCGCGGATTTCGCCGATCATGATGACGTCCGGGTCCTGGCGCAGGATGGCGCGCAGGGCCTTGGCGAAGGTCAGGTCGATCTTGCTGTTGACCTGGGTCTGGCCGATGCCGGGCAGCTCGTACTCGATCGGGTCCTCGACAGTCAGCACATTGGTGGTGCTGGTGTCCACGGTCTGCAGCGAGGCGTACAGCGACGTCGTCTTGCCCGAGCCGGTCGGGCCGGTGACGAGGACGATGCCGTGGGGCTGTTGCACCAGCTTCTTGAAGGCGGACAGCACATGGCCGTCCATGCCCAGGCCTTCCAGCGTGAACTTGGATTCGCTCTTGTCCAGCAGGCGCAGCACGGCGCGTTCGCCGTGGGCGCTGGGCAGCGTGGACACGCGCACGTCGATGGCACGGCCGCCGATGCGCAGCGAGATGCGGCCGTCTTGCGGCAGGCGCTTCTCGGCGATGTCCAGCTCGGCCATGATCTTCAGCCGCGAGATCAGCGCCGCGTGCAGGCCGCGGTTGGGCTGCACCACTTCGCGCAGCGTGCCGTCGACGCGGAAACGCACCGACGACGCGCGCTCGTAGGGCTCGATGTGGATGTCGCTCGCGCCGTCCTTGGCTGCCTGCGTCAGCAGCGCGTTCAGCATGCGGATGATGGGCGCGTCGTTGGCGGCTTCGAGCAGGTCTTCCACGGCGGGCAGGTCCTGCATCATGCGCGACAGGTCCACCGCGCTCTCGACCTCGCCGACGACGACGGCTGCGCTGCTCTCGCTGCCGGCATAGGCCGCGTTGATGCGCTCGGTCAGCGAGTTCGCGGCTTCGGATTCGAGCCGGTCCACCGCGTACAGGCGCTGCACCTCGGACAGCGTGGCCCAGCCAACCTCGGGCGGTGCCCACAGCGTCAACGTGCTGCCGTCGTCTTCCAGCAGCACGCAGTTCGCCCGCGCAAAGGCGTAGGGCAGGGGGTGGCGGATGGCGGCCATTACTGCTTGGGCGCTGACGCCTTGGGCTCGGGCAGCACCGGCGCACCGGTGTCGGGCAGGATGAAGCTCTTCTGCGGCTGGGCGCCTTCCTGCACGGCGCGGATGCTCTGGTAGCGGTCCAGCGACAGCTGGTTGGCGCTGTCGGCCGAGCGCATGACGACGGGGCGCAGGAAGACCATCAGGTTAGTCTTCACGCGCTTGCGGTTCTTGCTGCCGAAGAGGTTGCCGATCAGCGGGATCTTGGACAGGCCTGGCACGCCGTCGTCGCCGTCGGTGTACTCGTCCTTCAGCAGGCCGCCCAGCACGATGATGTCGCCGTCGTCGACGACGACGGAGGTCTCGATGGCGCTCTTGTCCAGCGTCGGGCCGGTGGTGCCGTTGCTGCCGGGCACGACGGAGGAGTTCTCCTGGTAGACCACCATGCGCACCGTGCCGCCCTCGCCGATCTGGCTCTTGACCTTGAGCGTCAGGCCCACGTCCTTGCGGTCCACGGTGGTGAAGGGGTTGACGGTGCCGCCGGTCGTCGACGAGCCGGCATAGGAGCCGGTCACGAAGGGCACGTTCTGGCCGATGACGATGCGCGCCTCCTCGTTGTCCAGCGCTACGAGGTTGGGCGTGGACAGCACGTTGGCGCCGCTCTGGCTCTCGAAGAAGTTGGCCACCGCGCCCAGCGTGTAGATGCTGCCGAACTTCTTCAGCACGCCGATGTTCAGGCCGGTCGGCGCGGAGCCGGCGGCCAGCGCGGTCGTCACGCCGGACGTGCCGCCGGCCACGGCGCCGGTGGCATTGATGATGTTGGACAGGCCGGTACCGAAGTTGGTGCCGGCGCCGGTGAGCGTGCTGTCGCCCTTGCTGCCGAAGATGTTCTGCCACTGCACGCCGAACTGCGCAGCCTTGGTGTTGTCGATCTTGACGATCAGCGACTCGACATAGACCTGGGCACGGCGCGCATCGAGCTGCTCGATGACGGCGCGGACCTGGCGGTACAGCGGTTCAGGCGCAGTGATGATGAGCGAGTTGGTCGACGGGTCGGCCTGCACGAAGCCGCCGGTGGACGGGCCGGCGGACTGCGTCAGCGGCGAAGTCGCGGCGGTCGAGTTCATGCCGCCCGAGTTGTTGGTGTTGGTTGCGGCGCCCGTCAGCGACTGGCCTGCGCCGCCGAGCGGATTGCTGCCGGTGAGGCCCGAGCTGCTGGACGAGCCGCTGCCGCCGCTGCCGCCCGACGAAACCGCCCCGAAGGCAGCGCGCAGCACGGTCGCGAGCTTGGTTGCGTCGGCGTTCTTCAGGTAGACGACGCGGATGTTGTTGCCACCGTCGACGCTGGGCTGGTCCAGCTTGTCCACCATGGAGCGCACGGCGGCCAGGCGGGCCGGGTTGCTGGCGCGCAGGATGAGGCCGTTGGAGCGTGGGTCCACCAGCACGTTGACGGCGCTGCTGCTCTGCCCCGGCACGGCCGCGCCGATGCTGCCACTGCCATCGGCCAGGCGCTGCACCAGCGGCGCCAGGTCGGCGGCAACGGCGTGCTTGAGCGGCACGATCTCGATGTCGCTCGTGCCCGGCGTGTCCATGGCCGCGATGATCTTGGCCATGCGCTGCAGGTTGTCGGCGTAGTCGGTGATGACCAGGCTGTTGTTGCCCGGGTTGGCGTTGATCGTGTTGTTGGGGCTGATCAGCGGGCGCAGCACGGCGACGAGGTTGTTCGCGTTCTCGTGCTGGATGCGGAAGATCTGCGTCAGGATCTGGTCGCCGCGGACGCTGCTGGTCTCGATGGCCACCGAGCCGGCCTGCAGCTTGGCGTCGGGCTCGGGCAGCACCTTCAGGAAGCCCGCCGCCTCGACGACGGTGAACCCCAGGCCGCGCAGCGCGGCGAGGTAGTTGCGGTAGGCCTCGGCCACCGACACCGGCTGCTCGCTGTAGACCGTGATCGTGCCCTTGACGCGCGGGTCGATGATGATCTGGCGGTTCAGCATGACGCCGATGGCGCGGGTCACGGCCTCGATGTCGGCGTTGACGAAGTTCAGCGTGACGGGTGAGCTGGCCTTGACGGCCGGACCGGCCGTGCGGCCGCGCTGGATGGAGGCGTTGTCGGGCTGGGCGAACGCGCTGCTGGTCACGAGCAGCATGGCCGTGATCGCAGCAGCAGAAACGGCGGTGCGTTGGAGATTCATGATCATCCGATCGTCAGGACGGAACGCGCGCCTTGGCGGCGCCCGATGATGTTCAGCAGGTTGTTCAACGCTTCCTCGCGGCCCGGCGCGGCGCCGGCCTCGCCGGTGAAGCGGCTCTTGCCGCCGCTGTTCAGCACGCCGACGCCCGAGAGCTGCAGGGCGCCCTCCAGCGTGGACAGCCGCAGCGTGCTGACGCCGGGGTTGGCCGTGTCGGCAGTCACGGTGAAGCGGTAGCTGCCCAGCGGCGCGACGGTGGAGACGCGCGAGGACAGGTTGATGAGGTCGAGCTGCAGCTCGCCGAACTGGCGCCAGCGGCCCTGCACCGACTCCAGCCGCAGCTCGCGGGCCGACAGGCGCAGCGAGCCGCCGAGCTGCAGCGTGTTCCAGGGCGTGCCCAGACCCGCCAGCAGGCCGGCCGGCACGCGGGCCAGCCAGTCGGCCTTGGTGTCGACACTGAGGTCCACACGGCCGAAGCCGGGCTTGATGCCCAGCAGCAGGTCGCCGTTGATGCAGCAGTCCTGGCGCGCGGCGAGCTGCAGGCCGAAGCCCTGCAGGGCCATGCGCCAGTGCAGGCGGCCGGGCAGGGCGGAGGCGTCGCGGCTGCCGGCGCCGCCGGTCAGCACGAGCACGCCCGAGCCGTTCCAGACGCTGCCGCGTGTATCCACGATAAGCAGGTGCTCGTTGGTGGCCGAGGCCAGTGCGCGCGCCAGCCAGCTTGCGGGCGCAAACGCGATCAGCGCGCCGGCAACGCCGATCAGCGCGCCGGCAATGCTCCAGCGCCGCGGCGTGCGATGGCGCACCGCGCGGCCACCGGCCGCGTTGATGCTCGTGCCGCCCAGCACGGAGTCGCCGAGCTGCGAGTGCGAGACCTGGGTGCTTTTCTTGAACCAGGCCATCAGTTGCCTCCCAGGCTGAGCACCAGCGTGCCGGCATAGCCCTTGGGGCCACGGGTCAGCTGGGCTTCGACGGGGCGGGCGCGGGCGGCCGAGCGCACTTCGCCCAGCCAGCTCTGCAGCATTTCGGGTGCCACGCCGGTCAGCGTGACGACGGCGCGGTCGCCGGTCAGGTTCAGGCGCGCGGCCGGGCCGAGGTGCTCGACCGACGCCGTCAACGCGGCCTGGGCCTGGGCCGGCGGCACCGCGGGCGCCGCGCGCAGTGCGCGCGCCTCCTGGGCCTGGGCCTGCATCTGCTGCAGCTGTACGTCCAGTCTTTCAAGCTCGGCGGGGGCGGACTTGAGGGTGCGCAGGGCGGGCGCCAGCAGGATGCTCCAGGCCAGCAGCAGGCCGAGCAGCGCGGCGACGCTGCCCAGGGCCAGCCGCTCGCGATCGCCCAGGGTCTGCCATTGCGCCAGGGCTTGCGCCTTGGCTTGCTGGAGCTGGGCGGCGAGGCCTTCGCTGCCTGAGTTGTTGATGCGGGCCATCAGCTGCGTCCTAAGGCGTTGGCGCGGCTGATGGTCAGCTTGCCTTCACTGGCGTCCAGCTGCCAGCCTTCGCTGCGCAGCTGGGTGCGGAAGTTGTCGATCTGGGCGGTGCTCCAGCCCTGGGCCGACACGGTCAGCCGGCCGGGCTCGAAGGCCAGCGCCTCGGTGGGCGGTCGGTCGCCCGGCCAGGCCGTGGCGGCGGCGCCGAGCAGGGCTTCGAGGTCTTGTTCGCCGACGCTGCCGGCGCTGACGCGCAGCAGGTCGAGCTGCTTTTGCATCTGCACCGGCGCGTCGAGGATGGCGCGCACCTGTGGGAAGGCACCGGTCAGCGTCGTCGTGACGGCTTCGCGGCGCGTCGCCACTTCGCGGTTCTGGTGCCAGGCCCAGAGATTGAGGCCGAGCAGTTGCACCAGCGCCAGGCCGGCCAGGCCGAAGCGCACGGGGCGCCAGGGCTTGCGCATCAGCTCCCGCGTGACGAGGCGCAGCGCGCGCACGCCGCGGGCACGGGGCGCGAGGTCGAACTGGCGCAGGTCCCAGGCGCTTTCGATGACGGCCAGCGCGCGCTGGCCGGGCGTCTGCACGGTGACGGTGGTGCCCAGCCAACGCTCGGCGGCCGTCGCCACGGGCGGCGTGGCCGTCCATTGAGCGGCATGCACGAGGCCGGGCGGGAAGAGCTGGCGGGCCAGGCCCCCATCGAGCGGCAGCGTCGCAACGCCGTCGGTGTGGCTCCAGCGCAGGGCGACGCCGTTGCCGGCGCGCTCGCCGTTGACTTCAAAGAAATGGCCACGCGCCAGTTCATCGGGCCAGGACAGCGGCGCGACGCGGTCGATGAAGACCTGGGCGGCTTCGAGCTGGGCGAGATGGTCGGCCAGCCAGGGGCGCGAGGTGATGGCCACCCAGGCGGTGTCGCCGCCGAGGGCGTCGGGTTCGAGCGCGAAGTGCAGCGTGTCGGGCTCGTCGAGCAGGGCCTCTTCGAGCTTACCGGCCAGGGCGGCGCGCATCTGGCGGCCGGCCCGCGGCAGTTCAACGCGGCGCCAGCTGACGTCGGACTCGGCGACGACGGCGATGACCGTGTCCGCCGCCGGCAGCGCGGCCGGCGCGGCGCGGCCTTCCGAGCCGACCTGGCGGCCGTCGGGCGTCAGCACGTAGTCGTACTCGCGCAGCGGCAGATCGGGCACGGCGCGGCCCGGCGCGCGCAGGCGCGTCCGCGGGGGCAGGAACAGCAGCAGGGTGCTCATGGGGAGATTGAAGCGCGGCGCATTCTAGGAGGGGGTGGTGACGATTCCGGCGCGGTCCGTGGGCGGGCGGTGAAGATCTGTTGCCGCTCAGCGGTCCAGCAGCTGGTTGATGCGCTCGCGCGCCAGCACGACCATGGTCAGGTTCTGGCGCTCGATCAGCGAGCGCTGCTCGAGTTGGCGTTCGTCCAGGCGCAGCCGGCCGGTGACGATGAAGAAGGATGAGACCCCCGCTGCGCGGGCGCTGGTGGCCTGCGTGACCGCGTTGGGCGACAGGTAGGCGCCGGCGTCGTTGGCAATGTCCTGCAGCGGCTTGGCCTTGCGGCCCTGCACGAGGCGCTCGGCCGTGGCCAGGTCGACGCCGTCGAACAACGCCGCGATGACCTCGCGCGGCGCGGTGTTCAGATTGACCGGCGTGGGCTTGGGCAGCAGCACGACGTAGGGCTCCAGGCGCTTGATCGTTTCGGCGTCCAGGCCCAGCCAGGAGAGCTGGTCCAGGCCGGCGGGTTGCAGCGGGCCGCTTTCCTTGACTGGGTCCTTTGCGCCGTCGTTCTTGCCTTCCTCTTTGGACACCGCGGTAGGGAAGGCCGCGCGCAGCCCGGCGATGATGACGGCGGCCGTGCCGGGCGGCGCGTTGACCTGGCCGCACAGCCTTTCCAGCACACGCTGCTCCAGCTCGTCCACCTTGGTGCCGACGGTGAGGGCGCGCAGGTTGTAGCGGCTCTGCGCGTCCTCGATGCTGCCGGACAGGAAGGCCTCGGGGCCGTCGTCGTCGCCGGTGGCAGCCTTGTCTGCGGCGAGGAAGGTGGACAGCCTCGCCTCGGCCAGCGGCACGGCCCAGGGCTCGCCGAGGTGGTCGACGGCCTTCTTGCGGTTTTCCTTGGCGTCCTCTTGCAGGATCAGCCGCGCCCAGTCGAGTGCGCCCTGCAGGATCCATGCGCTTTGCGCGCGGGCACGGTCGGCGGCCTCGATCTGCACGGCACGGTACTGCTGCCAGACCATGCCGGCGGCGAGGCTGGCGATCAGCGTGACGATGATCATCGCGGTCAACAGGGCGGCACCGCGCTGGCGGAGGCTGGCGTTCATCGGACGGTGACTTCCAGCTCACGCGTCAGCGTGCCGGTCAGGCCGCTGCCTTCGGCGAACTGCATCGCGATGCGCAGGCCGGTGGGCGTCGGGTTGGGGTTCTTCTGCGGGCCTTGGTTGTTGTTCTGGCTGCCGGTGGACTGACAGTTGCTCCAGGCGTTGCCCCAGTAGCAGTAGAACTGCCAGCCGGCCACGCCGTCGAAGGCGCGCAGCGCCGGGTTGCGCTGGGCGAGCTGCTGCAGGCCGCGCTGGCGCTGGTCTTCCAGGTCCTGCACGGTGCGCAGGGCCGGGCTTTCCCAGCGCCACAGGCTGCCCTCGCGCAAGCTCCACACGACGACCTGCAGGCCGGCGTTGGCCTGGCGGGTCAGCACGAGGTTGCCGCCGTCGAAGGCCAGCGGCTGCACGGTGCTGTGGCTGTCCTGCAGCGCGCGCAGGTCCACCTCCCACTGTGCCAGCACGGTCTGCAGCCGCGCGGTGTGGGCCAGGTGGGCCTGGGCGATTTCGCGGCTCCTGACGAGGGCGTCGATGCCGCGCCAGGCCATGGCCGCCATCGTCGCCATGACGACGAGGGCTACGAGCACTTCGACGAGGGTGAAGCCGCGTTGCCTCATGGGTCTCATCTGCCCATGATCGTGGAGATGCTGAGCAATGGCGTGCCCCGGTCGTCCGCGACGGCGGCATCGACGCGGCGGAAGTTGGGGTTGGGCGTCGGGCTGACCTTGAGCTTGCCGCCATAGCTGCGGCCGAGTTGCTCGCAGCTGAAGGGTGATTCGCCGATGTCGGGCAGCTGTTGCTGGGAGAGCTGGGTCAGCCGCAGCTCGGTCAGCAGGTTCTCGGCGCACCACTGTGCGGCGCTGACCTGGGCCAGGCGCTCGGCGTTGTTGGTCAGCGCGCCGGCGGCCTTGATGCCGGCGCCCAGGGCGATGGCGACGATGACGAGGGCGACGAGCACCTCGATCAGCGTGAAGCCCTTTTGGACGGTCATGGCGTCGCGACGATGTCGAAGGCGCCGAGACCGTCGGTGCCGAGCACGAGGCGCTGGCTGCCGAGCACGAGGCGCAGTCGCTGGGCCGGGATGACGGGCTCGGGGCCGAGGGTGAGGCCGGGGTTGGTGGCCGTGGCGTTCTCGATCTGCACGGCCACCGGCTCGCCCAGCCAGCGCGTGGGCAGCTGGATGGTGCGCGGCAGGCCCTCGAAGCGGAAGTCGTCGCCGGTCTTGATGCCCTTGGGGATCCAGCGCACGGCCAGGCCCGAGGCGCGGCTCTCGGCGCGCGCCGTTTCCAGCAGGGCGGTGAGGCGCTGGGCTTCGCGCTGCAGCTGCAGCTCGGCGGGGTCGCGCAGGGCCAGCGTGATGGTGGCGCTCGTGATGGCGATGAGCGCGACGACGACCAGCAGCTCGATCAGCGTGAAGCCCGCGTTGCGATCAAGGCGACCGCGGGGCCATCCCAAGGTCGACTTGACGCGAAGGGCGCCGGTCAATCCCGGCGACTTCCGCGGTTCCCGCGGGGAACCGACTGCGTACTCGCAGGCGAGGGGCACAAAGTCACTGCCAGGAGCCGATGTCAGCCTCACGGCCCTCGCCGCCGGCGCGGCCGTCGGCGCCAAAGCTGTAGACATCGACGTCGCCCTTCACGCCGGGGTTGGCGAACTGATAGGGGTGGCCCCAGGGGTCGTTGGGCAGCTTCTCGAGATAGGGCTTCCAGTTCGCCGGCGGCGTGCCGGCGGTGGGCTTGTGCACGAGGGCGTCCAGGCCCTGCTCGGCGCTCGGGTAGCGCTGGTTGTCGAGCTTGTACATCTTGAGCGCCTGCATCAGGTTGTTGACGTCGGTGCGGGCGGCGGTGACGCGGGCGTCCTCGGCGCGGTCCAGCACGTTGGGCACGACGAGGGCCGCAAGCACGCCGATGATGACGAGCACGACCAGCAGTTCAATCAGCGTGAAGCCGCGGGCAAGGTGGGAACGGCGCATGTCAGGGGGCGTGGGAGCGCAGAGCTGCGGTGAGCGGGCCATCATAATGGGCCGATGGTTGCTCGATTCATGGCGTTTTCGGTGTGGCTGCTGCTCGGCGGCTCGGTGGCTTACTGGGGCCTGCAGTTGTTCTCGCGCCCGCTGGCGATGCCGGCTTCGGTGCTGTCGGCCGGCGAAGGCCGCTCGACGCAGATCGACCTGAGCCGGCTGCTCGGCGTGACGGCGCAGGAAGCCGCGCCCGAGCCGGAAGCGGTGGCGTCGACGCGGCTGCGCCTTCTCGGCGTCGTGGCACCCAAGAATCCCAAGGCGGCCGAGGCCGGCGAGGGTGTGGCGCTGATCGAGGTGGATGGCGTGGCGCGCACGGTGCGCGTGGGCGCGGCCGTCGATGGTGAGCTGCATCTGCTGCGCGTGGATGCCCGCAGCGCCAGCCTTGGGCGGCTCGGCCAGGCGCCCAGCCAGGTCTTGCAGATCAGCCCGCCGGCCACCGCGGCGACGGGCTCGCTGCCACCGGCCTCGCCGTCAGCCGTCGTGCTGGGCGGCAACCCCAATGCCGGCCCGATGGGGGTGCCGTTGCGGGCCAACCCGCCGGGCGCTGCACCGGCGCCGGTGCCGGCCACCATGCCGTCGGTCTACGGCGCGCCGCCGGCCTCGCCGCCACCTAGGAACGACGAACAGCAGCAGCAGCGCTGACGGGGCTCAGGCGCCCAGCGTCGGGATGTTGGTGCCGAGTTCGGGCCGGACGGCCACGCGGGCCTCAGCGACCTCGTGCAGGTCGGTCAGCAGCGCGGCGGCCGCACGGATCATGGGCCAGGCCAGGGCCGCGCCCGTGCCGTCGGCGCTGTCCATGCCCAGCTCCAGCAGCGCCGAGGCGTGGAAGAGGGCCAGCGCTTCGTCCAGGCCGCGGTGCACGTGGCTGCGGCAGAACACGGCGTAATCGGTCACCGGCGCGCAGATCAGCGACGCCAGCTTGAGGGCCGCGCAGGCGGCGATGCCGTCCACGATGATGAGGCTGCGCTTGCTGGCCGCCACCAGCATGGCGCCCACCATGACGGCGATCTCGTGGCCGCCGAAGGCCGCGAGGATGTCCATGGGTTCCTTGGCGTCGCGGTGGCGGGCCAGCGCGCCCTGCAGCACGTCGAGCAGGTGGACGAGATCGTCCTGGCGCATCGTCGGGCCGGAGACGACGAAGTCGCGCACCGACTGATCGGACAGCCGCGCCAGCACGAGGGCGGCGCATTCGGGCGAGCCCTGGCCCATGGCGGCGCAAGCCAACACATTGCCCGGCAGGTTGTCGGCGATCTCCATGCCGACGCGCACGCCGGCGTGGGCCTGGTCCACGCTCATCGCATGGGCCGTGCGCGCATTGCGCGTGCCGTGGGCCACCTTGCGGGCCAGCAGGCGGGCATGGGGCGGCAGGTTCTCGGCAACGCCGCAGTCGACGACGGTGAGGTGCAGACCCTGCAGGCGCGAGAACACCGACACCGGCAGCTGGGCGTGCAGGGCCATCTGCACGAGATCCTTGGTGGCGCGGCCCCACTGCGCGCCGACGCCATCGACGACGAGGCCGTGATCGGCCGCGAACAGTCCGAGCACCGGGTCGCGGAAGCGCGGGGTCAGGCTGTTCTGCACAAGCCCCAGGCGCACCGCCAGCGGCTCCAGTTCGCCGAGCCCACCGGCGATGGCCGAGCGGCGGTCGACGCGGTCGCGCAGGGCCTTTTCCAGCTCAGGATTGGCGGTGGGGGAAATCAGCGACTGCTGGGCAACGGTCATGGTGCAGGGGGTTGCGAACCCCCGGATTTCAACTCAACCGAGGAACAAGCGATATACGGGATTATTGGTTTCGTCTTCGAACGGGTAGTTCAGACTGCCGAGAAACTCACGCAGCGCGCCGGCATCGCCCTTGGGCACCTGGATGCCGACGAGGATGCGGCCATGGTCCGCGCCTTGGTTGCGGTAGTGGAAGAGGCTGATGTTCCAGTCCGGATGCATGCTGGACAGGAAGCGCATCAGCGCGCCCGGCCGCTCGGGGAAGACGAAACGGTACAGGCGCTCGTGGCGCGCCAGCTCGCTGCGGCCGCCCACCATGTGGCGGATGTGCTGCTTGGCCATCTCGTCATTGGTCAGGTCCAGCGTATCGAAGCCGGCCTTGGTGAAGGTGCGGGCCAGCTTGGCGGCCTCGTCGGGCTTGGAGATGGCGATGCCGACAAAGATATGGGCGACGGCGGCGTCGGCGATGCGGTAGTTGAACTCGGTGACGCTGCGCGGGCCGAGCAGTTCGCAAAAGCGCTTGAAGCTGCCGCGTGCCTCGGGGATGGTGACGGCGAACAGCGCCTCGCGGTGCTCGCCGACCTCGGCCCGCTCGGCGACGAAGCGCAGGCGGTCGAAGTTCATGTTGGCGCCGCAGGTGATGGCGACCAGGGTCTGCCCCTTGGCGCCCGTCGTCGCGACGTATTGCTTGACGGCGGCGACGCTCATGGCGCCCGAGGGCTCCAGGATGGAGCGGGTGTCTTCGAAGACGTCCTTGATGGCGGCGCAGACGGCATCGGTGTCGACGACGATGTAGTCGTCGACCAGCTCGCGAGCGATGCGGAAGGTTTCCTCTCCCACCAGCTTGACGGCCGTGCCGTCGGCGAACAGGCCGACGTCAGTGAGCGTCACGCGCTTGCCAGCCTTGACCGAGCGCAGCATGGCGTCGGAGTCGGTCGTCTGCACGCCGATGATCTTGATCTCGGGGCGCAGTGCCTTGACGTAGGCGGCAACGCCCGAGATCAGGCCGCCGCCACCGATGGCGACGAAGATGGCGTCGATGGGGCCCGGGTGCTGGCGCAGCAACTCCATCGCGATGGTGCCCTGGCCGGCGATGACGTCGGGGTCGTCGAAGGGGTGGACGAAGGTCAGGCTCTGAGCCTTTTCGAGCTCCAGCGCGTGGCCGTAGGCGTCGGTGAAGCTCTCGCCGAACAGCACGACCTCGCCGCCGAGGGCCTTGACGGCTTCGACCTTGACCTGGGGCGTCGTCACCGGCATCACGATGACGGCGCGGCAGCCGAGCTTCTTGGCCGACAGTGCGACGCCCTGGGCATGGTTGCCGGCCGACGCACAGATGACGCCCGCCGCCCGCTGCTCGGGCGACAGATGGGCCATCTTGTTGTAGGCGCCGCGCAGCTTGAAGCTGAAGACGTCCTGCTCGTCCTCGCGCTTGAGCCAGACCTTGTTGGCCAGGCGCTTGGACAGCTTGGTCGCGGCGTTGAGGTTGGTCTCGCGGGCGACTTCGTAGACCCGGGCGTTCAGAATTCGCTGCAGATAGCTGCTGCCTGGCGGCAGCATCGCGGGCACCTGGGAGGACGTTTCCGACGGCGCCTTGGCGGCGGACGTGCGGCGTCGCGAGGGGGCGCTCATCGAGTCTCCATGCAGTCTTGTTGCGGCGCCGCATGATAGGGGAGACCCCTCATGCGGCGCCGCTGTCTGCCTTCGGCGAAAAAAAACCCGAGCTTTTGCAAGCTCGGGTTGAATCCACCATGGAGGCGGTGGAGGAGACAATCGGTGCGAAAACGTTTTCGCGTAGAAGCAGTTTAGCGTCGAGTTATGCTGCGCCGCAATATATTTTGTGTGAACGAATTGGAGCTTTGCCTCTAAATGACCATGGAATGCACTGTCAGTTGGCTGGGCCCCGAGGGCCCTAGCGGCATGAGCTTTGTTGCGGAGACCGGCAGCGGTCATGTGCTGTCCATGGACGGCGCACCGGATGGCGGCGGCCGCAACCTGGCGCCGCGGCCGATGGAGACCGTGCTGGCGGGCACTGGCGGCTGCACGGCCTATGACGTCGTGCTGATTCTCAAGCGCGGCCGCCATGACGTGCGCGGCTGCAAGGTCACGCTGAAGGCCGAGCGCGCGACGAGCGACCCCAAGGTCTTCACCGCCATCCACTTCCATTTCGTCGTCAGTGGTAAGGCGCTGAAGCCCGAGATCGTCGAGCGGGCGGTTGCGCTGTCCCACGAGAAGTACTGCTCGGCGACAGCGATGCTCGCCAAGACCTCGGCCATCAGCACGTCCTTCGAGGTGCTGGAAGTCTGATCAGATGTGGTGGGCCACGGTCGTCATGACCTTGGCCGCCGCCCGCATCAGCTCGGGAATCGGCGTCAGCAGCGGTTGCGCGCCTGCCGCGAGCGCCGCTTCGGCATGCTCCGCTTCTTCGCGTCGCATCTGCTCGACGATGGCCCGGGAGGGCGCATCCGCCTCGGGCAGGCGTCCCAGATGCGAGGCCAGGTGGGCCTCGACCTGACGCTCGGTCTCAACGACGAATCCCAGGCTCCACTTGTCCCCTGCCAGCCCAGCGAGGCTTCCCCAGGCGAACGCGCCCGCCCACCAAAGTGGGGCGAGATGGCTGGTGTGGCTGCCCAGTTCGGCGATTCGGTCGGCCGTCCATGCCAGGTGATCCAGTTCCTCTTGGGCGGCCTCTTCGAAGTGATGCCGCAGCGATTCGCTGCGGCTGAACAGGGCTTGCGACTGGTACAGCGCCTGGGCGCAGATTTCGCCGACGTGATTGACACGCATCAGCGCTGCTGCCTGCCGCGCGTCTGCCGCACTCAGTTCAACCGGAGGCTCGGCTGCGGAGGGGGAGTGCCGGGCGGCTCGCGTCGGGACAAAGACCGTGCGAAGTCCGGTGTCCAGCGCGATGATCAACCGGTCACCAAAATTCAGATCACGACGATGCGACTTGCTTGCTTCGGATTGCATTCAGTTAAGCAATGTTTCAATGAAGAGATGGTGAAACCGGGATGACGTTGTGGCCCCGCAACGACAACACATAATTTCATATCCGTGAATTCCCGAGGCCCCCCGAGCTCTGGTGGAATACGCGCACTTCCTCACAGGAGGTGAGTCGCTGCGCTGTTCGGCCCCGGCTCGGATGAATACCTAGGAGTATCGAATGAAGAAAGCTCTGATTGCCCTGGCCGTCCTCGGCCTGACTGGCGGCGCTGCCGTCGCGCAATCCTCGGTCACCCTGTTTGGCATCCTGGATGTCAGCGCGCGCTATGTGAAGTACAGCGGCAAGAGCGTGAAGCTGCTCGGCACTGACGGCCTGAACAGCAGCCGTCTGGGCGTGCGCGGCGTCGAGGACCTCGGCAGCGGCCTGAAGGCCGGTTTCTGGCTCGAGTCGGCTGTGAACCCCGACACCGGTACGGTCGACGCGACCCGTTTCTGGGGCCGTCGCGCCACCGTCAGCCTGATTGGTGAGTTCGGTGAAGTCCGCCTGGGCCGCGCCAAGACTTCTGCCCGCCTGCACATCGACGACTTCGATCCGACGTCGACGACCGGCCTGGGCAACGTTGCCGCCCTCTACTCGACGCTGGGTAGCGCGGCTGACACGCTGAACCGCTCGGACAACATGGTCAGCTATTTCCTGCCGACCAACCTGGGCGGCATCTACGGCTCGGTCGACGTCGCAGCAGGCGAAGGCGTCGTGGGTCGCAAGATGCAGAGCGCGCGTATCGGCTACAAGCAAGGCCCGATCAACGTCGCAGGTGCGATCGCTACGACGACCGGTACCGGCAATGCCAAGTACAAACTGACCACCATCGGTGGCGCCTACGACCTCGGCGTGGTTCGTCCTTCGGTCAACTATGCGCAGACGGAATTCCTGAATCGCGAGCAGAAGATCTGGACCTTCGCAGTGACCGCGCCTCTGGGCCAAGGTCAACTGTGGGCTTCGTACACGGATGCCAAGGCCAACGCCGGCGCTGAAACGTCGGTGACGGGCTACACCCGGATCGGCGATGCGAACCTGCTGGCTGCTGGTTACATCTACAACCTGTCCAAGCGCACCGCGCTGTACACCACGGTTGCCAAGCTGAAGAACAAGACCAGCAGTGGCGCCAGCTTCGTGCTGAACAGCCTGACGCTGCCGGGCGGTGTGTTGCCTGGTGGTGCCCAAGGCGGTGTCGACGTCGGCATCCGTCACAGCTTCTGATGTCGCGCGGCCTCCGGGCCGCAGCAACACCAGCCAAGCCGCCTTCGGGCGGCTTTTCTTTTGTCCCCTGGGGGACAGGGGAATTCGCTGTGGGCAATCAACAACAGACCTCACGTTATGGCAGAGCGCATCGCTGAGAATCAAGCGGTTCACTTTTCTTCGCAGGAGACAACCTTGATGAAAAAAGCCTCTCTGGCTATCGCCGTTCTGGCCGCCAGCACTTCCGCCGCTTGGGCCCAGTCCAGCGTTACCCTGTATGGCATCGTGGACGCTGCTGCGCGTTACACCAGCAACGCCAACCCCGGTGTTGCCACCAAGCAGCTGATTCCCGGCGGCATGTCGCAGAGCCGCCTCGGTGTGAACGTCACCGAAGACATGGGTGGCGGCCTGAAGGCACTGGTCAACATGGAGCACCGCCTGAGTTCGGATACCGGCGCCGTTGCTGCCGCTGAATTCTGGCGTCAAGCCTGGGTTGGTCTGCAGTCCAGCGAATTCGGTCAGGTTCGTCTGGGTCGCCAGTACAACATCCTGTTCGACCTGTACACGTCGACCTTCGCCTCCTTCCGCTACTCGCCGTATATCGAGGCCTACAAGCCCGAGATCGGCATGTCCATGGCTGCTCGCCAGGACAACATGGTCAAGTACCTGGTCCAGGTCGGCAGCTTCTACGCCGAAGTGCAAGTGAGCGCTGGTGAAGGCCAGGCAGGCGCTGCCGCTCAATTGCCCAACAAGACCATCGGTGGTCTGGTGCGCTACAACGACGGCAAGTTCGGCGCTGGCGGTGCATATCTGCAGGCTACCGAGCAGACGGGCAAGAAGATCAAGGCGACGGTGCTCGGCGCGTCCTACACGGACGGTCCGCTGTATGTCCACGCGTCTTGGGGTGAGAACAAGTTCGAAAACCCCTTCAACCTGCTGAATCAGACGAGCGCCGCCGGCTTCGCTGCATCCGCGGCAGCCAACAGCCCGTTCGCGGTGGCCCTGGGTACGCGTGGTGCGTACACCTCTGGCATTCTGGGCGCCAGCATCTTCACGAACGACTCGGCCGACATCAAGAAGCGCACCATGCTGATGTTCGGTGCAACGTATCAGCTGACCCCTCAGCTGAACATTGGCGGCAATGTGTGGCTGACCGAGCAGACGCACTACGGCACGGCGCAGAACCTGGCCGCTCCGTTCGCCAACGCGCTCGGCTTCGCGACCAACGCCAACAACAAGTCCAAGGCCACCTTCGCGGCCGTCGTTCTGGACTACGCCTTCTCCAAGCGCACTGACGCCTACCTGGAAGTCGACTACACCAAGCTGAACGCCAGCGGCGGTGAAGTCCTGTTCCTGAACGGCGCCAGCAAGCGTGGCGGCGCGATGGTGGGTCTGCGTCACCGCTTCTGATGACGACGCGGGGCTGCAAGGTCCTGCGAGATGTCTCAACGGGCCGCGTCAGCGGCCCGTTTTTATTGGTGATGGCGAAAGGCTGCCACGCTAGGGCTTTCCCGGGAAGCCTGAGCCCCTTGCCTTCGCCATGATGCCGCCTTCGCGCGGCGCAATGACGCGCCCGCTTCAGAGTCTTCATGCTGGTTTTCATTCTTCGCCGCCTGGTTCAGGCTCTGGTCGTCATGCTGTCGGTGGCCTTCATCGCCTTCATGCTGTTCCAGTACGTCGGTGACCCTGTCACCAATCTGCTGGGCCAGGACGCGACCGAAGAACAGCGCATCGCGCTGCGCAAGGATCTGGGCCTGGACCAGCCCTTCCCGGTGCAGTTCGCGCGCTTTGCCGGCAACGCGGCCCAGGGTGAGTTCGGCATCAGCCTGAGGCAGGGGCGCAAGGTGTCGACCCTCATCGGCGAGCGTTTTCCGGCAACGCTGGAGTTGGCCCTCGTTGCCGGCTTGATTGCCCTGGGATTGGGCATTCCGCTCGGCGTCTACGCAGCGCTGCGGCGCGGCAAGGCCAGCGCGCAGTTGCTGATGACGGGCACGCTGTTCGGCGTCAGCCTGCCCAACTTCGTCATCGGCATCGTGCTGATCTGGGTCTTCGCCGTGGAGCTCAAGTGGCTGCCGAGCTTTGGGCGCGGTGAGGTCGTCGCGTTCGGCACATGGACGTCGGGCCTGCTGACCCGTGACGGCCTGCTGCACCTGATCCTGCCTGCCTTCACGCTGTCGGCTTTCCAGCTGACTCTGATCATGCGACTGGTGCGTGCCGAGATGCTGGAGGTGCTGCGCACCGACTACATCCGCTTCGCGCGTGCCCGCGGCCTGACGGATCGCAGCGTCTACTTCGGCCATGCGCTGAAGAACACGCTGGTGCCCGTCATCACCATCACCGGCTTGCAACTCGGTTCGCTGATTGCCTTCGCCATCATCACCGAGCAAGTGTTCCAGTGGCCCGGCATGGGCCTGCTCTTCATCCAGGCCGTGCAGTTCGCCGACATCCCCGTCATGGCGGCCTACCTCTGCCTGATCTCGCTGATCTTCGTCGTCATCAACCTTGGCGTCGATCTGCTCTATTTCGCCGTCGATCCGCGCTTGCGCGTCGAAGGCAAGGCGCATTGACGATGGCTGTTGACGCCAACCCCAATCCCACGCCGTCGGCCTCCGCGCTGCGCGGCTTCTTCGACGGCGACGTCTGGCATTCGTTCCGCACGTCGCCGGTCGCGATGCTGGCCGCCGGCATCGCGCTGGTCTGCTTCGTCTGCGCGCTGTTCGCGGAAGTCGTCGCGCCGCACAACCCCTTCGACCTGGCGACGCTCGAGCTGCTGGACTCGTTGAAGCCGCCGTCCTGGGTTGACGGTGGCGAGCCCAGGTATTGGCTGGGCACCGACGGCCAGGGCCGCGACATCCTGTCGGCGCTGATGTATGGCGCCCGCATCTCGCTGCTCGTCGGCATCGCGTCGGTGCTGCTGTCCATCCTGATCGGCGTCAGCCTCGGCCTGCTGGCCGGCTTCGTCGGTGGGCGGACCGATGCTTTCATCATGCGCATCTGCGATGTGATGCTGTCTTTCCCGTCCATCCTCGTCGCGTTGATGATCAGTGGCGTCGGCCGCAGTCTCTTCCCGCACGCGCCCGACATGCTGGCCTTCATCGTCCTCGTGCTGGCCATCTCGCTGACGGGCTGGGTGCAGTACGCACGCACGGTGCGGGGCTCGACGCTGGTGGAGCGCAACAAGGAATACGTGCAGGCCGCGCGCGTCATCGGCGTCAGCGGCTTTCGCATCATGCGCCGCCACGTGCTGCCCAATGTGCTGGGCCCGGTGCTGGTGCTCGCCACCATCCAGATCGCGTCGGCCATCATCACCGAGGCCACGCTGTCCTTCCTTGGTGTCGGCGTGCCGGCGACCAGCCCCTCGCTGGGTACGCTGATCCGCAACGGCAACGACTATCTGTTCTCGGGCGAGTGGTGGATCACTGCCTGGCCCAGCGTGACGCTGATCCTGATCACGCTTAGCGTGAACCTGCTTGGCGACTGGCTGCGCGATGCGCTCAACCCCCGACTGCGTTAATGGCAATGACAGCTGCCCCGTTGCTTGAAGTTAACCACCTGCGGGTGGAGTTCCCGACCCGTCGCGGCACGCTGCTGGCGCTGGACGACATTTCCTTCGCCATCGCGCCGGGTGAGATCCTTGGCGTCGTCGGCGAATCCGGCGCCGGCAAGTCGCTGACCGGTGCGGCCATCATCGGCCTGCTGGATCCGCCCGGACGGATCGCTGCCGGCGAGATCAAGCTGGCAGGTCGTCGCATCGACAACCTGCCTTACGAGCAGTTTCGGCGCATCCGCGGGCGTGAGATCGGCGCCGTTTTCCAGGATCCGCTGACCTCGCTGAACCCGCTCTACACGGTCGGCCGCCAGCTCACCGAGACGATCACCACCCACCTCGACCTGACAGCTGCCCAGGCACGCACACGCGCTATCGAGTTGCTCGCATCCACCGGCATCCCCGCGCCCGAAGCGCGCATCGACCACTTCCCGCACCAGTTTTCGGGCGGCATGCGCCAGCGCGTCGTCATTGCGCTGGCCCTTGCGGCGAACCCCAAGCTCATCGTTGCCGACGAGCCGACGACGGCGCTGGACGTCTCCATCCAGGCACAGATCATTGCGCTGCTGAAGAAGGTCTGCCGCGAGCAAGGTGCAGCCGTCATGCTGGTCACGCACGACATGGGCGTCATCGCCGAGACCTGCGACCGGGTGGCCGTGATGTACGCCGGCCGGATCGCCGAGATCGGCCCGGTTGCCGACGTCATCCACCGCCCGGCCCACCCCTACACCGTCGGCCTGATGGGTTCCATCCCGGCCATGGACGAGGACCGCGAGCGGTTGTTGCAGATCGACGGCTCCATGCCGCGGTTGACGGCCATCCCGAGTGGCTGCGCCTTCAACCCACGCTGTGAGCGCGCCGACGAGCGTTGCCGCATCGAGCGGCCCGAACTGGTGGCGGCCAACGCAACCCGAGCCGCCTGCTGGCATCCGGTGACCCAGGAGGCCGTGCGATGAGCGTCGCCAATACGCCCCTCGTCGAGGTGCAGGACCTCGCCAAGATCTTTGATGTGTCGCCGCCCTGGCTGAACCGGGTCGTCGAGCGCAAGCCCAAGGCCTTCGTGCATGCGGTCGACGGTGTGTCATTCGAGATTCAGCGCGGCAAGACGCTGGCTCTCGTCGGCGAAAGCGGATGCGGCAAGAGCACGGTCGCGCGCCTGCTCGTCGGCCTTTACGGCACGACGCGCGGTGCGGTGCGCTTCGACGGTGAAGACATTGCCCAGACGCTGGGCGGCCCGAACGCGCTCAAGCTGCGCCGGCGCATGCAGATGATCTTCCAGGACCCGTATGCGTCGCTGAACCCGCGCTGGAAGGTGCTGGACATCGTCGCCGAGCCCCTGCGCGAGCACGGCCTGATCAGCGACAACGCCGAGGCCCGGAAGCGTGTTGGCGACCTGCTCAGCTCGGTCGGCTTGAACCCGGCTGACGCCGAGAAATTCCCGCATCAGTTCTCCGGCGGCCAGCGCCAGCGCATCTCCATCGCGCGTGCGTTGGCGACGCAGCCCGAGTTCCTCGTCTGCGACGAGCCGACCTCGGCGCTTGACGTGTCGGTGCAGGCCCAGGTCCTCAACATCATGAAGGACTTGCAGCGCGAGCGCGGCCTGACCTATCTCTTCATCTCGCACAACCTCGCGGTGGTGCGCCATGTGGCCGACCAGGTCGGTGTCATGTACCTCGGCCGCCTCGTCGAGGTGGCTGACAAGGTCGAGCTGTTCGCGCGCCCGCGCCACCCGTACACGCGGATGCTGCTGGACGCGATTCCCGACATCCACATGAGCGGCCGCTCCCGCACGCCGGTGCAGGGCGAGGTGCCCAACCCGCTGAACCCGCCCAGCGGCTGCAGCTTCCACCCGCGCTGCCCGCTGGCCAACGAACGCTGCAAGGCCGAGCGGCCTGCGCTGCTGGAGATCAAGGGCGTGCGCGTGGCCTGCCACGCGGTCGAAGAGGGCAGGGCGGCCTGATCAGCGCGCCGGCGATGACGCAGCCGACGCTGCGCTCGCCGGCTTGGGCAAGGTCAGCGGCCCCTTCTGCCCGCAACCCACGAGGGCGGTAAGGGTGATCAGCAGGGCGGCCATCTTCACGACGGTATGCCCACCTACACTGGTGGCAGTCTTTTTCATCCGCCCAGTTTATGTCCCTGTCCGCCGCCGATTACCACGCCAAGGCCCATGCGCTGCTCGCCCGTGTTGAAGCGCAGGTCGATGCCTGGCTGGACGACGACGTCGTCGACATCGACAGCCACCGCACCGGAGGCCTGCTGGAGCTCAGCATGCCGGGTGGAAGCAAGATCGTGCTGAACACCCAGCCACCCCTGCAGGAGATCTGGCTGGCCGCGCGCTCGGGCGGCTTCCACTTCAAGTTTGACGGTGCCCAGTGGGTGGACCGCGAAGGCCAGGAGTTCCTTGCGCGTCTGTCGCGCTGCGCCAGCGAGCAGGCCGGCCAGGCGCTGACGTTCAGCGCCTGACGCGCGCTATCTCTTGAAGAGGTCGAGGATCGACTTCTTCTCGTCTTCGGTGGTGGTGCCCGGCACATTCGGTTCGTTCGACAGTTCACGCACACCGTTGCCGCTGGTGTACTCCTCGTAGAACCACTCGCCGTTCACGTTGATGATGCCCTCGGGCGGCGTCATCTCGTCGACTGGCTTGCCCTTCAGCGCAAAGCCCATGTACTCGATCCAGACCGGCAGGCTCAGGCCCCCGCCGGTTTCGCGATCGCCCAGCTTGCGCGGCTGGTCGTAGCCGATCCAGACGATGGCGACGAGGTCCTTCTGGTAGCCGGCGAACCAGGCATCCATGGAGTCGTTGGTCGTACCCGTCTTGCCGTAGATGTCGGGGCGCTTCAGCGTCGCCTGGGCGCGGGCCGCGGTGCCGCTGCGCGTGACCTCCTGCAGCAGGCTGCTCATCAGGAATGCATTGCGCGGCTCGATGGCGCGAGCACCGTCGGTCAGCACGACAGGCAGGGCTTCATAGAGCAGCCGGCCCTTGTTGTCGGTGATCTTGGCGATGAGCTGCGGCGTGACGCGGTACCCGCCGTTGGCGAACACGGCATAGCCCTGGGCCATCTGCATCGGCGTCACCGAGCCGGCGCCCAGCGCCATCGTCAGGTAGGCCGGATGCTTCTCGGCCTCGAAGCCGAAGCGCGTGATCCAGTCTTGCGCGTACTTCACGCCAATGGAGTGCAGCACACGAATGGACACCATGTTCTTGGACTTGGCCAGCGCCATGCGCAGTGGCATCGGGCCTTCGAACTTGCCGTCGTAGTTCTTCGGCTCCCAGGGCTGGCTGCCGGTCGTGCCGGCGTCGAAGAACAGCGGCGCGTCATTGACGACGGTGGCCGGCGTGAAGCCCTTCTCCAGCGCAGCCGAGTAGATGAACGGCTTGAAGCTGGAGCCCGGCTGGCGCCAGGCCTGGGTCACATGGTTGAACTTGTTCTTGGCGTAGTCGAAGCCGCCGACCATCGCATGCACCTGGCCGGTCTTGGGGTCCAGGGACACGAAGGCGCCCTCGACCTCGGGCAGTTGGCTGATCGTCCACTCCCCGCCGTCCTTCTGCTTCGGGCCTTTGACCACGCGGATGACGGCACCACGGCGGATGCGGGTCTTGGGGTTGCCCTTGTCGGACAGGCCTGAAGTCGCCGGCTTGAGGCCTTCGCCGAGGATGGCGATGGCTTCGCCGCTCTGCAGTACTGCGGTGACCTTCTTCGGGTCGGCCTCCAGGACGACGGCGGCCAGCAGTTCGTCGTTGGCTGGATGGTCGGTCAGCGCTTCGGCGATGCGCGCGTCCAGCTCCTTGGTGTTGCTTGGCAGGTCGGCATAGGCCTCGGGGCCACGGTAGACCTGACGCTTCTCATAGTCGAGGATGCCGCGGCGCAACGCGCGATAGGCGGTGTTCTGCTCGGCGCTATTGAGCGTCAGGTAGATGTTCAGGCCGCGCGTGTAGGCCTCGTCGCCGTACTGGTTGAAGATAAGCTGGCGGGCCGCTTCTGCGACGAATTCGGCATGCGAGACCGCCTCCTGCACCGGCCGGATGCGCAGCTTTTCCACCTTGGCCGCGTCGCGCTGCTCCTCGGTGATGTAGCCAGTCTCGAACATCCGCTCGATGATGTATTGCTGGCGGATCGTCGCGCGGCGCGGGTTGTTGATCGGGTTGTAGGCCGATGGGGCCTTGGGCAGGCCGGCCAGCATGGCCGCCTCGGCAACGCTGAGCTTGTCCAGCGGCTTGCCAAAGTAGATCTCGCTGGCCGCCGCGAAACCATGCGCGCGGTGGCCCAGGAAGATCTGGTTCATGTAGATCTCGAGGATCTTCTCCTTGGACAGCGCCGATTCGATCTTCAGCGCCAGCAGGATCTCGTAGATCTTGCGCGTGAAGGTCTTCTCGGTGGACAGGTAGAAGTTGCGCGCCACCTGCATCGTGATCGTCGACGCGCCCTGGCTGCGCGACTCGCCGACGTTGGCCAAGCCTGCGCGAATGATGCCCAGGTAGTCGACGCCGCCATGCTGATAGAAGCGCGCGTCCTCGATGGCCAGCACGGCCTCCTGCATGACCTTGGGGATCTGCTGGATGGATTGATAGTTGCGGCGCTCCTCGCCAAACTCGCCCAGCAGCACGCCGTCGCTGGACAGCACACGCATGGGCAGCTTGGGCCGGTAGTCGGTCAGGCCGCCGATGTCGGGCAGGTTGGGGTAGGCCAGGGCAAGGCCCAGGGCCAGCATCAAGGCGACGGCCGCCATGCCGCCAGCCACCAGGCCCACGCCCCACAAGACCCAGCGGCCGAGGCGCGAACTCAGGCGGACGGGCGGATGGGATGCAGATGTGCCGGCGGGCGAAGGACTGGATGCAGCGGAGCGGGGCTTGTCATTCATGAGCCGGCGGGGCGCGCTCGAGAGCGCGTTGGGAGAAGGCCGCGGATTATAGGAAGCGCTATTGATCGCTCGCATAAGCGAAGTGCCACGCCAAACGCCGTGCCAAAAGACCGCTTCACATGTGTTTTTCAGGAGCTTGCAAGTCAGTTGAATCGTGTATGTTTAGCAACGTGGCGTTACCAGCTCGGGCCGGATTTCCGTTCGCTGTCAACGGCTTTGCTGCTAGCATTCAAGTAACTTATTAATAGTCCGATACGTAACTCGCGTGTCGGGAACAAAGGGCATGGGAATACTTGACGCACTTTTGGGTCGCAAGCACCCCCCCCTGATTGGCCTGGATATCAGCTCCTCCAGTGTCAAGCTGGTGGAGTTGAGCCAGACCAAGAGTGGCGAATTCGTGCTCGAACGGTTCGCCAGCGAGCCCTTTGAAAAGGGCTGGATCGCCGACGGCCAAATCGAGAAGTTCGATGAAGTCGCTGATGCGGTGCGCCGCGTCGTGTCGCGCAGCGGCAGCAAAACCCGCGATGCCGCCCTGGCCATGCCCCAGTCGGCCGTCATCACCAAGAAGATCATGTTGCCCGCCGGCCTGCGCGAGGAAGAGCTCGAGTTGCAGGTCGAGGCCGAGGCCAACCAGTACATCCCGTTCTCGCTCGACGAGGTCAGCCTCGACTTCTGCGTCATCGGCCCGAGCCCGACATCGGTGGGTGACGTCGAGGTGCTGATCGCCGCGTCGCGCAAGGACCGTGTGCAGGATCGCCAGGGCCTGGCCGAGGCAGCCGGCCTGCGCCCCGTCGTGCTGGACATCGAGTCACACGCCTCGCGCATGGCCATGGGCCGGCTCATTGCCGCCCTGCCCAACGAGGGCAAGGACGCCCTCGTCGCCTTGTTCGAGATCGGCGCGGACACGACCAGCCTCAAGGTGCTGCGCGATGACGAGCTTCTGTACGACCGCGATCAGTCCTTTGGCGGCTCGCAGCTGACACAGCTCATTTCGCGCCAGTACGGCTTCTCCTTCGAGGAGGCTGAGCAGAAGAAGCTCGCCAACGAACTTCCTGAAGACTACGAGAGCAGCGTGCTCAACCCCTTCGTCGACAGCCTGTCGCAGGAAATTGGCCGGGCCTTGCAGTACTTCTTCACCAGCACGCCGCATCACAAGGTGCACTACGTGATGCTGGCCGGCGGCACGGCCACGTTGCCCGGCCTCAAGGAGCGCGTGACCGACCTGACCGGCTTCGCCTGCATGGTGGTCAACCCCTTCGAGAACATGGCCATGGGCCCGGCGGTGCGCGAGCCCAAGCTGCGTCGTGAGGCGCCGTCTTATCTGACCGCCTGCGGCCTCGCGATGCGGAGGTTCTTCCAGTGATCTTGATCAACCTGCTGCCTTACCGCGAAGAGCGGCGCAAGCGGCGCAAGGCGACCTTCTTCGTCGGCCTGGGTGCGGCGGCCCTGGCGGGCGCTGGCGTGGTCGGTGCATTCTTCGTGCTGCTGCAGTTCCTGACGACGGAGCAGCAGTCGCACAACCAGTACATCCAGAACGAGATCACGCGGCTTGAGGCGCAGATCAAGGACATCGCCGACCTGAAGACGGAGATCGAGTCGCTGAAATCGCGCCAGCGCGCGGTCGAAGATTTGCAGACCGACCGCAACACGCCGGTGCAGTTGCTGAATGACCTGGCCCGCCTGGCCCCCGAAGGCATCTACCTAACGGCCATTCGTCAAGACAGCAAGATCGTCACCATCAGCGGTGTTGCGCAGACCAATGAGCGTGTGTCCGAGTTCCTGCGCAATGTGTCTCGCAGTTCCGAATGGCTGGACAAGCCCGATCTCATCGAAGTCAAGCTGGCCAATGTCACGACGAGCACGCGCGATGCACGTCGGCTGCTGGACTTCTCGATGAAGGTCTCGATCAAGACCCCGCCGCGCGACGCCGCAACGGGTGCTTCGGCGCCTAAGAAGAGCTGACCTATATGGCCACCTCCACATCCAAGATCGATCTGAATGCCTGGTTCGCCGAATTGGCGGGCCAGTTCCAAGGGCTGAACCCCAAGGAGCCGGGCCAATGGCCTTTGCTGCCCAAGCTCGCGTCCGCCCTGGCCGTGATGTTGGCCGTCATCGCTGCGGGCTACGCTTTCCTGCTGTCCGACGTCGAGGCGGGTCTGGACGCGGAGCGCAACCGCGAGCCGCAACTGCGCCAGGACTATCAGTCCAAGCTGGCCCAGGCCGTCAACCTGCCTGAACTGCGCAAGCAGAAGAGCCAGGTTGAGGAATATGTGACGCAGTTGGAGAAGCAGCTGCCAGGCAAGGCCGAGATCGATTCGCTCCTGTCCGACATCAGCAGTGCTGGCGTTGGGCGCGGGTTGCAGTTCGAGCTGTTCCGCCCGGGCCAGGTCCTGATCAAGGATTACTACGCTGAGCTGCCGATCGCCGTCAAGGTGTCGGGGCGGTATCACGACATTGGCTCTTTCGCGGCCGACGTGTCCAACCTCTCGCGCATCGTCACGCTGCACAACCTGATCGTCGTGGCACCGAGCGGCCCGCGTGATGCGAACGGCCCGCTCACCATGGAGGCCACGGCGCGCACCTATCGCTATCTCGATTCCGCCGAGGTGGCTGAGCAGCGCAAGGCCGCGGCCAAGGCAGGAGCCAAGAAATGAAGCGCCTGCTGATTTCGCTTTCAGGCGCCGTGCTGCTGGCGGGTTGCGGCAGCGACATCGACGAGTTGCGCCAGTGGATGGAGCAGCAGCGCAAAGAGGCCAAGCCCAGCGTTGCGCCCTTGCTGCCGCCCAAGAAATTCCTGCCGCAGCCCTATGAATCCGCCGCTGGCGTGGACCCCTACAGTCCACAAAAGCTCAGCGTTGCAATCAAGCAGGAAGCAGCTCAGCCCAACTCCCTGTTGACGGCCGAAATCAGCCGTCGCAAGGAACCGTTGGAGGCCTATCCGCTGGACACCATGTCCATGGTTGGCAGCCTGACGCGTGAGAACAGGCGCTATGCGCTGCTCCGCGTTGACGCCCTGCTGTATCAAGTTAAGGCCGGGGACTATCTCGGTCAGAACTTCGGCCGGATCACCAAGATCAGCGAGACCGAAATCTCGTTGCGAGAAGTCGTCCAGGACGCTGCTGGCGAGTGGATTGAACGCACCAGTACCCTCCAGCTACAGGAGAAGGGACGATGAACAGGACATTGCAGGAGAGCAAGCCGATGGGCCGTGGCTGGTTGCTGGGATTCGCACTCGCGTTGCTGGCCTCGCCCGCAGCCTGGGCGCAAACGCAGATACGCGCGATCAACGCCAGCCAGCAGGCCGGCGTCGATATCGTTCGCATTGAACTGAGCGAGGCACTGTCCGCTTTGCCGGCGGGTTTCACAATCCAGGCACCACCTCGCATCGCCATCGACCTGCCCGGCGTCGTGAATGGCATCGGGCGCAACCAGGTCGACATCAACCAGGGCAATCTGCGCTCGGCCAATGTCGCCCAGGCGGGCGATCGGTCACGCGTCGTGCTGAATCTGCGCAACGCTTCTGGCTACAAGGCGAAACTGGAGGGGAATGCCCTCGTCGTCGTGCTGGACACGGCGCCTGCCCAGGCGCAGGCACCAGGCCAGCCGGTGCATTTCGCGCAGAGCCTGAACGCCGCGCCTCTGGCGTTGCGTGATATCGACTTCCGTCGTGGCGCTGACGGCGCCGCTCGTGTGGTGGTCAATCTGCCCAGCAATCAGGTGGGCGTCGACATCCAGCAGCAGGGGCAGAACCTCGTCGTCGAATTCTTGCGCTCCAGCGTGCCCGAGAACCTGCGTCGCAAGATCGACGTTGTCGACTTCGGCACACCGGTGCAGATGATCACGACGACGCAGACGGGCGACCGCGTGCGCATGGTTGTCGAGCCCAAGGGCAACTGGGAGCACAGCGCCTACCAGAGCGACAACCAGTTCGTGCTGGAGGTCCGGCCGCTGAAGATCGATCCGAACAAGCTGACCCAAGGGCCGGGCTACGCCGGTGACAAGCTGTCGCTGAACTTCCAGAACATCGAAGTTCGCGCGCTGCTGCAGGTCATTGCCGACTTCACCAACTTCAACGTCGTCACCAGTGACACCGTCACGGGCAACGTCACTTTGCGCCTGAAGGATGTGCCTTGGGACCAGGCACTGGACATCATCATGCAGGCCAAGGGCCTGGGCTTGAAGAAGTCCGGCAACGTGCTCTGGATCGCGCCCAAGGAAGAACTCGCCGCCAAGGAGAAGCTCGATCTTGAGTCCAAGGCAGCGATTGCCCAACTCGAGGCGGTGCGCAACCAGTCCTTCCAGCTGAACTATGTGAAAGCCGAGGACATTGCCAAGGGGCTGATCGGCCAGAGTATCGGTTCCAGCAGTGGGGGCGGCAGTAGCTCGGGCTCGAGCTCAGGGACGCGCATCCTGTCGAACCGCGGCAGCGTGATCTTCGAGCCGCGGACCAACCAGCTCTTCGTGTCTGACGTCCCCAGCAAGCTCGAAGAGATCCAGGCCATGATTGCCAAGATCGATATTCCGGTGCGCCAAGTGTTGATCGAAGCCCGTATCGTCGAGGCCAACGACAAGTTCGGCCGAGCGCTCGGTATCAAGCTGGGCGTCAACGACGTACGCGGCCAGCAGGGCGGCATCCCCGGTTACAGCGTTGGCGGTGGCAACTATGTGACTGTTGGCGGCAACTACAGCGGCATCGGCTCACAGACCAACCAGGGCGTTGCAGCGAACTACAACAACACCCAGTTCGTCAACCTGCCCGCCAATACGTCGTCGGACAGCTTCAGCAACGGCAACGCGGCGACGGTGGCGTTGTCCTTGTTCAGCGCGACGGCCAACCGCTTCCTGAACCTGGAGCTGTCGGCGCTGGAGTCGGATGGCAAGGGCAAGGTGGTGTCCAGCCCGCGAATCATCACGGCCGACCAGGTCAAGGCCGTGATCGAGCAGGGCGAAGAGCTGCCTTACCAGGTCGCGACGGCCAGTGGCGCAACATCCATCGCCTTCCGCAAGGCCAACCTCAAGTTGGAAGTGACCCCGCAGATCACGCCTGAGGGCAGCGTCATCCTGAACGTGGATGTCAACAAGGACAGCCGCGGCACGCTGACGCCCCAGGGCTATGCGATCAACACGAAGCACGCCCAGACGCAGGTGCTGGTTGAGAACGGTGGCACCGTGGTGATCGGCGGCATCTATACGCAGGACGAAGGCGAGACGGTGAACAAGGTGCCGGTGCTGGGCGATGTGCCGTTCCTGGGCAACCTGTTCAAGAACAAGACGCGTACGACCTCCAAGACGGAGCTGCTGATCTTCCTGACGCCCAAGGTGGTCAGTGAGCGGGCGACGGTGCGCTGAACCCAATTGAATCGACGATGTGCTGCATGCTTACGAGTTATGCAGGGGAGTGAGCAAGATGAAGATGTTTGACGTTTGGAGCCGACGCTCAGCGCAGCTGTTGTTCAGCGCGGTGCTTGCGGGTTCGCTTGTGGCGTGCGGCGGTGGAGGCGGCAGCGCTGGAACGCCTATCAACGGCCCTGACAACGGTGCTTCGAGCCCATCCAACGCGGCTAGTGCTGTCGCAGCGGATCTTGTCGTCGTGCTCAGCAAGTCGACGATGACCAACTCTGGAACAGACTCGGTCACCGCCACGGTGACCTCCATTGATGCCAACCGTGTGGCGGTCGGCAGCGTGCCGGTGACCTTCACGGCAGATGCCAATGCCGTGGTTACGCCCGCAGGCACGGCGACCGATTCGAAATCGGGTGCGCTGTCAGCCACCATTACGCAGGGCTCTGATGCGACTGTCCGGCCGGTCACGGTGACCGTGAAATCTGGCAGCATCTCGCGAGCGGTGACATTCAGCATCGTCCAAACACCGTCTTCAACGAACCCGCAAGCCAGCGACCTGACGTTGGTGTTGAGTGCGTCCAGCATCGGCAACACGGGCAGCAAGACGGTGATTGCTACCGCCACCGCGGTCGATCAGAACCGCAACGCCTTGTCGGGCATTCCTGTGCAGCTGTCGGTCTCCGACGCCAGTGCCTTCATCGTATCGTCCTCCAATCAGACGAATTCGGGCGGCCAGGTCACCGGCACGGTCAATGTGGGACAGGACCGCTCCAACCGCACGATCACCGTCGTCGCCACCAGCGGCGCGCTGACGCGCACGGCCGCTTTCCAGGTGACGGGCGCGCGCTTCTCGCAGGCCAGCGCAGTGCCGGCGGTGGTGCAGGCCGGCGCAGCAGGCACGGTGCAATACGTGCTGTCCGACGAGAACACCAACGCCATGCCGGGCGTGTCGGTCGCCGTCTCCGGCGCGGGTATCACCAGTGCTACCGGCAAGACGGACCTGAACGGTGCCTACACCTTCAACTACACGGCGCCGAATGCGCCAGGGACGAACCTGGTCATCAAGGCTGTCGCCGGCGGCGTCGAGTCCACGGTGACGGTACCGATTCCCAGCAGCGGCAGCACGGGTGTGAATCCGGCCACGCCGCCGACGGCCAAGACGCTGAACCTGTCCGCCGATGTGGTGACCGTCAACAACGCAAGCACCAACAACCAGGTCACCGTCAACGCATCATTCCGCGACAGCGCCAATGCGCCGATCCCGAATGTTCGCGTGCTCTTCGGCGTGGTTGGCGACAACGGCACGGGCAAGATCGGTTCGAGCACAAACACCGTGCTGTCGGATGCGTCGGGTACGGCGTCCACCAGCTACTCGCCCGGCGCCGTCAGCAGCCCCACCAACGGCGTGACTATCCAGGCCTGCTGGAAGACGACCGACTTCGCGGCAGGCTCGGCGGCCTCAGGCTGCGCCGCTGCGGGTGGCACGTTGATGACCACGACGCTGACCATCGTGGCGAATCCAGTGTCCATCTCCATCGGCACGGACAATACGCTCGGCGTCGGCGCATCGGCCCTGACCTACGTGAAGAAGTACGTCGTGCTCGTGGTTGACTCCGCCGGCAATCCGAAATCGGACGTCCAGATCACGCCCTCCCTGGATCTTGGGGGCTACGGCAAGGGCTACTGGACTTTCAACGCCGGTACCAAGAAGTGGGAGCGCAGCCCCGACTTTGGCAGCGTGGGCCTGCTTGCGGCCGTCTGCCCGAACGAGGATTTGAATCGCAACGGCGTCATTGACGCCACCTCGACCAGCCCCTTCACCGAAGACATCAACAACAACAAGCAGCTGGATCCACGCAAGTCCGATGTTGCCATCACGCTGGTCGGCGCGACCAAGACCGACGCGAACGGCACGGCCGTCCTGCAACTGGAGTACCCGAAGAACCTGGCCAGCTGGGTGAACTACAAGATCACTGTTACGGCCGCCGGCGTGCTCAGCCCGCCGGCCTACTACCCGCTGGGCGTGCCGGTGACCTTGCCGTCCAAGGCTTTCCTGACCGACCTGCATGGCAGCTCGGTCGAGGTGGCGGACTACCTGTACACCTATCTGTGGTTGCCCGTCGCGGCTGATGCTATCGCCAACGAGGGTGATCCGCCGTTCAAGCTCAGCCCGTATGGCCTGTCCAGCAGCTGCACCGATTCGAAGTGACCTGCTGATCGCCCTCGTCGGCATGCCCGGCGGTGGCAAGTCCACCGTCGGTAAACAACTGGCACGCCAAATTGGCGTGCCTTTTGTCGACTCGGATCATGAGATCGAGCAGCGCGCCGGCGGCAGCGTCAAGCAGTTCTTTGAGCGGCATGGCGAGGACGCCTTTCGGGATCTTGAGACCGAGGTCATCGCCGAACTGCTCGCCAGGCCAGGGGACCGGGTGCTGGCCACGGGAGGTGGCGCGGTGCTGCGCGAACGCAATCGCGAACTCCTGCATGGCGGTGCTACGGTGCTCTACCTGCGCTCTACGCCTGAAGATCTGTTCCGCCGCCTGCGCCACGACACGACGCGGCCGTTGCTTCAGGTGCGCGACCCGCTGGCAAAGTTGCGCGAGTTGCATCAACAGCGTGACCCGCTCTACCGTCGTTGCGCCCATTACGTGCTCGAGAGCGCTCGGCCGTCGGTCCACGCCCTGGTGAACATGGCGCTGATGCAGCTGGAACTGGCGGGCTTGCTGGACCCGACGCGCGTCGCGGCGACTGTGGGCGCCGAGCCGCTTTGATGCTTGCTTGGCAGCAAGCGTAGGGTGCACAAAAGGGGCGGCTCTTACACTGCGCCGCATGCCTGCCCTCGATACCGTCCGGATCCAGCTTCCGGACAGCCGCAACTACGAAATCCGCATCGGCTCCGGCCTTCTTGACGAGACTGCCAGTTGGCAGGGCCTGCCCAAGGCGGCGACCGCGGTCATCGTCAGCAACGAAACCGTGGCGCCGCTTTACGCACAGCGCCTGCGCGAGAAGTTGCTGGCCGTTTACGCCCGAGTCGACCTCGTCGTGCTGCCAGACGGCGAGCAGCACAAGGATTGGGCCAGTCTCAACCGCATCTGCGACCACTTGCTGGGCGAGGCGCTGGATCGCAAGACCGTGCTGTTCGCACTGGGCGGAGGGGTCATTGGCGACATGACCGGCTTCGCGGCTGCGATCTACATGCGTGGTGTGCCCTTCGTGCAGGTGCCGACCACCTTGCTGGCCCAGGTCGATTCCTCGGTGGGCGGCAAGACGGCGATCAACCACCCGCTTGGCAAGAACATGCTCGGTGCCTTCTACCAGCCCGAACGCGTCATTGCCGATCTCGACACGCTGGACAGCCTGCCCGACCGGGAGCTGCGCGCCGGCCTGGCGGAGGTCATCAAGTACGGCCCCATCGCCGACGCGGGTTTCCTGTGCTGGATCGAGGACAACCTGGACGCACTGCTGGCCCGCGACAAGGCCGTGCTCGGCTACGCGGTGCGACGCAGCTGCGAAATCAAGGCCGACGTGGTTGGCCAGGACGAGCGTGAGCAGGGCCTGCGTGCGATCCTGAATTTCGGCCACACCGTCGGCCACGCCATCGAGGCGGGCCTGGGTTACGGCCAATGGCTGCACGGCGAAGCCGTGGCTTGCGGCATGGTGCTGGCGGCCGATTTGTCGCGGCGCATGGGGTTGGTGCCTGCGGATTTTGTCGAGCGTCTGAGGGCTTTGATCGAGCGCGCGGGTCTGCCGGTACATCCTCCCAAACTGGGCGCGGAGCGCTATCTGCAGCTGATGCGCGTGGACAAGAAGGCCGAATCCGGCGCGATCCGTTTCGTGCTCATCGAGGCCCTTGGTAAAGCGGGCCTGCATGCCGTGCCTGACGACGTCATTGCCGAGGTTCTGGTCGCCCACGGAGCGGCTTGATGCTTTCGCCCCAGCGCCCGCCCTTCGCCGCCGACCCGGCGCGCACCCGCGGCCGGCGCCTGCTCGAACCCGCGGCGCCGACGCGCAGCGAGTTTCAGCGCGACCGTGACCGCATCATCCACAGCACGGCGTTTCGACGGCTGGTCTACAAGACCCAGGTCTTCCTGAACCACGAGGGCGACCTGTTCCGCACGCGGCTGACGCATTCACTGGAGGTGGCCCAGCTGGGGCGCTCCATCGCGCGTAGCCTAGGGCTGGATGAGGATCTGGTGGAGGCCGTGGCCCTCGCCCATGATCTGGGCCACACGCCTTTCGGCCATGCGGGCCAGGACGTGCTGGACGACTGCATGCGGGAGCATGGCGGCTTTGAGCACAACCTGCAGTCTCTGCGCGTCGTTGACCACCTGGAGCAACGCTACCCAGACTTCGACGGCCTCAACCTGTGCTTCGAGACCCGCGAGGGCATCCTCAAGCACTGCTCGCGGCGAAATGCTGAGCTGCTCGAGGTGGCCGAGCCCGGCGGCGTTGCCACTCGCTTCCTGCATGGCGGCCAGCCCAGCCTTGAGGCCCAACTTTGCAACCTGGCCGATGAGGTCGCGTACAACGCCCATGACGTGGACGACGGTGTGCGCTCCGGCCTGATTGAATTGGAGCAACTGCTGGAAGTCGACCTTGTGCGCGAGCACTGGCGCTCAACGCTTCACGACCACCCTGGGCTTGCCGGCAAGCGCCTGCTGTTCGAGACGATCAGGCGGATGCTGTCGGCACAGGTTTACGACATCATCGACACCGCCCGGGCAGCGCTGGCCGACGCAAATCCGAGCGATCCGGAGGCCGTGCGCGGTACCGACAAGCCGTTGCTACGCTTCAGTGCCGACATGCGAACCAAGAGCACGGCGCTCAAGCGCTTTCTCTTCGCGAACCTATATCGGCATGCGCAGGTGCAGTCCACGCGCGCGCGCGCAGAGCAGGTGCTGCGCGATCTCTTTGCCGCCTACTCGGCTGACGCCAACCAGATGCCCGCCGATTTCGCCGGCCGTGAAGACCGCGAGCGGGCCTGTGCCGACTACATCGCCGGCATGACCGACCGGTTCGCGATCCGCGAGCATCACCGCCTCACGGGGAAGAGCCTCTTCTAGGTTGTTTCTTAAATTGGGGTCGGAGTCGGATATCCTGAGCGCCTCGTTTCAGGCATAGCCGAAGGTGCCGTTCATGGCCAGACTTCCCCGTCTGATCCTGCCGGGTCAGCCCCATCACGTCATCTTGCGCGGCAACAACCGGCAAGCCATCTTTTTCAGCGATCTCGATCGCCAGCGACTGCTGGATGTCATCTGTGAGGTCGCCGCTCTCTACAGCGTTGCCGTCCATGCCTATGTGCTGATGGACAACCACTTCCACCTGCTGCTGACGCCACCCACTTCGGACGCACTCAGCCGAATGATGCAGGCGCTCGGTCGGCGCTACGTAGGTTGGTTCAACGCACGCCATCAACGCAGCGGTACGTTGTGGGAAGGGCGGTTCCGGGCTGGCTTGATTGAGGGCGAGCGGCACCTGCTGGCCTGCATGCGCTACATCGAGCTCAACCCCGTGCGCGCTGGCCTGTGTGCGGAACCGGCGCAGTGGGCGTGGTCCAGTGCCGCGCACCACCTCGGACTCGTTCGGCAGGCGCTGGTCACTGAGCACGAGCTGTATTGGTCAATGGGCAACACACCCTTCGAGCGTGAACATGCCTATCGCGAATTCGTCGCCCAAGGCGTGCCCGCGCAAGAGCAGGCGCAGTTCACCGAAGCGGCCTTGCGTGGCCGTCCCGTCGGCAGTGAGGCATTCCTGAAGCCTTTGGCCATCGACCATGAGCGTGTGGTGACGAAACGACCGCGTGGCCGTCCACGCAAAGTCACCTCTCCATGACATTTGCCGAAGTCGCTTGACTATGGCCCTATTTAAATAGTCGACAAGAAGCATCGGTATTTAATTTGACTCCGACCCCAATTTAATCGAGTTGCCGCTTTTGTTGCGCTGCAGTACGCTCTCGCCCTGTTGTGTTCCAGGAGGGCGCCATGAGCCACGCCGCGCAGATTCAGTCCGAGATTCAAGACCTTGCCGAACATGGGCTCTACCGGCCGGGCAATGAGAAAGACGCCTGCGGCTTGGGCTTTGTGGCGCATATCAAAGGTCACAAGGCGCACAACATCGTTCAGCAGGGACTGAAGATCCTCGAGAACCTGGACCATCGCGGTGCCGTCGGCGCCGACAAGCTGATGGGCGACGGTGCCGGCATCCTGATCCAGATCCCGGACGAGTACTACCGCGCCGAGATGGCCAAGCAAGGCATCAACCTGCCGCCTCCCGGCGAGTACGGCGTCGGCATGATCTTCCTGCCCAAGGAGGCGGCATCCCGCCTCGCCTGCGAGCAGGAACTCGCCCGCGCCATCAAGGCCGAAGGCCAGGTGCTGATCGGCTGGCGCGACGTGCCGGTGGACCGTGACATGCCGATGTCGCCCACCGTGCGCGAGAAGGAGCCGGTGATCCGCCAGATCTTCATCGGCCGCGGCCCGGACATCATCGTGCCCGACGCCCTGGAGCGGAAGCTCTACGTCATCCGCAAGACGGCCTCCAGCGCCATCCAGGCACTCAAGCTCACGCACAGCCGCGAGTACTACGTGCCGTCGATGAGCTGCCGCACCGTCATCTACAAGGGCCTGCTGCTGGCCGACCAGGTTGGCAAGTACTACCTGGACCTGGCCGACCCGCGCGTTGTCTCGGCCATCGCCCTGGTGCACCAGCGCTTCTCCACCAACACCTTCCCCGAGTGGCCGCTGGCCCACCCGTACCGCATGGTCTGCCACAACGGCGAGATCAACACGGTCAAGGGCAACTTCAACTGGATGCGCGCCCGAGAAGGCGTCATGAAGTCGCCGGTGCTGGGTGACGACCTGAAGAAGCTCTACCCCATCAGCTTTGAGCACCAGTCCGACACGGCCACCTTCGACAACGCCATCGAGCTGCTGACGATGGCCGGCTACCCGCTCGCCCACGCCGCGATGATGATGATCCCGGAAGCCTGGGAGCAGCACGAAGGCATGGACGAGCGCCGCCGCGCCTTCTACGAGTACCACGCAGCCATGATGGAGCCGTGGGACGGTCCCGCCGCCATGGCCTTCACCGATGGCCGCCAGGTTTGCGCCGCACTCGACCGCAACGGCCTGCGCCCGGCTCGCTACTGCATCACCGACGACGACCTCGTTGTCATGGCTTCCGAGTCGGGCGTTCTGCCCATTCCCGAAGCCAAGATCGTCAAGAAATGGCGCCTGCAGCCCGGCAAGATGTTCCTCATCGACCTGGAGCAGGGCCGCATCGTCGACGACGAGGAACTGAAGAACCAGTTCGCCAACGCGCGCCCCTACCGTCAGTGGATCGAGAACGTCCGCGTCAAGCTGGACGACATCTCCGTGCCCGACGCGGCCCGCCCCGGTTTCACTACCACGCTGCTGGACCGCCAGCAGGCCTTCGGCACCACGCAGGAAGACATCAAGTTCCTGCTCGCCCCCATGGCCGCCAACGGCGAAGAGGGCATCGGCTCCATGGGCAACGACTCGCCGCTCGCGGTGCTGTCGAGCAAGAACAAGCCGCTCTACAACTACTTCAAGCAGCTCTTCGCCCAGGTCACGAACCCGCCGATCGACCCGATCCGCGAAAACATCGTGATGTCGCTGAACAGCTTCATCGGCCCCAAGCCGAACCTGCTGGACATCAACGCCATCAACCCGCCGATGCGTCTCGAAGTCAGCCAGCCCATCCTGGACTTCGACGACATGGCGCGCCTGCGCGGCATCGAGGCGCCCACCAACGGCAAGTTCAAGCCCAGCGAGCTGGACATCACCTACCCGCGTGACTGGGGTCGTGCCGGCGTGGAAGCGCAGCTGGCCTCCCTGTGCGCATCTGCTGTGGACGCCATCAAGACCGGCCACAACATCCTCATCATCACGGACCGTCACCTGAGCAAGGACCGCATCGCGATTCCCGCGCTGCTGGCCCTGTCTGCCGTCCACCATCACCTCGTCCGCGAAGGCCTGCGCACGACGGCCGGCCTGATCGTCGAGACCGGCACGGCCCGCGAGGTGCACCACTTCGCCGTGCTGGCCGGCTACGGCGCCGAGGCCGTCCACCCCTACCTCGCGCTGGAAACGCTCGAGGCCATGAAGGACGAGCTGCCGGCCAAGCTGACCGCCGAGCAGGCCCGCTACAACTACATCAAGGCCGTGGGCAAGGGTCTGTCCAAGATCATGTCCAAGATGGGCATCTCGACCTACATGTCCTACTGCGGCGCGCAGATCTTCGAGGCCATCGGCCTGAAGGCGGACTTCGTCGAGAAGTACTTCCGCGGCACGCCCACGCAGGTCGGCGGCATCGGCGTGTTCGAGGTTGCCGAGGAGGCCATCCGCATGCACGAGGCCGCCTTCAGCGACGACCCGCTGCTGGACAGCATGCTGGACGCCGGCGGCGAATACGCCTGGCGCACCCGCGGCGAAGAGCACATGTGGACGCCGGACGCCATCGCCAAGCTGCAGCACGCGGCGCGCGCCGGCAAGTTCGAGACCTACAAGGAATACGCCCAGCTCATCAACGACCAGAGCAAGCGCCACATGACGCTGCGTGGCCTGTTCGAGTTCAAGTTCGATCCCACCAAGGCCGTGCCGCTGGAAGAGGTCGAGTCGGCCGCCGACATCGTCAAGCGCTTCGCCACCGGCGCGATGTCGTTGGGCTCCATCTCCACCGAGGCCCACGCCACGCTGGCCGTCGCGATGAACCGCATCGGCGGCAAGAGCAACACGGGCGAAGGCGGCGAAGACCCGGCCCGCTACCGCAACGAGCTCAAGGGCATCAAGATCACCGATGGCACCAAGATCAGCGATGTGATCGACGGCAAGGTCATCGCCGTCGACTACGAGCTGAAGGACGGCGACTCGTTGCGCTCCAAGATCAAGCAGGTGGCATCGGGCCGCTTCGGCGTCACGACCGAATACCTGGTCAGCGCCGACCAGATCCAGATCAAGATGGCCCAGGGCGCCAAGCCCGGCGAGGGCGGCCAGTTGCCCGGCGGCAAGGTGTCCGAGTACATCGGCATGCTGCGCCACTCGGTGCCGGGCGTTGGCCTCATCAGCCCGCCGCCTCACCACGACATCTACTCCATCGAGGATCTGGCCCAGCTCATCCATGACCTGAAGAACGTCAACCCCAAGGCGGACGTGTCGGTCAAGCTGGTGTCGGAAGTCGGCGTGGGCACGGTCGCCACCGGTGTGGCCAAGTGCAAGGCCGACCACATCGTCATCGCCGGCCATGACGGCGGCACGGGCGCCTCGCCTTGGTCGTCCATCAAGCACTGCGGCACGCCGTGGGAGCTGGGCCTGGCCGAAGCGCAGCAGACTCTGGTGCTGAACCGCCTGCGCGGCCGCGTGCGCGTGCAGGCCGACGGCCAGATGAAGACCGGCCGCGACGTCGTCATCGGCGCGCTGCTGGGTGCCGACGAGTTCGGCTTCGCCACCGCGCCGCTGGTGGCCGAGGGCTGCATCATGATGCGCAAGTGCCACCTGAACACCTGCCCGGTGGGCGTGGCCACGCAAGACCCAGTGCTGCGCAAGAAGTTCACCGGCCGCCCCGAACACGTCGTCAACTACTTCTTCTTCGTCGCCGAGGAAGCGCGCCAGATCATGGCTCAGCTCGGCGTGCGCAAGTTCGACGAACTGATCGGTCGCTCTGACTGGCTGGACACCAAGAAGGCCATCTCGCACTGGAAGGCCAAGGGCTTGGAGTTCGGCCGCATCTTCCATCGCCCCAACGTGCCTGCCGACGTGGCCCGCATCCACAACGATGTGCAAGACCACGGCCTGGAGCGTGCGCTGGACGTCAAGCTCATCGAGAAGTGCCTGCCCGCCTTCGAGAAGGGCGAGAAGGTGCAGTTCATGCAAGAGGTGAGCAACGTGCGCCGCTCGGTCGGTGCGCGCCTGTCCGGCGAGCTGATTCGCCGCAAGCCCGAAGGCCTGCCCGACCACACCATCTTCATCCAGATGGAAGGCACCGGCGGCCAGAGCTTCGGCGCCTTCCTGGCCCACGGCATCACCTTCTACCTGATCGGTGACGCCAACGACTACACCGGCAAGGGCATGTCGGGTGGCCGCGTCGTCGTGCGCCCCAGCATCGACTTCCGCGGCGACGCGACCAAGAACATCATCGTCGGCAACACCGCGCTGTACGGCGCGACGCGCGGCGAGGCCTTCTTCCGCGGCGTGGCCGGCGAGCGTTTTGCCGTGCGCCTGTCGGGTGCCACGGCGGTCGTCGAAGGCACGGGTGACCATGGTTGCGAGTACATGACCGGCGGCACCGTCGCCGTGCTGGGCAAGACCGGCCGCAACTTCGCGGCCGGCATGAGCGGCGGCATCGCCTACGTCTATGACGAGGACGGCCACTTCGCCAAGCGCTGCAACACCAGCATGGTGTCGCTGGAGAAGGTCATGACGGCGCAGGAGCAAGAGGCCGGCGTCGACAAGGCCATCTGGCATCGCACCAAGGCCGTTGACGGCGTGGACCGCGAAGCCCAGACCGACGAGGTCATCCTGCGCAAGCTGCTGGAAGATCACCACCGCTGGACTGGCAGCCAACGTGCGCGCGACATCCTCGACCATTGGGCCGAGTCGCGTGGCAGGTTCATCAAGGTGTTCCCGAACGAATACCGCCGCGCCCTGGGCGAGCTCAATGCCGCCAAGGAAGCCGCCCAAACCATCGCTCAGGCCAAGGCGCCTGAGGCAGCCAAGGTCTAAGGAGCACCGACGTGGGAAAAGTCACCGGCTTCATGGAGTACGAGCGTCTGGAAGAGGGCTACGAGCCCGTCGTCGCTCGCGTCAAGAACTACAAGGAATTCGTCATTGCGCTGAACGTCGACCAGGCGAAGCAGCAGGGCGCGCGCTGCATGGACTGCGGCACGCCGTTCTGCAACAGCGGGTGCCCGGTCAACAACGTCATTCCGGACTTCAACGACCTGGTCTACAAGGGCCGCGCGGAAGACTGGAAGAACGCGATCACGGTGCTGCACAGCACCAACAACTTCCCCGAGTTCACCGGCCGCATCTGCCCCGCGCCCTGCGAGGCGGCCTGCACGCTGAACGTCAATGACGACGCCGTGGGCATCAAGTCCATCGAGCACGCCATCATCGACCGCGCCTGGGCCGAAGGCTGGGTCACGGCCCGGCCGGCCAAGTTGCAGACCGGCAAGAAGATCGCCGTCGTCGGCGCCGGCCCGGCTGGCTTGGCTGCGGCGCAGCAGCTGGCTCGCGTCGGCCACAGCGTCACGGTGTTCGAGAAGAACGACCGCGTCGGCGGCCTGCTGCGCTACGGCATCCCGGACTTCAAGATGGAGAAGTCCCACATCGACCGCCGCGTCGAGCAGATGAAGGCCGAGGGCGTCGAGTTCCGCACCGGCGTGATGGTCGCTGCACTGCCCGAGGGTTCCAAGGTCACCAACTGGGCCAAGGAGACGATCTCGGCCGATGACCTGAAGGCGCAGTTCGACGCCATCGTGCTGACCGGTGGCGCCGAGCAGTCGCGCGACCTGCCCGTGCCCGGCCGCGATCTCGCCGGCGTGCACTTCGCGATGGAATTCCTGCCGCAGCAGAACAAGGTCAACGCTGGCGACAAGCTGAAGAACCAGCTGCGCGCCGACGGCAAGCACGTCATCGTCATCGGCGGCGGCGACACCGGCAGCGACTGCGTGGGCACCAGCAACCGCCACGGCGCCAAGAGCGTGACCCAGTTCGAACTGCTGCCCCAGCCGCCCGAAGTGGAAGACCGCCCGCTGACCTGGCCCTATTGGCCGATCAAGCTGCGCACCTCGTCCAGCCATGAAGAGGGTTGCGAGCGCGAGTTCGCCATCGCCACCAAGGAATTCGTCGGCGAGAAGGGCAAGCTGACCGGCGTCAAGACCGTGCGCCTGCAATGGCAGGGCGGCAAGATGACCGAGGTCGAAGGCAGCGAGCAGATCCTGAAGGCCGACATGGCCTTCCTGGCGATGGGCTTCGTGTCTCCGGTCGCGACCATCCTGGAAGCCTTCGGCGTCGACAAGGACGCGCGTGGCAATGGCAAGGCCGCCACCGAAGGCGCCAACGCCTACAAGACCAATGTCGACAAGGTCTTCGCCGCCGGCGACATGCGCCGCGGCCAGAGCCTGGTGGTGTGGGCCATCCGCGAGGGCCGCCAGGCCGCGCGTGCGGTGGACGAGTACCTGATGGGGGCAACGACGCTGCCGCGTTGATGCCGCCACGCCAATAAAAAGGCCGCCCGTGGGCGGCCTTTTCTCTTGGGCGATGCTTCAGTTGTTGATCAGGATCTCGCGCCAGTTCAGGCGTTGCAGGCCGAGATTGACCGGGCTGCGTGTTTCCACCTTTTCAACCGGCTGGCAGTTGCTGCCCGAGCAGTTGTCCTTGCCCGCGAGCAGCACGGACTTGCCGACGCCGTTGATGTTGACACTGTAGAAGGTCAAGTCGATGACGACGCCATCGGTCTTGCTGACATAGCAGGCCGAGCCACCGCCGGTCAGGCCGCAATAGCCCGAGCCGAGGTCGATTGCGTACACACGGCTGGTGCCGTTGGGGGCGCAGGGATCGGTGGAGCTGGGCGAAGTCGCCGCGAATGCCACGGTGCCGTAGAACGATGTCGGATCTGACAACACGCGCCAGCCCGGGCCGCCTGAGGAGACACCGAGATCAACGTACCAGCCGATCTGCGTGCTCAGGTTCAGCGAGATCTTGCTGTTCAGGTCCACCAGTTCCAGCAGATTGGAGACCATCAGCGGGAAGTTGACGCCAGTGAGTGGCAGGTCCCGGGTGTCGCCGGGAATGGTGCCGTCCTTGCTGAACGCCGCATTGGAGCCGTCGAGGATGGCAAAGAAGCGTTGTGCCTGGGTGTTGTTCAGGTCAGTCGGATCCAGCAGGCGGCCGGTGCCGACCGTGATGTAGCGGCGGTTGGTGCCCGGCTGCACGACGGGCAGGGGCTTGCTGGTAATCGGCAGCACATTGCCGTTTGCCCCCACCAGCCGCGCGAACCTGACGGGTGCTGGGTAGGCTGCAGTGCCGGTGACGTCAAGCCTCCAGACGTTGCCCATCAGATCGCCGCCGTAGATGGCGTCCGCGTAGCCATCGGTCAAGTCCAGCACGAAGGCGTTGATGTGTGCCATGCCGGCCTGGTTGCTCGCCGAGCATGCGGCGACGGCAGGCGAGGTGAGGGCAGGGCAGGGGGCGGCCACCTTTTCCAGCAGCGTGCCGGTGCGCGGGTTGATGAAGAAGAAATAGGCGATGCCGTCGGCGTTGTTGTAGCCAGAGCCCACCACGATCGTCCAGCCGTACTTGCGCGTCTTCACGACAACCGGCTGCCCATAGGTGTAGCCGAGGTCGTTGTGCTTGAACTCCCAGAGCACCTTCTGCGCGGCGATGGTCTCGGTCGTGACGGAGGCCGGGTTGGTGATGTCGAGCGCATAGATGGACTTGCCACCCTTGCCCAGCCCGCCGACGAGGATGGTTCGCCAGTCGGTGCCGGTGCCGCCCGACGTGTTGCCGAAGTCGACATCGATGGCCAGCGGCGTGGCGTCCACCATGAAGTGGTGTGTGAACGTGGGGTTGCCGATCGAGGCCAAGCCATCGGTGCTGGGCGCGCCTGTCGGGCCGTTGAACAACGCGCCGGGTACGTAGGCCCAGACCTCCTTGCCGGCGTCGGTGCCGGTGAGGCTGCCATTCACCGCGTGCACCATGCCGTCGTTGCTGCTCACGTAGACCATCTGAGTGCGGTTGGCGTAGAGCGTCTTGAAAACGTCGTAGCCGGGGTTGTTGGCGGCGGAGTACGGCGCGGCAGGGGCAGCGACCGGGCGCGCCTTGGAATTGACAATGTCGCCCAACAGTTTGGCGCGATCGCGATAGACCTTCGTCGTGCTCGTTGTTGACGACACCTCCTTGGTGCGATCCCCGCGCAGGTAGTTCAGGTAGTCGAGCGAATCGTCGCCGGCCACATAGGAGGTATTGAGGAGTCCTCGTTGGGCTGCCGGAATGCCACCTGTGCCGTCGCGGAACCGCACGCCAACGTTGTTCACCGTGTCGTAGGTGGCGATAAATCGCCCGGTGTCCCAGCCGGTGCCCGCTGCTTGCGCGTCCAGCTTGGTGGCAAACGTCCACTGGCTTTGAAGACTCGGCTCGCCGGTGGTGGCATTGAAGGTCGTCAGGCTGGCCTCGAGTTCGCCCGTCCAGCTTTTCGCGTCGAACTTGGTCGAATAGGAGGCAACACCAAGGGCCGACACCTGGGGCAGGGCCGTCGAGAACGATGTCGAATAGGCAGAGAGCTGGGACGCAATGCTGGAGAAGGTCTTGTTCAGGCCGTCCACCATCTGGTCCGCACGCGCCGCCGTGTAGTAGTTGTCCGGACGCGGTTGGCTAGGGCTGCTCCCAACCGTGTCGGTTGTGGTCGCCCACCACGACTGATTGGATGAAAAAGTTGCTGCTGTTGCCGTAGCCGGATCGAAGGTGTTGTCAGGCTTGAAGCCGCCGTACTTAGCTGCCAGCAGAAACTGGTTGTCGCCCTTGTAGACCTGGTACTCCAGCACATCTAGCCAGTAAGTCTGGATGGTCTGCTTGCCGGTCAGATCGCTGCGGATGTCGTTGACGTTGGCCCAATAGGCCAAGCCGGCCATCAGCGTGCCGTTGTTGCTGCAGCAACCGCCATAGTTCTGAACTGACCCGAGTGAACTGCCAAGCCCTTGCAGCACGCCGACCTTGTTCGTCCAGTCAGTGGCGTCGACCCCCGTGTCGGCGGTGACCTCTGCCGGCTTGGTCGGCTCGGATGCGCCTGTCGCGCCAGGAAGGTTGCGGTCCGCGTGGGTGTTGACGTCGCCGATGCCGAGGATGAAGTTGCGCTGGCAGGAATACTTGATGGGGTCGTCCCAAGTCGTGATGACCGGGAAGCCGTCGGCGTGCGTGGCGGTGGCGTTGTTCGTCCAGGCCGCAACGTTGCCCAGGTTTCGGTAGTAGCGCTGGGTCGCGTAATAGAGTTCGCTGACCGGGTCGTAGGTCTTGTAGGTGGTCCGCGTGATCTCGCCGAACTTGTTCAGATAGTTCATCACGCCGCTGTCGCTTACCCCCGTTGCCGTTGCATCGGCCGGATCGGGGTTGGTCACCATGACGCCGGTGCTTGCATCCCATTCGGCCTTGGCGTTCGCGACAGGAATGCCGCCCGGCACCGGGCTGGTGGGGCCGATGAACTTCTGCTTGGCGCGCAGCACGCCGCCGTCGCGGTTGATGTTGTCGTCGTTGAGATAGCCGAAGGCGCTGTAGCGGATCTTGTCGGCGTACTTCTGCATCAAGCCGGTCGGCTTGGAGGAACTCGCACCATACGACGTGCAGTTCCCTTCGCGGTCGGGGGTCAAGGCCGCGGTATCGCAGACCTTCACGCGGACAAACGCCTCATAGAGCGTGCCTTCTTGCAGCGCATTGGCGGGGTTGTAGTGAGTGGGAGTGCCGTAAAGATCGATCGCGCCACCGCCGCCCACGTTGGCGTAGGTGGTTCCGCCCGGCAGCTGCCATTGCAGGCTGACCTCGCCGCCGCCGCCGCCCTGGTAGTACTCCGCGGTGATGTTCAGCGTGTCGTTGGCGGTCACGCCAGGGACACTCAGGAAGTAGTCGGTGGCGCCCTGGTCGACCCAGCCGGTGTTGTTGATCGTGTAGGTGGTGCCGCTGTTGTTGATGCGGACCGTCAGCCTTACGCCGTCGTCTCCACGGATCTTGAAGCTGTAGGTCCCGCTTGTCGGCGCTTTGACCGTGCCGGTCCATCGCGCAGACACATTGGTCGTGCTGATGCCCGCCGGGAACCAGTTGCCGTTGATGTTGTAGTTGATGTAGCCCTCGGTGCGGGTGGCTGCGGCAGTGCCATTCAAGGTCTTGTTGTTGAAGTAGCTTGCCGAGAAGGTCGCACTGTTGGCGCCGCCCGTGCCGGGCGTCATGAAACGCATCTTGTTGCCCAACGCCCAGATGCGCGTGCCCACCGAAATGGCCGAGCTGAACGGCGTGGCGGCGGCGACGACGGCGCTGGTGGAAATGCTGCTGTCAGGGAAGTTGTTCGTGCTGCCTTGGCTGCTGGGCGCCCAGGCCTTCTCCAGCACGGTCAGCGATGACGTGTCGAGCACGCGATAGCCGCCGGTTAGCGCCCAACGGAAGGGGTCGATGGTTTGCATCGACGCCCAGTTCAGGTAGTTGCCGCTCCACTTGCTGCTGCAGGTGCGATTGGTCGCGGCCCCGTTGGGATAGAAATAGTTGTCGGTGCCCGTGCCATCTGTGTAGCGGTAGGAGTAGCACTTGGCCGGATCGAAGTAGCCGATATAGGTATTGGCCGACGAGTAGGTGCGCGTGGGGTGGGCCACGCTGATGGCGGTCGGGAACTCCACCGACAGTGCGAGCGCCAGGTTGCCGGGCACATTGACGGCGGTGAACACCGGCTGGTCTGCCAGCGTGACCTGGGCGGACGATGTGGCGGCTAGCGTCACGAGACTGGCTACAAGCGCCACGCCGCGCACGGAGACAACAAGGCGGACTGCATTCATGGAAAACCTCGAAGCTCGCTGAGCGGGCTCAGTTGGTGGTGAAGGTGGACTGGAAGAACGACAGCGTGTTGCGTGGCCCGGTCACCCGCAGCGTGATGCGGAAGATGGGCTGCTCGGGCACCGCAGACGGGTTCGCGTTGTTGGCGGCGCCGCTGTTGGTCTGCGAGTTGATCCATTCGCTGGAGCCGCCGCCGAACACCGACTGGTTGGCCATCGTGCAGTTGCTGCTGGCACAGGCGCCGGCGGCGACGGCCAAGCGGTCGATCACGTAGCGGATCTTGAGGCGCACAGCGCCGTTGGTCTCGGTCACCACGATGTCGTTGGTAGACACGCCGACTGCGGTAAACGCCGTGTCCGACAGCAGCGCGTTCGGGATGCCCTGCGGGTTGGTCGCGAGCAGGCTTGCGCTGTAGTTGGCGGCCACGAGGTTGGCGTTGCGGGCCGTGACGGAGGCCAGCGCTCCGGTGCCGCGCACGGCGTCCAGGGCGATCAGCAGTGCCCGCTCGCCCTGGTTGGTCAGGTCGCGCTTGAAGCCGATGTTGCCGACCGTGATCTGGCTCGAGCTGATGGAGCGCGAGATGGCCACCGCACCGATCAGCAGGATGACCAGGGTGATCAGCGCAAACACCAGCACGATGCCGTGCTGCCGGTGCTTCGGTGCGGGGAAGGTGGGGCGAGGGCGCTTCATGACGACCTGACGGAGTAGCGGACATTGCGCAGCGGCACCGTGAACTCGACGACGCGGTAGCGCTGGTTGGTTGTGCCCACGGGTACGGTGTAGGTCTGCGTCAGCGTGGCGCCCAGATCGCTGAACATCTTCAGCGTGGCGGGTGTGACATCCGTCTTGTCGACAAGGTCGCTGCGCAGGATGAGCCCCACCCGAACCGCGAGGATGCTCTGCAGGTTGGTCTGCGCGACGGAAGTGCCCGCCGTCAGCGCGGCCGCAGTGAAGTTGGTGCTGGTTGGCGCCACCCATTGGGTGACCTGGCGCACGGAGCCGGTTGCATGCACGCCATAAAGCACGCGCATGTCGACGATGCCTTCGGCGAGTGCAACCGCAGCGGTCGAGCCGAGTTTCAGCAGGTCGTAGGACATCAGTGTCGCGTCTGCATTGAGCCCGAGCAGCAGGAATCGAGGCTGATTCCCGGTGACGTTGCCCAGCACCGAGACGAAAGCGTTGCCGTTCGAAAAATCGACCAGCGACTTGCCGTTGATGGTGTTCGCCGCGTAGGCGCCCGCAAACGTCAAGGTCTGGGCCGTGCCCCCCGTAAAGCCGCCGGTCACCTGCTGCAGCATGCAGCCGACGCCCTGCTGCGCCAGGAGCACCAGATCACCGCCGCGGATGCCCAGGGTGTTGGCCAGCTTCAGTTGGCCGGCGGCGGTGGTCATGGGCGACACGGGCAGGGCGGACTCGCTCAATCCCGAGTTGCCGGTTGCCACGGCGATGACGTCGGAGCCGTTGGCGCCGGCGCCTGCGTGAACGATCAGCGGCGCCAGCACGAAGGTTTGCGGGATGGACGCGAACGGCGCCGGAAACGCGGCGGTCGAGGGCAGCAGCTGTGCACCGCTGAGCGACGCATTCAGCGCACAGCCGTAGTTCTCCGAAGGGGATTGACTGAACCCTGCGCCGGCGCTGCGCAGTTCGCGGTCCAGCATGTAGGCCGCGTAGGCGGTGTTGCTGGTCAGGTCGTTGCCCGAGGTCACGCCCCGACGGATCGATTCCTGCCTGGCCACCATCATCGAGATGGCCAGCGTCAGCACCAAGCCGATGGTGAGTGTCACCATCAACTCGACGAGGGAGAAGCCGCTGACCGATGCGTTGTAGCGCTTCATGGCGTCACCAATAGCGGGATGACCACGTCGGTGGTGTAGGTGTACGTGTCGTTGGCGCCACCGGTGGATTGCACGGGTGTCCATGACAGCGATACGCGAGCGGTGGTCGTGTTGGTTATGGTCACCGTAGCCACGCCACCGGGCAAGCCGCCGCTGGCCGGGTCCGCCGCGCGCGCAGCCCAGGTGGCGATGTCTGACGAGCCGATGTTGATGGTGTTCGCGTTGAACATCAGCGAGGCCATCTCGTTGGCCAGCAAGGCCGCGCGTTGTGAGTCCTCGCTGCTGACCGAGACCTGCAGAGCCCGGGCTTGCAGCGTGATCAGGCCGAGCAGCCCGAAGGACACGATCAGGATGCCGACGAGCATCTCGATCAGCGAGAAGCCGCGGCTGGCTGTGCGCTTGGAAGTCATCATCATCTGCATCCGTCCGGGGCGGTGCTGCTCTTGCCGGGGTCGCACATCCTGACGGCGCCAGCGAGGCTGACGGTCACACGCAAGGGGCGCTTGTCTGCAGCGCTTCCTGATGGCGTGATGTCGTAGGACGCGGCTGCGGCTGTGCAATTCAGGCCGATGGCCGCAGGATTGGTCAGCGTCGTCTGCCGACCGTCGCCGCCGAAGCACAGCACCGTGGTGCCGGTTGATGAGCTCAGAGCAACGTCGCCCGATACATCGGTCAGCACGCCGCACTGCACGGCTTCGGCGACGTCGCCGGTGAGCAGTGCGTTGGGCACGGTCCTGATCTGCCAGTAGGTGCCGCCTGCCGCGGCTGTGGAGCCGGTCGTGCAGGTCTTGGTGTTGGTGAGGAAGAACGCCACCGTGTGCGTGCGCCGCTGCGCTTCCGCCTGGGCCAGGCGCATGCCGGACTGCAGTGCGTCCGCCACGGTGCGCGCGCGGGCGTTGCGAATCCAGCTCATGAAATTGGGCATGGCCACCGCCGTCAGGATGGCCAGCACACTGACGGCCACCATCAGCTCGATGAGGGTGAGACCCGAGCTGCGGCGGATCAGCATGGATCCCCCTTCTTCAGGATCCATTTGCTGGTGCAGGTGGTGCCAAAAGAGGCCGGAAGCGCTGTCGTTGCGCGCACGTCCTGGTGATTGATGGTGTACGTGAAGCCGCTGGTTTGGCCACTGCCCACGGCCTCCAAAGTGAATTGGGTCGCGTCCTGCGTGCCGGTGCAACCGATCACGAAAGTGCCGAACGTGCGTGCCGCCGTGGTGGTGTTGCCGCACGGAGCGACGAAGGTTCCGGCGTTGGCGTAGGTGCGGTTGTCCTGGTAATAGCGCTCCATCTGGGCCCGCATCGTCGTCAGCCCCGAGCTGGCGTCGGCCAGCCGGCTGCGCGTGATGTAGTCCCTGTACTGCGGGATCGCAACGGCTGAAATGATGCCGATGATGGCCACCGTGATCATCAACTCGATGAGAGTGAAGCCGTGGGCGGCGGTGCGGTGGAAGCGGTGGCGCATGGTGTGGGCTTGCATGGCTGATGGTGGGTATTTTGGTGTGGGGCGTGCGGGCCGTGATACCGCTCATCGTTGGCAGATGAGCGCTGGTCGCGATGACGCCGCGGTTCGTGAACTGGCGCACGTTTGAGCCCCCGCGGCCGGGTATCCGTCAGTTGACGGAAGCAAGCAGACGTAACGCACCGAGGACGATTCCGTGCCTCGGCCAAAGTGTTTTATCGGCATGCCGCCAGCCTTCTCCAGTGGCAACCCCGGGGCCCTCGGTGTTTCCCCTATCATGGCGCCCTTTCTTCCGCCTGGCTCCGGCCCGTCCGCGTGAACCCTTCGGCAACCGCTTCTCTGATCGAACTGCGCAACGTCAGCGTCGGCTATGGCGACCGCGTGGTCCTGAACGGCGTCAACCTCAAGCTCGAACGTGGCAAGGTGCTGGCGTTGATCGGCACCTCGGGTGGCGGCAAGACCACCGTTTTGCGCCTGCTCGGCCGGCAGCTGCGGCCGCTGAGCGGCCAGGTGCTGTTTGACGGCCAGGACTTGGCGCCGCTCGATCTGCCGGGCCTCTACGCCGTGAGACGGCGCATGGGCATGCTGTTTCAGTTCGGTGCGCTCTTTACCGACCTCAGCGTGTACGAGAACGTCGCCTTTCCTCTGCGCGAGCACACCGACCTCTCCGAGGCCATGATCCGCGACCTCGTGCTGATGAAGCTCAACGCCGTCGGGCTGCGTGGTGCACGCGACCTGCTGCCCAGTGAAATTTCGGGCGGCATGGCTCGCCGTGTGGCGCTGGCACGTGCCATTGCGCTGGACCCGGACCTCGTGCTCTACGACGAGCCCTTTGCTGGCCTGGACCCGATCTCCCTGGGCGTCGCCGCAAGGCTGATCCGCGACCTGAACGACGCCCTCGGCCTGACCAGCGTCATCGTCTCGCACGACCTGCACGAAACCTTCCAGATTGCCGACGTGGTGGCCATGGTCGCCAACGGCCGCGTCGTCGCGCAGGGCACGCCTGACGAACTACGTCATAGCGACGACCCGCTGGTACGCCAGTTCGTGGGCGCCGAGGCAGACGGGCCGGTGCGCTTCCATCAGCCGGCCAAGCCCGTGGCCGAGGATTTCGGGGTGTCTGCATGATGGCGTTGGCCACCCGCATCGGCGCAGGTCTGCGCTTGACGTTGACCGACGTGGGCGCTGCCGCGCGGCTATTCCTCAGCCTGCTGGCGCGTTCGCCCAAGGCGCTCGCGCGCTTCGTGCTCGTGCGCGAGCAAGTCTTCTATCTGGGCAACCGCTCGCTGTCGATCATCGGCGTGTCCGGTCTTTTCGTCGGCTTCGTGCTGGCGCTGCAGGGCTATTACACGCTGCAGCGCTACGGTTCGGCGGAGGCGGTGGGCCTGCTGGTTGCGCTGAGCCTGGTGCGGGAACTGGGGCCGGTTGTTACGGCGCTGCTGTTCGCCGGCCGGGCCGGCACTTCGCTGACGGCCGAAATCGGGCTGATGAAAGCCGGCGAGCAGTTGACCGCGATGGAGATGATGGCCGTGGACCCGGTGCAGCGCGTGCTTGCGCCGCGTTTCTGGGGTGGTTTCATCGCGATGCCCTTACTTGCGGCAGTCTTCTCGGCGGTCGGCATCATCGGCGGCTGGCTGGTGGCGGTGCCGTTGATCGGTATCGACTCCGGCGCGTTCTGGTCTCAGATGCAGGGCGGCGTGGATGTGTTCGCCGATGTCGGCAACGGCGTCATCAAGAGCTTGGCTTTCGGCTTGACGGTCACCTTCATTGCGCTGTTGCAGGGCTACACCTGCAGCCCAACGCCCGAAGGTGTGTCGGCTGCCACCACACGCACCGTCGTGCTGTCGTCCCTCGCCGTGCTGGCGCTGGACTTCATGCTGACCGCGCTGATGTTTTCGATTTAGGGAGAAGGAAGGATGCAATCCTCTCGGTATGACGCCTGGGTAGGTTTTTTCGTGCTGGTTGGCGGCGCGGCCCTGCTTTTTCTGGCGCTCAAGGCGGGCAATCTGCTCAGCCTCAATTTCGATGAGACCTACCAGGTGTCGGCTCGTTTCGACAACATCGGTGGCCTGAAGGCGCGCGCGGCGGTGAAGAGCGCCGGCGTCGTCGTCGGCCGCGTGGAGTCCATCAGCTTCGACGACAAGACCTTCCAGGCCAAGGTCGTCATCAATCTGCAGAAGGCCACGCTCTTCCCCAAGGACAGCTCGGCCAAGATCCTGACCGCCGGCCTGCTCGGCGAGCAGTACATCGGCCTGGAACCAGGCGCCGACGAGAAGAACCTGGCCGGTGGTGACGTGATCCGCCAGACGCAGAGTGCGGTGGTGCTCGAGAACCTGATCGGGCAGTTCATCAACAACAAGGCGTCGGACATGGGTAACGCCCCTGCCCAACCCGCGCCTGCCGGAGGCAAGCCATGAGCCGGGTCATCAGAGCCTTGGCGCTGCTGGCCCTCGTGCTCGGGCTGGCGGGCTGCCAGACCGTGAAGGGCGTCGGCACGCGCATCGAACGCGCCGTGGACAAGGTCATGGGCTCCAAGGGCCAGAGGCTGGACCCCTGGGAATCCTGGAACCGCAAGGTCTTCGCCTTCAACGAGAGCCTTGACGCGAATGTGCTGAAGCCGGTGGCGACGGCCTATTCCGAGATCGTGCCGGCACCCATCCGTACCGGTATCGACAATTTCTTCGGCAACATCGGCGACGCTTGGTCGACCGTGAACCTGCTGTTGCAGGGGCGTTTCAAGGCGGGTGTCGAGCAAGGCATGCGCTTTGCCGTCAACTCCACGTTCGGCCTGGCCGGTGTGCTGGATATCGCCACCGAGGCGGGCCTGGAGAAAAACAGCCAGGACTTCGGCAAGACGTTGGGCAGATGGGGCATGGGCACCGGTGCTTACGTCGTCTGGCCGTTGTTCGGGCCGTCCTCGGTGCGCGACTCCCTGGCCTTGCCGGTGGACTGGCAGGCCTCTCCGGCCGTCGTCTTCGACGATGGCAGCAAGAAGGTGCTCATCACCTCGCTGAACATCGTCAACACGCGTGCCAATTTCCTGCGTGCGGGCGAGATGCTGGAAGGCATTGCGCTGGACAAATACACTTTTTACCGCGACGCGTATCTGCAGCGCCGTGGCGACCTCGATGATGACGATGAGGTTGAGGTGCTGGTGCCCGGCAATGGCGCCTCCGCGCCAACATCAGCGGCTTCGGCACCCGAGCCTGCGGCGTCCGGGCCCGCTGCGACCGTGAAAAAGCCCGCCGAACCCGCATCCGCGGCGACGCGGTGAGCCACCAGGTTCGTTACGCGGTTCACGCGCGATGAGCCAACCGAAGCCCGGGCTGGCGCGTTGAGTGACAGTCCCGTTTTGAGAAAGCGACACCATGACTTTGCTGACTTCCCTGCGCCGCCTGCTCGCCCTGGCCACACTTGGCCTCGGCCTGGTGCATGCCGCCCATGCGGCCGACGCCGGCGCGCCGGACCAACTGATCCGCCAGCTCTCGCTGGAGACCATCGAGGCCGTCAAGGCTGACAAGGACATCCAGGCTGGCAACGTCGGCAAGATCATTGCCCTGGTCGACGCCAAGGTGATGCCGCACGTCAACTTCCAGCGCATGACGGCCTCCGCCGTCGGCCGCTTCTGGCGCCAGGCGACGCCCGACCAGCAGGGCAAGCTGCAGGCCGAGTTCAAGACCCTGCTGGTGCGCACCTATGCCGGCGCGCTGACCCAGGTGAAGGACCAGACCATCGGCCTGAAGCCGCTGCGCGCCCAGCCGACCGATACCGAAGTTGTCGTTCGCACCGAGATCCGTGGCAAGGGTGACGCCATCCAACTCGACTACCGCCTCGAGAAGGCTGGCGATGTCTGGAAGATCTACGACGTCAATGTGCTGGGCATCTGGCTGGCAGACCAGTACCGCAACAGCTTTGCCCAGGAAATCGGTGCCAACGGTATCGACGGCCTGATCAAGAGCCTGGCCGACAAGAACGCCAAGGCCGCCACACCGGCTGCCAAGGGCTGATCTTGAGTGGCTTGAAGCTGCCCGCGCGGCTGCGCATGGACGGCGCCCGCGCCGCCTGGGCTCAGATGTCGCCGGCCCTGCGTGCCGAAGCCGCCCAGGTGCTGGCCGCGGCGGGCCGCGAGGTGAGGTTGTCGGCCGTCGAGCTGACGGATTTCGATTCGTCGGCCCTCAGCCTGCTGCTGTCCGCCGCACGCCAGTGCAGCGAACAGGGCGCAACGCTCAAGCTCGACGACGCGCCCGACAAGCTGCGCGAACTCGCCCGCGTCTATGGCGTGGCCGAGTTGCTCTGGGCGCCGCCTGCCGTCGTCTAGATCAGCCGGCGTAGCGCTTGGCGCGCAGGTTCTTCTTGATCTCCTGCAGCATGGGCCGCAGTTGCTGGCCCAGGCGCAGGGCCACGCCTGTCGTCAGGATGTCCACCGCGATCAGGTGCAGCAGCCGCGACACCATCGGGCTGTAGCGGTCGAAGTCCTCGGGGTGGTCCACCGCCAGCAGGATCTGGCTGGGGCCCAGCGCCAACTGCGCCAGCGGCGAGGCGCTGGCCGTGATGATGATGATGGTCGCGCCCTTCTTGCGGGCGATGTCGGCCGCGTCCAGCAGGTCGCGGCTGCGGCCGGAGTTGCTGATGATGACGGCGCAATCACCCGGCTGCAGCATCGTCGCGCTCATCAACTGCACATGGCCGTCGCTGGTTGCGACCGTGTTGACGCCGAGGCGGAAGAACTTGTGCTGGGCGTCCTGCGCCACGATGCCGGAGTTGCCGACGCCGTAGAACTCGATGCGCCGGTTGTGGCGGGCCGAATCGGCCAGTGCGTCGATGGCGCGCTCGAAGGCGTGGCTGGCAGCGTCGTTGCGATAGTGCAGCAAAGCGGCGACAGCGTTGTCGACCACCTTCACGATGATGTCGGCCGTCTTGTCGTCTTCGTCCACGGCGCGGTGCACGAAGGGCACGCCTTCGTTGACGCTGCCGGCCAGCTTCAGCTTGAAGTCGGCCAGGCCGTCATAGCCGACGCTGCGGCAAAAGCGCACCACCGTCGGCTTGGACACATGCGACCGGTCGGCCAATTCGCTGACCGGCAGGCTCGCAAAGCTGCGTGCATCAAGCAGCAGCAGCTTGGCGACGCGCTGTTCCGCAGGCGGCAGGGCCGGCAGCGCGGCTTTGACTCGTTCGAGGATGCTCATTGCTCTTCCGCCCAGGAGAAACCATCACGGGCCACGAGCGCGCTGGCAGCGGCCGGACCCCAGGAACCGGCGGCATAGGGCCGCGGGCCGTTGCCATCTGCTTCCCAGGCGTCGAGGATGGGCTCGACCCAGCGCCAGGCCTGCTCCTGCTCGTCGCTGCGCACGAAGAGGTTCAGGCGGCCGGCGATCGCTTCCAGCAGCAGGCGCTCGTAGGCGCCCACGCGATGCGTTGCGAAAGCCTTGTCGAAGTCCAGGTCCAGCGAGACCGGCGTCAACTGCTCGCCGTGGCCCGTGCCCTTCTGTGCGAGCAGCTGGAGCTCCAGTCCGTCCTCGGGCTGCAGCTTGATGACGAGGCGATTCGGCAGGCTGGCGCCCGGAAAGATCTGGTGCGGCACCGGGCGGAAGTTGACGACGATCTGCGCGTCGCGCGCGGCCAGGCGCTTGCCGGTGCGCAGGTAGAAGGGCACGCCGGCCCAGCGCCAGTTCTCCACCTCGGTGCGCAGCGCGACGAAGGTCTCGCACTGGCTTTCCGGCGGCACCTTGACCTCCTCCAGGTAGCCCGGCACCGGATGGCCGCCGCACATGCCCGCGCGGTACTGGCCACGCACGACATCACGGCTCACCGAACCTGGTGTGAAGGGCTTGAGCGCGCGCAGCACCTTGAGCTTCTCGTCGCGGATCGCGTCGGCATCGTTGCTGGCGGGCGGCTCCATGGCGATCATCGTCAGCAACTGCAACGCGTGGTTCTGGATCATGTCGCGCAGCGCGCCGGTGCCGTCATAGAAGGCACCGCGCGTGCCGACGCCGAGCTGCTCGGCCAGCGTGATCTGGATGTTGGCAATGCTCTCGCGCCGCCACAGCGGTTCGAACAGGGCGTTGCCAAAGCGCAAGGCCATCAGGTTCTGCACCGAGGGCTTGCCGAGGTAGTGATCGATGCGGAAGGCCTGGCGTTCGGCGAACACCGCGCGCACCGTGCGGTTGATCTCCTGGGCGCTGGCGAGGTCGTGGCCCAGCGGCTTCTCCAGCACGACGCGCACCTTGTCGTGGTTGAGGCCGACGGCGCCGAGCTGCTGGCAGATGCCGGTGAAGAGGTGGGGGCTGGTGGCGAGGTACAGCACGACGGTGTCGGCGTTGCGCGCGTCCAGCCAGTCCTTCAGGCCCTGGTAGTGCTCGGGCTGGGAGAGGTCCATGCGACGGTAGTGGATCAGCTCGGCGAAGCGCTCGAACTCCTCGTCGCTCGGGCGCTTGCCCGCGTCGACCTCGCGGAAACGCTCCTTCAGCCACTCGCGGTAGCGCTCGTCCGTCTGCTCGTCACGCGCGACAGCGAGAATGCGGCCGCCTACGGGCAGCTTGCCGTGCCGGAAGGCCTGGAAAAGCGCAGGCATCAGCTTGCGCCATGTCAGGTCGCCGGTACCGCCAAAGAACACGAGATCGAAAGACATCTGCGGGGTCTCCAGGCCAGCGTCTCCTAGCGAGCGCTAACCGTTGTGTAACTAAGTTTCGTGAAATACTATGCAGCAGTTTCTTCGCCGGGTCAATCCGATCGACCCGAGGACAGGCCCACCATGAACCAGCTCGACCAGCTCAAAGCCGTCACCACCGTCGTTGCCGACACAGGCAATTTCCTGCAGCTCGCGCAGTTCGCGCCGCGGGATGCAACGACCAACCCTTCGCTGATCCTGAAGGCCGTGCAGTCGCCCGACTACGCGCCGCTGCTGAAGGAAACAGTTGCCGCGCGCCGCGGTAAACCGCTGGACGAGATCGTCGACCACGTGCTCGTGCGCTTCGGCCTCGAAATCCTCAAGGTCGTGCCGGGCCGCGTGTCCACCGAGGTGGATGCCCGCCTGTCCTTCGACAAGGCCGCGTCCCTCGCCCGTGCGCGCCGCATCATCGGCCTGTACGAAGCCGCCGGCATCCAGCGCGAGCGCGTGCTGATCAAGCTGGCATCGACGTGGGAAGGCATCCAGGCCGCCGCCGAGCTGGAGCGTGAAGGCATCCGCTGCAACCTGACGTTGCTGTTCGCATTCGCCCAGGCCGTGGCCTGCGGTGAAGCCAAGGTGCAGCTCATCTCGCCCTTCGTCGGTCGCATCTACGACTGGTACAAGAAGTCGGCCGGCGCAAGCTGGGACGAGGCGGCACAGGCCGGCGTCAACGACCCGGGCGTGAAGTCGGTGAGCCAGATCTACAGCTACTTCAAGCAGCACGGCATCAAGACCGAGGTCATGGGCGCGAGCTTCCGCAACATCGGCCAGATCCAGGCGCTGGCCGGCTGCGACCTGCTGACCATCAGCCCCGACCTGCTCGCGCAGCTGCAGGCGACGGATGCCAAGCTCGAGCGCGCCCTCGACCCGGCCAAGTCGTCGGCGACGCCTGCCCTCCACCTCGACGAAGCCGCCTTCCGCTTTGCACTGAACGAGGACGCGATGGCGACCGAGAAGCTGGCCGAAGGCATCCGCCTGTTCGCCATCGACGCCGGCAAGCTCGACAAGCTCATCGAAGCGGCCTGACCATGACGACACGCTGCGACCTCTCGCCCGTCTGGGCCGAACTGCAGGCCCATTTCGACCAGGACGGCGCCGCGAGCGGTCGCGGCTTCGACATCCGCACGGCGTTCGCCGCCGATGCAGGCCGCTTCGGCGCGCTGTCGTTCGAGGCGCCCGAAGTCTTTGCCGACCTGTCCAAGAACCGCATCGACGCGGCCACGCTGGCGCTGCTGCTGAAGCTGGCGGGCGACTGCGGGCTGGAGGCACGCCGTGACGCGCTGTTGCGCGGCGATCCGGTCAATCACACCGAAGGCCGCGCGGTGCTGCACACGGCGCTGCGTGCACCGGCCGGCAGCAATGCCCCGTTCAACGCCGACGTGCAGGCCTCGCTCGACGCCATGCTCGCCTTTGCCGAGAGCGTGCGCCGCGGCGAGCGGGGTGAGATCACCGACGTCGTCCACATCGGCATCGGCGGCAGCGACCTCGGCCCGGCCATGGTCGTGCAGGCGTTGCAGGCCTTCGGCCGGCGCGACCTGAAACTGCACTTCGTTTCCAACGTCGATGGCCATGACCTGGCACCCGTGCTGGCGGGCCTGGACGCGAAGCACACCCTCTTCGTCATCGCGTCCAAGACCTTCACAACGCAGGAAACGCTGGCCAATGCGCAAGCCGCCAAGGCCTGGTTCCTTGCCGCCGGCGGCACGGACGTGGCACGCCATTTCGTCGCCACCAGCAGCAACACCGCCGCCGCAGCCGCCTTTGGCATCGACACCGCGTTCGGCTTCTGGGATTGGGTGGGCGGCCGCTACTCGCTGTGGTCGGTCATCGGGCTGCCCATCGCCATCGCCGTCGGCGCCGACAACTTCCGCGAACTGCTGGCTGGCGCGCATGCGATGGACCAGCATTTCGCGTCCACGCCGCTGGCGCAGAACCTGCCGGTGCTGCTGGGTCTCGTCGACATCTGGTACCGCAACTTCCACGGTTTCACCAGCCGCAGCGTCGCGCCCTATCACCAGGGCCTGCGCCGCCTGCCGGCCTACCTGCAGCAGCTCGAGATGGAGAGCAATGGCAAAGGTGTCGATCTGGACGGCAATGCGCTGCCGCTTGGCACTTCGCCCGTCGTATGGGGCGAGGCCGGCACGAACGGCCAGCACGCCTACTTCCAGATGCTGCACCAGGGCACGGACGTGATCCCGGTCGAGTTCATCGCCGTGAAGCGCCCCAACCATGGCGTCAGCGGTGAGCTGGCGATCAAGCTGGCTGACCAGCACCGCAAGCTGCTCGCCAACTGCCTCGCCCAGAGCCAGGCGCTGATGCAGGGCAAGACCGCCGCCGAGGCCCTGACCGAAACAGCGCCCACCGCCTCCGCGACGCTGGACCGCGCTGTTTTGTCCCGCCACCGCAGTTTTCCTGGTAACCGCCCAAGCACGACGCTCGTGCTGGATGCGCTGACGCCGCGCTCGCTCGGCGCGTTGATCGCCCTCTACGAGCACCGCGTCTTCGTGACCGGCGCGCTGTGGGGCATCAACAGCTTCGATCAGTGGGGCGTGGAGCTCGGCAAGGCGCTGTGCAACCAGCTGCTGCCGCGCCTGGGCAGTGGCGACACCGCTGGCCTGGATGGCTCCACGGCCGGCCTGCTCACCCGCTTGGTGTCCGCATGAAAATCGTCTTCGACTTCGGTGGCGTCCTCTTCCGCTGGCACCCGGCCAGCTTTCTCGCGCGGCTTTGGCCGCATCGCATCGAGACGCTGGAGCAGGGCGCTGCGGCCGCGGCCACCTTCTTCCAGAACTACGGTGGCGATTGGGGCCTGTTCGACCAGGGCTTGATCGGTGCCGATGAGGTGGTGCGCCGCATCGCCGCCCGCACCGGCTGGCCGCGTGGCGAAGTGGCGGCTGTGCTGCGCGCCGTGCCCGACGAGCTGATGCCCATCCCGGCCACCGTCGTGTTGATCCGCGACCTGCGCGCGGCGGGGCACACGCTGCACTACCTGTCCAACATGCCGGAACCGTTTGCCGACCACCTGAGCAAGACCTACCCGCTGGGCGAGTGGTTCGAATCGGGGTTGTTCTCCGGCCGCGTCAAGCAGATCAAGCCTAACGCCGAGATATTCGGCATGGCGGAGCGGCGTTTTGATGCCCAGCCTCAGGATCTGCTCTTCCTGGACGACCACCCGGCCAATGTCGATGCGGCGCTGTCGCGCGACTGGCAGGCCTTCCTGTTCACCGATGCCGCCAGCGCGCGCCGCGAGCTGGTGTCGCGGCGGCTGCTGAACGGCTGATCAATGCATCAGCGGTTCGCCGTCGGGCCCGAATTCACCGGGGTCCTGCGGCGGGGTGGCGGGCACGCGAAAGCTCTCGCTGGCCCAGGCACCGAGGTCGATCTGGCGGCAGCGTTCGCTGCAGAACGGCCGCCATTTGTTGCTGGGCGCGAACACGCTGTCGCCGCCGCACTGCGGGCAGCGCACGATGCGCTCACCTTGGGCGTTCGTCTTCATTGGCAAAGTGCGAGCTCGAAGCCGCTGTCTTCCTGGGCCAGCTTGAGCCGGCCTTCCTCGTCCTGGCGCATCAGGCGGATGGAGATCATCAGCCGGTGGCCGGAAATCTCGGGAATCAACCCGAGGCTGGGGTCGATGCGCATGCGCAGCAGCTGGTAGACGCGGCCAGCCGGCAAGCTCTGCTGGAACTGGCCGGCCGTGGCCGCCACCTTGTGCGGCGCGCCGGAATCGCGCAGCAGGCCCAGCAGCACTTGCAGGGCTTCGGCCATCGGCATCAGCGTCTGCGCCCAGCCCATCAAGTCCTTGCGGCGGCGCACCGGCAGCAACTGCTGCCAGTTGTAGTAGGCCGGCAGGTCGAATTCGCAGGTGCCGCCGGGGATGCTGATGCGGCTGCGAATGCTCATCAGCCAGTCGTTGGCTGTCAGCGCCACACCGGTCTTGCCGGCCACCGCGTTCAGGCGCTGGAAGGCGCCGTCGATACGGCCGACGACCTCGTCCAGCCGCGCTTCTTCCACCCCGGGATTGCCGCGGTAGGCGTTGAACTGGGCCTTGTGCTTTTCCAGCTCCTTCAGCAGGTCGCTCTTCAGGTCGGCGCGCGAGGCGACGTCCAGGATCTCGAACAGCGTGACCAGCGCGAAATGGTGGTCCAGCGCCGTCTCGCGCGCCATCAGCGCACCGAGACGGTCGAACAGATGCTCGAGGCGGAGCATCGTGCGGATGCTCTCGTTGAACGGGTACTCGTACAGGACCAAGGGGGCCTCGGGATGGACTGCAATCAGGGCCGGGCGATTGTTTCACAGCCCCAGCGGGCGGCCAGGCTCAGAACCTCGTTTCTAAGCGCAACCAGCGTGAGGCCATCGTTCAGCAGCACCGCATCGGCGGCGGCGCGGCGAGCGCGGCGCGTCGTCTGCGCGGCGAGCGCACCGTCGATGCGCTCGCGCGTCCAGCCCGGTCGCTGCAGCACGCGGGCGATCTGGGTCTCGGCCGAGCAGTCGACGACGAGCACACGCGCCAGGCGGGGCCGCCAGCGGCCGGACTCGACGAGCAGGGGCACGTCGAGCACGACGAGGCCGGAGGTGGCTGCCTCGGCCTGGGCAAGTGCATCGGCCGTGATCAGGGGATGAAGGATGGCCTCGAGGCGGCGCTTGGCGTCTGTGTCTGAAAAGGCGAGGGCGCGCATGCGTTCGCGGTCCAGCGCACCGTCGGCGGCCACGAAGTCGGCCCCGAACTCGCCGGCAATCGCCGGCATGGCCGCGCCGCCGGGCAGGGTCAGCTCGCGCGAGATGGCATCGGTGTCGACGACGGTAGCGCCTGCCTCGCGCAGAAAGCCTGCGACCGTGCTCTTGCCGCTGCCGATGCCACCGGTCAGGCCGACCCTCATCCGTTCATGTCCAGCCTAGCCAGCCCAGCACGGTGGCCTGGCCCGCGAACAGCACGACCAGGCCGCCGCCAGCCAGGAAGGGGCCGAAGGGCACATAGCGGCCTTCACGCAGGCCGGCGTTCATCTTCATGATGATGCCGACGACCGCGCCGATGGCCGAGGCCCCGAGCACGATGGGCAGGATCATCTGCCAGCCCAGCCAGGCACCGAGGGCGGCCAGCAGCTTGAAGTCGCCGTAGCCCATGCCTTCCTTGCCGGTGGCAAGCTTGAACAGCCAGTAAACCGACCACAGCGACAGATAGCCCGCGAGCGCGCCAGTCAGTGCCTTGTCGAGCGGCAGGGTCCAGCCCATCAGCGCGGCGAGGAGGCCGGCCCACAGCAGCGGCTGGTTGATGGCGTCGGGCAGCAGCGTCGTGTCCCAGTCGATCATCGCCAGCGCGATCAGTGCGGCGACGAAGCCGCACCAGAGCAGCGTCGTCGGTTGCGTGCCGAAGCGCCAGGACAGGGCCGCGAAGGCGAGGCCGGTGGCGGCTTCGACGATGGGATAGCGCTTGGAGATCGGTGCCTTGCAGGACGCGCATTTGCCGCCGAGACGCAGCCAGCCTACGACGGGCAGGTTCTCGTGCCAGCGCAGCTGGTGGCCGCAATGCGGGCAGCGCGAGCGGGGCTTGGAAATGCTGAAGGGCGGCAGGGCCTCGATCTTGGTGCCATAGGCATCGACGGCCTTGGCCAGCTTTTCCGTCTCGCTGGCCGGAACGCCGATGACGCGGGCCATGGCGGCCGCATCGATCAGCTGGGCGGCGGATTCGTGCAGCCACTGGCGCTCCATCATCAGCGGCAGGCGGTGGATGACGACGTTCAGGAAGCTGCCGATGCACAGGCCCAGGATGCCCAGCACCCAGGGCGAGAGCCAGACGGACCAGTCGATAGAGGGCAGTGGCATGGTGGACGCGCGAAAAATGGGGCCTGGACGGGCGGAAACCTGTCCGCGTTCCGTCTGCTTGCAGGAGCCGAGACCCTTGGCCCCGCTCCCTGGCGGCTTTACACCACCGAACCGAGCTTGAAGATGGGCAGGTACATCGACACGACGATGCCGCCGATCAGGCCGCCGAGGATGACGATGATGAAGGGCTCCATCAGGCTGGACAGGGCCTTCACCGCCTCGTCTACTTCATCCTCGTAGAACTCGGCCGCCTTGCCCAGCATGTGGTCCAGCGATCCGGACTCTTCACCGATGGACGACATCTGCAGCACCATCGTCGGGAAGATGCCCGTGGCCTGCATCGAGGTCGTCAACGCAGCGCCGGTCGACACATCGCGCTGGATCTGTTCGGTGGCGTCCGCGAACAAGGCATTGCCCGAGGCGCCGCCGACGGAATCCAGGGCCTCGACCAGGGGCACGCCGGCCGCGAACATCGTTGACAGCGTGCGTGTCCAGCGCGCGACGGCCGACTTGAACAACAGGTCGCCGAACACCGGTATCTTGAGCATCAGCCGGTCCATGCGCTTTTGCATCGGCACCGAACGCTTCCAGGTCTGCAGGAAGAAGTAAATGCCGCCGCCGATGGAGCCGAAGATGGCCCACCAATAGGAGACGAAGAACTTCGACAAGGCGATGACCATCATCGTGGGTGCGGGCAGATCAGCGCCGAAGGACTTGAACACGTCTTCGAAGGCCGGCACGACGAAGATCATGATGACGGCGACAACAATGAACGCCACCACCATGACGGCCACCGGATAGGTCAGGGCCGACTTGATCTTGTTCTTGAGGGCGACTGTTTTCTCTTGATAGATGGCAAGCCGGTCCAGCAGCGCCTCCAGGATACCGCCCGACTCGCCGGCCTCGACCAGGTTGCAGTACAGCGCATCGAAGTACATCGGATGCTTGCGGAAGGCCGATGACAGGCTGGTGCCGGTCTCGACATCCTGGCGGATGTCGTTCAGCAGCCGAGTCAACCGGGGGTTCGGGGAGCCTCGCGCCACGATGTCGAAGGACTGCAGCAGCGGCACGCCGGCACGCATCATGGTCGCCAATTGACGCGTGAAGACGGCGATGTCTTTCTGCTTGACCGCGGAGCCACCGCTGGAGCGGCGCTTCTTGACCTTGCTGACCAGGATGCCCTGACGGCGCAGCGTGGCGCTGACCATGGCCTCGCCGCCCGCGCGCAGTTCACCCTTAACGATCTTGCCGTTGCGGTCCTTGCCTTCCCACTCGAAGACGAAGTCCTTGATGCCTTTTGCTGCAGCGGTGGCAGTAGCCATACGCTCTCCTCGCGACTGATTTATTCGTTGGTGGCGGACAAGACTTCTTCAAGCGTCGTGATGCCGCCGCGCACCTTGATGAGGCCGGACTGGCGCAGGTCACGCACGCCTTCCTGCTTGGCCTGGTCGGCGATGTCCATCGCCGTTCCCAATGCAAGGATGATGCGCTGGATTGACTCGGTGACCGGCATGACTTGGTAAAGGCCGAGACGACCGCGGTAACCATTTGTGCAGTTGTTGCAGCCAACGGCGCGATAGGGCTTCCAGCTGCCGTCGAAATCGTCCTCCACGAAGCCCGCCTTGAGCATCGCGTCGCGCGGATATTCGGCCGGCTGCTTGCAGTTCTCGCACAGTCGCCGTACCAGCCGTTGCGCCGTGATGAGCAGCACGCTGGACGCGATGTTGAACGGCGCCACGCCCATGTTCAGCAGTCGAGTGAGCGTCTTGGGTGCGTCATTCGTGTGCAGCGTGGACATGACCATGTGGCCCGTCTGCGCAGCCTTGATCGCAATGTCGGCTGTCTCCAGGTCACGGATTTCGCCGACCATGATGATGTCCGGATCCTGGCGCAGGAAGGACTTCAGCGCAGCCGAGAAGTTCAGGCCCGCCCTGTCGTTGACGTTGACCTGGTTGATGCCCGGCAGGTTGATTTCAGCCGGGTCCTCGACCGTCGAGATGTTGACGCCCGGCTGGTTCAGGATGTTCAGGCAGGTGTAGAGCGACACCGTCTTGCCGGAACCCGTCGGGCCGGTCACGAGGACCATGCCGTAGGGGCGGTAGATGGCCGCCATCAGGCGCTCTTTCTCGATCTTCTCGTAGCCCAGCGCGTCGATGCCGAGCTTGGCCGAGGACGAGTCGAGAATCCGGATGACGATCTTCTCGCCAAACAGCGTGGGCAGCGTGCTGACGCGGAAGTCGATGGACTTGCTGCCGAACTTCAGCTTCATGCGCCCGTCCTGGGGCACGCGCTTCTCGGAGATGTCCAGGCGTGAGATCACCTTGATGCGAGAGGACAGCTTGTCCTTGATGGCGATCGGCGGCTGCGTGATCTCGCGCAGCTCACCGTCGACGCGAAACCGCACGCGATAGTGGAATTCGTAGGGCTCGAAGTGCAGGTCGGACGCGCGTAGATTGATCGCGTCGACGAGCATCTTCTGCAGGAAGCGAACAACGGGCGCATCCTCGACATCTGCCAGTTCGGACGACTCCTGCTGCGGTGTCGCGTCTTCTTCCGCGATGTCGAAGTCGAAGTCGCCGCCAGCAATGGACTCCAGCGTTTCAGCGGCAGTGACGCCCGCGCTGACCAACATTTTCGCCAGCTTGTCGTGCTCGACGATGACCCACTCGGGCTGCAGCTGGGTTGCGAACTTGATGCGCTCGATGACCTCGAGATCGGTCGGATCAGCGCCGCCCACGAAAAGGCGATTGCCGCGCCGCGACAGCGCGACGACCTGGTACTGCTGGGTCAGCTTCGCATCGATGATGTTCTGCGGCATGCGCTGCGGATCCATCGCCGACAGATCCAGCAGCGGCAGAGCCAGCGCGCTGGACAGCGTGTGCGCCAGATCGGCGGGCGAAACTTGCCCGCTGGCGATCACCGCGTTGACGAAACTGATCTTCTTGTCGCGGGCCTGCTTGACGAGGTCCTCGGCAGTCTTGGCCTGAAGCTTGCCGGCATGCACAAGCATGCGCGCAACCCCCGACAGGGCGGACTGAAGCGGCTCGGCGAGCGTGGTTTCCACAGGCAGTTGCGTCGGCGACGAAAGGAGCGAAGTCCGTCGATTGTGCCAGTCATGGACAGGTCACGAGGCAAACGAATCCGCCCTGTATGCCGTGAAGTTTGTCGCGGTTTTGTTGTCCCTCGTCCCGAGGGAGAAGACTGGTCGGGGTGAGAGGATTCGAACCTCCGGCCTCTACGTCCCGAACGTAGCGCTCTACCAGGCTAAGCTACACCCCGATGTCTTCTGCTGCGCGTCTCTAGGAGTGACGCTCAACCGACTGGATTGCGAATTCTAGCAGAGATTCGGTCCACTTATTTGGAGGCAGCAACTTCAGGCAGTCGGCAGCATGTCGGGCCTCCGTACGGGCCGCTTCGCGTGTCGATTCCAGTGCGCCGGTCGAGCGGACGATGGCGACGATGTCCTGCAGCTTCTCCTGCTCGCCTTCTTCAATGGCGTGGCGCAGCACCGCTCGCTGATCGGGGGTTGCGCGTTCCATCGCGATCAACAGCGGCAGCGTCGTCTTGCCCTCGCGCAGATCGTCGCCAATGTTCTTGCCAAGCTCGTGGGCGTCGCCCTCGTAGTCGAGCACGTCGTCGATGAGTTGAAAGGCCGTCCCCAGGGCGCGGCCATAGGCGGCGCAGGCTTCTTCGACCTCGGTCGTCGCGTTCGCCAGCACGGCGCCCAGGCGGGCGCTGGCCTCGAACAGCTTGGCTGTCTTGAAGCGGATCACGCGCAGGTAGCTCTCCACGGTGATGTCCGGGTCATGCATGTTCATCAGCTGCAGGACCTCGCCCTCGGCGATGACGTTGGTGGCTTCCGCCAGCACCTCCAGCACGCGCATGCGGTCGACAGACACCATCATCTGGAAGGCCCGCGAGTACAGGAAGTCGCCAACCAGCACGCTGGCCGCGTTCCCGAACAAGGCGTTCGCTGTTGGCTTGCCGCGGCGCAACGACGACTCGTCGACAACGTCGTCATGCAGCAGCGTGGCTGTGTGGATGAACTCGACGACGGCTGCCAGTTCGAAGCGCGCGGCTTGGTCGAAGCCCAGCGCGTTCGCAAACAGCAGCACGAGCTTGGGCCGCATGCGCTTGCCGCCGGCATGGACGATGTAGTGGGCGATCTGGTCGATCAGCGCCACATCTGAGCTGAGGCGCTTGGCGATGACGGCGTCGACCTGGGCCATTTCGGCGGCCAGCAAGGCGAGTACCTCGGCAACTTGGGATGGGGGCGAGGCAATCTCGACGCGCACTCTGGACTCTCAAGCTAGGGATCTAAGGATTATAGGAAGCGCATCCGGCTCTCAGCCGAGGCGCGATGGCCAGGGGTGTCGCGGCTTGCGCGAGATCCTTGGTGCACGCAGTTGCCTAATCGCTGGGGCTCAGGGTATACTCTTGGGCTCTTTGCAATTCGTGCGTCTTTGGCGTGCGTGCTGCGGGAGACCAAAACCGACAAAAAGGCCCGACGAGGGCGGCGGCGCAACGTGAAAACGGGGTGCTGAGCTGCTGGAGCTGGGTGAATGCACCTCCAGGGTGCGAAAGGAAGAACATGTACGCGGTCATCAAAACCGGCGGCAAGCAGTACAAGGTTGCTGCTGGCGAAAAGATCAAGGTCGAGTTGCTCGACGCGGAAGTCGGCGCTGAGGTCACTATCGACCAAGTGCTGGCAGTTGGCAGTGGCGACGGCCTGACGGTCGGCGCCCCGCTGGTCGCTGGCGCCACCGTCAGCGCCAAGGTCATCAGCCATGGCAAGCACGACAAGGTTCGCATCTTCAAGATGCGCCGTCGTAAGCACTACAAAAAGAGCCAAGGCCATCGCCAAAACTACACCGAGCTGGAAATCAGCGCGGTCAACGGCTGATCTCAGTCGTCTTTCGCTAATTTCTAGGAGCTAACTCATGGCACAGAAAAAGGGCGGCGGTTCTACACGGAACGGCCGCGACTCCAAGCCCAAGATGCTGGGCGTCAAGGCTTACGGCGGTGAACTGATCTCCGCTGGTTCGATCATCGTGCGTCAGCGCGGCACCAAGTTCCACGCTGGCGTCAACGTCGGCATGGGCAAGGACCACACGCTGTTCGCGCTGGTCGATGGCCACGTGTCTTTCGCCATCAAGGGCGAGAAGAACCGCCAGACCGTCGTCATCACGCCCCTGGCGGCTTGATGATTGCGTGATCCGGACGGGTCGCCCGCCCGGATACTTCCAAGCCCCGGCTCGCCGGGGCTTTTGTTTTTTGGAAAGCCCGCTGCGCTGAATCGCAGCAGGCCCGCCGCAACCCAGCCAGTACGATGGCTGTCTCGCCATGAAATTCGTCGACGAAGCCACCATTGACATCGCAGCCGGCAACGGCGGCGCGGGCTGCGCGAGCTTTCGGCGCGAGAAGTTCATCCCCTTCGGCGGGCCGGACGGTGGCGACGGCGGCAAGGGCGGCAGCGTCTGGGCCGAGGCCGACCGCAACCTGAACACGCTGATCGACTACCGCTACGCGCGCCGCCATGAGGCGCGCAACGGCGAGGCCGGGCGTGGCTCCGACTGCTTCGGCGCAGCGGCGGACGACATCGTGCTGCGCGTGCCGGTCGGCACCATCATCACTGACCTCGAAACCGAGTCCGTCATCGGTGAATTGATCGAGCCGGGCCACCGCATCCTGCTCGCCAAGGGCGGCGATGGCGGCTTCGGCAACCTGCATTTCAAGACCAGCACCAACCGCGCGCCGCGTCAGAAGACGCCGGGCTGGCCGGGCGAGGCCAAGAAGCTGCGGCTGGAACTGCGCGTGCTGGCCGATGTGGGCCTGCTGGGCCAGCCGAACGCCGGCAAGTCGACGTTGATCACGGCGATCTCCAATGCCAAGCCCAAGATTGCGGACTACCCGTTCACGACGCTGCATCCCAACCTCGGCGTGGTGCGCGTCGCGCCCGAGAAGAGCTTCGTCGTTGCCGACATTCCCGGTCTCATCGAAGGTGCGGCTGAAGGCGCCGGCCTGGGCCATCAGTTCCTGCGCCATCTGCAGCGCACGCGTTTGCTGCTGCATGTCGTCGACCTCGCGCCCTTCGACCCTGAAGTCGATCCGGTCAAGGAGGCCAAGGCCATCGTGACCGAGCTGAAGAAGTACGACGCCGAGTTGCATGCCAAGACGCGCTGGCTGGTGCTGAACAAGCTCGACATGGTCCCTGAGGACGAACGTGCTGCGCGCGTGAAGGACTTCGTCAAGCGCTACCGCTGGAAGGGCCCGGTCTTCGAGATCTCGGCGCTGACCCGCCAAGGCTGCCAGCCCCTGATCCACGCGATCTACGACCACGTCTCCGCCGAGCAGCGCGTGCTGGTCGAACCCGATATCCGTTTCGAGTCCAACAGCCCCGCCGAATGAGTTTGCTGTCCAGCGCGCGCCGCATCGTTGTCAAAGTCGGCTCCAGCCTCGTCACCAACGAGGGCCGGGGCATTGATGCCGAAGCGATCGCGAACTGGAGCCGCCAGCTGGCGGCGTTGGCGGGTGAGGGCCGCGAGCTGATCATGGTGTCCAGCGGGGCCATCGCCGAGGGCATGAAGCGCCTCGGTTGGGCCACGCGGCCCAAGGAGCTGCACGAGTTGCAGGCCGCCGCTGCCGTCGGCCAGATGGGCCTGGCGCAGATGTACGAAAGCCAGCTCAGCGCGCAAGGCATGGCCAGTGCACAGGTGCTGCTGACGCACGCCGACCTGGCTGACCGCGAGCGCTATCTGAATGCCCGCTCCACGCTGCTCACCCTGCTGGCGCACCGCGTGCTGCCGGTCATCAACGAGAACGACACCGTCGTCAATGACGAGATCAAGTTCGGTGACAACGACACGCTGGGCGCGCTCGTCGCCAACCTCGTCGAAGCCGACGCGCTTGTCATCCTGACCGACCAGCGCGGCCTCTATTCAGCTGACCCGCGCAAGGATCCGAACGCCCGCTTCATCGACACCGCCCAGGCCGGCGACCCCGAGCTGGAGCGCATGGCCGGTGGTGCGGGTTCCAGCATCGGCCGCGGCGGCATGATCACCAAGATCCTGGCCGCCAAGCGCGCGGCCGGCAGTGGCGCCGGCACCGTCATCGCCTGGGGCCGCGAGCCTGATGTGCTGCTGCGCCTGGCGCGTGGCGAAGCTATCGGCACGGCGCTGCTGGCGGCAACGCCCAAGCTGGCGGCGCGCAAGCAGTGGATGGTGGACCACCTGCAGCTGCGCGGCTCGGTCAAGGTTGACGCCGGTGCGGCGATCAAGCTGCGCGATGAAGGCAAGAGCCTGCTGCCCATCGGCGTCGTCGACGTGCAGGGCGGCTTCCACCGTGGCGATGTGATCGCCGTGCAGACGGTGGAAGGCGTCGAACTGGCTCGCGGCTTGGCGAACTATTCAGCCTCGGAGGCGCGCCTGATTGCGCGCAAGCCATCGGCGGAATTCGAAGCGCTGCTTGGCTATGCAGCCGAACCGGAACTCATCCACCGCGACAACCTGGTGCTCCGCTAGGAGCACCCGGATGGCGGCGCGGCCACAACCGGCTGCGTCAGGAGTGACCGGACTGCGGCGCGGCCACGACCTCGTGCTGCGCTGAATCGCTCGATTGCTCACCGTCCGGTGGTGCACCCGTGGCTTCCAGCGGCATAGGCCCGCTGTTGCGCTCGCGGTGAGCCGGCCGCATGCCGGCCCGCAGATAGCGGTTTTGGTGGTTGATGCGCGGCAGGTAGCGCGCAAGCTCGGTCAGCGCCATCTCGTAGACGCCACGCTTGAACTCGATGACGGCCTCCAGCGGCACCCAATACTCGTTCCAGCGCCAGGCGTCGAACTCGGGGTGGTCGGTGGCGCGCAGATTCATGTCGCAGTCGCGCCCGACCATCTGCAGCAGAAACCAGATCTGCTTCTGGCCGCGGTAGTGGCCACGGGCGTCGCGCCGGATGAAGTGCTCGGGCACCTCATAGCGCAGCCAATCGCGCGTCCGCGCAATGATGCGCACATGCTCTGGAATGAGCCCCACCTCTTCGTGGAGCTCTCGGAACATCGCCTGCTCAGGCGTTTCACCGTGCTTGATGCCCCCTTGCGGGAACTGCCACGAATGCGTCCTGATGCGTTTGCCCCAGAACACTTCGTTGCGTTGGTTGAGCAGGATGATGCCGACGTTGGGGCGGAAGCCTTCACGGTCGAGCATAATCAACCTCAAATCTCTAGTTGGTTCGATTATTGCATCGGGCCGCGATTGCCGCGCTGCACTCGCTAACCCGAAGATTTGTCCAGAAGTTGTCGTGCCTTAGCCGGGTTTTCACCCGGCTTTCTCATTTGCCAGGCGTTCGCCTGTCCTTCGTACGGTCTGCCCATGAAAGCCTCCCAGTTCTTCATCTCCACCCTCAAGGAAGCGCCTGCCGACGCGGAAGTCGCCAGCCACAAGCTGATGATGCGCGCCGGCATGATCAAGCGCCTGGGCGCGGGGATTTACAACTACATGCCGATGGGGCTTCGCGTCATCCGCAAGGTCGAGAAGATCATCCGCGAGGAGATGGACGCAGCAGGCGCCATCGAATGCCTGATGCCCGTCATCCAGCCCGCCGAGCTGTGGCAGGAGACCGGCCGCTTCGAGAAGATGGGCCCCGAGCTGCTGCGTGTGAAGGACCGCCATGGCCGCGACTACATCGTGCAGCCGACCAGCGAAGAAGTCATCACCGACATCGCCCGCCAGGAACTGCGTAGCTACCGCCAGCTGCCCAAGAATTTCTATCACATCCAGACCAAGTTCCGCGACGAGCGCCGCCCCCGCTTCGGCCTGATGCGCGGCCGCGAGTTCACGATGAAGGACGCCTACTCCTTCGACCGTGACGTCGAGGCCGCCGGCCGCAGCTACGACAACATGTACGCGGCCTACTGCAAGATCTTCGACCGCTTCGGCCTGCAGTACCGCGCCGTGGCGGCGGACACCGGCGCCATCGGTGGCGACCGCTCGCACGAGTTCCAGGTCATCGCCGATACGGGCGAGGACGCCATCGTCTACTGCCCCACCAGCGACTACGCGGCCAACATGGAGCTGGCCGAAGGCGTGGCGCTGACCGCAACGCGCGGCGCGGCGACACAGGCGCTCGCCAAGACGCCCACGCCGGGCAAGAGCACCTGCGAGGATGTCGCGGTGCTGCTGGGCCTGCCTCTGGCGCAGACGGTGAAGTCCCTGGTGCTGGCCACCGACGAACTGGACAAGGACGGCAACATCGCCAAGACCCAGGTCTGGCTGCTGCTGGTGCGCGGCGACCATGAGTTGAATGAAGTGAAGGCCGGCAAGGTCGAAGGCCTCAAGGGCGGCTTCCGCTTCGCGACTGGTGGCGAGATCGATACCCACTTCGGCTGCAAGCCCGGCTACCTCGGCCCCATCGGTCTGAAGGCCCCGCTCAAGATCGTTGCTGATCGCACCGTGGCCAACATGGCCGACTTCGTCTGTGGCGCCAACGAGGCCGACTTCCACTTCACCGGCGCGAACTGGGGCCGTGACCTGCCCGAGCCCGACGTCGTGGCAGACATCCGCAACGTCGTCGCCGGCGACCCCTCGCCCGACGGCAAGGGCGTGCTGGCCATCCAGCGCGGCATTGAGGTCGGCCATGTGTTCTATCTCGGCACCAAGTATTCGGCCGCGATGAACGCGAACTTCCTGGACGAGAACGGCAAGCCCAAGCTGATGGAGATGGGCTGCTATGGCATCGGCGTGACCCGCATCCTGGGCGCCGCCATCGAGCAGAACAGCGATGCGCGCGGCATCATCTGGCCGGACGCCATCGCTCCTTTCACCGTCGTCGTCTGCCCCATCGGCATGGACCGCAGTGAAGACGTCAAGACCGCCGCCCACAAGCTCTACGACGAGCTGAAGGCGCTGGGCGTTGATGTGCTGCTGGACGACCGTGGCGAGCGCCCCGGCGCGATGTTCGCGGACTGGGAGCTGATCGGCGTGCCGCATCGCGTGGTGCTGGGCGACCGGGGCCTGAAGGAAGGCCAGGTCGAGTACCAGGGCCGCCGCGACGAGGCCGCGACCAAGCTGGCCGTCGGCGACGTGGTGGGCCATCTGAAGGGCTTGCTCAAGCTTTGAAGCGTCGGCTTCTCCTGCTGAGCCTGTTTGGCGCGCCGCTGGCGGCGCAGGCGGGCGCCCAGGTCGAGGAGCCGCTGGCGGATTCGATCCGTTCGGCGCTGAGCGCCTCCATCGCGCAAAGCGCCCCACCGCGGCCGAAGTTCGAGGCCCATCAGGTCGAGGAGCGCATGGCCTACCTGAGGTGGCTGGGCGCGATGAGTGAGCGGCTGAAGAAGCGCAAGACCGAGACGCAGATCCGCATCGAGTTCCTGGAGACGGTCTGGTACGAGGCCAAGCGTGCGGGCCTGGAGCCCAGCCTCGTGCTGGGCCTCGTCCAGGTGGAGAGCGGCTTTCGCAAGTACGCGATCAGCGTGGCCGGTGCGCGCGGCTACATGCAGGTCATGCCGTTCTGGACGCGCGCCATCGGCGACGGCGATGCATCGCGCCTCTTCCACATGCAGACGAATCTGCGCTTCGGTTGCGTGATCCTGCGCCACTACCTCGACATCGAGCGCGGCAACATGTCGTTGGCGCTGGGCCGCTACAACGGCAGCCGCGGCCGGCCGGAATATCCGAACGCGGTGTTGGGCGCCCGGCGCCAGTGGCTGCTGCCGGGCGAGGCCTGAGCTCAGGGCTTTCCCGGCCCGCGGCTGATGGCTTTCGGCAGCAGGCTGCCTAGGCGTTAGCCTCCACGGTTTCGTCCACAAGACAAAGCCATGCCCGCTGCCTACCGCTTCGCGCCCCTCGTCCTCTCAGCGTTGCTCGCCACCGGCTTGGCCGGCGCCCAGCCCGCCGACAACCCGCTGCTCACCATCAGCCCGCTGCCGCTGCGCTATCCGCAGTTCGACAAGCTGCGCGACGAACACTTCGCGCCGGCCCTGGAGCAGGGTATGACCGAGCAACTGGCCGAGGTCAAGGCCATCGCCGACTCGCCCGAAGCCCCGACCTTCGACAACACCATCGTCGCGCTGGAGAAGAGCGGCCGCTTGCTGAGCCGCACGACGACGCTGCTGTTCAGCCTGCTGGGTGCCGATGCCAACCCGGCCCGCCAGCAACTGCAGACCGACTACGCCGCCAAGCTGGCCGCGCAGCGCGACGCCGTTTTGCTCAACCCCAAGCTGTTCGCCCGCGTCGAGGCGCTGTACGCCACGCGCGACAAGGCTGCGCCCAACGCCGAAGCCAAGCGCCTCATCGAGCGCTACCGCCGCGACATGCTGCGCGCCGGCGCGCAACTGAACGACGAGCAGAAGACGCGCATGCGGGCCATCAATGGCGAGCTAGCGACGCTGTCCGCACGCTTCAACAAGGCGGTGCTGGCCGAGGTCAACGACTCCGCCATCGTCGTCGACACCGCCGAGGAACTGGCAGGCCTGAGCCCCACGCAGATCGCCGCCGCGGCCGACGGGGCCAAGAAGCGCGGCTTGGAAGGCAAGTACGTGATCGCGCTGCTGAACACGACCATCCAACCCTTCGAGACCGAGTTGCAGAACCGCGTGGTGCGTGAGCGTCTGCACCGTGCCTCGGTCGCCCGCGGTGCGCGTGGCAACGAGTTCGACACGCGCGCCACCCTTTCGCGCGTGATGACGCTGCGCCAGGAACGCGCGGCGCTGCTGGGCTACGCGACGCCCGCGGCCTTCGTGCTGGAGGACGAGACCGCCAAATCCGCCGACACGGTCAATGCGTTGCTGCGCAAGCTCGCGCCGGCCGCGGTGGCTTCGGCCAAGCAGGAAGCGGCAGAGCTGCAGAAGCTCATCGACAGCGAGCAGGCTGCCAAGAAGCAGCCCAGCTTCGCGCTGCAGGCCTGGGACTGGAGCTACTACTCGGACAAGCTGCGCGCTGCCAAGTACGGTTTCGACGAGAGCCAGCTCAAGCCCTACCTGGAGATCACCAGCGTGCTGGAGCGCGGCGTGTTCTTCGCGGCCAACCAGCTCTACGGCATCAGCTTCAAGCGCCGCATGGACCTGCCGGTCTACCAGAGCGACGTGCGCGTGTACGACGTGTTCGACACCGACGGCAAGCAGCTCGCCATCTTCATCGCCGACCTCTACGCCCGCCCCAGCAAGCGCGGTGGCGCCTGGATGAACGCCTACGTCGGCCAGAACCCGTTGGAGGGCACGCAGCCCGTCGTGGCCAACCACCTCAACATCCCCAAGCCGCCGGCCGGTGAGCCCACGCTGCTGACCTGGGACGAGGTCAACACGCTGTTCCACGAGTTCGGCCATGCGCTGCACGGCATGTTCAACAAGGGCCAGTACCCGGGCCTGGGCCGCGTGCCGCGTGACTTCGTCGAATACCCCTCGCAGGTCAACGAGGTCTGGGCCGACTGGCCCAGCGTGCTGGCCAGCTACGCCAAGCACTACCAGACCGGTGCGCCCATGCCGCGTGAGCTGCTCGACAAGGTGGCGCGTGCCAAGCGCTTCAACCAGGGCTACACGACGGTGTCCTACCTCTCCGCCGCCATCGTCGACCAGCGCCTGCACCAGCTCAAGGCCGGCGAGATTCCGGCGGCCGATGGCATCGTTGCCTTCGAGGCCAAGGTGCTGAAGGAAGAGGGCGTCGATCTCGGCCCCGTGCCCCCGCGCTACCGCCTGCCCTACTTCAGCCACATCATGGGCGGCTACTCGGCCGGCTACTACGCCTACATCTGGAGCGAGGTGCTGGACGCCGACACCGTGGAATGGCTGAAGGCCAACGGCGGCCTCAAGCGCGCCAATGGCGACCAACTCCGCGCCAAGCTGCTGTCGCGCGGCGGCAGCGAGGACGCGATGGTGCTGTTCCGCAACCTCGTCGGCCACGAGCCCGACATCAAGCCCCTGCTGGAGCGCCGCGGCCTCGTCATACAAAAGCACTAAGCCGGCGGCAAAAGCGGCGACTCTAGGGATGCTGGTGCTGGAAGGTGCTGCCTAGCATTGCGCCTTCACTGGCATTTGCCAGTCAATCTCGGGGACGCCGCCATGAATCGAACTCGCTCACTCGCCGCTTGCCTTGTTGCAGTCCTGGCGCCTGGTGCCTGGGCCGCGACGGTCTATGACGAAGGTGTCTCCGGCGACCTGTCCGGCTTGGGTGCCAGCCCCACCTTCGTGGCGGTGGCGGCCGGGTCCAATGTCGTCATCGGCAGCACCGGCCGCGCGAACGGCGTGGTCGACCGCGACTACTTCCGCATCACCGTGCCTGTGGGCTGGCAGCTGTCCGCCATCACGCCGCTGGTCGGCACCAGCGTGGTTGGCGGCGGGCTGGCCTTCATCGGGCTGGAGGCGGGCACCCAGGTCACGACGCCTGTCACCGGGCCGGCGACGACGCTGCTGGGCTGGCACCACTACGCGCTGCCCGACATCGGCAACAACATCTTGCCCCTGGTTGGCGCGGGCGCTGGCGCGATCGGGTTCACCGGGGCGCTGGGCGCCGGTGACTACTCGGTCTGGATCCAGGAGACCGGCGTCGGCACCGTGCCCTACGTGATGGAATTCAGCCTGACCGCCGTGCCCGAGCCGGCCAGCGGCTTGCTGCTGCTGGGCGGGGTGGCCGGTCTGACTTGCTTGCGCCGCAAGGTGCGCTGAGCGCCCTACAGGCCTGTCCAGGCCTTGGGGCTGGCGGCTGAGATGCCGGCCAGTTCGAGCACGCGCTCCACGGTCTCGTTGACCATCTCCTCGATGGTCTTGGGGTGGTGATAGAAGGCCGGCAGCGGCGGGAAGCAGATGCCGCCCATCTCGGTCACTGCCACCATGTTGCGCAGGTGGGCGAGGTTGAAGGGCGTCTCGCGCACCATCAGGATGAGGCGGCGCCTCTCCTTCAGCGTCACGTCGGCGGCACGGGTCAGCAGGTTGTCGCCCAGGCCGTGGGCGATGGCCGCCAGCGACTTCATCGAGCAGGGCGCCACCACCATCGCTGCCGTCGCGAAGCTGCCGCTCGCGATGCAGGCGCCGATGTCGCCGGGTGCGTAGGCGCGGTCAGCCTCGGCTTCCAAGGTGGAGCGATCCAGCCCCAGCTCGTGGTGGGCGTTCAGGATGCCGGCGGGCGTGGCGATCAGGTGCGTTTCGACGCCCAGCTCGCGCGAACGGCGCAGCAGACGCAGCGCATAGGCCGCGCCCGTCGCGCCCGTCAGCCCGACGACCAGGCGAGTCACGCTGTGGCCAAGGCCTGCTGCAGCTCACCCGACTCGTACATCTCCATCATGATGTCCGAGCCGCCGAGGAATTCGCCGTTGACGTAGAGCTGGGGGATGGTGGGCCAGTTGGCGTAGTCCTTGATGCCCTGGCGCACTTCTTCGTCTTCGAGGACGTTGAAGGTCTTCAGGTCGGTCACGCCGGCGGCCTTCAGGATCTGGATGGCACGGCCGGAGAAGCCGCACATCGGGAACTGGGCCGTGCCCTTCATGAAGAGCACGACACGGTTGGACTTGACCAGATCGTCGATGCGTTGCTGAACGTCGCTCATTGCAGTTCTCGGGAAGGCAAAACCGCAATTATCCGGGAGGCGCCCGGCAAGCCTTCAATAGCTGTACGCCAGGCCCAATTGCAGCAGGGGCTTGAAGCGCAGGTCCCGCATCGCGTCCTCGAAGCCCTGAGCACTGCTGCGGCCCAGGCGCAGGCCGCTGTAGGAGCCGGACATCAGGCCGAAGTCGGCGCTGAAAGCGAAGCCGCTGCCGTGCACACGGCCGGTGTAGCCGATGCCGACATAGGACAGGTTGGCGCTGGGCTCCAGCGAATAGGAGTCCAGTCCGTTCAGCGACACGCTGCGTCGGCCGGCAGAAACGGGGCCACTGCCGAGGGCCAGGCCACCGCTGCTTTGCGACATCGACAGCGGGCCGAGCAGCAGGCCACCGGTGGCGCGCAAGCCGCCATGCACGCTGCTGAAGCCGGAATTCGTCAGGTAGTAGTCGCCCAGCAGGTTGGCGCTGAGAACGCGGGAGCCGCCGAGATGAGGCGCGGTGTCGGAGCTGGCATCGGCGCTGCTGAGCTGCAATCGCGCCTGCCAGCGCGGGCTGGCGTCGCCGTCGGCGAGGGCCGGGATGGTGAACAGGGCAGCGAGGCTCAGAACTGCAGCGCTTGCAAAGCGGGCCATGATCGTCTCCTGCGCGGCGCAACGAGTGGCACCGGGATTCGATACTACGCCGGCGGGCGCTTGTGGTGCACGAAGAACTGAGGGCAAAAGATCACGCAAACGCGGGAGGCGTTCGCGGGCCGGCAAGCCAGGCTTCAGGCCGGCCAGCGGCCGCCACTGGCACGGGGCCGGTCGGCAAGGTCGCGGCGCAGGCTGACTTCGGCGAAGCCACGGCCGGCCAACTGTTGCGCCAAGGCATCGGCCTGGTCCCAGCCATGCTCCAGCAGCAGCCAACCGCCCGGGGCGAGATGTTGCGGTGCGGCATCAATCAAGGTGCGCAGATCGGCCAGGCCGTCGCCGCCCGGCGTCAGCGCGGTGATCGGCTCGTGGCGCAGCGCCGGCAGGTGCAGGTCGTCGCCGGCGATGTAGGGCGGGTTACTGACGATGAGGTCGAATTGGCGATCCGACAACGGCTCGAACCAGCTGCCGTGCAGCCAGTCGACGTCGAGGGCCAGGCGCTGGCCATTGCCGCGGGCGACGGCCAGCGCGTCAGCGCTGAAGTCGACGGCGGTGACTTCAGCGCGCGGGCAGGCAGCCTTGATGGCCAGCGCGATGGCACCGCTGCCGGTACCGAGGTCAACCACGCTGGGCCGGCCGGGCAGGGCAGCCAGCAGTTCCAGCGCCCAGTCGACCAGGGTTTCGGTGTCGGGGCGGGGGATCAGCGTGGCCGGTGTGACCTGCAGCATCAGGCCGTGGAAGGGCTGCCAGCCGGTCAGGTGTGCCAGCGGCTCGCCAGCGGCCAGGCGGCGCAGCGCAACGTCGGCGCCGGGCGCCGGCGCGTCGCCATGCGTGATGAGCCAGGCGCGGTCCTGGCCGGTCAGGTGGCCGATCAAGGCCTGCGCGTCGCCGCGCTCGACGCCGAGCTGGCGAGCCAGGGCCAACGCTGCGTCCACCGTCAAACTGGCGGTCACGCCCGGCCTTCTTCGAGCTGAGCCAACTGCTCGGCGGCCTGCGCCGCCAGCAGCCCCTGGATCACGTCGTCGAGATCGCCGTCCATGATCTGGCTCAGCTTGTAGAGCGTCAGGTTGATGCGATGGTCGGTGAGGCGCCCCTGCGGGAAGTTGTAGGTGCGGATGCGGTCGCTGCGGTCGCCGGTGCCGATCAGGCCCTTGCGCGTCGCAGCCTCCTTCGCAGCGCGCTCGCTGCGTTCCTTGTCCTGGATGCGTGCCTGTAGAACCTGCAACGCCTTGGCCTTGTTGCTGTGCTGGCTGCGGCCGTCCTGGCATTCGGCCACGATGCCGGTCGGCAGGTGGACGACGCGCACGGCGGAGTCGGTCTTGTTGATGTGCTGGCCGCCGGCGCCGCTGGCGCGGAAGGTGTCGATACGCAGGTCGGCCGGGTTCAGCGTGATGGCCTCGGCCTCATCGGGCTCAGGCATCACGGCGATCGTGCAGGCGCTGGTGTGGATGCGGCCCTGGGCTTCGGTCGCCGGCACGCGCTGCACACGGTGGCCTCCGCTCTCGAACTTGAGGCGGCCGTAGACGTTGTCACCCTCGACGCGCACGACCAGTTCCTTGTAGCCGCCCAGGTCCGACACGTTCTCGGACAGGATCTCGGTGCGCCAGCCCTGGCCTTCGGCAAAGCGCAGGTACATGCGCGCCAGGTCGCCGGCGAACAGCGCGGACTCATCGCCGCCCGCGCCGGCGCGGATTTCGAGGAAGGCGTTGCGCTCGTCGTCGGGGTCTTTTGGGATCAGCGCGAGTTGCAGCTCGGCGTCGAGCGCGGTCAGTGCGGACTCGGCGTTCGCGACTTCCTCGCGGGCCATCTCCACCATCTCGGGGTCATCAAGCATCTCTCGCGCGGCGGCAAGGTCCGCCTCGTGCGCCAGATAGCGGCGGTAGCGTTCGACGAGGCCGGATACCTCGGACTGCTCCTTGGTCAGCGCGCGGTAGCGCTTCATGTCCGAGGCGACGCTGCCGTCGGCGAGGATGGTGTCCAGCTCGGCGAGGCGGAAGCCGAGGCGGTCGAACTGCTGGCGCAGGGAGTCTTTCATGGGCGGCGATCTGAGGCAGTCAAGAGCAGCGCCATGCGTGGCGCCGGGCAGCGAGCGAGATCGCCGCTAAGACTGCTTGCCGTTCGGTCCGCCGCGCAGGAACAGGCGCGAGATGGTCTGCGCGAGTTGCAGGCGCTGCTCGCCATCGCTGGCGTTCAGTTCGGCCAGCGTGCCGTGCAGCATCTTCTGCGTGAGGCCCTTGGAGAGGGCGTCCAGCACCTCTTCGACATCCGCGCCCTTGGCCAGCAGCTTGCGTGCGCGGGCAATCTCGGCCGCGCGCCAGTCGTCGGTCTGCGCGTGCAGGGCCTGGATCAGCGGCACGGTGTGGCGCTGGTCCAGCCAGTGCATGAAGCTCTGCACGCCCGTCTCGACGATGGCCTCGGCCTGCTCGACGGCGGCCTGGCGCTTCTCGCCGGCGGTCTGCACCTGCACGGCGAGTTCGTCGACGGTGTAGAGGTAGACGTCGTCGAGCTGGCCGACCTCGGGCTCGATATCGCGCGGCACGGCCAGGTCGACCATGAACATCGGGCGGTGCTTGCGTTTCTTCAGCGCGCGCTCGACGGCGCCCAGGCCGATCAGCGGCAGGCTGGACGCGGTGCAGGACACGACGATGTCGAACTCGTGCAGGCGGTCGGGCAGGTCGGACAGGCGCACGGCCTCGGCGCCGAAGCGGATGGCCAGCTTCTCGCCGCGCTCCAGCGTGCGGTTGGCCACCGCCATGTGGCGCGGCGTGCGGGCAGCGAAGTGAGTCGCGGTCAGCTCGATCATCTCGCCGGCACCGACGAACAGCACGCGCGTCTTGGCCAGGTCCTCGAACAGCTGGCCGGCCAGGCGCACGGCGGCGGCGGCCATGCTGATGGAGTGGGCGCCGATCTCGGTGGAGCTGCGCACTTCCTTGGCGACCGAGAAGCTGCGCTGGAAGAGCTGGTGCAGCGTGGTGCCCAGGGCGCCCGCGGCCTCGGCTTCCTTCACGGCCTGCTTCATCTGGCCGAGGATCTGTGGTTCGCCCAGCACCATCGAATCCAGCCCGCTCGCGACGCGGAAGGCGTGCCGCGCGGCGGCGCTGCCCTGCATCACGTAGGCGTGTTCGCGCAGGGCGCCGGCCTCGACGCCGCCCGTCTGCGCCAGCCAGGCGATGGCCGGCTGCACCTGGGTCGACGGTGCGGCGACATAGACCTCGGTGCGGTTGCAGGTCGACAGGATGGCGGCCTCGGGGGCGCCGGGCAGCTTCTGCCGCAGGCCGACGAGCGAGGGTGCGAGTTGCTCCAGCGTGAACGCGAACCGCCCGCGCAGATCCAGCGGGGCGGTGTTGTGGTTCAGGCCGAGAGCAAAGACCGACATGGGTTGAATTGTAGGATTCGGCGCTTTTTCACTCGCCGCCTAAGCTTCCTCGAAATGAGTCCACTCGACGCCTTTTGGCATATCGCCAACCTGTTTGCCCCGGCCTGGGGGCTGGCGGCACTGCTGGCGGCGGCTATCAAAGGGCTGTGGCGGCGGCAGGCGAAGTCTGTGAGCTGGCGGAAGTTGTGGGCTTGGGGCGCGGCAGGCGGCTGCTTGGCGGCCATCGCTGCCTTGGCGGTGTTGGGCCGCGACGGCAAGATGGTGGGCTATGCCTTGCTGGTGCTCGGCGTGGCCCTGCCGCAGTGGTATTTGCTCAGTTTCAAGCGCTGAGCACGTCCTCAGTCGTGACGACCTCGCCGCGCAGCGAATGCGCGAAGGCGGTCGTGATGCGCACGTCCACCAGCTGGTTCATCAGCCGCTGAGAGCCCGGGAAGTTGACGATGCGGTTGCACTCGGTGCGGCCCATCAGCTCGGTGGCGTCCTTGCGGGCGGCGCCGGTGACGAGCACCTTCTCGACCTTGCCGACCATGCCTTGCGAAATCGTCAGCGCGTGCGCCTCGATGGCGGCCTGCAGCTCCTGCAGGCGCTTGACCTTGACCTCATAAGGCGTCGTGTCCTCCAGCGCCGCGGCCGGCGTGCCGGGGCGGGGGCTGAAGATGAAGCTGAATGACGCGTCGAAACCGACGTCGTGCACGAGCTTCATCAGCTTCGCATGGTCTTCATCGGTCTCGCCGGGGAAGCCGACGATGAAATCGCTGGCCAGGCGCAGGTCTGGCCGCAGCGCGCGCAGCTTGCGCACGGTGCTTTTGAACTCCAGCGCCGTGTAGCCGCGCTTCATGCCCATCAAGATGCGATCGCTGCCGTGCTGCACGGGCAGGTGCAGGTGGTTCACGAGCTGCGGGATCTTGCCGTAGGCCTCGATGAGGCGAGGGCTGAACTCGTTGGGGTGGCTGGTCGTGAAGCGCAGGCGCTTGATGCCGGGGATCTCTGCCGCGTATTCCAGCAGCAGGGCCAGGTCGGCGAACTCGGCCGTGTCACCCATCTTGCCGCGGTAGGCATTGACGTTCTGGCCCAGCAGGTTGATCTCCATGACGCCCTGGTCAGCCAGGCCGGCGATCTCGGTCAGCACGTCGTCGAAGGGGCGCGAGACCTCTTCGCCACGGGTGTAGGGCACCACGCAGTAGCTGCAGTACTTGGAGCATCCTTCCATGATCGACACGAAGGCCGAGGCGCCGTCGACCTTGGCCGGCGGCAGGTGGTCGAACTTCTCGATCTCGGGGAAGGAGATGTCCACCTGCGGGCGGCGCTGTTCGCGGCGGGCGTCGAGCATCGCGGGGAGGCGGTGCAGCGTCTGTGGGCCGAAGACGATGTCGACATAGGGCGCGCGCTCGATGATGGCCGCGCCTTCCTGCGAGGCCACGCAGCCGCCGACACCGATCATGACGCCCTTGGCCTTCAGGTGCTTCACGCGGCCGAGGTCGCTGAAGACCTTCTCCTGCGCCTTCTCGCGCACCGAGCAGGTGTTGAACAGGATGAGGTCCGCCTGCTCGGGGTCGTTCGTCGACTCGTAGCCCTGTGCGGCGCCCAGCACGTCGGCCATCTTGTCCGAGTCGTACTCGTTCATCTGGCAGCCGAAGGTCTTGATGTAGACCTTTTTCGAAGTCACATCGCTCATTGCTTGATCCAGGTCTGGTTGCCGGGGTTGAACTGCCACGTGGCAGCTTCGACCGGGTTGGTGGGCCAGGGCTTGTTGGCGAGCTCGGCGGCGTTCAGCACCCAGACATCCATGATCAGGCCGCTGCTCTCGACCGTGTAGTGCACGATGAGTTTCTGGCCTGCGATGCCGGCGGGTTGCACGAGGAGGTTGGTCTCGCCCTTGACGCGGCTGCCGGGCGCGAGGCGCGCTGGCTTGCCGTTCAGCAGCACGTCGGGGTGCTGGGTGACGACGAGTTCGCCGCGCAGGGTGTTGGGCGTGAAGAAGCGGTGCGTCTGGGCCTGGGCGGCCACGCAGCTGGCGGCGAGCATCAGCGGGAAAACACAGCGGTACATGGCATGTCCAGTGGCTGCGAGGCGGCGTCACGAAGACGCTGCGGAAATGAAAACGGCCCGAGGGTTGCTCGGGCCGTTCTCTCTTGTTCTGGTGGCGCTTCAGGGACTCGAACCCCGGACCTGTGGATTATGATTCCATCGCTCTAACCAACTGAGCTAAAGCGCCTGAGCCCGCCATTCTAAGCGAAGTTTTTTGACGCTGGCAAGTGGGCTGTGCAGATCAGGGTGCGACGGGGCGCAGGAAGGCTTGCAACGGCTGGCCCGGCAGGCGCTTCAGGCCCTCGACCAGCTGGGTGGCGTTGAACACCGCGCCGGCGTCGTTCGTGTGGGTTCGGGCGTCGGAGAAGAAGGTATCGACGCGCTCGGCACCGATGCCGCGGTAGGCCTCGGTCACGAGCATCGTCAGGTCAATGAACTGGGCACCGTGGGCGCGGGCGACCTGTTCGCCCCAGGCGGCGTAGTTCTCGAAATCACGCGGCTGGCCGGCCTGCCAGCGGTCCTTGTGAGGGATGGGCGACAGCACGACGACGCTGGCGCCCTTGGCCTTGGCGTCGTTGATGTAGCGGGCCAGGTACCAGCCGAAGCTCTGCACCATCTCCTTGCTGCCGTCGGGCCGCGTGTCCTCCACGGCCTCGGGGCCGATGCCGGGCACCGAGCCGCGGTTCTTGCCGGCGGGGTCGCCGATGCGGGCGCCGTCGTTGTGGCCGAACTGGATCAGCAGCGTGTCGCCCGCCTTGAGCTGATCGAGCACCGAGGCCCAGCGGCCTTCGGTGAAGAAGGTGCGGCTGCTGCGGCCGCCGATGGCGTTGTTGACGACGTTGATGCGCTGCGTGTCGAAGAAGGGCGCCAGCCGCTCGCCCCAGCCATAGGCGCCGCCCTGGCCGCCGCTGCGCACGGTGGAGTCGCCGATCAGCACGAGGCTGGGCAACTTCGGGTCGCGCGGGGCTTCGACCTTGACCTTGCGCGCGTCGATAACTGGCCGGTCATCGCTGCCATCCGGCGCAAAGCGGCGCGTGAAGACTGCGTCGGGCAGCACCTTGTTCTGGATCAGGCCGGCGACGACGAGCTGCGCATTGACCGTGGCGCCGGCCAGGTTGGTGTGCACCGTCTCGGGTTCTGGCGGGAACAGCTTGTCCACCTCGGCCTTGCCCACGGCCTCGTAACGCAACGCGCCCCATTCGTTGAGGTCGATGAAGGCGACGCCCTCCTGCCTGGCGACCTCGGCGGCCCAGCCGGCGAAGTTGCCGCCGGCCCGCGTCACCTTCGCGCCGTCCGCCTCCCAGCGCTTGCGGATCACTGGCGAGGCGACGACGGGCGTCGCGCCGGCCGCGCGGATCTCGGCGATGAAGCCGCGCAGGTAGGCACCGTAGGTGTAGACCGTCTCGGGTTTGCCCGTCAGCAGGTTGTCGATGTCTTCCTTCTCGGGCCCGGTGCCGCGCAGCACGCCGCGGGCGCGACTGTTGTCGTTGACGGGGCTGGCGTCGTTGTGGCCGAACTGCATGACGACCCAGTCGCCCTTTTTGATGAAGGGCTTGGTGCGATCCCAGTGGCCGCTGCTGCGGTAGGTGCGGCTGCTCAAGCCGCCCACGGCGCGATTCACGACGTTGATCTTGTTCAGGTCGAAGTAGCCGGCGATCGGGTTGCCCCAGCCCCACTGGCCTTCGGCGCCCTTGCCCTGGCCGTCGTCCTGGCCGTTGCGCACCGTCGAGTCGCCGATGAGGATGAGGGACGGCAGCTCGGGCCGGGCCGGCTCAGGCAGCTTGACCTGGGCACGGGCGGGGTCGGTGCTGGCGGTGAAGGTCTGAGCCTGTGCCAGAGGCAAGGCGAGCAGCGAGAGCAGAGCGATGAGCGTTCGGATCATGGCGCGGATGCTAGGAGCAGGCCGGGCCCGGACAGCGCAAGTTCTTGAGCGATTGAGGCCCAGCAACATGGAGCAACAGAGCCGGTCCTAGAGTCGCGCCACTTCTACCGGGCACCCATCATGTCGCTTCGCAAGACCTCCCTGTTGCTCTGCCTGCTGCTGGCCGCAGCGCCTACCTGGGCGCAGATCGGCCAGCGCTTCCCATCCGAGAAGCGCGTCGTGCCCGACCCGGTCACCGGCACGCCGCTGACCTTCCTGACGACGCAACCGCGTGGTGACTCCAAGATCTACCCCAGCCACCCGCAGTGGACGGCCGACGGCCAGTGGCTGGTGTTCCGCTCGGCGCGCGTGAAAGGCGAGGCCATCGCCGTCAACGAGGCCAGCGGCGAGATGGTGCAGGTCACCGAGGGCGGTTACGACGGCATGCTCAACCTCGCGCAGTCGGGTGGCAACAAGCTGTACTTCCTGCGGCCCGACAAGGGCGGCGCGGCCAAGGCCATGCAGGCCATCGAGGTCGACCTGGACCGCGTCTTCGCCGACAGCAAGGCCGGAGCCATGAAGCCGGCCAACAGCTACCAGCGCGTCATCGGCACCCTGCCGCCCGAGTTGGAGGCCGTGGGCGACAACGCGCTGGACGCCGACGGCCAGTGGTTCTACTTCCGTGTCACTGGCAAGGCTTTCGCGGGGGCAAGGCTGCCGGCCGGCACCAAGATCGAAGCGCCCTTCGGCCCGCGCGGCATGGGCGCGGGCCCGCATGCCATCGGCAAGATCAACGTACGGACGGGCGAGATCAAGCATGTCGTCTCCGTGCCCTTCCAGATCGGCCACATCCAGAGCAACAGCTGGAACCCGGGCGAGCTGGTGTTCAGCTGGGAGACGGGCGGCAAGTCGCCGCAGCGCACCTGGACGGTCAAGGGCGACGGCACCGGCATGCGCCCGCTCTACCCCGAGGCGCCCTACGAGTGGGTCACGCACGAGGCCTTCATCGGCAAGGACGAAGTGGCGCTGGCCATCATGGGCCACCGCGCCATTCCCGGCGTCGTCGACCCCAACCGGCCGGCGGCCACCGATGTGGGCGGTGCCAATCCGGGCCAGGACGCCGCCTGGGGCGACGCCGGCACGCGCGAAAAGCCCACCGGGCTGGCCATCGTCAACCTGCGCTCACGCGAGGTGAACATCGTTGGCCAGACGCCGTCGGGCAGTGGCCTGTGGCATGTGCATGGCTCGTACGACGGGCGCTTTGCGGTGGGCGACGACTTCGGCCGCAGCCTTTACCTGATCGACCGCAAGACGCGCGAAATGATCGTGCTGACCACCGGCCACAAGACGACGGCGCGCGACCACCCGCACCCGACCTTCAGCCCCGACGGCAAGAAGATCCAGATCCAGTCGGCCATGCTGGCCGCTGACGGGCGCGAGATGAATATCTGCATCGTGCCGGTGCCCAAGGCCTGGCTGGAGCGCCAGCCCTGAGATTTCTATTCAAACTGATCTCGATATTTTTTGAAGTCAGAAGTAATTTGAATTTCGATAGATGAATTATTCAAAACAAACCCGCTCCAGGCGGGTTTGTTTATTTGGAGAATTGAATGCCGCGCGGCCTAACGCCTGAATTGCCGGGCAGGCTGCGGGCACCGGGGGCGCAAGCTGCTGCGCTGCCCGCTTTCCCACTGTGGCCTGCATGCACTCAGGCTTGGCGCCGAGTAATCATCGATTTGATCGGAGCCGGTGCTATTCAAGGGTTTTCTCGGAGGTCAAGCAATCACGGTCGTGATTCTTTGCTGGCGTGTGAACACAGCGTGAAACCCGGCCTCTAGACTGTCTTCGGGGCATTAAAGAGAGCCTTTTCGAGCTCTCCCCGGTTGATATTCTGGAGACAGACAAATGCTGAAGAAGATTCACGGTGGTTCGCCGGTTTCGCGTTGGACACCGCTGGCACTTGCCATCTCGGCAGCCCTGGCCGGCCAGGCTCACGCCCAGCAGGCCGCAGCTCCGGCCGAGGCCGCATCTGCGCCCGCGGCCGCCGACAAGGCCAAGGCCCAGCAGCTCGACACGGTCACCGTCACCGGCATCCGCCGCTCCATCCAGAGCGCCATCGACCGCAAGAAGAACGCGTCCACCGTCAGCGACAGCATCGTTGCGGAAGACATCGACCAGTTCCCGGACAAGAACGTCGGCGAGGCGCTGTCGCGCATCACCGGCGTGCAGCTGTCGCGCTCGTTCGGCGAAGGCTCGCAGGTGGCCATCCGTGGCGTCGAGCCCAACCTGAACCGCGTCGAGATCAACGGCATGTCGGTGCTGGGCACCGCCGGCACCGCCGGCCGCGGCGCCGAACTGCGCGAGCTGGCGTCGGAGCTGATCGCCTCCATCGACGTCATCAAGGGCTCGACGGCTGACCTGACCGAAGGCGGCATCGGCGGCACGGTGCGCATCACGACGCGCAAGCCGCTGGACTTCACCAAGCTCACCATCGCCGGCACGCTGTCGGCCGAGCAGGGCAGCCTGCGCGGCGGCACGCAGCCGCGCGGCACGCTGCTGCTGGCCGACAAGTTCCTGGACAACAAGTTGGGCCTGATGGCCAACCTGGTCTACGACAAGATCTACACCCGTGGCGACTTCTCGCGCAACACGTCCTGGGCCTTCCTGCGCGATTGGGACTTCTCGGCCGACAAGACCCTCACCAGCCTGAACGCCAACGCTGCGGCTGTGACCACTTCGGCCGGCTGCAACAGCCTCGCCGCTGCCGACCAGGCACCCTGCCGCAGCCAGTGGTTCGACTACTCGCCGCGCATCTCGCGCTACGGCATCTGGACCCGCGACCACGAGCGCAGCTCCGCCGAAGTGACGGCGCAATACCAGTTCACCAAGGAGCTGGACGCCTATGTGAGCTACCAGGCCAACACCCAGGCGCAGAAGCTCAACGACATGAACTACGGCACCGACTTCTCGGCGGTGACGCGGCTGGCCTCGCCGGGCAATGCGCCCGTCTACTCGGCTACCGGCGTCCCCTCGGGAGGCACCTGCGTCGCCGCGCCTGCGGCGGCTACGCCGGCCGGCATGGTGGTGGAGAACCACCACGTCACGCAGTTCACCGTGGGCAACTGCCTGAACGTGGCCGGCCAGGGCGGCCAAGGCGCCTTCAGCACGTCGGCGCGCGATTTCGCACTGGACGTCAAATCCAAGTACACCACTGCCGGCTTCAAGTTCAAGAACGACAGCTGGCGCGTTGAAGGCCTGCTGGGCGACTCCAAGTCGGACTACAAGAGCGAGAGCAACAACATCGTGCTCACGCAGAACGCGCCGGGCCTGGTCGTCAAGCTCGACGGCAACCACCTGCCGCAGTTCACGTTCCCGACGGCCTACAGCCCGGACAACGCCTCGTCCTATGTGCAGGCGCAGATGCAGTACCGCCCGTCAGCCACCAAGAACGCCGAGCGCCAGGGCAAGCTGGACTTCCAATACAACCTCGATCACAGCTTCTTCCAGAGCCTGTGGTTCGGCGGCCAGATGCGCGAGTCCAGCTCGCGTCAGTACAACGGCGGCGGCTACCTGGTGCAGAACAACGGCAGCTTGACGCTGACCGACGAAGCGGTGGACATCAACGTCCGCACGGCCAACGTCAACCAGACCGTCATCTTCGACCCGCTGTACACCGGCACCGCGCAACGTCCCAACGACGCGCAGAGCTACATCAACAGCGGCTTCAAGACGTCGTATGTGAACGGCACGCGCATGCAGGAGATCGTCAACACGATCCGCACGAAGTCGCCCGGCACCTTCATGGGCGGCTATGGAGACGTCAGTGGCGTTCCCGCCAACTGGACGGCGCCGAGCTATGCCGCTACGGTGGCCTCGGGCATCTTCGATACCAGCGACTTTTCCCACAAATACCTCTACGCGTCGCCCGGCAACGACGGCAAGACCTATCCGCAGATCCCGGCCTTCGACATCACCGAGAAGATCAAGGCGGGCTATGCGCGGCTGGACTGGGGCACCGAGCTCTTCGGCCTGCCGCTGGATGGCAACCTCGGCGTGCGCTACACGCGCACCGACGTGACCTCGACAGGCCTGAAGTCGGACCGCACCTGCAACCCGGCCACGGTGTCGACCTGCTCGGCCCTCGTGAACAGCAACACCGTGGTGTCCATCAGCAACAGCTACAACGATGTGCTGCCCAGCCTGAACGCAACGCTGCAGCTCCTCAACGGCAAGCTGCTGGTCCGCGGTGGTGCGGCCAAGGTGATGGCGCGTCCGGCGATCGACCTGCTGGCGCCCAACGTCACCTGCACGACGGGTAGCGGCGACCCGGCGCGCGGTGGCAACGGCACCGACACCTGCACGGCCGGCAACCCCGACCTGAAGCCCTACCGCGCCACCAAGTACGACCTGAGCGTGGAGTACTACCCCAGCCGCGACACGCAGGTCAGCCTGGCCACCTTCCGGACCGAAATCGGCACCTATGTCCGCACCGGTGTCGTGAGCCGCAGCGTCAACTTCTACGGCGATGGCCGCCTGTTCGACGTGACGCAGGCCGTCAACGGCGAGGGTGCCAAGACGCAGGGCCTGGAGCTGGCTGGCCGCACGGCGCTGTCCTTCCTGCCGGGCTTGCTGGGCAACTTCGGCGTGGATGCCAACTACACCCACATGACGTTCAGCTACGCCAAGGGCAACGAGCTCATCAGCCCGCTGGACAACTCGGTGCTGCCGTATCCGGGCCTGTCGAAGAACTCCTACAACCTGGGCCTGTGGTACGACGACGGCAACTTCAACGCTCGCCTGGCCTACGCCTACCGCGACAAGTACTACACCGGCGGCAACGACGTGTCGGGCAACCCGAACTTCAGCGACAAGACCGGCTACCTGGACGCCAAGATCCAGTGGAAGGCCACGAAGAACTTCACGCTGGCCCTCGAAGCCAAGAACCTGACCAACCAGGCCGAGCTGACCTACGCCGGCGACCTGGGGCGCCCCAACGAGCTGGCCTGGTCCGGCCGCCGCTACTACGTGACGCTGGGCTACAAGCTCTGATCCGATCTCTCTTCGAAGTGACCTCCCGGGCCGGCATGGCCTCTGAGTTGCGCTGACCCCGCGCGCCGGCCCCCGCTCATGCTGGGGCCGTTTTTTTGAGCCGTTGCCATGATCCTTCTGCACCGTTTCTTCGTCTGCCTACTGCTGGCCTGTGCCGGCCTGGCTCAGGCTCAGGCTCAGGCTCAGGCTCAGCCCAGGCAGATGGAGAAGCTCGATCGCGGCCTCGTCGCGCTGAGCACAGGGCAGGGCGTTTTCCTGAGCTGGCGGCTGCTGGGCACCGAGCCGGCTGGCGTGCGCTTCAACGTCTACCGTGACGGCAAGCGCATCAACCACGAGCCGCGGGCGCTGACCAATCTGGTGGACGCGCAGGGCCGCAGCGACAGCCTCTACACCGTGCGCGCCGTCGTTGGCGGCCAGGAGCTGCCCGCGTCCACCGCCACCGCGCCGTGGAGCCAGCCCTATCTGCGCGTGCCGCTGCAAAAACCAGCAGGCGGCGTGACGCCCGACGGTGTGGCCTACACCTACGAGGCTAACGATGGCTCGACCGCTGACCTCGATGGCGACGGCCAGTACGAGCTGATCGTCAAATGGCAGCCCACCAACGCGCACGACAACTCGCACAAGGGCCACACCGGCCACACGCTGGTGGATGCCTACAAGCTCGACGGCACCCGGCTGTGGCGCATCGACCTCGGGCAAAACATCCGCGCCGGCGCGCACTACACGAGCTTTCTCGCCTACGACTTCGACGGCGACGGCAAGGCCGAAGTCATGATGAAGACGGCCGACGGCACGGTCGACGGCCAGGGAAAAACCATCGGCGACGGCAAGGCCGACTACCGCAACGAGGCCGGCTACGTGCTGGCCGGGCCGGAGTTCCTGACCGTCTTCAACGGCCTGACCGGCGCGGCGATGGCGACCGTCGACTACACGCCGCCGCGCGGCGACGTGGGTGCCTGGGGCGATACCTATGGCAACCGTGTCGACCGCTTCCTTGCCGGCGTGGCCTACCTGGACGGCAAGCGCCCCAGCGCCGTGTTCTCCCGCGGTTACTACACCCGCGCCGTGCTGGCCGCCTGGGACTGGCGTGACGGCAAGCTGACACAGCGCTGGGTCTTCGACACCGATGCGGACGCGTCAGCCAAACCGGTCGCAGGGCAGGGCGCTCACTGGTTCTCGGTGGCCGACGTCAACGGCGACGGCCTGGACGACATCATCTATGGCGCCGCCACCATCTCCGGCACCGGCAAGCTGCTCTACAGCACCGGCCTGTGCCATGGCGACGCGCTGCACGTCAGCGCCTTCGACCCGGCGCGCGAAGGCCAGCAGATCTTCATGGTGCACGAGAGCCCGCGCTGCTACGGCGAGCACGGCCTGGAGATGCACGACGCCGCCACCGGCAAGGTGCTGTGGAGCATGTCCGGCAAGAACACCGACGTGGGCCGCGGCGTCTGCTTCGACATCGACCCCGCCTACCCCGGCGCCGAATGCTGGGGAAGCGTGGGCGGCCTGATGAGCGCGGGCGGCAAGCTGATCAGCGAGCAACACCCCAACCGCTACAACTTCGCCATCTGGTGGGATGGCGACCTGCTGCGCGAATCGCTGGACCACGTCTCCGTCGACAAGTGGAACCCCGCCACCTTCAAGTTCGAGAACGTGCTGAACGGCAAGAAGTTCGGCGCCGCCTCCAACAACGGCACCAAGGGCAACCCCGTGCTGTCGGCCGACCTCTTCGGCGACTGGCGCGAGGAAGTCGTCTGGCGCAACGAGGACAGCACCGCGCTGCTGGTCTTCTCGACGGCCGTGCCCACCGAGCACCGCCTCGTCACGCTGATGCACGACCCGCAATACCGCGTGCAGGTCGCCGCGCAGAACGCCGGCTACAACCAGCCGCCTCACACCAGCTTCCACCTGGGCCACGGCATGAAGCCGCCGCGCTACCTGCCGATCACGACGCCATGAGGATTGCCGCCCTGTTGCTGCTGGTTCTGCTGACCGGCTGCGCGACGCCCGAACCCGCGCCGCGGCCGCTGTACCGCGACCCGGTACTGGATGGCGCCGCCGACGTGTCCCTCGTCTTCAACCGCGGCCTGAAGCGCTGGGAGATGTTCTACACAAACCGCCGCGCCACGATGCGGCTGGACGACCCCAAGGACGTGACCTGGGTGCACGCCACGCCCATCGGCGTTGCGACGACGGATGACGGCAACCACTGGCGCGCGTCGGGCGAGGCCAAGTTCCCTGCCGAGTGCACCGGCGTCACGCTGTGGGCGCCCGAGATCCAGGACTTCGACGGCGTGTATCACCTATGGCTCACCATCGTGCCCGGTGTGCACAAGAGCTGGACAGGCGAGCGCCGCATCGAGCACCTGACCAGTACCGATCTGCGTACCTGGCAATGCGCCGGCCGCGCGGATCTGGGCTCACCCAAGGTCATCGACGCGTCCGTCATCCGCGCGCCGCAAGGCGGCTGGCGCATGTGGTTCAAGGACGAGCAGGGCGGCAGCAGGCTCAAAGCGGCGGACAGCACTGACCTGAAGACCTGGACCGTGCGTGGCCCGGTGAGCCCGTTGCCCGGCGAAGGCCCCACGGTCTTCCAGTTCGCCGGCAAATGGTGGCTGGTGGCTGACCTGTGGAAGGGCTTGCTGGTGCTGCGCTCCGACGACGCACAGAACTGGGAAGAGCAGCCCGCGCGCCTGCTGGCCGACATCGGCCAGCACCCAACCGACCGCGCCAAGGGTCAGCACCCGGGCGTCACGGTTGTCGACGGCAGGGCCTACCTGTTCTATTTCACGCACCAGAGTGGCGAGCCGGAAGCGAAGACGGACGACCGCTGGCATCAGCGCACGGTCATCCAGTCCGCGGAGCTGACCGTGAAGGACGGCTGGCTGAGCGTGGATCGCGACGCGCCGCCACCCGATCTGCGCCCGGCCTTCAAGGCTCGCTGATGCGCGCGCTGCTGTTGGCCCTGCTGTATGTGCTGGCCAGCTCAGCGCACGCCGGCCTCACCGTCGACACCAAGGCCACGCTGGGCAGCGTGCCGCTCGATGGCGCTGTCATCGTCGCGGCGCCGGACGCCGATCCTCTCGAGGTATTTGTCGCCAAGGACCTGGCGGACGACCTGAAGCGACTGGGGATGCGCGTCGGCAACAAGGGCGCAATTCAGATCTGGGTCGGCACGGTCGGTCGCCACCCCGCCATCGACGCCGCCGGCCTTGACCTGGGCAAGCTCAAGGGCTGCTGGGAGTGCTTCCAGATCGCGCTGCTGCACAACCCTGCCCCGGGCGTGAAAGCCGCGCTCGTCGTCGCGGGCGCCGACCGCCGCGGTACGGCCTACGGCGTCTACACGCTGAGCCAGGCCCTGGGCGTGTCGCCCTGGCACTGGTGGGCCGACGTGGCGCCGCTCAAGCGTGGCCCGCTGCACCTCTCCTTGACCGAGACGCTGCACGACGGCCCCGCCGTGAAGTACCGAGGCCTCTTCATCAACGACGAGGACTGGGGCCTCTTCCCCTGGGCCTCTCGCACCTTCGAGCCCGAGGCCGGCACCATCGGCCCCAAGACCTACGAGCAGGTCTTCCGCCTGCTGCTGCGCCTGAAGGCCAACACGCTGTGGCCGGCCATGCACCAGGTGTCGGGCGCCTTCAACGCCAACCCCGAGAACGCCAGGCTCGCGCAGCGCTACGGCATCGTCATGGGCTCGTCCCACGCCGAGCCCCTGCTGCGCAACAACGTCGCCGAGTGGAAGGCACCGCCTGACCAGTACAACTACGCGACCAATCCTGAACAGGTGCGCGACTACTGGGCCGAGCGGCTGAAGACCAACGGCCGCTTCGACAACCTCTACACGCTGGGCATGCGCGGCATCCACGACTCCGGCATGCAGGGCGGCGGCACGGTGGCCGAGAAGCAGGCGCTGCTGAACCGCCTGATTGCCGACCAGCGCGAGCTGCTCGCCAAGCACGTGGGCGATCCGACGCAACTGCCCCAGGTCTTCGTGCCCTACAAGGAAGTGCTGCCGCTGCTGCCTGGCCTGGCCTTGCCTGAGGACGTGACGCTGGTCTGGCCCGACGACAACTTCGGCTACCTCCGCCAGTTCCCGGATGCCGCCCAGGCGAAGCGGTCGGGCGGCTCGGGCGTGTATTACCACCTGAGCTACCTCGGCGCACCGCTGTCCTACCTGTGGCTCAGCACCACGCCGCCTGCACTGGTGGCTGAAGAAATGGGCCGGGCCTTCGACGCTGGCGTACAGCGGCTGTGGATCGCCAACGCCGGCGACATCAAGCCGCATGAGATCAACCTCAGCCATTGGTTCGACCTGGCCTGGAACCCGGCCGCCGTACGCACGCAAGGGCAGGGCGCCTACCTTCGCGATCTGGCCACGCGGCTGTTCGGCGTCGCGGAGATTGCCGACCTCTGGGATGGCTACTACCGCCTCAACTTCGAGCGCCGCCCCGAGCACCTGCAGTTCCATCTGCCGGGCGAACGCGTGCGCCGCAGCGGCCTTGCACCGGCCGTCATCGACGAACGCCTGGGCCGCTTCGCGCGCTTGCTCTCAGCGCTCGACGCCGTGCGCCCGCGCATCGCCGCCGAACAGCAGGGCGGCTTCTTCCAGCTCGTCGAATACCCGCTACGCGCCTCCGCCCTGGCCAACGAACGCTTCTTCGCGCTGGAGCGCTACGCCGCCACGATGGAGCGCGATCCCGCCGGTGCCCGTCGCTTTGCCGCCCAGGCCGTGCGCGCCGACCAGCGCCTCAAGGCCCTGACCGCGCGCTACAACGGTGGCCGCTGGGCGGGCATCCTGGCCGAGGAGCCGGCTGATGGCTTGTGGACGAGCTACCGCCAGCAGGCGCCGCTGCTGCCGGCCGCCGGCCTGGGTGGCCGCGCGACCGATGCGCTGAGCGATCTCGCGAAAGCCGCGGCCGACCTCGCGCCCGTGGCTGCTGCCGAAGCGCCGCCCGCGCTGCGCGTGACCGCGTCAGAGGGCTGGCGCCGCATCCCCGGTCTCGGCCGTGGCGAAGGCGTGCTGGCTGCCCAGCAACCCGGCGCAACGCTGACCCTGCAAGCCGAGTCCACCGCTGGCCCGGGCTGCCTGCGCGTCCACCTGCTGCCCACCTACCCACTGGCCTCGGGAGAGCCCTGGCAGGTCGAGTTGCTCGCCGACGGCCAGACCCACCCGCTGCGCTGGCCGCGCGGCGCTCAGGATGCCGCCTGGGCGCAGGGCGTGCTGGCCAACCGCCTGACCGCAACCGCCACACTCCCCGATCGTTCCGGCGCATCGTTGCGCCTGAAGGCTGGCCAAAGCGACCTGATGTTCGATGGCGCCGAGCTGCTGCCCGGCGCCTGCAAAGGCAACCCATGAAGCTCGCATCCCTCGCCCTCGCGGCCCTGCTGACGGCGCCGTTCGCGCAGGCCCAGAACCCACTCGCCCTTGGCAAGGACCTGCGCACTGCCGACCCCTCCGGCCATGTCTGGAAGGACGGCAAGATGTGGCTCTACACCTCGCACGACGAGGAATGCCAGGCCGACTTCCACATGAAGGACTGGTATGCCTTCTCGTCCACCGACCTCGTCAACTGGACCAACCACGGCGCCGTGCTGTCGGTGAAAGACCTGAAGTGGGCCGACGACTACGCCTGGGCGCCTGACGCTGCCTACAAGAACGGCAAGTACTACCTCGTCTTCCCCGCCGGCACCGGCGTGAAGGACCGGCAGAACCCCAAGAACAGCACCAAGTGGATGGGCGTGGGCATCGCCGAGAGCGACAGCCCGGCAGGCCCCTTCAAGGACATGATCGGCGCGCCGCTGTGGCGCAAGCCCTATGCGAACGACCCGGTGCTGTTCGTCGACGACGACGACCGTGCCTACCTCTACAGCCGCACGTCCGGCGTGAACTACCTCGTGGCCGAGATGGCCGACGACATGCGCAGCCTCAAGGGCGAGCTGCAGAAGATGGACATGGGTGGCTACGAGCCGCCGATGGAAGGCCCGTGGGTGTTCAAGCGCAACGGCCTGTACTACTTCACGATGCCGGAACACAACCGCATCCTGACCTACTACACGGCCAAGACGCCCAAGGGCCCGTGGACCTACCGCGGCGTCATCATGGAGCAGGAGAACAACGCCAACAACCACCACTCCATCGTGCAGTACAAGGGCCAGTGGGTGCTGTTCTATCACCGCTGGCTGGAGACGCCGGGTGCGGCCTGCAACAAGACCCAGCGGCATGTGGCGGCGGAGTACCTGGTCTTCAACGACGACGGGACGATCAGGAAGATCGAGCGGACCAAGGAAGGGGTGGGGGACTTCCCGAGGCGGGTGGGTGGGCGCTGAGGTGATGTGAAAACTGCCGCTGGGTGGCGGCCGGGCGTGTCGGCATAGTCCGTGATCGTTCAGGACTGCCAACCACGCCACCCAATGAAACCCATCGTTCGCCAGATTGCCTGGTTGACCGGCGTCGCTGCCGTTTGCGCCGTGGCCTGGGCGGTCAGCAGTGGGCATGGCGACGTTGCGGTGACGCCGTTCCCTGCCGCGCTGCAGCCCACACCACCGACCGCTGCGGCATCGACTCCACCTGTGCTGCATCCAGCCTCGGCGGCGCTCGGGCAGGCAGCATCGCCTTCCCCGGTTGCGCCGGCTACGGCGCCCATGCCCCGCCCGCCGCCGGATGTCTCGCGCATGCAGCGCGAGATTCAAATAGCCGTCAGCAGCGACCAGCGCGGCAAGGCCGGCGAGGCGGCGTGGCACATCAAGACCTGCGAAAGCGTCGAGAGACTCCGTGCGCAGGTCGACGCCGGATGGCACCGCAAGTCCGAGGCTGACGGCCGCGCGCTTCTGGCCGGCATGCAGCAGGACCTGGCGTCCTGCCAGGCCGTGGATGCCGCGTCACGCGCGCAACTGGTGCCACTGCTGCGCCGCAGCCTCGCCGAAGGCGATCGAGGTGCGGCGGCTGCGCTGGTGTCGGCGCTGGGCAAGGGTTTTGACGTGGCCTCAGAGCCCACGGTCGTGGCCGCGTTGCGCCGCGACGCCTGGGCCTGCGACCGCATGTCGCAGGCCTGGCTCAGCACGCTGGCTGCACAGCACCCGCGGCTGCTGACACCCAACGAGATCGGCGCGCTGCGTGAGCAGCAGCGCGCCGAGATCAGCAAGGGGACCGAGGAGGTGCGGCGCCGGCCCGACATCGACCCCGCCCACATAGCTGCGTTGGAGAGCTTGCTGGCCAGCTTCAAACCGCCGCCCGGGGCAGACCCCACCGAGGTTGCGCGGCTGGCAGCCGACATCCAGGGCCGCTGCACGCCTGAGCGCTGACCTGACCGCTCAGAACCGATACAGCCATCCCGCGAACAAGCTCGCCTGGTAGCGGCGCTCCACCAGCGGGCTCTCCTGCACCGGCTTGCCCAGCAGGCGGGCCGACATGTCCAGGAACAGCATCTCGTTGCTGCCCGTCGCATAGGTGAAGCGCAGGCCGCCTTCGGCCTGGGTGGCCGACCTGCCCAGGTAGACGGGCCGGCCGGCGATGGCCTCGGTGGGCTTCACGCCGAAGTAGTAGTTCACGTACTTCTTGTCCACGCCGCGCACGCCCAGGCGGGGCGTGACGGCCAGGTCGCCGAAGTCGAAGCGCTTCTCGTACTCCAGGGAGAAGATGCGGCCCTTGCTGTTGCTGGTCGCGTCGCCCAGCACCTCCAGCGACAGCTCGCCCATGCCGGTGTCCCAGATGGCCGCAGCGCCCAGCCACAGGCCCTCCTTGCGGCGGTCCATGCCGCGCAGGAAGTCGGAGTCCTTGGCCTTGTAGCCGTCGAAGCCGAAGCGCGTGCGCAGCCGGTACTTGATGTCGCCGGTGCTGCCCAGCTTCAGGTCCAGCGTGGGCACGGCGACCGACACCCAGTCGTTCTCGTAGATCAGCAGCGGCAGCACGCGGGCCTTGGTGTCCACGCCGCGGTAGGGCTCCAGCGTGGCGCCGGCGCCGATGCCGGCGATGGTCAGCGAGCCAGAGGCGCCGTCGGGCGGGGCGTTCTGGGCCAGGGCCGGCGTCGTGATCAAAAGCACGGCGGCGAGGCGAAGGACTTGGGCTTGCATCGAGAACTTCCTTGGTGGGGATGAAACGCTGCGCAGCGTAGGCAGGCCAAATTAGCCAGGCGTTAAGGCAAGGACCGCCCCCCAGGTTCGAGGCGGCCTCATTCGCGCATAAGTGAGGGCGCGTAAATTCCGCGCATGCGCGCACTGCTGGTGGAAGACGACGAGATGATCGGCACGAGCCTGACCCAGGCGCTGGCCCGTGCCGGCTGGTCGGTGGACTGGGTGCGCGACGGCGAGCCCGCCCGCGCGGCGCTGGCCGATGGTGGCTATGCCTGCGTGCTGCTGGACCTGGGCCTGCCCCGGCTGGACGGCCTGAGCCTGCTGCGCCAGCTGCGTGCACGCGGCGAGCTGACGCCGGTGCTGGTGCTGACGGCGCGCGACGGCGTCGAGTCGCGCATCGAGGGGCTGGACCTGGGCGCCGACGATTACCTGGCCAAGCCCTTCGAGATGGGCGAGCTGCTGGCCCGCATGCGCGCGGTGCTGCGCCGGCGCAGCGGTGTGGCCCAGTCGCTGCTGGGCAGTGGCGCCGCGTTGCAGCTGGACCTCAACACCCGCGAGGCGCTGCGCGACGGCCAGCGCGAGACCCTCACCGCGCGCGAGTTCGCGCTGCTGCGCGCGCTGCTGGAGCGGCCCGGCGCCATCCTGTCGCGCGAGCAGTTGGAGCAGCGCATCTACGGCTGGGGCGAAGAGGTGGGCAGCAACATGATCGACGTGCTGATCCACGGCATGCGCCGCAAACTCGGGGCCGACGCCATCCGCAACGTGCGTGGCCTGGGCTGGCGCGTGGCGCTGGCGGACGCTGCATGAGCTGGCCGCGTTCGCTGCGCGGCCAACTGGTGCTGTGGCTGCTGCCGCTGCACCTGCTGACCTCGGTGGTTGTGGGTAGCGCGTTCTATTTCAGTTACCACGATGTGGTGCATGCCTACATGGATGGCCAGATGAGGGCGCTGGCGCATTCACATACAGAGCGCTCTTGCGCGAGCCTGGGCACGCCGTTGCAGCTGACCGGCCCCGACGTGTATGAGGATGGCGGCTTCATCGTGCAGCTCTGGTGCGTGCGCGACCCTGCGCGCCGAGCCAGCTCCTGGCCCGCCCTGGACGTGCCGCTGCAAGCCACGTCTGGCTGGCGGGGCTTGAGCGCCGGCGGCGAGGAGTGGCGGGCGTACACCACGCCAGCCGACTCGGGCAGCGGTGAGCTGCGCGCCCAGGTGCTGCACAGCCAGCGCTTTCGGGATGAAGAAATCGGTGGGCGGGCGGTGCTGGCCGGCCTGTCGGGTTTCATGCTGCTGCCGGTGGCGCTGGGTGTCTTGTGGCTGGTGGTGGGCCGGGCCTCGCGCCGCTTGCGCGACGGGGCGCTGCAGCTCGCCGGGCGCGACGAGCACAGCCTCGGCGGCATCGCGCCGGCCGTGCCCTCGGAGATGACGCCACTGGTGCAGGCCTTCGAATCGCTGTTGATGCGGCTGCGCGGGGCGCTCAACGTGCAGCGCCGCTTTGTGCAGGACGCCGCGCACGAGCTGCGCACCCCGCTGACGGCGCTGAGCCTGCAGCTGGAGAACTTGCGCCCGCATCTAGCTAACGCCAAGCCCGAGTTCGATCAACTGCAGCAGGGCATGCGGCGGGCGCAGCACCTGGTGGAGCAGATGCTCAGCCTGTCGCGCCAGGAGGCCGCACGCGCTGATGGCACCTTAACCTGGGTGGACTTGCGCACGCTGCTGCGCGCCAGCATCGGCCAGGCCATGGCGCTGGCCGACCGCAACGGCATCGAGGTCGGCTTTGTCGACGGCATCGAAGGGGTGCTGCAACTGCAGGCTGTTGAAGGCGATCTGCGCAGCCTTTTCGACAACCTCATCGACAACGCGCTGCGCCACACACCGGCGGGCGGCGAGGTGGAGTTGAGGCTGGTGCAGGGCGAGGGTGGCGCGCGCTGGGTGGATGTGGTGGACAGCGGCCCGGGCCTGCCCGAGGCGATGCGCGAGCGGGTGTTCGACCGCTTCTTCCGCATGCCCGACGCGCCGGCCGGTGGCAGCGGCCTGGGCCTGGCCATTGCCCGCCAGGCGGGGCTGAGGCATGGCCTGCGCATCGAGCTGCTCGGCCGTGACGATGGGCTTGGCGGGCTGGTGGCACGCGTGCATCTGCCTTCGACACCCGCCTAAGTCCCAGCCAATTCATGCCGCCTAGATTGGGCGACATGAACACCACCTCACGCCTCAACCTCGTCCGCCAGGCCGCTTTCGGGCTGCTGCTGGTGCTGGCCACCCTCATCGGCGTGGCGGCGCTGCGGTTTGCGCTGCCGGGCCAGCCTTTCGCGCCGCCGCTGCCGAACCTGGCACTGCAGCGCGAGATCCTGATCGCGCACGCCGTCAGCGCCGGCCTGGCCTTGATGCTCGGGCCCTGGCAGTTTTCCACCCGCCTGCGGGCCCGCCATCCGCGGCTGCACCGTCGCATCGGCTGGGCTTACGCAGCCTGCCTGCTGGTGGGCGGCATCAGCGGGCTACCGCTCGCTGCCCAGGCCATGGGCGGGCCGGTGGCCCGGCTGGGCTTCGGCCTGCTGGCCCTGGCCTGGCTGGCCACCACCGCCATCGCGCTCATCCACATCCGCGCCCACCACATCGCCCGGCATCGGCGCTGGATGCTGCGCAGCTTCGCGCTGACGGCGGCGGGCATCTCGCTGCGGCTGCAGCTGGGCGTGGCCGGCGCCTTGGGTGTGCCCGTGGAAGCCATCTACACCGCCGTGGCCTGGACCTGCTGGGTGCCGAATGCATTGCTGGCCGAGCTGTGGCTGTGGCCGCCGACGCCGGTGTCGCGCCGGGAGCGGCAATCGGCCTGGCCGGCAACGCAAACAGGCACGGATGGAATGCCACATCCCTGGGCAACAATTTGCGCGCTCGCGCCCGCCGCAGGGGCTGGCCGCATGAAGGGAAACCAAGAGATGCAAGGTCACTGCCTGTGCGGCACCGTCCGCTTCACATCGCCTGACGCCAAGGGCATCGGCGCCTGCCATTGCGGCTTCTGCCGGCGCTGGGGTGGCGGCCCGCTGCTGGCCGTGCATTGCGGGCCCAACGTCCGCTTCGAAGGCGAGGAACACATCGGTGTCTATGCGTCGTCGGAGTGGGCCGAGCGCGCCTTCTGCAAGCATTGCGGCACCCACCTCTTCTACAAGCTGCTGGCCACCGGTGAGTACTTTGTGCCGGCCGGTGCCTTCGAGACCGACGACTTCGAGCTGGCCAGCCAGATCTACATCGACAAGAAGCCCGGCTACTACGACTTCGCCAACCAGACGCCGATGCTGACGGAGCAGCAGGTCATCGCGCAGTACGCGCCGCCGGGCGACGCCACCGGATGACCCACTTCCGCAGTTCAGAGGTTCAGGCCAGGTTCGAGGCCTACCCGGCCGACGTGAGGCGGCGCATGCTGGCGCTCAGGGAGCTGGTGCTGAAGACGGCAGCGCAAACACCTGGCGTCGGCGACGTCGACGAAACCTTGAAGTGGGGCGAGCCGGCTTATGTCACCGTCAACAAGGCGGGCAGCACGGTTCGTATCGACTGGAAGGCCAAGGCGCCGGATCAGTACGCCGTCTACTTCAACTGCCAGACCAACCTCGTCGAATCATTCAAGCAGATGTTCCCGAATGACTTTCGGTTTGAGGGAAACAGAGCCTTGGTGCTGGCATTGACGCAGAAGATGCCGGTGGATTCGCTGGGCTTCTGCATCGCTGCGGCGCTCACCTATCACCTGCACAAGGGCCGCTGCCCGGCTCCCGGCGCTGCTACCTGACGATGTGCGCCACCAGCCCATTCAGATACCGCTCCAGCTGCGTGTAGCCCGTCACCGGATCGACTCGGGCCGCGTCCGACGCGTCTCTTGGGTTCAGCCCTTGCGCGATCTCCCATGCATCGGGCATGCCGTCGCCATCGCTGTCCAGCGGTGCGGGCCGGCTCTGCAGCACGGGCCAGCCGCCCACCTCCGTCTGGCTGTTGATCAGCTTGCCGCGGCGTTGGCGCACGTCTTCGATGATGCGCAGGTCGACCGCATCGCGAACGAGTGAGGCACCGGCTTGGGCCAGCACGCGCTCGAGCGTGACGGCGGGCGGGTGCATCGCAACCGGCGAAAAGGCCAGCGGCTGGGCCAGCTTGTAGCCAGCCGGCAGGCCGCCGGGCAGGTGTTGTGCGTGAGCACGCACCAGCTCCCACGGGTCGGCAGGCAGGCGGCCGTCCATCGTGTTGCCAGCGAACCAGGCGCGCGAGCCTGGGTTGCTTTCCTCGAACGCGAACTGCCCCTTGGAGCTCGGCCCGGTCAAGTAGGCATTGCCCACGAAGTTGTAGCTGGCGCGTTCGCCGCCGCGGTCCAGGTTGTAGCCGGCGCGCTCGGCGCCCCAGTTGTAGAAGACGTTGGCGCGGATGTCGTAGAAGCCGCCGACCGGGTCTTTGTCCGGGCTCAGGTAGTTGCCCGGGCGGGGCATGCGGTCCTGGTGATGGGCCCAGAGGTTGTGGTGCATGCTGAGCCGCGTGCCATGCGCGCCACGCAGCAGGCTGCCGAAGCCATGGCAGGCGCCCTTCTTGGGCACGTTGCAGTTCAGCGATTCGGCGATGACGCTCCACTGCACGGTGACGTGCTGGTAGGCCGGCCGGCCCAGGTCGGCGCGGGCGACGGAGACCGACAGCGACTCGTCGGTGGACCAACTCGCCGAGACGTGGTCCAGGATGATGCGCTGGCCCGAGCCCACGCTGATGGCGTCGTCGTCGGCGCCGGCCTCGTCGCCCATGCGCGAGCGGATGAAGCGCACGACGACGTCGTCGGCTTCGATGAACAGCGCATGGTTGCGCAGCGTGATGCCGTCGCCGGGGGCGGTCTGCCCGGCGATGGTGAGCCGGCCCTCGGTGACGTGCAGCGGCTTGGCCAGGGCGATGGTGCCGGACACGGCGAACACGACGGTGCGTGGGCCGATGGCCTCGACAGCGGCGCGCAGCGAGCCGGGGCCGTCGTCGGCCAGCGTCGTCACATAGATCGTCCGCCCGCCGCGGCCGCCGACAGCAATGGCGCCTTCGCCCTCGGCGCCCGGGAAAGCGGGCAGCATGGAGGGCGGGGTGGGCAGTGTTGCGCAGGCGGCCAGCGCCAGGGCCGTGGACAGGGCAGGAAGGCGTGCGGATCGCATCGTGGTCGCTCCTCGTTCAGTCGTCCACCGCGCGCTGGGCGGCGGGGCCGGCGGGTGTGTCCAGCGCCGTGAGGCGCAGGGCCATCCCGGTGCGCCCCGGCAGCTTGACGGCCTGGCCGCTGCGCTCGACGAAGTGGTAGCGGCCCTGGGGCTTGAACTGCAGCGGCTGCGCCAAGGGCGTGATCGTCATGCCCCAGGTGTCGATGATCTCGGCCTTGAAGCGCTGGCCGTCGCGCAGGCCGGTCAGGTAGAGCTGGGGCTGCCATTCGGTCGGCGCCTGGGTGCCGAAGTAGACGAGGTAGTAACGCCCCGGCTGGCCGGCGACGAACAGGTCGTCGAAAGCGTCGATGGGGTCGATGCCTTCGGCGGGCGCGGCATCCAGGATCTGCTTCAGGAAGGCCAGCCTCGGCGGGCTCTCGCCGCGCAGCCTGCCGCCCTGGGCTAGCCAGATCAGGCCGTCGGTGTCGGGGATGAACTCGCTGTGCCCGCCGTAGCCGCCCGCGATGGTCGTCGACCAGAAGGCGTGCACCATCTGCTGGCCCGTCAGCTGCGCCCACCGGCGGTCGTGGCGGCCCTCGTATTTCAGCTCGTCGAAGATGACGGGCTTGCGCCAGGCCTCGCGGAAGAGCACGGCCCGGCTGGCCTCGGCCGCAGCCATGCCGTGCTGCATGCTGACGTGGGTGATCCACGGCCGCGCCTGGTCGTAGATGCGCTTGCCGTTGTGGATGGAGCGCAGATGGCCGTAGGGGTCGGTGCGCTGCAGCAGCTGGCCCAGGTGCTCCCAGTCCTCATCGGTCTTGGTGCGGATGAAATCGAACTCGTTGGCCAGAGACCACCAGACGTTGCGGTAGGCCGCCAGCCGGGCGACGAGGTAGCGGGCGTAGCGGTCGTCCACCTCGCGCGGCCGGTCGTCCAAGCCCCATTCACGCTTGTCGTCGTAGGGGTGGTGCAGGATCAGGTCGGCCTCGATGCCGAGATCGCGCAACTGGCCCACGCGGGTTTCGAGGTGGCGGAAGAAGGCGGGGTTGAAGCGCGTGTAGTCCCAGTCGCGCGGCGGCGTCCCGGCATAGGGCCAGAACTCGGGTGGGTGCTTGTCGGTGCCGGCGGTCTGCGGGAACACCAGCATGCGTACCTTGTTGAAGGGCGCGGCGGCCAGCGTCTTCAGCGTCTGCGCCTCCAGCGCCTCGCCGCGGTGAGCCCAGCTGTACATCGTCGTGCCGACCGGCTTGAACGGCGAGCCATCGGCGTAGCCGAAGTGGTGGCCATTGCGCACGGCTACCGGGCCGTGATTGCCGCCTTTGGCCGGCGTGACGATGAACTCGCCCTGCTTGTTCGTCAGCGGCCAGCGGTTGCTGTGGCTGACCCAGGTCCAGCGCCCGGGCCGCGGCGGCATGAAGCGCACGCGGTAGATGCCATCGCCGTCGTAGAAGCCGTCGATCTCCAGGGTCTGCGCACCGTCGCTGAAGCGGGCGCTGATCTGCACGTCGATGAAGGGGTTGCCGTCCTTCGGGCCGGCGAGCTCGATCTCCTGGATGCCCCATTGCTCAACGGCATGAGCAGCCGCGCTGCACAGGGCCAGTAGCAGCAGTGTCAGCGTTCGCCACAGTCTCATCATGTTCACTCCACCACCGGCTTCCAGCCGCCCAGCACGAACTCCGGGCGCTTGTAGTCGGCGATGGTGGCGGCGTCCTTCGCCATCGTCAGCTGGCGCGAGACCGGGTGGCGCCTGGAAACATCGACCGGCTGGCCCTGCAGATCCGTCGTGTTGAACTCCCACAGGCGCACCCGCGAGCTGTCGAAGCCCGGCGCCTCTTCCACCGGCCCCCAGCCCTCGGGCGAGATGCCCTGGGTGCGAGTGTTGATCAGCACCATCTCCGCATGCGGGAAGTTGGTGGCCGTGCGCGTGGCGGAGTTGTTGCGCGGCAGGCGGGCGAACACGGCGGCCGGGTTGGCCACTGGGGCCGATGCTGCCCAGGGCAGCGGCGCGTCGCTGGCGATGAAGGTGCAGTCGACGAAGACGTTGCCATGCTGGCCGGCCGGCGTGCGCGTCCAGGAGAACGGGCCGATGGAGACCAGCTCGCTGCGCAGGAAGTAGGCCGCCGCATAGCCCAGGATGGTGTCGCCATGGCCGCTGAGCTTGCTGTCCTGCACATAGAGCGTGCCGTAGGTCGTCAGCGCGTCGCCGCTGCCGTTCAGCGTCATGTCGCTCAGCACGATGCGCTCGCCGCGCGTCATCAGCGCCTCGGCCTGGCCGATGGCGTCGTTGTTGATCGTGAAGCTGGACAGCTGGATGTCCTGCCCGTCGACGATGGAGAAGGCCCAGCGGCTGCGGGCGCCCGGGTTGAAGGCGCTGTTGTTGGCATAGCCCACCTGCACCTGGTCGCGCCTCTCGCCGCGCAGGATGAGGTTGTTCTTGCCATTCAGCGACACGATCTCCTCATAGACGCCGTTGCGGATGAAGAGGGTGACTCGCTTCGCCGGCTTGTCGGGCACGAAGTCGATGGCGCCCTGCACGGTGTTGAAGTCACCACTGCCGTCGGCCGCGACGACGAGACGGGTGCTGTCAGCCGGCGGCGGCGCCGCGCGGGTGGCGAAGGTCCAGGCGATGGCGGCGGGTTGCAGCACACCCGCATCCACCGTCACTCGGTAGCGGTGGCCGTAGCTCAGCACGCCGTGGTGCGGGTAGAGCGTCGCCACGTTGCCGCGCACGATGACCGGGCGGAAATGCCAGTCGCGGCCGGCGATGCGGGTGGACTGGTAGCGCTGCTGCGCCGCGTCGGCCGCTGCCTCGGGCGCCGTCATGCGGCGGTTGGGCGAGGCGGGGATGGCGAGGTCCAGCGTGTCGACCAGGCGCCCGTCGTCAGCGTCAAAGATGCGGATCAGGCCCGAGCTGCCCACGGTGGGTGGGCTGGCGAAGCGCAGGCTGAGTTGTGTGTCGGGGCTGATGCCAGCGCCCTGGGGCGATGGCGTCGGGGTGCCGCCCTGGGCCAGCGCTGCCAACGGCAGCCAGGCGGCCCACAGCACGAGGTTCTTCAGGAGGCGTGGCATGCGCGTGATGCTACGGTCGGCGCGGATACTGCTGCGGCCCGGTTTCGTCGGACTTCAAATGCTCAACAACTTGCGCGTTCTGCTTTGCCTGCTTGCTTTCATGGCCGCGCCCGTGTTCGCAGCGGACAAGACCCGGCTCTTCGTGCTGACCGACATCGAGAACGAGCCGGACGACGCGCAGTCTCTGGTGCGGCTGCTGACCTATGCCAACCAGTTCGACGTCGAGGGCCTGGTGGCCACCACGTCCATCCACCAGCGCAACAAGACGGCGGCCTGGCGTATTCGCGAGATCGTCGAGGCTTACGGCAAGGTGCGCGCCAACCTGCTGCTTCACGAACCGGGCTACCCCAGCGCGGCGCAACTGCTGGCCGCCGTCTCCGAGGGCCGCCCGGACTTCGGCATGAAGGTGGTGGGTGAGGGCATGGATTCGCCCGGCTCCGACGCGCTGATTGCCGCCGCGGATCGTGCCGACACGCGGCCGCTGTGGGTGCCGGTCTGGGGTGGTCCGAACGTGCTGGCCCAGGCACTGTGGAAGGTCAAGGCGACGCGAAGCCCGGAAGCGCTCGCGAAGTTCGTCGCCACGCTGCGTGTCTACGCCATCTCCGACCAGGACGACTCCGGCCCCTGGATACGCAAGAGCTTCCCCGGGCTCTTCTACATCGCCAGCCCCGGCCTGCATCCGGGTGGCGCGTATCACCACGCGACCTGGGCCGCGATGGGCGGCGACCAGGTGCATGGCCGCTTCGGTGGGGCCGACTTCGGCCTGGTCGACAACCCCTGGCTGGACCGCCACATCCGCCGCAACAAGGGCCCGCTGGGTGCCCAGTACCCACACACCGAATTCATGATGGAGGGCGACACGCCCAGCTTCCTGGGGCTGGTTGCCAATGGACTCAACATGCCCGAACGTCCTGACTGGGGAGGTTGGGGCGGCCGCTATGAGCTCTACACGCCACGGTTGCAGAAGTGGCATCAAGAGACCGAGACCCGGCCGCTGTGGACGGATGCGGTCGACGAGGTCAAGGGCGTGGATGGCCAATGGCACACCAGCAACCACGCGACCCTCTGGCGCTGGCGCGCCGCCGTGCAGAACGACTTCGCGGCGCGCATGGACTGGACGACCCAGCCCTACGCCAAGGCCAACCACCCGCCGGTGGTGAAGCTCGCGCATGCCGAGGTGCTGACGGCCAGGCGCGGCGACACCGTGAACCTCAGCGCAGCCGGCAGCAGCGACCCCGATGGCGATGCACTGTCCTACGAGTGGTTCTATTACGGCGAGGCCGGCACGTTCACCGTGTCCAGTGCGCGCTCGGGCCAGCCGCTGGAGATCAAGGGCTCAGACCAAGCCCAGGCTTCCTTCGTCGTGCCCACGCAGCGCGTGATGCCGCCGGGCACCGGCAGCCTGCACATCATCCTGGCAGTGACGGACCATGGCAGCCCGAGGTTGACGCGCTATCGGCGGGTCATCGTCAACGTGCTGCCCTGAGGCGCTGTCCAGGCAAACGGCGCTCATTCGACCCCCTGGGTTCCTCGTTGGGACAGGGCGCGCCACACGATCATCGTGCGGGCGGTTCGGCTGGGTGGCTTGGGCGCTCGTCCTGGCAACAGCTGCTCCATGGCCTGGATCACGCGGACGAGGAAGGGCAGGGCGAACACGAGCGGCTGGGCCATCAGGCGCAGGGCTTCGGGCGTGCCGGCCTGGAACTGCATGAGCTGATGCACGGAGAACGGCAGTGTGTGCACATGCTGCGAGAGCTGCATCGTGATGGCCTCATGCCAGTCGGCGTTCACGCCGCTCATCTCGCAGCGTTGGCGCCGGCTCAGGTGGAAGTCCGGCGGGTCGTTGCGCGCCAGACGCAGGCGCAGCGCGGCCTGCAGCTCGGGCGGCAGCGAGGCCAAGTGCTCGTGCGCATCCAGCGCCAGCTGAAGCCGCGCGGCGTCCGCCCGGATGCGGGCAATGGCTGGGTCGGTCGAGCCGATGCGGGCCAGGATCTTCAGGCGTCGAGTGGCGTCATGCAGCTCCCAGAGCCGGATGCGGAAGCCGCGCTCCGGATCTGTCACTGCGTGGCCGGCGATGTACTCGAAGGCGTCGTGCGCCTCGACGACGCAGCGCGCCACGGCGCTCATGGAGGGCAGGTCCCACAGCTCGCGCGGCTGCTGCTGGCCGGGGTCGGGCGCCAGCCGGCGCAAGGCAATGCAGTGGGCTAGCAGCTTGGCGAAGATCTGCTCGCCATAGCTGATGTGCGGCGCAGACAGTGTCAGCCCGGTCAGGGCTGCCGACGCCGCCTTGCCATACTCGAGCACGGCGTCGAACTCGCGCACCTTCGTTCGGTAATCGCCCCTGGTATTGATCTCTTGCAGCATGCTTGAATCGTTGTCCCGATGAGCGCGCAAGGTCAGCGCGGTTACGGATCATCGTTGCATGTACTGAGGCGCATGGCACTGCCCGGCTCGGCGCCGGGCCGGCCGACAGCGCCGCATGCGATGGCGACGTCGACGCGCCAGTGCTGCCCCTCGCGCAGGGCCGAAATCCGAAACGTCATGGTCTGTTCGGAATTCGCTGCAGCCGGGGCGGGCGTGATGCGGTAGCGCAGGCTCGATTGATGGACGCAATGCGCGGCGGGCTCGTCGCTGCAGACGAAACCGAGCGCCTGAAGGTCGCGAGCCGAGGTTTCGCCGGGTACCTGCGCTTGTGCGATGGCAGCCTGCACCGCGCTGCGCAACGCCGCTTTGCTGTTCATCCACTGGCTCTGGACGATCTGCGACACCTTGCCTTCGTTGGGCAGCGTGTAGCGGACGTCCATCCGCGGGAAGACCGTGCACGCGCTGGTGGCGCCGACCAGGGCGAGCAGGGCCAGGCGACCGATCGTGAGCTGGGGATGGACCATCAGCCTGCCGACGGGCCAGGTGGCAGGTGGTCCTTCATCCAACGCACCGCGAGCGCCGGCCACTGGTCCTGCGTGCCGTCCAGGCCGCGCAGCGCGAAGCCGTGAGCGGCCTGCGGGAAGACATGAGCCTCCACGTCCAGCCCGTGCTGTTGCGCCGCCGAGATCAGATTGAGCGCATGGGCGATGGGCACGATGGGGTCATGCAGCGCGTAGGCCAGGAAAACCGGGCAGCGCGGCAGGCCGTGCGGTTCGGTCGCGATGCCGATGGGCCAGGCGTCGTAGAAGGCCTGCTTCTCGGGCGGCGGGAAGTCGAGTTTGCCTGGCGGGAACTTGTGGTCGCGGTGGTTGGCGTTGAGGGGCGCGTAGGCAATGACGGCGCCCGCCGATTCACGCTGGCAGGCCATCACACCGGCCAGGTGGCCGCCGGAGGACAGGCCCACGTGCAGCAGCGGCAAGCGTGGCAAGGTGGCGAGGTGGTCGAGCGCCAGCAGGCCATCCTGCAGCGCGATGTCGAACGGCTGGCCGTCCTGGCCGGGCAGGCGGTGGACGAGCACGTAGGCATCCAGCTCCAGCGTGTTCAGCCACTGTGCGATCTCGACGCCTTCCTTGTCGTGCATCAGCTGCAGGTAGCCGCCGCCGGCATAGACGAGGGCGCGGCCGCGTGCGGTTGTCGGTGACAGGTAGGCGTGCAGCTCGGCGCGCGTCGGGCGGCGGCAGATGCGGTTGCGCGATTCGCCGTCGAAGACGTTGGGCGCACCATCAGTCAAAGCAATGACGGTCATGGCTTCTCGCGCAGCGGCAGGCCGAAGTCGGGCATGCCGTCGGCCGTGAAGGCCAGTGGCTGCACGCGCGTGGCGCGGCCGGTGTCCTTCAGCGGGTCGCCAACGATGTCGCGGTAGTTGCGGGCATGGAAGACGTTGAGCACCGTGCCGTCCGGCTCGACGAGGAAGCTGTTGTGGCCGGGGCCGTACTGGCCGTTCTCGGGGCTGGTGCTGAAGACGGGGCCGGGTGACTTGCGCCAGCTTTTCGGGTCCAGCAGGTCGGCGTTCTCGTCGGCCCACAGCAGGCCCAGGCAGTATTCGGCGCCGGTGCCGGCGGCTGAGTAGGTGATGAAGACACGGCCGCCGTGGACGAGCGCGGCGGGTGCCTCGTTGACGATGTGGCGCACCTTCTCCCAGGCGTAGTCGGGCTGGCTCAACCGCACCTGCGGGCCTTCCAGCGCAGTGGGGCTGGCCATGCGGGAGATGAAGATGTCGGTGCTGTGGTTCTTCTTGGCCGGGTCGGTCTGAGCCCAGGCCAGGTAGCGCTTGCCGCGGTGCTCGAAGAAGGTCGCGTCCAGCGTGAAGGTTTCCCAAGCCGTCTTGACCTGGCCGCGCTCGGCCCACTCGCCCTGGAGCGGGTCGGCGGAGGCGTTCTCCAGCACCCACAGGCGGATCTTCCACGGCTCCTTGGCCTCACCGGCGCTGAAGTAGATGAACCAGCGGCCGTCGATGAAGTGCAGCTCAGGCGCCCAGATGTTGCGGCTCATGGGGCCGCTGTCGTGCTTGCGCCAGATCACCTTGGGCTCGGCCGTCGCGAGGCCGGCGATGCTGCGCGCGCGGCGCAGTTCCAGCAGGTCGTAGGCGGGCACGGTGGCCATCAGGTAGTACCAGTCGCCGTGGCGAATGATCTGCGGGTCGGCGCGCTGGGCGACGAGGGGGTTGGGCCAGGGCAATGGGGTCGGCGCGGCGGGGGCTTGCGCGAGGGTCGTCATCGCCGGGGTCAGCAGGGCGGCGCCGAGCAAGGCGCGGCGGGTCAGGGCGGGTCGGATCAAGTGGGGGACTCCAGGCGTTGCAGTCGGCCGTTGCGGCGCTCGAACGCGGCAGTGTCGTTGGCAGCGAGCTTGAGCGAGAGCTTGCCGCCGCGCCAGCGCAGCTCGGTGCTGCCACCGGTGATGCTGCGCAGCTTCAGCGACTGCACCTCGCCGCCCTGCCACGCCATGGCCAGCTCGAATCCGCCGCGCGCCCGCAGGCCGCTGACGCTGCCGGCGGGCCAGGCCGAGGGCAGCGCCGGCAGCAGCTCGATGCGGCCGCGGTGGCTCTGCAGCAGCATCTCGGCGATGCCGGCGGCGCCGCCGAAGTTGCCGTCGATCTGGAAGGGCGGGTGGGCGTCGAAGAGGTTGGGGTAGCTGCGCTTGGGGTGCAGCAGGCGCTGCAGCGTCGCGTGGGCGTGCTCGCCGTCCTTGAGCCGCGCCCACAGGTTGATGCGCCAGCCTATGCCCCAGCCGGTGGTGTCGTCGCCGCGCCGCTCCATCACATTGCGTGCGGCGGCGGCGAGGGCGGGCGTGTCGTCGGGTGTGATCTGGTCCGACGGATACAGCGCGTACAGATGCGACACGTGGCGGTGCTGCAGCTCCGGGGCTTGCAGGTCCCAATCTTCCTGCCATTCCTGCAACTGGCCGGCGGCGCCGATCTTGTCGGGCGGCAGGCGCTCGCGCATGGCTTCACAGGCCTTGGCGAACGGCCGGTCGGTGCGCAGCTCCCGCGCAGCCTCGGCGGCGTGGGAGAAGAGGTCGCGCAGCAGCTGGCTGTCCATCGCCGGGCCGGCGCAGACCGAGGAGCCGTGAGGGTGGCCGTTCTCGGGCGACACGCTGGGGTTGGTGACCATGAAGCCGCTCTTGGGGTCCTTCACCAGCGTGGCGAGCTGGAACTCGGCGGCGCCCTTGAGCAGCGGGTACAGGCGCTTCAGCAGCACCGGGTCGCGCCGGAACAGCCAGCTCTGCCAGAGCGTGTTCACCAGCCACACGCCGCCCATGGGCCACAGGCCCCAGCGGGCGCCGTCGGTGGGGGCGGCCACGCGCCAGCCGTCGGTGTTGTGGAAGGCGACCCAGCCCGGCGCGTCATACATCGCGCGCGCCACCTTGGCGCCGGTGAGGGCGAGGTCTTCCACCATGCAGATCAGCGGTTCGATGGTCTCGCCGACGTTGCACAGCTCGGCGGGCCAGTAGTTCATCTCCGTGTTGATGTTGATGGTCCACTTGGACCCCCACGACGGATTGACCTTCTCGTTCCAGATGCCCTGCAGATTGGCCGGGAAGCGCGTGCCGGGCCGGGAGCTGGCCAGCAGCAGGTAGCGGCCGTACTGCAGATAGAGCGACGCGAGGCCGGGGTCCTGGCCTTCGGCGAAGCGGGCGATGCGCTCGTCGGTGGGCAGGGCGGCGTTGGAGCCGGCGCCGAGGTCGATGGCGACGCGGCGGAACAGGCGCTGGTGGTCGTCGCGGTGGGCCTGGCGCAGCGCCTCGGGGCCGCGTGCCGTCGCCGCGGCCAGCGTCGCCTTGTTGGCGGCCATGGGGTCACCGGAGACATCGTCGAAGCGCTTGTAGCCGGTGGCGCCGGTGATCAGGATGAAGGCCTCGTCGGCGCCTTGCACCTGCAGGCCACCGTCGCGTGCCACGAGCTTGCCGCCGCGCGTGACGACCTGCAGCCGGCACTCGAAAGGCAGGCGGCCTTCGATGCCCCCTTGCGTGGGGCTCATGCCCGCCACCCACAGCGTGTGGCCGCCCTCGCCGCCGCTGCGCTGCTGGTGCGGCGCACTCAGCGTGATGTCGCAGGTGATGGCGCGCGGCTTGTCGCCGGCCAGGCGCACGACGATGAGTGGGTCGGCCGCGGAGGCGTAGACCTCGCGGACATGCTGCGTGCCGCCGGTGCGGAACTGCGTGCTCGCCAGCGCCTCGTCCAGGTCCAGGCTGCGCTCGTAGCCGCGCACGCCGTCCAGGCCGGGGAAGACGAGGATCAGCTCGGCCAGCGGCTGGTAGGCCATCTGCTTCATGGGCTGGCCGAACAGCGTCTCGTTGGCCAGCTTCTCGGCCTCGGCGTAGCGGCCGGCGAACACCAGCTCGCGCACCTTGGGCAAGCCCTCGCGGGCGCGCGGGTTGATTGTGTCGTAGGGGCCGCCGGCGAAGAAGCTGCTCTCGTTGAGCTGCAGCCGCTCGGTGTGCGTGCCACCGAACACCATCGCGCCCAGCCGCCCGTTGCCGACCGGCAGCGCCTGCGTCCACTCGTCGGCGGGGCGGCGATACCAGAGTCGCAGTTGGTTGTCTGTGGCGGCCTCGGTGGCAGAGAAAGCCGGCGTGCCCAGGCTCAGCAGCCCGGCTTGGGCGACTTGCTGCTGTATCCAGCGGCGGCGTGAGGTGTTGGTCATGGGGCTCGGTAGAACTCGGCCTCGACGATGGACAGCACACCGCGGCCGAGGCGAGCGGCACCGGTGTCGACGATCTTCTGGTTGGCGACCTCGGTGTTCGCCGTCTCGGCACCACCCTGGGCGTCGCCGGTCAGTTCGATGCTGACGACCTGGCCGCGCCGGGCCTTGAGCGGCAGCGTCACGTAGCCCAGGCTGCGCTCGGTCAGGCCACGCCAGACTTCGGCGCCGTCGACGCGGATGACCAGCGGGTACTGGCGCTCGCGCCAGCCGCCGAGCTTGAGCGTGATTTCGTTGAGCGTCGTGGGCTCGGCGAGGCGGAAGCGGATGGCACCCTTGCCGGCCTCGCTGGTCCACGACGTGCTCTCGTCATCGTCGATGGCCTGGGCTGGCGTGCCGCTGTCGGCCTCCACCGAGGCCACGGCGACGGCGATGCGGCTGACGGTGAACGAGGGCGTTGAAGGCGTCGGGCCGCGTGTGGATTGGTGGCTGACGCCGTCGGCCGGGAAACGCTTGCTTAAGCCGCCGCTGACTTGCACCGGCTGTGAACGCAGTTCCAGCGTGGCCGCCTCCAGCCCTTGCGCCTCGGCGCGCAGCCTGATGGCACCCGCCTCGGTCGTGCTGCGCACCAGCACGCGGTTCACGCCGCCTTCCACCGGCAGCTCGCGCGCGCCCACGAAGTTGCCCTCGCCCTGCGCAATGCCGCCGCGCCATTCGGCCGGGCCGTCCAGCGTGAACTTCACTGTGTCGAGCGCGACCGGGTTGCGGCGGCCGGCGGCGTCGACGACCTCCACCTGCACCAGCGCCAGGTCCGCGCCATCGGCCTGCAGGCCTTGCGGGTGCGTCTGCACGCTCAGCTTCAGCGCGGCGGGCGGGCCGGCGGTGACGCGCAAGTCCTCACAGACCTTGTTGCCATCCTTGTCCAAGCCGACGGCACGCAGCTCACCGGGCTCGAAGCGCACACCGTCGAAGCGGAAGACGAAGGGCTCGCTGGCCTCGGCCGCGCCGAGAGGCTTGCCGTTCAGCGTCAGCAGCATGCGGGCGGCGCTGGAGATGACGGTGACTGTCTTGACCGTGCCCGGCGCGTAGTTCCAGTGGCCCAGCAGGTGGGCGCGTGGGCGCTCGATGTCCACCCAGCCGTCCCACGCCACCTGATGCGCGAAGAAGCCGTCCTTGGGGATTCGCATTGCGTCCACCTCGCCGCTGCGGCGGTAGTTCTCGGCGCCGCGGTGGTGGGTGTTGCTGTCGCTGAAGATGATGTTGACGCCGCCCGACGACACGCGCGTGCCGGTGCCGGGCCGCTCGCGCCAGAAGTCCACCCAGCGGCGCACGTCTTCCAAAGCGTGCGAGTCCTGGTTGCGGTTGTAGCTGGCGGCACTCTGGCCCTTGTGCTCGGGGCCATCGCCGTCGCGGTGGAAGGGCGGGGAGAGTTCGTCCCAGAACTTGCGGGCGCCCTCGTCGCGGGAGTATTCCGTGGCCCACATCGGCCGGCGCGCGCTCTTGTTGACGTAGAGCATCTCGCCGCCGTACTCGGCCACGTCCTGCAGCGCCTTGGACAGCATCTCGCGGCTGCCCGATGCGCGGCCGCCGTGCGGGTCGTAGCGGTCGCGCAAGGCCTTGGCTTCGGCCATGTGCTCGACGCTGACGCCGCGGTTGCCCGTCTCGTACATCAGGATGCTGGGGCTGTTGCGGAAGTAGATGATGGCGTCGCGCATCGCCTCCATGCGCTGCTCCCAGCGGCGGCCGGTCACGTCGGCCTCGGAGTCGCCCGTGGGCATGGCCTGCATGAGGCCTATGCGATCCAGCGACTGGACGTCCTGCGCCCACGGCGCCGTGTGCATCCAGCGCACGAAGTTGGCGTTGCTGGCCAGCATCTGGCCGTTGCCGTAGTCGCTGAGCCAGGCGGGCACGGAGAGGCCGATGGCCGGCCACTCGTTGCTGGTGCGCTGGGCATAGCCCTTGAGCTGGATGACGCGACCGTTGAGGGTGACCATGCCGTGGGCGAACGCTGTCTGGCGAAAGCCGGTGCGCGTGACGATGCGGTCGACTGGCTTGCCGTCGACGCTCAGCGTCGTCTCCACGTCGTAGAGCGCACCATGGCCCCAGCTCCAGAACTGCAGGCCGGTGACCGGGGCACGGGCAGCAACGGTGGTGGTGGCGCCGGCGGCAATGGTTTGAGGCGGCGCCTTGAAGCTGGCGACGACGAGGCCGGCGGCATCACGCAGCCTCACGTCGTAGCCGAAGCGGCGCGGCTGGCCGTGCTCGTTGCGCACCTGGGCTTCAGCGGTGATGGTGGCGCGGCCGGCCTTGATGTCGAAGCCGGCCGCGTGCACGTAGACGCCGGTGGTGCCGAGGTTGGAGAACAGGGGCAGCGTCTGGTAGAGCTTGTCGGTAACGTGCAGCCGCAGGTTCTTGGGCAGGCCGCCGTAGTTGGCGTTGAAGTTGCGGTCGGCCCATTGGTAGCGCTGGTTGCTGGCTCGCTCGCGGTAGTCCCAGCGGTTGTCGGTGCGCACGGCGATGAGGTTGTCGCCAGGCTTGACGACCTTGCTGAGGTCGAAGCCGAAGGCGGTGACACCGTTCTCGTGCAGGCCCACGCGCTGGCCGTTGACCCACACCTCGGCGGCCTGGCGGGCGCCTTCGAATTCGATGAAGACCTTGCGGCCGGCCACGTCGGCTGGCAGCGTGAAGCGCTTGCGGTACCAGGCGATGCCGGTGCTGTGGTCGACGATGTCTTTGGCGAAGGCATCGTCTTCATTCCAGGCGCGGGGAAGGGTGACGGGCTTCCAGGGGGTGTCGTCGAAGGCCGTGGCTTCGGCGCCGGGGGCTTCGCCGACGTGCAGGCGCCAGCCGGGATTGAAGTTGTAGACCTCGCGTGCCGCGTGGGCCGACAGCGCCACCGCTGCCAAGGCCAGGGCGGCCAGCCACCGCTTCATTTGGCCTGCGCCTTGTAGTGCTCGGCCAGCACGTCGAACGCCAGCTTGCGCTGCCCGATCTCGGAGATCAGGCCCTTGCGGTTCCAGCCGTTCTGGTAGACCGGGTGCTCGCGGCGCGGCGAGCGGAAGTCCTTCAGGATCCAGGGCGACAGGCCGCGCAGCGTCGGCACCTTGGCGGCCATGGCGAAGGTCGCGCGGTAGTAGTCGGCCTGGTAGTCCTCGGAAAACTTCGGTTTCAACACTGGGTCGCGGAAGCCCGCGAAGGCATCGGCACCAAACTCGGAGAACAGCAGCGGCTTGTCCGCCGGGACGTCCCAGCGCAGCCGGCGCACGTCGGCCAGCGTGTCGTCGCCATACCAGCCGGCATAGGTGTTGACGGCGATGACGTCGAGCTGGGGCAGCAGCGGGTCGGCGATGTGGATGACGTCGCCCTTGCGCTCGACAAGCAGGGCCGCGCTGACGAGGCGGCTGGCGTCCAGTGCGCGCACGGTTTCGGCCAGGGCCGTGTGGAAGCGCGTGCGGTTCTCGGCCACGGGCGTCTCGTTGCCGATGCTCCACAGGATGAGTGCTGCGCGGTTGCGGTCGCGGTAGATGGTCTCGGCCTGCATGCGGCGGGCCTTGTCGAGCACGGCGGGCGTGTCCCAGTCGATGCTCCAGTAGACGGGGATCTCGCTCCACACCAGCAGGCCGATCTCGTCGGCCACGCGCAGCATGGTCTCGTTGTGCGGGTAGTGCGACAGGCGCACATAGTTGCCGTGCAGGCCGTTCTTCACCTCGCCGAGCAGCCGGCGCGCGGCGGCCTCGTCGATGCGGCGCGCCGGGTTGGGGCCGATCTCTTCCTCGTGGATGGAGATGCCGCGCAGCGTGATGGGCTGGCCGTTGAGCAGGATGTCGGCGCCGCGCACGGCGATCGTGCGGAAGCCCATGCGGTCGCGCACCCGGTCGCCGCCGGCTTCGAAGTCCACGTCGTACAGCGTCGGCGACTCGGGCGACCAGCGCTTGAGACTGGCCGGTGCGGCGGTGTCGAAGCGGGCCTCGCCGTTCGCGTCGGTGCGGGCCTGCAGCGTGAGGTTCAGCGCAGCGATGCGCAGGCTCACGGCCTGGTTGGCCAGCTGCGGGCCGTTGAGCTGCAGGCTGCCGACGATGCGGCCGGCATCGGTCAGGCGCAGCGTGGCGTCGTCGATGAAGGTAGCAGGCGTCTGGAAGAGCTTCACCGGCCGGGTGATGCCGCCATAGAGATCCCAGTCGGTGATCTCGGCCGGGATGCTCTGGGCGTCGTGCTTGGAGTCGACGCCGACGACCAGGCGGTTGCCCTGCTCGCGCAGCGCGTGCGTGACCTCGACGACAAAGGGCGTGAAGCCACCTTCGTGCCTGCCCACCTCCTGGCCATTGAGGAAGACCGTGGTGCGGTAGTTCACGGCCTCGAAGCGCAGGAAGCTGCGCCGGCCCGGCTTGATGGGCGCATCAAAGCGGCGCTGGAACCACATCAGGCCGTCGAAGTAGCGCAGCTCGGGAACAGCAGAGTTCCAGGCGCCGGGGATGTCCAGCGCCGGCGCGCGGTCGAGGTCGTATTCGAAGAAACCGACACCGCCCTTGGCCTCGGCCGCGGCCACGTCGACATCGCGAAAGCGCTGCATGCGCGGCTTGGCGGGCCAGCCGTTGATGTCGGTGAAGCCTGTCCGGTAAAGGTCCTTGGAATAGGCCCAGCGGCCCGACAAATCCTGGTCGGCGGTGCGAGCCGTCAGCAGCAGGGGTGGGCGCAGCGCGTCGGCGGCGAGGGCCGGTACGGCGATGAAGGCGAGCAGGCAAAGAAGACGAGAGAGAAGACGACGGATCATGGTTGCACCTCAAGTACCAACACTGATTTGGCTGGCAGCGTCAGCGCCAGGTTGCCGTCCTTGGCTTGCGCCTTGAAGGGCTGGGGTTTGACGCGGTCGGGCGTCTCGAAGCGATTCTCAGCGTCCATCGTCGCGGCGGTCAGCAACTGGCCGTTCACGGCGCGCACGCCCTTGCCACCCACGGCGAGCTGCAGCGTCAGATCCTGCGTCGGGTTGGTGTTGGTGAGGCTCAGCAGCAGCTTGCCGTCCGCACCCTTGGCCGCGCTGGCGCTGACGGCGGAGATGCTGTACTTGCCGAGCTTGTAGCTGGGCACGCTCTCCAGCTGCACGGGCAGCGAGGTCGCGTCCATGAAGGGCAGGTGCATCGCGAAGGCGTGGTAGCTGGGCGTCAGCACCATGCGGTCCTTGTCGGTGATGACCATCGCCTGCAGCACGTTGACCATCTGCGCGATGTTGGCCATCTTCACGCGCTCGGCATGGCGGTGGAAGACATGGAAGTGCAGGGCGGCCAGCACCGCGTCGCGCAGCGTGTTGCGCTGCACCAGGAAGCCGGGGTCGGTGCCGGGCTCGGGGTCGTACCAGCTGCCCCATTCGTCGAAGTAGATGGCGACCTTCTTGGCAGGGTCGTTGCGGTCCAGGATCTCGCGGTGCTTGGCGAGGTAGCCGTCGATGGTCTGGGGCACGGCCAGCGTGGAGATCCACTCGGCCTCGGGGAAATTGATGGCGCCACCCTTCTTCTTCCAGTCGCGGGTGGGCAGCGAGTACTGGTGGTGGGTCACGGCGTCCATGCGCTGCTTGATGTCGGCGCTCAGCGTCTCCACCCAGTTCAGCTCAAGCTCCTGGCCACCACTGGCGACGAGCTTGGGCCGGTTGCCGCGCGGCGCCTTGGCGAAGGTGGACCAGTGCTTGTAGAGGTCGGCGTAGTAGCTCGGCTTCATATGGCCGCCGCAGCCCCAGCTTTCGTTGCCTATGCCCCAGTACTGGACCCGCCAGGGCTTGTCGCGGCCGTTGGCGCGGCGCTGGCGGACCAGGGCCGTGTCGCCTTCGGCCGTCAGGTACTCCAGCCACTCGGCCATCTCCTGCACCGTGCCGGAGCCGAGGTTGGCGTTCAGGTAGACCTCGCTGCCGAGCTGCTCGGCCAGGTCCAGGAACTCGTGCGTGCCCACAGCGTTGGGCTCGATGACGCCGCCCCAGCTCGTGTTCACGCGCGGCGGGCGCTGGGCTTGCGGGCCGATGCCGTCGCGCCAGTGGTATTCGTCGGCGAAGCAGCCGCCGGGCCAGCGCAGCACGGGCACCTTGATTGCTTTCAGTGCGCCCACCACGTCGCTGCGCCAGCCGCGCACGTTGGGGATCTTGCTGTCAGTGCCGACCCACAGGCCTTCGTAGATGCCGGCGCCCAGGTGCTCGGCGAACTGGCCGTAGATCTGGCGCGCGATGACCGGGCCGGGCTTGTCGGCCTGAATGTCGACCTTGACCGGCTCCGCCGCGTGGACAGCAAGCGAGGCGGCAAGGCTGAGGGCGGGGAGCAGGTGTTTCATCGGCAGTGGAGGATTTGGAAATCGCGTATCTGCAGACGGCTGGTCGTGGTGCGCAACGCGAAATAGCCTTGCAGGCGTGGGTTGGGGTCGGCGCGGGTGAAGACGGCGCGCCCATCGGCGAGCCAGCGCAAGTGAACGGGATCGGCAGCCGTCGGTTGACGCGAAACAATCTCGATGCTGAGCGGTTTGGCGGCATGCAGCCGCGTCTGCGGCGTCATGGGCAGCTCGCCAGGCTCGGCGATTGCGCCGTCGGCAAATCCGGCCAGCAAACGGCGCTGGCCGTTCTCGTAAAGGCGCAGCCGCGTCGTCGTATTGCCATTGGCGCCAAAGCCGGCGTAGTAGGTGGGCAACGTGTCGTAGCCAGCGAACTTGCCGCTGCGCGGATAGGGCTCGCTGCCGTCAACTTCGAGCGCATTCCAGAACATGTTCAGGTCCGACAGCCGGCCGGCGAGTGCGCCCGCAGTGGCTGGGGCGGGCAGGGCCACTGCCGTGAAGCGGATGGCGTAGTCGCCGCTCAAGGGCTCGCGCCACCACAGCGAGAGACCGGCGGGCGTGGCGATGTCGAGTACACCGCCCTGGGCGGTGACGACGGAGCGCTCGTCCTCGGCCTCCAGCCGCCAGCGAGCGAGGCCGGCGCGGAAGTCGTCAGTGGCGACCGGCTCCAGCTTGCGCGGTGCTTCGCACCAAGCCCCCGCCGCCAACGGCAGCAAGAGGATCAGCCCGCAAAGTGAAAGACGGAAGGCAGTGCCCATTGGCGCGGCTTGTTGTCGGCTTCGACTTCCATCAGCGGGGCCATGTAGTCCCACCAGCGGCGCATGACGGGCAGCGTGGGCAGCGCGTCGATGGGGTAGCCCGCTTTCAGCTTCAGCACGGCGAACAGGCTCAGCGTGCTCTCGTCCAGGAAGATGGAGTAGTCATGGATGCCGGCGCCGCGCAGCGCCTCGGCCAGGTCGGGCCACAGCTCGTCATGGCGCTTCTTGTACTCAGGCACCACGCCGGGCTTGAGCTGCATCTTGAAGGCGCGGATCTCGTCGCTCATGTCTTCTTGTCTCCTAAAGAACGTCCTGCTCGGCCATGCTCAGCGTCGACACGTCGCGGCGGCGCAGGGTCGGGTCGACGCGCCAGCTTGCCGGCGACAAGCCGGTCAGCGCGACGCCGCTGCCCACGGCGATGGGCTCGCCCAGGGCGAGGCGGCAGCCGGTGAAGCGCCAGTCCGCCACGTCGTGCATATGGCCGCCACGCTGGGCCTCGATGTCCAGGTCGGTGAACTGAAATCCGCGCAGCGGCGCCTCGGCGTAGGCATCGACCTCGAAGGCCACTCCCGCGCCACAAGCCGTCAGCCGCTCGATGCGTACGCCGTTGACCTGCACGCGGCCCTGGTCGGCCGGTACGGGCGTGGCGAGGTTCAGCCAGTGGGCGGGCGCCGCGGCGCGCTCGGCGGCGGGGATGTCGGCGCGGCTGAAGGCCGGGTTCCAGTTCATCGTCACGCGCAGCGCGGTGGGCACGTCGTGCAGGGCCAGGTCGCTGACCGTCACGCCTTCGATGAAGCCGCCCCGGCTGGGCGCGGACTTGAACAGCAAGCCCACCGGCACGGGTGCGTGCACCTCGATGCGCCGGGCGGTGATGCGCCGGAACCCGCCCGAGGTCTCGCTGCCGAAGGTCAGGCCCGCGGCGCCCTCGCGGACGATGCAGTCGCTGATGCTGATGTCTTCGCAGGGGCGCGCGACGCGCAGGCCGTCGGCGTCGCGGCCGGCCTTGAGCACCAGCGCGTCGTCATTGACGGCGATGTCGGCGCGGCGGACCTGCACGCGGCGCGAGGAGTCGATGTCGATGCCGTCGGTGGACGGGCCACGCGCGTCGCCGTCGTTGTTGCGGATGGTGAGGCTGTCGACGGTCACGTCCTCGCTGTAGCAGAGGTGCAGCGTCCAGAAGCCGGAGCGGCGCAGCAGCAGGCCGTCGCCGATAGTCACGCGAGCCGATTCGAAGACCTGGATGAGGCGAGGGCGCTGCGCGTCGTAGTCCGACGCCCAGCGCAGGCCGCGCGGCTCGTAGGTGGCGCGCAGGGCCCAGTAGCTGTCCCAGAAGACCTGGCCGTCGCCGTCGATGCAACCTTCGCCGACGAGGCCCACGTCGTGCTCGCCGTAGATGTTGACGAGGGCCGCCGGCCAGCGCATCTCGATGCCGGAAACGCGCGTGGGCATCACCGGGTAGTCAGCGAGGTTGCGCGAGCCCAGCAGCGTGGCGCCGCGGTCGAGCTGCAGCGTCATGCCGCTCTTCAGGAAGAGCGAGCCGGTCAGGTAGGTGCCGGGCGGGATGCGCAGCGTGGTGCGCTGCAGCGCGGCGGCGTCGATGGCGGCCTGCAGCGCCCGCGTGTCGAGCGTGAGGCCGTCACCGCGAGCGCCAAAGGCTTGGGCGTCCACCTCAGACGATGCCGCTGCCGGAGGCTCCTGCCTTGGGCGGGCGCTTCACGGCGGCCTTTTCGCGGTAGCCGCTGGCGCGGTAGGCCGCGACCGGGTCGATGGCGGCGCCACTGCGCAGGCGCGCCATCGCGAGGATGGGGCTCACGTCGGTGCGGAAGGCCTTCTTCAGCGCCTGGGCCGACTGCAGTGCGTCGTTCTCCAGCTGGAAGCCGGCCAGCGCCTTGCGATCCACCAGCGCGGCCTGCACGAAGGCGCGCTGCACTTCAACGGCGCTGCTCATCAGGCTCTCGATGGGGTCGGTCACGTTGTGGGATTGGTCCAGCATGTAGGCGGGCTTGAAGGCCGCGCCGTCACGCGCTGCCGCATCGGCCAGCTCGTTGAAGACGAGGAAGAGCTGGAAGGGGTCGATGCTCCCTGAGTCCAGGTCGTCGTCGCCGTACTTGCTGTCGTTGAAGTGGAAGCCGCCGAGCTTGCCGAACTGCGCCAGACGCGCCACGATCATCTCGATGTTGGTGTTGGGCGCGTGGTGGCCCAGGTCCACCAGGCACTTGGCCTTCTCGCCGAGCGTCTGCGCGGCGGCGAAGCTGGTGCCCCAGTCGGCAATGACGGTGCAGTAGAACGCCGGCTCGAACAGCTTGTGCTCGATGTACATCAGCCAGTCATCCGGCAGCGCGGCGTAGATGCCCTTGGCGCTGTCCAGATAGCGCTCCAGCGAGCCGCGCAGGTTGTGCTGGCCAGGGAAGTTGGCGCCGTCGCCCACCCACACCGTCAGGCCCTTGGAGCCCAGCGTCTTGCCCAGCTCGATGCAGTCGATGTTGTGCGCCACGGCCTGCTCGCGGGCGGCTTGGCTTTGCGCGGTCAGGCTGCCGTATTTGTAGGTGTGGGCCTGGCCGGCCTGGTCCTGGAAGGTGTTGGAGTTCACCGCGTCGAAGCTCAGGCCCAGGCTGTCAGCTTGCTGGCGCAGGGCCTTGGGGTCGGCGGGCTTGTCCCAGGGGAAGTGCAACGACACGGTGGGCGTGGCGCGCGTCAGCTGGTGGATGACGGCGCAGTCCTCCAGCTTCTCGGTCACGTCACGCGGCTCGCCCTTGCCGGGGAAGCGCGCGAAGCGCGTGCCGCCAGTGCCCACGCCCCAGCTGGGCAGGGCGACGGCAAAGGTCTGGGCCGTGGCGGTCAGCGCCTCGATGTCCACACCGCGGCGGGACAGCATGCCGCCCAGCGCGTCGTAGTCGGCCTGCAGCGTGGCGCGCTGGCTGGCGTTGTGTTGCTCAACCTGGCCGGCGTCGATGATGGTCGTTGTCATGCTTGTCTCCTTCCCGCCGATTGTTAGCGGGTGAACGCGGCGGCGTTGCCCGCGTCGACATTGAGGATGTTGCCCGTGCTCTTGCCGGCCTTGTCGCTGGCCAGGAAATACACCGCTTCGGCGATGTCCTCGGGCAGCACGCTGAGTTTGAGCATGCTGCGCTGGCGGTAGAACTCTTCGATGTTGTCGCTGTCGATCTTGTTGGACGCGGCGCGCTCTTCCTTCCACTTGCCGTCCCAGATGCGCGAGCCGCGGATGACGGCGTCGGGGTTGACGACGTTGACGCGCACGCCGACGGCAGCACCTTCGAGTGCGATGCAGCGGGCCAGGTGGATCTCGGCCGCCTTGGCCGTGCAGTAGGCTGAGGCGCCCGCGGAGGCGACGAGGCCGTTCTTGCTGGCCACGAACACCATGCTGCCGCCGATCTTCTGTGCTTTGAGCAGGCGGAAGGCGGCGCGGCTGACGAGGAAGTAGCCGGTGACGAGGATGTTCTGGTTGCGGTTCCAGATCTCCAGCGAGGTGTCTTCCAGCGGCGCGGCGGAGGCGATGCCGGCGTTGGACACGAGGATGTCCAGGCCGCCGAAGCGCAGCGCCGTGGCTGCGATCAGGCTTTCCACTTCGGCTTCCGAAGTGATGTCGCCGCGCACGGTGGCCACGGCGTCCTTGCCGCCCACCTTGATGAGGGCCTGGCTGGCTTCTTCGAGCGCTTCGCCGTCGATGTCGGTCAGCATGACGCAGGCGCCTTCCTGCAGCAGCTGGCGGGCGACCGCCTGGCCGATGCCGCCGGCGCCGCCGGTGACCAGGGCCACGCGGCCGGCCAGGCTCTTGGGCTTGGGCATGCGCTGCAGCTTGGCTTCTTCAAGCAGCCAGTACTCGATGTCGAAGGCTTCCTGCTCGGGCAGGCCGACGTAGGTGTCCACGCCATTGGCGCCGCGCATCACGTTGATGGCGTTGATGTAGAACTCGCCGGCGATGCGGGCGGTGGCCTTGTCCTTGGCGAAGGACAGCATGCCCACGCCGGGAATCAGGTAGATGATGGGATTGGCATCGCGCACGGCCGGGCTGTTCGGGCGCTTGCAGCGCTCGTGATAGGCACGGTAGTCGGCGCGGTAGGCCTCCAGCGCCGCGTCCAGGCCAGCCAGCACGGCGTCGATGTCGGGGTTGGCCGGGTCGAAGTCCAGCACCAGCGGGCGGATCTTGGTGCGCAGGAAGTGGTCGGGGCAGGACGTGCCGAGCGCAGCCAGCTTGGCCAGGTCGTTGCTGCCGACGAACTCCAGCACCGCGTCGCTGTCGTTGAAGTCGCCCAGCTTGCGCTCACTCGCGCTGATGCGGCCACGCAGGGCGGGCATGAGCTTGGCGGCGAGTGCTGCACGCTGGTCGGCAGGCAGGGTGATGGTCTTGACGCCGCCGAACACCGGCTGCTTGACGTTCTCGGACAGCCACTGCTCGGCCAGGCGGATCATGTCCAGCGTGATCTCGTAGCAGCTCTTGGCGGTGTCACCCCAGGTGAACAGGCCGTGGCCTTCCAGGATGATGCCCTTGAGGTGGGGCTGCGAGGTGGCCAGGGCTTCCAGCTTCAGGCCCAGGTCGTAGCCGGGGCGCTGCCAGGGCAGCCAGCCGAGCTGGCCGCCGAAGATCACTTCGGTCAGACGGCGGCTGTCGGCGCAGGCGGCGATGGCGATGATCGCGTCCGGGTGCATGTGGTCGACATGCGCCTTCGGGATATAGGCATGCAGGGGCGTATCGATACTCGCCGCACGCGGATTCAGATTGAAGGTGCAGTGCGGCAGGTAATCCACCATCTCGTCTTCATGTTCCAGGCCGCGATAACGCTTCTTCAGCGCATTCAGCTTGTCCATGTAGAGCGTGGAGAAACCATCGAGCTTGATGCTGCCCAGATCACCGCCGGAGCCCTTGACCCACAGCACGTCGACGTCGTCGCCGGTCAGATGGTCGCGCATCTTGACTTTGGCCGAGGTATTGCCGCCGCCGAAATTCGTCACGCGCAGATCCGAGCCCAGCAGATTGGAGCGATAGAGCAGCAGCTCCGGTTCGCTCAATTTGGCTGCCACGGCGTCGTCCCACTTGGAGACGATCGGAGTTTGTGCAGGGGTTTGGGAAATTGCAGTCATCAGCTTGCCTGTATTCAATCCGTCATTCATCGCCATGGCCGCATGGGGCGGCCCGGAGCCCGCCATTTGCGGGAGATTCATCGAGGAAACGGGCCGCAGTGTGAAGCGAAACGCGGGCCCCTGCGCGGCGGCGCCACAGGAAATCAAAAGGATGAGCGAAAGCGCGGCGCGGCCCCCGATCGCTCATGAAACGCTCACGGCCGTGAGCGTTTGCTGATTGACCTGGCCTGTCGACTGGCGTACTCTGCAATTCGGAACTGCGTTTCACCTCTGAGAAGGCCGCTACTTGAGCGTTTCTGATCGAAGGCGGAGGCGGCTCCAGCGGCCGGCGCCTACGCTCACCGGTCGCGATCAGGCGCCTGGCCTCAGCCGGGCTGCCGAAGCCAAGCGACGCCCGCCCCGTGAATGCAACTGAGGGCTGGGTGACATAACGACGAGACAACGGTCGCCGCCTTTCAGGCAGGGCGCCCGATAAAGGTGATCCCCATGATCAATCACAAGCGCCATAAGCGTCTGCTCAAACTGCTGGACGAGCGCGAGCACGCCAGCGTGCAGCAATTGATGGAATGGTTGTCGGCTTCTGCCGCCACGGTGCGCCGGGATATTTCCTGGCTGGCCGCCAAAAACCAGCTGACCCGCACCCGAGGCGGTGCGCAAAGGCTGGAGCAGAAGAAAAAGTCTTATGCGCTGACCAGCGAGACTTTTCAAAACAACGCCCAGCAAAATACTGCCGCCAAGCGTGCCATTGCGCGTTATGCCACGTCGATGTGCAATAACGGCGAAACCATCATCATCAACGGTGGTACCACCACGTTCATGATGGCGGAGTTTCTCATCGAGAAACAGCTGAAGATTCTCACGAACTCTTTCCTGATGGCCGAGCGCCTGCTCGTCACCAGCGACAACGAAATCATCCTGCCCGGCGGCAAGGTCTACCGCGAGCAGAACGTCATCCTCAGCCCGTTCGAGAACGACGTGGCCCAGCACCACTACGCGGCCAAGATGTTCATGGGCGTCTACGGCCTGAGCATCCTGGGCCTGATGGAAGCCGACCCGCTGCTGATCCAGGCCGAGAAGCGCCTCATCGGCCAGGCCGAAGAGCTGGTGGTGCTGGTGGACAGTTCCAAGTTCCAGCGCAAGGCGGGCCTGGTGCTGTGCGGGCTGAACCGCGTGTCCACCGTCATCACCGACACCGGGGCGTCCGACAGCGCCGTGCAGCTGCTGGAGCACTACGGCGTGCGCGTCATCACCGTGGAGCCTGAAAGCTTGGACCCTCGGGTGATGGAGGCGTCGGCGCTGAGCTCGCATGACTACGCCGCGGTGCTGGAGTCGGGGTCCTACCACCGGCACGCAGGACTGGTGTCTTGAGCTCTAAGGCCCGTGATCTCGTTTCGGGCTCTGTCGTCCTCGACATCGGCAAGACCAACGCCAAGCTGACGCTCATCGACGCGGCCGGCAAAACGCTGGCCGAGGCGCGCACGCCCAACACCGTGCGCCGAGATGGCCTCTACCCGCACCACGACACCGAGAGGCTGTGGAGCTGGATGCTGGGGCAGCTGCGCGAGCTGTCGGCGCTGGCGCACATCCGCGCCATCGTGCCCGTCACGCACGGCGCCACGGCCGCGCTGATCGACGATTCCGGCCTGGTGCTGCCGGTGCCCGACTACGAGCATGTGCCGGGCGACGCGACCGATGCGGCGCGCTACGACTCGCTGCGCCCGGCCTTCGACGAGAGCGGTTCGCCGCAGCTGCCCGCTGGTCTCAACCTGGGCCGGCAACTGGACTGGCTGCAAGCCCGCTTCCCCGCGGAGTTCGCGCGTGCCCGGCATGTGCTGATGTACCCGCAGTACTGGGCCTGGCGCTTCTGCAATGTGGCGGCCAGTGAGGTCACGTCGCTGGGTTGCCATACCGATCTGTGGCGGCCGCGGCAGCGCAGCTGGTCGTCCCTGGTCGAGGGCCAGGGCTGGCAGGCGCTGTTTCCGCCGCAGCGCGAGGCCTGGGCGCGCCTGGGCACGCTGCGGGCCGATGTGGCCGCCGACACCGGGCTGCCGGCCGACTGCGAGATCGTCTGCGGCATCCACGACAGCAACGCGTCACTGCTTCGCCATCTGCTGACGCTGCAACAGAGCGGCCCCTGCACCGTGCTGTCCACCGGCACCTGGGTCATCGCCGCGGCCCTGGGCTCGGCGACCAAGCCTCTCGTCGAGGCGCAGGACATGCTGGCCAACTGCAACGTCTTTGGCGATGCCGTGCCCTGCATCCGCTTCATGGGCGGGCGCGAGTTCGGCGCGATTGCCGGCGCGCAGCCGGCGGCGTTCACGGTCGAGGACATCGAGCGGCTGATTGCGCGGCGGACGATGGCCCTGCCTTGTTTTGCCGAAACCGGCGGGCCCTTCGCCGGCCAATCCGGCCGCGTCACCGGCCCGCCACCAGCGACACCCGCCGAGCAGGCTGCGCTGGCCACGCTCTACGTTGTGCAGATGACGGACCACTGCCTGGCAGCCCTCGGCGCCAGGGGGCGTGTGGTCGTGGAGGGTGCGTTCACGGCGAACCCGTGGTTCGGCCCGTTGCTGGCCGGGCTGACCGAGGGCCGCGACGTGATGGTGTCGGACGACAGCAGCGGCACGACCTGCGGAGCCTGGTTGCTGGACTCCTGGGGCCGTGCGCCTGACGCCGCCGCGGCGCCGGTGGCCGCGCTGAACCCGCCGGGATGGCGGGCCTATCACGATGCTTGGCGAACTTACGCCGGCGCGCACTGACCGCGCGTGAACGCAAAAAGGGCCGGCCTCTCGCGAGACCGGCCCTTTGACTTTGGCGCTTGGCTGATCAGCCGCCGCTGCTGCGGTTGGTGCGGCGGCGAATGCCGGCCACGCCCAGCCCCGCTAGCGAAGCCAGGCCCAGCGAGCCGGGTTCCGGCACGGTGAAGGCGCGCACGCTGTCGATGGCTGGCGCGCTGTAGCCGGCCGTGTCGGTCGCGCTGTCGAAGGCGTAGACCCGCACCTCGTTGAAGCCGACCGTGTCGCTCAGGCCCAGCACGTCGCCAATGCCGGCGGCGCCCAGCGACACGCGGCCGCTGCCGGTCAGCGCGCCGTTCAGCCAGGTCTGCCACATCAGATAGATGTTGGCGTAGCCGGAGTCGACGGCGAACTCGATGCCGTTGAGCTGGGCGCCCGTGCTGCGGATGGACAGATAGGCGTTCATGCCGGCCGTGGCGAAGTAGTTGCCCGAGAAGGACTGGCTGTAGCTCTCGCCGGCGCCGAGGTCCACGCAGTTGCCACCCGCGTAGCCGCAACCGCCGTTGTCGTTGCCCAGCCCGGTGTGGCTGAACAGCAGGCCGCCTTCCGACCAGGGGCTGGCCAACGTCGTGTTGGTGTCGAAGTCGGCCGCGTACGTCAGGTGCGTTGCACCTGGTGTGGCGCTGCCAGCACCCGTGGTCTGCACGACGGCAGCTGCTGCGGGCAGGGCCAGCAAGGCGGCGAGAAGAGGAGCGATGGTTTTCATGGTGCTGGCGTTCATTGCGCTGCGACGAGGTCGATGGCGTCGAAGGACAGGGCCGGGCTCAGGAAGCTGGTGCCCGCCGTGCCGCTGACGGTGTTGATGGTCAGCACATTGGTGCCGACGACGAGTTGGGCGGCCGGGATGTCGAAGGTGTAGGTGCGGTTGAAGCCGCGGTACGTGCCCACCGTGACGTTGCGCGAGACCTTGGGCGGCGCGGTCGGGATGGCGGAGCTCCAGCTGTTGACCGTGACCTGCGGGCGGGCGCTGTTGTAGTCGGCCGTGATGCCGATGCGCAGGCGCAGCGGCGCTGCGTTCTGGCCGCGCTTGAGCGTGAAGCGCACCTGCAGGCCGTTGTTCACGTCCTTCCACTGGTATGGCGGCCATTGGGTTGCGGCGTTGGACTGGCCGATGACGAAGGGCCCGACGTTCCACGACGCCATGCGCACGTCGGACGGGTGCATGAAGGTCAGCTTGTCGCCGTTGATGAACTCCTGCGGCGTGCCGTCCCAGCGGCCGATGCGCCAGATGGCGGGTGTGGCCTCCGGGTCGGCGGTGATGGCGACCGTGTTCAGCGCGTAGCTGGTGTTGGCCGTCACAGTCACGGGCACCGTCTGCACGGCAAGTTCGCCCTTGTAGACCGTCATCGTGTAGCTGCCGGGCAGCATGCCTTCGGCCGTGAAGTGGCCGTCCACCGGGTCGGCGTCGACCCAGTACTGGGCCTGCGCGTTGGCGATGCCCACCGTGTAGGGCACGCCCGCCACGCGGCCACTCAGGCCGGCCACGTTGACCGCACCACGGCCCACCGGCGGCACGTAGCCGACCATGCCCAACGTGCCGTACCAGCTGGTGTCAGGCCTTGCCGTCGGCGCCGTGCCGTCGTTGAAGATCATCGTGTACGTGTTCAGCACGTTCAGGCGGAAGGGTTCGATCTGCGCCTCGCCGTAATTGACCATGTAGGTCAGCTCGTTGTGCGTGCTGGTGATCTGCTGCAGCAGGCTGCGGTAGAACGGGCCGCTGGAGCCACCCTCGTTGTTGTCGCGCCAGAACCAGATGCCCACGCCCGGGCCGGTACCGCCGAGGAACTGCCAGTCCTTCAGGCGCCGGTTGGCGTAGTGCTTGGAACGCGACTGGCCGTAGCGCGCGTCGGTGGCCGGGAAGCCGAACACGTCGCTGGCCTCGATGGCGGCGCTGGTGCCGCGCAGGTCCTCGGCCCAGTAGCTGTCTGCGCCGTAGGTGACGAGGCCGCCGGCCGCGTTGGCCGGGCCGCCGTTGGGCAGCTTGGCGATGGGAATGCGCGCGATGAAGCGCACCAGGCCGTGCACATCGGGCTCTTCGGTGAAGTGCGTGCCCATGTGGATGTTGGACTCACCCTTCTTCACCAGGTAGTAGTGCGTCAGCACGCCACCCTTGAGGCTGTTCACGGTCAGCGTGACCCGGATGTAGTCGTTGCCGGTGACGACGCCGCCGTTCGTGGTGGCGGCCGGCGTGACCGTGCCGTTCGCGCTGACCAGCTCGGCCTTCACGGCCACGGCGCTGACGCCGTTGTAGAGCCAGTCGGCGCCGGAGTTGAGCTGCGTGCCGCGTGCCGGGTCGCCGTACTCCACGCCCTTGTAGAGCATGCTGGAGATGTCGCCGGCGGAGGTGGTGCTGGCACCGTTGTCCCAGGCGCGCACCTTGAACACCAGGCCGGCATCCGTGTCGATGACGTACTGCGGCCGCGCGGCGTTGTTGTTGTCGTGGACGGTGGTGATGCTGAAGGCCGCCATCGCGGCCGGTGCCGTGGCGGCGAGCAGGCCTGCGGCCAGCCATCGCGCCCAGGGTGGGCGCGTGCTTGTCGTGTTCATGAGGTCTCCTGGTTTTGTGTCGTTGTTCACGGTCTGCGGAAGGGCCTGTTCACAAGACGGCAATGGGTCGCGTTGAGGCCAGGCAAGCCGCGAGCAAGGCGCAAACCACAGCCGGGTCGGGTACCCGGCGAGGATTTGCAACGTCGCGCGCGGCTTGCCTGGCCTCAACCCTTCGGGAAGGCCGGTCATCAGGGGCCACTCGGCGTTGCACCGCTTGCCCGCACATGAGTGCGGGCGGTGCGCTGCGCCTTGATTGGCCCCTGATGACCGGCCTTCGCGACCTATTGCCGTCTTGTGAACAGGCCCTAGCCATCAGCCGGAGCGGACTCTAGGGAGGGCCTCATGGCGCGTGTACTCAACCGCTTGAGCGTTTTGGCATGCAGTCACCCACGTGATTGATCGCCCGTTGGCGCGATAACGAAATGGGAATCGTGGGAGCGCTCACCCGCCGCGAATGGCCATGGCGTGAGCGATGCATGAGCAGGCCGCACCTCCCGGCGGGCCTGCGAGTGCTACTTCATCAGTGCCTGATACGTCAGGTTGCGCACGCGCAAGTGCAGCGTCGAATTGCCGGCCGGCCTGAGCTGCGTCATGAACAGGATGACGAGGCGTTCCTTCGGGTCCACCGTGTACTGCGGGAAGTAGGCGCTGCCCCAGCCGAAGGCGCCTTCACTGCCCAGTTCCTTGAAACCGCCGCGCCTCACGTTCACCCAGAAGCCCAGGCCGAAGCCATCGGCGTCACCGCCGGACTTCGGGCCGAGATGGTCGGCCGTCATCAGCTCCACGGTCTTGGGCGAGAGGATGCGGGCACCGTCCAGCTCGCCCTTGTTCAGAAGCATCTGCAGGAAGCGCGTGTAGTCGCCCGCGGTGGACAGCATGCCGGCGCCGCCGGACAGCAGTTTGCGCGGGCCGTTGACGAAGTCGCTCCTGGCCGATGTCTCCATCAGCTTGAGTTGGCCGCCCTCCAGGCCGTAGACATTTGCCAGGCGCTCGACCTTCTCGGGCGGCACCGAGAAGCTGGTGTCCGGCATGCGCAGCGGATCGGTGATGCGTTCCTTGATGAAGCGGTCCAGCGGCTGGCCGGACACGACCTCAACGAGGCGGCCGAGCACGTCGGTCGCGTAGCCGTAGATGAATTGCTCGCCGGGCTGGCCTTGCAGCGGCAGCGCGGCGAAGCGGTCGGTCCATGCGGCCAGCGTCTCGTCGTTGCCGACGAGATACCAGTCCTTCAGGCCCGCTGCGTCGTAGGCCGCCTTGGCCGGGCCGGGGCCGTAGCTCATGCCCGAGGTGTGGGTCAACAGGTCGTGGATGGTCAGCGTGCGGCGTGGCTTCTCGTTGCCGCCTTGGGCCAAGGCGACCTGCACGTTGGCGAAGGCCGGCAGGTAGCGCGCCACCGGATCCTTCAGCAGGAAACGCCCTTCCTCGTAGAGGATCATGGCCGCGACTGTCGTCAGCGCCTTGGTCATGGACGCGATGCGGAAGATCGTGTCCGTGCGCATCGCCTTGGCGTTCTCGATGTCGCGCTGGCCATAGGCCTTGAAGACGACCGGCTTGCCGTCGCGCAGCACCGCCATTACGCCACCGGCGAGCTGCTGCTTGCTGATCTGCTCGTCGATGGCCGCGTCCAGGCGCTGCAGGCGCTCGGGTGAGAAGCCGTTGGCGGCGACGGCGGCAGCCTTGGCTGGGGCGGCGACGGTGAGGGGAGCGTGGGTCAGCGTGGCGCAGGCCAGCGCCACGGCAAGAACGGCAGTCTTCATTCGGCTCAGTCGCCCAACGGTCGCTGATTGGTGAAGCCGGGGCTGGCCGCGACGCGGAACTGCTCCGGCGCCAACGGCTTGCTGGGCTCGATGGCGCCAAGATCATCCCGCAGCTGCGCGGCCACCGGCACCCGGGCTTCCCTGAGGCCCAGCGCCACCAAACGCGCCAACTGCATGGCGCCGTAGTTGTTGTGGTGGGTGTTGTCCAGCTTGCCGTTGTTCATCGGGTGCGCCAGCTGCGAGCGCTCCGGCCCCAGTGCCTCGTAGAGCTGGATGCTCATCGCGTTGAGGTCGATGAAGGCCAGCTTCATGTCCTGCGCCACCGCGCGTGCCGCGTCGGCGTACTCGGTCAGGCTGGGCTTGAGCTTGCCCTGCGCGTCGAAGTTGCGGCGCTCCATCGACGACACCACCACCGGCGCACCGCCGCGCGCCAGGATGGCTTCAGCGTGCGTGCGCAGCTCGGCCTTGTAGGTCTCGGCGTTGCCGCTGCCGTCCTTCTGCTGCTTCTGGTCGTTGTGGCCGAACTGCAGCAACACCGTGTCGCCGGGTTGCAGCGTGGACAGGATCTTGTCGATGCGCCGGCGCGCCAGTGAGTCGCGGAAGGTCTCGCCCGACTCGGCGTGGTTGGACACGGCCACGGTCGGCTTGAACAGGTTGGTGAGCATCTGGCCCCAGCTGGCGTAGGGCTCGCCAGACTGGTCAGCCACCGTGGAGTCGCCCAGCAGGTAGACCGTGGGCAGCGTGACCGGCTCGATGGCCAGGCTGTGCAGCGCCGGCTGGCTGCCGTTGATCTCCAGCGTCAGGCGCCGGTCCCAGGCCCAGGCTTCGCCGACGATCTCGCGCTCCTTCAGCTTCACGCGGCCGGCTTCCACCCCAGGCACGGCGGCGATGTTGGCGGTGCGCACGTTGACGATGAAGCTGCGCGTCTGCGTGCTGCCGGCGGGCAGCTTGACGCTGTCCAACTGCAGGCGGCGCAGTTCGGCCTTGATGGTCGTGTCGCTGGCGGTTGGCCCGCCCAGCGTGGCGGTGACGCGGTAGTTGCCTTCGGGCAGGTCCACCGAGAAGAAGTAAGGCAGGCCGGCGCCGTTGCGCGCGTCGCTGGCCTCGAAGCCGTGGCCACGCTCGCGGCTGTAGCCGGTGTCGGCCGACACGGCCACTTCGCCCGCAGCGGGCTTGCCGTCGAAGTTGAAGCGCAGCGTGTCGAGGCCCCAAGCAGGCGCAGCCAGCAGGCTGGCGACGAGGAGGAGTTGCTTCATGTCAGTCCGTCAGTTGGTCGCCAACGAGCGCCAGGTTCTGGATGGCCGCCAGGCCCCATTGCGCCGTGTCGTTGGTGCTGATCCAAGGTGCTTCGTCCACCGGGTTCAGCACCAGCGGGCCGGCCACGTGCTGCGTCTTCAGCGGCTTGGCACCGAAGCGCTCGTCGGCCATGAACTCGCGCCAGGCCCGCTGCGCCAGGGCCTTGTCCTGCTTCTGCCTGGCGGCGTAGGCGCTGAGCCGCGAGTGGCCCACGCTGAGCACCGGGCTGCCACCGTGAGGCGCGCCGAGCATCTTGACCTGCTGGTCTTTGGGTGCGTTGTAGAGCTCGCAGTACTGCAGCCAGGCCTGCTTGAAGGCGGGCTCGTCGATCAGCTCCACCAGCTCGGCCATCATCTCCACGGCGCCGAAGACGGCGCTCAGGTGGCTGGCGCTGATCTTGTCGCCGCTGACGTTGTGGAAGGCACCCTCGTTGGGGCCGGTCGGCTCGTAGCCACCGCTGCCGGTGAAGAAGCCGTGGGGCATGGCGGCGATGCCCTGCATGCCGCGCAGCAGCTTGTTTCGCCAGCGGACGTCGCCGGTGCGCTCCCACTCGGTCAGCACGTTCGCGACGATGGAGCCCCAGTCCGTGCCGAAGCCGATGCGCGCGGGCCAGGGGCCCTTGTCCACGCGGCCGGCGATCTTGCGCACCGGGTCCACGAAGTCCAGCTTGGTGTCGACATTGAGCACCTCGCGCATGACGTCGCCCACGCGCTCGTCGGCGGTCAGGTAGTAATAGAAGCGCCGGTAGGCCGAGGTGGAGATGCGCGCCTGCTTGGCGCTGCAGCCCCAGTGCTGCACGTTGTGGCGTGTGCCCAGGCCCTGGAACTGGCCGGCGTGATAGATGTCGACCTCGCTGGTGTGGCGCACCATGGCCTCGGCGAAGCGGAAGATGTCGGCCCGGCCGCTGCGCAGATAGGCGTACCAGAGCCAGAGGTCGGGCGACAACTCCGAGTTGTCCCAGGCAAAGCCGCCCACGTCGTAGCGCCATTCGTGGCGGTCGCTGTCGTAGGTGTGGCGGATGTCGCCATAGTCCCAGAAGCCGTACCAGTGGCGCTGCTCGACCTCCTTGGCGTAGAAGCCGAACAGGAAGTCGAGCTTGTCCTCGATCTTCACGCGCGCCGGGGTGCTGCGGTCGGGCAGGCTCCACAGCTTGCCGAACACGCCGGCCTGCAGATAGCGCTGGGGTGACGCAGCCAGTTGCGGCGGTGTTTGCACTGCCGAGGCCATCTGCACGAGGCGTTCGCGCGTCGGCGTGGTGGCCAGCGCCCACAGCGTGATCTCGCTGCTGCGCGCAATGCCGATCGGTGAGCCGAAGCCCTTCTCGTAGTCCTCGTAGGTGATCTCCAGGCCTTCGAGCTCCTGCTCGTGGGTCTCCTGCCCCAAGCCATCGTGATAGAAGCGCAGGTCCATGGCCGGCGCCTCGGGCGAGTGCATCCAGACGGTCACCTCGGCTGCATCGGTGTGCGAGTTGCGGATGTCCAGTTGCGTCGGGTGGCGCTGCCAGAAGTCGCGCAGGCCGAAGGCCACGCCGCCGGTCGCCCCGCCGATGTAGCCGCTGCCTGGCGCGCGCTTGCCGAAGGCGGCGGGAATCCAGCCATGGCCGGCCTTGGTTCGCTTCTTGATCTGGAAGCCGTCGGCGCTGAGCTGGCTCAACGTGTAGTCGCCCCAGGCGGGGATGCGGTGCTGCAGCTTGCGTACCTGTGCGCCCCACTGCTCCAGCGGCGGTGTGGCACGCCCGGCGAGCTGGGCCTCGCGCACGGCGGCACCCGGCTCGCGGCGAAGGCCGGTGAGGTTGCGCACGCCTTCGGCCCACAGGCCGCCGGCCTCGCCGGCAAAGCGCACATGGCGGTCGTACAGCGCGTCGCGCAGCGGTACCTCGAAGCGCAGGCCGATGCCGCGCAGGAAGTCCTTCTGGTCGTCGCCGTCGAAGACGAAGGTGTGCAGCACGCGCAGCGATTCGGCGCCGGCGTAGAAATAGAAGCGCACGGAGAAGGGCAACCAGGCACGGCCGGCCGCGCTGCGGTGCTGGCCATCGACCTTGACGACGGCGCGCACGGGGCCGGTCTGCTCGACGGTCAGCTGGGTGATGCGGCTGTCGAAGCGGGTCTGGGTGACGGGGCCTTGCTCGGCATCGGGCTTGTCGTCGGTCTGCGCGACGAGGCTGGCCGCGCGCAGGATCTCGCGGCCGTCGCGCTCGATGCTGCGCACGAGCTGCGCGCCGCTGCGCGGTAGCCGGGCGCGGATAACGCCGGTGTCGACCTCGATGAAGTCTTTCTCCTCACGCACCGTGACGCGCGCGCCACCGGTCGCCGCACCCTTGCCCGGCCGGATGCTGGGCGCCGCACCGGCATCGACGCCGGCCGGCAGTGCATGCGCCGTCCACTTCAGCGAGCCATCGGGCCAATAGGCCAGCGGCCAGCTCTGCAGCGGCAGCGGGCTGCCCTTGGCGTCAACCGCGTTGAAGTCCTGGCCCTTTGGGTGCTGGCCGCGCGGCCAGGGCAGGCCCAGCGTGGCGCCCAGTGGCAGCGCGGGGGCGGCGCCGTCCAGCCAGCGCAGCGCAAGCTGGTCTGCGGAGACGGCTGCGGTCGGCGCGGGCGCCGGTGCCGCGCTGGCAGCGGTGGCCAGGCCCGTCAGACCCAGCGGCAGGGACGCGGTCTTGAAGAAGTTGCGGCGGCTGAAGTCGGTCATGGGCGGGCGTGTTGGACGGGGGGCAGTTCGGAGGAAGGCGCTGGGCCACCACGGCCCCAGAGGCGGTCGTAGGGCCAGCCGGTCAGGTCTTCGACGATGCGCTGGTTCTCCGCGCTCTCGGCCTCGGTCGCGCCGTTGCGCAGCCGCTCCACCTCGTGCACCAGCACGGCATGCGTGCTCGCGTTCAGGCGGAAGCGCCACGACGCCAGCGCGCCCAGTACCAGCATCAACAGCGGCCCACCGACCATCAGCGCCGTGACGGTCTGGATGGCCTCGGGGGTTTGCACGACGACCTCGCCCGGGCGGGTCTTGATGTAGCCGCCCAGGTCGATGACCCAGCCGCTGGCGATCATGGCGGCGCTCTGCGCGAGCTTGCGCACCAGCGTCATCACGCCGGCGAAGATGCCCTCGCGGCGCTGGCCGGTGACGGCCTCGTCGATGTCGGGCAGGTAGTTGTAGACCGACCAGGGCACGAAGTTCAGCGTGCCGCGGCCCAGGCCCGCGAGGACGATGGGCACGAAGAGCCAGAACACGAGGCTCAAGGAGAAGCCGGGGCGCGTCGGGTCCAACGCGCCGAAGAGGTTGGCCCCCAGCGCCTTGAAACCCTCGGCAAAGCCCTCGGGCCGCGTCAGGTAGAAGCCCAGGTAGAGCAGCACCGCGGCGCCGAACAACGAGGCGGCCAGCCGGTAGGCCAGCACGGGGCCGGTGCGGATGACGATCTGGATGGCCACCATCACCGAGATGAGCTGGGCCACGTACATGACCGTCAGCAGCTGCGAGATGACGAGCGTCGCGCCCATCAGCACCGTGGCCACGAAGAAGGCGAAGGCGCTGTTGAAGATGTCCTGCGACAGGTAGCCGCCGAGATAGATGGACAGGTGCTGGCGGAAGGCGCGGATCTTCAGCGTGGAGAACAGGTCGCGGAACATCTTGGTGGGAATCGCCAGCGCCGCCTTGAGGTTGAAGCCGCCGTAGGTCTGCGACATGACGGCCTGCTCACGCGTGCCGTAGGGGCGCTCCCAGGTGGTCAACACGACGATGGTCACGACGACCGAGAAGATCACGCCGAAGATGGCCGCCATCCAGAAGAAGGTGTCGGGCGAGTCCTTGCCGCCGAACTGGCTGATGAGCAGCGTGGGCAGGTAGGAGGCCAGGATGGCCGAGCTCTGCGCGACGATCATTCGGGCACCGGCGAACTTGGCCTTGCGCTTGTAGTCCTTGGTCATCTCGGCCGCCAGCGTTTCCCAGGGGATGAGAAACATCGTGTACAGCAGCTCGAAGAAGATGAAGGCGAACAGGTAGTAGTAGAAGGTGTGGCCGGCGCGGAAGATCAGCGCGAAGCTGGGCAGCAGCGGGATGGTGATGAGCAGGAAGATCTTGCGCCGGCCGATCTTGCGGCCCACCCAGGTGTGGCGCAGGTTGTCCGACACATAGCCGATCAGCGGGCAGGTGATGGCTTCGATCAGCCGCGGCAGCCCGAGCACCAGCCCGGCCTCGGCAGCACTGAGGCCGCAGAAGGTCGTGAAGAAATAGAACAGCCAGCCGGTGATGACGGCCTGGGCGCCGGCGCCCAGCATGTCGCCCGAGCCCCAGCCCCAGTAGTTGATCCAGCCCGGCTCCTTGGCCGCGGGGTGCAGGTTCTTCTGCATCATCAGATGAAGCGCACGAGCAGTTCGCCCATCGCCAGCAGCGCCATCGCCTGGCCGAAGGGCATGGACGTCAGCGGGATGTCCTTGTATTCCTGCAGCGTGTTGAACACCGGCGTGCCGAAGCTGACCTGCGTCAGCTCGCCCGCGTCGTTGATCTTGCTGCGCACGGCCAGGGCTGCCTTGAGGCCGACGGCTTCATAGGACTTGGGCAGGTAGCCCTTGCGGACCGCCTTCAGGATGCCGTAGGCAAACCCGGCCGACGCGGCGGCTTCGTCGTAGGACGTCGGGTCGTCCAGCAGCGTGGGCCACAGGCCGGATGCCGACTGGCAGGTGGCCAGCGCCTTGACCTGTGCCTCCAGCGTAGAGATCAGGAACTGGCGGAAGGCGTCGCCCTCGGGCAGGTTCAGCAGCTCGATGAACTCGGGGATGACGATGGTGACCCAGGAGTTGCCGCGTGCCCACAGTGCGTTGGCGAAGTTGTGGCGGCCCTCGAAGGTCCACCCATGGAACCACAGCCCCGTCTTGCGGTCAGCCAGGTATTTGATGTGGACGAGGAATTGGCGCTTGGCCTCTTCCACGTAGTGCGGCCGGTTCAGCAGCAGGCCGAACTTGGCCAGCGGCAGGACGGACATCATCAGCGTGTCGTCCCACAGCTGCTGGTGGTTCACGCTGTTGTAGACGATGTGCTGGAAGCCGCCTTCCTCGGTGCGCGGCAGGTCCTTGTAGACCCACTCCGCCCAGCGGTCGATATAGGGCAAGAAGCGGCGCTCGCCGGTGCGATCGAACAGGTAGGCCAGCGTCAGGAAGGGTGCGACCGTGTTGATGTTGCGGCTGGGCATGCCTTCCGCAAACCTGGCCTCGAACCAGCTCGTCATGATGTCCCAGGCCTTGGGGTCGCCGGTCAGCTCCCAGACCTTGTAGACGCCGTACAGGCCCACGCCATGCGTCCACTCGAAGCCGTTCCAGCCCTTGGTGTCCAGCACGCGGCCATCGTCCAGGCGCAGCAGGAACTTGCCGTCCTTGTCCTCGATGTTGATCAGGTTGTGGATCAGGCGGTCGATGGCGCCGCGGATGTCGTCGCGGTCTGCACCCAGCTCGGCCGTGTGGTGGGCCAGCAGCGGGTGGATGCGCGAGGAGTCGACGGGCTTGAGGATCTGGTTGGACATGGTCCTGGTCTCCGGATATTTTTTGAAGGCTCAGCGCTGCAGGTTGCGCGGCTGGGGCACCGTTTCGAGTGGCACGCCGCCGCGCGCGACAGCCAGCGGCAAAAGGCGCACGGCCTCCAGCGCATTGGACGCCTGGCCATCGGTCGTGACGGCCAGCGTCAGCGTGTTCTCGCCGTTCGGGTTCAGGATGCCCGGCGGCAGCACGAACACGCGCTGCGGGCCGATGTGGGCGATGAACTGGCCCAGGTTCCAGCCATTGACGAAGATCAGCGCGCGGTTCTCGACCTCGGAGCGCGGCTTGCTTGTGTCGCCAAAGGCCAGGCCCAGTTGCACGTCGTGGCCGGCGGGTAGGTCCAGCTTGAAGCTCGTGCGCAGCCAGTAGCTGCCGGGCGCGGGCGGTGCGGCGTTCACGGTCGTGGCCTCCCAGCCAGGCTGCGGCTTGCTTGCCTCGACGGGTAGATGCCAGCCCATGCGTTCGCCGTGCAGGCCGCCGTTGTTCATCGGGCCGCGCACGAGGTCGGCAATGTCCTCGCCGCCCTTGTTGCCCTGGATCTTCCAGGCGATGGGTGTGCCGAAGCGCTGTCCGCCCTTGTGGGCAAGCGACGCGGAGATCAGGCCGCGCGCCTCCTTGTGCACGTCGTCGGCGAACAGATCCCAGTTGTGCGAGTTGTTGCGCACGACGACGGCCAGCACGTGCTCGCCCGGGGGCAGATCCTTCAACAACTGTTTGAACGTGTCGGTCGTTTCCGGGAAAGGTCGGCCGGTGTCGTGCTCCTGCTGACCGAGGAATCGCCCGTCCAGCCAGACCTGGATCATCCCGGCGCCACCGCCGCCGAAGAAGAGTTCGAGCTGCAGCGGTTTGGTGTCGCTGGTCGTGAATCGGCCGCGGTACCAGACGTCGCCGTGGTGGAAGCCGTAGTCGCTCATGGACAGGACGGGCTGGCCCTTGTCTGGAGCGGTGTAGACGTTGGCGGCAGAAGCGCCGGCGTCGGCCTTGCGCCAGGTGCTGTCGTCGAAGCCGGGTGCGGCTTCGAGGGAGTCGAAGCGGCGCGTCCAGGCCAGCTGCGTCAGATCGGGCAGCCGAACAGCGTCCGGGCCGGGAAGGGCGGTGCGGGCGGCGATGCTGAAGTCCTGCGTCGAGGTCGCGACGGCCTGGCCGTTGAAGCTCAGCGCCGTGATTCCATCGGGCACCCAGGCGCGCAGCGCGCTGGGCGCGGTCGTGTCGCCACTCAGCTTCAGCGTCTTGCCGTCGAAGGCTGCCGTGCGAACGAGCGACGGGCTGCGCACCAGCACGCCCTGCAGGCGCCAGAACTCCTGGGCCGTCTTCTCATCGGCAATCAGCAGCAGCAAGGGCGCACGACCCGCACCGCTGACCAGCACTTCGACGAGGCCGGTGTGTTGGTAGTTCAAACGCAGGTCGCCACTCTTGGCATCCCAGTTCACCTGGGCCTGGCCGCGCAGCAGCTTCACGGTCGGCTTGGCGGCGTAGCGCAGCACGGTCTCGCCGTCGTCGCCATTGCGGCCGTAGAGCAGGGCCACGTCGCGCCCGCCTTGCTGCAATTGCGCCTGCAGCTCGCTCGTGCTGTAGACGAGGTGCTGGCGCTCCAGCGCGTAGCTGGCCAGCAGCATCTTGGCGTCCTGGCCGGTCAGCGTCAGCTCGCCGGCTTGCGGGATTTGATAGCTGCCGTCGCGCGTCTGCAGCTTGAAGCCAAAGGCTTCCGTGCCAGAGAGGTGGTTGTGCTGCGCCAGCAGCACATGGCTGCCCAGCGCGTTGTTGACGTTGTGATAAAGCCTGACCTTGGCATTGCCCGGGTCCAGCACCTCGCCCTTGTCCATCTGCGCGAGCACGGGCGTGGCCGCCTGCACGAAGCCGCCCATCTGCTTGAGCACCAGCGCCTTGTCGCGCATGACGCGGGCTTCGCTGATGGGTGAGCCGTAGTCGTAGCTGGTGTAGACGATGGGTCCCGGCTGCCAGCCCCAGCTGGTGCCGCCGAAGGCCATGTAGATAGAGTGGATGGTCAGCGCGTTGATGAGGCTGCTGCCGTAGAACACGCGCTGGTAGCCCGGGCCCTGGCGCTGGGCCGTGCACTCGTAGGTGCCGTTGCTGCCCCAGTAGTCGAACCAGCCCGCACCGATCTCGGCGACGAAGCCGGGTGTGTTGGGCGAGGCCTGGGAGCCGACCTTGGGGAAGTTCTTGCCGTACAGGCCCCAGTCCGGCGCCGGGGCCGGCGAGCCGGGCTTGGCGTCCACACCGCAGACGCCGCCGGGGTAACCGTCAAAGGCATAGAGGTCGGTCGGGCCGGGGTTGGCAAAGGGCGCTGTCGAATTCTTCGGCGTCCAGTCGGGCAGGCGCGAGGCCGCGTTGTGGAAGAGCGGCACCGTGATGCCGTCGGCCCGCGCCTTGTCCGCCAGGTGCTGCATGTGGCGGATGTTCTTGGGTTGCACCGAGAACAGCTCGTTCTCGATCTGGTACGCGATGACGTTGCCGCCGCCGTTGGTGATCTGGTGGCGGGCCAGGATGGCATTGATCTGCGTCATCCATTCGTCGGCCGCGGCCTGGTACTCGGCCGCGTCGGTGCGCGCCTCGGCGCGCTGGCGCAGCAGCCAGCCAGGGAAGCCGCCGGCCGTCAGCTCGGCGTTCACGTAAGGCCCCATGCGGGCGATGACGTAGAGGCCTTCCTCCTCGGCCATCTGGATGGCGCGCTCCATGTTGCGCACACCGGTGAAGTCGTAGTGGCCCGGCTTGGCCGAGTGGTAGCCCCATGAAAAGTAGAAGGACACGGCGTTCAGGCCGGATGCCTTCATCTTCTGCAGCACGTCGCGCCACAGGCTGGGCGAGGGCAGGCGGAAGGGGTGGAACTCGCCCGCGAAGATCATCTCGCGCTTGCCGTCGATGATGAGTGAGTGGCGGTCCCAGGCGATCGCCTTGGGTTTGCTCTTGGGCGCGGTGGCGCGCGCCAGTTGCGTGGTCTCTTCCGAGATGACGGTGAAGTGGCGCACGGTGCCCGACACGCCGCCCAGCTCCTTCTTCTGCGTCCAGGTCTGCAGGCCGTCGAAGCTGTCGGAGTACCAGTAGCGTTTGGTCGTGTAGTCGTCGAAATAGATGCGCCAGCCGCCCTTGATCGGTACCAGCGCCTGCCCCTCAGACGGGCCGCCCCAGCCGGCCCAGTCGCCGGTTTTCTGGAAGGTCCATGGGCCGTCCAGCGACGGTGCGGTGGCCAGCTCGATGAACTTGGTCGTCTCGTTCTTCGTGAACGCCACAAACCGGCCATCGTGCTGGATGACGAAGGTGTCGATGTAGTTCTTCTCCAGCCCCTGCATGGGCACGGGGTCGGCGAACCTGGTGAACCCTGCGTCCAGCGCCTTCACCGAGTACGCGCCAAACGGCCCTTGTGTGCCGGTCTTGGACAGGCTCACGACCAGCTTGAGGCTGCCGTCGCTGTCGCGGAACCATTCCGGCGCCCAGACGTTCGACACACCCGGCAGCTTCACCGGCACGTCGGCCACATGCGTCCAGCTCTTCAGGTCTGCCGACTTGGCGATGCCGAAGGTCGAGCCGCTCCAATTCGTCGTGTAGGCGACGTAGTACAGGCCGTCCGCCGCGCGGATGATGGACGGGTCGCGCAGCAGCTCCTTGGTCGGCGTGTAGACCTCCGAGCCCAGGGACGTGAAGTTGATGCCGTCGGCGGAGCTGAACAGGCTCAGCGTGTTCTGCGACGTCGCCATGAAGGCCGACATCAGAAAGGTGCGCTCGCTTTTTTCTGCCGGCGTCGCCGACCGCGCAGGCGTGCTGATCGCCGTGGGCGCCAGCTGGCCGGGCAGGTCCTGCGCGTGGAGAGCCCCGCACAACAAAAGCGCAGCCCACCAGATGGCGGAGCGGGGCGACGGAGCAGACGGCAAGGCAGCGTGCATAGCGGACCGGGAGTGCGGGGAGCCTGAATCAGTGTCACCCGGTTCACCTGTGCCAAAAAATCAAGCGCTTGCGAGAAAGGCCTCGTCAGGGCCTTGCAACGGGCACAGGCGAAAATGCTGGTTATGTTCAGTTTCTTCAAGAAGACGGCGCCGGCTCCTGCCCCCGCCGACGAGGCGCCCACGCTGTTGCCCGAAGGTTGGGTCACCAAGCCGGCCAGCCCACCGCCACCGGCACCTGTTCCCGTCGAAGCCCCCGCTCCTGCACCCGTCGTTGCACCTGTGGCCGCACCCGCTGTGGTCGCGCCGCCGGTGGTGCAGCCGCGGCCGGCGCCTGCTCCTGTCGCCGTATCCGCGCCGGCCGCGCCGCGCCAAAGCTGGCTCGAGCGCCTGCGCGCCGGCCTGCGCAAGACGGGCAGCAGCATCGCCGGCGTCTTCACCGGTACGCAGATTGACGACCAGCTCTACGAGGAACTGGAAGAAGCCCTGCTGCTGGCCGATGCAGGCGTGAAGGCGACGCAGTTCCTGCTCGACGACCTGAAGCGCCGCGTCAAGGAAGCCAAGGCCAGCGACCCGCAGGCCGTGCGCGCGCTGCTGATCGACGCGCTGGCCGAGTTGCTCGCACCGCTGGAGAAGGGCCTGGAAGTCGGCCGACACACGCCCACCGTCATGATGGTCGTGGGCGTCAATGGCGCCGGCAAGACCACCAGCATCGGCAAGCTGACCCGCCACCTGGCCGAGGCCGATCAGAAGGTTTTGCTCGCCGCCGCCGACACCTTCCGCGCCGCCGCGCGTGAGCAGCTCGGCGTGTGGGCCGACCGTGCCAAGGTCGAGATCATCAGCCAGGAGGGTGGCGACCCGGCGGCCGTGTCCTTCGACGCGGTCAACGCCGGCCGTGCGCGCGGCGCCGATGTCGTCATCGCCGATACGGCCGGCCGCCTGCCGACGCAGGTCCACCTGATGGAAGAGCTGAAGAAGATCAAGCGCGTCATCAACAAGGCCCAGGAAGGCGCGCCGCACGAGGTGCTGCTGGTGGTGGACGGCAACACCGGCCAGAACGCGCTGAATCAGGTCAAGGCGTTCGACGAAGCGCTGGGGCTGACGGGGTTGATCGTCACCAAGCTCGACGGCACCGCCAAAGGCGGCGTGCTCGCAGCCATTGCGCGCGAGCGGCCGGTGCCGGTGTATTTCGTCGGCGTCGGCGAAAAGCTGGAAGACCTTGAGACCTTCAGCGCCCGCGAGTTCGCGCGGGCCTTGCTGGAATAACCCTCCGCGGGCCGAGCGCTGGACCGCTCCCGAGCCGGCCCGCCTTGGTGATGTGCGGGCGGCTCAACGCCGCACGCATCGCCGTCCCCTCGGGGGACCGGCCAAGGTACTCCTTGGACGAGGGGCTTCAGTGCTGCGCGTGCGGCGTGTCGACGTAGTAGCCGGGGCCGCGCGGCTTGGGGAAGAGCGTGCTGCGCAGCCGGGTGGCATCCTCGGTCTGCCATTCACGGTCCCACTGGTTGACCGTCAGCTCGGTGGCAGCCAGAACCCGCAGCAACCTATCTTGCTTGCGCAACTGGCGTGCCTGGTCGTCCGTGATGGGCATGAGGACGATCGAGCGCACGACGCCGTGCTCGTCGCACAACGCGAAATCGACGGTCAGCAGCCCCGTGCGCGACAGCCACTCGCGATAGGAATGCACCGGCACGCGCACCAGCTTGTGCAGCGGCACATGCGCGAGCAGGAAGCCCTTGGGGTGCTCCAGCGCCAGCGCCTGCGCGAGGCATTTGTGGGCATGGCGCTCCGCACTCGCCAGCACGCGGGCCGGCGTAGGCGGCCAGCGCATCACGGTGTCTCCGAGGTCGGTGGGGCGGGCGCCGTCTTGTTGCGTCAGGCGGCTCAGCCAGGCGCCCAGGGCGCTGGGAAGGTGGAGGTTCAGCATGCCGGGCACGCTAGCTGGCAAGCCGCAGCTTGACCATGTGCGGCGGCCCTTCAACCTTGGGGTCAGGTGTTTCCACTTGTGTCCCCAAGGGGCCGATCAGGCCATCACATCCCGGGCAAACCCTTCATGCCACCCATGCGCTTCATCATCTTCATGAGGCCGCCGCCCTTCATCTTCTTCATCATCTGCTGCATCTGGTCGAACTGATTCAGCAGACGGTTGACGTCCTGGATCTGCACGCCGGCGCCGGTGGCGATGCGGCGCTTGCGGCTGGCCTTGCTCTTGCCGTCCATCAGGAGGGCCGGATGTGACCGCTCCTTGGCGCTCATGGAGCGCAGGATGCCTTCCATACGCTTCATGTCGCGCTCGGCGCGGTCCATGTCGGCCTGGCCGGGCTGTTTGTTGCCCATCATCTGCTGAGGCAGCTTGTCCATCAGGCCGCCGAGGCCGCCCATCTTCTTCATCTGCGCGATCTGCTGCAGGAAGTCGTTCAGGTCGAAGCCGCTGCCGCTCTTGAGCTTGTCGGCCATGGCCTGGGCGCCGGCCATGTCGATGTTCTGCGTGACCTGCTCGACCAGCGCCACGATGTCGCCCATGCCGAGCACCCGGCCGGCATGGCGCTCGGCATCGAACACTTCCAGGCCGTCGATCTTCTCGGACACGCCGGCGAACTTGATCGGCGCACCGGTGATCTGGCGCACCGACAGCGCCGCACCGCCGCGTGAGTCGCCGTCGAGCTTGGTCAGGATGACGCCCGTCAGCGGCAAGGCATCCTTGAAAGCCTTGGCGGTGTTGATCGCGTCCTGGCCCTGCATCGCGTCGACGACGAACAGCGTCTCGACCGGATTCAGCACCGCGTGCAGATCCTTGATTTCGGCCATCAGCACTTCGTCGATGGCCAGGCGGCCGGCCGTGTCGACCAGCAGCACGTCGATGTAGTGGCGCTTGGCGTAGTCGAGCGCGGCCAGCGCGATGTCGCGCGGCTTCTGGTTGGGCGTGGACTCGAACCATTCCGCGCCGGCCTGGCGCGTGACGGTCTTCAACTGCTCGATGGCGGCCGGGCGGTAAACGTCGGCGGAGACCGTCAGCACCTTCTTCTTGCGCTTCTCGATCAGGTGCTTGGCGAGCTTGGCCGTCGTCGTCGTCTTGCCCGCGCCCTGCAGGCCGGCCATCAGGATGACGGCGGGCGGCTGGGCGGCCAGGTTGATGTCGGCCACGCCCTCGCCCATGGTGGCGGCGAGTTCCTTGTGGACGACCGAGACCAGCACCTGGCCCGGGTTCAGCGAGCCGACGACCTCCTGGCCGAGCGCCTTCTCCTTCACGCGGGCGATGAAGTCGCGCACCACGGGCAGGGCCACGTCGGCTTCGAGCAAGGCCATGCGCACCTCGCGCAACATGTCCTGCACGTTGCTCTCGGTGATGCGGGCCTGGCCGCGCATCGTCTTCACGAGGCGACTCAGGCGGTCGGTGAGGTTGGAAGCCATTGTTGGGGAGGGTGGAACCGGCAGAACGCGCGACACCCAAAAGTACACTGCAGCCATGAGTTTATCGCCCGCTCCCCTGGGAGACGCCGCCGTGACCGGAGCCGTCGCGCCTGGCCTGGCTCTGGCCATCGCCAGCGGCCTGGCATTGCTGGGCTATGTCTGGGTCGGGCTGCTGCGCGCCCGCGCCACGGAAGGCGACGCGATCGTGGGCCGCTCGGCGCGCTCGGTGCCGCCCATGGCGCTGGCCTGGACGGCGCAGTTCGCCGCCCTTTTCATCGACATCAGCGGCTACGGCCTGGCCATACCAGGCGCGCGCTTCGGTTTTGCGCCGGCACTGTCGATGACGACCTGGCTGGTGCTGACTGTCTATCTGATCGAGAGCCGCTTCCTGCCGCTGCACAGCGTGCGACGCGTACTGGCCTGGCTGGCCGCGGCAGCCGTGCTGCTGGCCTGGGGCTTCCCCGGCGAAAGCCGGCCGCTGGCGGCGTCGCCCTGGGCGCCGCTGCATTGGGTGCTGGGGCTGGCGTCGTACGGCCTCTTCGGCGTCGCCGTGCTGCACGCGGCGCTGATGAACCGCGCCGAGACACGGCTGCGCCAGAAGCAGGCCACGTCCGGTGGCCTGCCGTTGCTGCAGCTGGAGCGGCTGACCTTCCAGTTCGTGGCCGCCGGCGTCGGCGTGCTGTCGCTGGCCATCTTTTTGGGCTGGTGGTTCACGCCGACCTGGCGCTGGGACCACAAGAACCTGCTGGCCGTGTTGGGCTGGCTGGTGCTGACGGGCCTGCTCGTGGGCCGGCGCATCTACGGCTGGCGCGGCCGGCGCGCGACGCGTTGGCTCTATGCTGGCGCGGCCCTGCTGCTGCTGTCCTATGCCGGCTCGCGCTTTGTGCTGGAGGTCATCCTGCAGCGGGCGGCCAACGGAGGCGGCGCATGAAGTATTTGCTGTTGCTGTTGCTGCTGGGCGGGCTGTTCTTCGTGCTGGGGTTCCGGCGCGCCAAGCCGCGTGAGCCCGAGTTGCGCACGCCGGCGGCACCCGCGCCACAGCCGCAGCCCCAAGCCATGCTGCGCTGCGCCGAGTGCGACATGCACCTGCCGGCGGACGAAGCGCTGCCGGGCAAGGGCGGCGTGTTCTGCAGCGCGGCGCATCGGACCAGTTTCGAAGCCCGGCAGGGCCAGGCTTGAGCGTGAGCGGCCCGGGCGGTCCGAGCGGCGAGGGCAGATGGTTCGTCGAGTCCCCGCCGGCCGAGCCGGTGGAGAGCAGCGCCAGCTTCGAGCGCCTGTACCGCGCCTTCCTTGCCGCGCGCGCAGCGCTAGGGCTCGCCTTGATCGCGGCCCAGTTGATCGCCGCTGGCCTGTCGACGCCGCCAGCACGCTCCACGCTGGGCTTGAGTGCGTCCTACGCCGTTGCCGCGGTGGCGCTGTGGCTGCTGCCCCAGCTGCGCCGCGGCGCGTCGGCGCGCAGCCTGGCGCGCATCAGCAGCCCGCACTGGTGGAGCGCCATCGGCGTGGACCTGATCCTGTTCGGCGTGCTGCATGCGTTGGACCCGAGCGGCGTGAACTACGGCGCCCTCTTCGTCATGCCGGTGCTGATGGCCGCCGTGCTGAACCCGCGTCTGCTGGCGCTGGCGACAGCGGCGATGGCCACACTGGGCCTGCTCGGCGCGGCGGCGTGGTCGCTGCTGTCGGGCGTGGACGTGGGACTGAAGACGACGCAGGCCGGGCTGGTGGGCGGCGGCCTGTTCGCCGTCAGCCTGCTGGCCGGCGAGCTGAGTGCGCGCCTGGCTCGCGAGGAAAAGGCCGCGCGCGGCAGCCTGGCGCTGGCGCGCCAGCAGGAACTGCTGAACCGCCTCGTCATCGACGAAATGCAGGAGGGGGTTCTCGTCGTCGACCGGCGTGGCCGCGTGCGGGCGATGAACCCGGCCTCGCGTGTCCTGCTGGGCGCAGCCAGTGGCGAGTTGAGTTGGCAGCTGCGCGGCCGGGCCGACTGGCAGCCCCTGGTGCTGGCGCTGGAGAGTGCTTATGCCGGCGGTGTGGGCGGCCTGGGGGCGGAGGTTGATGTGGCGCTGCCGCTGGCCAGCGGCGCCAGCCGGAGCCTGCGCCTGCGCCTGCGCTTCACACGCCAGCGCGAGGGCAGCGAGGAGCTGTGCGTGCTGTTCGTCGAGGACAACCGCGAGCTGCTGGCACGCACCCGCCAGGAGAAGCTGGCCGCGATGGGCCGGGTGTCGGCCGGCATCGCACACGAGATCCGCAACCCGTTGGCGGCCATCGCCCAGGCCAATGCGCTGCTGGCCGAGGATGTGAGCGGCACGCGCGCCGAGCAGCTGACGAGGATGGTGGCGTCCAACGTGCAGCGGCTCAAGCGCCTCGTCGACGACGTGAGCGAACTGGCACCCGGCGTGCAGCCCGACACCCAGGCGCTGGATGTCAGCGCGCTGGTGCAGGAGACCTGCGAGGACTGGGCTCAGGTCAACGGCGTCGCGCCTGGCGACCAGAGCCGCTTCCAGCTGCGGATCGCCGCGCCGGGGCTGGTGGGCCTTTTCGACGCCGAGCATCTGCGCCGTGTGCTCGTCAACCTGCTGGACAACGCGCATCGGCACGCCGACGCTGGCGCCGGCGCCATCCGCGTCGTGCTGGAGCAGCACGGTGACGCGCTGGACCTGGTGGTGCGCAGCGCGGGCGCGCCGGTGCCGCCCGAGATCGAGCGTCATCTGTTCGAGCCTTTCTTCTCGACGCGCAGCCGAGGTTCGGGCCTGGGCCTCTATATTTGCCGTGAGCTGTGCGAGCGTCACGGCGCCAGCATCGACTACCGCCGCTCGCCCGACGCGGCGGCCAACGACTTCAGCGTTCGACTGCGCACACACGAATCCGCATGACTACTGCCACGCCCCCGCGCCTGCTGGTCGTCGACGACGAGCCCGATCTGCGCACGCTCTACGAGCTGACGCTGCTGCGCGAGGGCTATGAGATCGACAGCGCCGGCTCGGTCGCCGAGGCGCTGGAGCATCTGCAGGCCGGCAGCTACAGCGCCGTCATCACCGACATGAGGTTGCCCGATGGCTCGGGCCTGTCCTTGCTGCGCTGGCTCGAGCAGGCCGGCCGGCCCGAGAAGGCCATCGTCATCACGGCTTTCGGCTCGGCCGAGAACGCCGTCGAGGCGCTGAAGGCGGGCGCTTTCGATTACCTCACCAAGCCGGTGGACCTGCGCCAGTTCCGCCTCGTGGTCGGCTCAGCGCTGGGGCGCCAGCCAGCGGCGCGGCTGCCCGAGCCGGCGCCAGTCACCGAAGCCGAGGACACGGTGGCGCCTGCGACGGCGCTGCGCCTCGTTGGTGAGTCGCCGGCCATACGCGCGGTGCGTTCGCTGATCGACAAGGTCGCTCGCAGCATGGCGCCGGTGCTGGTGCAGGGCGAGTCCGGCACTGGCAAGGAACTGGTTGCGCGCGCCATCCACGACCACGGTACACGCGCCGAGGCGCGTTTCGTCGCGGTCAATTGCGGCGCCATCCCCGAGAACCTGCTGGAGGCCGAGTTCTTCGGCTACCGCAAGGGCGCCTTCACCGGCGCCAACGAAGACCGCGAGGGCTTCTTCCAGGCGGCCGACGGCGGCACCCTGTTCCTGGACGAGATCGGCGACCTGCCGCTGGCCATGCAGAGCAAGCTGCTGCGGGTCATCCAGGAGCGCTCGGTGCGGCCGGTGGGCGCCACGGCCGAGACGCCGGTCAATGTGCGCATCCTCAGCGCGACACACAAGGACCTGGGCACTGAAGTGGCCGGTGGGCGCTTCCGCCAGGATCTGTTCTACCGCCTCAACGTCATCCAGATCCGCGTGCCGCCGCTGCGCGAGCGGCTGGAGGATCTGGGCCTGATCAGCACGCGCGTGCTGGTGCGCATCGCGCAGGACGCCGGCGTGTCGCCTGCGCCGCGGCTGACGCAGCGAGCCTTGCAGACCCTGTCGCGCTATGCCTTCCCAGGCAATGTGCGGGAGCTGGAGAACCTGCTGCACCGCGCGCTGGCCCTGGCCGGCGGCGAGTGGATAGACGCCGACGACCTCGGCCTGCCGGACGCGCTGCTGGACGAGGGCCGCAGCGAGTCGCAGTTTGCCGCGCTGGACACGCCGCTGGCGGCCGAGCCGGTGGCTGAAGGGCTGTCGCTGCCGGAGCAGTTGCCCAGCGACTTGGCGCGTTATCTCGACGAGGTCGAGCGCGCCATCCTGCTGCGGGCGCTGGAGCTGCACCGCTTCAACCGCACGGCGGCGGCGGCCAGCCTCGGCCTGTCGTTGCGCCAGATCCGCTATCGCATGGCGCGGTTGGCGATCTCGGTCGGTGACAGCTGAACGAAAAGCCGTCTCGGGATTTGCCCTGCTTGAATCTGTGGCCAGGCGCAGGCCCGTTGGCACGGACGCAGCATTGGCGCGGCTTTGCAGGCCGCTTCGGCCCGCCAGCCCAGTGCTGATGCGGCTCTTGATCAGCGAGGCCCGATCTGATCGGGCAAAGGCGCCGGTGAGGGCATTTTTCAGTGAAACGGCGTCCAGGGTTTGACACTAGGGGTAGTGCTTGAGGTGGGCGGGGGCCATAGATATAGTGTCCCTTCGTGATATCCTGCTAACCCAGTCGACCCCATGACCATCCCCTCGGATTCGCTGTTTGCTGTGGCTTGGCCACAGCAGCAAGGCGCCCGAGGACCAAGCCGGAATGCCGGCCTGGCAATGGACCGGCAAGGACGAAATACCCCCACTGAAGCAACGCACGATGCGCTGGCTCGGGCCCAGATTTCCCGGGTTGTTGCTGCGCATTTGCCCGTCATTTCTCGATAAAGGATCCCCTCATGCTGCATGAAGCCGCCACGGGCCAGGCTGCCCCCGCCGCCTCGCTGTCTCCGCTCTCACCGGCATCCCCGGTCGCGTTTGGGTCCGACGCCACCGCCCCGAGCGCCCCCACGCTGACGACTTACCAGGCCTACCAGATCATTCGCCGCAATGGCGCCGTGGTCTCGTTCGAGCCGAGCAAGATCGCCGTGGCGCTGATGAAGGCCTTCCTGGCCGTGCACGGCACGACGGGTGCGGCCTCGGCCAGCGTGCGCGAGACGGTGGAGCAGCTGACCCAGAACGTCGTGCGCGCCCTGCTGCGCTCGCGTCCGAGCGGCGGCACCTTCCATATTGAAGATGTGCAGGACCAGGTCGAGCTGGGCCTGATGCGCAGCAGCAACCACGAGGTTGCCCGCGCCTACGTGCTGTACCGCGAGCGCCGCACGCAAGAACGCGCCGCGCAGGGCGAGGCCACGCGTGCAGCCGAACCGGCGGTGATGGTGGTGGACCGCGGCGAGCGCCGCCCGCTGGACCTGAGCGCGCTCAAGGGTCTGATCACCTCGGCCTGCGAGAACCTTGGCGCCGATGTGAAGCCCGACCCCGTGCTGGCCGAGACCCAGCGCAATCTGTACGACGGCGTCGCCATCGACGAGGTTTACAAGGCCGCCATCCTGGCCGCGCGCACGCTGATCGAGAAGGACCCGGGCTACAGCCGTGCCACCGCTCGCCTGCTGCTGCACACGATCCGCCGCGAGATCCTGGGCGGTGAAGTGCTGCAGGGCGAGATGACGCAGCGCTATGCCGAGTACTTCCCTGGCTATATCAAGAAGGGCATCAAGGCCGAGCTGCTGGACGAGAAGCTGGGCCAGTACGACCTGGCCAAGCTCGGCGCCGCACTGAAGGCCGAGCGCGACCTGCAGTTCGACTACCTCGGCCTGCAAACGCTGTACGACCGCTACTTCCTGCATATTGAGGAGCAGCGCATCGAGATGCCGCAGGCCTTCTTCATGCGCGTTGCCATGGGCCTGGCCCTGGGCGAGATCGACCGCGAAGCCCGTGCCATCGAGTTCTATGAAGTGCTGTCGAGCTTCGACTTCATGTCCAGCACGCCGACGCTGTTCAACGCCGGCACGCGCCGCTCGCAGCTGTCGAGCTGCTACCTGACCACCGTCAGCGACGACCTCGACGGCATCTACGAGGCGCTGAAGGAAAACGCACTGCTGAGCAAGTTCGCTGGTGGCCTGGGCAACGACTGGACCCCGGTGCGCGCACTCGGCTCGCACATCAAGGGCACCAACGGCAAGTCGCAAGGTGTCGTGCCTTTCCTGAAGGTCGTCAACGACACGGCCGTGGCCGTGAACCAGGGCGGCAAGCGCAAGGGCGCGGTCTGCGCGTACCTGGAAACCTGGCATCTGGACATCGAAGAGTTCCTGGACCTGCGCAAGAACACCGGCGACGACCGTCGCCGCACGCACGACATGAACACGGCGAACTGGATTCCCGACCTGTTCATGCGCCGCGTGCTCGAAGGCGGCGACTGGACGCTGTTCAGCCCGTCCACCTGCCCGGACCTGCACGACCTGTTCGGCAAGCCCTTCGAAGTGGCCTACACGGCCTATGAAGCCAAGGCCGACCGCGGCGAGATCAAGCTCTTCAAGCGCATGCCCGCCAAGGACCTGTGGCGCAAGATGCTGTCGATGCTGTTCGAGACGGGCCACCCCTGGATCACGTTCAAGGACGCGTGCAACGTGCGCAGCCCGCAGCAGCACGTCGGCGTCGTGCACTCCAGCAACCTGTGCACCGAGATCACGCTGAACACCAACGACAGCGAGATCGCCGTCTGCAACCTCGGTTCGGTCAACTTGGCACAGCACATCAAGGATGGTGCCATCGACCAGGTCAAGCTGAAGAAGACGACGCGCACGGCGATGCGCATGCTCGACAACGTCATCGACATCAACTACTACGCCGTCAAGAAGGCCCGCGACTCCAACCTGCGCCACCGTCCGGTCGGCTTGGGCATCATGGGCTTCCAGGACGCGCTGTACCAACTGCGCACGCCTTACGCCAGCCAAGCGGCCGTCGACTTCGCTGACCGCTCGATGGAAGCCGTCTGCTATCACGCCTACTGGGCCTCGACCGAGCTGGCTGAGGAGCGCGGCCGCTATTCGTCCTACAAGGGCTCGCTGTGGGACCGCGGCATCCTGCCGATCGACTCGCTCGACCTGCTGGCCGATGCCCGTGGCGGCTACGTCGACGTCGACCGCTCGACGTCGATGGACTGGGACGCACTGCGTGCTCGCATCACCACCTACGGCATGCGCAACAGCAACTGCGTCGCCATCGCGCCGACGGCCACCATCTCCAACATCATTGGTGTGGACGCCTCCATCGAGCCTTGCTTCGGCAACCTGTCGGTCAAGTCCAACCTGTCCGGCGAGTTCACCGTCATCAACGAATCGCTGGTGCGTGACCTGAAGGCGCTGGGCCTGTGGGACGACGTGATGGTCATGGACCTCAAGCACTTCGACGGTTCGCTGCGCCGCATCGACCGCGTGCCGGAAGAGATCAAGGCGCTGTACGCCACGGCCTTCGAAGTCGACACCGTGTGGCTGATCGAAGCCGGCGCGCGCCGCCAGAAGTGGATCGACCAGGCGCAGAGCCTGAACATCTACATGGCCGGCGCCTCGGGCAAGAAGCTCGACGAGACCTACAAGCTCGCGTGGCAGCGCGGCCTGAAGACGACCTACTACCTGCGCACCACCAGCGCGACGCAGGCCGAGAAGAGCACGGTGACGCGCTCGGGCCAGCTCAACTCGGTGTCGTCGAGCGCTGCGCCGGTGATGGCTGCACCGGCCGCGCCGGTTGCTGCCGTCGAGCCCGAACTGCCGGCGACGGACATGAAGTTCTGCGCGATCGACGACCCCGGTTGCGAGGCCTGTCAGTAAATCGATGTGAAGCGCCAGCTTGTATAGACAAGTTGGCGCTTCATGTTTCGATGCCCTCGCGCAACAAACATTGCGCGATAGATGCAAATAGCTGTAGCTAGACCTTGTTGATTTGCGCAAGCGCTACCGATAATTCGAAGTGATAGGAAGCACACCATGCTGGATTGGGACGAAGACCTGAAGTCCACTGATACCCACACCGCGAAACCTCTCGCGGCCATGCCTTCGGCGACAGCGTCGCGCGAAGCCGCCAGCGTCTCGATCCCCGCTCCCCAGCTGTCCGGTGAACCCACGACTGCACGTCGTGTGAAGGCTGCCGACAAGCGCATCATCAACGGCCAGACTGACGTGAATCAGCTGGTGCCGTTCAAGTACAAGTGGGCCTGGGAGAAGTACCTCGCCACCTGCGCCAACCACTGGATGCCGCAGGAAGTGAACATGAGCCGCGACATCGCGCTCTGGAAGGATCCCAACGGCCTGACCGAAGACGAGCGCCGCATCATCAAGCGCAACCTCGGCTTCTTCGTCACCGCCGACTCGCTGGCCGCCAACAACATCGTGCTGGGCACCTACCGCCACATCACGGCGCCCGAGGCTCGCCAGTTCCTGCTGCGCCAGGCCTTTGAAGAAGCGATCCACACGCACGCCTACCAGTACATCGTGGAGTCGCTCGGTCTGGACGAGAGCGAGATCTTCAACGCGTACAACGAAGTCCAGTCCATCCGCGACAAGGACGAGTTCCTGATCCCCTTCATCGGCGCGATCATGGACCCGCACTTCCACACCGGCACGCCGGAGAACGACCAGACGCTGCTGAAGAGCCTGATCGTTTTCGCCTGCCTGATGGAAGGCCTGTTCTTCTACGTCGGCTTCACGCAGATCCTCGCAATGGGCCGCCAGAACAAGATGACGGGTGCTGCCGAGCAGTACCAGTACATCCTGCGCGACGAGTCCATGCACTGCAACTTCGGCATCGACCTGATCAACCAGATCAAGCTTGAGAACCCGCACCTGTGGACGGCCGAATTCAAGGCCGAGATCAAGGCGCTGTTCATGAAGGCCGTCGAGCTCGAGTACCGCTACGCAGAGGACACCATGCCGCGTGGCGTGCTGGGCCTCAACGCCTCGATGTTCAAGGGCTATCTGCGCTTCATCGCGAACCGTCGCGCGGTGCAGATCGGCCTCGAAGCCCTGTTCCCTAACGAAGAAAACCCCTTCCCCTGGATGAGCGAAATGATCGACTTGAAGAAGGAACGCAACTTCTTCGAGACCCGCGTCATTGAGTACCAATCAGGCGGGGCACTGAGCTGGGACTGAAGTCCCAGCCATCACAAGATCAAGACCTGGCCAATGCAGTCACCGAGCGAAACCCGCATCAACACGCTAGACGTGGCGGGGCTGCATGGCGATCCCATTCACCGTATCGAGGCGCTCCTCCTGGGCGACTCTCGGGCGGTGAATAGCCGTATCTGGACGGACCGGTCCGTACAGAACGGTGACTTTTCCACTTGATCAAGGAGAAAACCATGGCAACTGCAAAGACCCCGGCTAAGGCCGCACCGAAGAAGGCCGCTCCGGCCAAGAAGGCCGCTGCTCCGGCGAAGAAGGCCGCTCCGGCCAAGAAGGCTGCTGCTCCGGCGAAGAAGGCCGCTCCGGCCAAGAAGGCTGCTGCTCCGGCAAAGAAGGCCGCTCCGGCCAAGAAGGCTGCACCCGCCAAGAAGGCGGCTCCGGCTAAGAAGGCTGCTCCGGCCAAGAAGGCTGCTGCTCCGGCGAAGAAGGCCGCTCCGGCCAAGAAGGCTGCACCCGCCAAGAAGGCCGCTCCGGCCAAGAAGGCTGCTGCTCCCAAGAAGGCCGCTGCCAAGCCTGCTGCGAAGCCTGCCGCCAAGAAGGCCGCTGCTCCGAAGAAGGCTGCTGCCAAGCCTGCCGCCAAGCCTGCTGCGAAGCCTGCCGCCAAGAAGGCTGCTGCTCCGAAGAAGGCTGCTGCCAAGCCTGCCCCTGCCAAGCCTGCCGCTGCGGCCAAGCCCGCTGCTGCTGTCGCGGCTGCCCCGGCTGCCAAGACGGCGCTGAGCCCGCAAGCGGCCTGGCCCTTCCCGACCGGCAACAAGCCCTAATCAGGCGATTTGCTGACTCGCTGACCGGGTGGTTCGCCACCCGGTTCGTGAACCCAGCCAACCCGGCCCGAGTCTCTCGGCGCCGGGTTTTTTTATGGGCGTTGCACGGCGGTGTGGTTTGAGACTGCGGGGCGAGCGCCGGCCCCTCGGGGGTTGAGGCCGGACACGGCAAGCCCTGTGGACTGGTCGTGCTTGCCGAAGAGCAGCCGCGCTGTCGGCTGCGCGATCTGCAAGACCTATCAGGCGCGCCCAGCGTTCAGCCGGGCGAGACTGGGCGAGGGGCCGTCAATTCAGGGATAGAAGATGTTGACGCTGTAGCCGCTGACGCGCTGGCCGCCGGTGCTGAAGACCAGGCTCAACGACTGCTCGGACTCGGCATTGACCTGTGTGAGCGCCGGGCTCATGGCCTCGGGGCCGAGCACGCGGCGCGCCATCGGGGCGCCGTTGGCGTCGGTCAGGCTGAGCTCGACCGACGGCGCCGCCACGTCCACGCTGGTCTTGTTGCGCAGCGCCAGATTGAGCTTGTAGCCACCGCTCCCGATGGGGTTCAGCGAGGTGGCGTCGATGCTCAAGGCTTCGATGCGCCGCCAGGGCTTGATCTCGCAGCCGGCCACGCCGCACAGGGCCTTGAGCGGCTCACGCAGCGGCGGGTGCAGGGCCGAGATCGCATTGCGGAAGTGCAGCACAACCTGCAGCGCCAGCAGTGCCGCCAACAGCACTGAGAGGCCTGCCAGGGCCAGGCGGACACCGGGCCGGTTCCAGCGCGCGGTGCTCTCTGCGCGACGCATGAATTCGGGCACGACCCGGGCCGTGGGCGCCGGTTCTGCGGTCATCACATCGGCAGGCTCGGACGCGCGCACCGGGGGGAGCGGCGCCGCGGCGCTGTCTTCGTCAACCCAGCGCGGCTCATGCCTGGCGATATCAGACGACGGCCAGCCCGTCGGCAACGCATCGACTCGGGGCTCCGGATCGGGCGGCGGCATCCAGGCCGGCGGCGGCTCGAAGACGGGCGCCGGCGCCGGTGGCGGCGGGGGAGGAGGCGGTGGCGGAGGAGGCGGGGGCAGGGGCTCGGGAGCGGCCGCCGGCGTGAATTGGGCAGGCCACGCCGGTGGGGTGTCGCGCTCGATGTCAAACAACAGTTCGCGGGCGTCGAAGATCTCGGCGCAGCGGCCGCAGCGCACCCAGCCGTCGGAGACGCGCAGCTGATCCTCGACGATCCGGAAGATCGTGCCGCAGGCGGTGCAGCGCGTCGCGAGGCTCATGCCGGGCGCTTGGCCGTCATCAGGATCCAGCCATCCTCTTCATCGCTGACTTCCAGAGCCAGCCATGGCGCGTAGGCGGCCTTGAGTTCATCCGCCTGGCGGCTCAGGATGCCGGCCAGGATGAGGTTGCCATCCGCCGCCACGTGGGCGCAGAGCAGCGGTGCCAGCAGCTTCAGCGGTATGGCCAGGATGTTGGCGATGACCAGCGGGTATTCGCCCTTGGCCAGTTCGGGTGGGCCTGGATTTAGCGTGACGCCGTTGGCCTCGGCGTTGTCTCGCGACGAGGTGATGGCCGCCGGGTCGATGTCGACCGCGTCGATGTGGGTGGCACCGTGCAGCGCCGCACCGATAGCCAGGATGCCCGAGCCACAGCCATAGTCCAGCACGCGGGGCCAAGCTTGGTTGCGGGTCGCGATCCAGCGCAGGCACATCCGCGTCGTCGGATGCGTACCGGTGCCGAAGGCCAGGCCCGGGTCGAGGCGCATGACTCGCTGCGCTTGTGGCGGCGCCTGGTGCCAGCTCGGCACGATCCAGAACTCGGGCGTGATCTCGACCGGCGCGAACTGGCTTTGCGTGAGGCGCACCCAGTCCTGCTCGGGCACGGCCTGGATGGCCTGGACATGCACGTCCGTCGCCCAGTCCTGCGCCAGGATCAGCGTCGCGGCCTCGGTGGCCTCGGGCTCCGACGGGAAGAGCGCCTTGACGACCGAGCGCTCCCAGCCGGCCTTGGGGGCTGGCATGCCGGGCTCGCCGAACAGGGCCTGCTCGGCGTCGGTGTCGGCGTCGGCATCTTCAACGGACACCGCGAGCGCGTCGATCTCCATCAGCGCATCGCTGACGATCTCGACGTCGGCCTCGCGGCACACCAGTGCCAGTTCAAACAGGTTGCTCATCGCTTGTGGGCAGCCATCCAGCCTTCAAGATAGTGGATGGACGTGCCGCCTTCGATGAACTTGGCGTCCGCCATCAGCTCGCGGTGCAGCGGGATGTTGGTCTGGATGCCTTCGACGACCGTCTCGCTCAGCGCGATGCGCATGCGGGCCAGGGCCTGCTCGCGGGTGTCGCCGTGCACGATGATCTTGCCGATCATGGAGTCGTAGTTGGGCGGCACGAAGTAGTTCGTGTACGCATGCGAGTCCACGCGCACGCCGGGGCCGCCGGGTGCGTGCCACATGGTGATGCGGCCAGGCGAGGGCACGAACTTGACCGGGTCTTCCGCGTTGATGCGGCATTCGATGGCGTGGCCGCGCATCTCGATCTGGCGTTGCGTGAACGGCAGCTTCTCGCCGGCCGCGATCTTGATCTGCTGCTGCACGATGTCGATGCCGGTGACCATCTCGGTGACCGGGTGCTCCACCTGCACCCGCGTGTTCATCTCGATAAAGAAGAACTCGCCGTTTTCGTAGAGGAACTCGAAGGTGCCGGCGCCGCGGTAGCCCATCTTCTTGCAGGCCGCGGCGCAGCGGTCGCCGACCTTCTCGATGTTGCGACGCGGGATGCCCGGTGCCGGCGCTTCTTCGATGATCTTCTGGTGGCGGCGCTGCATGGAGCAATCGCGCTCGCCCAGCCACACGGCGTTCTTGAACGTGTCGGCCAGGATCTGGATCTCCACATGGCGCGGGTTCTCGAGGAACTTCTCCATGTAGACCTCGGGGTTGCCGAAGGCTGCCCCCGCCTCGGCGCGCGTCGTCTGCACCGCGTGCACCAGGGCCGCTTCGGTGTGCACGACACGCATGCCGCGCCCGCCACCGCCGCCCGCCGCTTTGATGATGACCGGGTAGCCCACCGAGCGGGCGATCTTGATGATCTCCTTCGGATCCTCGGGCAGGGCGCCCTCGGAGCCGGGCACGCAGGGCACGCCGGCGCGGATCATGGCCTGCTTGGCCGACACCTTGTCGCCCATCATGCGGATGGACTCAGGGCTCGGGCCGATGAAGGTGAAGCCGCTGCGCTCGACGCGTTCGGCGAAGTCGGCGTTCTCGCTCAGGAAGCCGTAGCCGGGGTGGATGGCCTCGGCGTCGGTGACCTCGGCCGTCGCGATGATGGCCGGCATGGACAAATAGCTTTGCGCGGACGGTGCGGGGCCGATGCAGACGGCCTCGTCGGCCAGGCGCACGTACTTGGCGTCGCGGTCGGCTTCGGAGTAGACGACGACGGACTTGATACCCAGCTCGCGACATGCGCGCTGGATGCGCAACGCAATCTCGCCCCGGTTGGCGATGAGGACTTTCTTGAACATCCGAAGTCCTTATTCGATGACGAACAGCGGTTGTCCGAACTCTACGGCTTGGCCGTTCTCGCACATGACCTTGGTGATCGTGCCGGACTTGTCGGCCTCGATCTCATTCATGATCTTCATCGCTTCGATGATGCAGATGGCCTCGCCTTCCTTGACCTGCTGGCCCACGTCGGCAAACGGCTTGGCGTTCGGGCTGGACGCGCGGTAGAACGTGCCGACCATCGGCGACTTGACGATGTGACCGGTTTCGACAGGCGCGACGGGGGCTGCGGCGGCCACGGGCGCGGCGACTTGGGCCGGCGCACTGGCGGCCGGCGCGGGGGCGTAAACCGGCTGCACGGCCACGGCTGCGGCCGGGTCAGCCTTGACGATGCGGACCTTGCCATCGGCCTCGGTGATTTCCAGCTCGGAAATATTGGATTCCGAAACCAGGTCGATCAGGGTTTTGAGCTTGCGAAGGTCCATCTTGGCTCCAGGCGATGTTGTTGTTGTGGGGGAAAGAGAAAAGGCGGTGCCAGACCAGAAGTCAGGCGCCGGCTTCCAACGATTCGAGGGCGTGGCGCAGCGCGAGGCGATAGCCGTTCGCGCCGAGGCCGCAGATGACGCCCACCGCCAGCTCACTCATATAGCTGTGATGGCGGAAGGCCTCGCGGCGGTGGATGTTGGACAGGTGAACTTCGATAAAGGGCAGTGCCACGGCCGCCAGCGCGTCGCGGATGGCGACGCTGGTGTGGGTGTAGGCGGCCGGGTTGATGATGATGAAGCGCGTGCCGTCGGTGCGCGCGGCCTGGATGCGGTCCACCAGAGCACCCTCGTGGTTGCTTTGGAAACTGCTCAGCGTGGCGCCGGCTTCTTGGGCGATCGTGCCAAGTTCGGCGTCGATCTGCGCGAGAGTCTGCGCGCCGTAGACCTCAGGCTCGCGGGTGCCGAGCAGGTTGAGGTTGGGGCCATGCAGGACGAGTACTTGCATCAAACATGTGTCGGCACCAGCAACCCGAGGGTCTAGAGAGCCGCCACTAAATTGAGGAAGGGCGAACTTTACGCGTTTTGCCCCCGGTTTCCCGCCGGATAGGGAAATTCTCAGGTTTTGGCCAGCAGGCGCAAATCTTCCAGGCGACTGACGCCCAAACGCCGCCAGCTGATCTCGCCGGTCTCGTCGAAGACGACGGAAAAGGGCAGGCCGCCGGCCGGATTGCCCAGTTCGCGCACCAGCCCCAGGCCTTCAGGCCCGGCCAGCGCGACGGCAAAGTCCAGCGGCGTCTTCTGCAGGAAGGCCTTGACCGGCTCCGCCTGGTCCACCGCCAGCCCCAGCACCTGCCAGCCCTTGGCTTTCGCTTCTTTATAGAACTGGTTGATCTCCGGCAGTTCCTTGACGCAGGGCGGGCACCAGGTCGCCCAGAAATTGACGAGCAGCGGCTGGCCGCGCCAGCGGGCGACGTCCAGCTCGGCGCCGTCCAGGCCCGGAAAGCGGCGTGCCCAGAAGGCTTGGGCAACGGCTGAGGCCACGGGCGGGTTCAATTGGCGCCAGGCGAAGGAGGCGCCCAGGGCGGCGGCGCCAAGGCCACCTCCGGCGAGGATGAGGCGGCGAGTGATGGGGTTCATGCGGGGGCGTCCAGCAGGTTTTGCAGTGCGGCCAGGTCGCCGCGCTCGGTCAAGCCGCGCGCATCGGGCTTGAGGGCGCCACGCAGATCGTCGAAATCCAGGATGGTCAGGCACAGCGTCACCCGCTCGCCCAGGGCAGCGCAGGGAGCGTCGAGGATCAGCATGTCGACCTGTTTTCCGCGGCCGGCCGTCGTCTCGGCCACATCGAAGTTGATGCCGCGGTCCAGCAAGGCGATCTCGGCAGCCTTGCTGTCGTCGCAATACATCTGCAGATGGACGTTGGACAGCCGGGTTGCCGTGCCGCGCCAGACGGCGCCGGTCAGGTGGGGGCGGAACTCGGCCAGCCGCGCCATCCACTGCGCCGCCAGTTCGCGCAGCGCGCGCAACTCGGCGGGCTGGGTGTCGGCGTGGAAGATGGCGATGTGCTCGCGCACGGCATCCTCGACCTCGTCGTTGCCCGGCAGGGCCGCGCGCGGCGCGCCCAGGTCGCGGGCGGCGCGCTGCTTGGCGGGCCCCCAGTCCATGCCTTCGTCGACGATGAGCCGAGCAGCCATGGCGGCGATCTCGGCGGTGATGTCCCCTGGGTCACTCATGGAAGCTGGGCACCGTTCATGCGGCCGGCGATGACGCCGGCCCGGCCCATCACATAGGCCGACCCCGGTTGGCGCTCGAAACGCTTGGGCGCCGGCAGCATCACCGCCAGCCGCGCGGCTTCGAAGGCGCCCAGGCGTGCCGCGTCGACGCGGAAATAGTGGCGCGCGGCGGCCTGGGCGCCGAACAGGCCCTCACCCCACTCAACGCTGTTCAGATAGATCTCCAGGATGCGGCGCTTGTCGAGCAGGCCTTCCAGCATCAGCGTGAGGATGAGCTCCTGGCCCTTGCGCAGCAGCGTGCGCTCGCCGGACAGGAACAGGTTCTTGGCCAGCTGCTGCGTGATGGTCGAGCCGCCGACGACCTTGGCGGTCGGCTTGCCGCGCGCCTCGGCACGGGCTTGCGCCTTCTCGTTCTTCTTCCAGGCGCCCTTGAGCGCGTCCCAGTCGACGCCGCCGTGCTCGGCGAAGGAATCGTCCTCGCTGGCGATGACGGCGCGCTTCAGCGTTGTGGCCAGCTGGGCATCGTCCACCCATTGCTGGCTCCAGGCCACCTGCTGCTTTTCCTTCAACAGGCGCAGGGCTTCGCTGCGCTGGAAGCTCGTCGATTGCGGGGCGACAAAACGCATCATCAGGATGCGGCCGGCAAACCAGAGCTGCAGGCACAGCACGGCCAGGGCCAGCACGGCCACGAGGCGGCCGACGTGGCGGATCACAGCGAAGCCCTCAGCGCCTTCAACGCCGGCGCCGTGTCCGGTCGCACGCCGCGCCAGAAGAAGAAGGCTTCTGCGGCCTGCTCGATGAGCATGCCCAGGCCGTCGCGCGGTTCGGCGCCGTGAGCGGCGGCCCAGTCGAGGAAACCCTGCGCCTTGGGGCCGTACATCATGTCCAGCGCCAGCGCGCCGCGTGCCAGCACGCCGGCATCGACCGGCGACGCGGCGCCGGCCAGGCTGGTGCTGGTGGCGTTGACGAGGATGTCCTGGGCGGCGGGCGCGTCGGCCAGCGTGGCGGCGGCGAGGGGCACGCCGAGGTGGGCGTGGCTCGTGACCAGCGCCTGCGCCTTGTCGACCGTGCGGTTCACGACGGTGATGCGTGCCGGCTTTGCGGCGATCAGGCTGCCCAGCACGCCGGCCGCCGCGCCGCCAGCACCCACGAGCAGCACCTGCAGGCCGGCGAGGGGTCGGCCGGCGTTGCGCTGGATGTCGTTGACGAGGCCCGCGCCATCGGTGTTGTCGCCCGTCCAGCCGTCGGTGTCGAAACGCAGCGTGTTGACGGCGCCGCCGAGCAGCGCGCGCTCGGTGCGCCTGGCAGCCAGCGCAAACGCATCGAACTTGAACGGCACGGTGATGTTGCAGCCCTTGGCGCCGGCCGCGGCAAAGGCGCGCAGCGTGGCCTCGAAGCCGTCCAGCGGCGCCAGCAGGCGTTCGTAGGCCAGGTCCTGCCCGGTCTGCTGCGCAAACAACGCGTGGATGGCCGGCGAGCGGCTGTGCTCCACCGGATTGCCGACCACCGCATATCTATCTGTCATGGCTGTCCCGTCAAAGTCGTTTCCAGCCCTTCGTCGCGCGTGAACTTGAAGCGCGACGTGATGACCAGCACCTCGGCGCCCTTGAGCATCTCGTTGCTGAAGTTGCCGAAGGGCGATGCGGCCTGCACGATGGCGATGGCGCGGCGGTCCAGCGTCGGGTTGCCGCTGGAGGCCACCACCTCGGTCTCGATAACGCGGCCCTTGTGGTCGATGTGGATGTTCATCGTCAGCTCGCCGTAGAGCTTCTTGCCGCGGTACTCGGGGAAGTCGCGCGTGCCGCGCTCCTCGATGCGTCGGCGCAGGCCGTCGTAATACTGTGCATAGACGACCTCGCGCGTGGCCGGGCTGATGTAGCGCTTGCGCGGCCTCGCACTCTCGTCGTTGACGCGTTTCTCGATCTCGGCGAGCAGGTCGACGAGTTGGCGGCGCTTCTCGGCCTGGGCGCGCTCGGTCGGGTCGCTCTTCTCGCGCTTGGGGTCGGGCGGTGGCAGCAAGGCCAGTTCGCGCCTCACCTGGGTCAGCAGTTGCTGCTGCTGTTCCTGCAGCTTGGTGATCTGCGTGTGCTGCGCCTCGGCCGCATCGCCGGTTTCACTGCGCCGCGCCGGCGGCAGCGGCGACGTGGCTCGGCCGGTCTCCATGTTGCCGCCGCCCGCCAGGTTGGCCTGGGCCAGGGCTGCGGCCTTGACAGGAACCTCGTTGGAGCGCGTGTTGACGAGGACGACCTCCAGCGGCGTGTCCTGGAAGATGCGGTTGAAGGCCTCGGGCGCGGCAATGCGCAGGCTCAGCAGTGCAGCGTGCGCGCCGAGCGAGACCGCGAGCGCGATTTGCAGCGTGCTCGGGCGGCGCATCGGTCAGGCTTGCGTCGCGGCCTCGGCCGTCTCGCCCTCGTTGACGTCAATCGCGAGCGTCAGCGGCGCTGCTGCGGCTTCGAGTTCATCCTCATCGCCTTCCGGCTCCTCGGCCGGTGCCGTTTCGTCCAGTCGATCGGTCAGCGTGGCGTGCACGTCCAGCGTCATCTCGTCCAGGCCGGTGATGCGCACCTTCACGTGGCTGCCGCGCGGCAGGTTCTCGCAGCCCAGGGCCTTGAAGACCAGCGGCAGGTCATCGGCGCGCACGAGGCCGTCCTTCATGACGGTGGCGGTCAGCTCGGTCGTGCCGTTCTGCTGCAGGTACCGCAGCGTCCAGAAGCGCTCGATGCCATTCTGGAAGCCGTTGTAGGCGGCGTAGGCCGACTCGAAGCCCGAGATGATGGAGAACAGCGCCGCGTCCTTGGGCTTGAACGGTGCGGCCAGCGCAGCCGTGCGGCCGTGGCGGGCGCAGGCAATGATCTGCCACTGGTTGACCAGGTCCACGTAGCGGCGCAGCGGCGACGTGGCCCAGGTGTACTGCGCCACGCCCATGCCGGCATGCGGCAGGGCCTTGGTGCCCATGCGCACCTTGATGCCGGGCGCCAGGCTGGCCTGGCTGCGGTAGATGCCGGGCAGGCCCAGCTCGGCCAGCCAGCCGCCCCAGGCGGAGTTGGCCAGGATCATGGCCTCAGCCACGATGAGGTCCAGCGAACTGCCACGGGCGCGCACGCCGATCTCGACGGACTCGGTGCCGTTGGGCGCTTCCGAGCGCTCGCCGGCGAGGCGGAAGTTGTAGTCCGGGCGGTTGAAGTTCTCGGGCTTGCCGCGCACCACTTCGCGCTGGGCCTTGAGGTGCTTGGCCAGGCGCCAGGTGAAGGCGAGTTCGGTCGCGAAGGCGTAGTCGGCCGGGGCCTCGCCGGACAGCGTGGCGTCGGTGACGATGCCGTCGAGCTTGTCGTGGCGCAGGTTGGCGGCGATGTGCACGCGTTCCAGCTTGGTCTCGCGCGCCTTGATCTCGAACGTCGCTTCGTCGAACGTGAAGTAGATGGACACGGCCGGGCAGTCGCGGCCTTCGATCAGCGTGTAGGCCTGCACGACGTCGTCGGGCAGCATGGTCAGCTTCCAGCCCGGCATGTAGACGGTGGACAAGCGGTCGCGGGCGACTTTGTCGACGGCCGAGTCCGGCGTGATCGCCAGGCCGGGTGCGGCGATGTGCACGCCGAAGGTGACGGTGCCGGTGCCCAGGCCCTGCACCGACAGCGCGTCGTCGATCTCGGTCGTCTGCGAGTCGTCGATGGAAAACGCCTGCGCCGTGCTCAGCACCAGCTCGTCCTTGATCTCGGGCGCCGTCAGCGCGGGGAAGCCCGCGCCCTTCGGGAAGTTCTCGAACAGGAAGCGCTTCCAGTGGAACTGGTAGGCGCTGGTGATGGCGCCGGCACTCTGCAGCAGGTCCAGGGGGGCCTTGTGCGACTTCTTGCTGGCCTCGACGACCGCCTTGTATTCAGGGCCGTTCTTGTCGGGCTTGAAGAGGATCTTGTAGATCTGCTCCTGGATGGGCGCGGGGCAGGTGCCTGCCGCGAGCTCGTCGGCCCAGGACTCGATCTGCAGCAACTGCTGCCGTTTGCGCTCGATGCCCAGCAGCGCGGCCTTGACGATCTCCTCAGGCGCCTTCTTGAACTGGCCCTTGCCGGCGCGGCGGAAGTAGTGCGGTGCGTCGTAGAGGCGCAGCAGCGCGGCAGCCTGCTGCACGGTGCCCGCCTTGGCGTCGAAATAGTCTCGCGCCAGGTCGGCAAAGCCGAACTCGCCCTCGGGCGCGAACTCCCAGGCGAGGTCGAGATCAATGTCGTCGGCCATCGCGCGCGCCTCGCTCAGCAGCGCGGCCGGGGCCGGCTTCTCGAACTTCAGCAACACATTGGCCGACTTGACCTTGACTCGCTTGCCCGAGTCCAGCTCGATCTGCAGCGAGGCATCGGCCTCGGACATCACACGGCCGGCGAGAAACTTCCCGGCGTCATCAAACAGCGCAAACATAGGAGAGGGATTGTCGCCTCACCCTTGCAAGTGTTTGAGAAGACCCGGCAGATGGTCTTCGAAGTCCGTGAGGCCATGGTCGCTGCCTTCCAGCACCTCGCCGTCGCAGCCGGCGTAGCGGGCCAGCATTTCGCGCCAATCCAGCAGCTCGTCGCCCTTGGCGATCAGCGCGTAATAGCGCAGCGGCTTCGTCAGCCGTGCCGGCGGCGTCAGCGCGGCGAGCTCGGCCACGTGCTGGGCCGTGAAGTCGAACTTCAGGTCGGGGTCGTGCCAGGCGGTCAGCGTGCCGATGTGGTGGGACAGGTCGCGCGCCGGGTCCACGGCCGGGTTCAGCACGGCGACGCGCCAGCCGCGGTGGGCACGCTGCTCGGCCAGTGAGGTGGCATAGAAGCCGCCCAGCGAGCTGCCGATGACAGCGGCGCCTTCAGCCGGCCAGCCAGCCACGAGGCTGTGCACCAGGGCCATGGCTTCGAGCGGGGAGGGTGGCAGCTGCGGGCAGGCGAAGACGAGGCCGGGTTGCCCGGCCGCCCAGGCGGCCATGCGGCGGGCCTTGGCCGAGGCCGGCGAGGATCGAAAACCATGCAGATAGAGCAGATGCGTGAGCGCCATGTCGGAAGTTTTGCGTGAAATTTTGCAGCCCTACGACGGGGGAGGGCTCGGATTGACTCGAGTGTCGCTGCCCGCCACAGTGGCCGCCTTTCCATTGTTTCCTCCGGACACACCTCATGATTCCGATGTCCCGCAACGCACTGGCCACCGCCGCTCTGCTCGCGCTGGCCGCTGCCGCTCAGGCCCAGACTCCCCCCGCCGCGCCGGCCGGCGCCGCCTCTGGCCCCGCGGCCGCCCGCCCGCCCGCCGACCCGACGGCACCCAAGCCCTTTGCCGACATCATCAAGGGTGCCAAGGAGCAGCCGGGCCTGTTCCCGATCTGGCGCAAGGACGAGAAGGTCTGGATCGAAATCCCCAAGGAAGCCTTCAACAAGCCCTTCCTGTTCAGCGTCAACGTCGCCAACTCCATCGGCGAGCGCGGCCTGTACGCCAGCCAGATGCTGGGTGACGAACTGGCCGAATGGCGCCGCATCGGCAACCAGGTGCAGCTGATCGCGCTGAACACCAAGTACCGCTCCGACAACGCCTCCAGCAAGCTCGCCCTCGAGCAGGCCTTTTCGCCCAGCCTGATCGCGGGCGTGCCGGTGGCCAGTGCCGATCACCCGGACCGCAAGTCCGTGCTGGTGGAGGCAAGCGGCCTGCTGCTGGGCGACATCCCTGGCTATTCCACCCGTCTGGAGATGGCCTACCGTCTGCCGTTCGCGCCCGACCGCGCCAACTCCTTCATCGAAGCGACCCGTTCCGACGCGCAGATCTCGACGCTGACGTCGCGCGTGCACTTCGCCACGCCGCGCATCCCGGCGCCGCCGCTGGTGCCCGTGCCTGTGCCGGTGCCCACGCCGCCCCAGGCCACGCCGGACCCGCGCTCGATGTTCTTCAGCTTCGTCTACAGCTTCCGCGCGCTGCCTGAAGCGCCGGCGGCCGTGCGCCATGCCGACCCGCGCCTGGGTCACTTCATGGAGAGCTACAGCAACCTTGGCGACGACCTCAAGGCCAACCCGCGCGTGCACATGATTGCCCGCTGGCGCCTGGAAAAGAAGGACCCGAGCGCGGCGCTGTCGGAGCCGGTGCAGCCCATCGTCTACTGGATGGACAAGAACATCCCCGCCAAGTACCGCGAAGCGGTCAAGGCCGGCATCGTGGAGTGGAACAAGGCCTTCGAGAAGATCGGCTTCAAGGACGCCGTGCAGGCCAAACAGCAGCCCGACGACGCCGACTGGGACAACATGGACTCGACGCACGCGTCCATCCGCTGGTTCACCGGCTCGGACGTGGGCTTCGCCATCGGCCCGAGCAACCGTGACCCGCGCACCGGCGAAATCCTCGATGCCGACATCGGCATGAGCGACGTGTTCGGCCGCGGCTCGCGCCGCCTGGCGTCGGACGACGTGCTGGGCTTCCACGGCCACGACCACGCCGCCAGCAACTGGATGGGCGAACGCAGCCTGCGCCTGTCCGAGCAGCAGTGCAGCTACATGGCCGACCAGGCCAACGAGTTCGGCTTCGCGCTGGACCTGCTGGCCCTGCGCGACGGCATGGACATGGACGGCCCCGAGGCCGAGGCGCTGGCCCAGGCCGTCATCAAAGACGTCGTCATGCATGAGGTTGGCCACACGCTGGGCCTCAAGCACAACTTCCGCTCGTCCACGACCGTCACCCAGGCCCAGCTCAAGGACAAGGCCTACACCGAGGCCCATGGCATTTCCAACTCGGTGATGGACTACAACGCCTACAACTTGCCGCTCAAGGGCGAGGCCAAGGCCAGCCTGACGAACACGACGCTGGGCGCCTACGACTACTGGGCCATCGAGTACGCCTACAAGCCCATCGCGGTGGAGCAGGAGGTTGCCGAACTGGCCAAGATCGCCGCGCGCTCGACCGAGGCCCAGCTGGCCTACGGCGACGACTTCGACCAGGGCGTTGGCGGCCCCTACGACGGCTTCGACCCGCGCACCAACCAGCGCGACCTGGGCGACGACCCGCTGGCCTACGCCAAGAAGCGCCTCAAGCTCAGCCAGGAACTGTGGGAGCGCGTGCAGTCTCGCCAGGCCGCCGTGGGCGACGACCCGCTGCGCAACCGCCGCTCGGTGGCCGAATCCTTCCGCCAGCTCGGCATGACGGCCAACAACGTCGGCAAGTACGTGGGCGGCCTGCAGGCCGAGCGCGTGGTGCCGGGCGTCACGACGGCCCCGGCCTTCAAGCCGGTCGACAACGCGCAGCAGCGTGAGGCCCTGCGCTTCATCGCCGCCGGCCTGCTGTCCAGCGACTCGTTCAAGTTCAAGCCCGAGTTCCTCGTCACGCAGACGGTGGACTACAACGAGTGGGACCGTGGCCTGCCGCTGTCCATCCCCGACAGCGTCAGCACGCTGCAGGGCCGTGTGCTGGACCGCCTGATGTCGCCCAACACGGCGCGTCGCCTCATCGAGCAGAGCGGCTATCTGCCCGAAGCCCAGCGCAAGAGCGCGGTGTCGCTCAGCGAGGTGTACGGCACGCTGCAAGGCGCGATCTTCAGCGAGCTCAAGACCGGCGCCGAGATCGACCGCATGCGCCGCAGCCTGCAGCGCGAATACCTGCGCCGCCTGCAAGCCCAGCTGAACCGTGCGACGAATGGCGCGACGGTCTACGCCGACGCCTTCTCGATGGCCCGCTACCACGCGACGCTGCTCGCCAACGACCTGCGTGTGGCCTCTGCCAAGCCGGGCCTGTCGGTCGAGACGCGGGCCCATCTGGCCGAGACGCTGGACATGCTGAACAGCATGCTGAAGGCGACGCTGGTGCGCAGCTGATCGGCTTCTCGCTTCGTCAAAAGGCCGGCTTCATGCCGGCCTTTTTTCTTGTCTTAGCATGGCCGCCACTTCGAGGATTCGCCCATGTCCACACCCGACAAACTCAATCAATTCGGCGCCAAGAACCTGCCCGGTTACCTGGGCATCGTCTTCACCCAGGCCGACCCCGCCGAGATCAAGGCTGAGCTGGTGGTGCGTGAGGAGCTGATGGCGCCCAACGGCTACCTGCATGCCGGCAGCATCGTGACGCTGGCGGACAGCTGCGCCGGCTACGGCTGCATCGCCAACCTGCCGCCGGGCGCGGTGGGCTTCACGACCATCGAGCTGAAGTCCAACCACCTGGGTACGGCGCGCGAGGGCACGATTGCCTGCGTGGCTCGGCCGGTTCACCTGGGGAAGACGACTCAGATCTGGGATGCCGTGGTGACGAACAAGGACACCGGGAAGACGATGGCCTTGTTTCGGTGTACGCAGATGGTGCTGTACGGGAAGTGAGTAGGCCCGGTTTGGTTTTGCGACGTACTTGTCTGCTCGTTGCATTGCCGGGCGGGACTCCCGGCTGGGCCTCACGATGAAGCGGCTACTTGGCTAAAGCAGCCAACAGCTTCTCGTGAATGCCGCCAAATCCGCCATTGCTCATGCATAGCAGATGGTCCCCAGGCTTGGCCGCCTTGACGACTGCGGCAACAAGCGCATCGACATCCGCGCCGACAAAAGCCTGCTGACCCATCGGCGCTAACGCCTCCTTCGCGTCCCAGCTCAACCCCTGCTGATTGCAGAACGCCAGATCGGCTTCTTCCAAAGCCCACGGCAACTGCGCCTTCATCGTGCCCAGCTTCATCGTGTTGGAGCGCGGCTCGAAGATGGCGAGGACGCGTTCGGCCGGCGCGATGCGGCGGCGCAGGCCGTTGACGGTCGTGCGGATGGCCGTCGGGTGATGCGCGAAGTCGTCGTAGACCTTGATGCCCCGCACTTCGCCACGCAGCTCCATGCGCCGGCGCACGTTCTGGAACTCGCTCAGCGCCGCGGCCGACTGCTCGGGCGACACACCGACATGCTCGGCCGCAGCAATCGCAGCCAGCGCGTTCAGCTGGTTGTGTTCGCCGATCAGCCCCCATTCGACGCGCGCGACTTTCAGGCTGCCGCGCAGCACGTCGAAGGCCTGGGGCTCGCCGCGGGCGCGCAACATACCGGCCTCTTCCTTCTTGGCGCCGAAGCGCAGCACCTCGCTCCAGCAGCCGCGGGCGATGACGCGCTGCAGCGCCTCCTCGCGGGCGTTGACGACGAGGCGGCCGCTGGCCGGCACGGTGCGCACGAGGTGGTGGAACTGCGTCTCGATGGCGGTCAGGTCCGGGAAGATGTCGGCGTGGTCGTGCTCGAGGTTGTTCAGGATGGCCGTGCGCGGCCGGTAGTGCACGAACTTGCTGCGCTTGTCGAAGAAGGCGGTGTCGTATTCGTCCGCCTCGATGACGAAGGTCTTGCCTTCGCCCAGGCGCGCGGACACGCCGAAGTTCTGCGGCACGCCGCCAACCAGGAAGCCCGGCTTCAAGCCGGCATGCTCCAGGATCCACGCCAGCATGGAGGTCGTCGACGTCTTGCCATGCGTGCCGGCCACGGCCAGCGTGTGCCGGCCCTGCAGCACGTGCTCGGCCAGCCATTGCGGGCCGGACGTGTAGGGCAGGCCGGCGTCGAGGATGGCTTCCATCAGCGGGAAGCGCTCACCGCGCGTGACGACGTTGCCGATGACGAAGACGTCGGGCTTGAGCTCCAGCTGCTCGGCACCGAAGCCGGTGATGAGCTCGATGCCCAGCGCTTCCAGCTGGGTGCTCATCGGCGGGTAGACGTTGGCGTCGCAGCCGGTGACCTTGTGGCCGGCTTCGCGCGCCAGCGCCGCGAGGCCGCCCATGAAGGTGCCGCAGATGCCGAGGATGTGGAGATGCATGTCGGTGGCGCCCCGAGAGGCGCGAGAGATCAGCGCAGGGCGGTGCGCGCGGCCGCGAGCGTGGCGTCGATATCGGCCTGGCTGTGGGCCGCCGACACGAAGCCCGCTTCGTACAAGGCCGGAGCAAGATAGATGCCGGCATCCAGCATCGCGTGGAAGAAGCGGTTGAAGCGCTCCTTGTCCGTCGTCATGACGGTGGTGTAGTTCTGCGGCAGCTCCGGCATCAGGAAGAAGCCGAACATGCCACCTTCGCTGTCGGCGCTGAAGGGCACGCCGTTGTCGGCTGCCACCGACTTGAGGCCGTCGACGAGCTGGCGGGTCTTGGCTGAAAGAGCGTCGAAGAAGCCCGGCTTCTGGATCTCGCGCAGCGTTGCCAGGCCGCAGGCCGTGGCGACCGGGTTGCCGGACAGCGTGCCCGCCTGGTAGACCCCACCGAGAGGCGCCAGGTGCTGCATGACTTGGCGCTTGGCGCCAAAGGCGGCCAGCGGCATGCCGCCACCGATGACCTTGCCGAACACCGAGATGTCTGGCGCGAAGCCGGGGATGAGGCCGGCGTAGTGCGCCTGCGCGCTGCCCAGGCCGACTCGGAACCCTGTCATCACCTCGTCCAGCACCAGCAGCGCGCCGTGCTGCGTGCACAGGCGGCGCATCGCGCTCATGAAGGGCAGGGACGCGCGCACGAAGTTCATGTTGCCGGCAATCGGCTCGACGATGACGCAGGCCAACTCGTGGCCGTACTGCGCAAAGGCTGCTTCGAGCTGCTCGACGTTGTTGTATTCCAGGACGACCGTGTCGGCTGCCGCGCCAGGCGTGACGCCGGCGCTGGTCGGGTGGCCAAAGGTGGCCAGGCCCGAACCGGCCTTCACGAGCAAGGCGTCGGTGTGGCCGTGATAGCAGCCCTCGAACTTGATGAACTTGGCCCGGCCGGTGGCGCCGCGCGCCAGGCGGATGGCGCTCATCGTCGCTTCGGTGCCCGAGCTGACCAGGCGCACCTGGTCCATGCTGGGCACGAGCTTCAGGATTTCCTCGGCCAACTCGATCTCGCGTTCCGTCGGCGCGCCGAAGGAGAAGCCTTCGGCCGCGGCCTTGGTCACGGCCTCCAGCACGGCCGGGTGGCCGTGGCCGAGGATCATCGGCCCCCAGGAACCGATGTAGTCGACATAACGCTTGCCTTCGGCGTCATAGATATGGGCGCCTTCGCCACGAGCGATGAAGCGCGGGGTGCCGCCGACGGCGCGGAAGGCGCGCACGGGCGAGTTCACGCCACCGGGGATGACGCGCGAGGCGCGCTCGAAGAGCTCTGAATTGCTGGCCATGAGAACGAAATCAGGGAGTCAGTGCATGCGCCGCGGCGATTTAGGCGGCTGCTCGGGTTCGGGGTCGGGCTCGAAGTCGGGCGGCTCGCCGCCTTCCTCGTCCGCTGCGGGCAGGGCCCAGAAGAAGCGGTCCGGGATGACGTTGCCCATGCCGGGGCGAAAGCCCGCGTCCAGCGATTGGTCCAGGAAGGACAGGGCTTCGCTGACGGCCGAGTGCAGTTCGGCGCCGACCGACAGCAGGGCCGCCAGCGCCGCCGACAGCGTGTCGCCCGCGCCGACGAAGGCGGTCTCGAAGCGCTCGAACTTCTCGCCGGTGATGGGCCCCTGGGCGTTGGCCAGCACGTTGTCCACGAACTGGTTGGGCAGTTGCATGCCGGTCACCAGCACATGCTGGGCGCCCGCCTGAGCGGCGGCGACGGCCAGTTCGCGGGCCGACGGTGCGCGCTCGTTGTCCCAGTCGGGCAGCAGGAAGTCCGTCATCGTCTTGTGGTTGCCCACCAGCACGGCCGTCTGCGGCAGCACCAGCTCGCGCAGTGCGTCCAGGTATTGCTGCTGCTCGTCCTCGTCGATCCAGGCGACCGAGGGCAGATAAGTAACCAGAGGTACGTCGGGGTAGTCGCTCAACACCTCGGCGACGGCGCTGACGGCCTCGGCATTGCCCAGGAAACCGACCTTCCAGGCCGTGATGGGCACGTCCTCAAGAATGTGGCGGGCCTGCTCGGCCACGGTGTCGGCGTCGAGGTTTTCATGCTCGAAGATCTCGGCCGTGTCGCGCAGCACCACGGCCGTGACGACGGGCAGGCAGTGCGCGCCCATGGCCGCAATCGTGGCCACGTCACCGGCCAGGCCGCCTGCGCCGGAGGCGTCGCTGGCGTTGAAACTCAGCACACACGCGGGCGGTGGGCTTTCCTGTTCGGTTTGAGGGGCATCGACCTCGGGGTCGGCGGAAGGGGAGGTTGGGCTCATGGGGAGGTCATGGCGGGCGCGGTCAAAGAGCTGCCGCAAAGCGTGGAGTCTGCCGCTAAAAGGGCGCTTCCGAGGCCCTCGGCACAGGCGTTTGCCCTCAGCATTGCGCTCTCAGGCCCTGGCTAGAATGAGTCGATTGTAGTGAGCAAACTCTAAGCACCGTGAGCGAACCCAGTACCTGGATGTGCCTGATCTGTGGATGGATCTATGACGAAGCAACGGGCGATCCCGAGCACGGCATCGCGCCGGGCACCGCGTGGGCCGATGTCGACATGAACTGGACCTGCCCCGATTGCGGCGCACGCAAAGAGGATTTTGAGATGGTGCGTATCTGACTCGGCCTCACCGGCGGCCGAAAAGGCCCGGTCCCGGGCTGATGTTCCGAGGAGACGACGTTTGAACGAGCAAGTTTCCAGTGCAGGACCTACCCGCATCCTGGTCATCGACGACAGCAACACCATTCGCCGCAGTGCGGAGATCTTCCTGAAACAGGGCGGCCACGTGGTGGCCCTGGCCGAGGATGGCTTCGACGCGTTGGCCAAGCTGGGCGACTTTCAACCTGATCTCGTGTTCTGTGACATCCTGATGCCCCGCCTGGACGGCTATCAGACCTGCGCCATCATCAAGCGGAACCCGCAATTCTCGGGAGTGCCGGTGATCATGCTGTCGTCAAAAGATGGCCTTTTCGACAAGGCCCGCGGGCGCATGGTGGGCTCGCAGGACTACCTGACCAAGCCTTTCACCAAGGACGAACTGCTCCAGGCCGTGCTGCGGCACGCGCGCCAGGAAGCACGCACCTAGAGAGACAACTGCCATGAGCATTCACAACATCCTGCTGGTTGACGATTCCAAGACCGAGCTGCACGCGCTGTCTGAAATGCTGGTCAAGCGCGGCTTCACCGTCCGCACGGCCGAGAACGCCGACGAGGCGATGAAGCGCCTGGCCGAGGAAAAGCCCGACCTGATCCTGATGGACGTCGTCATGCCCGGCCAGAACGGCTTCCAGCTGACCCGCGCCATCACGCGCGACGAACGCTATGCCGGCGTGCCCGTCATCATGTGCACCAGCAAGGGCCAGGAGACCGACAAGGTCTGGGGCATGCGCCAGGGCGCCAGTGACTACGTCGTCAAGCCCGTCAAGGCCGAAGAGCTGATGGCCAAGATCAAGGCCCTGGGCTGATCAGGCATGGCCAACAAGACCGCCCTTCGCGAACTCCAGCAGCGCCTCGCTGAGCGCATGCAGGCTGCGCGCGAGCAGACGCTGATTGCGAACTGGCTGGCCGTGGAGTGCGCGGGCGTCGGCCTGCTGTTCTCGCTAAAGCAGGCCAGCGAAATCTTCGCGCCCGTGCCGATCAAGCCTGTGCCGTATGCGAAGCCCTGGCTGGCCGGCGTGGCCAATCTGCGGGGTGGCCTGTTCACGGTGGTCGACCTTGCCGTCTACCTCGGCCTGCGCGAGCCGTCGCTGAACCGCGGCGTGGCGCCGCAAAGCCGGCTGGTGTCGCTGGGCAGCGACCTGAATCTGAACTGCGCGCTGCTCGTGGACAAGCTGGCAGGCCTGCGCAGCGACGAGCAACTGCCGCTCGCACCGCAGCAGCCCGCCGGGCCGCTGCCCCGTTTTGCTGGCGCGCTGCGCCGCGACGAAGCCGGTCGCAACTGGCAAGTGATCAATCTCGAGGCACTGGCGCGGCAGGAGAACTTCCTGCACATCGTCGCGTGATGCTCGCATCCGTTTCAAGCTCCAAGCCGCGCGCGAGTGCGGACATCACAAACACTGAAGGACGAGGGTGAGATGAGCCTGCTGGACAAAATCAGGGGAAAGTCCGAAGCCGATGAGCTGCCGCTGGCACCGCCGGAAGGTGTCGACACGACCATCGATTCGCGCAGTGGTGTTGGCTTCGACGCCACCCGCAACGCCGAGTCCACCCTCGCCGGCGTCGAGATCCCGTCGCGCGCGGAGGTTTATCCGCGCACCGAGGTTCAGTCCATCATTTCGCAGGCTGTGCCGACCGAGCCTGGCCCGAACAGTGAGTTCCAGGCCAGCAGCACGATGAACTTCGCGCCGACGACGCAGGCCGCTGACCCCACGATGCTGCCGCCTCCGGCGGCTACCGGCGCCGAGAAGCTTGGCGACCTCTTCGGTCGTCACCGCCAGCGTGTGCTGACCGGCCTCGTGGCCTTGGGCATTCTGGGTACGGCGGTTTCGGTGTTCTTGGTGCTGAACAGCTCCAACCGCAGCGCGGCCCAGGTGCGTGCCTCGGGCCAGGCCTTGATGCACTCGCAGCGTATGGCCAAGTCCGTGTCCGCGGCCCTGGTCGGCAACCCCACCGCCTTCGCGGAACTGCGGGAGTCCGTCAGCACGCTGAGCGGCGTTGTCAACAACCTGCGCACGGGCGAAGGCGATCTTGCCGTCGCGCCGGCCGCCGTGCAGCCGACGCTGGATGGACTCAAGCCCCTGGTCGAGCGCGCCGAGAAGAACGGCAAGGTCGTGCAGTCGCAGGAAAAGATCCTGACCCAGGTCGGCCAGGCGCTGCGCGCCATCAACCGCCAGTCCAGCGACCTGCTGGAAAGTGCCGAGGCCGTATCGTCTCAAGCCCTGCAGATCGGCTCCTCGGCCGGTGAAGTCTCTGCGGTCGGTCAGCTCGTCATGCTGACGCAGCGTATCGGCAAGAGCGCCAACGAATTCCTGACGCAGGAAGGCGTGAGCCCCGAGGCCGTGTTCCTGCTGGGCAAGGACCTGAACTCCTTCAAGCTCATCACCGAGGCCTTGATCAGCGGCAGCCCCGAGCTGCGCCTGAATGCTGCGCGCGATCCGCAACTGAAGGAACGCCTGCAGACCCTGCTCAAGCAGTACGAGCAGACCCGCACGCAGGCCTCCGCGATTCTGGGCAACCTGCAGGGCCTGGTGTCTGCGCGTGAAGCGCAGACCGCCATCCTGAACGACTCCGAACCGCTGCGCAAAGGCCTCGAGCAGGCTTCGGCCGAGCTGGAGAAGTCTGGCGGCGCCGGCTGGGGTTTGATCTCGTTCCTGAGCCTGTCGCTGATCGCGCTGGTCGCGGGTGCCGTCGGTTTCCTGCGACTCTTCGTGTCCGACCAGTCCGAGCGCGCTGCCCTCGCTGAATCGCAACGTCGCGAAGCCGAAGCGCAGGAGCAGGAAGCCAAACGCGTCAACGACGCCAACCAGGCCGCCATTCTGCGGTTGATGAACGAACTGGCCAGCGTCGCTGAAGGCGATCTGACACAGCAGGCCACGGTGACGGAAGACATCACCGGCGCCATCGCCGACTCCGTGAACTACACGGTGGAGGAGCTGCGCAACCTCGTCGGCCAGGTGCAGGCGACGGCTGCCCGCGTGACGGACACGACCGGCGCGGTGGACCAGACGTCCACCGACCTGCTGGCCGCATCGAAGGAACAGCTGCACGAGATCCGCGCCACCGGCGAGGCCGTGCTGGGCATGGCGAGCCGGATTACCGAGGTGTCCGCGCAGGCGCAGACGACAGCCGGCGTGGCGCGCCAGAGCCGTCAGGCCGCCGAGCAAGGTTTGTCTGCGATGCAGAACAACATCGCCGGTATGAACACCATCCGCGACTCCATCCAGGAAACCTCCAAGCGCATCAAGCGCCTGGGCGAGTCGTCTCAGGAAATTGGCGAGATCACGGAGCTGATCTCGGATATTACGGAACAGACGAACGTGCTGGCCTTGAACGCGGCCATTCAGGCGGCGTCCGCCGGTGAAGCCGGTCGCGGCTTCTCGGTGGTTGCGGAAGAAGTGCAGCGCCTCGCGGAACGCTCCGGCGACGCGACGCGGCGAATCGCCGCACTGGTGAAGACCATTCAGACCGACACCCACGATGCCGTGGCCGCCATGGAGCGCTCGACGCGCGGTGTGGTGGAAGGTACGCAACTGTCTGACGCGGCCGGCAAGGCGCTGGAAGACATCGACAGCGTGTCCCGCCAACTGGACGGCCTGATCGGACAGATCTCGACGCAAGCCCAGCAGGAAGCGGTGAATGCCAACGAGGTGGCCTCGAACATCCAGCACATCTTCGCGGTGACTGAGCAGACCTCCGAGGGCACGCGCTCCACGGCCCAGATGGTGCATGAGCTGTCCCGGTCCGCCGAGGCGCTGCGTACCTCCGTGTCCCGATTCAAGGTCGCCTGACCGGCCCCGCATACCGCACCGAGCGAGAAAGCCCACGCATGGACAGCTCCCTGCGAGACTCCGAACTCCCGGCCGACCTCAGCCCATTGGCCTGGGTGCAGGAGGAATTGCGCCGCTCCCTGGAGTCGGTGCACAAGACCCTGCGCCGCCTCGTTCGCGAGGGTGGCGACAACCGGCTCGCCGCCTTCGGTGGCGACGCCCAGCCCAGCCTGCCGCTGCAGCAGGCAGCCGCCCAGCTGCACCAGGTCAGCGGCGTGCTGTCGCTCGTCGGCCTGCCTGCGGGCGCCAGCGTGTTGCGCGCAGCCGAGGCCGCCGTTGCGCGCCTGGCCGAGCGCCCGCTGGAAGTCGACACCAACACCGTCGACATCATCGAGCGCGCCGACTTTGCGCTGCTGGCCTATGTTGCCCGCCTGCTGGCAGGCAACAAGACGTCGTCGCTGGCCCTGTATCCGAGCTACCGCGCCCTGCAGCAACTGAACAGCGCGGAGCGCATCCACCCGGCCGACCTCTGGCAGGTCGATTGGGCCTGGCGCAGCATCCCGCCCGAAGCTGGCGTTTCGCCGCGTTCTCCCGAAGCCGTGCGCGCACCCTTCGAGGCCGCGCTGCTGCGCCAGATGCGCGAGCCCAGCTCCGCGCACGCAGCCAATCTGTCTGGCCTGTGCGCCGGCCTGGCCGCCGCATTGCCGGCGGGCCAGGAGCGCACGGTGTGGCAGCTGGCCGCCGCCGTATTCGAGGGTCAGGCGCTCAAGCTGCTGGGCAGCGATGGCTACACCAAGCGCCTGTCCTCCAAGCTGCTGCATGAACTCAAGGCCATCGGCCATGGCGAGGCCTCCGAGCGCCTCGCGCAGGACCTGCTGTTCTTCTGCGCCCAGTGCCGCATCACCCGGGGTGCCGGTCCGCGCCTGACGTCCGTGCACGAGGCCTACCGCCTGACCGACGATCAAGCCGGCGACTACGAAGACGCCGGCCTCGGCCGCATCGATCCGGCCTGGGTTGCCCAAGCCAAGCGCCGCGTGCTCGCGGCCAAGGAAAGCTGGTCCAGCGCCGCCGAGGGCGACCAGCATCGCCTCGCGAGCCTGGATGAGCAGTTCGCCGCCCTTGCCGAATCGCTCACCCGCCTCTTCCCCAGCGGCGAGGTGCTCGCCCAGACGCTGCAGCGCGCTGTTGTCGCGACCCTGCGCTCGCGCAGCACGCCGCCGCCGGCGCTGGCGATGGAAGTCGCCACCAGCCTGCTCTACGTCGAAGCCGCGTTGGAAGACGCCGCCTTCGACCAGCCTGAACAAGCCGACCGCGTGCGCCGCCTTGCGCGCCGCGTCGAGGCCGTTGCCCATGGCCAGCCCGCAGAGCCGCTGGAAGCCTGGATGGAGGACCTGTACCGCCGGGTTTCCGACCGCCAGACCCTGGGCAGCGTCGTGCACGAGCTGCGCGCCAGCCTGTCCGAAGTCGAACGCCAGTGCGACGAATACTTCCGCGACCCGTCCCAGCGTGCGCTGCTGATCCCCGTGCCCGGCCAGTTGCAGGCCATGCGCGGCGTGCTCAGCGTGCTGGGCCTGGATCAAGCGGCCCAGGCCACCGTCCGCATGCGTGACGAGGTCGATGGCCTGGCCAACACGGAGATCGACTTCAACCGCCCCGGCGCGCGCGATGTCTTCGAGCGCCTCGCCAACAACCTCGGCGCCCTTGGTTTCCTGATCGACATGCTCAGCGTGCAGCCGCAGCTGGCCAAGCGCATGTTCCAGTTCGACGAGGCCAGCGGCCGCCTGGATGCCGTCATGGGCCGCCGCGAAGGCGCCGTCGAGTTGCCGGACTTCGAGGCCAGTGGCTTCCATGTCGACCTGGGTGACGAGCCGCGCGAGGAGACGTACTCCCACGAGGCCACGCAGCCGCTGCATGTCGACTTCGGTAGCCTGGATCTGCCCGACCTCAGCCTGCCCGACGTCGACCTGTCCCAACCCGCGCTCGCGCCGGCAGCAGCCGTCGCATCGCCGCCGCCCGCGCCCGCCTCCGCGCCCAGCGTCGCCGACGACCCGGAGATGCGCGAGATCTTCCTGGAAGAGGCCGACGAGGTCATCGGCAACGCGCGTGCTGCGCTGGCCGAGTTGCGCGAGCAGCCAACCGACCACGGCCAGCTCACCATCGTGCGCCGCGCCTTCCACACGCTCAAGGGCAGCGCCCGCATGGTCGGTCTGGACCCCTTCGGCGAAGGCGCCTGGGCCTGCGAGCAGCTCTACAACGCGCGCCTGGCCGATGCCACGCCGCAGGCCGACGCAGCCCTGCTCGGCTTCACGGCCGAGGCCTTGGACTATTTCGCCCACTGGCGCAACCAGATTGCCGGTACCGAGCCGGGCCACAGCCTGCCCGACCCGGTGCGCCGCAGCGCCGACTCGCTGCGACTGCACGGCCAGCCGTTGCCGCTGGACTGGCCGGCGGAAGCTTCCGCGGCCGATGGCATCGACCTGCCGCTGGACGACGTGGCCCTGCCCGAGGTCATCGAACGCGGGCCCGAAGCCTTGGCCCAGCCGGAGCCCGAGCCGGTGGTTGCCGCGATGCCGGTCGAGTTGGAGGAGCGCCCGCCGTTGGTGCCCGACTTCGTGCTCGAACTGGACGCGCCTGTCGCCGAGGCCAGCCTGCCGGTTCCCGAGGTGACGCTGGATCTCGACCCGACCCTGCTGGACGAGCCCACCATTGATTTCGACGCTGCCCACGCGCCGACCGAGCCCCTGCCGCTGCCCGAGGCACCGCAGGAAGAACCGACGCTGGCCAACTTCGGCGTCATCCTGGACCTGGACGAACCCGAGGTCACCGAGATTGACCTGCCGGTCGAGCCCCTGGCCGAACCGCCGGCCAAACCCGAGGAAGTCACGCTGGCGCTGCCCAGGCTAGTCGTCGACAACGAGGCTGCTGCGATCGAACCGGAGCCCGAGCTTGAGTCCGTCGACCCCGACGAAGGCTTCAAGGTCATCGGCTCGCTGCGCATCAGCATCGCCCTCTTCAACATTTTCCTGAACGAGGCCGATGAGCTGTCGCGCAAGCTCTCCGTCGGCTTGGCCGAATGGGCGGCCGAGCTGAGCCAGCCCGTGCCGCAGAGCTGCGAGGTGCAGGCCCACGCGCTGGCCGGCAATGCCGCGACGGTCGGCTATGAGGATCTGTCCGCACTGGCGCGCGAGCTGGAACACGCCCTGGGCCGCGCCCATCGCGCCGTGCGATACGAAGAAGCCGATGCCGAGCTCTTCGTGCGCGCCGCTGACGACATCCGCCGCTTGCTGCACCAGTTCGCCGCCGGCTTCCTCAAGCCCAATGACGCCGACGTCATCGAGCGCCTGCATGCCTACGAGCCGCAGGAAGAGTCTTTCACCGCTGCTGCGTCGCTGGACGAGGCCCCGGTGCTGTCTCTGCACGACACGGCGGTTGGCGACCTGGATGTGCCGGCCACCGAGGCCGGCGCGCTGCCCGAGGCCTTCATCGACGCCACGGTGACGGAAGTTGCCGAGCCGGTGGCTGCTCCCGAGCCGGAGCCCGAGCCTGTCGTCACGCTCGCCGCCGAACTGGAGCCCGAACCCGAGCCAGGCCTGCCCGACAACATCGAGCCCGACCTCTATCCGATCTTCGAAGAGGAAGGCCGCGACCTGCTGCAGCAACTGCACGGCGCCCTGCGCGACTGGCTGGCCCATCCGGCCGAGCTGGGCCGTTCCGACGCCTGCATGCGCGCCCTGCACACCTTCAAGGGCGGTGCCCGCTTGGCCGGCGCGATGCGCCTGGGCGAGCAGGCTCACCACCTGGAGTCCGCCATCGAGGCGCTGCTGCGCGCCGGCAGTGCCGATTTCGGCCAGGTCCAGACGCTGCAGCACGAGGGCGATGCGCTGGAGCTTGCCTTCGAGAAACTTGGCCGCAGCCTGATGGCGCCGGCACCTGCCGCGCCGACCCTGGTTGCGCCGCCGCCGCCCGCACCGGAGGCCGCCCCCGCGGTCAAGCCGCCGGCCGAGGCACCCGCGCCAGAGCCGGTCGTCGAGGCACCGGCCCAGCCCGCTGCGGCGGTTGTGGCCGCGGACAAGCCCGCCGAACCCGCCCGCGAGATCGACTGGGGTCGTTTCACCGACACCGCCGAGGTTGCCGCAGGCAGCGACAACCTGGCGATCGGGCAGGCGCTGGTGCGCGTGCGCGGCAGCCTGCTGGAGCGCATGGCCACGCAGGCCGGTGAGGTCAGCATCCGTCGTGCGCGGATGGAGTCTGAGCTGGTCCAGATGAAGGGCGCGCTGCTCGACCTGGACGACAACCTGGAGCGTCTGCGTACCCAGCTGCGCGAACTGGACCTGCAGGCCGAGGCCCAGATGCACGCCCAGCAAGAGGCAGCACAGCAGGGCGGCCGCGAGTTCGACCCGCTGGAGTTCGACCGCTATACCCGCTTCCAGGAACTGACCCGCATGCTGACCGAGTCGGTCGGTGACGTGGCCACCTTGCAGCGCACCCTGGGCCGCAACGTCCAGACCGGCGAAGACGAATTGGCTGCGCAGTCGCGGCTGACGCGTGAACTGCAGGATGACCTGCTGCGCACCCGCCTCGTCGAGTTCGACTCCATAGGCGAGCGCATGCACCGCGTCGTGCGCCAGGCCGCGCGCGACAGCGCCAAGCAGGTCAAGCTGGAAATCAGCGGTGGCCAGACCGAGCTGGACCGCTCGGTGCTGGAACGTACCGCCGGCGCCTTCGAGCACTTGCTGCGCAACAGCGTGGCACACGGCATCGAGACGCCCGAGGCGCGCACCGCAGCTGGCAAGGACCCGATGGGCACCCTGCGCATCGAGGTCAGCCAGCATGGCAATGAAGTGCTGCTGAACTTCGCCGACAACGGCGCCGGCCTCAATCTCGAACGCATCCGCGAGCGCGGGCTGCAGCTCGGCCTGATCTCGGCCGACGCCGAGCCCGACGAGGCCCAGCTCAAGCGCCTGATCTTCGCGCCGGGCTTCTCGACGGCCAGCCAGATCACCGAGCTGAGCGGCCGTGGCATCGGTATGGACGTCGTGCGCGCCGAGGTCGGCACGCTGGGCGGCACCATCGAAACCACATCGGCCGCCGGCCAGGGCACCAGCTTCCTGCTGCGCCTGCCGCTCACCACCGCGCTGACGCAGGTCGTGCTGCTGAAGAGCTCCGATCAGATCATCGCCGTGCCCGCGGCGCTGATGCAGTCGGTGCAGCGCGTGCCGGTCGATGCAGTCGAGGCGGCCTACGCCACCGGCAAGCTGCAGCATGGCGGCGCCGAGCTGCCCTTCTACTGGCTGGGCGGCTTGCTCGGCCACGCCGGCCGCGGCCACCCCCATGGTCGCCACACCCACGTCGTGCTCGTGCGCAGCGCCCAGGGCGCCCTGGCCCTGCACGTCGACGAAGTGATCGGCAATCAGGAAGTCGTCGTCAAGAACCTGGGCGCCCAGCTCAACCGCGTGCCGGGCCTGGCGGGCATCAGCCTGTTGGCCTCGGGCGAGGTGGCGCTGATCTACAACGTCGTGGCACTCGCCGACTGGTACGGCGTCGACGCCCAGGCCCGCCTCGCGGCGGCCTATGCCCAGTCGCAGTCTTCGACGCCGCTGCAGGCCGTGCCTGTTGCCGAGACGATGTCTCAGGCGCCGCTGGTGCTGGTCGTCGACGATTCGCTGACGGTGCGCCGCGTGACGCAGCGCTTCCTGGAGCGTGTCGGCCTGCGCGTCATGCTGGCCAAGGACGGCCTGGATGCGATGGAGAAGCTCTCCGGCGACGAGTTGCCTTCCGTCGTGCTGTCGGACATCGAGATGCCTCGCATGGACGGCTTCGACCTGGTGCGCAACATGCGGGCCGACTCGCGGCTGGCGAAGTTGCCGGTCATCATGATCACCTCGCGCATCGCGCAGAAGCACCGCGACTACGCAGCTCAGTTGGGCGTGGACCACTACCTCGGCAAGCCCTATGACGAGGAATACCTGCTCGGCCTGATCCAGCAGTACACCCAGCGGGCCCTGGCGGCCTAGGAGAGACTGTGTCCCAGGTTGTCGACCATCTTGCCGAGCTGACCGGTTTTCGTGACCGGGACGTCATGGACGTCACGCTCGTCATGGCCTTGCGCGACCTCCTGGAACCTGAATCGGTGGCCATCTATCGCAGCGTCGGCGAGCCCGGTGACGAGCGCTGGCTGACCCGTGCTCACCTGCGCGCAGGTGATGCCGTCGCTTCGGCCGACCCGCTCTGGGCCAAGCCCGCGACGCTGCCGAAGGCGATCGACCACCCGCTGCGGCTGGAAGCCATGCGCACCCGCAGCGTGACCCAGGTGGCACAGGGTGGCCAGTGGCTGTACCTCTTTCCCATCGCCACGGATCGCGACGTCATCGGCGTCATCGAGATCCTGTCGACGCGACGCCTGGGCACCGGGGCGCAGCGCATGGTCAGCAGCGTGCTGCGGATTTATCACAACTTCCAGGGCCTGCTCGACTACTCCGAGCGTGACACGCTGACCGGGCTGCTCAACCGCAAGACCTTCGACGAGAGCTTCCTGAAGGTGCTCTCCGACATCCCGCGGCGGCCTGATGCCAGCCACGAGGCCGAGGACCGCCGCCACGAGACGGCTACCCAGCACTATGTGCTCGGCGTCATCGACATCGACCACTTCAAGTCCGTCAACGACCGCTTCGGCCACTTGATTGGCGACGAAGTGCTGTTGCTGCTGTCGCGCCTCATGCGCGGCTCCTTCCGCTTCCACGACATGCTCTACCGCTTTGGTGGTGAGGAGTTTGTCGTGCTGATGCGCTGCGACGAAGAGATCCACGCCGGCGAGGCCTTCGAACGCCTGCGCCTGAACACCGAGCGCTACGCCTTCCCGCAGGTGGGCCGCATCACCGTCAGCATCGGCTTCACCGAAGTGCGCGCCGGCGACGGCCCGGCAGACGCCTTCGAGCGCGCCGACAAGGCCGTGTATCACGCCAAGGGACATGGCCGTAACCAGGTCCACAACTACGCAGCCCTGGTGGCCAGCGGCGTGATCCTGGAAGCCACGCAGCTCAGCGACGTCGAGCTGTTCTGAGGCTGGCTGCGCTAACGCGCCGATCGCGCGCGGCAAGACCGCGGCTTGCTTTTTGGAGCCCCCGGCCATAGCCTAGCGACAGGTTGCCCGACCGATGCGCAAGAGATGTCGGCGGGAGGCCCATGTTTTGGGTGGTGTGGGCTCTCCGTTGTCATCGCTCGGCGCAGCCAAGTGCGCTAGCGGCGAGTCCATGGTTCGTGGCTTCGCTGCAGCTCGAGATGCGCTATTCCTGGCTTCCATTGAGCCTCCTGATCGCGGCCTTCCTGGCTTTTGTCGGCACGGCCGTGGGCGCGTCCCAGAGCCTGGCGGAGCTGCTGGAGCGCGATGCCGAACGCAGCCAGGCACTTCGCACGCAGACCGAGCTGCAGCGCCTGTTGACGCTGCTCGTGGACGTCGAGACCGGCCAGCGCGGCTTCATCATCACGGGCCAGCAGCCATTCTTGCGACCCTACGAGGAGGCGCTGGGCGAGCTCGGCGACGTGCGTGTGAGCCTGCGCGAGCGCATTCCCCGCCAGGGCAGGAACGCGCTGACGTTGGCGCGACTGGACGCGCTCATCGACGAGCGGCTGACCCAGACCCGTGCAACCATTGCCCGCCGCCTCAGTCAGGGCGAGGCTGCAGTGCACGATCTCAGCGCCTATGTCGACGGCAAGCGCGTCATGGACGAGTTGCGCTTCCAGATCGAGCAGCTCGGCCGCGACCAGCAGCTCGCAGTGGCCGCGGCCGACGAGGCCACGCACGCCGTGCAACGGCGCACGACGCAGCTCACCCGGCTGCTGCCGGGCATCGGTCTCGTCATGCTGGTCGTGGCGCTTGCGCTGATGCTGCGGGAGCGCCGCCTGCGTGACCGGGCCGAGGCCGCGCTGCGCGATGCCAACGCCGGCCTGGAACAGCAGGTGGCCCAGCGCACCGAGGCGTTGAGCCATGCGCTGGCAAGCATCCGCAGCTTTGCCGTCGAGATGGACCGTGGCATCGAGGCTGAGCGCCGCCGGCTCGCGCGCGAGGTGCACGACCAGGTCGGCCAGGTCGGCACGGCGATCAAGATGCTGACCCTGTCGCTGCGCGCCAAGCTCGCTCCGCGCAGCGAACCGCTGGTGGACGAGCTGCAGGGCATGGCCGATGAGGCCATCCGCGCGGCCCGCCAGATTTCCGCCGAGCTGCGCCCGCCGCTGCTCGACGAGCTGGGTCTGGAAGCGGCGCTGGACCACTATCTGCGAACACTGCAACGCCAGTCCGGCGTGACGACGGCGCTGGCCCTGAGCGAGGCGGATGCCCTGCCGCCCGAGCAGGCCAGCCCGCTGTTCCGCATCATCCAGGAGGCCTGCACCAACGTGCTCAGACATGCCCAGGCGCAGACGCTGCGCGTGGTGGGGCGTATCTCGGCAACCGACGATCGGGATGGGTATGAGCTCCAGGTTCTCGACGACGGCCGCGGCCCCGGTGGCATCAGGCCTGATGCCTCGGGGCTGCGTAACATGCGCGAACGAGCGGAATTGAGCGGCGGCCATTTCGACTTCGGGCCGGCGCCCGGCGGCGGCACCTGCGTGCGCGTCTGGCTGCCGCTGAACTCGCCCATGCCCGCCACCACGGCGCCCGCGCAAGAGGAGACCTGGCTGTGAGGCTGCTCATCGTCGACGACCACCCGCTGATGCGCATGGGCATCACCCAGCTCGTGATGCAGGAATGGCCCGACGCCCACATCGACGAGGCACCCACGATTGCCGAGGCGCTGGCGCGCATTGCCACCGCGCGGCCGGACCTCGTCACCCTGGACCTCTCCCTGCCCGACGCCCGTGGCACCGAGGGCGCGAGCCGGCTGCTGCGCGTGCTGCACGGCGTGCCGCTGCTCGTGCTCAGCCTGAACGCCGAGGCGGCCTATGCGGCGCGGCTGATGCAGATGGGCGCTTCTGGCTATCTGCCCAAGGACCGCGCGCCTGAAGAGCTGCGCGTCGCGCTGCGCCGCCTGTCCGAGGGCGGGCGCTACGTCACCGCCTCCATGGCCGACCATCTGCTCGGGCTGCTCAGCGGCAAGGCGCCGGATGCGCTGCCGCACGAGCAGCTGTCGACGCAGGAGCACCGCGTCATGCTGCTGATCGCTGCCGGCCAGACGCCGGCGCAGATTGCCGAGGCCATGCACCTGTCGGTCAAGACCATTGGCAGCTATCGCGCCCGCATCCTGGAGAAGGCTGGCTGGGCCAACAACACCGAGCTGACGAAGTACTGCGTCCAGCACGGCTTGACCGAGGCTTGATGCCTGATGCCGACGTGTAGGCAATTTGCCTACACGAGGTCGCGGAGATCCCGCTGCCGTGCTGCCGTCATCGCCCGCTGCCGGCCAGAAGCCATCCGGCCGACGATGGCGGCCATGAACATATTCATCGTCGAAGACTCTGCCTCCATCCGCCGCCTGCTGGTGCGCCGCCTGGATGCGATGCCCGGCATGCGTGTCGTCGGCGAGGCCGCCGGCGAGCGCCAGGCCCTGGCGCTGATCCAATGGACCAAGCCGGATGTCGTGCTGCTGGACCTGTCGCTGGCCAACGGCTCGGGCCTGGGCCTCGTCGCCCAGCTGCGCCGCGCGGGCTTCGCCGGCCGCATCGCCGTGCTGACGGCCCAGGATGTGGACGCCTACCGCCGCGCCTGCCTGGACGCTGGTGCCGATGCCTTCTACGACAAGGCCAGTGGCCTGGAGACGCTGTTCGACGACCTCGTCGAGTTCGCGGCCACCCGCCCGGCGACGCTGGACGACAAGCCCGCCGTGCAACTGCGCGACGGCTTGACGGGCCTCTTCAACGAAGCGGCGTTGCACGAGCGCCTGGACCAGGTCTCGCGCTGCGCGACGCGTGACGGCGTCGACCTGGCCGTCTACGTGCTGCGCCTGGCCGGCCTGACCGATCTGCCCGCCGACATCGCGAACGCGCTGGCCCGCCAGGTGGCGCTGCGGCTGAAAGAGGCCAGCGCCGAGTCGGACATCGTCGCTCGCAGTTCGGCGGACCAGTTCGCCGTCGTGCAGACGCGACTGGACCAGGCCGAGCAGGCGGCCGCCCATGCCCGCAGCCTGGTCACGCTGATGAGCGAGCCCTTTCACGTGGCGGGCCGCGACTACACCCTGGGCATCGAGCTCGGCATGGCGCTTTTCCCTGCCGACGCGGTTTCGCCACGCGGGCTGCTGACGCTGGCCCAGGCGACGGCCTTCGGCGCGCTTTGAGCCACCTGCGTGCGTCTCGCCGTGGGACGATGATCCTCATGAAAATCGGCAACAGCTTGCGTCGGTTCGCGGCCTGCTTGATCGGCGCCATCGGCATGCTGGCGCAGCCGACCCAGGCCCAACCCGTGCCGGTCAAGGTCTGCCTGCCGGACATCGACGCGCCGCCCTACTTCTATCGGGACGCCCAGAAGCCGGGCGTGTTCGACCGGCTGTTGGTGGATGCCGGGCGCCAGGCCGGCCTGGCCGTGTCGGTGCTGCGCCTGCCCAGCGCGCGCTGCCGCCTGGCATTGGCCAGCGGTGAGGCCGACGCGATGCCGCTGCCGGCCATTCCCGCCTATCTGGAGCAGTTGGAATTCCCGCTTGGCGCCCAGGGCCAGCTCGACAGTGCGGCCCGCATCGGCCGCATCCAGTTCCTGCTGTTGCGCCGGCGCGGCGAGACCACCGACTGGGACGGCCAGCGCCTGAGCCCGCCCGGCATCGTCGTCGGCGTGCGGCGCGGCGTGACGACGCTGGCCGAAAAACTGCAGGGCCTGGGCGTCGTGCTGGACGATAAGGCCTCGGCCAACGAGCAGCTGCTGAACAAGCTGCTCGCCAAGCGCATCGATCTGGCCGCGATGAGCCGCGAGGAATTCCTGGCCGTGGCGGCCACCCAGCCCACCATCGAGGCGCTGCCCCTGCCGTTGATCAGCACCGATCTCTACCTGGCCGTCGGCCGCCGCCTGCCCGAGGGCACGCGCGAGCGCGTGCCGGCGTGGCGCGAGCAGGTCGTGAAGTTGCGCGACACGCCGGCCTACCGACCCGAGGAACTCAGGGCGCGCGGGCCTTGACGACGGCGTAGCGGGCCAGCGTGCGTTCGCGTGCCACGGCGTGGTCGACGACGGGGCGCGGGTAGGAGCTGCCCTGCATCTCCAGCGGCGCGCGCTCCCACGGCGCGTGGATGGCCTTGGGCGACAGCTCGGCCAGCTCCGGGCAGTAGCGGCGGATGAAGCGCCCCTCGGCGTCGAACTTCTCGCTCTGGCTGGTCGGGTTGAAGATGCGGAAATAGGGCTGGGCATCACAGCCGCTGCTGCTGGCCCACTGCCAGCCGCCGTTGTTGGCCGCGAGGTCGAAGTCCAGCAGCAGCTGGGCAAAGTAGGCCTCGCCACCGCGCCAGTCGAGCCCCAAGTCCTTGGTCAGGAAGCTGGCCACCACCATGCGCAGGCGGTTGTGCATATAGCCGGTCTGGTTGAGCTGGCGCATCGCGGCGTCCACCAGCGGGTAGCCGGTGCGGCCCTCACACCAGGCGGCAAACAGCGCGTCGGCTTCCCCGCCGGTCTCCCAGCGGATGGCGTCGTACTCGGGCTTGTAGGCCGACGTCATGGCGTGAGGGTGGTGGTGCATGACCTGGTGATAGAAATCGCGCCAGATCAGCTCCGACAGCCAGATCTCGGCGCCATGGTCGCCGCCCTGCATCAGCTGGTGGGCGATGCGCGCCAGGCGCCGGATCGACACCGTGCCGAAGCGCAGATGCACGCTCAGATAGCTCGGCCCCTTGACGGCCGGGAAGTCGCGCTTCTTGTCGTACTCGTCGATGCGGTCCAGGAAATCGTCCAGCAGCGCCTCGGCGCCGCGGCTGCCCTGGCCGACGTGCGCGGTCAGCCCGGCGGGCTTGAAGCCGATGTCTTCCAGCGTGGGAACACCGGTGGCCCGTTGGCTTTTTGCGAGTGCCTGGGCATGGCGCTCCACGGGGTAGCTGCTCAGGTAGAACTCGTCCACCTTGCGCAGCCAGGCGTTCTTGTAGGGCGTGAACACGCCGTACGGCCCGCCGGCGGCCGTCATCACCTCGCGGCGCTCGAAGATGACGTGGTCCTTGAAGGTGCGCAGCTCGGCGTTGAAGGGCTTCAGCAGGTCGGCCACCTGTGCGTCGCGCATCAGCGCCTGCGGTTCGTCGTCGTGGTTGATGAAGACGGCCTGCACGCCGAGCTCTGCGGCCAGGCGCGGGATCTCGTCCGCGGCAAAGCCGTGCCGCACGATGAGCACGCCGCCGAGCTTGCGCAAGTCCTCGTCCAGCACCGTCAGCGCACCCAGGATGAACTCGACGCGCCGGTCCGCGCGAGGCAACGGGTCCAGGATGTCGCGGTCCAGGACGAAGACGCAAAAGACCTCGTCCGCGCTCTTCAATGCCTGATAGAGAGCGGCCTGGTCATCAACACGCAAATCGCGGCGGAACCAGACCAAGGCGCGGTCAATGTGGGTGGTCATGGGGCACAGAATAAAATGCTTCCATGCCCGCCGACCGGATCGTCCTGACCAACCAGTTCCTCATCGCCATGCCCGGCATGGCCGACGAGGCCTTCGCAGGCACGGTGGTCTACCTCTGCGAGCACAACGACAACGGCGCCCTGGGCCTCGTCATCAACAAACCCATCTCGCTGACGCTGGGCAATCTGTTCGAGAAAGTCGAGCTGAGCCCCCCCGCCGACCCGCTGGCCGACACGCCGGTTTTCTACGGTGGCCCGGTGCAGACCGACCGCGGTTTCGTGCTGCACGAGCCGCTGGACGAGGAGGGTGGCCACTACAACGCGACGCTGGCCGTGCCCGGCGGCCTGGAGATGACCACCAGCCGCGACGTGCTGGAGGCCCTGTCCAACGGCGCCGGCCCCCGGAAGATCCTCGTCACGCTCGGCTACAGCGGCTGGGCCGCGGGTCAGCTCGAAGAAGAGATTGGCCGCAACGGCTGGCTGACGGTGGATGCGACGCCCGAGATCATCTTCGACACGCCGGTGGAGCAGCGCTACGAGCGCGCGCTGGCGCTGCTGGGCGTGGATCCGCGCATGCTCAGCTCGGACGCGGGCCACGCGTGATGGCAGCCGTGATGGCGCCTTCCTCGCTTCAGTCTTTTCTTGCTTTTGATTTCGGCACCCGCCGCATTGGCGTGGCCTCTGGCACGCGCCTGCTGGGCGCCGCCGAGCCGCGTGCGACGGTCAAGAGCGGCGACTTCGACGCGATCGCCGCCCTCATCAAGACCTGGCAGCCCGACGCCCTCGTCATCGGCGTGCCGCGCTACCCCGACGGTGCGCCGCACGAGATGACGGCGAAGGCACAAAATTTCGGCCGACGGCTTTCCGGGCGCTACCACCTGCCGGTCTTCGAGGTGGACGAGCGCTACACCAGCGTCGAAGCTGAAGCCGAAGGCGCGCACGATGTAGATGCCGCCGCCGCCGCACTGATCCTGGAACAGTTTTTTCGAGAACACCCATGAGCGACCTCAAGTTGGATGCCGAGGCCCTGTACCTCGAGCTCAAGCGTGGCGTGCAGCGACTGCTGACCGCCGACACCGCCCTCGTTGGCATCTGGAGCGGCGGCGCCTGGCTGGCCGAGCGGCTGGCCGTTGACCTGGGCCTGGCCGACGCCGGCACCATTTCCAGCGTGCTGCACCGCGACGACTTCGGCTCCCGCGGCCTCGCCAAGGCCGACCACACCTCGCTGCCCTTCGACGTCAACGGCCGCGACATCCTGCTGATCGACGACGTGCTCTACACCGGCCGCACGACGCGGGCCGTGCTCAACGAGCTGTTCGACTTCGGCCGCCCGGCGAGCGTGCAGCTCGCCGTGCTGGTGGACCGCGGCGGGCGGCAGTTGCCCATCGAGCCGGCGTTCTCCGCCGCCCGCGTGACGCTGTGCCCGGACCAGAGCTTGCGCCTCGCTCGTGGCGACGACCGACGATTCACGTTCGAGGTGAAGTGATGCTCAGCAAACGAAACCCTCAACTCAACAAGCACGGCGAGCTCATCCACCTGCTGTCCGTCGAAGGCCTGCCGCGCGCAGTCATCGAGCAGATCCTGGACACGGCCGGCAGCTTCCTGTCCGTCAACGACCGCGAGGTCAAGAAGGTGCCGCTGCTGCGCGGCAAGTCGGTGTTCAACCTGTTCTTCGAGAACAGCACCCGCACCCGCACCACTTTCGAGATCGCCGCCAAGCGCCTGAGCGCCGACGTCATCAACCTCGACATCGCCCGCAGCTCCACGGCCAAGGGCGAGACGCTGCTGGACACGGTGGCCAACCTCAGCGCCATGCACGCCGACATGTTCGTCGTGCGCCACAGCGAGAGCGGCGCGCCCCACCTGATCGCCCAGCACTGCGCGCCTCACGTGCACGTGGTGAACGCCGGCGACGGCCGCCACGCGCACCCGACGCAAGGCCTGCTCGACATGTACACGATCCGGCACTTCAAGCAGGACTTCCGCAACCTGACGGTGGCCATCGTCGGCGACATCGTCCACTCGCGCGTGGCCCGGTCCGACATCCACGCGCTGAACATCCTGGGCGTGCCCGAGATCCGCGCCGTCGGACCCAAGACGCTGGTGCCGGGCGACCTGCGCGACATGGGCGTGCGCGTCTGCCACGACATGGCCGAGGGCGTGAAGGACGCCGACGTCGTCATCATGCTGCGCCTGCAGAACGAGCGCATGAACGGCGGCATGCTGCCCAGCAGCGGCGAGTTCTTCAAGCACTTCGGCCTGACGCCGGAGAAGCTGGCCCTGGCCAAGCCCGACGCCATCGTCATGCACCCGGGGCCCATCAACCGCGGTGTGGAAATCGCGTCCGAGGTGGCCGACGGCAAGAGCAGCGTCATCCTTCCTCAAGTGACATTCGGCATCGCTGTCCGAATGGCTGTCATGGCCATCCTCGCAGGGAACGAAGCATGAAGATCCTCATCAAGAACGGCCGCCTCATCGACCCCGCCTCGGGCCTGGACCGTGTTGGCGACCTGGCCGTGGCCAACGGCCGCATCGTGAAGCTGGGCGAGGCTGGCGAATTCACCGCAGACCGCACGATCGACGCGGCAGGCCTCGTCGTCGCGCCCGGCCTCGTCGACCTCTGCGCGCGCCTGCGCGAACCCGGCCACGAGCACGAGGGCCTGCTGGAGAGCGAGCTGGCCGCTGCCGCGGCCGGCGGCGTGACCAGCCTGGTCTGCCCGCCCGACACCGACCCCGTGCTCGACGAGCCCGGCCTCGTTGAGATGCTGAAGTTCCGCGCCCGCAAGCTCAGCCGCTGCCGCCTTTTCCCGCTGGGCGCGCTGACCCGCAACCTCGAAGGCAAGGCCCTGACCGAGATGGCCGAGCTGACCGAGGCCGGCTGTATCGGCTTTGCCCAGGCCGAGGAGCCCATCCGCGACACCCTGGTGCTGCACCGTGCGCTGCAGTACGCGGCCACCTATGGCTACACGGTCTGGCTGCGCCCGCTGGACGCCTGGCTGGGCGGCGGCGTGGCTGCCAGCGGCGCGGTCGCCACGCGGCTGGGCCTGTCCGGCGTGCCGGTCAGCGCCGAGACGGTGGCCCTGCACACCATCTTCGAGCTGGTGCGCGCCACCGGCGCCCGCGTCCACCTCTGCCGCATCTCCAGCGCCGCCGGCGTCGAGCTGGTGCGCGCGGCCAAGCGCGAAGGGCTGCCGGTCACGGCCGACGTCTCCATCAATTCGCTGCATCTCAGCGATGTCGACATCGGCTACTTCGACTCCGCCATGCGCCTGACGCCGCCGCTGCGCCAGGGTCGTGACCGCGACGCGCTGCGCGCCGGTCTGGCCGATGGCACGCTGGACGCACTGGTGTCCGACCACATGCCCGTCACCGTCGACGAGAAGGCCGTGCCCTTCGCCGAGGCCACGCCGGGCGCGACGGGGCTTGAGCTGCTGCTCAGCCTGGCCATGCGCTGGGCGACCGATTCCGGCCTGCCGCTGCAGCGCGCGCTGGCTGTCGTGACCGCCGAGCCGGTGCGTGTGCTGGGCAGCGCTTTAGGCTCGCTGTCCGCCAGCGCCGGCCGCCTCGTTGAAGGTGGCGTGGCGGATGTCTGCGTCTTCGATGCCGGCGCGAGCTGGGCCGTCACGCCCGAGATGCTGGCCAGCCAGGGCAAGCACACGCCCTTCGAGTTCTCACGCAGTGGTTTCGAGTTGCCGGCGCGGGTGCGCTGCACGCTGGTGGCCGGGCACATCGCCTACGAGGCCGAATGACAGCCATCTGGCGCCTGCTGCGTCTCGTGCCGCATGTGCTGCACGGCCTGTGGATCGTCAGGCGCCGCTTCGAATTGTTGACGGCGACGGAGCGGCATCAGCTCATCCAGTGGTGGTCGGTCAAGACGCTGCGCATCCTCGGCATCGAGCTGAAGACCGAGGGCATGGCCTTGGCCGACGGTCATCTGCTGGTGGCCAACCATGTCTCGTGGCTGGACATCGCGGCCGTGCACGCGGTGCTGCCGCAGGCGCGCTTCGTCTCCAAAGCCGACGTGAAGCACTGGCCGCTGGTGGGCGCCCTCGTCGAAGGCGCCGGCACGCTGTTCATCGAACGCACCAGCAAGCGCGACGCGCTGCGCGTGGTGCACCAGGCCGCGGCTGCGTTGCAGGCGGGCGACTGCGTGGCCGTCTTCCCCGAGGGCACGACCGGCGCTGGCCCGCAACTGCTGCCCTTCCATGCCAACCTGCTGCAGGCGGCCGTCTCCACCGGTGCGCCGGTGCTGCCCGTCGTGCTGCGCTGGCACGAGCCGGGCGAGCGCTACAGCTCGTCGGCCCGCTTCATCGGCGACATGACGCTGGTGCAGAGCCTGTGGTGTATCGCGTCGGCACGTGGCCTCGGCATTGCCGTGCAAATCCTGCCGAGCGTGATGGCCGAAGGACAGGACCGCCGCGCGCTGGGCGAGACGCTGCGCGGCGTGATCAGCGCGCGGCTCTGATCCAGGCCAACCCGGCCGAGGTGTCGCCCCGGGGGCGGTACTCCAGGCCGACGGCGCCGGGCCAGCCGCGCTCTTCCAGCAGGGTCAGTTCCGCCGCGAACTCATCGGCCTCGGGCTCGCGCCTCCCCGCGACGCCGGCCACTTGTACATGGCCCAGTCGGCCGAGATCAAGCGCTCGTGCCAGATGCGTCAATGACTCGCCTTCGTCTTCCGCCACGCGGCAGTGGTACAGGTCGAGTTGCAGCTGCACGCGCGGCGAGTTCAAGGCCGCCAGCAGTTCCAGTGCCTGGGCCTGGCGGTGCAGGAAATAGCCCGGCATGTCGCGGCGGTTGATGGGTTCGACGACAAGCGGCAGCGTCGACTGCCCGGCCGCCCAACCGAGATTGGCCAGCCAGGTGGCGCGGGCGTCGGCGGTGTCATCGGCGAGGCCCGACAGCAGGTGCACGCGAGTCGCGCCCAGGCGCTCGGCCAGGTCCAGACCGCGCAGCGTCGCATCGCGGAAGTCCGCCTCGCGGCCGGGCAGGGCCGCAAAGCCGCGCTCGCCCGCGGCCCAGTCGCCGGCCGGCGCGTTGATGAGGACGACGCGCAGACCGGCCAGCGAGGCCCTCAGCGCCGTGGCGTCGTGCAGATGCGGCTGCTGCAGCTCCACGGCGGCAAAGCCGTCGGCGCGGGCGGCTGCGGCGCGGTCGAGGTAGGTGTGCTCGGTGTAAAGCCAGTCGAGATTGGCGGCGAAGCGCCGGGGAATCACTGGAGTCACTTGGACTCGGCCACCAGCGCCGGGTTCAGCCGCGGGTCGTTGTACATCTTGAACTGGCGGTAGACCTTGAAGTAGGCCCGGCCGGCGCGGGCGTCGGCCAGCAGTTCGTCGTAGCAGCTGCCGAGGTCGGCGCGCTGCTGGGTCAGGCGCTCCAGCCGCTCGGTGCAGGCCTGGCGATGCGCGTCGTCGACGTCCTGGCGCAGCGTCTGCTCGCGCATCGCGGCGATCTTCAGGCCGAGGATGGAGATGCGGTCCAGCATGGAGCCGGCTGTCTCGCTGTTGAGCCGCGCGCCGGGCGCGACGGTGGAGCGGGGCAGGGCGGTGCCGATGGTGGCCGGGTCGACGAGGCCCAGCGCCGACAGCAGGAACTCGTCGATGCGTTCGATGGCGTCGTTGCGAGCCTGGTTGTGGCGGTCGATGGCGCGTTTGTTGGCGACGATCTCGGCGTCGGGCGCCTGGGTACGGCGGGCCAGGTCTTCCTGGGCCCACAGGCTGCGATTGTGGAAGTGGTTGGCGGCGATGCAGCCCGGCAGGTCGGTCGCGTCGGCCGCCACGGGCGCGGACGCGAGAGCCTGGTCGTGAGCGGCGATGACTTCGGCAGATGAGGGCATTGAGGTCATGAAAGGGGGTGGAGAATCCCGCGCCACTTGGAAGATCTGCCGATGATAGAAGCGCAACCGCTGACAAGACCGTTGATCGTGCGCCTGCGCAACTTCGTGGGCGACACCGTGCTGAGCATTCCCGCACTTCGGTTGCTGGAAAGCCACGGCTATCGGCTGGAGCTGGTCGGCAAGGGCTGGGCGCGCGGGCTGCTGGAGGCCGAGGGTTGGCCGGTGCACGTGCGGCCCGCCGGCCTGCATGACCGCATCGGGCAGTTGCGTGTGCTGAGGCGCCAACTGGCCGCGCAGGACCCGGGCTTCAACCGGCGCTCCAACACGCTGTTGTTCCCCTACGCTTTCTCCGCCGCCCTGGACGCGCGCTTTGCGGGCCTCAAGCCCGAAGGCCACGCGGGCGATGGCCGCACCTGGCTGCTGCGGCGCGGCCACCCGCGCCGCGAGGGGCGGCACACGCTGGTGGAGTACTGGGAGCTGGCCTGCGATTTCCTGGGCATCCAGGCCGAGCCGCCGACGGACATCGGCATGCAGGTGAGCGAGGCCCAGCGCGAGCAGGCACGGGCGCTGCTGGCCGCGCATGGCGTGGAGCCGGAGCGCTGCGTGCTGATCTGCCCGTTCGCGAACGGGCGCGTGGAGTTCCTGGACCGCAGCTGGCCGGCTTTCCCGGACTTCGTGCGGCGGGTGCACGCGGCGGGCCGCCCGGTCGTCATCGTGCCGGGGCCGGCCGAGGTGGAGGGTGCGAAAGACCTCTACCCGGACGCGATACGCCTGGACGGCGTGGGCTTGGGTGTCTACAACGCGCTGCTGCAGCTGGCGGGTGTCGTCGTCGCCAACGACACCGGCCCGGCCCACATGGCCGCGGGCGTGGGCGCGCGGCTGTTGAGCATCTGGGGGCCGGTGGACCCAGCCCGGTGGGCGCCCTGGGGCTCGACGGTGACGCTGATGCGACGCCAACCCGGCTGGGTCGGCGTCGACGAGGTCATCTCAGCGGTCGATCAGGCCTTGCCCTGATTCGCTACCGCCGCCGCGGCTTTGGCTGCAGCTTCGGCGTCGCCCAGGTAGTAGCTCTTGATCGGCTTCAGGTCGGCGTCCAGCTCATAGACCAGCGGGATGCCGTTGGGGATGTTGACGCCGACGATGGCGTCGTCGGCGATGCCGTCGAGGTACTTCACCAGCGCGCGGATGCTGTTGCCGTGCGCGGCGATCAGCACGCGCTCACCGCCCTTGATGGCGGGCGCCACGGTCTCGTTCCAGAACGGCAGCACGCGGGCGACCGTGTCCTTCAGGCACTCGGTCAGCGGGATGTCGCTCTCGTCCAGGCCACGGTAGCGGCGGTCGCCGCGTTCGCTGCGGGGGTCGGTCGCTTCCAGCGCGGGCGGCGGCGTGTCGTAGCTGCGGCGCCAGACCAGCACCTGCTCGTCGCCGTACTGCTTGGCCGTCTCGGCCTTGTTCAGCCCTTGCAGGCCGCCGTAGTGGCGCTCGTTCAGGCGCCAGGCGTGGCGCACCGGCAGCCAGGTGCGGTCCATCTGGTCCAGGCAGTGCCACAGCGTCCAGACGGCGCGCTTCAAGACCGAGGTGTAGGCGATGTCGAAGTCGTAACCCGCTTCCTTCAGCAGCCGGCCCGCCGTCTTGGCCTGCTCGACGCCGGTGGGCGTGAGGTCCACGTCGGTCCAGCCGGTGAAGCGGTTTTCCAGGTTCCAGGTCGATTCGCCGTGGCGGATGAGGACGAGCTTGTACATGGGGCAGGGCGCACAGGTGGTGGAAGGCGGCGGATTATCGGACCCAGCGATAATCACCGGCTTCGTTGAATTACACGGGATGGTTGCTTGGACTTCTTTCTTCAGCCTTTGAATCTAGGCCTGATCGTCGCCGCGCTGGTGTCGGGCGCTTTGCTGCTCTGGCCCATGCTGGTGTCGGGCTCCCAAGGTGGCGGCGTCGGCCCCGCCGAGGCGGTGCAACTGATCAACCGCGAGAAGGGCGTGCTGATCGATGTCAGCGAGCCCGAGGAATTCGCCAAGGGCCATGCCGTTGGCGCGCGCAACATCCCCTTCGGCCAGATCGAGGGCCACAAGTCCTTGCCGTCCAACAAGGCCCTGCCGCTGGTGTTGGTGTGCCCGACGGGCGCACGCGCCGGCCGCGCCGCGGGCATGCTGCGCAAGCTGGGCTACGAGAAGGCCCAGGTGCTGGCGGGCGGCCTCAAGGCTTGGCGGGAGGCCAACTTGCCGGTCGAAAAAACTGCGTAAGCAGTTTTTCGCCAGACTGGCTTGGTTTTGTTTGCTTCTGGCAAAAAGACTGCGTAAGGAGATCGGCAATGGCTGCCGTCAAGATGTACACGACCCTGGTCTGCCCGTTCTGCGTGCGCGCCAAGATGCTGCTCAAGCAGCGCGGCGTTGACCAGATCGACGAGGTCCGCGTCGACCTCAATCCCGTCGAGCGCCAGGAAATGATGGCCAAGACGGGCCGCCGCACGGTGCCGCAGATCTTCATCGGCGACACCCATGTCGGGGGGTGTGACGACCTCATCGCCCTCGACCAGAAGGGCGGATTGCTGCCCTTGCTCCAGGCCGCGTGATTTCAAGCCCGGGCAAGCCCCGGGCGGTTTGTCACGGGGCCTCGCCCATAATCCAGTTACCGCCCGCAGCACGCCGCCTGCGGGCTTTTGTTTGACGTTCCGTTCGAAAGAATCCCATGGCCGACGAGATCCAAGCCCAACAAAGCCCCGAGGGCGTCCCCGTGTTCCAGATTCAGCGCATGTACCTGAAGGATCTGTCGCTGGAGCAGCCCAATGCGCCGCACATCCTGCTGGAACAGCAGCAACCCCAGGTCGACATCAACCTGACGCTGTCGGCCGAGAACGTCACCGACGGCATCTTCGAAGTCTGCGTGACGGCCACCGTCAACACCAAGGTCGGCGACAAGACGCTGTTCCTGGTCGAGGCCAAGCAGGCCGGCATCTTCGAGATCCGCAACGTGCCGCAAGATCAGGTCGAGGGCATCCTCGGCATCGTCTGCCCGCAGATGGTCTACCCGTATCTGCGCGCCATCGTGTCGGATGTCTGCACCCGCGCCGGCTTCCCGCCCGTGCTGCTGACCGAAGTGAACTTCCAGGCCATGTTCGAAGCCCAGCAGGCCCAGCGCGCCGCGCAAGGCGGCCAGGCCGTCAACTGAGTCCGGCTTCTGCCAAGACGACGCCCCGCCCCGAGCGGGGCGTTTTACTTGGTGGACACTTCCACGCATGACGACGATGAAGATCAGCGTTCTGGGCGCCGGTGCCTGGGGCACAGCCCTGGCCATCCAGGCGGCCGACGCCGGCCACGAGGTCTGCCTGTGGGGCCGCGACGCGGCGGCCATCGAGCAGATGCGTGCAAGCCGCCGCAACGCAGACTATCTGCCGGACAGCCCGCTGCCTCCCGCGCTCGGCCTGAGTGCCAACCGCGGTGAAGCCATCGCCCACGCGGCCGATGGCCTGACCATCATCGCGACGCCGATGTCCGGCCTGCGCGAGACGCTGGCTGCCCTGCCTTCGAGCCAGCGCGTGCTGTGGCTGTGCAAGGGCTTCGAGGCCGGCACCGGGCGGCTGGGCCACGAGATCGCGCGTGAGCTGCAACCGGCCATGCGGGTCGGGGTGCTGTCCGGCCCGAGCTTTGCGCAGGAGGTTGCCGCCGGCCGGCCGACAGCCCTGGTGGCGGCCAGCGAGAACGCCGACCTCGCCCAAGCCGCGGTCGATGCCTTTCACGGCGAGCGGCTGCGCGTCTACACGTCGAGCGATCCCGTCGGCGTGGAGGTCGGCGGCGCGGTCAAGAACGTCATGGCCATCGCCGTGGGCGTCTGCGATGGGCTGTCCGGCTCGGCGCCCGATGCGCCGGGGTTGAATGCGCGCGCCGCGCTGATCACGCGCGGGCTGGCCGAGATGCTGCGCCTGGGTGTGGCGCTGGGCGCCAAGGTCGAGACCTTCATGGGTCTGTCAGGCCTGGGCGACCTGGTGCTCACGGCGACCGGCGACCTGTCGCGCAACCGGCGTGTCGGGCTGATGCTGGCCGAGGGCCTCGCGCTGCCGGAGATCCTGGCGCGGCTGGGCCATGTTGCCGAGGGTGTCTACAGCGCCCCAACGGTGCTGGCGCGGGCGCGTGAAGTCGGCGTCGAGATGCCCATCACCGAAGGCATGGTGGCCCTGCTGGAAGGCCGGCTGCGCGTGGGCGAAGCCGTCGAGCGCCTGATGGGCCGCGAAGCCCGTCCTGAATAGGCTCAGCCGCCGCCGGCGTACCCGTTCTGCCGCCAGGCCTCGAACACGGCCACGGCCACGCTGTTGCTCAGGTTGAGGCTGCGCTGGCCTTCGAGCATCGGCAACCGAACTCGCTGTTCGAGCGCAAAGCCATCGCGCAGCGCGGGCGGCAGGCCGGCCGTCTCGCTGCCGAAGACGAAGTAGTCGCCCGGTTGCCAGGCCACCTCGCCGAAGGGCCGGCTGCCGCGCGTGGTGAAGGCGAACATCCGTGCGGGGTCAGGCGACTCGGCCGCAAGGAAGGCCGCCCAGTCGGCATGGCGCTGCACGCGGGCGTACTCGTGATAGTCCAGGCCGGCGCGCTGCAGCAGCCGGTCTTCCATCGAGAAACCCAGGGGCTCGATCAGGTGGAGGCTGCAGCCGGTGTTGGCCGCGAGCCGGATCACATTGCCGGTGTTGGGCGGAATCTCCGGCTGGACGAGGACGATATGGAACATGGGCGGAAGTATCCCGCTCCGTCCAGCTACTCCTCGCCGGGGTCGGGCGTGCGCGCGATGACCCAGGCCTGCACGCTCATGACGCCGGCCTGCAGCAGCACGTCGGCGAGTTCGAACAGCGTCGCGCCGCTGGTCATCACGTCGTCCAGCAGGGCGACGCTGGTGCCTCGCAACTCCCCCGCGCGCAGCGGGTCGACGGCGAAGACGCCGCGTACGTTGGCCGCGCGTGCCTCCAGTTTCAGGCCGGCCTGGCGCTCGTTGTGGCGCACGCGCAGCAGCAGCTCGGGCTCGCAGCGCAGGCCGCGCCGCCTCGCCAGCGCCTTGGCGAGTTCGTGCGACTGGTTGTAGCCGCGCTCGCGCAGCCGCTCGACCGACATCGGTACCGGCAGCAGCCAGTCGGGCGCGTCTACCTCGGCCGCGCTGAGCGCCGTGTTCAGTCTCTCCAGCAGGCTCTCGCGCAGGTCCAGTGCCTGGTGGTACTTGAAATGCTGCAGCAGCCCGTCCCAGGGGAAGCGGTAGTCCAGCGCGGCGACGGTGCGGTCCAGCGGCGGCGGCTCGCGCAGGCAGTGCCCACACTGCGGCCGCGGCCTGCCTGCGAGTTCGAGCGGCAGCCGGGCCGCGCAGGTCCAGCAGCGCGGCTGGGGGCGGGCATACAGGGCGAGGCAGCTCTCGCAGATGGTCTGGTGGCTCCAGGCGCGGCAGACGGCGCACTGGCCGGCGCAGCGCAGCAGAACCTTCTCGATCGATGCGGGCTTGGGGTCCGACAGGGAACGCTCGGGCATCGGCTCAATATACTGACCAGCCCATGAGTGAGCCGGTCTCGACCCCTACTTCAAACAAGGGGCCGCGGCCCCAGGATCTCGATGCGGCCGCGCTGCGCCATCAGGCCCGGCGCCTGGCGAAAGCCGAGCAGCCGCCCTGGCTGCATGCCGAGGTGGCGCGCCGTATGGCCGAGCGCCTCAGCTACATCAAGCTGCAGCCGGCCCGTGTGCTCGATGCCTCGCCCGCACTGGGCGCGAGCGCGGAACTGCTGCGCCTGGCCTACCCGAACGCTGAAGTGCTGTGGCATGAGGCCGATGCCGAGCTGGCCGCGCGTGCTGCACAGGCGCGGGCGCTGAACTGGTGGCGCAAGCTGCGCGGCGCATCGATGGGCCAGGTCAACGCGCTGCCGGTGCGCCCCGAGGTGGACCTGCTGTGGTCCAACATGGCCCTGCACGCCTGCGCCGACCTGCCCGCGCTGCTTGGCGCATGGCAGGCCAGCATCGCGGTCGACGGCTTCATCATGTTCTCCTGCCTGGGGCCGGACAGCTTCATTGAGCTGCGCCCGCTCTATGCCCGCAACGGTTGGGGCCGACCGGCGCCGGACTGGTGGGACATGCACGACATCGGCGACCTGGCGCTGAAAGCCGGCTTCGCCGACCCCGTCATGGACCAGGAACGACTGCGCCTGACCTGGGCCAGCCCCGAGAGCCTGCTGGCCGATCTGCGCGCGCTGGGTGGCAATCTCGCGCCGGCGCGCTTTCCGGGGCTGCGCGGTCGCGGCTGGCAGCGGCGGCTTCTGGCTGAGCTCGATACCCTGCGCGACACCGAGGGCCGACTGGCGCTGACGATGGAGCTGGTCTTCGGCCACGCCTTCAAGGCCGCGCCGCGGTTGACGATGGCGGCGGAGACCCATGTGTCCATCGACGCCATGCGTGCTTCACTGCGCAAGGGGCGCGAAATGGGATGAAGGGAGTGATTCCCCGGGGCTGGCGCGGATCGGTGCGCGATGCGCGTGGGCTAAAATCTTGCGCCGCATAGAGGGCCTGGGGCAAAACCCGGCCCAATCCACGGAACTTGCGTCTCAAATCCGGCCGTTGGGCCTGATTGCAAGCCCCGCTCTTCAAAGAACCAAGTGACAACCATGACGATGATGAACGCACGAGTGCATAGCGCCTCACGCGCTTTGGCCATGTGGGCCACGGCGGCGGCGGCCCTGGCAGCGGGCCCGGCCCTCGCGGTGAACGACCTCAAGGGCGGCCCGGGCGTCAATCAGCTCAATCTGCACGAACCGGTCACGCGCATCGCGCACGACCAGATGTGGCTGCACAACTTCGTGATGATCGTCTGCGTCGTCATCTTCGTCGCCGTGTTCGGCGTCATGTTCTATTCGATCTTCAAGCACCGCAAGTCCAAGGGCGCGGTGTCGGCCAACTTCCACGAGAGCGTGGCCGTCGAGATCGCCTGGACCATCGTGCCCTTCCTCATCGTCATCGGCATGGCCTTGCCGGCCACCAAGGTGGTCGTCGCGATGAAGGACACCACCAACGCCGACGTGACCATCAAGGCCACCGGCTACCAGTGGAAGTGGGGCTACGACTACCTGAAGGGCGAAGGCGAGGGCATCGGCTTCCTGGCCACGCTGGACGCGGCGCAGCGCGAGTCCTCGAACTCCGGCAAGCCCGAACCGGTGGACAACTACCTGCTGAAGGTCGACAACCCGCTGGTGGTGCCGGTGGACAAGAAGATCCGCATCATCACCACGGCCAACGACGTCATCCACGCCTGGATGGTGCCGGCCTTCGGCGTCAAGCAGGATGCCATCCCCGGCTTCGTGCGCGACACCTGGTTCAAGGCCGAGAAGATCGGTGACTACTACGGCCAGTGCGCCGAGCTGTGCGGCAAGGAACACGCCTACATGCCCATCCACGTGAAGGTCGTGTCCGCCGAGGACTACACCAAGTGGGTGGATGGCAAGAAGAAGGAAATCGCCGCCAAGGCCGACGACCCGAGCAAGGTCTGGGAGCAGGCTGCACTGATCGCCCGCGGCGAGAAGGTCTATGGCGCCAACTGCGCGGTCTGCCACAAGGCCGACGGCAGTGGTGCCGGCCCGATCAAGGCGCTGGACAAGTCGCCCGTCGTGCTGGCTGAAGACAAGCTGCAGCAAGTCCAGGTCGTGCTGAACGGCCGCATGGACAAGGGCATGCCCGCCTGGAAGCAGCTCAGCGACACCGATATCGCCGCCGTGATCACGTACACGAAGAACAGCTGGTCCAACAAGACGGGCCAGACGGTGCAGCCGGCCGAAGTGGTCGCTGCCCGCAAGTAATTCCGAACGCCGAATCAGAGGAATCCAAATGAGTGCAGTGCTCCCACCCCACGGCGTTCACGGCGGCCATGACGGCCATGCCCACGACCACCACGACGATCATCACGACCACCACGCGCCCGCCGGCTGGCGCCGCTGGGTCTTCGCGACCAACCACAAGGACATTGGCACGCTGTATCTGCTGTTCTCGTTCGCGATGTTGATGGTCGGCGGCATCCTGGCGCTGTGCATCCGCGCAGAACTCTTTCAGCCGGGCCTGCAGTTCTTCAACCCCGAACTCTTCAACCAGTTCACGACCATGCACGGTCTGATCATGGTGTTCGGCGCCATCATGCCGGCCTTCGTCGGCTTCGCGAACTGGATGATCCCGCTGCAGATCGGCGCGGGCGACATGGCCTTCGCGCGGATGAACAACTTCAGCTTCTGGCTGCTGATCCCCGCGGCACTGATGCTGGTTGGCAGCTTCTTCATGCCCGGCGGCGCCCCCGCCGCAGGCTGGACGCTGTACGCGCCGCTGACGCTGCAGATGGGCCCATCGATGGACGCCGGCATCTTCGCGATGCACATCATGGGCGCCTCGTCCATCATGGGCTCCATCAACATCATCGTCACCATCCTCAACATGCGCGCCCCTGGCATGACGCTGATGAAGATGCCGATGTTCGCGTGGACCTGGCTGATCACGGCCTACCTGCTGATCGCCGTCATGCCCGTGCTGGCCGGCGCCATCACGATGACGCTGACCGACCGCCACTTCGGCACCGCCTTCTTCAACCCCGCAGGCGGCGGCGACCCGGTGATGTACCAGCACATCTTCTGGTTCTTCGGCCACCCCGAGGTCTACATCATGATCTTGCCGGCCTTCGGCATCGTCAGCCAGATCGTGCCGGCCTTCGCCCGCAAGCGCCTGTTCGGCTACGCCTCCATGGTGTACGCCACGGCTTCCATCGCCATCCTGTCCTTCATCGTGTGGGCCCACCACATGTTCGCCACCGGCATGCCGGTGACGGGCCAGCTGTTCTTCATGTACGCGACCATGCTGATCGCCGTGCCCACGGGCGTGAAGATCTTCAACTGGCTGGCGACGATGTGGCGCGGCTCGATGACCTTCGAGACGCCGATGCTGTTCGCGGTCGGCTTCATCTTCGTGTTCACGATGGGCGGCTTCACCGGCCTGATCCTAGCGATGGCGCCGGTCGACATCCAGCTGCAGGACACCTACTACGTCGTGGCCCACTTCCACTACGTGCTGGTGGCCGGCTCGCTGTACGCGCTGTTCGCCGGCGTGTACTACTGGGGCCCGAAGTGGACCGGCGTCATGTACTCCGAGACCCGCGGCAAGATCCACTTCTGGGGCTCGCTGATCGCGTTCAACGTGACCTTCTTCCCGATGCACTTCCTGGGTTTGGCCGGCATGCCGCGTCGCTATGCCGACTACCCGATGCAGTTCACGGACTTCAACCAGATCGCCTCCATCGGCGCCTTCTGGTTCGGCCTGATGCAGGTCTACTTCTTCCTGTTCATCGTCGTCCCGATGATGCGCGGCAAGGGCGAGAAGGCCCCGCAGAAGCCCTGGGAAGCCGCTGAAGGCCTGGAGTGGGAAGTGCCGTCGCCGGCGCCGTTCCACACCTTCGAAGAGCCGCCCAAGCTGGACGCCTCGGCCACCAAGATCGTGCACGGCCACTGATAGCCATGACGCCCGAACAGCGCAAGGCCAACCGTCGGCTGGGTTTGATCCTGCTGTCGATTGCACTGGTCTTCGGCATCGGCTTCGTCACGAAGATGGTGCTGCTGGCCCACTGACATGCGTTTACTCGCCGCACTGAACCGCGACAACCGTCAGCTCGTCATGAAGCTGGCGGTCATCGTCGCGTTGATGTTCGGTTTCGGCTACGCGCTGGTGCCGCTGTACAAGGCGATCTGCAACGCGCTGGGCATCAACGTGCTGTCGCTGGCCGAACGCCAGACGGTGCTTTCCAGCAAGGGCATCGCCGACGGCAATGGCCAGGTCGACTACAGCCGCGAGATCACGGTGGAGTTCGACACCAACGCGCGCGGCCCCTGGGACTTCAAGCCTGCCGTGCGCCACATGACGGTGCACCCGGGCGAGCTGACCCAGGTGATGTACGAGTTCCGCAACGTGCAGGACCGCACGATGGCGGCGCAGGCCATCCCGAGCTACGCGCCCATGCAGGCGAGTGCGCATTTCAACAAGCTGGAATGCTTCTGCTTCAACGAGTACACGTTGAAGCCGGGCGAGAGCAAGCAGTGGCCGGTCGTGTTCGTCATCGACCGCAAGCTGCCCAAGGATGTGAAGACCATCACCCTGTCCTATACCTTCTTCGAGGTGGCGGGCAAAGGTGGTGTGAAGCTGGGTCAGGCGCCTGAATCACGTTCGGCTGCGGGAGCCTCACTGTGAGCAAGCCGGGTCAGGATATGAAGGACGCCGTGGGCCGCAAGGCCTCGCTGCGCCAGACGATCTCGGCCGTGGCCTGGAGTTTTTTTGGCGTGCGCCGGGGCAGGGATCATGAGCAGGACATGGCCAAGCTCAACCCGGTGCATGTGTTGATCGCGGGCGTGCTTGGCGCGGCCGTGTTCGTATTGATGCTGGTGCTGCTGGTCCGCTGGGTCATCGGCAGTGGCGTGGCCGCGGCCTGACGGCCCGGGCGCAATAAAGTTCAGAACGAGCGAGTACTAGGAGAACAACATGTCGGCAGCGACTACCTCGGGCAAGACCCCGTACTACTTCGTCCCGGCGCCCTCGCGGCACCCGGTGCTGGCCGCCACCGGCCTGTTCTTCGTCATCCTGGGCGCGGGCCAATGGGTCAACGGCCACGGCTGGGGCATGTACTCGCTGTTCGGCGGCCTGGCCTTCTGGGCCTTCGTGCTGCAGCAGTGGTTCCGCCAGGCGATCGGCGAGAGCGAGGGCGGCCTCTATAGCGACCGCATCGACGTCTCCTTCCGCTGGAGCATGGGCTGGTTCATCTTCTCGGAGGTGATGTTCTTCGCCGCCTTCTTCGGCGCGCTGTACTGGGCCCGCGTGCAATCGGTGCCTGAGCTCGGCAACCTGGAGAACGGGTTGCTCTGGCCGGACTTCAAGGCCATCTGGCCCAGCACGGCACCGGGCTTCACCGCCGCACCGGGCGGCACCGTCGAGGCCTTCAGCACGATGGGTCCCTGGCCCATCCCGACGATCAATACCGCGCTGCTGTTGACGTCGGGCGTCACCCTGACGATCGCCCACCACGCGCTGATCGCCGGCCAACGCGGCAAGACCATCGCCTGGATGTGGATCACCGTGCTGCTGGGCGTTACCTTCCTGGGCTTCCAGGCCTACGAATACCACCACGCCTACACCGAGCTCAACCTCAAGCTGACGTCAGGCGTGTTCGGCTCCACCTTCTTCCTGCTGACCGGCTTCCACGGCTTCCATGTCTGCGTGGGTGCGCTGATGCTGCTGTTCATCACGATCCGGCTGATGAAGGGGCACTTCACGGCCGACCGCCACTTCGGCTTCGAAGGCGCGGCCTGGTACTGGCACTTTGTCGACGTCGTCTGGCTGGGCCTGTACGTCGTCGTCTACTGGCTGTAAGGCGCCGCGGCGCCCACAAAGACAAAGCGCCGCGGAAGCGGCGCTTTTTTCATGCTTTCGCCGCCCGTCAGTGCCGCATCGGCAGGCCGCTCGGCTCGATCCAGCCCATGAACCAGCTCAGCAGGATGATGGCAAACAGCGCCACCGATACCGCGACGCGCACCGCCAGCGCACGTGCCATGTTGGGGCTGCGCTTGTCGCCACTGCCTTTGCGCAGCATGAAGAAGCCGGCCGAGGCCAGCGCGCCGAAGATGCCGATGAAGGCGATCAGGATCACGAATTTCATGGCTGGAGATTATCCGCCCGGGGTGATGCCATGCTGAGCCGCAGAGGCTGGGTGGTGCTCGTGGCAGCCCTGCTGAGCGCCGCGCTGACGGCGCGCCTGGGGCTGTGGCAACTCGACCGTGCCGCGCAGAAGCTGGCTTTGCAGGCGGCCATCGAGGCGCAAGCCCAGCGGCCCGCCCTGGGCAATGCCGAACTCGGTGGCGACCAGTTGCACCGCCGCGTCGTGCTGCGCGGCAGCTGGGTCGTCGAGCACACCGTCTGGCTGGACAACCGCCCCATGGACGGCCGGGTCGGCTTCTTCGTCGTGACGCCGCTGCGCCTTGCCGGAAGCACGGAGGCCATCCTCGTTCAACGCGGCTGGGCGCCGCGTCACTCGGTGGACCGCAATCGCCTGCTGCCGCTGGCCACCCCGGCCGGAGATATCGAAGTCGTCGGCCGGCTCGCGGCCTCGCCCTCCCGGCTTTATGAGCTGGGCGAGGGTTCGGCCGGGGCGATCCGGCAGAATCTCGACCCTGCGGCCTTCGGCGCCGAATCCGGCCTGAAGCTGCTGCCGCTGACCGTCGTGCAGACCGACACCAGCGTCGATGATGGCCTGCTGCGCCACTGGCCCGCGCCGGAACTCGGCCTTCACAAACACTATGGCTACGCCTTTCAATGGTTTGCGCTCTGCGCGCTGATCCTGGTCCTCTATGTCTGGTTCCAACTCGTCCGCCCCCGGCTCAAACGCCAGCAGCACGCCTGAGCCGCTGAGCTTCGCGGTGCACAGCCTGCCCAACCCACGCGCGGTGCCGCAGCAACGCGCCGGCCGCTGGAAGATGCTGCTCGTGCTGGCCATGTGCGCAGCGCCGGTCGTCGCGTCCTACTTCACCTTCTACGTCGTCAAGCCCAGCGGTTCTGCCTACGGCGAGTTGATTGCACCCGCCGTCGACATGCCGGCCGACCTGCCGCTGACCGATCTACAGGGCCAACCCGTCGCTCCGGCGTCGCTGCGCGGCCAGTGGCTGCTGGCCGTCGTCCAGGGTTCGGACTGCCCGGCCGCTTGCGAGCGCCAGCTCTTCGTGCAGCGTCAGCTGCGCGAGATGCTGGGCAAGGAGCGGGCACGCGTCGACAAGCTCTGGCTCATTCCAGATGCCGGCACGCCTCGCCCCGAGGTGCTGGCCGCCGTCAGCCAGAAAGGCGCCGAGGTCACCGTGCTGCGCGTGCCGGCCGAGCGCCTGGCCGCCTGGTTGAAGCCGGCCGAAGGGCAGACCCTGGCTGGCCATTTCTACGTCATCGATCCGATGAACCGCTGGATGGAGCGTGCGCCGGCCGAGCCCGAGCCCAAGAAGCTCAAGGCCGACCTCGACAAGCTGCTGAAGGCCAGTGCCAGTTGGGACAACGCAGGAAGATGATGCCCCCACGCTCACTGCGTTCACTGCCCCCCGAGGGGGCGCCAATGCCCTTCGGGCGGCCGGGCGGGCATTGATGACCGACCTGTTGCTCCCCCTCGGCCAGGTCGCTGCCATCGGCGGCGCCGTGGCCATCGGCCCGCTGCTGTGGTGGCGGCAGCGTTCACGCAGCGCGACGCCGGCGGGGCGCCTGCGTGCGCTGACGCTGCTGACGCTGTTCCTGACCTTCGACCTGATCGTGTTCGGCGCCTTCACGCGCCTGACCGACTCGGGCCTGGGCTGCCCCGACTGGCCCGGTTGCTACAGCGCCGCCAGCCCGGTCGGCGCCCAGGCGCACATCGAGGCTGCGCAGGTGGCCATGCCGACCGGCCCGGTCACCCATGGCAAGGCCTGGATCGAGATGATCCACCGCTATCTGGCCAGCGGCGTCGGCCTGCTCATCCTCGTCATGGCAGCCCTCAGCTGGCGGCTCAAGCGCCATGACGGCGAGGCCTCGCCTTCGCCCTGGCTGCCGACGCTGACGCTGCTCTGGGTCTGCGTGCAGGGCGCCTTCGGTGCGCTGACGGTCACGATGAAGCTCTTTCCGGCCATCGTCACGCTGCACCTGCTGTTCGGCATCGGCCTGCTGATGCTGCTGGCCTGGCAGCACGAGGCTTACCAGCCGCGGCCGGTCGCGGCGCCGCCGGCACTGCGCCGCGCGGTTGCAGTCGTCCTCGTGCTCGCGCTCGCCCAGGTCGCTCTCGGCGGTTGGGTCAGCACGAACTACGCCGTGCTGGCCTGCGACGAATTCCCCACCTGCCACGGCGGCCAATGGTGGCCGCATCTGGACTTCGCGCAGGGCTTCCAGCTCTGGCGCCATCTGGGCCAGCGCGCCGACGGCGGCTGGCTGGGCTTCGAGGCGTTGGCCGCCATCCACATGGCTCACCGTCTCGGCGCGGCCTTCGTCTTCGCGGCCATCCTGGCGCTCGCCTGGGCGCTGCGGCGCACTGCACCCGCCTGGACCCGCTGGCTGCTGGCCGCCGCCGCCTGGCAGCTGGCCTCGGGCCTGTCCAATGTCGTGCTCGACTGGCCCATCGCCGCCGCCCTGGCCCACACCGCCGGCGCTGCCGTGCTGCTGGCTCTGCTCACCACCTTGCTCGCGCGCCTGAAGCGCGTCGGACCCTGATCATGGCTTCCACGTCCACCGCCAGCGCCTTCGTGCACAGCCCGCGCTGGCAGCAGTTCTACCAGCTGACCAAGCCGCGCGTCGTTCAGCTCATCGTCTTCTGCGCGGCCATCGGCATGGCCCTGGCCGTGCCCGGCCCGCCAACGCTCGCCCAGGCCCTGACCATGCTCGCGGCCGTCGCCGGCATCTGGCTGGTCGCCGGCGCGGCGGCCGCCTTCAACTGCCTCATCGAGGACGGTATCGACGCGCGCATGAAGCGCACCGCCTGGCGCGCCACCGCCAAGGGCGAGCTCAGCCGCACCCAGACGCTGACCTTCTCGGCGCTGCTGTGCGCGGCCGGCATGGCGCTGCTGGGCTTCTACGTCAACGTGCTGACCATGTGGCTGACCTTCGCCACCTTCATCGGCTACGCCGTCATCTACACCGTCATCCTCAAGCCGATGACGCCGCAGAACATCGTTATCGGCGGCGCTTCGGGCGCCATGCCACCGGTGCTGGGTTGGGCTGCGCTGCGCGGCGACCTGGGCCCCGAGCCCTGGCTGCTGTGCCTCATCATCTTCCTGTGGACGCCGCCGCACTTCTGGGCGCTGGCGCTCTACCGCGCCGAGGACTACGCCCGCGCCGGCCTGCCGATGCTGCCCGTCACCCACGGCAACGACTACACGCGGCTGCAGATCCTGCTCTACACCTGGGTGCTGTTCGCGGCGACGCTGCTGCCCTTCCTGACCGGCATGAGCGGCTGGTTCTACCTGGTCAGCGCCGTCGCGCTCGGCTTGGGCTTCTGCGGCTATGCCTTTAGGCTGTGGCGCTCGTATTCGGAGATGCTCGCGCGGCGGACCTTCTGGTTCTCCATCTGGCATCTGTCGCTGCTCTTCGCGGCCCTGTTGATCGACCACTATCTGCCATGAACACACGCCGTTTTGCACTGGCGGCGCTGACCGCGTTGGCCGCTTTGGCTCTTGCCGGGTGCCAGAAGGCTGGCCCCGACAAGCCCGCCTTCAAGGGCATCGAGCTGACCGGCGCCGACTACGCCAAGCAGCTGAACCTGACCGACCAGGACGGCCGCGCCCGCTCGCTGGCCGACTTCAAGGGCAAGGTGTTGGTGGTCTTCTTCGGCTACACGCAGTGCCCGGACGTCTGCCCGACGACGATGGCCGAGGTGGCCGAGGTCAAGCGCGGCCTGGGCGCCGACGGCGACAAGGTGCAGGGCATCTTCGTCACCATCGACCCCGAACGCGACACAGCGGCGCTGCTCAAGCCCTACCTCGCCAGCTTCGATCCCAGCTTCGTCGCGCTGCGTGGGAGCGAGGAGCAGACCAAGGCCGCCGCCAAGGAGTTCAAGGTCTTCTTCGCCAAGGTGCCGGGCAAGACGCCGGAGACCTACACGATGGATCACACGGCCGCCAGCTTCATCTTCGACACCGAAGGCCGCGTGCGCGTCTACGCTCGCTACGGCTCGGGGGCGCAGCCGCTGGCGGACGACATCAAGCTGCTGCTGGCCGAAGCCGGCAAGAAATGAAAAAGGCCCCTTACGGGGCCTTTTGTTTGCGCGGACAAGACTGGGTCAAGCCGTCTCGGTCAGCGCCTTCTTCATCTTCTTCATCGCCGCCACCTCGATCTGGCGGATGCGTTCGGCCGACACGCCGTACTCGGCCGCCAGCTCGTGCAGCGTCATGCCGCCCGACGCGTCGTCGTTCACCTTCAGCCAGCGCTCTTCGACGATGCGGCGGCTGCGGGCGTCCAGCACGTCCAGCGCGCGGTGGATGCCGTCGCCGGCGAGCTCGTCACGCGAGCGGGCCTCGATGACGCGGGTCGGCTCGTGGCTGTCATCGGCCAGGTAGGCAATGGGCGCGAAGCTCTCGCCGTCGTCGTCGGTCTGCGGCTCCAGGGCCACGTCGCCGCCCGACATGCGGGTCTCCATCTCCAGCACTTCCTCGCGCTTGACGTTCAGCGTGCTCGCCACATGCGCCAGTTCGGCTTCGGTCAGCGTGTTGCGATGCGTCTGGCCGTCGGCTTGGCCGGCCTTCAGCTGGTGCTTCATCGAGCGCAGGTTGAAGAACAGCTTGCGCTGGGCCTTGGTGGTGGCCACCTTGACCATGCGCCAGTTCTTCAGGATGTACTCGTGGATCTCGGCCTTGATCCAGTGCATGGCGTAGCTCACCAGGCGCACGCCCTGATCCGGGTCGAAGCGCTTGACGGCCTTCATCAGGCCGACATTGCCTTCCTGGATCAGGTCACCCTGGGGGAGGCCGTAGCCGACGTACTGGCGCGAGATGGACACGACCAGGCGCAGGTGCGACAGCACCATGCGGCCGGCGGCTTCCACATCGCCCTTGTCGCGCAGGCTGCGCGCGGCCGAACCTTCTTCCTCTGCGGTCAGCAGCGGCAGGCGGTTGACGGCGGAGATGTAGGCGTCCAGATTGCCCAGTGAGGGCACGACGGCCCAGGGACTGCGAACGGCAATGGCGGAAGAAGCAGACATCGTCTTGAATCCTTGCTAAACCGCGGCGTGAACTGCCGCGGTGAACAGGATATTAGCACTCTGGTTCGGTGAGTGCTAAGTTCGATGGTGCGTCAGCTGGAATGCATTGTTTCCAACGGTGAAACAGTGGGCAGGCGCTAACTTACAGCCATTCCCAGCCACGGCGACGCTCAGTCGACGAGGCCGAAATCCGGGCTTTTGATCATCGCCTCGATGTCGAGCAGGATCAGCATGCGCTCGCCGAGCTTGCCCAGGCCGGTGATGAAGCGGGCGTCCAGCGCGGCCGGCACTTCGGGGCGGGCCTTGATCTCGTCGGTGCTCAGTTCCAGCACGTCCGAGACCGAGTCGACCACGATGCCGACAACGCGGCCGGCCACGTTCAGCACGATGACGACAGTGAAGGCGTTGTACTCACCGGTGTGGCCGAGGCGAATGCGCAGGTCCACGATGGGCACGATGACGCCGCGCAGGTTGACGACACCCTTGACGAAGGCCGGCGCGTTGGCGACGCGGGTGGGCGCCTCATAGGAGCGGATCTCCTGCACGCGCAGGATGTCCATGCCGTATTCCTCCTCGCCAATGCGGAAGGTCAGGAACTGGCGGCCATCGGTTCGTGCCGAGGTCTGCACGGCCTGGGCAGCGGTGCTGGGAACGAGGTCGGTGGAGCTCATCGGACGCTGCTGTCTTTTAGAAAAGCTGGGCCTTCATTCTGCCCGCTCCGCGTCTTGCCCCGGCGCCAACAATTCATCGATCAGGCCCAGCAGCTCACGAACGTCCAGCGGCTTGGTCAGGTAGTGCCGGGCGCCGGCCGCGCGGGCGGCGGCAATCTGCTCCGGCTGGGCGTTGGCCGACACGACGATGACGGGCGGCGGGTTGCCGACGTCACGCAGGTGGTGCAGCAGCGTCAGGCCATCGCCGTCGGGCAGTTGCCAGTCCAGCAGCAGCAGGGCCGGCGGGCGCTCGCGCAGCGCGCGCAGGCCGGCCTCGATCGTGGGTGCCACTTGCAGCTCCAGGCCCGGGCGCTGCTCCAGGATGCCGCGCATCACCTCCGCGTTCAGCGGGTTGTCCTCGACGTAGAGCAATCGGCGCCGCGGCCCGGCGCGCGGGCCGGTGGGCTCGTCGGGGGGTGTCTCCCGCGGCGCCGCAACGGCGGCCTTGGCCGCGGCCAGCCTCAGCACGAAGCAGGCCCCAGGGCCCTCGATGGCCTCGGCGCGCAGGCTGCCGTTCATCATCTCGGCCAGGCGCTGGCTGATGACGAGGCCGATGCCGGTGCCGGGCAGGCCGCTGCGCTCCCGGCCCAGGCGGTTGAAGGGCTGGAAGAGGCCCGCGCGCTGCTCGGCCGTCAGGCCCAGGCCGGTGTCGCGCACCGCGATCTCCACCCAGCCCGGCTGCGGGCTGCTGGCCTCGATGCTGACGCTGCCGCCGGGGCGGTTGTACTTGACCGCATTGCTGAGCAGGTTGGTCAGGATTTGCGTGACCCGCGTCGGGTCGCCGATGAGGCTCGCGGCGCCCGGGTCGATGCGCTGGCTGATGGCCAGGCCGCGCTCTGTCGCCTGGCCCTGCACCAGGGCCAGCGCCCGGGCCAGCAGCGGCGACAGCGCCAGCGCAACCGGCTCCAGCCGCAGCGAGCCAGTCTCGATGCGCGACAGGTCCAGCGTGTCGTTGATCATCTCCAGCAGATGCCAGCCCGCCTGCGCGATCTGCTGGGCGCGGCCGCGCTGGCCGGGCGGCAGCGGCTCCGCGGCATCCATCTGCATCAGCTGCGTGAAGCCGAGGATGGCGTTCATCGGGGTGCGCAGCTCATGGCTCATGCGCGACAGGAACTCGTTCTTGGCCTGGTTGGCCGCCTCGGCCGCCTCGCGTGCGCGCCCCAGCTCCTCGATGCGCAACTGGTCGGTGATGTCCTCGACGACGCCCACCAGCCGGTGTGGCCGGCCGTCCGCGCCGCGCAGCAGGCTGACGAGGACGCGCGCGTTGGCGATGCTGCCGTCCGGGTGGACATAGCGCTTCAGCCGCCGGTAGAACGGGATCTCGCCGCGCATCAGCCGGCGCCCCAGGCGAATGTCCTCGCGGCGGTCGTCGGCATGCGTCACGTCGATGGAGCGCTTGCCCGCCAGTGCCTCGGCCGAGTAGCCCACCATGTTGCAGAAATGCGCGTTGACCTCCTGGAACCCGCCGTTCAGGTCGGTGAAGGCGATGCCGATGGGCGCGGTCTCGAAGATGCTGCGAAAGCGCTGCTCGCTCTGGCTCAGCGCGCGTTCGCCCTCGGCGCGGTTGGCAATCTCGCGTTCCAACGCCGCCGTGCGGTCCTTCACCAGCGCCTCGACATGCTGGGTGCGGCCCGACATCAGCAGCAGCAGCGCGCCGACCATGGCCGTCGCCAGCAGCCCCACCAGCGAGAACGTCCAGCTGCGGCCCGGCGGCGGCAGCATGCCGGGCAGGTCGTACATGCGCACCTCCCAGTGCCGGCCGCCGAACTCCAGGGGCATCTTGACCAGGGGCAGGGCCGAGTCGCTGCCGCGCTGCACGGCCTCGCAACCCAGGCGGCCGCCGAGCCGCGGGTAGAGGGCGCCCGGCTCCAGGTCGACGAGGCAGGCGCCCAGATGCTCGGGCCAGTCGGCGGACAGCCGCGACAGCAGCAGGTCCGGCCGCAGCGTCGCGAAGACGACGCCCTCCAGCGCCTCCTCGCTGGGCCGCGCCTGGCTGCGGTACAGCGGCTGGTAGATGACGACGCCTACCGCGGACTCCTTGTCCTGCGACAGCTGGAAGCCGGCCGACGTCACGGTGCGCCCCGCCGCCGCGGCCTTCTCGATGGCCGCGCGCGCGCCTGGAATGGTGCGCACATTGATGCCCAGCGCGCCAGCATTGCGCGACAGTGGTTCGATGAGCCGGATAGCCAGCATGTCCTCGTCCGCCGGCGGGCGCAGATCGCCGGCACGTACCCGGTCGCGGGCCTGGTAGCCGCCGGGGAAGGCATCAGCCGCCGCCGCCGCGTTGAAGCGCTCGACATCCGCACGCGCCACGCGCAGCGTCAGCCCCAGTGCGATCAGCGGGCTGTCCTCGGTCAGGAAACCGCTGGTGGCGCGCGCGAACTCCTCTCGCGTCGGCCGCGGCTTGATCTTGACCATGCCGTGCACGCCTTCCAGCGCCAGCAGCGGCTCGCGCAGGCGGCCGGCCAGGGACTGGGCCGCGGTGGTGGCATCACGCGTGAAGTCGGCGCGGTTGCGCTGGCGATCCCATTCCACGGTGGCGGCCACGCCCAGGCCCACGAGCAGCGTCGTCAGCAGCATCGGCAGGCCGACGCTGAGGCGCCGCGTCGCCCAGGCCGAGCGGGGTTGGCCGATCAGCGCCAGCGTGATGGGCGCGGCGATCAGCACGCCCATCAGGTCGCCGGTGTACCAGACCGTCCAGACCAGCCCCATCTGCTCGCTGCCGATGACGCCGACGGCCTTCAGCAGGAGCGTCGCGCAGGTCGGGCTGATGAGCCCGGCCAGCGCCACGGCGGCCAGGTAGGCGGCGATCTCGCGTGGCGACGCCAGCACCAGCGGCCGGCCGCACCAGTGCCGCATCAGCAGCGTGCCGCCTGCCGCCTGGGTTGCGGCGCCACAGCCGATGCCGGCCGCCAGCAGCGTCGCGCTGTCGGTCATGCTCGCCATTGTCGTGGCCTGCACCACGAAGGAGCCCAGGGCGACGGCCGGCAGATAGCGCAGGCCCCACACCAGCAGCACCGCCAGGCCCCAGCCCGCGGCCGGGTAGATGGGCGCCACCTGGTAGGGTGGCAGCACCATCAACAGGCCGAGCCGGCCGAGCAGGTAATAGACAAGAGTGATGCCTGCCGACAGTGCCAGGTAGCGGCTGACCGTGCGGGCATTCAACTCCGTCACCTTGCGCCCTTCGCGCTACGCGCTGTCCCGCCAAGCGGGAGCTGAGTCCCTTCGGACGGCCGGGCGGGTCTCATTCAGCCTGGGCCTCGCGCAAGGTCTGCATCACCGGGCGCTGCAGCACGCCCCGCAGGCTCCACCAGCCAGCGGCCCAGGCCAGCAACGCGCCGAAGAGCGCGCTGACCAGCGGCACCCAGGGCTTGAGCTGCCAGTCGAACTGGAAGACGAAGCGCGCCAGCAGTGCCGCCAGCACCAGCGCCACGCCGCCGGCCAGGAAGCCCGCCAGCGCGCCGACGCCCAGCAACTCGGCGCGCTGTACCTGGGCCAGCAGCGACGACGGCGCGCCCAGGGCACGCATCAACCCGAACTCACGGGTGCGCGCCTCGCGCGTGCTGCCCACGGCGGCCAGCAGCACGACGAGCCCCGTCGCCAGCGTGAAGCCGAACAGGAACTGCACGGCCTGGATGACCTGGTCCAGCACGCCCTGCACCTGGTTGAGCTGGGCCGACACGTCGATGACCGTCAGGTTCGGGAACTGCCTCGCCAGCTCGCGGTCCAGCTTGCTGCCCGCCGCGGGGGTGCGGTAGGCGGCGATCTGCGTGGCCGGCAGGTCGGGCAGCTCCGCGGCCTCGAACAGCACGAAGAAGTTGACCCGCATCGACGACCAGTCCACCTTGCGCAGGCTGGTGATGCGGCCCTGCACCGGCTGGCCGGCGATGTCGAAGGCGAGCTCGTCACCGAGCTTGAGCCCGAGCGTCTGCGCCAGGCCCTCCTCCACGCTCATGCCCATCTCGCCCGGCTTGGCACTGCCCTTGGCACCGCCCCACTCGCCGGCCACGATCTGGTTGTGCGCGGGTTTCTCGGCCGTGTGGCTGAGGTTGAACTCGCGCTCGGCCAGGCGCTGGGCGCGATCCTCGGCGAAGCGCTTGCCTTGCACCGCTTCGCCGTTGATCGTCGTCAGCCGGCCGCGGATCATCGGATTCCAGTCGTAGTCCTTCACGCCGGCGTCGAGCAGCGTCTTGCGGAAGGCCGTGGTCTGGTCGGGCTGGATGTTGATGACGAAACGGTCCGGCGCCGCAGCCGGTGTCGCGCGGCGCCAGCTGTCGATGAGGTCGGTGCGCAGCAGCACCAGCAGCGCCAGGGCCAGCAGGCCGACGGCCAGCGAGGACACCTGCATGACGGCAAAGCCCGGCCGCGCCGCCACCTGGCGAGTGGCCAGCAGCAGCCAGCGCGGCACGCCAGCGCCGCTGACATTGCTCGGCACGACGCGCCTGAGCAGCTTCACGGCGCCCCAGGCCAGCAGCGCGAACAGCAGCACCGCGCCGGCAAAGCCCGCCGCCGCGATGGCGCCGAGCATCAAGTCGCCGGCCAGCACGACCAGGATGGCCGCGAGGCCCGCCACGCCAGCGCCCAGCACCAGCAGCGAGCCCGCCTTGGGCGCGCCGAGGTCGCGGCGGATCACGCGCAACGGCGGCACGGCCGCCAGCTGCAGCACCGGCGGCAGCCCGAAACCCAGCAGCAGCGACAGGCCCAGCCCCAGGCCGAGCAGCGCCGGCCACACGCTGGGCGGCGGCAGGTTCACCTCGATGAGGCCGGCCAGCAGCGACACGAAGACTTGGTGCAGCGCCAGGCCGATCAGCACGCCGGCCAGGCTGGCGGCCAGCCCCGCCAGCAGGAACTCCAGCCCGTAGGCCTGGGCGATGCGCCGCTGCGACTGGCCCAGCACGCGCAGCATCGCGCAGGCGTCCAGATGCCGGGCCGCAAAATCGCGCGCGGCCAGCGCCACGGCCACCGCTGCGAGCAGGGCCGACAGCATGGCCACCAGGCGCAGGAAGCGCGCCGCGCGGTCCAGCGTCTGGCGCATCTCGGGCCGGCCCGATTCCAGCGACTCCAGGCGCACGCCGCGCAGTTTGTCTTTCTCGACCAACTGCTCGGCTGCGGTCACGAAGCGGCGCACCGCGTCCGGCGTCGCACCGGCGCCGGGCACGAGGGCCACGCGGTAGGTGATGCGGCTGGCCGGCTGGACGAGGTGGGTGGCGGCCAGGTCGGCTTCGGACAGCATGACGCGCGGCGCGAAGTTCAGGAAGCCGGCGCCGCGGTCGGGCTCGGTCTCGATCAGCGCGGCGAGCTTGAGCTGGCTGTCGCCGAGCAGCAGCAGGTCGCCGAGCTTGAGCCCCAGGCCGTCGGCCACGGCCGGGTCGACCCAGACCTCGCCCGCCGCCGGCGCACCGCCACGGCCGGGCAGGGCCTCGCGCAGCGCGATGCTGCCGCGCAGCGGATAGCCGCCGCTGACCGCCTTGACCGCAACGAGGCGGCTCTCGCCCCCCTGCGCCTCGGTCGCCCGCGCCATGCTCGGGAAGGTCGCACTGCGCACCGTGGTCAGCTTCAGTTCGGTGGCCAGGTCAACGAGGGCTTGGGGCGTGGGCTGATCGCTCGCGACGACCGCATCACCGCCAAGCAACTTGGCGGCATCGCGGCGCAAGCCCTGGTCGAGGCGATCCGACAGGAAGGCCACGGCACACAGCGCCGCAACGGCCAGCGCGACGGCCAGCATCAGCAGCCGCAACTCGCCGGCCCGCCAGTCCCGCAGCAGCTGGCGCCAGGCGACGGCCAAGGTGGTTGGCGGACGCTGGTCGTGCGAGGCAGGGGACATCATGCGCGCGACTTTAGCCGCGCATGGCCGCGCGAGAAGCGGCTCAGCGGTCGTTTGTTGCGGCCAGTGTGGCGCGCGCCGCATCCCGCCAGGCCGGCTCGGCCGCGTCAGCCCGCCGAACCGCACGCTCGGCCGCGGCAACGGCGCCGCCACGGTCGCCCGCATCCAGCCGCAACCGCGCGAGATTGATCCAGGCCACGGCGCTGTCGTGGCGTTCGGCCACGGCCTCGAAGGCCGCGCGGGCGCCGGCCGCGTCGCCCGCGGCGTTCAGCGTGTTGCCCAGGCCGATGCCGGCCAGCAGGTTGCCCGGCCAGCGCGCCAGCAGCGTGCGGTAAGCCACCGCGGCGCGGGCCGGTGGTGCGGCGCGCTCGAAGCCGACGGCTGCGTCCAGCGCGTCGGCCTCGGTGGCCGTGGCCGGCAGCCGCTCTGGGGGCAGCACGGCGATGGCCCAGTGCCCGCCGCGCGCCCAGGTGTATTCGAAGGTGCGCAGCGCCAGCGTCGCCCGCTCGGTCGTGCCGGAGCGCAGGATCACTTCGCGCTCGGCGAGGTCGTAGCCGACCACGACGGCGTAGTGCCAGCGCGGGATGAGATCCAGGCCGAGGTTCTGCAGCACGACGACGGCGTGTCCTGCCGCGACCTCGCGCAACAGCGCCTGAAGGTCCCGCGGCAGCCGCGTCGCGACGGCGCCCTGGCGACGCGTGCCGCCCAGCATTTCCAACTGCAGGCTGCCGGAGCGCGACGGCAGGAAGACGGCGTCGGCCAGTCGGTCAGGGTCGGCGGGCAGGCCGATGTCGGCCAGCGCCATGGCCAGCGCCGCCGGGCCGCAGTGGTCGCGCGTCTGGGCAAAGAAAGGCACTTCGGCCCGCTCGGCGCGCACCGGCAGATCCTGCGGCTGCGCTGCCAGCAGCGCAGCCGTCTGTGGCGGCGTGAAGAAGCTCGCGCAGCCGCTCAGCGCCAGCGCGGCGAACGCGCCGGCAAACCGCCCGATCAACGCACGGAGCGTGTGAACGGGAACACCTTGGTCAGCCCCAGGATGTCGGTCACCAGCAGGATGATGAAGATGGTGAACAACACGCCGAGCACATCGCTGCTGCCGGCGGGCGCCTGGTCGATCTGCGTCAGCATCTGCTGGGCTTCGGCATCGCTGAGTGCATCGACGCGGGCGCGCATTTCGTCGGTGGAAACGCCGCGGGCCTGCAGCATGGCGGCCAGGTCGGCGCGGTCCAGCGTCGCCTGCAGCTTGGCGTGAGCCTCGCTGCGTGTGGTCGACTGCATGGCGGTGGCGGCCTGCTCGGTGCTGATGAGTGCCGTCGGCGCCGCTTGCGCCATGCCGCTGAAGACCAGGGAGGCGGTGAGGACGGAAGTGAGGATGCGCCGTGCGTTGTTCATGTGCTTCTCCTGCTGGGGCGAGGCGGTGATGGGATGGGCAGGCATGCTAGTGCCCGCCTTGACTGCGTTCGCCGCGCCATCACCATCTCGCGGCCTTGTCCTACACGCGGGCCGTGGCTCCGTCGTCACGTAAACTCGCGCCCCGATGCGGGTGTAGTTCAATGGTAGAACTTCAGCTTCCCAAGCTGACTACGTGGGTTCGATTCCCATCACCCGCTCCAAACAACAACGGCCCCTCGAGGGCCGTTGTTGTTTGGAAAGGGGTCTTGGGATGAGACCCCACCCGGGTTCGCTCAAGGACAGCCAGTGGCTGTCATTGGACGTGCCGCAGGCACGGGCCGAGTACCAGCGAGGCCGAGGATTCGGCCCAAGCCGATTCCGAGCATTCCCACCCCCGCGGTCAGCCCTCAACCCAGCTGACCCTTCCCCTTCCCGCCGCCTTCGCCAAATACAACGCCCGATCCGCCGCCTCAACAAGCCCCTGCGCCTGCGTCCCCGCCGACACGCCCAGGCTGATCGTCACGCAGCCTTCCACCCCCGGATGCGGCAGCGCCAGGGCCCGCACGGTGTCCTCCATCAACTGCGCGACGCCGATCGCCCCGGCCAGATCGGTTTCCGGCAGCAGGCACACGAACTCCTCACCCCCGTAGCGCGCCAGCAGGTCTGTCGGCCGGCGCAGGCAGGCTCGCAGCGCCGCGGCAACCCGGCGCAGGCAGTCGTCGCCGGCCAGGTGGCCCAGCGCGTCGTTGTAGCGCTTGAAGTGATCCACGTCGGCCAGCGCGATGGCCAGCGGCGCGCGGGTGCGCTGGGCGCGGCGCGTCTCGGCGATGAAGCGTTCGTCGAAATGGCGGCGGTTGTGCACGCCGGTCAGGCCGTCGACGAAGGCGAGCTCGCGCAGCAGGTCGGCCTGGGCCTTGAGCGTGAGCTGGGTGCGCACGCGGGCGCGCACGACGGTGGGGTTGAAGGGCTTGGTGATGAAGTCGGCCGCACCGGCGTCCAGCGCCCGGGTTTCGTCCTCGGGCCGGTCCTGCGAGGTGACGAAGATGACGGCGATGGAGCGCAGCAACGGGTCGGCCTTGAGCTCGGCGCAGAGTTCGTGGCCGTCCATGCCGGGCATCTGCACGTCCAGCAGCACGAGGTCGGGCTGGCGTTCGCGGCAGAGCTGCAGTGCGCGTGTGCCGTCGGTGGCCATCAGCACCTGGCAGTCGGCGGCGAAGACGCGGTGCAGGGCCTGGATGTTGACGGGTTGGTCGTCGACGATGAGCAGGCGCGGCCGGCGGCCGGCGGGTGCGTGGCCAGGCTGCAGCGGGGCCCGGTCGGGCAGAGAGAGCTGCATCATGGGCTGGCCTCCAGCGTGGCGCGCAGGCGCCGGCACAAGGCCAGTGCCGTGGAGAAATCGAGCTCGGCCATGGCCGCGTCCAGCAGCGGGGCAGTGTCTGCAGGCAACTGCGTTCGCAGCGCCTGGTGGGCGTCCAGGGCTTCCAGGTCCGCGCCCTCCAGCAGTGCGGCGAAGGCATCCAGGCGCTGGGCCAGGTCGCTGGGCGGGGCAGGGCGCTCCTGTTCGGCGTGGTGGTCGTGCAGAGCCTGGCGTGCAGTGAGGTCGGCGGCGAGGCGGTCCAGCGCGGCGAGGTCGGCCTCGCGGCGTTCGAGGAAGCGGCGGCGCCAGTCTTGGTCGGGTGCGGCGGCGTGCTCGCCTTCGGCGGCCAGCGCGGCCAGCTCGCCAGCGCCGAGCATGGCGGCCAGGCCGCGATAGCCGTGCAGGCCGCGCGCCGCGGTGCGCCCACCTTCGGCCAGGGCCTGGGCCAGCTTGCGATCCTGTTCATGCAGCGCGGCCAGCGTGCGCTCGAAGAGTTCAACGCGACCCGACATGCGCGCCAGCGCCTCGGCCAGCGCGATGCCGGCGCGGCCGGCGTCGGCGAGCAGGGCCGGCGGCAGATCGGGGGTGGCGGCGCGGTCCTGGATGGGTGCCGCGCCGCAGCGGCGCCTCAGCACGGCGACGAGGGTGTCGGGGTCGAAGGGCTTGCCGATGTGCTCGTCCATGCCGGCGTCCAGGCAGGCCTGGCGCTCGGTGTCGAGGGCGCCAGCCGTCATCGCGATGACGGGCAGGGTCAGGCCGAGCTGGCGGCGCAGCAGCCGGGTCGCCGTGGTGCCGTCCATGACGGGCATCTGCACGTCCATCAGCACGGCGTCGAAGCCCCGCCGGCCGCGGGTCTGGGCGAGCAGGGTCAGGGCTTGCTGGCCGTCTCCGGCCACTGTGATGGTGGCGCCTTCGAGCTCGAGCAGTTCGCGCGTGACCTGCTGGTTGCTGGGGTTGTCTTCGACGAGGAGGAGCCGGAGGCCGGCCAGGCGTTGCGGCGCCGGTTCGGGCGGCTCGCCGTCGCTGCAGCGGGCCTGGATGGCGCTGGTGACGGCCTGGCTCAGCATGGTGGCCGTGACGGGTTTGACGAGGAAGCCATCGAGCAGGGCCTGTTCGGTGGCGCTGCGCTGGGCCAGGCGTTCACGGTCGTGGCTGGTGACCATCAGGATCAGCGGCTCGGGGCCGAGGTGCTGGCGCAGGTGCACGGTGGCCTGCCAGCCGTCCATGCCGGGCATGACCCAGTCGAGCAGCACGACTTCCGGCGCGCTGGCTTTGGCGAGCTGCAGGCCTTCGGCACCGCTGGCGGCAAGCCGGACCTGCCAGCCCAGCGATTCCGCCAGCACGCCGAGGACGCGGCGGGCCTGCGGGTGGTCGTCGATGACGAGGGCCTGCAGGGCCTGGCGGGGGGTGGGCGCGGGCTCGTCGGCAGGCAAGGGGAAGCTCAGCGTGAAGCTGAAGCGGCTGCCCTGGCCGGGCGTGCTTTCGACGTGGATGTCGCCGCCCATCAGGCGCACGAGGCGGCGGCTGATGGCCAGGCCCAGGCCGGTGCCGCCGAAGCGCCGCGCCGTCGACGCCTCGGCCTGGCTGAAGCCCGAGAAGATGCGCTCCAGCTGCTCGGGCGAGATGCCGATGCCGGTGTCGCGCACCGAGAAGGCGAGCACGATGCCGCTGGCACTTTGCGACACCCGCGTGATGCCGAGCACGACCTCGCCGGCCTGGGTGAACTTGATGGCGTTGGTGGCCAGGTTGATGAGCACCTGCTGCAGCCGCAGCGCGTCCGCGACGATGACCGGGGGCAGGGAGGGGTCGAGGTCGAAGAGCAGCTCCAGTTCGCGCTTGTCGACGTTGGCGGCCAGGATGACGGAGAGGTCGCGCAGCAGCTCGTCCAGGCGCGTCGGGTGCGGGTCCAGGCTGAGGCGGCCGGCCTCGATCTTGGAGAAGTCCAGGATGTCGTTGAGCAGGCCGAGCAGGCCGCGCGCGGCGCCCTCGCTCTTGACGGCGTAGTCGCGCTGCTGCGGGTCCAGCGGCGTCTTCTGCAGCAGGCGCAGCATGCCGAGCACGGCGTTCATCGGCGTGCGGATCTCGTGGCTCATGTTGGCCAGGAAGCGTGTCTTGGCCTGCGATGCGCGCTCGGCGGCCAGCCGCGCCTGGGCTTGCGGCGTCAGGTCCAGGCAGGTGAGCACCAGGCCGCCGTCGGGCAGGGGCGCGGTGCGGGCCTCGATGAGGCGGTCGCCGGTGCGGTAGGTTTCGAGGCGGTTGGCGTGCTGGTCGCGACCGAGCGCGAGGGCGGCATCCACCGAAGCGCGGGCCTGGTCGCCCTGGCCGTAGTCGCCGCGGGCGGCGAAGAACTGGACGAGGTCGTCGAAACGCAGCGGCGGCTCTTCGAACAGCGAGCTGGGGACGTTGAGCAGGCGCTCGAACTCGGCGTTGTGCACGAGCAGGCGGCGCTCGGCATCAAAGACAGCCAGGCCGCAGGGCAGATGGGCGATCACCTCGCGGACCAGCGAGCTGGTCGAAGGTGAATGGCCCGTGGCCGGGGGCCCAGCCCGAGGCTGGCCGTCCGTGCCACCTTGCATGTCCCACGCCGCCATCGCTCCCCCGAACCGCTGGCGCCCGACATGCACTGCCGGGCGTTTCGAGTCTAGGACTGGGGAGTCAGGGTACCGCTATGGGGTCGCTACAACAAGTTACAGGTTTGCCCTAGTGCGCTGACCGAGTGGTGCGGCGAGCCACAGCTCAATCGCGCACGATGCGCCCGGGCGCGGCCTGGGGCAATGCCTGCGGGTTGTCGCGGAGCAGCCCGACGAGGGCGTCGATGTCGGTACCCAGCATGGCACGGTCGCGGCCGTGCTTGAAGCCGGTCTGGGCATCGCCGCCTTCAGAGAGGAAGTTGTTGACGACGACGCGATAGTCCCGGGTGCGGTTCAGCGGTTGGCCGTCGATGAGGATTTCGCCGAGCTGGGGCGTGCCGTCGGTGCCTGCACGCCAGTGGTAGCGCAGGGTGGACGACGGCTGCAGCATGCGCGGCGCGGCATCGCCCTTGGGCAGCTGGCGCTGCAGGATGTCCCAGAGCTGCTGGCCTGTCAGTGTCAACGCGACGATGTCGTTGCCGAAGGGCTGGATGGCCAGCAGGTCGCTCATGGTCGTGGGCTTGCCGGCCTCCACGACGAGGTCGGCGCGGATGCCGCCCGGGTTCATGAAGGCGATGTCCGCCGGGCCCTGCTTGCGCGCGAAGGCCAGCTGGCTGTCGGCAATGAGGTTGCCCAGCCAGGAGTCGCCGTTGGGTTCCTTGGCGTTGCGCGTGGCGCCGCGGGGCAGGGTGGCGACAGGCTTGTTGCGCGCGGCTTCCGTCAGCGCGGCAGCGCGGGCGACCAGGTCGGCCAGGGCGGCGTTGGGCGCGTAGACCGACTGCAGCACCGGGTGGTTGACGGCCGTGGCTTCGAGCACGCGGCCGGAGGCGTCGAGCTTGAGATGGCTTTCGGTGATCCAGCCGCCATAGCTGCCGGCCTGCACGACGAGGCGGCCGTTGATCTTGCAGGTGTAGGCCTGGTGCGTGTGGCCGCCGACGATGATGGCGTAGGCCGGGTCGAGCCGCTTGGCGATGTCCTGCACGCGGCCGGTCAGCGTGGGGCAGGCGTAGCTCGGGTCGTTGGCACCGGCGCCCTGGCCCTGCACGCCGCCTTCATGCATGACGGCCACCAGCACCTGCGCACCCTCGGCCTTGAGCTGGGGCACGAGGGCGTTCAGCGTGTCGGCCTCGTCGGCGAAGCGGATGCCCTTGATGGCGCGGGCGACGATGACGTGCGGCGTTTCCAGCGTAGCCACGCCGGCGATGGCGACCTTGAGGCTGCCGGCCTGCTTCATGACATGGGTGGGCAGCAGCGGCTTGCCGGTGCTGGCGTCCAGCACGTTGGCGCCGAGGTAGGGGAAGCCAGGGCCTTTGTAGCCCGGCCACAGGCAGCCGCTCGCGCCGCATTCGCCGCGCGCCTGGCGCAGCAGCTCGGGCAGGCCGGCGTCCAGTTCGTGGTTGCCCAGCGCGCTGGCCGAGATGCTGAGTTCGGACATGGCCGCCAGCGTCGGCTCATCGCGCAGCAGGTTGGAGATCAGCGGCGAGGCGCCGATCAGGTCGCCGCCTGCGACGACGAGGGCGTCGGGGTTCTTGGCTTTCAACTCGGCCAAGGCCGTTGCCAGGTGGGCCACGCCACCGGCCGGCTGGGGCTTGACCTCGCCGGTGGCGGGGTCGGGCAGGCGGGGCATCAGCGGCGTCGGGCGCGCCGGCTGGATGTTGCCGTGGAAGTCGTTGATGGACAGCAGCGTCAGCTCGGTCGTTTTGGAAGGCTGCTGGGTTGCGCAGCCCGCGAGCAGAGCGCCGAGCACGAGGCCGGCGCCGAGGCGGAAATGTTGGGTGTTGGCCATGGCGGGGAGGCTTGAAGAAGGGCGCGATCTTAAAAGTGGCTTTGTTGCCCGAGTTTGTCGCTGTTTCGCGACAAGCCCCAGCACCGCATCAATGTTTACATTGCAGAAAGAATTGCACCAATGAGGTGCGTTGCGAGCCGAGATTCGAGAACTTCATCTCCGAAACACCCGGCTCAGCGGGCCGTTCCGTGGGCAATGTCGCGGCCGAGCGACGCACTGTCCCAGTGCTTCTGTCTGGGAGCCGGTGTCTAAAAACGGCCACTTCTGACTTACCCGTAAAGTTCCGTCACAGAAAGTCATGACAATTCCGCCACCGATGCGGCCGTGCCTCCTTTGGGACGCCAGGCGGCTGCAACCGCGGCAAGCGCTACGTGACGTTTCCGTGACGACTTTCGACACATCAGCCGCGCGCTTGCCGCGCGCACAACAGGAGTGATTGGGATGAGCAACAGGTTTGGGTCTGGATTCCCGCTGTCGGCGCTTTGCGCTGCCGTGGCCATCGTGGCTGCCGCGCCCGCAATGGCGCAGAACACGACGGCTGCCATTGGCGGCCGTGTGACCACTGCGGATGGCAAGCCGGTGGCAGGCGCCACGGTCACCGTCCTGCACCGTGAGTCCGGCTCGGCCAACACGCTCGTCACCGACGGCGAAGGCCGCTACGCCGCCCGCGGCCTGCGCGTGGGTGGTCCTTACTCCGTCACCGCCGTCAAGGGCGCTGACCGCAGCGTGCAGGACGACATCTATCTGCAACTGGCCGAAAGCCTGAACTTCGACGTTCGCCTGGGCGGCCAGACGCTGGAGGCTGTCGTCGTGACGGGCTCCGCGGCTTCGGCCAACAACAAGTTCAACAGCTCCAACGCCGGTGCCGGCACGAGCCTTGGCCGTCAGGAACTGGACGCCTATGCGTCCATCGCCCGCAACCTGCAGGACTACGCCCGCCAGGATCCGCGCCTGTCGCAGACCGACAAGGAGCGTGGCGAGATCTCGGCCGGCGGCCAGAACTCGCGCTACAACTCGATCACGGTCGACGGCGTCAAGATCAACGACACCTTCGGTCTCGAGTCCAACAACCTGCCGACGATCAAGCAGCCGATCTCCATCGACGCGATCCAGTCGGTGCAGGTCAACATCTCGAACTACGACGTTACCCAACAGGGCTACACCGGCGCCAACATCAACGCCGTGACCAAGTCGGGCACGAACGAGTTCAAGGGCAGCGTCTATTACGTCTACCGTGACGACGACATGAGCGGCCGCCGCTTCAACCGCGTCACCAACACGCAGTTCGCCTTCCTGCCGTACAAGGAAGACACCAAGGGTGTGACCCTGGGCGGCCCGATCATCAAGGACAAGCTGTTCTTCTTCGCCAGCTACGAGGAACTGAAGAGCACGCGCGCCCAGCCTGAATTCGGCCCCGTTGGCAGCCCGCTGACCAACGTCGCGATCTCGCAGGCGACCATCGACGCCGTGACCAAGGTCGCCAAGGACAAGTACGGCATTGACGTCGGCACGCCGAATGGCCCCGCCCCCGTCAGCGTCAAGGACGCGCTGCTCAAGCTCGACTGGAACATCAACGAGAACCATCGCGCCAACATCCGCTACACCAAGACGAAGCAGGACGAGACCAACTTCGGCACCTACAGCGCCACTGGCCTGAACCTGACCTCGTGGTGGTGGAACCAGCAGAAGACGATCGAGACCGTCGTCGGCCAATGGTTTGCCGACTGGACGCCCAACTTCTCGACCGAACTGAAGCTGTCCAACCGCGACTATCACGCCGAGCCGCAGAACAACAGCAAGCTGCCGGCCATTGGTCTGTCGTTCTCGGGTGCGGCTCCGGCTGGTTCGCCCGCTGGCATCAACACCGGTACCCGCTTCCTGAACTTCGGCACGGAACTCAGCCGCCAGTTCAACATCCTCGACACCAAGACCGTCGACGGCTACTTCGGCGCCAACTGGGTCGTGGGTGACCACGAGATCAAGGCCGGTGTCGACTACAGCAACAACAAGGTCTACAACGCGTTCTTCCAGAACGTCAACGGCAACTACACCTTTGCCTGTATCAACGGCCCCGCAGGTACTTACACCACGGCCGGCCTGACGGGCGCCGTGACTTGCGCAAGCCTGAGTGGCGCCCTGGTGGAGGCCGCCGTGCTGGAGAACTTCACCCGTGGCCGCTACAACGGCTTCCAGGTGCAGACTCCGCTGGCCGGCAAGACGCTGGACGATGGCGTCGCCAGGTGGTCCATGGCCAACACGGGCCTGTTCCTGCAGGACGCGTGGACGCTCAGCAGCAACCTGACGCTGGGCGCTGGCCTGCGCTATGACCGCACTTCGGTGCCGGATTCCCCCGCGCAGAACACGGCCGTGCTCGCCGCGCCGGTGGCTGGCTCCGTCAGCGGCAGCCTGGTCACTCGCGCCGCCGGTGGCTTCGGGATGAACAACGCCCTCACGGCCGATGGCAAAGACCTGGCCCAGCCGCGCGTGTGGTTCAACTACGTGCTGGACAGCAAGGCCAACCAGAAGAAGCAGGTCCGTGGCGGCTTCGGCCTGTTCCAGGGCGCAGCGGCCAACGTCTGGATGTCCAATCCTTTCTCCAACACCGGCCTGGCGACGGGCTTCGTGGGTTGCGGCAACACCGGCTTCGCGAACTGCGTGCTGGGCACCACGACCAAGGACGGCGCGTTCAATCCGGATCCGAGCAAGCAACCGACCACCGGCTTCGGTGCCGCGGCGACCAACGTCGACCTGCTCGATCCGTCGCTGACCCAGCCCTCGGTTTGGAAGTTCAACCTGGCGTTCGATGCCGAGCTGCCGATGAACCTGACGGCGGGTGCCGAATGGGTGCACACCAAGGTCAAGGACGGTATCTACTACCAGCATCTGAACCTGGGTGCGCCGACCGCGACCGGCAAGGACGGCCGTGAGCTGTACTACACACCGGCCGCGTACAACCCGGCCTGCTGGAGCGCGACGGGCGGCACGGTCACCACGGGCACGGCCTGCGCCACTTCGGCGACCAACGCCGGTGTGCGCAACCGCGCGCTGTCCAACGCCAGCTACAACAACGTGTTGCTCGCCACCGGCACCGACAAGGGCGGCGGCGATTCAATCACCTTCAGCATTGGCAGCAGCAAGCCGGTGGGCGGCCTGAACTGGCAGCTGGCGTACACCCGCACGTCGGCCACTGAAGTCAGCCCGCTGACCTCGTCGGTGTCGAACTCGAACTTCAACGCCCGCTCGGTGTTCAACCCGAACGAGAACGTCGATGCGAACTCGGCCTATCTGGTGAAGGACCGCTTCAACGCGTCCCTGAACTGGTCGCAGGCCCTGATCGGCAAGTACAAGACGACGGTCGGCGTGTTCTATGAAGGCCGCAAGGGCAAGCCCTACAGCTGGACTTACCGCAACGACCTGAACGGCGACGGCGTCTCGGGCAATGACCTGATGTATGTTCCGACGGCTTTCGGTTCGGGTGAAGTGATCTTCCTGGGCGACACCGCCACGAACAAGGCTAACGAAACCCTGTTCTGGAGCATCGTGGATGCCAACAAGGCTCTGCGTGATGCCAAGGGCGGCGTGGTCAAGCGCAACAGCGCCTTCTCGCCGTTCACGAACAGCTTCGACGTGCGCGTCAGCCAGGAAATCCCGGGCTTCAGCGCCAAGCACAAGGGCGTGCTGACGCTGGACATCCTGAACTTCGGCAACCTGCTCAACAACCGCTGGGGCCGTATCAACGAGATGGCCTTCGCATCCGCAGGTGGCCAGCGCCGCACCTTCGTCAACTATGTCGGCCTGAACCCGGACGGCAAGTACATCTACCAAGTCAACGGCACGATCGACGACTACACGCAGCGCCAGGTCAAGGGCGAATCGCAGTGGGCCGCCCAGGTCACGGCTCGGTACGAGTTCTAAAAGCAAAGAGCAAGATGTCAGGACCGCCTTATCGGTCCTGACAAAGCAAAGGGGCCCCAAAAGGGCCCCTTTTTCGTTGGCGCTTGAGCGGCTACTTCAGGATGTCACCCAGGCAGAGGTACTTCACCTCCACATAGTCCTCGATGCCCTGGCGGCCACCCTCGCGGCCCAGGCCCGATTGCTTGACGCCCCCGAACGGCACTTCGGCCGTCGAGATCAGCCCCGTGTTGACGCCCACCATGCCGTACTCCAGCGCCTCGCCAACGCGGAAGATGCGGCCGATGTCGCGGCTGTAGAAATAGCTGGCCAGGCCGAACTCGGTCGAGTTGGCCAACTGGATGGCTTCGGCCTCGGTCTGGAACTTGAACACCGGCGCCACCGGGCCGAAGGTCTCCTCGCGTGAGCACAGCATCTGCGGCGTCGCATCGGCCAGCAACGTCGGCTCGAAGAAGTTGCCGCCCGCCATGTCTACGCGCTTGCCACCGGCCAGCAGCTTGGCACCCAGTGCGATTGCGTCGGCCACGTGGGTCTCGACCTTCTGCATGGCCTGGTCGTCGATCAGCGGGCCGACGTTGATGCCGGCTTCGAAGCCATTGCCCGTCTTCAGCGCCGCCACCTTGGCCGCGAACTTCTCCAGGAAAGCGTCGTAGACACCCGCCTGCACGTAGATGCGGTTGGCGCAGACGCAGGTCTGGCCGGCGTTGCGGTACTTGCTGACGATGGCGCCTTCCACGGCCGAGTCGAGATCGGCATCGTCGAAGACGATGAAGGGCGCATTGCCGCCCAGCTCCAAGCTGAGCTTCTTGATCGTCGGCGCGCACTGTTTCATCAGGATGCGGCCGACTTCCGTGCTGCCGGTGAAGGACAGGTGCTTCACGACGTCGCTCTCGCACAGCACCTTGCCGATCTCGATGGACTGCTCGGAATCGGCCGTCAGCACATTCAGCACGCCCGCCGGCATGCCGGCCTGCTGGGCCAGCTCGGCGGCGGCCAGGGCCGTCAGCGGCGTGGCCTCGGCCGGCTTGATGATGACCGTGCAGCCCGCAGCCAGCGCTGGGGCAACCTTGCGCGTGATCATCGCCAGCGGGAAGTTCCACGGGGTGATGGCCGCGCAGACACCGACGGCCTGCTTGATCACCAGGTAGCGCTTGGTTGGGTCGGTCGTCGGGATGGTTTCGCCGTAGACCCGCTTGCCCTCCTCGGCAAACCAGTCGAGAAAGCTCGCGCCATAGACGACCTCGCCTCGGGCCTCGGCCAGGGGCTTGCCCTGCTCGGCCGTCATCAGCCGGGCCAGGTCGTCGGCATGCTTGACGAGCAACTGCTGCCAGCGCACCAGCACGGCGGCGCGCTCCTTGGCCGGTTTGGAGCGCCAGGCGTTCAGCGCGTTGGCGGCGGCGGCGATGGCTGCGTCGGCGTCGGCGCGGCCCAGGTTGGGCACCTGGGCCAGCTCGCGGCCGGTGGCCGGGTCGTTGACCGCAAAGCTGGCCGCGCCGCTGACCCATTCGCCGTTGATCAGGGCCTGCGTGCGCAGCAGTCCGGGGTTTTCGAGTGCGTCCAGCGGCGAATTCGCGTCCATTCGGGGCTTCTCCAGTCGTATTGACGCCCACTCTACCCGTGGGACGTAAAGCCCCCTCCCTACAATCCGCCTTCTTTGTCACCGACCTTTTCGTCAATTTCCCAGGAAGCCCCGGAATGAAAGCCGCTGAGATCCGCCAGACCTTTCTGAAGTTCTTCGAGTCGAAAGGCCACCAGATCGTCGCGTCCAGCCCCGTCGTGCCGGGCGATGACCCGACGCTGCTGTTCACGAACGCCGGCATGAACCAGTTCAAGGACGTGTTCCTGGGCTTCGACAAGCGCTCGTACTCGCGCGCCACCACCAGCCAGAAGTGCATTCGCGCCGGTGGCAAGCACAACGACCTGGACAACGTTGGTTACACGGCGCGGCACCACACCTTCTTCGAGATGCTGGGCAACTTCAGCTTCGGCGACTACTTCAAGAAGGACGCCATCTCCTACGCGTGGGAGCTGCTGACGGTCAACTTCGCGCTGCCGAAGGACAAGCTCTGGGTCACCGTCTACGAAGAGGACGACGAGGCCTACGACATCTGGAACAAGGTGGTGGGCGTGCCCGCCGAGCGCATCGTGCGCATCGGCGACAACAAGGGCGCGCGCTACATGTCCGACAACTTCTGGATGATGGGCGACACGGGCCCCTGCGGCCCCTGTACCGAGATCTTCTACGACCACGGCGCCGACGTGGCCGGCGGCCCCCCGGGCTCGGCCGAGCAGGACGGCGACCGCTACATCGAGATCTGGAACAACGTCTTCATGCAGTTCAACCGGACTGAAGACGGCGTGATGCACCCGCTGCCCAAGCCCAGCGTTGACACCGGCATGGGCCTGGAGCGCCTGGCGGCCGTGCTGCAGCACGTGCATTCCAACTACGAGATCGACACCTTCGTGAACCTGCTCGCGGCCGCCAAGTCGGCCGTGGACGCAGCCGGTGGTGGCGACTGTGATGCCACAAGCCCGTCGCTGAAGGTCATCGCCGACCACATCCGCGCCTGCTCGTTCACCGTTGTCGACGGCGTGATTCCTGGCAATGCCGGCCGCGGCTATGTGCTGCGCCGCATCGCCCGCCGCGCCATCCGCCACGGCTACAAGCTGGGCGCACGCACGCCGTTCTTCCACAAGCTGGTGGCCGCGCTGAGCGCCGAGATGGGCGAGGCCTACCCCGAGCTGCGCCAGGCCCAGGCCCGCGTGACCGATGTGCTGAAGCAGGAGGAAGAGCGCTTCTTTCAGACCATCGCCACCGGCATGGAAATCCTCGAAGCGGCGCTCGCCAAGGGCGGCAACGTCGATGGCGACACGGCGTTCAAGCTGCACGACACCTACGGCTTCCCGGTCGACCTGACCGCCGACGTCTGCCGCGAGCGTGGCGTGGCGGTGGACGAGGCGCGCTTCAACGAACTGCTCGAGGAGCAGAAGAACCGCGCCCGCGCCGCCGGCAAGTTCAAGATGGCGCAAGGCCTGGCCTACAGCGGCGCGCCGACCGAGTTCCACGGCTACGACGACCTCGTCGTCGAGGCCGCCAAGGTCACGGCGATCTACATTGATGGTGCACAGGTCGACCAGGCCCAGGCCGGTGACGACGCCGTCATCGTGCTGGACCACACGCCCTTCTACGCCGAGAGCGGCGGCCAGGCGGGTGACTCCGGCGAGCTGCGCAACGGCACGACGCGGGTCGTCGTTGCCGACACGCTGAAGATCCAGGCCGACGTGTTCGGCCACCATGGCCAGGTCGTCGAAGGTTCGGTCAAGGTCGGCGACGTGTTCGCCGCCCGTGTCGACGCCGAGCGCCGTGCCAAGACCGTGCGCAACCACAGCGCCACCCACCTGATGCACAAGGCCTTGCGCGAGGTGCTGGGTGCGCACGTGCAGCAAAAGGGCTCGCTCGTGAACGCCGAGCGCACGCGCTTCGACTTTGCGCACAACGCACCGATGACGGCCGAGCAGATCAAGGAGATCGAGGCCATCGTCAACGCCGAGATCCTCGGCAACGCCGGCGCCAAGGCCCAGGTCATGGCGCTGGACGACGCGCAGAAGTCGGGCGCCATGATGCTGTTCGGCGAGAAGTACGGCGACACCGTGCGCGTGCTCTCCATCGGCTCGTCCAGGGAACTCTGCGGTGGCACGCACGTGAAGGCGACCGGCGACATCGGCCTGTTCAAGATCGTGGCCGAGGGTGGCGTGGCCGCGGGCATCCGCCGCGTCGAAGCCGTCACCGGTGACAACGCGCTGGCCTATCTGCAGTCGCTGGAAGCGACCGTGCACGCTGCGGCCCACACGCTGAAGACAGCCCCGGCCGAACTCGACGCCCGCCTGCATGCCGTGCTGGACCAGGTCAAGGCGCTGGAGAAGGAACTCGCCACCGCCAAGAGCAAGCTGGCGTCCGCCCAGGGCGACGAACTGATGGCGCAGGCCGTCGACGTGGGTGGCATCAAGGTGCTGGCCGCCAAGCTCGAAGGCGCCGACGCCAAGACGCTGCGCGAGACCATGGACAAGCTCAAGGACAAGCTGAAGACTGCAGCCATCGTGCTGGCGGCCGTGGACGGCGACAAGGTCCAGCTCGCGGCCGGCGTGACGGCCGACAGCATTGGCAAGGTCAAGGCTGGTGAGCTGGTCAATTTCGTCGCCCAGCAGGTGGGCGGCAAGGGCGGCGGCAAGCCCGACCTGGCCATGGCGGGCGGCACGCAGCCGGCCGGTGTGGCGGCTGCGCTGAGCAGCGTTGCAGCCTGGGTGGCCGAGCGCGTCTGACGCGACTCAGCCCCTGATGCAAAAAGGCCCGCGATCAGCGGGCCTTTTTCTTTAGAAGGTTTCCCAGTCGCCCTCAGCGGTGGCGGGTGCAGGTGCTGGCGCCGGTCGCGGCGCGGCCGCCGGCGCCGGTTTGGCTGCCGGCTTCTTGATGGCCGGAGCAGGGCGTGGCGACGCGGATGTCTTGGGTGTCGATGCCGGCTTGGGGGCGGCAAACGGGGCTGCCTTGGGCGCGGCGGGTCTTGGCGCCGCAGCGCGATGGGGCTCGCTGCCCGCAACGCGGAACACGGCCACGGCCTCGACGAGGCGCTGCGCCTGTTCCTTCAGGCTCTCGGCGGCCGCGGCAGACTCTTCCACCAGCGCTGCGTTCTGCTGCGTCATCTGGTCGAGCTGCACGACCGAGGTGTTGACCGAGGCGATGCCCTCGCTCTGCTCGGTGGCGGCAGAGCTGATCTCGCCAATGATGTCCTGCACGCGCTGCACGCTGGAGACGATCTCACCCATCGTCGTGCCGGCCGTCTGCACCAGGCGAGCGCCGTTCTCGACGCGCTCGACGCTGTTGCCGATCAAGGCCTTGATCTGCTTGGCGGCCTCGGCGCTGCGGCCGGCCAGTGAGCGCACTTCGCCGGCCACGACGGCAAAGCCGCGACCTTGCTCGCCGGCGCGTGCCGCTTCCACCGCGGCGTTCAGCGCCAGGATGTTGGTCTGGAACGCGATGCCGTCGATGGTGCCGATGATGTCGGAGATCTTCTTGCTGGCCACGTTGATCTCGTCCATCGTCGTGACGACCTGGCCGACGACCTCGCCGCCGCGCGTTGCCGCGGACACGGCGGACTGCACGAGCTGGTTGGCCGTGCGGGCCGAGTCGGCCGTCTGGCGCACCGTGCCGGTCAGCTCGGCCATCGACGAAGCCGCGTTCTGCAGGTTGCTCGCCGTTTGTTCGGTGCGCTGGCTCAGGTCCAGGTTGCCGGTCGCGATCTCGCTGCTGGCCGTGCCGATGCTGTCGACCGAGTTGCGCACGGTGCCGATGGTGGAGGCCAGGCGCTGGCGCATGCTCTCCGTGTCCTGGATCAGCGAGCCGATCTCGTCGTTGCGGGTGCTGCTGACCGACTGGCTGAGGTCGCCGTCGGCAATAGCGCCGACCGCCTTCTGCAGCGACGCCAGCGGCTGTGCCACCCAGCGGCTCATCATCCACATCAGGCCGAATCCCAGGCCAACGGTGGTCAGCGCGAGGGCGCCCCAGAAGAACCACAGCGTCGCGCGGCCGGCGGCCTGGGCCTCGCCACGAGAAACCTGGGCGATGACCCAATAGCCGGTCTTGTCGCTCTTGCGAGCCACGGCGAAGTTGTCGCTCAGGCCGTTGCCGAGCACGTCGGGCACGTCGTCGAGCACAACGACGCTTTCCTTCTGCTCGGCCAGCAGCTTCTCGAAGCCCGGCGCGACGCTGGACAGCAGCTTGCCCTTGGCACTCGGGTGGGCGGCCAGCAAGGCCTTGGTGGGGTCCTTGGGCACGGCGACGATGTAGGTGCCGCCATGCTCGAAGAACTTGGCGCTGCCGGCCATGCGGTCCATGGCCAGCTCGAAGGCGTCGAGGTCGAAGCCGACGAAGAGGATGCCGACGATCTTGCCGGCGTCGCTCTTGATCGGCTCGTAATGCGTCATGTAGGCGCGCCCGAACAGCAGCGCGCGGCCGGTGTAGGCCTTGCCGCCCTTGATGGACGCGTAGGCCGCACCCTGCTTGTCCAGCAGCGTGCCCATGGCGCGTTCGCCCTTCTCATTCTTCAGCGACGTGGTGATGCGCTCGAAGTCATCGCCCTTGGATGCGAAGACGGTGGCCACGCCGCCATTGACGGCCGCGAACTTGTCGACCTGGGTGAAGTTGCCGTTGAGCTTGGGGCCCCAGTCGCGCAGTTCGCCGGTGGCCTCGTCCAGCGAGAAGCTGGGGCCGAATTCCTGGCGGAAGGAGCCGAAGCTGCGCTGGATCTGCTTGGCGGCGACGTCGTCCATCGCCTGCATGGCGTCCACCAGGGAGGCGGCCTTGTCGCCAACCCAGGTTTGCACCTGCTCATTAGCTGAACGTTTCAGCAGCGTGCCCACGATCAGGCTGACGCCGAGCAGCACCGCCGCAACCGCGACGGCGCCGGTCAGGGATACCTGCCGGGCGATGGAGTTCACGGACTGGCTCATGCGGTTCTCCAAAAGCCAAAAAAACGGGCAATGCTCCGCAATCCCTGCCTCGTTGCAGGGTCGCGTTGACGGGATCAGGTCGGGGTGGGGTCAGGCGGCGATGGCCGCTTCCATCAGGCCCATCTCGGCACTGCTCATCAGGCCTTCGATGTCCATCAGGATCAGCATACGGTCGCCGACCGAGCCGATGCCGGTGATGAAGCTGGTATCGACCGATGCCGAACTCAACTCGGGGGCCGGCTTGATCGCGTCACGGCTCAGCTCAAGCACGTCGGAGACCGAATCCACCACGGCGCCGACGACTCGATTCTTCACGTTCAGCACGATGACGACGGTGAAGCTGTTGTACTCGGCCGTCGGGCAGTTCAGCTTCAGGCGCAGGTCGACGATCGGCACGATGACGCCGCGCAGGTTGACGACGCCCTTGATGAAGTCCGGCGCATTGGCAATGCGTGTCGGCGCCTCGTAGGAACGGATCTCCTGCACCTTCAGGATGTCGATGCCGTATTCCTCGGAGCCGAGGCGGAAGGTGAGGTACTCGCCGCTCTTGGGGCCGTGGGCCTTGGCGCTGAGGGCACCTTGCTGGCGCAGGGCAGGGACGTTGCTGGCTTCCATGCGGACCTCTCTGGGTGGATTGTGGTTTGTTAGTGGCGCGAGCGGCGCACGAGGCTGCCAACGTCCAGGATCAGGGCCACGCGGCCGTCACCCATGATCGTTGCGCCGGAGACGTCGTTGACCTTGCGGTAGTTCGCTTCGAGGTTCTTCACGACGACCTGTTGCTGGCCGAGGAGTTCGTCAACCAGCAGCGCGACGCGGCCGCCTTCGGCCTCGACGACAACCATGATTGAGCTGACGTGCTCGAAGTCGAAGCGCGGCACGTCGAAGACCTTCTCGAGCTCGATGACCGGCATGTACTCGTCACGCACCTCGACGACGCGGCCGGAGCCGGCGACGGTCTTGATGGTGTCGGACTGCACCTGGAAGGATTCGACGACAGAGGACAGCGGCAGGATGTAGCACTCGTCACCCACGCCCACGCTCATGCCGTCCATGATGGCCAGCGTCAGCGGCAGGCGCACCGAGACCTTCATGCCGTAGCCTTCGGCCGAGTCGATCTCGACCGTGCCGCCCAGCGACGTGATGTTCTTCTTGACGACGTCCATGCCCACTCCGCGGCCGGACACGTCCGTGACCTGTTCGGCGGTGGAGAAGCCAGGCGCGAAGATCAGGCTCCAGCACTCGGTGTCCGTCATCGTGTCCGGCGCGTCGATGCCTTTCTCGCGGGCCTTCTTGATGAGCTTGTCGCGGTTCAGGCCCCGGCCGTCGTCGCGCACCTCGATGACGATGCTGCCGCCCTGGTGGGAGGCCACCAGCGTGATCGTGCCCTGCTCGGACTTGCCGCGCGCGACACGGTCCTCCGGCATCTCGATGCCGTGGTCGCAGCTGTTGCGCACCAGGTGGGTCAGCGGGTCGGTGATCTTCTCGACCAGGCTCTTGTCCAGTTCGGTCGCTTCACCTTGCGTGACCAGCTCGACCTTCTTGCCCAGCTTGGCCGCCAGGTCGCGCAGCATGCGCGGGAAGCGGTTGAACACCGTCGACATCGGAATCATCCGGATCGACATGACCGACTCTTGCAGGTCGCGCGTGTTGCGCTCTAGGTCGGCCAGGCCCGAGGTCAGCTGCTGGTACAGCGCGGGATCGAGCTCGCGGCTGTTCTGGGCCAGCATGGCCTGGGTGATGACGAGCTCACCGACGAGGTTGATGAGCTGGTCGACCTTCTCGATGGAGACGCGCAGCGTCGTCTGGTCCATGGCCGCGGGCTTGGAGTCGGCCTTGGCAGCGGGCGTGGCCGCACGGGTCGGCACGATGGCGGCCGTGGGCGCTGCCTCGGCGGCAGGTGCGGGCGCAGCAGCGCCGACGGGCACGCCGGGCGCGTCGTCGAAGAAGCCGTAGCCCGGGTCTCCGGACGGTGCCTCGGCCGGCGGCGCGCCAGGGGCGCCGTCGTAGAAGCCGAAGCCGGTGCCCAGCGGCATCAGCTTGACCTGTTCACGGGCGACGTGGAAGGTGAAGAGGTCCAGCAGATCGTTGTCGGTCGAGCTGGTCAGCACCTTGAAGCGACGCATGCCGTCCGAGCTCTGCCCGGCGTCCAGCGGTTCGATGGTGCCGAGGTCGGTGATTTCCTTGAACAGCTCGACGAGGTTGTCGGCCAGGGTCAGATCGGTCAGCGGGCCGACCTGCAGCTCCAGCAGGCGCGTGCCCGGCTTGACGCCTGCGGCAGGGGCCGCAGCGGCGACGGGTGCGGCTGCTGCGGCGGCCTTGGGCGCCGGTGCGGCAGCGGCCGGTGCGCCGCCGCCCTCGACGAAGCTCTTGATGCTGATGAGCAGGTCGGTCGTGTCGATGAGGTCGCCACCCGAGCCCTGATGGCGGCCCAGCTGAGCGCGCAGCGCGTCGCCCGACTGCAGCAGCACGTCCACCATGGCGGCGTTGGGCTGCAGTTCGTGGCGGCGCAGCTTGTCCAGCAGCGTCTCCATCTGGTGGGTCAGCTCGGCAACGTCCGAGAAGCCGAAAGTCGCTGCGCCACCCTTGATGGAGTGGGCGCAGCGGAAGATGGCGTTCAGTTCTTCGTCGTCGGCCTCTTCGACATTCACATTGAGCAGCAGCTGCTCCATGTTGTCGAGGTTCTCTCCAGCTTCTTCGAAGAAGACTTGATAGAACTGGCTGAGGTCGATGCCAGCACTGATGCTGGCGCCTTCGGTGGTCATGTCACCCATGGCTGTTCTCCCTTGGGACGGACTTCAGCGGATAACCTTGCCGATCACTTCGATCAGCTTGGCCGGGTCGAAAGGCTTGACCAGCCAGCCGGTGGCGCCTGCGGCGCGGCCAGCCTGCTTCATCGTGTCGCTGGACTCGGTAGTCAGGATCAGGATGGGCGTGGTTTTGAACTTCGGGTTCTCGCGCAGCTTCTTGGTCAGGCTGATGCCATCCATGCGCGGCATGTTCTGGTCGGTCAGCACGAGGTCGAAATCGCGCTGGCCGGATTTTTCCCAGGCGTCCTGTCCGTCCACTGCTTCCACCACGTTGAAGCCGGCGTTCTTGAGCGTGAAGGCCACCATCTGGCGCATCGAGGCGGAGTCGTCGACAGCGAGGATTGAGTGCATTTAGTTTTCTCCGAGGGAACGTGTAGTGCCTGGGGGCTGGAAATTGACCGGGGGATTCAGAAAAGCTCGATGGAGCCGGCGTCCATCTCGTCTTGAGTCACTGGATTGGGACGCAGCGGCGCAATCTCGACAACAGCCGCGCCGTCCTCGTCGTCCATGCCGAAGGTGTCACGGGCCAACTGGTCGGCGCAGTTGCGCAAGCGCTGGCTGGTGTGGGCGATCAACTGCGTCGCCATGTCCTGGAATTGCAGCGCAGTGATCGCGCCGGCGATGTCCTGCATGATCTGCTTGAGCCCGTCGGAGGCGGGTGTGCCGTCGCTGGTACTTAGCAAGGTCATGGCCTGGCTGGACGCGCTGTAGAAATGCGTGGACAGGGCCTCACCGGCGTCGTCGAGCAGGCGCTGCAGGCGCTCAAGGTCGTGCGTCACCGTCATCAGGTGATCCTGCAGTTCCGCTGCCGCCAGCAGCGGCATGGCGGCCGCAGCTCCATCGAAATCGGCGGCGGTGGATGGTTCTGTCTGCATCGTTTCTCCGCGAGGGGATGCTGCTTCTTGTCCCGATGCCCTGTGGATACCCTCAGGGCAAATGCATCATGGCATGTTCACTTGTTTTTCGGCACCTGTCGACCTGGAGATGTCGCGAGAACGAGCCGTATTACCGGTCTGAACTGCGTTGAGTGTGGCGCCGGCTGCCTGTCTCGGCGCGCGGCATACTGCTGCCCCATGACGATTTCTGGTCTGGATCAGGCCCCCAGGGTCCTGCGCGTGCTGCATGTCGAGGACTCCGAACTCGACCATCAACTCATCTTTGCCCAGCTCTCCCGTGCCGGGCTGAAGGTCGACATGGAGAGGCTGGACGCACTGCCCGCGGTGCTGGCAGCGCTGGAGCGTTCGTGGGACGCCATCATCTCGGACTACAACCTGCCGGGCTACTCGGGCCTGGATGTGCTGGAGGCGCTGAAGGCTCGCCAGCGCACCGTGCCCTTCATTCTTGTCTCGGGCGAGATCGGCGAGGACACCGCCGTTGGCGCGATGCGCAACGGGGCGTCCGACTACCTGCTGAAGAACAACCTCAATCGCCTCGCGCCTGCCCTGCTGCACGCCATCGACGCGGCCGAGAACGAGCGCGCCCGCCTCGCGGCGGACCGGGAGCTCGTCAAGTCCAAGCAGCGCCTGCATGAGCTCGCCGGCCATCTGCAGACCAGCGTCGAGCTGGAGCGGGCGGCCATCGCGCGCGAGATCCACGATGACGTCGGCGGATCGCTCACGGCCGTCAAGTTCGACCTCGCCTGGATCGACCGCCACGCCCAGGAGCCCGAGGTGCGCCAGCGCGTCGCCGCGGCCCTGGAGACGGTCAACTCGGCCATCGATGCCAGCCAGCGCATCATGCACAACCTGCGCCCGGCCATCCTGGAGCAGGGGCTGGTGGCCGCGCTGCAGTGGATGACGGCGCGCTTCGAGCGGCGCACCGGCATCGAGGCCGGCCTGCGTCTGGGTGACGAGCGGCTGGGGCTGCCGCCCGGCGTGCCGCTGGTGGCCTACCGCACGGCACAGGAGGCGCTGACGAATGTGTCCAAGCATGCCCTGGCAACCCGGGTCGATGTCGAGCTCAGCCTGGACTCCGGCGTGCTGACACTGGAGATCCGCGACGACGGCCGTGGCATGGGCCCCAACGACCTGACCAAGGAGCGGTCCTTCGGCATCCGCGGCCTGCACGAGCGCGCGGCCACTGTGGGGGGCTGGGTCGACCTGTCGAGCCCGCCGGGCGGCGGCACCAGCCTGATCCTGACCGTTCCGCTGGCACAGGACGCCATCGACGCACTGGACGACTCGACCGACTTCGGCAAGGATGACGGCAACTCCATCTGGGGACGCGTGTGATCAAGGTCATCCTCTGCGACGACCACGGCCTGATCCGCCGCGGCATCCGCGACACGCTGGCGGATTCCCAGGACATCGAGGTCGTCGGCGAGGCTGGCGACTACACCGAGTTGCGCGGCCTGCTGCACACGCTGGGCAAGGACAACCCCTGCGACGTGCTGGTGCTGGACATCAACATGCCCGGCCGCAGCGGCCTGGACGTGCTGCATGTGCTCAAGGAAGAGGGCAACCCGGTGCGCACGCTGATCGTGTCCATGTACCCCGAGGACCAGTACGCCATCCGCGCGCTGCGTGCCGGCGCCTACGGCTACGTCAACAAGGGCGGGGACCCGGCGACGCTGGTGCAGGCCGTGCGCACGGTGGCCCAGGGCCGCAAATACGTAACGCCCGAGATCGCGCAGATGCTGGTCGAGAGCCTGACCGCGCCCGTCACCGAGCAGGCCCACCACAAGCTCTCCGACCGGGAGCTGCAGACGCTCGTCATGATCGCCTCGGGCAAGCGGCTGTCGGACATCGCCGAGGAGCTGATGCTCAGCCCCAAGACGGTCAGCGTCTACCGCGCCCGCATGCTGGAGAAGCTCGGGCTGACCAACAACTCAGAGTTGACGGTCTATGCCATCCGCAACGGACTCGTCGCCAGCTGAAGGGCCTGCAAGAAGCCCGCGCCGCCGGCCCTCGCTGGTCAGGCGGCTGACGCGACTCAGCGTCGCCGTCATGGGCGCGGCCCTGCTGCTGAGTGCGCTGGCCCTGGCCGCCTGGGTGCATCACAGCCTGCGCGAGGCCCAGTTGAAGAGCGCCGAGCAGTCGGCCCAGTTGCTGGCCGAGAACCTGGCGCCGGCCCTGGCATTCCACGACCGCCAGGCCACGCGAGACGCCCTGGTCACGTTCAGCCGCCGCGAGGGCCTGCAGAGCCTGGTGGTGCGCCAGCCCGGTGGCGAGGGCTTTGCCTACTGGCCCGGCGCGGCAGCGTCCGCGCCCTGGGTCGATGTGCCGCTGCAGGTCGACTGGCGCGGCCTGCGCCTCGTCGTGCCCGTGCAACTGCAGGGCGAGCGCATCGGCAGCCTCGACTGGCAGGAGTCCTTCGATGCGCTGAACGCAACGCTGCTGCGGCTGGCGGTCGGTGCCGTCACCGTGCTGGCCCTGTCGCTGCTCGGCGCCAGCTTGCTGCTGCGCTGGACGCAGCGGCGGGCGCTGGCGCCGCTGATCGCGCTGTCGCGCCTGGCCGAGCGCGTGGCGACCAGCCAGGACTACAGCCTGCGCGCGCCGGTGCGCGAGCACGACGAGGTTGGCCGGCTGGCCGAGCGCTTCAACGGCATGCTCCGGCGCATCGAGGTCTGGCACGAGGACATGAACCAGCAGCTCGCGCAGGAGCAGCAGACCGGCCGCGCGATGCAGCAACTGGCCCACCGCGACACGCTGACCGGTCTGCCCAACCGCCTGGCCTTCGAGTTGACGCTGGAGCGCCTCTTCGTCGACCTGCACCACCCCCAGCATGCCGGCGCGCAACGCCTGGCCCTGCTCTTCATCGACCTGGACAACTTCAAGGGCGTCAACGACAGCCTGGGCCATGCGGCGGGGGACGCCGTCCTCATCGAGGTCAGCCGGCGCATGAGCGGCGTGCTGCGCGCCAGCGACACGCTGTTCCGCCTCGGCGGCGACGAGTTCGCCCTGCTCGTTGCCGACGTGGCCGAGCCCGAAGCCGTCGAGCATCTGGCCGTCCGGCTGATCGCCAGCGTGCGTGAACCTCTCGTCATCCAGGGCGAGGTGGCGCCCGTCGGGGCCACCTTGGGCCTGGCTTTCGTGCCTGATGACGCAACCGACCCGCAGTCCCTGCTGTGCGCTGCGGACGCCGCCATGTACGCTGCCAAGCATGCCGGCAAGAACACCTATCGCAGGGCGGTCAGCGAGCATCCTGCGGGGCCTTGAGCTCTGCACTCTTTGCGCTTTGCTGCTGCTGGGCAACCCCGCCCTGGCTCAGGCCCAGCCTCCCGACATCCCCAGCCTGGAAGACCTGCTGCGCACCGAGCGCCGTGGCGCCGCCGCAGAGCTCGCCGTCAGCACGGCGTCGCGCCAGGCCCAGAGCGCCGACCTCGCACCCGCCGTCACCCACGTCGTCAGCCGCCAGGACATCGCCCGCCTGGGCCTGCGCAACCTGGGTGATGTGCTGCGCCGCATGCCGGGGCTGGAGGTGCGCCAGGACGACGAGTTCACGCGCGTCGCCGTGCGCGGCGTGGCACCCGGCGATTTCAATGGCCGCGTGCTCTTCTTGCTGGACGGCCTGCGGCTGAACGACAACCTCTACGACGCCGGCCCCATCAACCGAGAGTTCTTCGTCGACGTCAGCCTCATCGACCGCGTCGAGTTCACGCCCGGGCCGGGCTCGGCGCTGTACGGCGGCAATGCGCTGCTGGGCGTCGTCAACATCGTCACCCAGCGCGCCGACACGCTCGCCGGCCCGCAGGCCCACGTCGTGCTGTCGCCGCGCGGCCAGGTCAGCACCCGGCTGAGCTACGCCCAGCGCCTGGACAGCGGCGCCGAATGGCTGGCCGCCTTCAGCAGCGACGAGGAACCCCATCCGCCGCTGGCCTTTGGCGAGCCCGAGGAGTACCACGCCCGGCTGGAACCACTGGAGTGGGACCGTGCGCGGCGCTGGCTGCTTGGCGGGCGCGCCGGTGGCCTGTCGCTGCGCTTCGGTGGCACGCAGCGGGAGAGAGGTCTGTACAGCTTCCTGCCCAAGTCGGGCGACATCACCGGCAGCGTGAACTCGCTGCGTGAGAACTACGCCCAGGCCGGCTGGGAAGGCCGCGTGGCCGACTGGGACCTGCACCTGGGCCTGGCCTGGCAGCAGTCGCGCTACCGCTCCGAGCAGGCCGACGACAACGAGCCCGAGCTGCGCACCAGCCGCTTCGAGGCCTTGGGCCGCTGGTGGCTGGGCGAGCTGCGAGTGGCGCGCGCCTGGGGCGGCCCCGGCGGCGACAGCCACACCACCAGCGTCGGCATGGACTGGCAGCGCGACGGCGTGCAGCGCTTTCGCTTCGTCTACCTCGGCCAGCCGCCGACCGACGAGAACTACGCGTCGCGGCGGCTGGGCTTTTATGTGCAGGACGAGTGGCGGCTGGCGGAGCGCCAGCGCCTGGTGCTGGGCCTGCGCCAGGACGGTGTGCGCGGCGGTGATTCGAGCTGGAACCCGCGCGCGGCCTGGGTCTGGTCACCCGAACCGGGTCAGAGCCTGAAGCTGATGTGGGGCACGGCCTTCCGGGCGCCCAACCGCTTCGAGCATGCCTACAACCAGGGCGCCGGCGCCGAGCCGCCACGGCCCGAGCGGTTGCGCACGATGGAGCTGGCCTGGCAGGGGCCCCTGCCAGGCCTGGCCGGCATTGCCGCCGGCACCTGGAGCTGGCAGGCCTCGCTGTTCAGCAGCCATCTCGTCAACTTCATCGAGCGCGGCGGCGACAAGCCGTTTGCCAACACGCCCGTCGCCCACTCGCGCGGCGTCGAGCTGGGCCTGAACGGCCACTGGGGCGAGGGCTGGCAGCTGCAGCTCAGCCTGATGGGGCAACGCAACCACGCAGCGGACGGCAGCCGCCAGGGCTACAGCCCCAACCAGACGCTGAAGTGGGCGCTGCAGATGCCGCTTGTCTCGGCGCTGCGCCTGTCCGTCAACGGCTGGGCGACGACCCAGCGCATCGGCGACGAGCGCCTGCCCGGCTATGCCCAGCACCAGGCCCACCTGCTGTGGCAGCCGAGCCGGCGCTGGGACTTCTTCGTCGGCGCCGAGAACGTGGGCGGCCGCGCCTACGCCGAGGCCAGTGCCACCGGCTACAGCGCCCCCCTGCAGCACAGTGGCACGCGCTGGCAGGCAGGCCTGACCTGGCGTGGAGACGCCCCTTGAAACCCTGGCCGCTGCTGTTGGCCGTGGCCGCTGTTGCGGCCAGCGCCGACAGCCTGGATGAAGACAGGCTGCGCGCCGCCTTCGTGCTGCGCCTGGCCCAGTACACCCAATGGCCCGCCCCGGTGGCGGAAAGCCCGACGCTGTCGCTGTGCGCGGCCGGCCTGCAACCCGCCGGGCTGGAGGCGGTGCGCGCGCTCGCCAGCCGGGCGGTGGGTGGCGCGCAGATCAAGGTCAGGGCGCTGAGCGAGCCGCGGGATGCGGCGCGCGACTGCCAGGTGCTGTTGCTCGGCCACCCGGACGCGGCGACGCTGCGCCAGTGGATCGCGGCCGTCGGCGACGCGGCCGTGCTCGTCGTGGCAACCAGCCCCGAGGCGATGCGCGCCGGTGTCTGCATCGCGCTGATCAACGAGCCGCAGGGCATGGCCTTCGCCGTCAACCACGGCGAGTCCAAGAAGCGCGGCCTCAGCCTGGCGGCGCCGGTGCTGAAGCTGGCCCGCGAGGTGCGTTAACGCCGAGGAACTTGCCGTTCATCGCGCTTGGCTGTCGATTCGCCAGCTCCGGCTGCCGTTTATCGATTGATGACACCTTGTGGCAGTAGCCACTGCAAAATGCGCCCGGTTCCAAATGGGTGGCCGAAAGGCCGGTGCTGCTGCGGGCCGGGAGGTCGGCCCAAGCCAACTGTTCAGGGGGCGTGTCATCGATACCGGATTGTTGAAAGAGCTGCGCATCGACGGTGCGCATCGCGAGGACCATGACGGCGGCGGGCCGCCGAAATGGATCTGGGGCCTGCTGGCCGCCGTCATCGTGCTGGCCTTGGCAGGTGGTGCAGCCTGGTGGTACTGGGCGGGCAGCAAGCCCATCGCCGTGCAGACCACCAGCGTGCGCGCCAACGGCCAGGGTGCGAACACCGATGCCGTCCTGCAGGCCACGGGTTATGTGACGGCGCGCCGCATGGCGACGGTCTCGGCCCAGATGACCGGCACGCTGACCGAGGTGCTGATCGACGAAGGCTTCAAGGTCAAGAAGGGGCAGGTGCTGGCCCGGCTGGACGACACCGGGCTGAGGGCCGGCCTTGCATCGGCCGAAGCCCAGATCCGCACGGCCGAAGCCAATCTCGGCCAGGTGCGTGCCCAGCTCGCCCAGGCCCAGGCCGACGAGCGCCGCCAGGCCGAGCTGAATGCCAGCGGCATGACGACGCGCCAGTCCCGCGAGCAGTCCGCGACCGCCGTGAAGACCGTGTCCGCCCAGCTGGAAGCAGCGCAGCGTCAGGTCGAGGCCGCCCAGGCCCAGGCCCGCATTGCCCGTGTGAACTTCGACTACGCCACCGTGAAGGCGCCCTTCGACGGCGTCGTCACGGCACGTGCGGCCCAGGTGGGCGAGATCATCTCGCCGCTGTCCGCCGGCGGTGGCTTCACCCGCACGGGCGTGGGCACCATCGTCGACATGGACTCGCTGGAAGTGAATGTGGACGTCAACGAGGCCTACATCGCCCAGGTCAAGGCCGACATGCCCTGCGAGGCCGTGCTCGACGCCTACCCGGACTGGAAGATCCCGGCCCACGTCGTGGCCGTCATCCCGAGCGCCGACCGCGGCAAGGCCACCGTCAAGGTGCGCGTGGCGCTGGAGAAGAAGGACGACCGCGTCGTGCCCGACATGGGCGTGCGCGTGAGCTTCCTGGCGGCCAAGCCCAAGGTCGAGGCCAAGCCGGTAGCCGGCGTGCTGCTGCCGCCCGACGCGGTCGTCGGGCGCGATGGCGCGTCCGTCGTGTTCGTCGTTCACGACAACCGCGCCGAGCAGCGCGCGGTGAAGCTGGGAAGCGATGTCGGCAAGTTCCGGCTCGCCACCGAAGGTGTGAAGGCAGGGGAGACGGTTGTCGTGTCGCCGCCCGCCGAGCTGAAACAGGGTTCAACCGTCTCCAACAAGGAATGAGCATGAGCGCTTTGATCGAGGTCCGCGATCTCTCCAAGGTCTACACCCGCGGCAAGCAGAAGCTTGAGGTGCTGCACCACATCGACCTGGACGTGCAGCAGGGCGACTTCCTCGCGCTGATGGGCCCGTCGGGCTCGGGCAAGACCACGCTGCTCAACCTGATCGGCGGCCTGGACACGCCCAGTGGCGGCGCCATCACGGTGGGCGGCGAGCGCATCGACAAGCTCGGCGGCGCGGCGCTGGCCAAATGGCGTGCGTCCCGGGTCGGCTTCATCTTCCAGTTCTACAACCTGATGCCCACGCTGTCGGCGCAGAAGAATGTCGAGCTGCCGCTGCTGCTGACCAAACTGTCGGCCGGTGAGCGCAAGAAGCGCGCGTCGATTGCGCTGCAGCTGGTGGGCCTGGCCGACCGCGCCTCCCACAAGCCGACCGAGCTGTCGGGCGGCCAGCAGCAGCGCGTGTCCATCGCGCGGGCCATCGTGTCGGACCCGACGCTGCTGGTTTGCGACGAACCCACCGGCGACCTGGACCGGCAATCGGCTGAAGACGTGCTGACGCTGCTGCAGGCGTTGAACCGCGAGCATGGCAAGACCATCGTCATGGTCACCCATGACCCGCGCGCCGCCGCCCGTGCCAGCCACACGCTGCACCTCGACAAGGGCACGCTGGTGACCGCCGCCGAGGCGCTGGCTTAAGGAGCCCGCGATGAAATACCTCCACCTCATCTGGGCAGCACTGTTCCGGCGCAAGCTGCGGACCTTCCTGACCCTGGTGTCCATCGTCACGGCCTTCCTGCTGTTCGGGCTGCTGGACGCGGTGCGCGTCGGCTTCGACCAGGCGGGCAAGAGTGCGAATGGCGCACAGCGGTTGCAGACGGGCGCCAAGATCAGCTTCATCCAGCTGCTGCCCATGTCGCTGACCGCACGCATCTCGCAGATCGACGGCGTGAAGGACGTGGCCTTCGCCAACTGGTTCGGCGGCGCTTATCAAAAGCCCGAGAACCAGGTCTTCAGCTTCGCCGTCTCGCCCAACTACCTCGACATCTATCCCGAGATGGAGGTGTCGGCCGAGCACCGCAAGGCGTTCGCCGAAACCAAGGACGGCGCCCTCGTCGGCGAAGGCCTGGCGAAGAAGTTCGGCTGGAAGGTGGGCGACCAGATCCCGATGCAGTCCACTATCTTCCCGGACAAGAACGGCAGCCAGAACTGGCCGTTCAAGATCGCCGGGATCATCCACGTGGCCGACAAGAAGACCGGCGCCTGGTACGACCAGATGTTCCTGCTGAACTGGAAGTACTTCGACGACACGACGCCCTGGAACCAGGGTCAGGTGGGCTGGTACGTGACGCGCGTGAAGGACGTGAACCAGGCCGACCGCGTGCTCAAGGCCATCGACGAGATCTCGGCCAACTCCGACCATGAGACCCGCACGCTGACCGAGCAGGCCGCGATGTCCAGCTGGATGAGGCAGCTGGCCGACATCAACCTCATCGTCACGTCCATCATGGGCGCCGTGTTCTTCACGCTGCTGCTGCTGGCCGGCAACACCATGATGCAGGCCGTGCGGGAACGCACCGGCGAGATCGCGGTGCTGAAGACGCTGGGCTTCTCGGGCGAGAGCGTGCTGTCCATGGTGCTGGCCGAGTCGGTGCTGCTGCTGCTGATCGGCGGCGTCGTCGGCCTCGGGCTGGCCAGCGTCATCGGGCCCGCCGCGAGCGCGGGCAGTGGGGGTGCGCTGAACCTGCCGGCCGCCGGCCTCAGCAGCTGGGCGATCGGCGTGGGCCTGGCCCTGGTGTTCGGCCTGGCCGTCGGCGCGTTGCCCGCACTGCGCGCGATGCGCGTCAACATCACCGACGCCCTGGCGGGGAGGGCCTGACCATGAAATTCCTGAAGAACCTCGGACTCTTCCTCCTCACGGTCGCGCTGCTGGTCGGTTGGATCTTCCTGCCCTGGTACGGGGCGCTGGCGGCCGCCGTGTTGCTGGCGCTGTGGATGTTCCTGTTCCGCAGCGGTGCGCAGGCTCGCTCGGTCACGGCGGTGGGCATCAGCACGCTGACGCAGCGGCTGGGTTCGTCGGCCGTCATCGTGGTCGGCATCGCCGGCGTGGTGGGTGTGCTGGTGGCCTTGCTGGCCATGGCCGAGGGCTATGCCCAGACGCTGCGCAACTCCGGCAGCCTGGACACGGCCATCGTCATGCGCGGCGCCTCGGCCAACGAGGTTTCGTCCTCGCTGAGCCGCGAGGACATCGTGCAGATCGAGCAGGCGCCCGGCGTGGCCCGCAACGCCAAGGGCGAGCCCATCATCTCGGCCGAAACCGTGGTGGCGGCCAACCTGCCCATCAGGGGCAGCAAGACCGGCGACGCCGGCAGCGCCCAGGTGCGCGGCATCAGCGAGGCCGCCTTCGCCGTGCGCGCCAACGTCAAGATCATCGAGGGCAAGACCTTCCAGCCGGGGCTGCGCGAGATCATCGTCGGCAAGGGGGCGGTGCGGCAGTTCGAGGGGCTCACGGTGGGGTCCAGCCTGAAGCTGGGCAACCAGCCCTGGACCATCGTCGGCATCTTCGCCTCGGGCGACTCGATGGAGTCCGAGCTCTGGGCCGATGCCAACGTCGTCAACGACACCTACAAGCGTGGCAGTGGCCGCAACTCGGCGACGGTCAAGCTGGAGAACCCGGCGGCCATCAAGGCCTTCAGCGCCGCGCTGGAAGGCAACCCGCAGCTCAAGGTCAAGGCCAGCACGACGCTGGAGTTCTTCTCCAAGCAGGGTGAGCAGATGACCAAGATCCTGCGCATCATCGGCATCACGGTCGGCTCCATCATGGCCGTGGGCGCGGTGTTCGGGGCGCTGAACACCATGTTCGCCGCTGTGGCCACGCGGGCCCGCGAGATCGCCACGCTGCGCGCCATCGGCTTCCGTGGCCTGCCGGTCGTTGTGGCCGTGATGCTGGAGACGACGCTGTTGGCGCTCATCGGCGGGCTGATCGGCGGCTTCGTGGCCTGGCTGCTGTTCAACGGTTTCGAGGCCTCCACGATGTCGGCCGGCTCGGTCGGCAAGCTCAGCTTCAACCTGGCCGTGTCGCCTGGGCTGCTGTGGGAAGGCATCAAGTGGGCGCTGGCCATCGGCTTCGTTGGCGGGTTGTTCCCGGCCGTGCGGGCGGCCAGCCTGCCAGTGACGACGGCACTGAGAGAGGCTTGAGGCAGACAAGTTAGGGGGAGGGCGCCGGATTACGCATCCGGCGCATGGCACCTGGCCGTAGGCAGTGGGGTTCGTCCCCACCACCCTCACCAGGAGCCTTCCCATGACTTCTTCGCTACGCACCGCGCTCGCCGCGGCGGCTTTCCTCGTCTGCGCCTCGTCGCAGGCCGTCACGCTGATCGGCCTGAACAGTCAGAACCAGATCAGCCGCATCGACACGACCAACATCGGCGCCGCGGTCAACATGAACATCACCGGCCTGGCCGCCGGTGACCGCCTCGTCGGCATCGACACCCGGCCCAAGGATGGCAAGGTCTACGGCGTCAGCCTGTCCAACCAGCTCTACACGATCGACGAGCTGACCGGCGCGGCCACGCTGGTTGCCGCCTTGAGCGCGCCAGTGATCCAGGCCAACCTCGGCTACGGCATCGACTTCAACCCGGTGGCCGACTTCGGCACCGGTGCGTCGCTGCGCCTGGTCAGTTCGGCCGGCAGCAACTTCGCGATCAATGCCGCCACCGGCGTGGTCGGCAACGCGGCCAACACCATCGCAACCGGCTTCTCGGGCGTGGCCTACACCAACGCCACGTTGATGCCCGTCGCCGCGCCGGCCAGCACCGCGCTGTACTACATCGACAGCAACAACGACACGCTGGCCATGGCGTCCTCGGCCTTCAACACACCCGTCATCACGACGGTGGGCGCACTGGGCGTGGACGTGCTCAAGGCCAACGGCTTCGAGATCCTGGGCAACGGCCAGGCCTACGCGGCCCTGAATGTCGACGCCGGCACCTCGCTGGCCACGGGCATCTACAGCATCAACCTGGGCACGGGCGCAGCCACGCTGGTCGGCACCTACAACGGCACGCTGTCGGGCTTGACCGTCAGTGCCGTTCCGGAGCCGCAGACCTATGCGCTGATGGGCCTGGGCATGCTCGGCCTGGCCGTGCTGCGCCGCCGCCGGGGCTGAGCCCCTCGCCCAGTCTTGCCGCGCTGAACGCAGGCAAGCCTGGTCGGTCCCCCGAGGGGACGGCGATGCGTGCCGGATCGACCGTCACGCATCGCCCGACGGGCCGGCTTGGGAGCGGCCCGGCGCTCGGCCCGAACCATCCTCGCCAAGCTCGGCAAAGCCTAGCTGAACGCTGCCAGCAGACGCTCAAGAGCCACGGTGAAGGGTGTCTGCATCAGCGGCAGCGTGGCCACCATGCCGATCAGGCCGATGCTGACGGTCAGCGGGAAGCCGACCGAGAAGACGCCGATCTGCGGCGCGACGCGCGAAATGACGCCGAGCACGAGGTTGACGAACATCAGCATCGTGATCAGCGGCAGCGCGATCCACAGCCCGATGCTGAAGATCTCGGCGCCCCACTTCTGCGGCGTGGCCGCGCGCAGGAAGGCGAAGGGCTCGCCGCCCACCGGGAAGGCGTGAAAGCTCTGCACCAGTGCATTGATCAGCAGCAGGTGGCCGTTGATGGCAATGAACAGGAAGGCCACCATGCTGCCGAAGAAGCGCGCACTGGCCGTGCCCTGGGCACCGGTGCCGGGGTCGAAGAAGCCGGCGAAGTTCAGGCCCATCTGCAGGCCGATGATTTCACCGGCGAACTCCAGCGCCGCGAACACGATGCGCACGGCGAAACCCATGGACAGGCCGATCAGCAGTTGCTGGGCGATGAGCAGCGTCAGCATCGGCAGGGAGTCCAGCGGCGTGACCGGGATCTCGGGCAGCGAGGGCTGGGCCGCGACGGCGATGAAGAGGGACAGCCCCACGCGCAGGCGCAGGGGGACGTTGCGCTGGCTGAAGGTGGGCATGCCGGCGAACAGCGCCAGCGTGCGGATGAAAGGCCAGAGCAGCGGGTTCAACCACGCCAGCAACTGGGCTTCGGTGACGCTGAACATCGGACTTGGAGCTTCAGCCGACGACGTTCGGAATTGTCATCAACGTCCGCTGGATGTACTCCACCAGCGTCGTCATCATCCAGGGCCCCGCGACGGCCAGCGTCAGCACGGCGCCGATGACCTTGGGCACGAAGGACAGCGTCGCCTCGTTGATCTGCGTGGCCGCCTGGAAGACGCTGACGACGACGCCAACGAGCAGCACGACGATGAGGATGGGCGCTGACACCAGCAGCAGCATGTACAGGCCTTGCTGGCCGAAGGTGAAGACTTGTTGTGCATCCATGGTCAGGTCACAAAGCTAGCGGCCAACGAGCCAAGAAGAAGATTCCACCCATCCGCCAACACGAACAGCATCAGCTTGAAGGGCAGGGCGACGAGCACCGGTGACAACATCATCATCCCCAGGCTCATCAGCACGCTCGCCACGATCATGTCGATGACGAGGAAGGGGATGAAGATCAGGAAGGCGATCTGGAAGGCACTCTTCAGCTCGCTCGTCACGAAGGCCGGCACCAGCACCTTGAAGGGCACGTCCTCGGGCTTGATGCTGCTGTCCAGCTTGGCCAGGCGCGAGAACAGCGCCACGTCGGCCTGGCGGGTTTGCTTGAGCATGAAGCCGCGCATCGGCACTTCGGCGCGCTTCAAGGCCTCGTCGAACTGGATGGCGCCGGTGCTGTAGGGCTGCCAGGCCTGCTCGTAGACCTTGTCCAGCGTCGGGCTCATGACGAAGAAGGTCAGGAACAGCGACAGGCCCACGATGACCTGGTTGGGCGGTGCGGCCTGTGTGCCCAGGGCCTGGCGCATCAGGCTCAGCACGATGGCGATGCGCGTGAAGCCCGTCATCATCAGGATGACGGCGGGCAGGAAGCCCAGCGCCGTGAAGAAGAGCAGGGTCTGGATGGGCACCGAGTAGTTGCCGCTCGCGCCCTGGCCGATCAGCAGCGGCAGCGTGGCCGGTGGTGTCTGGCTCTGCGCGAAGGCAGCGCCTGCAGTCAGCAGCAGGCTGGCACCCAGCAATAACTTAGACCGCATTGCCGCGCTCCTTGCTGAGCAGCTTGGCGAAGCTTGCCGGCGCGACCGGTTCGGCCTGCGGCGGCAGCGTGTGCAGCGTCGTGATGCTTTGCGCCGTGGCACCCAGCACCAGCCAGCGGCGATCCTCGCCCTGGCCCACCTCGACGACGAGCAGGCGCTGGTTGGGCGCCATGGGCAACTGGGCCACGACGCGCAGCACGCCGGCTGCCGCCGCGCCGCCCATGGGCGTGCGCTTGAGCAGCCACAGCGCGACCGGGATCAGCGCGACGATGCCGAGGAACCAGAGGAAGGGGAGCAGGCCGGAAGCATTCATGCCTCGGCATTTTGCGGACCGACTTGAGCAGTCGGTCCCGGTAACTGCGCCGCAAAAGCGGCGTTGTTCAGGCGGCCTTGGACAGGCGGCGCATGCGTTCGGACGGCGTGACGATGTCGGTCAGGCGAATACCGAACTTGTCGTTCACGACGACGACCTCGCCCTGGGCGATCAGGTAGCCGTTGACGAGCACATCCATCGGCTCGCCGGCCAGCGCGTCCAGCTCCACGACCGAGCCCTGCGCGAGTTGCAGGATGTTCTTGATCGGGATGCGGGTGCGGCCCAGTTCCACGGTCAGCTGGACGGGGATGTCCAGGATCATGTTGATGTCGTTGCCCGGCCCCATGCCCGTGGTGGGCGTGAAGTTGGCGAAGCTGGGCGTGGACACCTGCTCCGGTGCCACCTCGGAGACGACTTCGTTGGCAGAAGGGGCAGGCGCAGCCTCGGCCAGGGCCGCAGCCCATTCGGCCGCCATCGCGTCCTGTTCGTCTTGGCTGGGTGAATCAGGGCTCATGTTTGGCTCCCAACCAGCTCTCCTGAGAGCCAGTCAGCATCTTGTCGATCTTCAGGGCGTAACGACCGTTGGACGTGCCGTAGTGGCAGTCGAAGATGGGCACGCCGTCCACCTTGGTCTGGATCATGGGATCGAGGTCCAGCTCGATGAAGTCGCCGGGCTTGAACGCCAGCAACTGCTCGATGGTGGCCGGCGCGGTGCCCAGCTCGGCGACGAGCTCGACCTCGGCGGCCTGGATCTGCGTCTTCAGCAGGTTGATCCAGCGGCGGTCGGGCTCGGTGGAGTCGCCCTGCGTGGTGCTGTAGAGCACGTCGCGGATGGGTTCCAGCGTCGAGTAGGGGATGCAGAAATAGATGGTGCCGCTCGTTTCGCCGATTTCCAGCGTGAACGAGGTGGACACCACGATCTCGCTGGGCGTGGCGATGTTGGCGAACTGGGGCTGCATCTCCGAGCGCTGGTATTCCAGCTCCAGCGGGTAGATGCCTTTCCAGGCCTTGTGGTACTCGGTGAGGATGACCTCGACGATGCGCGTGATGACGCGCTGCTCGGTGGGCGAGAAGTCGCGGCCCTCGATGCGGGCGTGGAACTTGCCGATGCCGCCGAAGAGGGAGTCGATGACGGCGAACACCAGCGTCGGGTCGCAGACGATCAGGCCGCTGCCGCGCAGCGGCTTCACCGACACGATGTTGAAGTTGGTCGGGACGACGATCTCGCGCAGGAAGGCGCTGTACTTCTGCACCTTGATGCCGCCGATGGCGACTTCCGGGCTCTTGCGGATGAAGTTGAACAGGCCGACGCGGATGTTGCGCGCGAACCGCTCGTTGATGATTTCCATCGTGGGCATGCGCCCACGAACGATGCGTTCCTGGCTGGCGAGGTTGTACTCGCGTATGCCGCCGACCTGCTCCTCTTCGGCCTCGAGCTTCTGGCTCTCGCCGGTGATGCCCTGGAGCAGTGCATCGACTTCGTCTTGCGAAAGAATCTGCTGATTCATTTGCGCTTACTGCACGATGAAGTTGGAGAACAGGACTTGCGTCACGGGGTTTTCCACGGCGGCCTTTTTCTTCTTCTTTTTCTTCTTCGGCGCGTCGGCGGACTCTTCTTCTTCCTCGTCGACCTCGATGCCCATCGGCCGCACCGACTCGCGCATGATTTCCTTGGCGAGCCGGTCCTTGCCCTCGCGGGTCAGCAGCTCACCGGCGGTCTTGTGCGACAGCACCATCAGCACGTTGCTGCGGATGGCGGGCATGTAGGCCTTGATCTGGTCTGCGAACTTCGGGTCTTCGACCTGCAGCGTCACGCCGATCTGGGCGAAACGGTCCACGTCCTTGTCGGCCAGGTTGACCGTGAAGGGGTCCAGTGGCACGAAGGTGGGCGGGTGGTCGCTCTTGGCGTGAGCCTTGGCTTTGGGCGCCTCCACGGCTTCGGCACCGTCCTCGCCTTCCTCGGCCACGGGCTTCTTCTTGAGCAGCAGGAAGGCCGCGCCCCCACCCACCAGCACGAGCACGAGCACGGCGGCCAGGATGATGATCAGCTTCTTGCTGCCGCCCTTGGGCGCGGCGGGTTCAGCAGCCGGCGCAGTCGCCATGAAAACTCCTTGAGAGGTCCTTTGCCCAAGCCCGTCACTGCGGGCCATGGGACACATTGCGCCTGATTATTGACCCGGCATACGCCGGGCAAACCTCGATTAGCTCAAGCGGGGCGGGGCTATTCCCGCTTCAGCTTCAGGCAAATGTGTCGAGCAGGCCCACAGCGCGGCGTACGTTGGCCGCCGCGGCGCTGGCGCTACCTACGCGGCCACCTCGGGTGTTGTCGGCGCGCGAGCTGCGGCTGTCGGTGTTGCCGGCCTCGGCGTCGCCGCCCTTGCCATCCCGCGACGATTGCTGGAAGACACCGCCGCCCGATAGCGTCAGCCCCTGGCCCTGCAGTGCGGCCGCCAGATCGGGCAGGCTCTGCTCCAGCGCCAGGCGGGTCTCGGCCTGGGCCGCATGGAAGGAAACCTGAGCCTGCGAACCGTCGATGACGATCTGCACGGCCACCGGGCCCATCTCGGCCGGGTTCAGTTGCAGCTCGGCCGACTGCACGCCGTCCACGGCCAGCAGGCTGACGCTGGCCGCCAGTTCGGGCCCGAAGGCGTTGCTCTGCAGCGCGGCATGCACCTGGCTGGTGGCGGTCACGGGCGCGGCGTCGGCCGTTGCGGTGGCCGAGGGCAGGGCTTGGGCCAGCACGGCGGCAAAGCTCGGCGCGATGGCATCGGGTGCTGCTGCAGCGCGCGGGCTGGCATCGCCGGGCGCGGAGGTTGTGGCTTGCAGCGCGTCGCTGCTGGCGCTGCGTGCAGCCGCGGCCTTGTCGGCGGCGAGCTCGATGCCCTTGACTCGTGGAGCGTCCGAGGCGCGCACGGGTGCTTCGGCGGGGCGGCGTTCGGTGGTCGATGCGGGGGCGGATTCGGTGTTGCTGCTGCGGGGCGCCGAATCGTTGGCGTCTTCGTCCACCACTCGGCCGGGGCGGGCCGCATGCGCGGTCCCGGCGCCCGTGACGGCAGGCGTGGCGTCTGCGGCCGCCTCGGCATTGGATGCGACGGTCAAGCCTGTCGCCACGGCCTGCACTGGCACAGCCTGCGGCGTCGGCACGGTCAGGCCGATGAGTTGCGTGAACTCGTTCAGGCCCGAGGTCTCCGGGGCCTGGGCGATGTCGGTGGTGCCATCGGTCGTCTCGCTGTCGGCATCACAGGCCTTGGCGTCGTCGGCCGGCTTGGCCGAAGCGGCAGCCGCTTCGGGCGCGCGGCCAGCGGCGGGCGCGGCCGGCTTGGCGGGCGCGGCGTTGCCTTCCTTGCGGCGAACCGGCGACGTGTTCGCCGCGGGTGCCGGTGCCGCCGTCGCTTCGTTGGCCGAGTCGGGCGCGACCGGCACGGGTTCGGCGTGGGCGGGCGGTGGCGGCAGCAGGTCGGGCTGATCGCTCAGGAACTGGGCAAAGCTGGGGCCCGTTGGCGCACCCGACGTGGGCATGGCGGGTTGGGCGGCGGGCGGCAGGGCGGCCGGCTTGGGTGAGACGTAATGGGCGCTGCTGAGCATGGTGGCGGACCTCCTCAGGCGTGGGCCGCGCGGCGCAGATGCGCGCGGGCGGCAAATTCGTCCGTGGCGCGCTGCTCGCGCCGCTGGTCGGTCTTGGCCGCTTCGGCGTGGCGGCGTGCGATCAGTTGGCGCAGGGCTGCAACGCGCAGTTCGGCCTGGCGCAGCGCCTCGCGGGCGCGGACCTGGCGCTGGTCGGCGTGGCTGGCGACATGGCTTTGCGTGTCGACGGCCTGGTTCAGGCGCTGGCCGAAGCTCTGGTAGCAGGCCACGATGTCCATCGTCGTGGCCTGGGCGAAGCTCTGTGTCCAGCGCTGCTGGTAGTCCTGGCGGTAGCCGGACAGTTCGCCATGCTGGGCTCGGGCGGCCTGGGCTTGGGCGCTGGCGGCGTGCAGGGCCTGGGCGGCCGTGTCACGTTCGCCTTCGGCGCGTTCCAGCAGCAGGCTCAGGGTGTCGGTCGCGGTTGCACTCATTCAAAAACTCCAGCGCAGCGTCAATGACGCTCAGTCGATATCGGCGCGCCCAACCGGAGGTTTAGGCGCCCTGGACCACAGCCTGCAATTGGCTGACGCTGGCGTGAAGAAGTGCCGGGCTGTGCATGTCTTGCTGCAGCAGCCGCGTCATGTCGGCATGCAGGCGCACGGCCAGGTCCAGCTCCAGGTCCGCCCCGGGGGCGTAGGCGCCGAGCTGGATCAGGTCGCGGGCCTTGTTGTATTTCGCCAGAAGTTGGCGGAACCGACGCGCGGAATCGACCTGGTTTTGGGGTGCAACACTGGTCATCACCCGGGAAACGGAGCGCTCGATGTCGATGGCCGGGTAGTGGCCGGCCTCGGCGAGGTCGCGGGAGAGCACGATGTGGCCGTCCAGGATGCCTCGCGCCGCGTCGGCGATCGGGTCCTGCGGGTCGTCGCCCTCGGTCAGCACCGTGTAGAAGGCGGTGATGGAGCCTTCGCCCGGCAGCCCGTTGCCGCTGCGCTCCACCAGCTGCGGCAGCTTGGCGAAGCAGCTCGGCGGATAGCCCTTGGTGGCCGGCGGCTCGCCGATGGCCAGGGCAATTTCGCGCTGGGCCATCGCGTAGCGCGTCAACGAGTCCATCAGCAGCAGCACGTGCCGCCCCTGGTCGCGGAAGTGTTCGGCGATCGCCGTGGCGTAATGCGCGCCCTGCATGCGCATCAGCGGCGGGGAGTCGGCGGGTGCGGCGACGACGACGCTGCGCTTGCGGCCCTCGTCCCCGAGGATGTCCTCGATGAATTCCTTCACCTCGCGCCCGCGTTCGCCGATCAGGCCGACGACGATGACATCGGCCTGGGTGTAGCGCGCCATCATGCCCAGCAGCACCGACTTGCCGACACCGGTGCCGGCGAACAGCCCGAGGCGCTGGCCGCGGCCAACAGTGAGCAGCGCATTGATGGCGCGCACGCCGGTGTCCAGCGGCGTGCGTACCGGGTCGCGGTCCATCGCGTTGATGGGGCGGCGCACCATGGGTTCGTTGTGGATGTCGCTCAGCTCGCCGCCGCGGTCCAGCGGGTGGCCATGCGGGTCGACAACGCGGCCGAGCAGGCCGTCGCCCATCGGCAGGTGCAGGCCGCGGTCCTCGCCGCGGCGCCAGGGGTGCAGTGGCTGGCCCAGCTGGGGCGCCAGCGGTGGCAGGTTGCGGGGCACGACGCTGGCACCGCTGGACAGGCCCTGCACCTCGTCGGTGGGCATCAGGTAGGCACGGTCGCCGGAGAAGCCCACGACTTCGGCGTTGACGGGTGCCGAGCCGCGGCGCGGGTTGTTGCCGCTGCTGGGCATCTGGATGCGGCAGACCGAGCCCATCGGCACCTTGATGCCGGTGGCCTCCAGCACGAGGCCGGCCACGCGCACCAGCTTGCCGTGGGATTCCAGCGGCGCGGTGTTGACCGCCAGCGTTTCCAGATCGGCCAGGTAGCGCTGCCAGCGCTCCGTGCGGGCGGAAGTCATTCGTCGTCTTCCTGGCGGCGGTCTTCCCAGATCGACTGCTGGCCGATGGCGGAGACGGCATGCTGCCAGCGGGTTGCAATCGTCGCGTCGACGCTGGCGATGTCGGCATCGACCCTGACGCCACCGCGCGGCACCTCGGCATCGGGGATGAGCTGGGCCTCGCGGGCTTGCAGCTCGCTGCCGGCGCCGTCACGCACCAGCGGGAAATCGTCGGGGTGCACGCGCACGCGCACGTGGCGGGCCGAGAGCTGCAGCGCCTCGACGGCGTCGTGGGCCACGCGGGCGATCAGCTCGGGGCGCTGCTCCAGCTCGCTGCGCACGACCTGGCGCGCCAGCTCGACGGCGATGCGGGCAACGGACGCGGCCATGTCGTCCTCCAGCGCGCGCATCTCGGTATCGAAACCGTTGACGAGCATGCCGAGCTGCTTGCTCATCTGCTGCGCAAAGCTCTGCTTGAAGGCGTCCAGCGCGGCCATGCCGTCGCGGTAGCCGTCCTGGTAGCCGCTCTGGCGGGCGGCGTGCAGTTGCTCGTGCTGGCTGGGTTCAGGCGGCGGGGGCGGCTCCACGGGGGCCGCAGCAGCAGGCGCGGCCGCCGGGGCGCCCGGGCGCATCGGCGCGAAGGGCGAGGGCGCGCTATTGCCCAGGTTGTCGAGGTTCCAGGCCTTGGCGCCCTGCAGTTCTTCGCCCGGGATGAAGCGCGCGTAGTTGCCGCGGCGGTCGGTCTCGCGACGGTCGGGCGGCGGCACTTGTCGCGGAGGTGGACGGGTGGCCATATCGCCTAGACGAATTGGTCGTCACCACCACCGGCGAGGACGATCTGGCCCTCGTCGACAAGGCGGCGCACGATCTTGAGCATTTCCTTCTGCTCGGCCTCCACTTCCGACAGCCGCACCGGGCCGCGGCTTTCGAGGTCTTCGCGCAGCGTTTCGGCGGCGCGGGTGGACATGTTGCGGAAGACCTTCTCGCGCAGGTCGGTGCTGGCGCCCTTGAGCGCAACGACGAGGCTCTCGCTCTGCACTTCCTTGAGCACGGCCTGGATGCCCTTGTCGTCGATCTTGTTCACGTCGTCGAACGTGAACATGTTGTCCATGATCTTCTGCGCGAGGTCGGAGTCGGCCTCGCGGATGTAGTCCAGCACCGAGGCCTCCACGCTGGAGCCCATCATGTTGATGATTTCGGCGGCCGTCTTGGCGCCGCCCAGCGAGCTCTTCTTCATGCGCTCGCCGCCGGCCAGGATCTGGCTCATCACTTCGTTGAGGTCTTTCAGCGCCGTCGGTTGGATGCCGTCCAGCGTGGCGATGCGGATCAGCACTTCGTTGCGGCCGCGCTCGGTGAACATCTTCAGCACCGAGCTGGTCTGGTCGAAGTCCAGGTGGGCCAGGATGGCCGCAATGATCTGCGGATGCTCGTTGCGCAGCAGCTCGGCCACGCTGGCGGCGTCCATCCACTTCAGGCTCTCGATGGAGGAAACGTCACTGCCTTGCAGGATGCGGTCCAGCAGCAGGTTGGCCTTGTCTTCGCCGAGGGCCTTGCGCAGCACGGCGCGCACGTATTCATCGGTGTCGGTGACAAGGGTGCTCTGGGTCTCGGCGACAGCGTCGAACTTGTCGAGCACGGTCTCGACCTGGGCGCGCTTGATGACCTTGAGCTTGGCAATGGTCTCGCCCAGCGCCTGCACTTCCTTGGGCGACAGATGCTTGAAGACCTCGCTGGCTTCTTCTTCGCCCAGCGACATCAACAGGATTGCGGCGTTCTCTATGCCTTTGTCGTCCATGGTTCAGCTCTGAATCACGCGGCGGTCTCGCCGGCCATCCAGTCGCGCATGATGTTGGCGACTGCCACTGGATTGTCGCGGGCCAGGGCGCGGGCCCGCTCGAGTTTTTCGTTGTGCAGCGGTGCCTCGAGGCGCGGGATGCCGTCGGCGCCCGGCAGCAGCTCGGCGTCGTCGACCACCTCGTCAACCGTCTCCGGCTTGTCCTCGGGCGGCAGCGGTGCGGCGGCCTTGATGGCGGGGCGGATCATGCCGAAGACGGCGATCAGCGCGATGGCTACGAAGGCCAGGGGCACGATGGCGCTGCGGGCGATGTCCAGCAGCCAGGGCTGCTTCCAGATCGGCACACTGGCCGGCTCGGTCTTGTCGACGATGAACGGCGCGCTGATGACCTTGACCGAGTCACCGCGGTCGGCGCTGAAGCCCATGGCTTCCTTGACGAGGTCGGTCAGGCGCGCGACCTCTTCGGCCGGCACCGGCTGGGTGGTCGTCTTGCCCTTGGCGTCGGTCACCGAGCGGTGGTTGACGACGATGGCCGCGTTCAAGCGCTTGACGTTGCCCACGGCGCCGCGGGTGACGCGCACGGTCTTGTCGAGTTCGTAGTTGGTGACCTGCTCGCGGCGGCTGTTGTTGGCGCCGCCACTGCCCTGGGTGGCCTGCAGCGGTGCGCTGGCGCCGTTGATGGGCGCCGTGGCCGGCACGGGCGGCTGGTTGCTGGCCGCGCCCGGCACGCCGGTGGGCGTGGCGGCGTTGGCGTTGTTGGACTCGTTGCTCTGGCTGGAGCGCACCGAGGCGGTCGCGTTCGGGCCCTGGTTGGGGCGGTATTCCTCGGCGGTAGCCTCGGTCTGCGAGAAGTCCACGTCGGCGGTGACGGTGGAGCGCAGGTTGTCGCGGCCCACCACGGGCTCCAGCAGGTCGAAGATGCGCTTGTTGTAGCCGGCTTCGATCTGCTGCTTGTATTGCAGCTGCTGGCTGTCCAGGCCACTGGCGGCGTCGGCGCCGGTCTGGGAGAGCAGGGCGCCGGTCTGGTCCAGCACGCTGACGGCCTTGGGGTTCAGCTCGGGCACGCTGCTGGAAACGAGGTGGACGATGCCTGCGATCTGGCTGCGGTCCAGCGTGCGGCCGCCGCGCAGCGTCAGCATCACGCTGGCGCTGGGCTTTTGCTGCTCGCGGAAGAAGCCGTTCTGCTGCGGCATGGCCAGGTGCACGCGCGCATCGGCCACATCGGCCAGGGCGGTGATGGTGCGGGTCAGCTCGCCCTCCAGCCCGCGCTGGAAGTTCAGGCGTTCGTTGAACTGGGTCTGGCCGATGCTGGACTTGTCCATCAGCTCGAAGCCGACCGCATTGCCGGTGCCACCCTTGGGCAAGCCCAGGGCAGCCAGCTTCATGCGCAGCTCATAAACCTGGCCCGCGGGCACGAGGATGGTGCCGCCGGCCTCATGCTTGTAGGGCACCTGCAGGGCCGCCAGCTGGCCGATGACGGCGCCGCCGTCCTTGTCGGCCAGGCCGCTGAACAGCGGGCGGTAGTCGCCCTGGGACGACCACAGCGTGATGGCCAGCACGGCACCGGCCAGGGCGGCCAGGCCGGCACCCATGGTCAGCTTGCTGCGCAGCGGCAGGCCGCCCAGGCGCTGAACGAAGTTGGGCTGTGCGTCGACCGGCGAGATCATCACCGGGGCGGCAGCAGCAGAGGCGCTCAGGGCGTTGTCCATCGAAGGGGGCGAGTACGGCAGGGGACCGGAAGGCGGGACGCCAATTGGTCGATGGCGCAAATTATTTGTGCCGGGCCCCCTCAAGAAAGCGCCGAAGTGGCCGACGCGGGCAGCTCATCTCGATGCTTCGCGCTTGTGACTTGCTGCCAAAGTCCTGTCCCATGGACATGAAGCTTCGCCCCTTCGACTTTGCACAGGCCGCCGCTCGCGCTGGCCTGGCGGTGAACGGCACGCCCCTGTCCGCGAAACCCGGTGCCACGGCCGCCACGGCGGGTGCCAGTTTCGGCGACGCGATGACGCAGGCGCTCAAGGGCGTCAGCGCCCAGCAGAACGAGGCCGCCCGGCTGCAGCGCGAGGTTCAGCTGGACAACCCGACCGTCAGCCTCGAAGAGACCATGGTCTCGATGCAGAAGGCGCAGATCGGTTTCCAGGCGACGCTGCAGGTGCGCAACCGCCTCGTTTCCGCCTACTCGGAAATCATGAACATGCAGATCTGAGCCCCGGGCTCGGACCTGCTCAGCAGCTTTCGTTCTTGCGCGCGTCGCTGCCGCAGATCTGCGGCCTGCCCAGCGGGTTGAGGTCGATGCGCAGTTGCTGGTTGTTGTCGTTGGAGATGCCGATGCGCGTCCAGTCCAGCGCCCGGCCCATGCCGCCCTGGAAGGTAACGCTCTGGCCGGATTGCAGCAGCGTGCCCTTGTGGTCGTGTGAGTCCATGCCGCCGAGTTCGCAGCGCGGCACGCCGGTGACGCAGCTGCAAGGCGCCTTGCGGCTCAGGCCCCAGCACCACTGCGCGCCGCTGTTGAAACTGACGTAGATGTTGCGACCCTCGTCGACGCTGAGCGTGCGGGCGCGGCGCAGGTCCAGCTCCAGCAGGCCGGCCACATGGCGCAGGCGCTGGCGAGCCAGGTAGTTGGCATAGCTCGGCACGGCCGCAGCCAGGATGATGGCCAGCACGGCCATCACGAACGCGACCTCGATCAGCGTGAAGCCTCGGTTGCTGCCCGCCCTCATGGATCCAACTTCAGCAGGCGGCGGCGCTTTTGCGTCTGGTCGACGTAGACCTGCAGCGAGCGGGCGGCATTGGCATCGAGCTCCACGAAGGAGCAGCCCAGCTGCTGCATGCCGCTGGCGTCGCCGCTGATGGGGCTGACGTGGTGCGGCATCAGCGCGATGCGCAGCGCGCTGATGCGGTCCAGCTCGAGCATCAGGCCTTCGGTGACCTGCCCGGGGGGCAGGGCGGGGAAATCGGGCGGCAGGGCCAGGGCCAGGCCGCCGATGCTGACGTCCAGCACGCGCAGCGCGCGCCCGGGCTGGGCTGCGCCAGGCAGGATGACGCGCGGATAGGCGCTGCCCGCGGGCTGCACACGGTAAGACTGGCGGCGCTGGAAGCGGTACAGCCGCGTGGGCAGCGTGCCGCGCAGTACCGTGCCCTGTTCGCCGCTGACGAGGACGGCGGCTTCGAGTTCGAACTGCAGCTTGATGGGGCCGAGATAGGCGACCGCGGTGATCTCGCCTTCGGCCACGAGGGCCTGGCTGATGCCGTCGGGGTCGGTGCCGATTTCCAGGCCGATGAGGTCGGCGTCGGCGTCGAGGGCGACGATTCGGCTGGTGAGGCTGCGACCCTGCGGGCCGCTCAGCAGCACGCCGGCGTTTTCACGCTGCAACTGCTGCAGATAGGCCGTGATCTCGGCCGTGGAGGCAACTCGCAGTTCCGCGGTGGTGGCTTCAGGGGCGGTCATGCCGCGATGGTAGTCGTCTTGCAATTGCGGGCCGAGCGCCGGGCCGCTCCCAAGCCGGCCCGTTGTGGAGGTGCTTGCTGCTCAAAGCAGCAAGCACCTCCGTCCCCTCGGGGGACCGACCGGGCACGCCCGCGTTCAGCGTGGCGAGACCGGGCGAGGGGCTCCTCAATGGACCATTCGGCTGTTGCCCTTCAACACATGGTCGAGGTCCTCGAGCCAGGGCTCGGCGAGATGGCGGATCTCGGCGTCGTTGAGCAGGATGCGCTGCATGATGCGCGTCTTCAGCTGCGATTCGTTGGCAGCCAGCTGGCTCTGGTTGGCGGCAGACTTGAGTTGCGAGATCAGCAGCACGCAAGCGCCTTCGAGCTTGACGACTTCGTCCCAGTTGCCCGTGCGGGCTGCGGAGAGCATGTCGGCGCTGGCTTGCTCGATGGCTTCGTAGTAGTTCAGCAGTTCGGAGTTCATGTCGGAAGGCACCGGCTAAGTCTTTGAAGGGGCGGCTCAGGCCGCTCGGGCGGCGTCGCTGCCGAGGGCGGCCGGCGTCTGGGCGATGGCACCCCAGGCCTCGCGCACCGGTGTCAGCAGGCGCTGGCACTCTTCGATGGCGGCGAGGTCGCTGTGCAGATTGGCCTGGGTCAGGCGCATGCAGACGTAGCCATAAAGTTCACGCAGATCGACGGCAAGCTGGCCGGCGGACAGGTCCAGCCCGGCCCGCAGGCCCTCGTCGAGGATGCGAACGGCACGCGACAGCGCCCGGTTCTTCAGTTCCACGTTGCGGGCAGGGATTGCCTGCGTGGCCTGGTTCATCGCGTCGAACACGCCGTCGAACAGCATGGCGACGAGGCGATGGGGGCTGGCAGCCTGCACATCGGTCTCCAGGCCTACTTTGGCGTAGAGGGTGGCGCGCTGGTTGCGGGCTGCAAAAGGGGAGGACATGTTGCCGTACATGGTGTGTCGGAGGTTGCCGTCGTCGTGTTGACTGTTTTTCGGCCTTCCCCGGGTGGACTTGAGCCGGCCTTCGCCGGAACTTGTCGTGAACTGTGCTGCTATTCCGCCCGCTTGAAAAGACGAGCACCTATCGCGGCATGGCTGCCGACCGCGGGCCACAAAGAACAACGGCGACCCTGGGGTCGCCGTTCGAGTGCGCCGAGCGTGCCGGCCTTACGACGACTTGTTCAGCAAGGCCATTTGCTGGGTGACGTACGCAGACAGCCCGTTGAGCTTGCTCATCTGGGTATCCAGCGCCGAATAGCGGGCGCGCAGCCGCGCTTCGGTCTGGCTGGAGTGGTCCTCGAGCTGGTCCTGGCGCTTGTTGTTGTTGTCGATCTGCTTCTGGATGCCACTCTGGCGGCTCGACAGCCGGCCGTCGGTGCTGAGCGCCCCGTCGACGTAGCTGCGGATGCGCTGCGCGAAGCCGTCGTTGCTGCTGTTGGTGCCATCCAGGCCCATGAAGAGCTTCTTCAGGCTGTCCAGGTCACCGAGCGCGGTGTTGAGCTTGGCGTCCGAGGTCTTGATGTTGCCGTCACTGCCGGGCTCCAGGCCAACTTCCGCCAGGCGGCCGATGCTGCCGGCCAGCGAGGTTGACCCGCCGATGATGCTGCGCAGCTGGCCCTGCAGGCCCACGGCGGTGGCATCAGCCTGCAGTACGCCGGCCGTCTTGCTGCCGGAGTCGTACTTGGTCTGTTCGCGCAGCAGCGCGTTGACGGCGTTGTAGGCGGTCGTGAAGTCGCTGATGACTTTCTTGATCGCGTCCTTGTCCTGGCCGACGGACACGCTGGCCGGGATGGTGGTCGTCTTCAGCAGCGTGATGTTGAGGCCGTCGATGGCCTCCTTCAGCGTGTTGGACTCGGAGCTGATTTCGATGCCGTTGATCAGCGCGCGGGCGTTCTGGGCCGGCAGCGTCTGGATCAGCGAGCTGACGCCCACGCGCGGGTCGTAGCCCAGGTCGGCCAGGCCGCCGCCAGCGTCGATGCGAAAGCCATTGGTCTCGCCGGTGGCGGTGGAGCGCAGCGTCAGGCGCGAGCCGGTGGCGTCGTTGACGATGGAGGCCGTGACGCCGGCATTCGACGAATTGATCGCGTCGCGGATGCCGGCCAGCGTGTCCTGGCCGTCGCCGATGTTGATGGTGACGGGCGTGCCGCCGGCCTTGTCGGTGAAGGTGGCGGCGCCGTTGGCGTCGGTGCCCCAGGCGCCGAGGGTGATGGTCAGGCTGCCCTGGCCGACGGTGGTCGTCGAGCTGGCGTAAGGCGTGCCGCTGACCAGGGTCTGGGCGCTGGCCAACTGGTTGACCTGGACGGACACGCTGCCGATGGCGGCGCCGGTGCCGGCGCTGACTGCCACCGACGATGTGTCGCTGGAGGTGGCCTGTGTGCCGCCCCAGGTGGCGGGCGACGTCAGCTTGGCAGCCGCGTCACGCAGGGTCGACAGCGTGCTTTGCACCTTGCCGAAGGCCGACAGTTCGGTCTTCAGGCCTTCCGTGCGCTGGGCCAGCTGGGTGATGGGGGTTCGTTCGGCAGCGACGAGTTTGCTCACCAGCGACTCGATGTCGAGGCCGCTGCCGATTCCGGCGGAGCTAATGGTTGCCATGCTGCTTCAGAAGTGAAAAAGGCCGATATGCCAGAGCGATATCGACCAGGGTGTACCGGAACTTTAGGCCCGGAACAAACTTTTTTAGCGTTGCAGCAGCGACAGCACCTGCTGAGGCAGCTGGTTGGCCTGGGCAACCATCGCGTTGCCAGCCTGTTGCAGGATCTGTGCCCGGCTCATGTTGGCCGTTTCCTGCGCAAAGTCGGCATCCATGATGCGACTGCGGGCGGAGGTCTGGTTCTCGACGGCCACCTGCAGGTTGGAAATCACCGCGTCGAAGCGCGACTGGATGGCGCCGTAGGTGGCCCGGGTGTTGTTGACCAGGTCCAGCGCCGAGTCGATGCCGTCGATGACGGTACCCAGCGCGGCGAAGTCGGCCGTGTTGTCGATCAGGGCCGGGAAGGGAACGGCGCCAGTGCCCAGCAGGTTGGTGATTGCTGAGGCGGTTGCCGCATCGGTGAGGTCCAGCGCCGTGATCGTGATGGAGTCGTTGGTGGTGGTGTTGGCACCGATCTGGAAGGTCTGGCCCGTGCCGGCCGCCACGCCTGCCGTGTCGGCGAGGATGGGTTTGCTGTTGAAGGTGGTCGCATTGATGATGCGCCAGATTTCCGAGCCCAGCTGCTCGAATTCCTTGTTCAGCGAGTCCTTGTCGGAGTTGCTGTTGGTCGCATTGCGGGCCTGAACGGTCAGTTCACGCATTCGCTGCAGGTTGTCGCCGATCTTGCCCAGCGCGCCTTCAGCGGTCTGCGCCAGCGAAATGCCGTCGTTGGCATTTCGGATCGCGACATTCATGCCGCGGACCTGCGTGTTCATCCGCTCGGCAATGGCCAGGCCCGCCGCGTCGTCCTTGGCGGAATTCACCCGCAAGCCGGACGACAAGCGCTGCATCGACACCGCGAGAGAACTCTGCGAGGCGTTGAGGTTGCGCTGAGCGTTCAGCGAGTTGATGTTTGTGTTGATGGTTTGTGGCATCGCGCACTCCTGGATTCGGTCGCCGAGCCGGCCTACAAATGCCAGACTCGATGAACCGAATTCTGAGGATGCGCGCTGCCGCCGAAAGCCCGATCAACGGGCCAAACCACGGCTATTCAAAAGCTCGGCGCCTCTGCCCGCCAGGGCGCGGCGCCGGGCGCTGCGGAGGTTTAGCTGCGCAGCAGAGCCAGCACCTGCTGGGGCAACTGGTTGGCCTGGGCCACCATGGTGTTGCCAGCCTGCTGCAGGATCTGGGCGCGGCTCAGGTTGGCGGTTTCCTGGGCGAAGTCGGCGTCCATGATGCGGCTGCGGGAGGCGCTCTGGTTCTCGACGGCGACCTGCAGGTTCGAGATGACGGCGTCGAAGCGGTTCTGCGAGGCGCCGAGCGTGGCGCGCTCGCCGTTGACCTTGTCCAGGGCCGAATCGATGTTGGTGATGACCGTGTCGATCGTGGCGCCCACGGCCGTGTTGTCGATCACGGCGCGGCCGGTGCCGAGGTTGTCCGTGCCGGCAACCGTCGTGATGTTCGGATCGATCGTCATGTCCGTCGTGACGATGTCGATGCGGTCGTTGCCGGTCGTGTTGGCGCCGACCTGGAAGGTCTGGGTGCCCGCAGCGGCGGTGGCCAGCACGGCCTTGCCGTTGAAGGTGGTGCCGCCCAGCACGCGCTGGATTTCCTTGGCCAGCTCGCCGAACTCCTTGTCCAGCGAGTCCTTGTCGGCGTTGGTGTTGGTGGCGTTGCGGGCCTGCACCGCCAGTTCACGCATGCGCTGCAGCGCGTCGCCCACCTTGGACAGCGCGCCTTCAGCCGTTTGCGCCAGCGAGATGCCGTCGTTGGCGTTGCGGATGGCGACTTGAGAGCCGCGCACCTGGGCATTCATGCGCTCTGCAATGGCGAGGCCGGCGGCGTCGTCCTTGGCCGAGTTGACACGCAGGCCCGAGGACAGGCGCTGCATGGAGACGGCCAGGGACGACTGCGACATCGCCGTGTTGCGTTGAGCGTTCAGCGAAGCGATGTTGGTGTTGATGATTTGAGACATAACTCAATCCTTTCGTTGACGATAAGTCCGGTGCGAAGCCGGTCAAAAGCGGTTGCAACATGGCCGCCCCACATGGGGTGGCCGCGTCCGCGTCCTGCCCGTGCGCCCCATGGCGCTGGTCGGGCCGGCTGACCGGACCACGTAGTCCTCGAATGAATCGCGAACCCGTTGGACTGGTTATCGTCGACTGATGGATTGACTTGAATCCTTTTGCACTTCGCTCCGAAAAACGCCACCCGCGGCGGCGGGCGGGCGTCAAGGGGCTTGTGCTGGTGGGGTGAGGATTTCTGTCTTCGTGACGGACAGTTCACTCAGGGCCAGCGGTGCTGGCCCGGCGTCATCGAAGCAAGGAGAGAACTTGCGACGGGATCTGGTTCGCCTGCGCGATCATCGCGTTGCCAGCTTGCTGGAGGATGCTGGCGCGAGACAGGTTGGCCGTTTCTTGCGCGAAGTCGGCATCGGTGATGCGGCTCTTGGCAGCGCTCTGGTTCTCGACCGAGATCTGCAGGTTGGAGATCACGGCGTCGAAGCGGTTTTGCGAGGCACCCAGGGTGGCGCGCTGGCTGTTGACCGTGTCCAGGGCGGTGTCGATGGCGGTGATGACGGTGTCGATCGTGGCGCCAACGGCGGTGTTGTCGATGACGGCGCGGCCCGTACCGGCGTTGTCGGTGCCAGCGACGGCGATGACGGACGCGTCGGTCGTCATGTTGGTCGTGGTGACGTCGATGCGGTCATTGGTCGTGGTGTTGGCGCCAACCTGGAAGGTCTGCACGCCCGACGCACCGGCCAGGACAGCGCGGCCGTTGAAGGTCGTACCGCCCAGCACGCGCTGGATTTCCTTGGCGAGTTCGCCGAATTCCTTGTCCAGCGAGTCCTTGTCGGCGTTGGTGTTGGTCGCGTTGCGAGCCTGCACCGACAGTTCACGCATGCGCTGCAGGGAGTCGCCCACCTTGGCCAGCGCGCCTTCAGCCGTCTGCGACAGCGAGATGCCGTCGTTGGCGTTGCGGATGGCGACGTTGGAGCCACGCACCTGAGCGTTGAGACGCTCGGAGATGGCGAGGCCGGCGGCGTCGTCCTTGGCGGAGTTGACACGCAGGCCCGAGGACAGGCGTTGCAGCGACGTGGCCAGGGAGGCCTGCGCGGTGGACGTGTTGCGCTGCGCGTTCAGCGACAGCAGATTGGTGTTGATGACCGAGGCCATGATGTTGCTTCCTTTTGCTAGATATACCGGCAAGCCGCCGGACGAAGACTCGAGTGCCCGGGTTTGGCACCCGTGCTATCCGCTCCGGCGCGCCTTTCAACGCACCTTTGCGGCGACGCCCGACGCCAGTCAACCTCTGAAGCTGTGTCGCCACCCGAGGGTGATGTCACAACACTTCGGCCTTCTAGCCGGACCACGAAGCTGAAATCAGCCCCGTTGCAATGGCTATCGGTGTGACGCTGAAGTTTCTTTAGCCACATTTGTCAAGGCCGTGATCTTTTGAATAAAAGCAGTTGCAGGTGCCTGTTCGTTGGATCGACCGGCGGCGCACGAAGCGGGTTCGAAAAGCGCGGCTTTTCAGGAGATCGACCGGGGGCGCGCTTCCTAAAGTGCGATTCATCCCGGCCGAACCCCTTGCGCCGGACTGGAGCCCCGCCATGCGCGCCTCGTCGACCACCGCCACGACAGCCCGACCCAAAAACGCCCACCGTCCCGTCATCGTGCCGGCGAACGACCCGGCGATGCTGCTGGCGCGTGCCCGCAATGAAGCCTTCGCGCAAGCCTCCAAAGGCAACCTCGGTGGCGGCCTGGGCGTGCTGTACGACGCCTTGCAGGGCGAGCCGATGAGCCACGACCTGATGTCCGACATGGCGGCGCTGCTGCTGGCGGCTGGCAAGCTGGAGCACGCGGCGGGCTATGCCGAGCGCGCTCTGCAGGCGCATTCCCTGCACGGTCCCAGCCTTTACACACTGGCGTTCGCGCTGTCGGGCCAAGGCCAGGTGGACCGCGCCATCGGCGTGCTGACGGAGTTGCAGTCAGGCGCCGGCCGCGACAGCCTGCAGTCGGAGGCGCCGGAGCTGGTGCCCGTGGCAATGATCGAGCTGGAGCGCCTGAAACGAGAGCGCAAGGGCTGATTCCGCGACGTTTTTCACACCCCGAGGCCCCGGCCAGCGCAAGCTGCCGGGGCCTCAGCATTTGGGCCCGACGCGCTTGTAGGAATTTGGCTGACAAGGCCTTCCTCCCAGGGTGACGCTGCGTACCGACGCAGCCTGATATCGCCGAAGAAGGCCGGTCAACACAATCCGTTTCACTGATCTGCAACACCCCCTCACCTCTGAAACGGAAGCTGCCATGAACACCGAACAAATGCTCGCCGAGATTCGTGAAGCCAATCTGTCCTACCTGATGCTGGCCCAGAGCCTGATTCGCGCCGACCGCGAGCAAGCCCTGTATCGCCTGGGCATCAGCGAAGACACGGCCACGCTGATCGGCACGCTGAGCCCGGCCCAGATCATGAAGATCGCTTCCGGCAACACGCTGCTGTGCGCCTTCCGCATGAGCGACGACCTGGTGTGGGGCCTGCTGACCAATCACAGCAAGCCGGGAGCGAACGAATCGGTCTCGCGTCTGCATGCCTCGATCCTGATGGCCGGCCGCCACGAGCACGCCTGATCTAGAACCGCCTTAACTGATTCCGGAGCCACACCATGCGCGTCAAGAGCATCCTCACCGAAGCCAAGCAGATCGACCGTGCCGTCCAGCTGATCCATCTCGGTGCCCGCCTGCAGGTGCTGGAATCGGAAACCGACCTGTCCTACGAGCGCCTGCTGCGCCTCTATAAAGAAGTGAGCGGCAAGTCGCCGTCGAAGGGCCAGCTCCCGTTCTCGACCGACTGGTTCATGACCTGGCAGCCCAATATCCACGCCAGCCTCTTCCTGAACATCCACGAGTACCTGAACAAGGCCGCGGCACTGGACGAGATCGACACCGTCATCAAGGCCTACCAGCTCTACCAGGAGCAGACGACGGCCCAGGGCCTGGAAGCCATGCTGTCGGTCACTCGCGCCTGGCGCCTGGTGAAGTTTGTCGACAACGGCATGCTGACGCTGACCAAGTGCTCCAAGTGCAATGGCCAGTTCGTGACCCACCCGCACGAGACGGCCCGCCACTTCGTCTGCGGCCTGTGCAACCCGCCCGCACGTGCCGGCAAGGGCCGCGCCCAGGGCTCCATCCAGATGCACTGATTGGAAGGCGACACTGTCGGCATGTGGATCACCCGTTGGCCGCTGCCGGCTCTGTTGAGCTGGTTGGCGGCCTGGTTCATTTATGCGGCCGCTCTCAAGTTCGGCGCTGGCCCGGGGCCGGCGCTGACCTTGGGGGCTGCGCTCGCGGCTGGGCTGGCCTGGCTGCAAAACGAGCGTTGGCGGCGGCTCATCGTCGCGCTGGGTTTTCCGGCCTCGGTGCTGGCGCTGGGCTGGCAGGGCGGCGCCTCGGGTCTGCTTTGGCTGGCGCCGCTGGCGCTGCTGTGGTGGCTGTACCCGCGGCGGACCTGGTCGGAAGCGCCCTTGTACCCAACGCCACGCAGGGCCCTGGCGCAATTGCCCGCCCTCGCACCACTGCTGCCGGGTGCCCGCGTGCTCGACGCCGGCTGCGGCGTTGGCGATGGCTTGCGTGAACTTCTTCACGCTTATCCCCAGGCCCTTGTCGAGGGTGTCGAATGGAGCCGCCCGCTGGCGTTGCTGGCGCGTTGGCGCGTGCGCGGCGCCACGGTGCGCCAGGGGGACTTGTGGGCCGACGCCTGGGCGCCCTTTGCGCTGGTCTATGTCTTCCAGCGGCCGGAGTCCATGCCGCGCGTCTGGGCCAAGGCCTGCGCCGAGCTGGCGCCTGGGGCCTGGCTGGTCAGCCTGGACTTCGCCGTGCCGGGGGTGGAGCCGGTGGCGAACTGGCAGTTGCCGAGCGGACAACCGGTCTGGCTCTACCAACCTGTGCGGAAAGCCGCTGCAAAGCAGCCCAATTGAAGCTACCGACGCGGTTTGCGCGCGGCATACTTACTCAAGCCCCCCGGCTCCGGGCCGATATGGCCTGAACACCCCCAACTCCACCGCGCATGTTCGTCATCATCGGCTGGGCCATCTCCATGGTCTGCATCTTCGGCGTGTTCATCGCTCACGGCGGGAACATCGGCGTCATCCTGCACGCCTTGCCGTTCGAGATGATCACGATCTTCGGCGCCGCCATCGGCGCCTTCCTGGCCAACAACCAGATGAAGGTCGTCAAGTCCACGGCCGCCGGCCTGGGCCGCTGCTTCAAGGGCAGCAAGTACAGCAAGGCTCGGTATATGGAGCTGCTTGCGCTGATGTACGACATCCTGCAGAAGGCCCGCAAGGAAGGCCTGATGTCCATTGAAAAGGACGTCGAGGATCCGCACAGCAGCCCGCTGTTCCAGAAGTACACGACGGTGGGCAACGACCATCACGTCACCGAATTCATCACCGACTACCTGCGCATGATGGTGTCGGGCAACCTGAACGCCCACGAAATCGAATCGCTGATGGACAGCGAGATCGAAACCCACCATCAGGAAGAGCATGCGGCCGTTGCTGCGCTGCAGCGCCTGGCCGGCGGCCTGCCGGCCTTCGGCATCGTGGCTGCCGTGCTGGGTGTCGTGAACACCATGGGCTCGGTCGGCCAGCCGCCGGCGGTGCTGGGCGGCATGATCGGCTCCGCTCTCGTCGGTACCTTCCTCGGCATCTTGCTGGCTTACGGCTTCGCCGAACCACTGGCCGGCTTGCTGGAGCAGAAGGTCGAGGACGGTGGCAAGGAATTCCAGTGCATCAAGACGACGCTGCTGGCCAGCATGCAGGGCTATGCCCCGCAGGTGGCCATTGAGTTCGGTCGCAAAGTGCTGTTCTCTGGCGACCGCCCGTCGTTCACTGAACTCGAAGGCCACGTGAAGAAGAAGTAATCGATGGCTGGCGACGCGAAAAAGCTCCAACCGATCATCATCAAGAGGGTGAAGAAGGGCGGCCATGCCGCTCACGGCGGCGCCTGGAAGATCGCCTACGCCGACTTCGTCACGGCCATGATGGCCTTCTTCCTCCTGATGTGGCTGCTCGGCTCCACGACCGAGGGCGACAAGAAGGGCATTGCCGACTTCTTCCAGTCGCCGTTGAAAGTGGCCATGACCGGCGGCTCCGGCTCGGGCGACTCGTCCAGCGTCGTCAAGGGCGGCGGCAAGGACCTCACGCGCGAGACCGGTCAGGTCAAGGAAGGCGAGAGCGCCGCCAAGCGTGCCAGCTACACCTTGCGTGCGCTCAAGGAAGAACAACGCAAGGCCGAGAAGGCCCGACTGGAGCAGCTCAAGACCAAGGTCGAGGAAGTGCTTGCCGAGAACCCCAAGCTGGCGGCCCTGGGCGGCCAGATCCGGTTGGACATGACCAAGGAAGGCCTGCGTATCCAGATCGTCGACGAGGGCAACCGGCCGATGTTCGACAGCGGCAGCGCCGTGGTGAAGCCGTACATGCGCGAGCTGCTGCGGGAGCTTGGCAGCGTGCTGACCGAGGTGCCCAACCGCCTGACGGTGGAGGGCCACACCGACGCCCAGGCCTTCCCGGGCGGCGACAAGGGCTACAGCAACTGGGAGCTGTCGGCCGACCGCGCGAATGCGTCGCGCCGCGAGCTGGTGGCGGGCGGGCTGTCCGAGGCCCGCATGCTGCGCGTGCAAGGCCTGGCCGCGAGCAAGCTGCTCGACGCCAAGGACCCCAACGGCGCACTGAACCGGCGCATCAGCATCATCGTGATGAACCGGGATGCCGAGGACGCGGTCTTGAAGAACGTGGCCGAGGAACCCGAGGCCGATGCGTCAGGTGCTGAGATCGGGCTCACGCAAGTGCCGGGGACCGGCAAAATGCCGCAAACTCAATCTTCGGCACCGGCTCGCTAGAAACTAGACTGCGTGCTGACCCTGAAATCCAGCCTGCCCCCAGAGAGAGGATCGCCATGAGCGCTGACATGAAATTCCTGGTCGTTGACGACTTCTCCACCATGCGCCGCATCGTCCGCGGTTTGCTGAAGGAGATCGGCTACAACAACTGCGAAGAGGCCGAGGACGGCGTCGAAGCGCTGAGCATGCTCAAGGGCGCCAAGTTCGATTTCGTCGTCAGCGACATCAACATGCCCAACATGACGGGCTTCGAGTTGCTGAAGGCCATCAAGGAAGATCCCAACCTCAAGCACCTACCGGTGCTGATGGTCACCGCCGAGGCACGCAAGGAAGACATCGTGTTGGCCGCACAGTCGGGCGCTGCCGGCTACATCGTCAAGCCTTTCACCAAGGCGACGCTGGAGGAAAAAGTCCTCAAGATCATGCAGAAGCTGGCCGCTGCGGCCTGACAACAAATAGGGGACTGCCATGTCGATGGAACAGTTGGACAAGCTGGCCGGGAGTGCCGAGCCATTGCTCGTCTCCCCCGAGGTCTTCCAGCAACTCGGCACGATCACGCGCACGCTGCACGACACCATGCAGCGCCTGGGCGTCATGCCCAAGCTGCAGGTGGCCACCGACGGCCTGCCCGACGCGCGCAGCCGCCTGAGCTACATCGCCGAAAAGACGGCCGCCGCCGCCGAGAAGGTGCTGAACTCGGTGGACCAGGCCAAGGCGGAGCACGCCGGCATCAGCAAGGCCACTAAGGAGCTCGCCGCCGCCATCGTGGCCGACCCCGTGCGGGCGGTTGCCAGCGGCGCGGTGATGAACTTCGTCAAGGATGTCGAGGGCCGCACGCAGAGCATCGACAACCACCTGACCGACATCATGCTGGCGCAGGACTTCCATGACCTGACCGGCCAGGTCGTGGCCAAGGTCGTGAAGCTGGCCAACGACCTGGAAGACAGCCTCGTGAAGCTGCTGGTGCAGGTGGTGCCGCCCGAGCAGCGCGAGAAGGTCGACCCGACCATCCTGCAGGGCCCGGTCGTCAACGCCGAGGGCCGCACCGACGTCGTCACGAACCAGGGCGAGGTCGACGACCTGCTGGCCAGCCTCGGTTTCTAAGACCGGGCTTTGTCCCCCAGAACAGGCCGGCCGCAGCGCCGGCCTTTTTCATTTCAGCCGCCCTGGGCCTCGGGCACCAGTTCGCGGATGGCCTGGTTGAGCCGCTCCATCGTCTGCACCGGCACCTGCCGCGAGCAGGCCAGATAGCGAAGCTCGCCCGGCGGCATGTCGGCGAAGGCGATGCGCACCAGCGGCAGTGGCGCGAAGCTCGCGTCCTGGCGCAGCCAGGCCAGGTCTTCTTCATCGATCAGCATGTAGTCGACATGGCGCGCGCCCACCATGCGGGCCAGCTGCATCGGCGTCAGCTGGGCGCGCACGGCAGGGCGTGGCGTGGTGGCCAGCGCGCGGTCGAGCTTGGGGCCGTAGGAGACGCCATCGACCAGGCCGGGCCGCAGCGCCATGGTGCCGAGCAGCTCGGCAAAGCTCTGCATGGCACGTATTTGCGCCTCGACGCCGGCATGGGCCAACACCACATGGGGGCGGCTCTGGTGGATGGGCAGGGAGAAGCGCATCGTGGCTTCGCGCTCGGCCAGCCGGAACAGCCCCAGCGAGCAGACGGCGCCATCGTTCTCCTGCAGCCTGCGCAGCGTGCGCCGGGCCGGCATCTCGGCGAAACGCACGGCGACACCGGCATGCTGGAATACCAGCCGCACACGTTCCAGCAGGAAGCCGTCGGGCCTGCCGTCGACGGTGTAGGTGTAGGGCGGTTTGTCGCGGTATTCGACCGTCAGGGGCTGGCTCCAGGCCGGCGCCAGGCTGGCAGCCAGCAGGCATCCGAGCAGGGCCGGCGTGCGCATCATTCGCTCTGGGCTTCAGGCGCCAGCTCGCGGATGGCCTGGTTGAGCTTGTCCAGGGTCTGGGGCGCGACTTGCTGGGAGCAGGCCAGGTAGCGCAGTTCGCCGCGCGGCATGTCGGCGAATTCGACGCGCACCAGGGGTAGGGGGGTGAACTCCGCATCCCTGCGCAGCCAGCCCAGGTCTTCCTCGTCGATCAGCATGTAGTCGACGCGCCGCATACCCACCATGCGGGCCAGTTGCAGAGGCGTCAGCTGGGCGCGGACAGGGGGCTTGGCCGCGGCGGCCAGCAATTGGTCGAGCCGCTGGCCGTAGGACACGCCGTCCAGCAAGCCCGGTTGCAGCGAGGGGTCGGCGAACAGCTGGGCAATGCGCGGGATCGCGCGAACGCGTGAAACGACGTCGGCATGGGCCAGCACGACGTGCGGCCGGTCGCGGTGGATGGGCAGTGAGAAGCGCGCGAACTCCTCGCGCTCGGCGTTCTTGTAAAGGCCCGGCGAGCACAGCGCCGCCTGGTTGGCCTGCAGATGCTGCAGCGTGCGCCGGATCGGCACCTCGGCATAGCGCCCCTCGATGCCGGCGCGCTTGAGCAGCCTGGCGGTGCGCTCCATCAGGAAGCCGACCGGCTTGCCATCCACCGTGTAGCTGTAGGGCGGTTTGTCGCGGTATTCGATGGTCAGCGGCGCCTGGGCCAGCGTGGCACCGGCGCCGCAGGCAGCAGCCGTCAGGGCGAGCAGGCGGGCAAGGCGAGCAGGGCGGGGCATGCCTGAAGATTAGCCGCAGCTGCGCAGGGCTCGCCACCGTCGAAGCGGCAATCCTGCACACCCTGGCCGCGGGCGCGTGGCAGGGGCCGGGAACAGGCGGCCATCCACCCCGCTTTTCTCGCTCAAGTTTTGGCGGCCGCCTCGAACAATTCGGTCTAGCGCTACAGAACCGCCATGGCCGACCAAGACGCACAGGATCGCAACTTACCCGCCTCGCCCAAGAAGATCGAAAGATCCCGGGCCGAAGGCCAGCTGCCGCGTTCCCGTGACCTGCCGCATTTCGCCATGATGGTCGCCGGCGGCGCCGTGCTGAGCGTGGGCGGGCCGCAGATCGTCGAGAAGCTGCGCCAGATGTTGATCACCGGCCTGCACTTCGACGCCCGCATGCTGGCGCAGAAGGGCTTCATGGGCGAGCGCCTGGCCGAGATGACGCTGGCCTTCGCCGCCGTCATGGGCCCCATCGCCGCACTGCTGATGGTTGCCGGCATCGCCGCCAACCTCGCCAGCGGCGGCTGGAACTGGACGATGAAGCCGCTGGCCCCGAAGTTCACGCACCTGAACCCGCTGGGCGGGCTCAAGCGCCTGTTCACCGGCCAGGGCATCGGCACGGCGCTGAAGGCCGTGCTGCTGGCGCTGGTGCTGGGCATCGTCGGCGCCATGGTGCTGAAGGACCGCCTGGCGGCCTACGTCAGCATCATGTCCGTGCCCCTGCCTTCGGCCCTGGCCTATGCCGGCCAGCAGTTGATGGGCGGCCTGGGCCTGCTGGCCATCGCGTTGGCGCTGTTCGCCGCCATCGACGTGCCGCTGCAGCGCCAGCTCTGGCTGCGCCGCATGCGCATGAGCCGCGAGGAGGCCAAGCAGGAATTGAAGGAGGTGGAAGGCAACCTCGAGATCAAGGCCAAGATGCGCGCCCGCATGCGCGAGATGGCCAAGCGCCGCATGCTGGCCGCCGTGCCGCAGGCCGACCTGGTCGTCATGAACCCGACCCACTATGCCGTCGCGCTGAAGTACGAGGAAGGCAAGATGGCCGCGCCCAAGGTCATCGCCAAGGGCGCCGATCTGCTGGCCATGAAGATCCGCGACCTGGCCAAGGAAAACAAGGTGCCGGTGCTGCAGCAGCCCGTGCTGGCCCGTGCCCTCTACGCCCACGCCAAGGTCGACCACGAGATCCCCGCCGCGCTGTTTGGTGCCGTGGCCCAGGTGCTGGCCTATGTCTACCAGCTGCGCGCTGCCATGGCCTCGCGCAACGCGGCCCGGCCGGATGTGCCGCACCCGCACGTGCCGCCTGAGCTCGACCCGCACAACAAGCCGGGCTGGGCGCCTGATCCCGACGAGGACTTTGCCGAATGAATCCGCTGATCCAGAAACTGCAAGGCATGCTCGGCCCGCGCGCCGGGGTCATCGCCGCCCTGGGGGCGCCCATCGCGGTGCTGCTGGTGCTGTCGATGATGGTGCTGCCGCTGCCGCCCTTCGCGCTGGATCTGCTCTTCACTTTCAACATCGCGATGGCGGTGATGGTGATGATGGTGGCCGCCCATATGGTGCGGCCGCTGGACTTCGCGGCCTTCCCGACCGTGCTGCTGCTCACCACGCTGATGCGCCTGTCGCTGAACGTGGCGTCCACTCGCGTCGTGCTGCTGGAGGGCCACACGGGCACGGGCGCAGCGGGCAAGGTCATCGAGGCCTTCGGGCACTTCCTGATCGGTGGCAACTTCGCGGTCGGCCTGATCGTGTTCGCCATCCTGGTGGTCATCAACTTCATCGTGGTGACCAAGGGCGCGGAGCGGATCGCCGAAGTCGGTGCGCGCTTCACCCTGGATGCGATGCCCGGCAAGCAGATGGCCGTGGACGCCGACCTGAATGCCGGCCTCATCAACGAGGCGGAAGCCAAGCGCCGCCGCGTGGAACTCTCCGACGAAGCCGACTTCTTCGGCTCCATGGACGGTGCCAGCAAGTTCGTGCGCGGCGATGCGGTGGCCGGCATGCTGATCCTGGCCATCAACATCGTCGGCGGCTTCATCATCGGCGTGGCCCAGCACTCGCTGAGCGCCAGCCAAGCGGCCGACAGCTACATCCTGCTGGCCGTCGGCGACGCGCTGGTGGCCCAGGTGCCGGCGCTGCTGATCTCGGTTGCCGCCGCGATGGTGGTGTCGCGCGTGGGCACGGACAAGGACATCGGCAGCCAGATCGGCAAGCAGGTGTTCGGCTCGGCCAAGTCACTGGCCATCACGGCCGGCGTCATCGGCGCGCTGGGCCTGATCCCTGGCATGCCGCATGTCGTCTTCCTGCTGATCGCCTCCGGCATGGGCTACCTGGCCTACTGGCTGCGCAGCAAGGAGCAGGCGCTGGAGGCCGCCAAGGCCGTCAAGCCCATCATGCCCAGCAGCGAAGGCGCCGGCGAGGCGAGCTGGGAAGACCTGGTGCCGGTGGACACGCTGGGCCTGGAGGTCGGCTACCGCCTCATCACGCTGGTGGACAAGAGCAAGGAAGGCGACCTGCTGAGCCGCATCAAGGGCGTGCGCCGCAAGTTCGCGCAGGAGGTCGGCTTCCTGCCGCCGCCGGTGCACATTCGCGACAACCTGGAACTGCGCCCGAGCCAATACCGCATCTCGCTGCGTGGCGCCGTCGTCGGCGAGGCCGAGGCCTTCCCCGGCATGTGGCTGGCCATCAACCCCGGCCACGCGACGCAGAAGCTGCTCGGCACCCAGACCACCGACCCCGCCTTCGGCCTGCCCGCCGTGTGGATCGAGGATCGCCAGCGCGAGATGGCCCAAATGAGCGGGTTTACGGTGGTTGATTGCTCGACCGTCGTGGCCACCCACCTTTCACACTTGATGCAAGTGCACGCGGCCAAGTTGTTGGGCCGCGTCGAGACGCAAGCCCTGGTGGAACACCTCACCAAGCAGGCACCTCAATTGATCGAAGACGTGATTCCCAAGATGGTCAGCATCGCCACACTGCAACGCGTTCTCCAGCTACTGCTGGAGGAGGGTGTGCACGTTCGCGACATGCGCTCCATCGTCGAATGCCTGGCCGAGAACGCGCCGAGCGTGACCGACCCGCAGGAGCTGGCCCGCCGCATCCGCACCCACATCGCGCCGGCCATCGTGCAGCAGATCTACGGCAGCACCAAGGAGCTGGACGTCATCGCGCTGGAGCCCGAGCTGGAGCGCCTGGTGACTCAGGCCCTGAGCTCGCCCCACGGTGCCGCGCTGGACCCCGGCGTGGCCGACACGCTGGCCCGCAGCGCCGCCGAGACCGCCCAGAAGCAGGAAGACCGCGGTGTGCCCGCCACGCTGCTGGTGCCCGACCTGATCCGCTCGCCCATGGCCCGCCTGCTCAAGCGCGCGGCGCCCCGTCTCAAGGTGCTCGGCCACAGCGAGATTCCTGAGACCCACACCATCCGCATCGGCTCCATCATCGGAGGCACAGCATGAACGTCCGCAAGTTCACCGCCCGCACATCGCGCGAGGCGCTCACTCTGGTCAAGCAGGCCTTTGGCCCCGACGCAGTGGTGCTGTCCAACAAACCCGTGCCGGAAGGCGTGGAGGTGCTGGCCATGGCGCCCGAGGGCATGGGCCAGATCGATCAGATCGCCGCCACGGCGCCGCGCAGCCGCGCGATGCCCGCCGAGCTTTCCGCCGCCCGCCCGCAAGTGGCACCGCCGCCCACCGTGCCCCAGCAGCCGTCGGCTCGCTCCAGCTTTGCCGAGCGCACGCTGCGCCAGGAGCCCAGCTTCGGCAGCGCCGAGGTGCAGGGTGATGTGCAGCAGCTGGCGATGAGCACGCTGTCCTTCCAGGACTATGTCCGCGAGCGCGTGCTGCGCCGCCGCCAGGCTGAGATGACCGGCCAGCCCGATCCCGTCGTGCAAGTCGCGCCGCCGCCCACTCAAGCCCCCGCGGTGTCGCTGGACGCCGCCCGCCAGCAGCGCGAGCGCCGCGCTGCCGAGGCCATTGCCGCGCTGGCACCACGCCGCGCCGTGCCGCCGCCGACCGCGCCTCAGGCCCGCCCCGCGCCGCCCGTGCTGCGCGACGAGATCCGCATTCCGTCCGCGACCGCGGCAGACCGGCAACGCGCCGTGCCGCAGCTGAGCGGCCTCGGCGGCGAGCCGATGCCCCTGCCCGGCCAGCCCAATGCCAGCCAGCGCAACCAGATGGACATGGCCGATGAGCTGCGCCAGATGCGCGGCCTGATCGAGGAGCGCTTCTCGTCGCTCGCCTTCATGGAGAAGCTGCAGCGCCAGCCCGTGCAGGCCCGCCTGACGCAAAAGCTGCTGGAGCTGGGCTTCAGCCCGGCGCTGGTGCGCAAGCTGGCCGAGAGCTGCCCGTCCGACTTCAAGGCCGGTTCGCCCCTCGACCCCGCCGACGAGACCGCCTGGGCCGCCCACGTGCTGTCGCGCAACCTGCAGACCGACGAGGCCGCCCTGGCCATCGAAGACCGCGGCGGCGTGTTCGCACTGATCGGCTCCACCGGTGTTGGCAAGACGACGACGACCGCCAAGCTGGCTGCCCACTTCGCCACCAAGTACGGCGCCGGCCAGCTCGGCCTCATCACGCTGGACGCCTACCGCATCGGCGCCCACGAGCAGCTGCGCGCCTACGGCCGCATCCTCGGCGTGCCGGTGCACACGGCGCACGACCGCGCCTCGCTGGACGACCTGCTGGACCTGCTGTCCAGCAAGAAGCTGGTGCTGATCGACACCGCCGGCATGGCCCAGCGCGACAGCCGCACGCAGGAGCTGCTGGAGATGCTGGCCCACCCCAGCATCAAGAAGCTGCTCGTCATCAACGCCGCCCAACAGGGCGAGACGATCGAAGACGTCGTCAACGCCTGGAAGGCTGCGGCCTGCGAAGGTGTCGTGCTCAGCAAGATCGACGAAGCCGTCAAGCTCGCCCCGGCGCTGGACACGCTGATCCGCCACAAGCTCAAGGTGCTGGGCACCGCCAACGGTCAGCGCGTGCCGGAAGACTGGCACCGCCTGCCCAGCGTGGCCCTGGTGCAGCGCGCGCTCAAGGGCGCCGCCTCGGGCGCCTGGCGCATGGACAACACCGACGTCAACCTCATCTTCGCCGGCGCGCCGCTGGCGGAAGGCCTGTCGAGGGCCGTTCATTGATGACGCGCGCCATGCCACAAGACCAGGCCCACGGCCTGCGGCGGCTGTTCGCCGCGTCCAAGACCCGCTTCGTGCCGGTGGTCAGCAATCCGCGCGTCATGGGCGCCGGCGTGCTGCTGGAAGGCCTGTGCACCGCGTTCGCGGAGCTCAACCTGCGCACCTTGGTGGTCGACGCGGGCGTGCATTCGCCGGCCCCGTCTGAGCTGGCCCTGGTGGACCTGTCCAACTGCATCGAGCAGCTGTCGCCCAAGGTGTCCTACCTCGCGGCGCGCGGCCTGCCGATGCGCCACATCAACGCCAATGGCTCGGCGGCTTCCTTCCTGGAGGCCGTGGCCGACGCCGCGCCGGATGTCGACGTCATCCTGCTGCACGCCAGCGCGGCCGAGCTGGCCCGCGTCGTCGCGCTGCGCGAGGTGCGCCCGCTGCTGCTGGCCGACACCGATCCGGCCAGCGTCACCGAAGCGTACGCGGGCATGAAATGGCTCACACAACGGGCCGGGCTGATGGTCTACAGTCTGCTGATGGCCTGCCACCCTCAGCTGCGCGTGGCCACCCGCATCGCGCAACAGCTTCATTCCTGCGCCGACGGCTTCCTCGGCGCGGTGCTGCGCGACTGGGCCTGCCTGGACCCCCGAGCTTCACAACACGCACCGCTCACGCCGGAGCTGCGCCATCTCGCCCGCGAGCTGCTGCTCGCGGCCCCTCCGGGAGCGGCCGTTGATGCCGCCTCCGATGCGACCCCGCTGCGCCCGGCGCGCACGGCGTCTTCCCCCTTCATCGCAGCGCATTGAACTCGCCGGAGTCCATCATGTACACGCCCAAAGGCCGCCTCGACAACAGCACGCTGATCAAGCAGTACAGCCCGCTGGTCCGACGCCTGGCGCACCAGATGATCGCCAAGCTGCCGGCCAACGTGGAGGTGGACGACCTGATCCAGGTTGGCCTGATCGGGCTGACCGACGCGCTGTCGCGCTTCGACGCCGAGCAGGGCGTGCAGTTCGAAACTTTCGCCACCCAGCGCATCCGCGGCGCCATGCTCGACGAGCTGCGCGGCGGCGACTGGATGAGCCGCGGCACGCGCCGCCAGCAGCGCGAGATCGAGAGCGCCGTGCACAAGGTCGAGCAGCGCCTGGGCCGCGCGCCCCACGAGGCCGAGATCGCTGCCGAGATGGGCCTGCCACTGGCCGAATACCAGGATCTGCTCGGCAAGGTGCGTGGCACCCAGCTGGTTTATCTGGAAGACATGTCGGGCGGCGACGGTGACGGTGGATCGGAGGCCTTCCTCGATCGCCATGTCGCCGACGAGAGCAGCAACCCGATGGCCCAGCTGCAGGACCACCGCATGCGCGAGGCGCTGGTGGCCGCCATCAAGAACCTGCCCGAGCGCGAGCAGTTCGTGATGAGCATGTACTACGAGCACGACATGAATCTCAAAGAGATCGCGGCCGTGCTCAAGGTCACGGAGTCCCGCGTGTGCCAACTGCACAGTCAGTCCATTGCAAGGTTGCGCGTTAAGCTGCGTGACTGGTAGATAACGGGGCCATCTCTTGCTGCGCCCCGGCTAATAAGCGGGGACAAAACGCATGTTCAGGTGGCCCAAGGTCGGAGGCTCGTCCCCCGCCGTCGTTCGCGAAGAGCCCAGCCGTCGTGACGACAGCGCGGCGTTGAATGTCGTCAAGCGGCTCGCCCGCTCCATTTCCACTGTTGGCAAGGACGCCGCCGAAGTTCGCGGCGCGCTGGAAGACACGCAGCGCATCGTCCAGGCCCAGAGCCAGGCCATGCAGGCGCTGGCCCAGCAGCTCAACCAGATCGGCCAGGCCCAGGCGGCCATCGCCACCGCCACCGCGCAGAGCGCTGCCGCCGTGCAGCGCGCCCGTGGCGCCTTGGGCGTTGTCGGCGGCGAGGTCGTTGGCATGGCGACCACGCTGGCGCAGGTGTCCGACGCGGCGGCCGAGATCACCAAGATTTCGCTGCAAACCCGGCTGGTGGCCTTCAACGCGGCCGTCGAGGCCAAGCATGCCGGCGACGCCGGCCGCGGTTTCGCCGTCGTGGCCGAGGCCGTCAAGGCCCTGGCCGGTCAGGTCGAGGCCTCGTCCAAGGCCATCGTCAGCGCGATCTCCAGCCTGCATGACCGCATCGACCGCTTCAGCGCCGAGCTGAGCGAGAACGCCGCCAAGCCCAGCTCCATCCATGCCGCCTTCCACGAGGTCGAGGCGGACGTGCAGCGCATCTCCGCATCGGCCGCCGAGAGCGGCCAGCAGATGAGCCTGCTGAATGAGCGAGCCCACGAGTTGCAGCGCGAGGTGTCGGAAGCCTCGCACGGCCTCAAGGTGGCCTTCGACGGCAGCGACCGCTTCCTGAAGATGTCCGAGGACCTCGTCGAGCAGATCGCCGAGAGCGGCGTCGAGGTCGACGACATGCCCTTCATCCGCGCCGCTCAAGCCGCCGCCGCAGAGATCGGCGAGCTGCTGGAAGGCGCCGTGCGCGATGGCCAGATCTCGCAGACCGACCTGTTCGACGAGCACTACCGCCCGATCGAAGGCACGTTGCCGCAGCAGCACACGACGCGCTTCTGCCAGCTGACGGACCGGCTGTTCCCGACCGTGCAGGAGAAGACAGTCGCCTTCAGCGACAAGGTGGTGTTCTGCATCGCGGCCGACCGCAACGGCTACATCGCGACGCACAACCGCAAATACTGCCAGCCGCAGCGCCCGGGCGACACGGTCTGGAACACGGCCAACAGCCGCTACCGCCGCATCTTCAACGACCGCACCGGCCTGGCCTCTGCCCGCAACACGCGGCCCTTCCTGCTGCAGACCTACCGCCGCGACATGGGTGGCGGCCGCTTCGTCGTGCTGAAGGAAGTGACGGCGCCCATCACCGTGGGCGGCCGCCACTGGGGCGGGCTGCGGCTGGCCTTCAATTTCTGATTCAGTTCCGAATCGAAGCCCTGATTTCCTGATTCAGCAGCTCCAGCCAGGCGTCGGCCTGGGGGTGGGTCTTGCTGATCGCCATGAAGGTGGGCTTGATTTCAAGCGGCGGCGCCTGCCAGCGCACCGCCTCGGCCAGCCGGGGCTGCTTGGCGAGCTGGTACTCGAAGGTGGCGCGTTCCGAGAACACCGCGTCGACGCGGCCCAGGTGCAGCATTTCCAGCCCCGGGCGTGGGTCGACGAGTTCATGCAGCTTGTAGCGGCCGCCGGCCAGCTCGGCCGGCAGGTAGGAACCGCGCTGGTAGGCGACGGTGGCGTCCGGCGGCAGCGGCGTCTTGCGCTCGGCGCGCACGAAGAAGCCCAGCTGCATGCGTGCCACCGGCAGCGTGTAGCGGAACAGCGCGTCCCGCTCCTCGTTGCGCCACAGCGTCAGCAGCAGGCAGTCCCCTTTCCTGGCCAGCGCGAAGGCGCGCACCCAGGGCACATGCAGCGTCTCCACAACCAGGCCGGCAGCGGCAAAGGCGCGGCGGGCCAGCGCCGTGAGGCTGCCACCGTCGTGCAGCTCGGCACTCACGTAGGGCGGGAAGTCGGTGAGGCACAGCGGCACGGTGGCCACGGGTGCTTGCGCGCGCGCCGCACCCATGCCGAGCGCCACGGTGGCAGCGCAGAGCAGGCGAGTGAGGGTGTGGTGGGGCAGGGCGGGGCGCGAGAGATGCATGCGGGGCTGAGCCTAGCCAGCCCGCCGGCATTCGGCAATGCGAAAGAACGGTGCCCGCCGTGCGTTTTGGCGCGTTGAGCCGCGTTGACCCGCGGCGCTGGCGTCAATGCGCCAGCGCTTCCGCCAGCTCGGTGTGGCCATGCTGGCGGGCATGCTCGGCCGCGTCGCGCCCGGAGTCATCCTGGCGGTGTGGGTCGGCGCCGGCGCGGCGCAGCAGTTCAACCAGATCGGCCCGGCCGGCGCCCGCCGCGGCGTGCAGCGGCGTGATGCCCTGCTGCTGGGGCAGATCGGCCGTGGCGCCGCGCGCCAGCAGGGCCTGCACCATCGTGGCGTTGCCGCGTGCGACGGCCGCGTGCAGCGCGCCCACCTGCTGGGCGTTGTTGGCGCGTGCATCGACGTCGGCACGGGCATCGAGCAGCCGTCGCGCCAGCTCGTCATGGCCGAAGAACACCGCCAGGCCCAGCGGCGTGAAGCCGTCGGGTGCGCGCTGGTTCAAGTCCTGTCCGGCGGCCAGCGTGCGTTCGACGAGGCCTGCTTCGCCCAGGATCAGGCTTTCGAAGAAGTCGGGCTCGCCGCGGCGCAGGCGCAGCGACGCCACAAGGTCGGGCAGGCCGACGTAGGCCGCCAGGGTCAGCGGCGACAGGCCAGCCGGTGAACGCTGGCCGAGCAGCGCGGGGTCGGCATCGGCCAGTGCCAGCGCGGTGGCGGCGTCGCGGCCGGCGATGGCGTCGAGCAGGGCTTGCAGGGGGGCGGTGTTCATGCGGGTCTCCGGCTTCTGGTCATGGCCGCAGCCTAGGCGGTCGCAGCACGTTGCGCTTATCCCTGCTTGCGAATTGCCCGCCGGTAGCGCGACGGCGCCTGCCCGAAGGCGGCGCTGAAGCGGCGCGAGAAGCTCGGCAGGCTGTCGTAGCCGACCGCGGCACAGACCTCGGTGACCGACAGCCCGTCCTCTTCCAGCAGGCTGCGCGCACGCTCCAGCCGCAGCCGGGCGACATGGGCGGCCGGCGGCTCGCCGAGCAGCGCGCGGAAGCTGCGGTGGAAGTGGTGGGGCGCCATCGCCGCCTCGCGCGCTGCAGCGGTGAGGTCGAAGGCCTGCGCGAAATGCTCGTCCAGCCAGGCCTTGCCACGCAGCACGCGGCGGTGCACCTCCTGGCGCACGGCTGGCCGCGCGGCTGCGATGCGCTCGCGCTCCTCGCGCACCTGGGCGGCGAGGTCGGCCAGTGCGTCCAGCGCCTCGCGCAGCCAGCCGTCCCAGTGGCCGCTGGCGTCGGCCGCGCCGCCGGCCGGCAGGTGGTCCAGGCCGAGCATGAAGCGGCCCAGCGGCGAGTCGTGCTCCCACAGGCGCTGGTTCACGGGCATGGCCTCGGTGTCGCGTGCGTCGGGCGCGTCCAGCAGCCGCACCAGGGCGTTGAGCCGCGTCGAGGCCACGTCGCGCACCAGGGCGTCGGCGAAGAACAGCACGCGGGTCTCGACGCCTTCAGGCGCGGCGATGTCGAGGTCGTAGGGTTCGCCGTGCGTGGTGACGAGAAAGCGCCCGGGCCTTAGCGTGAAGGCTTGGCCGCCGACGGTCCAGCGGGCTTGCCCGCGCCGCACCGATTTGATCGACAGCGGGCCGGGGTAGCCGCGCACGTGGTGAACGCGGCCGCGGGCGCGCAGCAGCACGTTGGCGTCGAACAAGGCCTCGGGCGTCGTGCGGATCAGCAGCTCGTCCGTCACCGTGGCCTCACGGGCATCACTCAGCGATGCAAGCCCTGTTCTTGCCGGTGTGCTTGGCCTCGTACAAGGCCACGTCCGCGCGGTCCAGCGCGGCTTCCAGCGTCTCGCCGGGGCGGTAGAGCGTGACGCCGGCCGAGAAGGTCACGAAGACGTCCTTGCCTTCGTGGTTGAACAGCGCGCTCGACAGCGAGCGTTGCAGTCGCACGAGCACGGCCTGAGCTTCGTCCAGCGGCGTGTTGGGCAGCATCAGCACGAACTCCTCGCCGCCGTAGCGCGCCACCATGTCGCCGGGGCGCAGCGAGGCCTGGGTGCGCTCGGCGAGCGACTTCAGCGCGATGTCGCCGGCATGGTGGCCGAGGCTGTCGTTGAGCTTCTTGAAGTTGTCGATGTCCAGCAGGGCCAGCGCGACACGGGTCGACTCGCGCTCGGCCTTGGCCTGCTCGATGCCGAAGGCCTGGATGAGGCCACGGCGGTTGGCCACCTGCGTGAGCTGGTCGGTGTGGACTTCGTTGGACAGGCGGCGCAGTTCGCCCTCCAGCTCATCCACCCGCTGTGTCAGCGCGGCGGCGCGGTCATGCTCGAGCGTCAGCCGTTGCTGCGTCTGCGCCACGAGGCCCTGCACGCTGCGGCTTTCCTCGACCATCTCGCGCACGGTGCCGGCCAGGCTTTCCAGCGAGTCGGCCTGCTGGATGGCCTCGGCATAGCGGCCGACGCTGGTCTGGAAGCGGTCGGTGTGCTGGCCCAGCTCACCCAGCTCGGACAGCATGCGCTGGATCAGGCCCTTGAGGGCATCGCGAGCCTTGGAGCGCTCGTCGCGCAGCGTGCGCTGGCGCTCGCGTGTGCCGCTCAGCAACTCGGAGACGGTGCGCACGCCGCGGCCTGACAGACCTTGCGTCAGCGTGTTGTTCATGGCCTCGGCCTGACCACGAGCCCAGGAGTCGTCCTCGGCCAGGTCGACGAGGCTGGCGCCCAGCTCGCGGCACAGGCCGCCGAGTTCGTCGAAGAGGTGGCGGCGGTGGTCCAGCAGATGGCGTGCGCGCAGGCAGAGCGCGGCCATCTGCGTGGCGCGCTCAGGGCTGGCACCCTTGGCCTTGAGCTCGGCCTGGGCGGCTTCCAGCTCGCGCATCAGCGAGTCGGCGGGCGTCGCCTCGGTCTGCGGCGAACGCAGTGCGTGGCGCACGGTGCCATTGAGCTCATTGCCGACGTCGGCCCAGTACGGGCTGGTGTCGATGGGCGGTGTGCTGTCGCGCGGGCCGGTGCGGCTCAGTTCGCCGAAGCCGGAGCTGTCGCGAAAGCCAGTTTCCGCAAAGCCGCTTTCGGCGAAGAGCTGGCTGGGCGTGCCGCCATCGTCGTCGGTCTCGACCTCGCTGCCGTCGCCGTCCTTGTCCCAGCTGGCGATCAGCTGGGTAAGGCGCTTGATGAGCTTGCCGCTGTCGCTGCGGCTCAGCTCCAGCGCGCGGTAGATGCCGTCCTTCTTGCGCGCCACCGTCCAGTGCCTGCCGCCGCGTTCCAGGCCACGCACCAGGCGCTCGATGGCCTGCGCCAGGGCCTCGGCCTGGGCGGCAGGGCCGGCCACGTCGAGCAGCTTGTCGACCTGGCGTTGCAGTTCGTCCAGCCGCTGTTCGCGCAGCGAGGTCTGCAGTTCCTGGCGCGTGCTGCCGCTGGGCAGGGCCAGGCTGATGAGCTTGGACATCAGCTGCTGGACGCGCTCGGGCACGGCGCCGCTCGCCGCCGACGAGGGCTCGCCGCCGCCTTCGATGGCGTAGGCGCGGGCGTAGTTCTCGGGGGTTGGCTCCAGCCGGGCCTGGGCGAGGCGTTGCAGCGCGGCCTTGGCCAACTGGGCCGGGGGCAGCTGAGCGCGCATCAGCCTTGCCCGCGCGAAGCGGCGTCGCTGGCGCCGTCGGCCTGCGTGATCCAGGGCGCCTTGCGCGGCAGCACGGTCTGGGCGATCCAGCGCTCCAGCTCGTCGGGCGGCAGCGGCTTGCTGAACAGGAAACCCTGCATCAGCGAGCAGCCCAGTCGGTGCAGCACTTCCATCTGACGCAGCGTCTCCACGCCCTCGGCGATGACGCGCAGGCCCAAGGCCCTTGCCAGCGCAATGATGGCGGTGACGACGGCCGAACTCTGCGGCGTGATGCCGAGGTCGCGCACAAAGGTGCGATCGATCTTGACCTCGGAGATGGGCAGCGTGGTCAGGTAGGCGAGGGACGAGTAGCCCGTGCCGAAGTCGTCGATGGAGATCTCGACGCCCACTTCGTTCAGGCGGTGCAGAGACGGGATGACGTTCTGCAGGTCCTTCATCAGGTTGTTTTCGGTGATCTCGAGCTGGATGGACCGGTGCGGCACGCCGTAGGCGCTGACGCATTGGTGGATGTGCTCGACGAGATCGGTGCGCTCGAACAGCCGGCTGGGCAGGTTGACGGCGATGGAGTCGCTGAAGCCGAACTGCAACTGCCACAGCTTGGCCTGACGGGCGGCCTCCTTCAGCGCCCATTCGGACAGCGGCACGATGAGACCGGTTTCCTCGGCCAGCGGGATGAAGTCGGCCGGCGGCACCAGCACGTTGCCGCGCTGCCAGCGCATCAGCGCCTCGGCACCCACCATGCGGGCGGCGCGCACGTCGATCTTGGGCTGGTAATGCAGCACGATCTCGTTGCGCTCCAGCGCCTTGTGCAGCGCGCTTTCCAGCTCCAGCTTCTGCTTGCCGTGGCCGGCCAGCTGCGGCGAATACACGGCCGAGGCGTTGCGGCCCTGGCTCTTGACGGCGTACATGGCCACGTCGGAGTTGCGCAGCAGGTCGGCCATGGTCTGGCCATCACGTGGGTACAGCGCAATACCGACGCTGGCGGTGACGAAGCATTCCTGGCCGCCGACGAAGATGGGCTCGCGCAGCGCATCCAGCACGCGCTGGGCCACGCGCTCGGCGTCGCGTTCGTCGGCCACCTCGGGCAGCAGGGCCACGAACTCGTCGCCGCCCAGGCGCCCCACGGCCTCCAGGCCGCGGTGGCTGCGGTTGCCGAGGCCGTCGAGCACGCCTTCGAGGATCTGGTCCGAATGGCGCACGCAGCCGCGCAGGCGGCGGCCAACCTCGATGAGGAGTTCATCGCCGGCCGCATGGCCCAGTGTGTCGTTGATGACCTTGAAGCGGTCCAGGTCGATCAGCAGCAGGCCCACCTCGTGGCCGCCGCGGCGGGCGCTCTCGATGGCCCGTTCGACGCGGTAGATCAGCTGGCGGCGGTTGGGCAGGCCCGTCAGCGCGTCGAAGTGCGCCAGTTGGCGGATACGGTCCTCGGCCTGACGGCGGTCGGTCACGTCCTGCAGGATGCCGGTGTAGCCGGAGACGGTGCCCTGTTCGCTGAACTCGGGCTCGGCCTCGATGTGGACGACGCGCTGGCGGCCGTCGGGCAGCGTCAGCGGCAGGTCGGTGACAAGCACCGAGGTGTGGGCGATGACGTCGCGCAGCAGGCGCAGGAAGACATGCCGGTCGTCGGCCGGCACCATGCGCATGACGCCGATGAAATCGAGCCTGTCCTGCGGGCCGCGGCCGAAGACGCGCAGGCCTTCGGCGGAAATGGCGAAGCTGGCGGATGTCTCGCGCCACCATTCAAAGCTGCCCATGCGCGCCAGATCCTGGGCACGCGCCAGCTTGGCCTTGCTGCGTTCCAGCTCGAGCCGCGTGCGCGAACTGCGCAGCAGATAGCGCAGCCGGCCGTCCAGCAGGCTCCATTGCGACGACTTGACGAAGAAGTCCGTCGCGCCGGCCTGGTAGGCGCGGTTGATGGAGGCTTCGTCGTCCAGCCCGGTCAGCATCAGCACGGGCAGGGATTCGAAGCCGGGCGTGGCGCGCAGCAGCGAGCAGGTCTCGAAGCCGTCGAGCTCGGGCATCAGCGCGTCGAGCACGACGACGTCGGGCGTGCGGGTGGACAGCAGGCCCAGGGCTTCGCTGCCGCTGGGAGCTTCAGTGACTTCGAAGCCGCGCTCGCGCAGCGCGGCGGCGGTCAACAGCAGATTGACCTCGTCGTCGTCCACCAGCAGCACGCGCGGGCGCGGCGGCAGGTCGTCGAGGGCTTGACCGGTAGGCGGCATGAGGCTCAGAAGCTGTGGGTGAGTCCCGCACGGTCGAGCTGACCGTTGCGGTGCAGCCAATCAAGGCGCAAAGCACAGCCGTAGCCAGGGCTACGGCGCGCATATGCAACGCCGAGTGGCGGCGTTGCGGCGGGATGAGCGAGCGTGTGGGACTTATTCACAGCTTCTCTTAGAGCAGCGCGGCCAGGGCCGTGCGTACCTGTTGGATGTCTTGGAGCATAGCGTCCAACTGTTCGGACAAGCCCTGCACTTGGCCGTCGCGAGCCATGGTTTCAATGACGGCGCAACGCTCGGACAGCACCGTTGCGCCGAGACTGGCGGACGAGGACTTCAGCGTGTGGCTGACGTGGCGGACGACGGCAAGGTCAGGCACCTCGCCCTCGCGGGCAAGCGCAAGGTCGGGAAGCAAACGGTCCAGTGAGCTGGAGAAGGCATTCACGACACGTTCAAGCAGCCTGTTGCCGCCGCTCGGATCGAGCTCGCGCAGGCGGCGAATTGCCTCAGGGTCGAGCAGGGCTGCGGGATGGGAGGCGGTCATGAACTGGTCTGCGGGTCTGGGGACTCGGCATATCTAAATGTAGCTTGGGTGGGAGGGGTGCCCGCCGCGAAGAAATGCACAGATTCGGGCCTGCTCTCTGTGCTTATTGACATCGACAACACAGGGAGCTTCCAGGGCCTGAAGCGGGGGAAGCGCTGCCTACAATGCCATGCATGAACAGCCTCAGCGACGACAGCGCGCTCACGTCGCGCCGCCAGGAGCGACGATTGCCGATGCGGTTGCTGGTGCTGGGTCTGGCCGTGGCGTCGCTGCTGATGCTCGTGCTCGGTGGCCTCGTGGTGCTGGCGCTGATGCGCGTCTGGGGTGGCGAAGTCGGCCTGGTGCACGCAGCCCTGGTGCTGACGGCATTCTTCACTGGAGTCATGGTGCTTGTTGCTGCGGCGCTGGGCTGGCATGCCGGCGTGCGGCTGACACGCCAGCGCCTGGCCGAGCCGCTGCGCGAAGCGCGCCAGCAGCTGCTGATGCAGGCCCAGCTGCAGCGCGACTGGCAATGGGCCACCGATGCTTCTCACCGACTTGTGCGTTGGCAGGCGCCTCAGGGAGCGCCTTCGTCGAGCTGGGTGGGGGCGGGCGCGAGCACTCAGCAGCTGTGGGAGCGTTTCGAGGCCGCCGCCCCGGCCAGCCAGCTGCGCGAGCGGCTGGACGCGCAGCAGCCTTTCGCAGACCTGCAGCTCAACGCTGCAGAAGGCAGCACGCAGTGGCGCCTGCGCGGCATGCCTTGCATCGATTCGCAGGGTCATTTCGCCGGCTTTCTGGGCACGGCCAGGCCGGACGAGCCCGCCGTCGCGGCGGCACTCCCTGCGGCACAGCCCGATCTGGCCGCCGAACACGAGTCCTTCAGCTACACGGTTTCGCACGACCTGCGCGCGCCACTTCGCGTGGTCGAGGGCTTTGCGCGCATCCTCAAGGAAGACTACGGCGGGCGGCTAGACCGGGTCGGCAACGATCACCTCGACCGCGTCATGAGTGCTGCGGCGCGCATGAACAGCATGATCGATGCGTTGCTGTCGCTGAGCCAGCTGTCGACGCGGCCGCTGGCCTGCCAGCAGGTCAACCTGTCCCAGCAGGCTGGGTATGTGATGGAAGAGCTCAAGCGCGGCGCGCCGCAGCGTGAACTCGATCTGGACATCGAGCCGGGCCTGGTGGTGCAGGGCGACCCGACGCTGCTGCGCATGGTGCTGGAGAACCTGCTGGGCAATGCCTGGAAGTACAGCGGCAAGGTCGAGTGCACGCGGATCGGCTTTGGCAGCGTTCAGCAGGGCGGCCGACGCGTCTTCGTCGTGTCGGACAACGGCGCCGGTTTCGACATGCGCTTTGCCGAGCGGCTGTTCGGCGTTTTCCAGCGCCTGCACAGCGCCAGCGACTTCCAGGGCACGGGCGTTGGCTTGGCCCTGGTGCGGCGCATCGTGCGCCGCCACGGCGGCGACATCTGGGCTGAGTCGGCGATGGGCGAGGGCGCCCGCTTTTATTTCACTCTGAGCTGAGTAGGCCCCTCGTCCAGTCTTGCCTGCTGAACGCGTGCAAGCCTGACCCAAATCAGTGTCAGCGCTGCCCAGGCCGGGCCAGCAGTTCCAGCGCATCGACGACGCGTCGCGCCTGCTCGGGCAGGCTGTGACCATCGGCCGAGGCCAGGCTCATCAGGCGGGCCAGCGCCTCGTCGCGCGGCAGCGAGTAGCGGTGCATCAGCACGCCGACAGCCAAGGCCGTCACGTCCAGCAGCGGCAGCTCGGAGGGGCTGGCAAACGCCTCGACCCGTGGTGCTTCGGTCGGCGCGCTGGCGGGGGCGGCCGGGTGGGTGGTCGAACGTGCGAAGGCGGCCTCGACGGCGGGCACGATCTGCGAGATGTCCAGCGGCTTGACGAGGTAGGCGACCGCGCCCAGCTCCTTGACCTTGGCTACCGTCGCGTCGTCGGCGAAGGCGGACAGGAACATGAAGGGCGTCTGCAGGAATTCGCGCAGGTAGGCGGCCACGTCGAAGCCGGTCAGGCCTTCCATGCGGATGTCCAGCAGGGCCAGCTCGGGCCGGTGCTCGCGGGCGAGCAGGATGGCGTCGTCGCCGTTGTCGGCGTCGATGACCTCGAAGCCCGCCTGCGTGAGCCCGTAGCTCAGCGTTGCCAACACCAGTCGGTCATCGTCGACGACCAGGATCTTGCCCTTGCTCACCGCGCCCCTCAATGTCCTGAATCAAGAACTTGATTTTGTGGCGGCATTGTGAACCACGCTGGGTGGAATCAGTTCCAGCCGGCAAACCACGTCTGCGCCAACCTGTTCCAGGCTCAGGATGGCGCTGCGCCGCGGCAGCAGCGCGCGCACCAGGCCCAGGCCCGACACGCCGCTTTTCACGTTCAGCAGCACGAAGCCGTCCGGCAGTTGGCCGGGGTTGACGATCTCGACGGTGACGCCTGTCATGTCGCAGATGAGCTGGCAGCGCACCTGGGCTCCATGGCTGTGCCGCAGCGCATTGCCGAGCAGCTCGTTCAGGCTCAGTGCGATGGGGATGGCCTCGGCCTCGGGCAGGCACCAGTCGTCCAGCAACGCGCCGCCTTCGGCCGCGGTGGTGATGACGCGGCCTTGCATGCGCTGCACGGAGCCAACGATGGCGTCGAACACGCGCTTGAGCAGCAGCGGGCCGGTAGCGCCCACCTGCAGGCCGTAGACCTGCGCGATGGCCTGCACCTGGCCCACGGCCTCCTTCAGCACCCCCGCCACTTCGGGGCGGCGCGCGGCGATCTGCTGCAGCAGGCCGGCCACGCCCTGCAGGTTGTTCTTGATGCGGTGGTGCACCTCGCGCACCAGCAGTTCGCGCTGCGAGATGGCGGCCTGCAGCCGTGCCTGTTCGGCGGCGCGCTGTTCGGTCACGTCGCTGGCCACCAGCAGCAGCAGCTCGGGTGTGTCATCGCCGCCCACGCCGGCCAGGTGCAGCAGCCGTGCGTCCCAGATGCGTGTGGAGCCGCCTGCCGGCACGTGGTATTCGCGCTGCACGACGCTTTGCGACTCCAGCGCCTCGCGCATGTCGGCCACCACCTGGGCACCCTGCTCGGCGCCGAAGAGCTGGGCCGGCGTGCCGCCGAGCAGGGCGGCTTCGGGTCGGCCGGCCAGCGTGGCGGCGGCCTGGTTGAGCTTGACGACGCGCAGGCTCTGCGCCTCGTGCAGCGTGATGGCCAGCGGCGCGCCTTCGATGATGCGGGCCAGCGAAGCCTGGGCCAGCCGGCTTTGCGCCTCGGCCTGGCGGCGGCGGTCGATGTCGAGCAGGGCGTAGGTCAGCTGGGTGCTGCCGTCCTCACGCGGTGTCTGCACGGCATTGCCGATGACCCAGAACTCGCGCCCGTCGCGGCCGCGCAGCCGGCACTCGAAGACGTCGGTGCCGGGCTCGGCGTGGAAGGCGTGTTCATCGTCCTCAGGGGCCAGCACGCCCATGGGCTGGCCTTGCACGTCCTCCAGTTCGCAGCCGAACATGCGGCGCGCTGAGCGGTTCATCCATTCGATGCCATCGGGCCCGACGGAGACGATGCCCACCAGCACCGAGTCCAGCACCGCGCGCTCGCTCTCGGCGCGCAGCAGCAGTGCGTTTTCGGCCTGAGCCTGGGCCGTCACGTCCAGCGTCACGACGGAGGTCGAGCGCCGGCCGCCGGCCAGCAACCCGGGCGCGACGCGTGTCAGCAGCCAGCGCCGACCCAGCTCTGGGTGGCGCACCGCGTAGCGCACCTCGACCGGGTCACCTCGTTTCAGCGCGCGCTGCAGGCGTTCGAACTCGGGCAAGGATGCCGGCTCGACGATGTCGCGGTTGATGCCCTGCAGCGAGGCGACGGGTTGCTTGCTGCCCGCCTTGAAAGGCGAGCCCTTGCGGTGCGCCTTGAGCCAGCCAGCCTCGGGCTGGAAGGTGGCCAGGCCCACGGCGGCGGTGTCCATCAGCGCGTCGAGCTGCTGGTGGGCGAGGTCGCGCTCGTGCAGGGTGCTCTGGTCCTCCAGCACGGCCAGCAGCAGGGCGCGGCCGCCGTGCCGCCACAGCCGCAGCCGGGCCTGCAGCCAGCGGGGCTGGCCCTGGGGGTCGATGAACTCGGCCTCGGTCACGAGGGGCCCGTCCTGTGGGCGCTGGGCCGCCAGCGCTGGCAGTGGCGTGCCACGGTGCCAGCCGAGCAGGGCCTGCAGCAGGTCGGGCAGGTCGTTCAGATGGCGGGGCGAGCCGGCGTAGAGCGCAGAGAAGGCGGCGTTGTGGCGCAGCAGGGTGCCGCTGGCGGCGTCGGCCAGCACGGCCGGCAGCGGTGACAGCGCCAGCCATTCGGCCAGCGGTGGCTCGCCCGGGTCGGCCGCGCTGAGGCGGGCATGCAGCAGCCAGTTGGGGCGGTCGCGCAGCAGATGCAGCGTGGCGCGCTGCCCGTCGGCCAGCTTGAGCGGCGGCGCGGGTGGTGGCGCACGGCCGGCGTCGATGGCGTGGGCGGCATCTCGCAGCCAGGCTTCGAGGCGGGCGCCGGCGGCATGGCGCAGCAGCCGCCAGCCCTCGGCGGCGTCGGCCCCCAGCCATTCGCGGGCAGCCGGGTTGGCACGCAGCGCGGACAGATCGGCCCGCAGTGTCAGCACCGGGTCACCGACGAGGTCGAGCAGGGCAGCGGAGGCAGGCGGGCCGAACATGGCTCAGCCGTCCGAAGGCGCTGTGCTCATTCGAGCTGGGAAGCCTTGTGCAAGGCCCTCAACACGCAGGCATTGATCTCGCCGGCGCCCAGCATCAACGCCTCGGCGCAGTCGCGGTAGTCGAACACCGATTCGGCCTCCAGCGCGCGAACGAGTTGCAGATAGGGGTGGTAGGGGCCGCTGTCCTCCACCAGCGCCTGGCGCACGCCTTCGGGCACGGGGATGCTTTGCAGCAGCTTGTCGAACGGCTGCTTGAGCATGTGGTCCAGCAGCGAGAACAGGCCGCAGATGAACATCTCGTCGCGCTGCTCGCGCTCGCTCATGTTCTGCGCGAACTCTTCCATCAGCAGGCCGCGGCGCAGCGCCCCGAACATGATGGGGCGCATGCTGTGGTCCTTGCTGGCCGTCGTCAGCAGCAGGGCCAGCCAGCGCTTCATGCGGACATAGCCGAGCAGCATGATGGCGTGGCGGAAGCTCGACACCTCGACAGGCAGGCCGAAGGCGGCGGAGTTCAGGTAGCGCAGCAGCTTGAAGGCCAGGCTGGGGTCGCGCTTGAGCGTCTGCTCCAGGCGCTCGACGTCTTCGCCCTGGTCGACGCGCGACATCAGCTCGACGATGACTTGAAGGTCGGCGGCAATCTCGGTCTTGGCGGCGGGGGGCACGACTTCGAAGGGGCCGTCCATCGGCCAGCCGATGACGGCAGTGGCGCCGGCATTGAAGCTGGCGTCGATGGCGTCGGCACCGCGCACGCCGGCGTGCACCAGCGCCAGCCCGGCCGGCGCCGCCTGGCCCGGCTCCAGCACCACCTGTTTGAACACGGAGGCCACTTCGGCCGGCAGCGCAGCCTGAGGCAGACCCTTGAGCAGGCCCGTGTGGCCGGCGGCTTTCAATGCGGCCAGGGCCGCGCTGTGGGTGGCATCCGCGGCGATGAAGGCCGGGACTTCGATCTGCGTCGGCTGGGCCGGCGGTTGGGCCAGCACGGCGGCCAGCAGGGCCTCGCCTTGCGGGTTGAGCAGTTCACCGCCGTTCGGCCAGGTGGCGGCGAGTGCGGCCAGCAGCTCGGCGTGGTCGGTGCGGGCGTCGGCGCGCAGCGGCACCAGCGTCAGCCGCGTGCCGGTGATGTTGCGCTGGCGGTCGATGATCGGGGCGTAGCCGAGCGCAATCCCGGGCAGGATGGCGTGATCGAGGGCGGCAGGAGTGTTGTCGGACATGGCGCGGCGCGGGGGGCGATGAATGCGGCAGTCTGCCACGCCGCCCCGCTCCCCATGGCGGCAAATCGTGACAGCTTCACGCGAGCTGCCGTAAGAACTGGCCCTCAGCCCTGGATGTACTGGAACAGCGACATGCGCTGGACCATGGCGTAGGTCTTCAGCGCGGTGTCGTAGCCGGTCTGCTGGTTCTGGAAGTCCGAGATGCCCTGCACCATGTCGATGTCCTCGGCGGCGCTCTTTTCCTCGGTGTTGTACTGCTTGAGCGCGGCCAGGCGGGTCTCGGTGCCGTCGAGGTTGTTCAGGCGCTCGCCGGTCTGGCTGCGCGCGTTCTGCAGCCCGCCCATGGCAGCGTCGATGTCGCGCAGCCGGCCGGAGTTGCTCTGGGCGATCTGCGCGTTGCTGCGCAGCGGCGTCTTCAGCTCGCTGATGGCGCGGTCCAGTACGTCGAAGACCTTGAGGGAGTTGGTGGCCGGTGCAACCGAGAAGTTGTCGCCGTCGGCCGGCGTGCCCGCGACGGCGACGCTGATGCCGTCGAAGACGATGGACTGGCCGGACTTGTAGGCGCCACCGGCAACGCCGGCGCCGGTGTCGGTGTTGGTGACGCTGTAAGTCTGCGCCGGCGCCGTGCCGGCGATGTCGATGCGGTAGTTCTGGCCGGTCACCAGCGTGGGGTCGATGACGCGGCCCGAGTCGACCCAGGCCTGGGCCGGGTTGCCGGTGATGCCGTTGGCGTTGGCGTCGGTGACGAACGTGCCGTTGCCGCTGCGTGCCTGCTCCCACGCGCCGCGGCCGTCGATGCTGAGCTGGAAGTTGTCGAGGTTGCCGGTCTGGATGGTGCCGGCCACGCCGACGTAGCTGACGCCGCCGGCCTGGTCCAGGAAGGGCGGGTTGGCCGAGCCCTGGCCCGAGAAGAGATAGCCACCGCCGCCGTCCGGCCGGTTGGCGATGGACAGGAGCTGGTCGCGGATGCCCTGGAGCTTGTTGGCCAGGCCCTGGCGCTCGGCGTCGGAGTAGCTGGCGTTGCCGGCCGACACCATGGTCTCGCGGGCCTGCTGCATCAGCTCGTTGGCGTCGCCCAGTGCGGACTCGGCCAGCGTCATGCTGTTGCGGCTGGCTTCCAGCGCGCGCTGGTTGGCGTCGACACGGCCGATGGCGGCCAGCGCCCGCTCGGCGCGCGCAGCGCCGGTGGGGTCGTCGCTGGCCATGGTGATGCGCTTGCCCGACGTCAGCTGCTGCTGCTGGTTCTGCAGAGACTGCTGGCGGCGCTGCAGGTTGGCGATGGAGGCGTCGTAGAGGTTGGCGGTGGAGAGTCTCATGGCTTACCTCTGTGCCTAGCGCGCAGCGATGCGCATCAGTTCGTCGAAAAGGGTCTGGGCGGTCTGCAGCACCTTGGCAGCGGCCTGGTAGCTCTGCTGGAACTGCATCAGGCGCGAGGCTTCCTCGTCGAGGTTGACGCCAGCCTGGCCGGCGCGGTTGGCCTCGGAGTCGCCGGCGACGCTGGTGGACACGCCCGACAGGTAGTTGGCACTCTGCACGCGGGCGCCAATCTCGCTCATCGCGGCAGCGTAAGCGTCGTTGATGGTCGTGCCCGGCGTGACGCCGCCACCGGCGAGCAACTGGCGGCCGACAAAGCCTTCGGACTGGATGTTCAGGAAGGCCTTGGCGTTGCCGTTGTTGGTGCTGGTGAAGACGGTCGGGTCGAGCGCCAGCTTGTCGCCCGAGCGCGGCACGCCGTTGGTACGCAGCTCGAAGCCGAGGTCGATGCCGGCGGCCGGCTGGTTGCCGATGGCCTGGCCCGGGCTCCACACGCCGTTGAGCACGGTGCCGTCGGCCAGCGTCACCGTGTACAGCACGTTGGCAGGGTTGGCCGGGTCGGGGCCGCCGAACTCGACGGTCATCGGGACCTTGGTGGGGTCGTAGCTGCTGTTGACGGCGTAGATGCTGTCGACCGTCAGCGTGCCGGTGTTGTTGACCGAGGCGGCGGCCGTCAGCGGCGAGGCGGCGGCGATGCCGTTGGGGTTGTCCAGCACGCGGCGCATCTCGACGGCCGCGGCGCCCACGGGCTCGATGAGAAAGCTCTCGCCGGCGGCGGGTGCACCGGGAGTGAAAGTGAACTGGACGCCGTCGATCGTGTCGCCGTCGTTGATGTTGCGCACCAGGCCGTCGGACAGCCGGGTCAGCTCGTAGGTGCCGGACACACTGGACGTCAGCTTGTAGCTGCTGGCCTGCAGCTGGCTGGCGTTGACGATGGTGGCCTGCACGCCGTTGGTGAAGCTGCCGCCGGGGTTGCGCAGATTGGTGGCAGCCGGCATCACCTTCGGAACGGCGACGTTGAAGATGGGCGCGCCCTTGCCGGGCGGGTTGGACAGATCCAGGCCGAGGCTGTTCTGGTCGTTGACGCGGGTGCCGATGGCGGCCGCGAGCTGGCCGAGCAGGTTCTTGGCGTCCTGCAGGTCCTTGTTCTGAAAACTCAGCAGCGCCGTCATCGAGCCGCCGGTCAGCACGCTCTCGTCCAGCCCACGGCTCAGGCCGCCTTCGTTCAGGGACAGCATGGCGCGCTGGGGGTCGTAGGCGTCGGCCGAGACCTGCAGCGTGGAGGCCTGGTTGCCCAGCACGAGGCGCTGGCCGCCGCCGATGAAGACACCGACGGTGTCGTCGTCGGCGGTCAGCGTCGTTACCGCGACATGCTCACCCAGTTGGGAGATCAGCAGCTCGCGCTTGTCGAGCAGGTCGTTGGGCGTGTGGCCGCTGCCGCGCGTCTTGGAGATCTGGTCGTTGATGTTGGCGATCTGCCGCGCCAGCTCGTTGACGACGGTGACGTTGGCCTTGAGGTCGCTGACGACGCCGGCCTGCAGGTCGGTGATCTGCTGGCCGGCGTTGGAGAAGCGCACGGCCAGCTCGTTGGCACGGCCGAGCGCCACCTGGCGGGCCGAGGGGTCGTTCGGCCGGCTGGTCACGTCGACCATGGCGTTCAGGAACTGGCTGGCCGCGTAGCCCAGGCCGTCGGTGCCGGGCGGGAAGACTTTCTCCATGCGGGACAGTTGGTCGGCACGCGTCGAGTCCGCCATCGCGGCGGACTTGGAGCTGGCGGCTTCCTTGGTCAGGAACTCGTTGTGCGAGCGCACGACGGTCTGCACGTCCACGCCCTTGCCGAAGAAGCCCGCGCCGGTGTACTGGCCGGGCGAGGTTGTCAGCACGACTGACTGGCGCGAGTAGCCCTGCGTGTTCGCGTTGGCGATGTTCTGGCCGATGGTCTGCAATGCCGCCTGGTTGGCGAACATCGCGCGGGCGCCGAGGGTGAGCAAGCCAGCCATGGTCTAGTCCTTAGGCGAGTGTGCTTTGCACGCGCTGCGTCGTGTGGATGGTCTTCGCCAGCTTCTCGGCATAGGCCGGGTCGGTGGCGTAGCCGGCCTGCTGCAGGCCGCGTGCGAAGCCGGCGGCGTTGCCATTCTGGGCTTGGGCGACGACCTTGGAATAGCGGTCGTTGCTGCTGATCAGCCGGGCGTAGTCCTTGAAGGCCTCGTCATAGCTGCCGTAGGCGCGGAACTTGGCGGTGACCTTGACGGCCTGGCCATTGATGACCTCGGTGGTCTTCACGTCGACGGTCTTGCCCGTCCAGCCCGGCGTGGCCTTGATGCCGAAGACGTTGTGGCTCTTGCTGCCGTCGGCGCCAACGATCTCGCGCTTGCCCCAGCCGCTCTCGTGCGCAGCCTGGGCGACCATGAAGCTGGCCGGGATGCCAGTGGTTGCCGAGGCCGAGCGGGCGGCGGCGTCGTGCTGCTGGATGAAGCTCTGCACGTGGTTGGGGATGCCCTTGGTGGCCAGCGCGGGCAGGGCCTGGGCCAGCGTCGTCTGGCTGGCCTTCCTGACGTTCTCGGGCGACAGGTCCTGGATGCCCATCTGGCGCTGCAGCTGCTTCTGGATGGCTTCCGACAGGCCGCCCGGCAGGCCGCTCATCTTGCCGGCGAACTGCGTGTCCAGCATTTCGGTGCCGAGCTGGGTCGCGTTGTTGTCCAGCATGCCGCTGGACAAGGTGGAAGCGCGCATGCTCTTCATGACTTCCTGCATGAAGAGCGATTCGAACTGCTTGGCCGTCTCGCGGATGCTGGCCTTGGGGTCGCGCGAGGCCTGGGCCTTCAGCGCGTCCAGGCTGCCCAAGCTCTGGCCGGAAACGGACTGGAAGCTGTTGGCCATCAGATCACCTCAAGCTCGGCATTCAAGGCGCCCGCGCTCTTCATGGCCTGCAGGATGGCGAGCAGATCCTGCGGTGTGGCGCCGAGGGAGTTCAGCGCCTTGACGACGTCTGACAGGCGCGCGCCGGCGGCCAGCTGGATGAGGCTGCCGGGTTCCTGGCGGATGGAGATGTCGGCCTTTTCGGCCACCGTCGTCTGGCCGCCGGACAGCGCATTGGGCTGGCTGATGATGGGCGTGGAGCTGATCGTCACCGACAGGTTGCCGTGGGCGATGGCGCAGGCCGACAGCGTGACGGCCTGGTTCATGACGATGGAGCCGGTGCGGGCATTGATGACGATGCGCGCGGCCGGTGCCGCCATGTCGATGGCGAGGTTCTCGACATCGGCCAGGAAGGCGACGCGTTCGTCCGGCGTGGTGGGGGCGCGCACGCGCACGACGCGGCCGTCCAGCGCCTGGGCCACGCCGCTGCCCTTGGCCTTGTTGATGGCCTGCGCCACGGCGCGGGCGGTGGCGAAATCGCTGCTGTTGAGATCGAGTTGGATGCTGTCGCCCTGCGCCAGGGGCGTGGGCACGGAACGCTCGACGAGGGCGCCCGCCGGGATGCGGCCGGCGCTCAGGTGGTTGATCTGTACCTTGGAGCCACCGGCGGAAGCGCCGGCACCGCCCACCACCAGGTTGCCCTGGGCGATGGCGTAGATCTGGCCATCAGCGCCGCGCAGGGGTGTGGCGATCAGCGTGCCGCCGCGCAGGCTCTTGGCGTTGCCGATGGACGAGACGTTGATGTCCAGTTGCTGGCCGGGCTGGGCGAAGGCCGGCAGCGAGGCCGTCACCATGACGGCGGCGATATTGCGCGGCTGCATCGTCACGCCCTGGGGGAGGATCACGCCGAACTGCTGCAGCATGGCCGACAGGCTTTGGCCCGTGAAGGGCGCCTGCGTCGTCTGGTCGCCCGTACCGTCCAGGCCGACGATGAGCCCATAGCCCGTCAACGGGTTGGAGCGCACGCCGGCGATCGAGGCAACTTCCTTGATGCGGGCGGCCTCGGCGGGCGGCGCCAGGGGCGCCAGCACGACGGCGAGGCTGAGGAGGAGGGCTTGCAGGGACTTCACTCGGCAGATTCTGCGGACGCTTGAGCCCGCGAAGCCGACGAAAAGGGCGCGGACCGCCCCGCTTTTCGAAGCCACTGGCCGTGGCTGCCGGGAAGGACGGGGATTTTTCACAGTTTGTAAGGCCAGGCCGGTTCGGCCGACCACTGGCCACCTGTGAGGCACTGAGGCGCCCAGTCAGCACAGCCCCCTTTCTTTCCCCCTCATCTTTTTGGAGACCCGAAATGAAACGCCTTTCCCTGCTGACCCTCGCTCTGGCCACCTCCCTCGCCGCTTTCACCGTGCCTGCCCAGGCCCAGAGCGTGACGCGCGAACAGGTCAAGATGGAGCGCGACACCTTCCTGGCGCTGATGCGCTGGGACGAACTGACCGGCATGTGGGTGCTGAAGTCCGGCATGGAGCCGCCCAGGGGCGTCATGTCGCGTGCCGAGGTCATCGCGATGCGTGACCATTTCCTGCGCATGAACGTCTACGACGACACCGTCGGCACCTGGGTGCCGGCCAAGGCGCCGCGCGACATGAGCACGCTGACCCGCGAGCAGGTCAACATGGAGACGCTGCGCTTCCTGATGATGTACCGCTACGACGAGCAGCGGAACGAGTGGATCAGCAAGATGCGCTGAAGATCCGGTGCGCCCGGGGCTGGCCTCCGGGCGCCATCCGCCGGCCCCTGCGCGGGCCGCATGCCCTGATCGCCCGACCGGCCGGTTGGGCGATTTTCATTGCGGGACGCAAGCTTGTACTCAGCTTGCAAGTCTCCTGCCGTGAGATTCTGTCAATCCCGACTCTTGGCCCTCCACGGGCTCTGCCAACGACGCGTGAGCGTCGAGATGACGGTGGAACTACTTCACGTTTTCGCGCACTTGAGGCGCGTTGGGAGCGTTTGAGGGAAATTCCGGACCTGACGGCCACTTGACTGAAGGGTTGTGTGACAGGTTTCTGAATGTGTACATCGGTAAAGTTTTGCTTACTGACCCGAGCTGCACACGTTTGCAAGACCTGCCATGCCCCCGCCCTTCGTACCGCTGACCCTGGTTCACGTCGTGTTTTCGTCCCGGATCGCGGGCGGTGAGCGGCATTGCATCGACCTCGCCAACGCCCAGGCCGCGCTGGGCCACCGTGTCCACGTCATCGGTTCGGCCGGCTCGGCCGTCGCCGGTGCGCTGGCGCAGGGCGTGCAGTTCCACGGCCTCGCCTTGCCGCTGCTGCGCGGCTGGCGCGTCGCTGCGCTGGCGCGCCGCCTGGGTGCCGACGTCTGCCACGGCCACCTCGGCCCGGCCTGCAAGGCCGTTGCCCACGCCCGCCGCTCGGCGCGCATCGGCACCCTGCACGTCGGCTACAAGGCCCACCACCATGCGCGCCTGGACGGCCTCGTCTGCGTGAACCGCGCCCAGTACGACGGCCTGCCCGACAGCGAATCGCTGGCCCACGTCATCTACAACTGGGCACCCGAGCGTGACGCGGCAGCCGCGGCGCGCCACACCGATCTGCGCGCCGAGCTGGGCCTGGCGCCCGACCAGTTGCTGGTCGGCAGCGTCGGCCGCCTGCACCGCAGCAAGGGCATGGACCTGCTGATCGCCGCCTTCAAGGCTCACGCACCGGCGGACGCCGTGCTGGCCATCCTCGGCGAAGGCCCGGACGAAGCCCAGCTGAAGGAAATGGCCGCCGCCGACTCGCGCATCCGCCTGCTGGGTTTCCGCAGCGATGTCGACCAGGCACTGAAGGCCTTCGACCTGTTCGTGTCGCCGTCCCGCGAGGAAGCCTTCCCGCTGGCCATCCTGGAGGCCATGCGCGCCGGCCGGCCGGTGCTGTCTTCCGCCACCCAAGGCCCGCTGGAGATGCTGGCCGGCCAGCCGGCGCGTCTCGTGCCGGTCGGCGACGCCAACGTGCTGGGCCATGCGATGGCCGAGGAACTCGCGCGCCTGCGCCCGCTCAGCGCCCCGCAGCGCGCCGTGCGCTACGCAACGGCCGCCTACGACCGCTCCAACGCCGTCGCCCGCACGCTGGGCTTCTATCGCGATGTCATGCTGCACCAGGCCGCCCAGGTCCAGCGCTTCGATGACGAGGAAGACGCCTACGCCGCCTGGCACGTCTGATGTTCAAGAGGCCGCGCAGCGACTTCTGGCGAGTCGGCATCGTTCCCGTTCCTGTTGAAGACATCGATGCCCGCAGCCTGGGTGCCGCGCGGGAGCGCATCACCTGGCTGCCCGAGGCCGGCCGCTGGCGCTATCTGGCCGACCCCTTCGGCCTGGTACGTGGCGACGCCCTGCACGTCTTCGTTGAAGCCTTCGACTATCCGCTCAAGCGCGCCACCATCGAGCGCCACGAATTCCGCCTGGCCGACCTGACCTGGCGCGGCCGCACGACGGTGCTGGACAAGCCATTCCACCTGTCCTACCCCCAGGTCTTCGAGCACGACGGCGAGACCTGGATGGTGCCGGAGACCTTCCAGGCCGGCGAGATTGCGCTCTACCGCGCGTCCGACGATTCGCTGGACAACTGGGAGCGCGAGTGCGCGCTGATTGGCGGCGTACCCGGGGCAGACGCCTCGCTCGTCGAGTACCAGGGTCGGTGGTGGATGTTCTACACGCTGGTCGGCCCCGGTGCGCGTGACCAGCGCGAACTGCACGTCGCCCACGCCCCCGCGCTGGCCGGCCCGTGGACGCCGCTGGCTGCCAACCCCGTGCGCGTGAACCGTGAGGGCGCGCGCCCGGCCGGCCGGCCCTTCATCGGCCGCGACGGTGTGCTGACGCTGCCGGTGCAGGACAGCTCGACCGGCTACGGCGGCGCCACGCGCCTGCTCCGGTTCCCGGTGCTGACGCCGGAGCGCGTCGACATTGAGGCCGGCACTGAACGCCTGACCGGCGACCTCGTCAGCAGCAGCCACACCGCCGGCCTGCACACGCTGACGGGTTGCGCCGGCTTCACGCTGATCGACGTGAAGCGCATCGACCGCTCGCGCGGCAGGCAGTGGCTGGACTTCAAGCGCCGGCTGAGGCGACTGACAGGCGGTTGACGAACCGGGGCGGCTGACGGATTTCGGTTGATTGGTGTATTGATATTGCAATACACTAATGCGCATGGCCGGCAACCCTAGTCCTAACCCCGTCCCCTTCGACATCCAGCCCCACCACGCCACGCCCATCTACCGGCAGGTCGTGGAGCAGGTGCAGCGCCTTGTCGCCAGCGGCCAGCTGGTGGCTGGCGACGAACTGCCCAGCGTGCGCACCGTGGCCGAGCGCCACGCCGTCAACCCCATGACGGTCAGCAAGGCATACAGCCTGCTGGAGGCGCAGGGCCTACTGGAGCGGCGGCGGGGGCTGGGCATGGTGGTGGCCGAAGGCGTGCAGCGCACAGCCAAGGCGACCGACCGCATCGCGCTGCTGCAGCCGGCGCTGGACGCCGTTGCCCGTCATGCCGTGCAACTCGGCATCACCCCCGCCGCCGCGCTCGCAGCGTTCGAGCGCGCCCTTCAGGAGCAAGAGCAACCATGACCCCCGTCCTCCAAGCCCGGCAGCTCACGCTCGACCGCCACGGCGACAGCTGGACCAGTGCCCGCGCCCGCGTGCTCGACCGCATCGACCTCGACATCCCCGCGGGCGCCGTCGTTGGCCTCGTCGGCCGCAACGGCGCGGGCAAGAGCACGCTGATGCGCGCGCTGCTCGGCCTCATCACGCCCTCGGCCGGCGAGGCCCAACTGCTGGGCGAGCCCAGCCTGGCGCTGACCGACGCCGTGCGCGAACGCCTGGGCTATGTGGCGCAAACGCCGGACCTCTTCCCGCGCCTGACCGGCATGCAGCACCTGGGCGAAATGGCCGCCGTCTACCGCGGCCTGCACCTGCCCACGGCCGCCACGCTTGCCGCGCGGCTGGACCTGAGCCTGGGCAAGCGCGCCGATGCGCTCTCGCTCGGCGACCAGCAGAAGCTCTCCCTCGTGCTGGCGCTGGCGCACGACCCCGACCTGCTGCTGCTCGATGAGCCGATGGCGAGCCTGGACCCGATCACGCGCCGCGAGGTGCTGCGCGCGCTCTTCGGCCTGCGCCAGCGCGCCGAGCCGCGCACCGTGCTGATCTCCAGCCACTTGCTGGCCGACCTGGAGCGCATCGTCAGTCATGTGCTCTTCCTTCGTGACGGCCGGGTGCAGCTCTTCATCGGCTGGGACGATCTGCTGGAACACCTGCGGCGCGTGCCCTGCGCCGCGCCACCGCCGGCCCTGGCGCCGGGCCAACTGCACTGGTCGGCGCGCGATGGCGGGCAGTTGCTGGTGGACACGCGCATGTGCCGGGCCGAAGGCGGCGTGGCGCTGGACATGACGGGCGTGCTGGAGCTGTTGAACACATGAACACGTCTCAAGCCTTGAAAGCACGCGGCCCCGGCTTCGACGACGGGGCGTTGGACGTCGGCCTGATCGGGCCGCTGCTCATCTCCGGTTTTGCGCTGCTGCTGGCGTTGCTGCTTGGCAGCAACTCGGATGCGCCGCCGGCGCTGCGCTATGCCATCGTCGGCCTGCAGGCCGTGATGCTGGCGGTGAGCGCGGCAATGTCCGCGTCGTCCGCCAGCGTGCGGATCGGGCAGTGGGTGGCACGGGCGGCGCCATCGCAGGCGGCTGTTCGTACCCGCCTGCGCATGTGCCGGCAGTTGGTGGTCACGGGCGCCTTGGGGTTCGCAGGCCCCCTGCTGCTGGCCGGTCGCCTGTCGGAGGCGGATGGTGTGGCCGCCATGGCGCCCACGGCCATGCTCGCCACGCTCGCGATGCTGGCAAGCGCACAGGCCCTTGGTGCCTGCTGCGGCCTGGCATGGCGAGGCCGTTTGCCGCGCCGGGCGCTGCTGGGCTGGCTACTGCTCGTGCTGACCGTGTCGATGACGGGCATGCTGCTGCGCTGGCTGATAGCCTGGCCGGTGCTCGCGCTCAGCCTGTTGGGCGCGGTCGCCGCCGTGTGGTGGTGGGTGGCCGGGGTGCTGCGCCGGCCGGTGCTGGCTTGGTCCGGCGTGCCGCGCTTTCGGGGTGTGGCCGTCTCGGGTGGGCGCAACAAGGCCATCGGTTGGCGGCTGCTGCCGTTCGCGGACTTGTTGCGCAGCGGACAGCGTGGTGACGTCTGGGTCTATGGAGGTTCGCGGGCGGTATCTTCGGTCGCGACCATGCTTGCGGTCGTCGGTGCGCAGTTCATCGGTCAGCACAAGCTGTGGGTCTTCCTCGCCTGGGGCAATCCGGTCGAGGGCTTCGGCGTGCTGGGCTATGCCGGCTGGCTCGCGGTGTTGGGTGTGAGTTGCAGCACCAGCCTCGTCCACCCCGGCCTGCATTGGCGCAACAGGCTGGCGCCCGGTGGCCTGTCGCCGACGGCCTGGGCCTGGCGCATGCTTGCCGGCAGTGCGTTGGCGAGCGGTGCGCTGCTCATCATGTTCGCCGCGTTGTCCTTGGTGTTTGCCCCGCGGCAGCAGTACGGGGCGATGCTCAGCAGTTGGCCCCTGGCCATGGGCGACCTGGCCCTGGCGCTGACCTGGAGCGTCTGGGTGCGCGGGCTGCGCAACCACCAGGTCGCCATGTTGCTCGGTTGGCTGGCGTTCGCGGGTGTCGCCGCGGCCATCCTCGCCGCGCTGGTGGCCGTTGGGTGGCCGCTCGTGCGCGGCGGCGTCTGGCTCGCGGTCGAACTGGTGCTCGCGGCGCTGCTGGCCCGCGCTGCTGTGGCGCAGTGGGCACGGCGCGACCTGAACCCCCTGGCCGAGCAGGACAACGGCGTGCTAGCGTGACCCGCCATGGACACGCCCTCGCTCGCCGACCGCATCGCCACCGCCACCGCCTGCCTCGAACAGCAAGTCATCGCCTGGCGGCGCGACCTGCACCAGCATCCCGAACTCGGCAACCGAGAGTTCCGCACCGCGTCCGTTGTCGCCGAGCATCTGCGCAGCCTGGGCTTTGACGAGATCAAGACCGGCGTCGCACACACCGGCGTCGTCGGCCTGCTGAAAGGCGGCAAGCCTGGCGGCGTGGTGGCGCTGCGGGCCGACATGGACGGCCTGCCCGTCACCGAAGAAGTGGAGCTGCCCTTCGCCTCCAAGGCCCGCGCGGTCTGGAACGGCGAGGAGGTGGGCGTCATGCACGCCTGCGGGCATGACTGCCACGTCGCCATCCTGATGGGCGTGGCCAGCATCCTGGCCGGCCTGCGCGCCGACATTCCCGGTGCGGTGAAGTTCATCTTCCAGCCCGCCGAGGAAATGCCGCCCGAGGGCGAAGAGGGCGGTGCAGCACTGATGATCAAGGAAGGCGTGCTGGAGCACCCGACGCCGAGCGCCATCTTCGGCCTGCACGTCACGTCGCGCCAGCCGGTCGGCGTCATCGGCTACCGGCCTGGGCCGACGATGGCGAGCAGCGACAAGCTCAAGATCACCGTGCAGGGCAAGCAGACCCACGGCGCCGCGCCCTGGCTGGGCATCGACCCCATCGTCACGTCCGCGCAGATCGTGCTTGGCTTGCAGACCATCGTCAGTCGCACGCTGGACCTGAACCGCGAGCCGGCCGTCGTCACCATCGGCGCCATCAAGGGCGGTGTGCGCGAGAACATCATCCCGGACACCGTCGAGATGCGCGGCACCATCCGCAGCTTCGACGAGGGCATGCGCGACGCCATCCACGAGCGCGTCACGCAACTGGCCGAAGGCATCTCGGCCGCGTCGCGTGCCAGCTGCAAGGTCTGCATCACGAAGAACTACCCGGTCACCCGCAACGACCCCGTGCTGACCGAGCAGATGGTGCCCACGCTCACGCGCGTGGCCAGCACCGGGCCGCGGCCGATGGGCATCGAGGTCGTGCCCAAGGCCACCGGCGCGGAGGACTTCTCCTTCTTCCAGCGCCTGATTCCCGGGTTGTTCTTCTTCGTCGGCGTGACGCCGCCGGACATCGAACCGAGCCAGGCCTATTCCAACCACTCGCCGCGCTTCATCGCCGACGAGCGCGGGCTGGAGGTGGGCGTGCGGGCCCTGGCCAATCTGGCTGTGGACTATCTGGAGTCCGTCAGGGCTTGACGGCGCCAGGCTCAACGCGGGTCACGCTCGCCGCCGCGCAGGCTCCTGTCCGCCCAGGCGGCGCTGCGCAGCCTGGCGGACTCGCCGCTGGCCTCCATCTGCTGCAAGGCCTTGGTCAGCTGTGGCAGCAGCGCCCGGTGGCGGCTGTTCAGCAGCGCGTAGAGCGGCGTCGAGTGCAGCGCGGCGGGGAGCCTGGCGAGACCCTCGGTCTGATCCGCGTCGATGTCGGGCTCGCCGGTCGTGGACGCGAACAAGGCCAGGTCGATGGTGCCCATTCGCAGCAGCCGCAGCAGATCCTGCCGGGTGGTGGCCTCGACACGGCGTGGCACGTTGGCCAGCAGTTTCTCCAGCGCAATGACGCCACGCGGATGGCCAACACGCCAGGCCGCCAGCGAACTCAGATCGGCCGGCCCGGCCTCGCCTCGCCGCACATAGCCCCGGACCTCCATCGTGGCCAGCGGCACGGGCACAAGCAGCAGCCCGGGGTGTTCCTCGGCGACAGCGCGGATGCGCATCGTCTCGCCGTCCAGCAGGCCTTGTTCAGTCATGGCCATCGAACGGCGCAAAGGCAGCGGTTCGAAGAGTACCTCATGGCCCAGCGAGGCCAACGCGTGCCGTATCAGCGCGCGGGCGGCCGGAGACAAGCCGCTTTGGTCGTTGGCATCGGTGGCGAAGCGCAGCGGCGCGCTCCCCGCCCGACAGAGTCCGCCCACGGCAAGCCAAGTCAGCAGCGTTGGCGTCAAGTGGCGACGCCTCCACAACGAGAGCATCTGGCCCCCCGCCTCTGGCTATCTTTTTCTCCCTAGCCAGTGCGGATGTTAGAGCTCAGCTGGGCGCGATGTTCAGGAAAAAGCGCGACAGCCAACCCACCGCGTGGGTGTCTGCAACGGCGCCGCGGCCGCGCTGCTCGATGCGCACATTGGCGACCGAGGTCGACGACACGGCGTTGCCCTGGGCAATCATGCGCGGGTCCACCTGGCCGGAGAAGCGCAGCACGTCGACATTGCGGTTCACGCCGATCTGCTTCTCGCCGCTGATCATCAGGTGGCCGTTGGGCAGCACGCCGGTCACGACGGCCGTGATGGCGCCGGTGAACTCGTTGGTGTTCTGGTTGCTGCCCTTGCCCTTGTTGTCGTTCGCCGAGCTGGCACCGGCGCTGGCCTTGCCGAAGGAGTTGCCCGCGATCAGCGGCAGCGCCGTCACGCCGGCCGACAGGCTGCCCGACTTGCTCAGCTCGCTGGTGCTCGTCTGCGTGGCCGACACCTTCTCGACGATGTTGATCGTCAGCGTGTCGCCCACCAGCCTTGCGCGGTGGTCCTCGAACAGCGGGCGGTAGCTGGCGCCCTGGTAGATGGCGCCATTGGTGGGCGCCAACGGCTGCACCGGCGGCAGGTTGACGACGGGCGTGTGGGCCAGCTCGACCTGGGGTTCCGGGTAGGGCGTGGCGCAACCGGCCAGCAGGGCGGTGGCGAGGATGAGGGCGAAGTACTTCATGACGCGTCTCGTTAGATCTGGGCCAGTTTTTGCAGCATCTGGTCGGACGTCTGCACGGCCTTGGAGTTCAGCTCGTAGGCGCGCTGGGTCTGGATCATCTGCACCAGCTCCTCGACGACGTTGACGTTGGACGTCTCGACGAAGCCCTGCTGCAGGGCGCCCATGCCGTTGTTGTTGGGTGCACCGGTGTTGGGCGTGCCGCTGGCTGCCGTCTCGGTGAAGAGGTTCTGGCCCTTGGGATCCAGGCCGGCCGGATTCACGAAGTTGGCGAGCTGCAGCTGGCCGACGGTCTGCGCTGCGGCCTGGCCGGGCAGCGTGACGCTGACGGTGCCGTCGTTGCCGATGGTCAGGCTCTGCGCGTTGGCGGGAATGGTGATGCCCGGCAGCAGCGTGTAGCCGTTGTTGGTGACCATCTGGCCATTGGCATTGAGCTGGAACGAGCCGTCGCGTGTGTAGGCGGTCGTGCCGTCGGGCTGCTGGATCTGGAAGAAGCCGTCGCCCTTGATGGCCAGGTCCAGGTTGTTGCTGGTCTGCTGCAGGTTGCCCTGCGTGTAGATGCGAGCCGTGGCCACCGGGCGCACGCCCAGGCCCACCTGCAGGCCGGTGGGCAGCGTGGTCTGGTCGGTCGTGTTGGCGCCGGCCTGGCGCATGTTCTGGTAGATCAGGTCCTCGAAGACGGCGTGCGAGCGCTTGTAGCCGTTGGTGGCGACGTTGGCGAGGTTGTGCGAGATGTTGTCCAGCTGGGTCTGCTGGGCTTCCATGCCGGTCTTGGCGATCCAGAGCGAGCGCATCATGGTCAGGTACTCCCTAAAAGTTTGGCGGACTGCTGACCCTGGGTCTGCGCGATCTGCAAGAGCTTCATCTGCTGCTCGAACTGGCGGCCGGCGGCGATCATGGACACCATGGTCTCGACGGGGCTGACGTTGGAGCCTTCCAGCGCGCCGTCCTGCAGGCGGGCGGCCTGGTTGGCGGGCAGGTCGCCGTCGGCGGCGCGGAACAGGCCGTCGTCGCCGCGCGTGAGCTGGTTGGTCGTCTCGGGCGTGACGAGCTTGAGCCGGCCCACGGTGTTGGGCTTCTGGTTGGGCGACTTGGCGCTGATGGTGCCGTCGCTGCCGATGGACACCTGGCTGTTCTGCGGGATGTTGATAGGCCCGCCATCGCCCAGCACCGGCATGCCGTTGCGCATGACCAGGATGCCTTCGGCATTCACGTCCAGCGAGCCGGCACGGGTGTAGGCCTCGGTGCCGTCGTTGCTCTGCACCGCCAGCCAGGCATTGCCCTGCATGGCCACGTCGAGGTTGCGGCCGGTGGGCGTCAGCGGGCCCTGGGCGTCGTTGTAGCCGATCGTCGTTTCCAGCGAGTAGGCGCGCGTGGACGCGCCGTCGCCGCGCACCGGCACGGCGCGGAAGGCCTGCAGCTCGGCGCGAAAGCCGTTGGTCGTGACGTTGGCGAGGTTGTGCGAGAGCACGTCCTGCCGCTGCATGGCCGCCTTGGCGCCGGCCATCGAGAGGTAGATCATGCGGTCCATCGCGCGTCCTCGCCTTCAGTGCTTATCGAAGGTTCACGATCGTCTGCAGGACCTGATCCTGCGTCTTGATCGTCTGCGCATTGGCCTGGTAGGCGCGCTGCGCCGTCACCATGTTGACGAGCTCGGCGGTCAGGTCGACGTTGCTTTCTTCCAGCGCACCCGATTGCAGCGCGCCCATGTTGCCGTCGCCCGGTACGCCCACGACCGCGTCGCCCGAGGCGACCGTGCGGATCCAGACGTTGCCGCCCATGGTCTGCAGGCCTTGCGGGTTGCGGAAGGTGGCGAGCTCGACCTGGCCGGCCGGCTTGCTCTGGCCGTTGGAGTAGCGGGCCTGGACCACGCCGTCGTTGGCGACCTGGATGCCCGTCAACTGGCCGGGCGCGTAGCCGTCCTGGCTGAGGTTGGTCACCGCGAAGCTGCTGCCGTTCTCGGTCGCGCCGGCCAGCGAGAGCTGGATGCCGGGGATTGCGAGCGTCGAGTTGCCGCGGGTGCTGGTGCCGGCAGGCACGTTCATCGGGATGTCGCCCGGCGGCGTGGTGCTGCTGCCCACGATGCCGGAAGGCGCGCCGCCGGTGGGCGGGAAGGTGATGGTGGTGTAGGGCGCCGTCGGGTTGCCGAAGGCATCCAGCGCGATGGCCGCACCCGCCGCGTCGGTGTCGAAGGGGGTGCCGTTCGCGGTGGCGTAGACGTTCCAGATGTCGTCGCCGGTGGCCGAGGTGGCGGCCTTCTGGAAGTAGAAGGTCACGGCCACGTCCTGGCCCTTGGCGTCGTAGACGGTCAGCGAGGTCGCGTTGTTGTAGGTGGCGCTGTCCTTCAAGTCCATGCCCAGGCCGGTGCCGCCGCCCGGGGCGGTCGTCTTCAGGCGGGAGTCGAGGTTGAACTCCATCGTCACGTTCGCCGTCGTCGCCGGCGGGATGCCGCCGGTGGGCAGTTGCAGCGGCTGGGCCGTGCCCGGCTGGATGACGCCGGCACCGTTGGCCGGGTAGCCCATCAGCTTGAGGCCATCGTTGTTGACGATGGAGCCGTCCTTGCTGACCTTGAACTGGCCGTTGCGGCTGTAGCGCGTGGGGTTCACGCCGTCGCTGACCTGGAAGAAGCCGCCGCCATTGATGGCGAGGTCCATCGGGTTCTCGGTCGTCGTGATGTTGCCCTGCGTGAACTGCTGGGCCACGGACTGCAGGCTGGTGCCGATGCCGACCTGATTCGCGCCGGCGCCATTCAGCGCGGCGGCGTAGACGTCAGAGAACTCGGCCCGCGAGCCCTTGGCGCCGAAGGTGCCGGAGTTGGCGATGTTGTTGCCGATGACGTCCAGGTTCTTGGAGGCGGCGTTGAGCCCGGAGAGGCCTTGCTGGAAGCTCATGGGGAGTCCTTGCTGTCGTGCGGGTGAGGGTTCAGTTGACGGACGAGACGGCCGTGTAGTCCACGGGGCCGAGGCGTTCGAGATTCAGCTTGAGGGTGCCGTTCTCGCTGTAGACGGCGTCCACCTTGTCGTGGGCGTACAGCGTGGAGGTCACGGCCTTGGCGCCGTTGGCGGCGGTGATGCGGTACTTGACCTCCGTGCCCTCGGCTACCTTGGTGCCGGCTGGCCAGGAGAAGGTCTGGCGGCCCGTGCCCTGGGCGCCCAGCTGCACGGTGTCGATGACGTTGCCGGCTCCGCCGAGGATCTCGAGCTTCACGGTCTGGGCCGCGCCGTCGAGCTCGTAGCTGCCGTCGGCCACGCCGTTCTCGACCTTCAGCTTGTCGCTGGGCACGCTGACCTCGCGGCCCACCAGCGAGATGGACTGCAGTGCCTGCATCTGGCCAAGCTGGGTGCCGAGGCCCTTGATGCTGGTGTCCAGCGTGGACAGGCTCGTCACCTGCTGGATCTGCGCCATCTGGCTCGTCACCTGGGCGTTGTCCATCGGGTTGAGCGGGTCCTGGTTGTTCATCTGGGCGACGAGCAGCTTCAGGAAACGGTCCTGGGTTTCGGCGGCGTTCTTGGCTGAGACGGTGGGCGTGCCCGTCGTGCTGCCGTTGAGTGCGGTGATGTCCATGGCGGGCTTTCAGCGGTCAGGACTGGCCGAGTTGCAAGGTCTTGAGCAGCAGGCTCTTGGCCGTGCTCATCACCTCGATGTTGTTTTGGTAGGAGCGCGAGGCCGAAATCATGTTGACCATCTCTTCCACCGGGCTCACGTTGGAATAGGTCACGTAGCCGTCGGCGTCGGCCTGCGGATGCTTGGGGTCGTGCACGCGGCGGCCGGGGGTCTGGTCCTCGGTGATGGTGCTCACGCGCACGCCGGCGTTGCCGCCGTCGGTGCCCGCGCCCATCAGCTGCGTCTGGAAGACGACCTGGCGCGCCTTGTAGGCCTGGCCGTCCGGGCCGGCCACGGTGTCGGCATTGGCCAGGTTGCTGGCCACCACGTTCAGGCGCTGGCTCTGCGCGCTGACCGCGCTGCCGGAGACGTTGAAGATCTGGAACATCGACATGGCGTATTACCCCTGGTTGGGCGACTTCATCGCATCGAGCGCGGTTCGCACCGAGCCGTTGATGAAACGCAGCGTCGCCTCGTACTTCACCGAGTTGTCGGCAAAGCTCGCGCGTTCGCGGTCCATGTCGACGCCGTTGCTGTCCAGGCTGGTCTGGGATTGCAGCGCGTAGTCCTTGCCGCTTTCGCCGCGGGCACCGGCCAGCGGCGCGATGTGGCCGCGTTGCGTCGTCTGCAGCGCGCCGTTGGTGGCGACCTCGCCGGTGGCTTCGCGCAGGGCCTTGGCGAAATTGATGTCGCGCGCCTGGTAGCCCGGCGTGTCGGCGTTGGCGATGTTGCTGGCGAGCAGGCGCTGGCGCTCCGCCCGCAGCGTGAGCGCCTGGGTCTGGAAGTTCAGCGTGTCGGTGATTCGGTTCAACATCTGGGGCCTCTTTCGAGGTTGCTTTCGGCATCAAGGGCCGGGATGGCTCTTGCGCAAATTGTCTGGAGCTGCCCCGAAAACATGAGCGGGATTAGCGGGCGCAAAGCCCGTCAATTCCGACCTAGCGCCGCCCGCCTGCTTCCCTAGAGTGGCGGTCATGCTCCGTGCCACCCTGCTCCTCGTCTGCCTGCTCGGCGCGCCTGCCGCGTGGGCGCAGGCTGTGCTTGAACCGGCACTGCTGGAGCGGGTGCGCGTGCTGGCCGAGACGGCCGCCCGCGCCGCCGCGCCGCCCAATACCCGCGTCGCCGTCGAGATCGGCGCGCTCGACGCCCGCCTGCGCCTGGCGCCCTGCCAGCAGGTGCAGCCTTACCTGCCGCCTGGCATGGCCGTCTGGGGCAAGAGCCGTATCGGTCTGCGCTGCACCGACGGCGTTGCACGCTGGAACGTGACGCTGCCGGTGCGCGTCGCCGTTTTCGGCCGCGCCGTCGTCGCCAACGGCCCGTTGCCGGCCGGCGTGAATTTGTCTCAAGAGCAGCTGGCCCTGGCCGATATCGACATTGCCGCCGAACCTGGCGCCGTTTTCACCGACGCAGCCTTGCTGATCGGGCGCACGCTCGCGCGGCCGTTGCAGGCTGCGGAAGCGGTGCGGGCGCCGGCGCTCAAGACGCGGCAGTGGTTCGCGGCCGGTGAGACCGTGCAGGTGTTGGCCGTCGGCACTGGGTTTTCGGTCGCCTCCGAGGCTCAGGCGCTGTCTGCCGGCATCGAAGGCCAGGAGGTCAGGGTGCGCTTTGAGAGCGGCCGCATCGGCAGTGGCCGGGCCACCGGCGACCGCAAAGTGGAGCTGCTGCTGTGAGCAAAGCACCACGAATCGGGGGTGATACGCCGAATTGGCCGGAAAAACCCGCCAGTTCTCTCTCAAGTTCCTGGGTCAGGGGCCGATACAGGTGGAAACTCCCCTGCAATGCCCTCAGCGGGGCCCGCCCCGCACCCTGGAGAAGCAAATGAAGATCGGTAACAGCCCTGATGGAAGTGCCAGCCCGGCCAAGGCCGAGCAGCGCCCCGCTGCGCGAAAGCCCGAACCCACGCCGAGCAACGACATCGTTCGTCAGCCGGCTGCCGCACCTGCAGCCAGCGCCCAGGTCGCTATCTCCAGTAGTGCCGCCAAGCTGGCCGCCAGCGCCGGATCCGACGATGGCAGCTTCGACGCCGCCAAGGTCGACCGCATCGCCAAGGCCATCAGTGAGGGCAAGTTCACGGTCAACGCCAATGCCATCGCGGACAAGTTGGTCGCGAATGCGCAAGAATTGCTGAGCGCGCGCGCCAACAAGCACTGAATCCCATGACAGCCACCGTTTCGCCTACTCCGCTCGGCCCCGAACTCGAACAGCCCCTGCTGGCCGTCGAGGCATCGTTGAACCAGCTTGGCGACGCGCTGGCTCGCCGCGACGCGGCCGCCATCGAGTTGCACGCAGCCGAGCTGCACCAGCACCTCGCCCGCGCCGTGCAAAGCTTCAGTGAAGCCGCCCGCACCGGCACCGTGCCCAGCGCGCTGCGCAACCGCCTCGTACGCGCCGGCGGCCTGCTGGCCGCCCAGCGCGAAACCCTGGCCCGTGGCAACGCCTCGCTGGACCGTGCGCTGGACGTGTTGATTCCCAGCGAACCCACCGGCCTGTATGGCGCCGGTGGCAAGGCCGAGCGCCGCAGCACCGGCGGCGGCAGCTACCAGGCCTGAGTCACAGGCCCCGAGCAAGAAAAGCCACCCTCGGGTGGCTTTTTTGTTGCCGCCTCGGCTTCAGTTCCGGCCGGCCATGACGCCTCCATCCACGTCCCAGACCACGCCGGTAACCCAGCTTGCCTGCTCCGACAGCAGGAAGCCGATGACGCTGGCGACGTCCTGCGGCTGGCCGACGCGCCCCAGCGGGTGGAAGGCGTCGAAACCGCGCAGCGTCGGCTCGATCTGGTCCTTGGCGATGAAGCCCTCGTAGATCGGCGTGGCCACGACGGCCGGTGCCACGGCATTGACGCGGATGCGGTGGGGTGCCAGCTCCATCGCCAGATGCTGGGTCAGCGCATGCAGGCCGGCCTTGGCCATGGAATAGGCCGATGACGGCGTGGCCGCGATGGCCTGCTTCGCCCACATCGAGCCGATGCTGACGATGGCGCCCGGGCGCTGCGCCTGCACCCACAGGCGGGCGACGGCCTGGGTGACGAAAAAGCTCGCGCGGTTGAGGGCGTGATACGCGTCGTAGTCCGCTGGTTCGTGCGCCAGGAAGGGCTTGGGCACGAACACGCCGGCCGCGTTGACGAACAGGTCGACGTCGCGATGGGCGCCTTGCAGGGCTTCGGTGATGGCTGCCAAGCCTTCGGGCGTCGTGATGTCGGCGGGGATCGTCGCGACCCGGTCCGTGCCGAGTTGCCCGGCCACCTGCCTCAGCTTGGCGGCGTTGCGGCCGACGATCACCACGGCGGCGCCTTGGGCATGCAGGTCGGCCGCCACCCGGGCGCCAATGCCGCTGCCCCCGCCGATGACGAGCAGCTTGCGGCCTGTGAAGTTCTGGGTCATGAATATCTCCTTTGACTACCTATCAATTGGTAGGTAACGCGAGCGGAAAAAGCCCATGGATGCACCCCCGCTCAGCGGGTGCCGGGCCGGAATCTCAGTGGTGTGGCGTCAAACCCTTCGGCCCGCAGGCCGCAGGGCTTGTTCCCGGCCTCGCCTCAGTGCCAGCAGAGGTCGAGCATGGCGCTGCCGACGGCAGTGGGGCGTTGGTCGTCGGCCAGGCCGCGGCCCACGACCATGGCGCCTTCGAGGGCGCAGAGGTAGGCACGCGCCAGCGCCTCGGGCTGGGCCTTGGGCCCCAGCGAGCCCTCGCGGCGGCCGAGCTCGAAGGCGTCGTTCAGCCAGCGCAGATTGATGTTGAAGAAGCGCGCCACCTCGTCCCTCACGGCCTGCGGCAGGTCATGCGCCTCGGCGCCCAGCATGCCGCAGACGCACAGGCGGCGCTCACGTGCAAAGGTGTGGTCGAAGAGCTCGGCATAGGCCAGGAGCCGATCTCGGGCGCCGGCGTGGCCGCCCTCGATGCGCAGCAGCGCCTCGCGGAAGCGGTGGGTGTAGCGCTGTACCACCATGGCGGCCAGGTCGCCTTTGGTGGGGAAGTGGTGGTGCACGCTGGGTTTCTTGATGCCGACCAGTTGCGCCACATCGTCGTAGGAAAAGCCGTTGTAGCCCTGCTGCTGCATCAGGCCCTCGGCGGCGTCGACGACGCGTTCCGCGGCGGGGCTGAGTTCGGAGAAATGCTTCATCGGGCTGGTGGCTGAGTCGATGTCGAGAGTTTGCCTACCAATTGGTAGGTTTGTCAACGGACAAAAGAAAAGCGGCCCCGGAGGGCCGCTTGTCGTTGCGCGGGAGGCGGCTTACTTGGCAGCCAGGGCCGTGGCGCGGCGGGCGACGGGAGCCGGGAAGTCGCCCAGTTCGCGAGCGGCGTTCTCGCCGTGGTCGGCGGCCAGCGCAGCGGTCTGCTCAGCTTGCAGCTCGGTCGCCTTGACCGTCAGGATGGCCTGGCGGGGCAGCTTGGCGGTCACGGTGGCGGCGGTCTTGGCGGCGGCGGGCGCCGTCACTTCGATGCCCTTCTCACCCTGGATGGCGGCCAGTTCGCCGCTGTTGCGGGCGGCCACGAGGTCGGCGATGACGGCTTCGCGGGTGGTTTGGGCGGAGGCGGCACCGGCAGCGATCAGCAGGGCGGCGGCGAAGACGGTGGACAGCTTGCTCATGATGATTTCCTTCAAGTTCCGTGGCGGGTTATTCCGCCGTGTTTGCTTGGGCATCGCGACCGCGGTGTCCATGGGCTGAACTCTAGGCAGTACCCCTCGGTAGAAACACCAGGTGCAAAGCAATGAGTCGTTTGCGAAATGCAAACAATTGAGGATTTGAAATTACCGTTGTGCCGATAAACGGCGCAATCGCAGAGTGCCGTGGTGGCCCACCTCGGGGCCGTGCGGTCAGCGGACGCCTGCGCTCAGCGGGTTGCCGCCTGGCGCACCTTGTCCAGGTAGGCGTGCCCATCCGGCGGCATCCCGCTGCGCTGGGAGGCCCAGATCATTTCGCCCAGGGCCTCCATCGCCACGTGGTGGGCTTCATGGCGCGAATTGCGCTTGGCGCTCAGCAGGTCGACCGCCTGGCGGATGCCGGAGGGCTGGTCGATGGCGTGCTGCTCGGTGATCGTCAGGTGCATGGACAGGTGCAGGAAGGGGTTGGTGCGACCTTCCTCCACCGTGTAGACCTTTTCCAGCGCCGCGGCCTCGTCGGCCAGGTCCGCGTGGTACTCCGGGTGCTCGGCGATCCAGTCCGCCGCGATGGCTTCCATCGGGATCAGCGGCGCGCCGTCGCGCCACTTGCGGTAGGTGGCGCAGAAGAAACGGCGGACTTCGAGCTGGGACGGGGCGAACATGAGCTCAATTGTCGCCGGGCCACCAGAACGGCGAGGCCGGCGAGCATCAGCAGCCCCGCACCCGGCTCGGGCACCGGCGTCGCAAAGTCCCAGCCGCTGGCGCCGACCGTGTTGAGCCCGGCGACTGACGGCACCAGCTGGTAGCCGGCGGAGTGCGCGAAGTCGGCCTCCACGTAGCGGCCCAGCAGCGCGTAGTCGCTGACCGACGCGCCGACGGCCAGCATGCCGGTGACGTAGATGGTGCGGCCCACTTCGGTGTCCAGCGTGAGCTGGTAGTTGCCCGGTGCGTCGCGGCTGGCGTCCCAGCTGCGGATCTTCACTTCACGGGTGGTCAGGTCGCCCAGGCGCGCCTCGGCCACGCCGTAGGCCGACAGGAAGCCGCCGATCTCGAAACTGGGGTTGGACAGATGCCCACCGATTTGGAAGTTGATCGTGTAGCTGACCGGCGTGCCCACGGCCAGCCCGGCGCCGGAGACAACGATGCTGTCGTAGAAGTTGCCCTGCACGCTGGCTCCGGCATAGCCGTAGTTGACGCGGTTGCCGGCCAGGTTGCAGCAGTAGGGGAAGCTGCCCGAGGCGAAGGCGCGCAGCAGGCCGACGTGCCCCTCGAAGCGGCCGATGCCATGGCCGCCGGCATAGCTGGCGATCTCGTACAGGTGCTGCATCTGCGCCAGCTTGGGGTCGTCGCGCAGGTCCAGGGTGGGCACGAAGCGCTGCTCGCCGTCGCCTGGCGTCAGGAAGCTGGTGGCGTGTACGTTCATGTTCACGCTGAGCTGCGAGTTGATGGCGGCGGCCGGGAGGCTGGCTGCCATCAGCAGGACGAACGTGGCCGGGGTGAGGGCGAGAGCGCGCATGGGGATTCCCAAGGTCAGCGCCAACAGCGGCGCATCTCCACACACGCAATCCGGCCGCAAAACCGGCCAGACAAGCTAGGGGGTGGAGCAGGCGGGCAGGCCAGCTTCCTGTGCCAGCGCGTTGGCCGCACCCGCATCGCTGGCGCAACGGCGGGCGATCAGCGCAACCAGCGGCTCCTTCAGGAAGGCGGCGCGCAGGCCTGTGCTGCCGCGCAGCAGTTGCAGCGCCTGGGCTTCGTCCTGCGGCGCGTCGACGAGGCTGGCGCGGTGCAGCAGCTGGCGGGCGTGGTCGCTGGCGATGTAGGGCTGGGCGTGGGCGACGTGGGCCAGCGCCTGGTTGACGGCGGCCAGTGCTTCGGCACGCCGGCCGGTGGTGGCCTGCAGTTCGCTCAAGGCCAGCCAGGTGGCGGCGTGGCCGCTGTCGTTCGGCGCGTCGGCGGCGTAGCGGGCGAGGGCCTGGCGCAGCAGGCTTTCGCGTTCGTCGGGGGCAGCACCTTCACGCTGGCGCAGGTCGTGGCGGGCCAGCCACCATTCGGCGCGCAGCAGCCCGGTGGCGGGCAGCGCGGCGTCCATCTCGGCCAGCAGCGCGCTTGACGTGGGCAGGTCTTGCTCGGCCAGCAGCGGCCAGACGAGACCCATGCCGGCGAACTGCGTGCGCTCGTGGCGCAGGCCCAGGCGTTGTTTCAGCAAGGCGTAGCGGCGCTCGCTCAAGGCGCGGCTGCGCTTGGCCTCGCCCAGGTAGTCGTGCAGCGTGGCGGTGATGCGCAGCAGCTCGTCGGCGGTGTCGGGGTCGGTGGGCAGCGTGGCCTCGATGCGGGCCATGCGTTCGGCCAGCAGGCGGCGCAGCGCGGCCTCGGGCTGGGCGGCGTCGGGGGCGCGGCGGTCCAGCGTCTTGAAAAGATCCAGCAGATAGGCGTTGGCCGCCTCGGCGCGGCGGGCCTCGTGGCGAGCGGCGTCGGCCTGCCACAGCGCGGCAGCGAGGCCGAGCAGCAGCGCCGTGGTGCCCAGCAACGGCCAGCGCTGGCGGCGCAGGAAGCAGGCGAAGCGGTAGCCGCGCGCATGCGGCAGCGCGGCCACGGGGTGGTGGTCCAGCAGGCGGTGGATGTCGTCGGCCAGCGCTTCGACGTCGGCATAGCGGTCGGCCGGCTGCTGCGCTTGCGCGCGGGCGATGACTGCGGCTAGTGCGCGACTGCGCTCGGGCATCAGCGCGGCCAACACGCCGCCCAGGCCGTAGACGTCGGCCGCCACGGTCAACGGTTCGCCACGCTGCTGCTCGGGTGCGGCCAGGCCCGGCGTGAAAGCGCGCGGGCCGGCGGCGTGCAGCAGGCGAGCAATGCCGAAGTCCAGCAGCTTCACGCGGCCGTCGTCGCCGACGAGGATGTTGCCGGGCTTGAGGTCGGCATGCAGCACGAGGCGGGCATGAGCATGGCGCACGGCGTCCAGCACTTGCAGGAAGGCGATGAGCCTGGCACGCAGCGGCCGGCCCGCCAGCGCCTCGGTGATGGTGCGGCCTGCCACCCATTCCAGCGCTAGCCAGGGTTGGCCGGCCTCGGCGCCGGCGTCGTAGAGCCGTGCGATGTGCGGGTGCTCCAGGCCGATGAGCAGGGTGCGTTCCTCGTCCAGCCGCTCGCTGAGGCGCTGGCCGGGGCGCGGCAGCTTCAGCGCGACGCGCCGGCCGGCCATGGGGCCGTCCACCTGCTCGGCGCCCCACACCTCGGCCATGCCACCGGCGCCGATGCGCTCGATCAGCCGGTAGGGGCCGATCCGCATACCAGGCTCGCCCGGTGCCGCGAGTGCCGAGGGCGTGTCCAGCGTGGGCAGCTCGGCCTGGCTTTCGTGTGCGCGCAGCATGGCGCGCAGCGGCTTGGCGATGTCGTCGGGCTGTGCGGCGAGCCAGGCCCCGCGCTCTGCGGCCGGCCGGTCCAGCGCGGCGTCGAATGCCGCCGACAGCCGCGGCCAGAGCGCCGGGTTGATAGGCTCAGCCATCGAGCTGCATCAGCAGGAAGGCGCGTGCCTTGGCCCAATGGCGGCGCACCGTGCGCTCGCTCAGCGCCAGCGCCTCAGCGGTCTCGGCCTCGGTGTAGCCGCCGAAGAAGCGCAGCTCCACAACGTGGGCCAGGGCCGGCTCCAGCGTGGCCAGGGCGTCCAGCGCGATGTCCAGCGCGAGCAGGCGCTGGTCGTCGGCGGGCGCTGCCATGTCGACCATGGCCGTGTCCCAGCTCAGCGCCTGCCAGTCGCCACCGCGGGCTTGCGCACGGCGGTGGCGCAGGTGGTCGATAACGATGTGGCGCATGGCCTTGGCGGCCAGCGCATAGAAGTGGTGGCGGTCGGCCAGCGGCGCGGTGGGCGCCTGGGCCAGGCGCAGAAAACCCTCGTGCAGCAGTTCCTCGGTTGCCAGGCTGGGCGCGCCGGGCCCGCGCAGCCGGGCGCGAGCGATGCGTTGCAACTCGGGGTAGATCAGCGGCCACACGGCGCCAGCCGCTGCCGAATCGCCATCGCGTGCGGCCTGCAGCAGCGCGGTGAGGTCGGCGGGTGCCGTCATGCCGACAGCGCCCCCTTCATGAGGTGGGGCCGGCGTCGTGCCTGTCCCAGCCACCGCGTTGGGCCTTGCGGTGCGCGTCCTCGGCGTCGCGCTCGGCGGCCAGCAGCTGCTCGAACTGCTGGCGGCCCAGCCGCGCGGCGGCGATCAGTGCGCCCTCGTCGCCCTGCAGCGGCACCATGGTGTTGAGCACGTCGATGTTGTGGCGCCTGAAGCGCATTGCCTGGCGGCGCGCGGCGTGGGGCTCCATGCCGGTCAGCTCCAGCACGCTGCGGGCACTCATCAGCGCGGCATCGAAGGTTTCGCGCTCGATGTGGCGCACGCCGGCTTCGTGCAGTTGGTAGTAGTGCTGCACATTGCGCGCCCGGGCCACGACGGTGAGCTGCGGGAAGTGCTCGCGCGCCAGATGGGCAATCTCCACGCTCTGCGCGATGTCGTCGATGGCGATGACGAGGATGCGGCCTGTCGCCGCGCCGGCGGTCTTCAGCATGTCCAGGCGCGTCGCATCGCCGTAGTACACCGTCCAGTCGAAGCGGCGCAGGCTCTCGATGGCCTCGGAGTCGTGGTCCAGCACGGTGGCTTCCAGGCCGTTGGCGCGCAACATGCGGGCGACGACCTGGCCATAGCGGCCACTGCCGGCAATGATGATGGGCGACGGCGGCGGTGGCGCGGCTTCGGCGCGCTTCTTGAGCCCGCGGCGGGCGAGCTTCTGCGACATCAACCGGTCCCCACCGGTCAGCAACAGCGGCGTCAGCGCCAGCGACAGCGCGATGGACGCCACCAGCGCCGAGTTCTGCGCCGCGTTGATCATCCCTTCGCCCTGGGCGAGCTGGAACACGACGAAGCCGAACTCGCCGCCCTGCGCGAGCAGGATGACGAAGGCCGGGCGCTCGACGAGCGGGATCTTCATCGCCTTGGACATCAGCACCAGCACGAAGATCTTGCAGACCAGCAGCGCCGTCACCAGCGCCATCACCAGGCCCGGCTGGGCGGCCACGGACTTGAGGTCCAGCCCCATGCCGACGGCGATGAAGAACAGGCCGAGCAGCAGGCCCTTGAAAGGCTCCAGGTCGGTCTCCAGCTCGCGGCGGTATTCGCTTTCCGCCAGCAGCACGCCGGCCAGGAAAGCGCCCAGCGCCATCGACAGGCCCACCACCTGCATCAGCGCCGCCGTGCCCAGCACCAGCAGCAGGGCCGCGGCCGTGAAGATCTCGGGCGTCTTGCTGCGGGCAATCCAGCGCAGCGCCGGGCGCAGCAACAGGCGACCGCCGAAGACGATGGTGACGATGGCACCGATGGCCTTGGCGGCTGCGATCCAGGTCTTGCCATCGCCGTCGTCATGCGCACCGCTCAGCGCCAGCACGGGGACGAGGGCCAGCACGGGAATCGCCGCGATGTCCTGCAGCAGCGCCACCGACAGGATGCTCTCGCCCGCCGTCGTGCGGCCGAGGTTGCGCTCGGCCATGACGGCCAGCGCCACGGCGGTGGACGACATCGCCAGCCCCAGGCTGACAACGACTGTCAGCCGCCACGGGTAGCCCAGCGCCAGGCCCACGGCCGCCAGCGCGGCCGCGCAGCCCAGCAGCTGTACGCTGCCCCAGCCGAAGATGGGCCGGCGCATGGCCCAAAGCCGCTTGGGCTCCAGCTCCAGGCCGACGAGGAAGAGCATCAGCACCACGCCGAGCTCGGCGACCTCGGGGATGGCGGTGGACTCAGGGATCAGCCCGAGCACGGCCGGGCCGATCAGCAGGCCGGCGACGAGGTAGCCGAGGATGGAGCCGAGCCTGAGATAGCGGGCCAGCGGCACCGCCAGCACGGCGGCGGCCAGAAAAACCAGAGGCAGTTGCAGCCAGGCGCCGTGGGTCATTCGGTACCCCCGATCGTCGAGAACAGTGCCGGGCGCTCGTCCAGCGCCACGGCTTCTTCGTCGCCGACGGCGGGCTCGGCGATGTGTTCGCACCACTCGGGGTAGTGGGCCAGCCGTTTGACGAACAGTTCGGCGTGCGCGGTGATCTCTTCATCCGTTGCGCGGTGGGCCGCGTGCAGGATCTGCGGCGGCAGGTAGTTCATGCCGCAGGTGCGGGCCGACTGCTGGTAGGGCAGCAGGAAGTCGGTGATGGGGTGGTGGTTGTGGCCGCCCGGCGCATAGGCCTCGGCGCCGCCGCCGGTGGAGGCCACCAGCCAGAAGTCCTTGCCATGCAGTGCCGTGCCGCCGGGGCCGTAGGCCCAGCCCAGGCGCGGCACTTCGTCCAGCCAGAGCTTTTGCAGCGCCGGCATGCTGTACCAGTAGATGGGGTGCAGCATGACGACGAGCTTGGCGGCTTCGAGGGCGCGCTGCTCGGCGTCGATGTGGATGTGGAAGTCCGGGTAGAGGCGGTAGAGGTCTCGCAGCTCGACCCGATCGGCCGCCGGCGAGGCGCGCAGCGCGTCGAGCACGGTGCGGGTCGCGTGGGAGCGGGCCAGGTCGGGGTGGGCGGCGAGGACGAGGATGTCGCGGGCGGTGCTGTCGGGCATGGCCCGCGAGGGTAACTGCTCCTCCCGACTAGAACTTGAAGGCCAACCCCACTTCGGCCTTTTGCTGCGTGAAGCGGTCACCGTCGCTGCGGCGCGAGCCGTAGTAGGCGTACTCGACCGTGGCCGAGACCTGCGGCGCGAGCTTCCACTCCAAGCCGCCGCTGGCCATGGGGCGCACATAGGTCTCGCGCGCCGAGTGGCCCAGCGAGTCGTGCTGGCTGAGGCGGTTCAGCGCCAAGCCGGCCTTGGCGAACAGCGAGAAGGATTCGCTCAGTGGCTGTGTGGCACGCCCTGCCAGGTAGAAGACGCTGGAGGACAGGCGGGTCTGGTAGGTCGACCCGGGCGTGGGGTCGGTGGCATGCCAGCTGCCGAAGGCGCCGTAGCCCAGCTCGGCCGCCCAGGTTGGCGTGAGCTGCAGCCCGGCGTACAGCTTGACGGCACGCGGGTTGTTGTCGTTGGGGACGTTGCGGCCGTTGATGTTGAAGTTGGCCTCGCCGGGTGTGGTGAGGTTGAAGCCGACATAGGGATCGGCGGCATGCGCGTGGCAGGTGGCCAGCGCGGCAACGGTGAGGAACAGCACAGCTTTCAAACAAGGCTCCGGTCGGTGGTGGAAGTGACCGGGCCATTGTTGAAATCCGTGGCTTAAGGAACGCCCAAGACGGCGCTCGGCAGCTGCAGCTCGAAGCGCGCCCCGCAGCCCCCGGGCCGCGCGAGGCCGTCGCCCAGCGTGACCTGGCCGCCCAGCCGATCGGCCGCCCGCGCGACGATGGCCAGGCCCAGCCCGCTGCCCTGCACGTCATGCCCGGTGCCGCGCCAGAAGCGTTCGAAGGCCAAGTCGCGGTCGGCGGGCGCAATGCCTGGGCCGTCGTCGGCCACGGTCAGCCGCGGGCCGTCGGGCGTGATGTCGAGGCTCACCTCGACGCGCCCACCACGGCCCACATAGCGCAGTGCGTTGTCGAGCAGGTTCTGCAGCAAGGACTGCAAGGCCATGGTGTCCAAGCGCACCGGCAGCCGGTCCGGCGCGTCCAGCGCCAGCGCGATGCCGCGCTCGCGTGCGATGCCCGCCTGCTCGGCCAGCCGCTGCGCGCAGAGCTGCGCCAGGTCCAGGGCAACCGGCGCTGCGGGCTGCTCGTTGTCGAGGCTGGCCAGGTCCAGCAACTGGCGCGACAGGTGGGCGCTGCGCGCGATGGCTTGTTGCAGCTCGGCGGCGGCGGTCGTGCGGGCTTCGGCGTCAGCCGCGTGGACGAGGGTGTGGGCCTGCGTGGCGACGACGGCCAGCGGCGTGCGCAACTCGTGCGCGGCCTCGTGCACGAAGGCGCGTTCGCGCGCGCGGCGCTGGCGCAGGCGGCCCAGCAGCGCGTCGAAGGCCTGGCCCAGCGGGCGCAGCTCGCGGTAGCGCAGGTCGACGTCCAGCGGCGCCAAGTCCTGCCGCAGGTCCAGGCTGTTCAGCCTGCGAGCGAAGCGGCGCAGCGGCGCCAGGCCCGTGTAGACGGCGATCCACAGCGGCAGCAGCATCAGCGGAAAGCCCACCAGCAGCTGCATGCCCAGCGCCCCGCTGGCAAAGCCGAGCAGCTGGGCGCGCGACAAGGCCGGCTCGGCCAGCCGCAGCGACCAGCGCGGCCCGTCCTGGCGATAGGTCCAGTGCGTCCGGCCGGCGATGGTCTGCTCGCCAACGCCAGGCTTGGCGATGGCGTCGCCCGGTGCCGACGCGTAGACCTGTCGACCTTCGCGGTCCAGCAGCTGCACCAGCAGCGGGCCGGTCGTCATGTTCAGCCCTGCGCGCAGCTGGTTGATGTAGCGCGTGTGGCCATCCAGTACGCGGGCGGCCAGCGCGGCATCGTCAATCTCCTCCAGCCCCGCGGCGAGCTGCCGGCCCAATTGGCGCACACCGGGGTCGGTGGCCAGCTGGTGCTGGACGTCGAGCTGGTCGTCCACCAGCAGCAGCACCGAGCACAGCGTGAAGGCGACCAGCAGCGCCAGGATCAACCGGCGCGTCAGCGTGGGCTGCAGCCAGGACGTCCTCATGCGCATTCCAGCCAGTAGCCCACGCCGCGCAGCGTGCCGATGCGGGCCGCGCCCACCTTGCGGCGCAGATTGGCCAGGTGCACCTCCAGTGTGCCGAACTCCATCGGTTCGCCCAGTGGCGCCAGGCGCTGCGCGAGCTGGTGCTTGGCCACCACGCCGCCGCGCTCGCGCGCCAGCTCCAGCAGCAGCTGGTATTCGCGCGGCGACAGCGCCAGCTCCACGCCGTCCAGCAGCGCCCGCTGGCGGCGCGGCTCGATCGTCAGGTTGCCCAGCGTCCACTCGTCGCTGGCCTGCTGGGCGCAGCGCCGCAGCACCGAGCGCAGCCGCGCGATCAGTTCAGGCATTTCGAAGGGCTTGACCACGTAGTCGTCGGCGCCGCCGTCGAAGCCGGCGAGGCGGTCCTCCAGCGCGGCGCGTGCGGTGATGACGATGACGGGCACCGCGCTGCCCTGGCGGCGCCAGCGCATCAGCAACTGGCGGCCGTCGCCGTCGGGCAGGGTCTGGTCCAGCAGCACGGCGTCCTGCGCGGCGGGGTCGAGCTGCCAAGGCGCGTCGGCACTTCGCCGCAGCCAGGTGCTGCTGTGGCCTTCGGTGTGCAGCGCGGCCTGCAGCGCGGGCCCCAAGCCAAGGTCGTCCTCGATCAACAGAATGTGCATGGAACGGCGGTGTCGCGTGGGCTACGGTCGATCAGGGCGCGCGAGGTTAACGTAGCGGCACACCAGCCACCTTGCGTCACCCTGCATGCGCCACTTCGACACCCTTGCCGATCTCGAATCCCTGATCGGCCAACCGCTGGGCCACAGCGACTGGATCACCGTCGACCAAGACCGCGTCAATGCGTTTGCCGAGGCCACCGAGGACAGGCAGTGGATCCACGTCGACCCCGAGCGCACCAAGGCCGGCCCGTTTGGCGGGCCGATCGCGCATGGCTTCCTGACGTTGTCGCTGATCCCGTATTTCTTCGAGACCGGCTTTGCGGTGCGCGAGTCGCGCATGGTGCTGAACTACGGCCTGAACAAGGTGCGCTTCACGGCGCCGGTACCGGTGGGCAGCCGGCTGCGCGCGGCCTTCAGGCTGCTGGCCATGGACGACGTAGCCGGTGGCGCCAAGCAGCTGACGGTGGAAGTGGCCATCGAGGCTGAAGGCTCGGCCAAGCCGGTCTGCGTGGCAGAGAGCCTGGCGCGGCATTACCGCTAGCATCGCGGGCTTTCAACGCCCGCTCCATCATGGCCTCCAGCCTGCTAGTCCTGCTCGACGACATCGCCACCATCCTTGACGACGTGGCGACCATGACCAAGGTCGCCGCCAAGAAGACCGCCGGCGTGCTGGGCGACGACCTGGCGCTGAATGCCCAGCAGGTCACCGGCGTCAATGCCGACCGCGAGCTGCCCGTCGTCTGGGCGGTGGCCGTGGGCTCGATGCTGAACAAGGCCATCCTGGTGCCAGCAGCGCTCGCCATCTCGGCGTTTGCGCCCTGGGCCATCACACCGCTGTTGATGGTGGGCGGCGCCTACCTGTGCTTCGAGGGCTTCGAGAAGCTGGCGCACAAGTTCCTGCACAGCCCCGAGGAAGACAAGGCGCACCACGACGAACTGGTCAAGGCGATTGCCGACCCGAAGGTGGACATGGCTGCCTACGAGCGCGACAAGGTCAAGGGCGCCATCCGCACCGACTTCATCCTGTCCGCCGAGATCATCGTCATCGCGCTGGGCACGGTGGCCAGCGCGCCACTGCAGACCCAGCTGGCCGTGCTGGTGGCGGTGTCCATCGCGATGACGGTGGGCGTCTACGGCTTCGTGGCCGGCATCGTGAAGATGGACGACGTCGGGCTGTGGCTGTCACGCAAGCCCAGCGCGGTGGCACGGGCCTTCGGTCGCTTCCTGCTGGCCGCCGCGCCGCGGTTGATGAACACGCTGTCGGTGCTGGGCACGGCGGCGATGTTCCTTGTTGGCGGCGGCATCCTCGTGCACGGCATTGCGCCGCTGCACCATGCCATCGCGCGCCTGGCCGAGGGCAAGGCCTGGCTGGTGGCGGCAGTGCTGGAGAACGGTGCGAACGCGCTGGTGGGCGTCGTGGCCGGCGCGCTGGTGCTGGCCGGCGTGGTGGCGGTGCAGAAGCTGCGCGGACGCTGAGTTCTACAGGTACTGCGACCAGTATTTGTCCAGCGGTTCCTTGACGTAGGAAAAGCCTTCCTCGTCCAACACCTCGTACACATAGAGCATGTACTGCGCGATAGCTTGGCACTGCGCTGGCGAGAACATCTCCTGAGGTTTGTGCCACCCGTCGCGGTCGGATCTGCCTCTTGGATGGAACGCCATCTGCGCCTCGGCCGCCGAGTTCCACTGCGTGTGATATCCCCCGCGCAGCAGCCAGCACATATAGGCCGGCGCGTAGAAGACGTAGCCCTTGACGTCAAGAAACGAGAAGACAGCCTCATGGCGCGCGAGGTGGTTGTCCGGCACGTCCTGCCAGCGCTGCGCGGTGTCCAGCCGGCGGGCCACCTGCCGCTGCGCCTGTGTGGCACCGTCGTCGATTGCCATGGCCTCGTGCAGCGTTACGCCATCGCCCAGCTCCACGTCGTGGAACGCTTCATAGATCTGCTTCAAAACGCGATCCAGGCGATCCATGTGCAGAGCGGTCTTTAGTTGGCCGAGTAAGCCAGCCTTACATAGATCGGCGCAAACGCCTCGGCCTGCGTGATTTCCAGCAGGCACTCCTTGGCCAGCTCCAGCATCGCGATGAAGGTGACGACGAGGACGGCGTGGCCTTTCTCGACGTCGAAGAGCTTCTCGAACTCGACGAAGCGCTGGCCCTGCAGGCGGCGCAGCACGATGCTCATGTGCTCGCGCACCGACAGTTGCTCGCGGCTGATCTTGTGGTGCTGGTTGAGCTTGGCGCGCTTGAGGATGTCGAGCCAGGCCTCGCGCAGGTCGACGGTAGAGACGTCGGGGAAGTTTGGCGTCAGCGACTGCTCGATGTGGATCTGCGCGCGCAGGAAGTCCCGGCCCAGCACGGGCAGGCGGTCCAGCCGCGCGGCGGCGAGCTTCATCTGCTCGTACTCCAGCAGCCGGCGCACGAGCTCGGCGCGCGGGTCCTCGACCTCCTTGCCGTCCTCGCTCTTCTTGGGCGGCAAAAGCATGCGCGACTTGATCTCGATGAGCATGGCCGCCATCAAGAGGTATTCGCTGGCCAGTTCGAGGTTGTGCTTGCGGAGCTGCTCGACATAGCTCAGGTACTGGCGCGTCACGTCGGCCAGCGGGATGTCGAGGATGTTGAAGTTCTGCTTGCGGATGAGATACAGCAGCAGGTCCAACGGGCCCTGGAAGGCCTCCAGGAAGACCTCCAGCGCATCCGGCGGGATGTAGAGGTCCAGCGGCATCTGGAACAGCGGCTCGCCGTACAGGCGTGCCACCGCGACCGCGTCCACCACGTCGGGCATATCCGAGATACCCGAGATGGCGGATGTGGCTTGGCTGGTTTCGTCAGCCATGGCCGTCAAGGCTTATTTGTCGGAGGTCTGGTAGACGTAGGGCTGCTGCGGCACCTTGGCCTCGTTGAAGCCAGCCTGGGCAGCGCGGTCCTGTTCCTTGTCCCACAGCAGGGCGCGGCCGGCGCGCTGTTCGGCTTCCAGCGTCGGGCGCTGGGCCTTGAGCTGTTCGATGAAGGAGGTGACTTCGGACTTGTAGGGCTTCCAGAACAGCGGCATGGGGCGGGTCTCTCTGACTAAGCTGGGCATTTTAGATCGGCAAGGGTCGGCACGATGGCCGCGGCGCCCAATTCGGCCGCCAGGCCGGAGCGGCGCAACAGATCCAGCGGCTGGGCGTTGACCTGGGCGAGCACCAGGGTGACGTCGCGCCTGGCCAGCGTGCGGTGCAGTTCGCGCAGGGCCTCCATGCCCGAGGTGTCCATGACGATGAGGCGGTGCATCTCGAGAACGACGGTGCGCGTGCCGGCGGGCAGCTGCTCGGCCAGCGCCTCGATCTTGCCGACGGCGCCGAAGAACAGCGCGCCGTACAGCTCGTAGGCCACCACGCCCTCGGGCAGCGGGCCGGCGTCGAAGCGGCTGATGGTGAACAGCTGGCCCATGCGCCAAACGAAGAAGACGCAGGATGCGATCAGGCCCACCTCGACGGCAACCGTCAGGTCGGTCACGACAGTAAGCGCGAAGGTACCGACCAGCAGCGTGCGGTAGGTGAGGTTGAAGCGTCTCAGCCGCGCGAACTCGTGCCAGTCGCCCATGTTCCAGGCGACGACGAGCAGGATGCCGGCCAGCGCCGCCAGCGGCACATGCGCGGCCAGCGGCGCGGCCACGAGCAGGATGAGCAGCAGGGCCAGCGCGTGCACGATGCCGGCGACGGGGCTGGTGGCGCCGGCGCGGATGTTGGTGACCGTGCGTGCGATGGTGCCGGTGGCGGGCAGGCCGCCGAACAGCGGCGCGGCGAGGTTGGCGATGCCTTGCGCCATCAGCTCCTGGTTGGGGTCGTGGCGAGGCAGGTTGGGCGTGAGCTTGTCGGCCACGCGGGCGCAGAGCAGGGATTCGATGGCGCCCAGCAGCGCCAGCGTCAGCGTCGGGATGACGAGCTGGCGCAGGCCGTCCCAGCTCACCTCGGGCCAGGCCAACGCGGGCAGGCTCTGCGGGATGCCGCCAAAGCGGCTGCCGATGGTCTCCAGTGGGAGGTTCAGCAGCGCCGTGGCCAGCGTCGCCCCCACCAGCGCGATGACGGTGCTGGGCAGCAGGGCCATCCAGCGCCGCGGGCCGCTCAGCGCCTGCTGGCCGATGTTCTTGGGCCAGGCCAGCACCACGGCGACGGCCGCGGCGGCCGTGGCGACCGCCCAGGGGTTGAAGCCCGCGGCATGGCTGGCAATCACACCGATCTGGCCGAAGAAGTCCGCCGGCATGGGCACGCGCGACAACCCCAGCGCGTCCTTCAGCTGCGCCAGCGCGATCAGCACGGCAATGCCATTGGTGAAGCCGGTGACGATGGCCACCGGGATGTAGCGCACCAGCACGCCGAGCTTGAGGGCGCCCATCGCGAACAACAGCAGGCCCGCGCCCATCGTGGCCAGCAGCAGATTGGCCAGGCCGTAGCGCTGCAGGATGCCGTAGACGACGACGATGAAGGCGCCGGCCGGCCCGCCGATCTGCACGCTGGAGCCGCCGAGGAGGGAGATCAGCAGGCCCGCGACGATGGCCGTGGCCAGGCCTTGCTCGGGGCGCAGCCCGGAGGCGATGGCGAAGGCCAGCGCCAGCGGCAGCGCGACGATGCCGACCGTCAGGCCGGCGCCGAGGTCGGCGAAAAAGCGTTCACGTGAATAGCCCGCCCGCAGCGCGAGCGCGCGGGGGCGAAAGGGGTGCAGCTGGGGCAGTGACATGGAACCTCCGGTAGGGCGACGACGCGAGGGGCGTGGTCGCGGCCGGAGGTCCGCAGTGGTAGCGCTCGGCGATGAAACGCCGGCGCCTGGAGGGGCCGAGCAGCGAGTGGGGCGTCGCTCGGCGCATGGCGTTCAGCGCACCCGCATGCCCGGCTGGGCACCGGGGAACGGTTCGAGCACGAAGATGCCCGGGTGGGCCTTCTCGTCGGCGTGGCTGGCGGCCAGCACCATGCCCTCGCTGATGCCGAACTTCATCTTGCGCGGTGCGAGGTTGGCGACCAGCACGGTCAGCTTGCCTTCCAGGTCTTCGGGCTTGTAGGCGGACTTGATGCCGCTGAAGACGTTGCGCAGGCGGCCTTCGCCGGCGTCCAGCGTCAGGCGCAGCAGCTTGTCGGAGCCTTCCACGTGCTCGGCCTTGACGATCTTGGCGATGCGCAGGTCCACTTTCGCGAAGTCGTCGATCTTGATCTCTTCCGCGAGGTCTTCACCGCCGGGCACCACCTTCGGCGCGGGCGGGGCTTCGAACAGCTGCTCGACCTTGGCGAGGTCCACGCGCTGCATCAGGTGCTGGTAGGCGCCGATCTGGTGGGCGCCCAGCGCGCGGGCGCTGTCGGCCCACTTCAGCGGGTCGATCTTCAGGAAGGCCTCGACCTGGCCGGCCAGCGCGGGCAGCACGGGCTTCAGGTAGATCGTCAGCAGGCGGAAGGCCTCGATGCAGACGCTGCAGACGTCGTGCAGCGCCGCGTCCATGCCGTCCTGCTTGGCCAGCTCCCAGGGCTTGTGCTGGTCGACGAACTCGTTGACCTTGTCGGCCAGCGCCATGATCTCGCGCAGGGCCTTGCCGAATTCGCGGGTTTCGTACAGCTCGGCGATGGCACCGCTCTGGCCGCGCAGCGCGTCCAGCAGCATGCGGCCTTCAACGCCGAGATCGCTGCTCAGGTGGCCGCCGAAACGCTTGGTCAGGAAGCCGGCGGCGCGCGACGCGATGTTGATGAACTTGCCGACCAGGTCGCTGTTGACGCGGGCGGCGAAGTCCTCGGGGTTGAAGTCGATGTCCTCAACCTTGGCGTTGAGCTTGGCGGCGATGTAGTAGCGCAGCCATTCGGCGTTCAGGCCCAGGCTCAGGTACTTCAGCGGGTCCAGGCCGGTGCCGCGGCTCTTGCTCATCTTCTCGCCGCCGTTGACGGTCATGAAGCCGTGAACGAAGACGTGGTTGGGCGTCTTGCGGCCGCTGAAGTGCAGCATCGCCGGCCAGAACAGCGTGTGGAAGTAGGTGATGTCCTTGCCGATGAAGTGGATCTGCTCCACCGATTCGTCGGCGATGAACGAGTCGAAGTCCTTGCCCAGCTTGCCGAAGTAGTTCTTCAGCGAGGCCAGGTAGCCGATGGGCGCGTCCAGCCAGACGTAGAAGTACTTGCCCGGCGCGTCGGGGATCTCGATGCCGAAGTAGGGCGCGTCGCGGCTGATGTCCCAGTCGCTCAGGCGGTTCTTGCCTTCCTCGTCGGGCTCGAACCATTCGCGGATCTTGTTCAGCACCTCGGGCTGCAGGCGGCCGGCTTCCTGCGTCCACTGCGTCAGGAACTCGACGCAGCGCGGGTCGCTCAACTTGAAGAAGTAGTGTTCGCTGGTCTTCAGCACCGGCGTGGCGCCGGACAGCACCGAGTAGGGGTTGTTCAGCTCGGTGGGCGCGTAGACGGCGCCGCAGACCTCGCAGGAGTCGCCGTACTGGTCCTTCGCACCGCACTTGGGGCACTCGCCCTTGATGAAGCGGTCCGGCAGGAACATGGACTTGGCCGGGTCGAAGAACTGCTCGATGGTCTTGGTGGTGATCAGCTCGTTATGCCGCAGCGCCAGGTAGACCGACTTGGACAGTTCGTGGTTCTCTGCGCCGTCCGTCGAGTGCCAGTTGTCGAAGCTGATGTGGAAGCCGTCGAGGTACTGCTGGCGGCCGGCTGCGATGCCGGCGACGAAGTCCTGCGGTGTCTTCCCGGCCTTCTCGGCCGCGATCATGATCGGCGCGCCGTGGGCGTCATCCGCGCAGACGAAGTGCACCTGCGAGCCGGCCATGCGCTGGTAGCGAACCCAGATATCGGCCTGGGTGTACTCCATGATGTGGCCGATGTGGAAACCGGCGTTCGCATAGGGCAGGGCGGTGGTGACGAAGAGCTGGCGGGGCATGGGCGCTGGGACGACAGGGACTGGGCGGAAGGACCGGGGATTTTAGGTTTGCGGTGCGGCGGGGTCGGCGGGCGCTGCGGGCTCGGAAGAAGCCTCGCCATCGGCGGACGCTTCATCGGGGGAGCTGCCGTCGTCCGGCTTGCCACTCAGCTTGCGCTGGCGCTTTTCTTCGGCCTTGCGTTTCTTGGCCAGTTCGCGCTGGCGTTTTTCGTAGCTGTAATTCGGTGTGGCCAAGTGCGGTCTCCTGCAAGCGCCCGCACGCGCGGGCAACGTCCAATGTAACCCGCGAGCTTCGGCGGCACCTCGCCGCACTTGGCACCGAAAGCTACAGAGCGCCTCAAGGACCACGCCTAAGTCACTGATCCGTAACACTTCCGCAACCTATCCACCGATGCTGTGGAAAACTTTGTGGAAAACCTGCCTCCATCGCAGCCAAGCCCTTGTGTGATGCGGTTCGGCTTAGGTTGCTGAATTTTTGAGCACCGGCAACCGGCCTATATGAATCAATCACTTAGCCTTATGCCCTGAGTTGTGGAAGCGTTGCCGCCGCTCAGGGTCCAAAAGGCTTGACGCTTGCCAGATTTGGGGATAAGTCAAGGCGCGGCGTGCGGATGTCACGGGTCTGGATGACATCGCGGTTGCAGTTGTCCCCGTCATCTGTGGACAAGTCTGTGGGCCGGAGGCCTGCATCGACGCTAAGTGCTTGATCGGCCACCGTTGGCGCTGCAATGCCCGTTTTTGAGGCGGTGCGGCTGGGGGCTGTCCCCAACAGGCTGCTTGAGGGTGGCGGCTAAACTCGCGCCCTTTCCAAGCGGCGGCGGTGGGCAGATGGGGCGCAAGATGAGGGTCGAATGGCGGATTTGACGAGGGAGAGCGGCGGGCGCAAGGGCGCTTCACGCACCAGCACTTTCGAACTGAAATCGCGCCGCTTCAGCTTGCTTGGCCTGGTGCTGCACAGCGCCGACATGACCGAGATCGCCGCTGACTGGGCCCAGCGCGCCGGCGCCGGAGGTTTCGAGCACGAGCCTGTCGTCATCGACCTGAGCTTGGTGCCGCGCGCCGCCGCGTCAGCGGCAGCACCCGCCGAAGGCCAGGCGCCACTCGCGCTGGACGGCCCCGCGCCCGTCGACCTGCGTGCCATCGTCGAGCTGCTGCGCGCCAGCCAGTTGCAGCCGGTGGCCGTGGCGGGTGCGACGGCCGAGGAACTGGCGCTGGCTCTTGAGCTGGGCTTGGCCGATGCGGCCGATGAGCCGGCTACTGCGGCCACCGCGGCAATCGCGCCGGCCGAGACCGTGCGCGAAGTGGTGCGCGAGGTCGTCGTCGAGAAGATCATCGAGAGGCCTGCCGCGCCGGCGCCGACCATGGTCATCGACAAGCCGCTGCGCTCCGGCCAGCGCATCTATGCCAAGGGCGGCGACCTCGTCGTGCTGGCCCTCGTGAACCACGGCGCCGAGGTCATCGCCGACGGCAGCGTGCATGTCTACGCACCGCTGCGCGGCAAGGCCATTGCCGGCGCACGTGGCGACACGACGGCGCGCATCTACGCCCACAGCCTGGAGGCGGAGCTGGTGTCGATTGCCGGCATCTACCGCACCGCCGAGAACCCGCTGCCGGCCGACGTGGCGGGCAAGCCGGCCCAGGTCTTGCTGGATGGCGAGAAGCTGCTGATGCAGCCGCTCGCCTTCTGAACACCCGATTGAACTGAACGAACAGGAAAGCTCCAGATGACCAAGATCGTCGTCGTCACCTCCGGCAAGGGCGGGGTCGGCAAGACCACCACCAGCGCGAGCTTCGCCACCGGCCTCGCGATGCGCGGCCACAAGACCTGCGTCATCGACTTCGACGTCGGCCTGCGCAACCTCGACCTCATCATGGGCGTCGAGCGCCGCGTCGTCTACGACCTGATCAACGTCGTCAACGAAGAGATCAAGCTGACGCAGGCGCTGATCAAGGATAAGCAGCTCGACAAGCTCTACATCCTGGCCGCCTCGCAGACGCGCGACAAGGACGCGCTGAAGCAGGAAGGCGTGGAGCGCGTGCTCAACGAGCTGAAGGCGATGGAGTTCGACTACATCGTCTGCGACTCGCCGGCCGGCATCGAGACCGGCGCGCTGATGGCCATGCACTACGCCGATGAGGCGCTGGTGGTGACCAACCCCGAGGTCTCCTCGGTGCGCGACAGCGACCGCATCCTGGGCATGCTCTCCAGCAAGACCAAGCGCGCCATCGAAGGCGGCGACCCGGTCAAGGAGCATCTGCTCATCACCCGCTACAACCCGAACCGGGTCGAGGGCGGCCAGATGCTGAGCCTGGACGACATCCACGAGATCCTGCGCACGCCGCTGATCGGTGTCATCCCCGAGAGCGAGAGCGTGCTGCAGGCGTCCAACCAGGGCACGCCGGCCATCCACCTCGCCGAGACCGACGTGGCCGAAGCCTACAAGGACGTCGTTGCGCGTTTCCTGGGCGAAGACAAGCCGATGCGCTTCACCGAGGCCGTGAAGCCGAACTGGTTCAAGCGCGTCTTCGGCGCGAAGTGAAGGGAGCCACGCGATGGGATTCCTGAACTTCTTCCTCGGCGAAAAGAAGAGCTCGGCCAGCGTCGCCAAGGAGCGGCTGCAGCTCATCCTCGCGCATGAGCGCAACGGCCGCAGCAGCAGCCCCGACTACCTGCCGCAACTGCAGCGGGAGCTGGTGGCCGTCATCAGCAAATACGTGTCGATCAACCCCGAAGACATCAAGGTCCACATGGAGCGCCAGGGCGACCTGGAAGTGCTCGAAGTGAAGATCGAGTTGCCGGAGCCTCGTTGACCCCTCGCCCAGGCTCGCCGCGCTGAACGCGGGCGAGCCTGGTCGGTCCCCCGAGGGGACGGCGATGCTTGCCGGATTGACCGGCAAGCACGTCGCCAGATGGGCCGGCTTGGGAGCGGCCCGGCGCTCGGCCCGAAATGCGGGCGGCTAGTTCGCAGGCCGAGTGGCGCGCGCCTGCTCGCGCCGCATGAACAGGTAGAGGCTCTCCACCTTGGCGCGCGCCCACGGCGTCTTGCGCAGGAACTTCAGGCTCGACGCCACGCTGGGGTCGATCTGGAAGCACTTGATGGCGATGCGCTGGCCCAGTTCGGCCCAGCCGAAGTGCTCGACCAGCGCGGTCACGATGGCCTCCAGCGTGAGGCCGTGCAGCGGGTCTTTGGACAGGTTGGTTGGCATTGGCTGCACCGTGCGAAGTAGGTAGTTTCGGTATTCGGGCCGAGTGCCGGGCCGCTCCCAAGCCGGCCCGTCTGGCGATGTGCTCGCGGCTTGATGCCGTGAGCATCGCCGTCCCCTCGGGGGACCGACCGGGCTCGTCCGCGTTCAGCGGCGCGAGACTGGGCGAGGGGCTTGTCTATTCGTGCGTGAACTGGTCTGAGTTCTTGCCCTTGAACTGGGCGTAGTAGCGCTTGATCTCGACCATGTCGGCCTCGACGTTGCCGGTCGGGCGGAACAACGGCCCCAGGCCCACCAGCTTGCGTGGGTAGTCCATGTGGGCCATGACGATGGGCAGCTTGGCCGTGACGGCGATCCAGTAGAAGCCCGTCTTCCAGTAGATGGTCTTGCTGCGCGTGCCCTCGGGCGGCACGATGAGCTGCACCGGGCCATCGGCGGCCAACAGGGCCTCGGCCGACGCGGCGACGAGATTGCTCGACTTGCTGCGGTCCACCGGGATGCCACCCAGCCAGCGCATCAGCCCGCCGAACGGGAACCTGAAGATCGACGACTTGCCCATCCAGTAGGGCGTGAGGCGCAGCGCGAAGGCGGTGAACAGCGTGTAGGGCAGGTCCCAGTTGCTGGTGTGAGGCGCGGCGATGAAGACGCTCTTGCGCGCTTCGGGCAGCAGCTCGCCCTGCACCGTCCAGCCCGCGAGCTTGAGCCAGGCGACGGACAGGCCCCGCAACAAGGTGCTGACGACCGGGGTCGTGAAGATGGTGCGGTGCATGGGCGGGATTATCCCGGCGCCGTGCGGCTCATGCCTTCATTCATGCAGCCTGTCGCAGGCACATTTGCCGCAACGCAAACTTGCCGCGATGCTGCACCGCCCAAACCCCCAGTCTGTGGAAGAAGAACGCATGAGCAATCAAAAAGTCCCGGTCGCCGTCTTGCTGTTGCTGTTGATCGGTGGGGCGCACGCCGGCCAGCCTGCCACGCCCGCAGCCATGGCCACCTACGCCAACCGGCTGCTCGATGAGCAGAAGCTGAGCCGCGACGGCCCCGGCATCACGGTGCTGGTCGCACGCGGCGACCAGCTGCTCTACAAGGGCGCGCGCGGCCTGGCCAACGTCGAGCTGGGCGTGCCCATGCAGCCCGACAACCTGCTGCGCATCGGCTCTGTCACCAAGCAGTTCGCCGCCGCCACGCTGCTCAGGCAGATCGACGAGGGCAAGGCCCGCTTCGACGACCCGCTGTCCAAGTTCCTGCCCGACTATCCCAACGGCGCCAACATCACGCTGCTGCAACTGCTCAACCACACATCGGGCGTGAAGAGCTACACCGGCATCCCCGGCTACATGCTCAACCCGGTGCGGCGCGACCTGAGCACGGCCGAGCTGATCAAGGAGTTCAAGGACCTGCCGGCGGACTTCGCGCCCGGCGAGAAATGGGCCTACAACAACTCCGGCTACGTGCTGCTCGGTGCCGTCGTCGAGGCTATCTCGGGCAAGAGCTGGCACCAGGCGCTGGACGAGGCGCTGCTCAAGCCCGCGCAGATCGGCAGCGTGCACTTCGAGGCTGGCGACCAGCTCTTCAAGGGCATGGCCCGGGGCTACACGATGAACGGCCAGGGCCAGGTGGCGCCGGCGGGCTTGCTCAGCATGACCCAGCCGCACGCAGCCGGCGCTTTGATCGCCAACACCGAGGGCCTGTGGCGCTGGAACCAGGCGCTGCATGGCGGCAAGCTCATCAGCAAGGCCAGCTACGAGCGCATGACGACGCCGGAAGGCCCCGCCAAGCCGCAAAGCTATGGCTTCGGCATCACGACCGGCAAGACGCGTGACCACGCCATGCTGGCCCACGGCGGCGGCATCCACGGCTTCGTGTCGACGTTGAACTACCTGCCCGGCAGCCAGACGACGGTCGTCATCCTGCGCAACAGCGACGCCCCGGGCTTTTCGATGGACCTGGTGGCGCGCAAGCTCGCGGCTTTCGCCATCGGTGAGCCTTATGCCGAGCACAAGGCCCAGGCCGTGCCGGCCGACCAGCTCAAGAGCGCCGAAGGCCTCTACGCCCGCGAGGACAAGCAGACCCGCACGCTGCGCGTGAAGGATGGCGTGCTGCAGAGCCAGCGCACCGGCAGCGGCATCGCCACGCTGGTGCCGCTGGGTCAGGACCGCTTCGTCTTCAAGGACTCTCTGAACGAACTGCAGCTCGAGCGCGGCGCGGACGGCAAGGTCACGGCGCTGCGCGTCTTCAACAACGGCGAGAGCGCTGGCGAACGCTGGGCGCTCAGCGGCGAGCTGCCGCCCGAGCGGGCCTTCATCACGCTGAGCGCGCCGCAGATGCAGGCCCTGGTGGGTGAGTACAGCTCGCCGCAGTTCTCCATCAAGGTCTTCGTCGACGACAAGGGCCGCCTGCTGGGCCAGGCGCCGGGCCAGCCGACTTTCGAACTGATGGCCGCCACGCCGCGCCAGCTTCTTGTGCCACAAGTCGGCGCCCAGCTCGACTTCGGCGCCGAGGAAGCCAAGGCCGGCTCGATCACGCTGACCCAGGGCGGCCAGACGCTGGTGATGCCGCGCAAGTGAGGCGCTGAGGCTCAGGGCCGCCGCAGCGTCACATCGCTGCGCGGCTCGGCCACGCAGGGCAGGATCAGCCCCTCGGCCTTTTCCTCAGCCGACAGGCCCGGCCAGGGGATGCGGTGCTCGACGCGGCCCTCCACAAGGTGCGAGATGCAGGTGCGGCAACTGCCGTTGCGGCAGGACCAGGGCAGGGCGATGCCGGCGGCCAGGCCGGCCAGCAGCAAGGGCTGGTCCGGCGCACAGTCGAAAATGGCGCCCTGCGGCTCCAGCCGCACCTTGAATCTCTCTGATGACATCGCCCCATCTTGCCAGCCCCAGCACCGCCGCCCGCTACCTTGCTGGCTACCCGCCCGAACTGATCGCCCAGGCTGAACAGCTGCGCCTGGACGGCCGCCTGGGCGACCACCTCGCCCGCCGCCTGCCCGAGCGCCACGAGGTGCGCAGCGACGGCGCGCTGTTCGACTACGTGCAGGCGCTGAAGGCGCGCCACCTGCGCAACGCCGAGCCGCTGAACTCGGTCAACTACGACGCCAAGCTGCGCGTGCTGCAGCACGCGCTCGGCACGCACACCCGCCGCACCCAGGTGCAGGGCAGCAAGCTGAAGATGCGCCGCGAGATCCGCGTGGCCACGCTGTTCAAGGAGGCGCCGGCCGCGCTGCTGCGCATGATCGTCGTGCACGAGCTGGCGCATCTGCGCGAGCTGGAGCACAACAAGCCCTTCTACAAGTTGTGCGAGCACATGGAGCCGGACTACTTCCAGCTGGAGTTCGATCTGCGGCTCTACCTGATGAACATGGAGGAATCCAAGTGATTCTTCTCGCGCCCATGGAAGGCCTGCTGGACCACATCCTGCGTGACGTGCTCACTCGCGTGGGCGGCGTGGACCGTTGCGTCAGCGAGTTCATCCGTGTGACCGACCAGTTGCTGCCCAGCCGCGTGTTCACGCGCATCGTGCCGGAGCTGAAGAACGGTGGCCGCACGGCGGCCGGCGTGCCGGTGCATCCGCAGCTGCTTGGGTCGGACGTGACCTGCCTGGCCGAGAACGCCGCGCGCCTGGCCGAGCTGAAACCCGAGGGCATCGACCTGAACTTCGGCTGCCCGGCCAAGTGCGTGAACCGCCACCGCGGCGGCGCGGTGCTGCTGGACGAGCCCGAGCTGATCCACGAGATTGTTTCGGCCGTGCGCCGCGCGGTGCCGATGGACGTGATGGTGTCGGCCAAGATGCGCCTGGGCTACATGGACGACAGCCGCACGCTGGACGTTGCCCGCGCGATCCATGCGGCCGGCGCGCAGGAGATCGTCGTCCACGCCCGCACCAAGGCCGATGGCTACAAGCCGCCGGCTTACTGGGAGCGCATCGCCGCCGTGCGCGAAGCCGTGCCCATCACCATCATTGCCAACGGCGAGATATGGACGGTGGAGCACGCCCAGCTGGCGCTTGAGCGCAGCGGCTGCGAGCACCTGATGCTGGGCCGCGGCATGGTGGCGGACCCTGGCCTGGCGTTGCGCGTGGCCGGCCAGAGCAGCACGCTGCTGCCTTGGAGCCAACTGCTGCCGCTGATGCAGGTCTTCTTCGACCAGGTCCGCGGCCACGTCGCCGCCAAGCACCAGGGCGGGCGGCTCAAGCAGTGGCTGCACTACCTGAAGCGCGCCTACCCCGAGGCCGACGCGGCTTACGCCGAGCTGCGCACCGTCAACGCGGCGGACGAGCTGGCGGCGCGGCTGTTTGCCGGGCTCAATCCAGCGCCACTTTTGCCCGCTTGATCACGTCGGCGTACTTGGCCGACTCCGCCGCGATGAAGGCGGTGAACTGGTCGCGCGTCGTCGGGAAGGGCTCGTAGCCGAAGGTCGCGTAGCGCTCCTTCATGTCCGGCTCGGCGAGCGAGGCCGCGATGTCCTGGTTGATCTTGTCGGCCACGTCCTTGGGCAGGCCCTTGGGCGCGGCGATGGTGGTCCAGCCGGTCATCTCGTAGCCGGCCGGGCCCCGAGACTCGGCCACCGTGGGCACATCCGGGAAGGCGCTGTGCCGTTGCGGCGCCGTGACGGCGATGAAGCGCAGCTTGCCGGCTCGGTACAGCGGGCCGGCCGTGGCCAGCGAGCCCAGCGCCCAGCGCAGCTCGCCGTTGGCCACGCCGGTGTAGAGCAGCGACGTCTCCTTGTAGACCACGTGCTGCATCTGCGTGCCGCTCATGGCTTCCAGCAGCGCTGAGCCCAGGTGTACCGGGTTGCCGACCGACCAGGAGCCGTAGTTCAACTCGCCGGGATGGGCCTTGGCATCGGCCAGGATGTCGCCCACGGTCTTGTACGGGCTGTTGGCCGCGACCGCGACGAAGAAGTAGGTGCGGAACAGCGGCGCCACGGGCTCGAAGTCCTTCACCGGGTCGTAGGGCAGCTTCTTGAACAGGTGGGGGTAGGCGACGAGGTGGACGTTGTCCAGCTGGATCAGGTCGGTGCCGTCCGTCGCACCGCGCTTGAAGGCGTCGATGGCCAGGAAGCCATTGGCGCCCGGCTTGTTCTCGACGATGACCGGCTTGCCCCAGCGGCGCTGCAGCTTTTCGGCCAGCACGCGCAGCACGGCCTCGGGGCCTGAGCCGGCGGGGAAGGGCGTGAGGATGCGCACGGGCTTGGTCGGAAAGTCCGTCGCCCACGCCGGTGTCGCCACCGCGGCGCTCGCCAGCAGCAGCATTGCCAGACGGGCCATCGCGCTTCGACGCGGCTTTGGGTTTTCCATGCTCATCTGGCGGTCTCCTCGCGGGTTTTCGTTTTGGGCAGCGCCGGCTTTGCCCTCGGCCTGCGCTGCGCGCATTCTTCGGAGCCGCCCCCAACTCAACAAGTTCTAACCGGCACTAGCTGCTATTCGTTCCCGGCATGAGCGCAGCGCAGTCGTTCAGCCCGTTGCGCCCGTCGTCAGGTGGTGGGCAGCGCGGTGCAGGTGGGCCAGGAAGTGGCGCACGCTGGGCTTCACAGCCGTGTCCGTGCGGGCCAGGGCCACCAGCGTCAGGTTCAGCGCGCCTTCTTCCACGGGCACGATCTCCAGGTGCTGGCTCGCGAACGGGTGCGTCGCGATCTGGCGCGGCAGCAGGCCGATGCAGTTGCCGCTGGCGACGATGGACAGCAGGCCCAGTGTCGAGTTGACGATGGCGCCGGCCGGCGGCGGCTTCATGCCGTGGCTCTCGTACAGCGTCTTGGCGTAGCCGGCGTCGGCCGTGGCGCCGGTGTAGACCCAGGGCAGGTCGGCCAAGTCCGCCAGCCGCTGCGCCCGCGCCGCCGGGTTGCCCTTGCGCACGACGATGACCATGTCGATGGGCATCAGCGTCTCGACGGCGAACTCGCCCGCCGGCAGGTGCTCGGGCAGCGGGCCCAGCGCGATGTCGACCTCGCCTTTACGCAGCCGCGTCAGTTGCGCGATGTAAAGCTCTTCACTGATGCGCAGCTGGATGTCGGGGAATTCGCGGCCGAAAGTGCGCAGCGTTTCGGGCACCAAAAGCATCACGGCCAGCGGCACCGCGCCGATCGACAGCGTGCCCGTCATGCGGCCGCCGAGCTGCTGGATCTGGTCAACCGCCTGCGTCAGCTCGCGGTCGGCGGCGATGGCTCTTTCATAGAGAACCATGCCCTGCGCTGTGGCCAGAACGCCGGTCGTTGAGCGCAGCAGCAGCAGCGTCGCCAGCTCGCGTTCCAGCTCGCGAATCATCTTGGTCAGCGCCGGCTGCGACACGCCGATCTGCCGCGCTGCAGCGCGCAGGCTGCCCTGCTCGATGGCGGCCACCAGCGCGCGCAGGTTTGTTAACTTCATCGTTTGATGATAACCAGCGGTTATCGCGACCCCTCCCGCAGCATCTTTTGGCGACAGGACCCGATTCCTAGACTGCGCCGCAACTTGACCTGGATCAAGTTCACACCAGAGAGATTGCCGCCATCGCAGCGGCCACGCGAGGAGACTTCGTTGGATTCACATGACCCCGGCGCGCCGCCGTTGATGCGCCGCCTGGAACAGCTTTGCGACGTGAGCGCCGCCATCGGCGCGCTGGTGCTCAGCGCCGTTGCGCTGATGACGACCTGCAGCGTCATCGGCCGAGCCTTTTTATCCCACCCCATCCTGGGTGACGTCGAGCTGGTGCAGCTCGGCGGCGCCGTCGTCGTGGCGAGCTTCCTGCCCTACACGCAGTTCCGCCGCGCCAACATCATCGTGGACTTCTTCACCACCGGCACCAGCGCCGGTGCGCAGCGGTTGATGGACGCCTTCGGCACGCTGCTCTACACGGCCGTGCTGGCGCTGGTCACCTGGCGCGTGGCCGCCGGTGGCGTGTCGATGTACCAGTCGCAGGAGCGCTCCATGTTGATGGACCTGCCGCTGTGGATGCCCTATGTGTTGATGCTCCCCGGCCTCGCGCTGTGCGTCGTCATCGGTGCCGTGCAGACGGCGCAGCTGCTTCGTGCGGAGGTGCCGGCATGACCACGATGTCCATTGGCCTCTCCATGTTCGGCGCCATGCTGGTGCTGATGGCCGTGCGCGTGCCCATCGCCATCGCGATGTTCGTGCCCGGCGCCGTCGGCTACATCTTCCTGTCGGGCTTCGACCCCTTGCTGGCCCATCTCAAGGGCGCCGTCTACGGCCGCGTGTCGGTCTACGACCTGTCGGTCATCCCGCTCTTCATGCTGATGGGCGCGGTGGCGGTGCAGGGCGGGCTGTCCAAGGCGTTGTTCGACTTTGCCAACGCGTTGCTCGGGCGCTTCCGTGGCGGCATGGCCATGGCCGGGGTGCTGGCCTGCGCGGCCTTCGGCTCGATCTCGGGCTCCACGGTCGCCACCACCGCCACCATCGCGCAAGTCGCCTACCCGCAGATGCGCCGCATCGGCTACTCGGGCCGCCTGGCCACCGCGGCGCTGGCCACGGGCGGCACGATGGGCGTGCTGCTGCCGCCGTCGGTCACGCTGATGGTCTACGCCATCCTGACCGAGCAGAACATCACCAAGATGTTCCTCGCGGCCTATGTGCCGGCGCTGATCGCGGCCCTGGGTTACATCGCAGCCATCGCCGTCATGGTGCGCATCAACCCGCAGGACGCGCCCGCCGCCAAGGCCGCGCCGCGCGCCGAAGTCGTCGGCGCCGCGCTCAAGGTCTGGCCCATCGTCGCGATCTTCGCGGTCGTGTTCGGCGGTATCTACGGCGGCCTGTTCACGGCGACGGAGGGCGCGGCCATCGGCAATGTGATGACCTGCGCCATCACGCTGCTGCGCCGCGAGATGGATGCGGGCAAGTTCGTCGCCGCCGTGCGCACCACGGCGCAGACCAGCGGCATGATCTTCCTGATCTTCATTGGCGCCGACATGATCAACGCGGCGCTGGCCCTGTCGCAGCTGCCCGCGCAGCTGGCCGACCTGGTGGGCCACCTGCAGATCTCACCGCTGCTCGTGATGGCCGGCGTGATGGTGTTCTACATCGTGCTCGGCTGCGTGATGGACGAGATGAGCATGATCCTGCTCACCGTGCCGACGCTCTTCCCCGTCATCATGGGCATGGACTTCTTCGGCCTCGGCGTGGCTGACAAGGCGCTGTGGTTCGGCATCCTGATCCTGACGGTGTGCGAGATCGGCATGATCTTTCCGCCCGTGGGGCTCAACGTTTACATCATGAACGGCCTGGCGCGCGATGTGCCCATGGTCGAGACCTACAAGGGCGTCGTGCCCTTCCTCATCACCGACGGCCTGCGCCTTGCGCTGCTGATCGCGTTCCCCGCCACGGCCCTCTGGCTCGTGCACCTGCTGACCTAAGACCGAGAACCTAGGAGACACCATGAAATTCCACTTCCTGGCCGCATGCGGCCTGGTTGCAGCCGCTGCATTGCCCGCGCAGGCCCAAGAGGTCACGCTGAAAGTTCACTTCTTCCTGCCGCCCACCTCCTTCGCCAGCACCCTCTTCATCCAGCCCTGGTGCGACAAGATCGCCAAGGAATCCGCCCAGCGGATGAAGTGCCAGCTCTACCCGTCGATGCAGCTCGGCGGCACGCCCCCGCAGCTGTTCGACCAGGTGCGCGACGGCGTGGCCGACGTGGTGTGGACGCTGCCCGGCTACACCGCCGGCCGCTTCCCCACCGTGGAAGCCTTCGAGCTGCCCTTCATGATGCAAAGCCCCGAGGCCACCAGCAAGGCGCTGTGGGACTACGTGCAACTGCACGGCCAGGCCGAGTTCAAGGACGTCAAGCCGCTGGCCTTCCATGTGCATGGCGACGGCGTCTTCCACATGGCCAGCAAGCCCGTGAAGAGCGCGGCCCACCTGCGCGGCCTGAAGCTGCGCGCCCCCACCCGCATGACCAACAAGTTCATCGCCATGCTGGGCGCCACGCCCGTCAGCATGCCGGTGCCGCAGGTGGGTGACGCGCTGTCCAAGGGCGTCATCGACGGCGCCGTCGTGCCCTACGAGGTGGTGCCCTCGGTCAAACTGCAGGAGCTCGCCAAGTTCCACTCCGAGACCGACCCCGCCGAGCCGGCCTTCTACACGTCGACCTTCATCTTCGCGATGAACAAGGCCAAGTACGAGTCGTTGCCGGCCGACCTGAAGAAGGTCATCGACAACAACAGCGGCCAGGCCCTGTCGGGCCAGATCGGCAAGGCCTTCCTGCAGGCCGACCACGAGGGCAAGAAGCTCGTCTCGCCGGCTTCAGTCAACGTGATCCCGGCGAGCGAACTCGCCACCTGGAAGCAGCTCGGCAACAAGCTGGCCGCCGACTGGGTCAAGGACATGGACGCCAAAGGCCTGGCAGGCGGCAAGTTGCTCGACGACGCCAAGGCCCTGATCGCCAAGCACGCCGTGGCGCGCTGAACACCTCAACGACCGACGACAACGACAAACGGCCCGCCAGGGCCGAGGAGACAGCCATGCTCAAACGCTTCAAGACCCATGCCATCGCCTGCGCGGCCTTCGCCGCCTCAGGCCTGCTCGCCGCCTGCGGCGGCAGCAACCCCGCACCCGTGGAGCCGACGCCCGTCGTGCCCACGCCGGAGCCGGCCGACGCCGAAGACACGGCGCTGAAGTTCGACGCCACCAAGTACACGACGGTCAACGTCACCGTCGACGGCGTGGCCGTGAAGCTTCGCCAGTACCGCATCGTCTACGTGGCCAAGCCGGTCAAGGCGCTGCTCACGCAGGCGAACAGCACGCTGACCGATGCCAACGTCTACCAGACCATGATCGTCTCGGTGCCGGAGGACAAGGCCAGCGACCAGAAGACGGCGCTGTACTTCCTCGTCAACAACGCGGGCTGGATGGCCAGCGCCGTGTCGACGACGCTCGTCGAAGGCGCCAAGTTCGTCAGCACCACCGACACCGACAACGTCGGCGCGGCGCTGAAGGCGGGCTATGTCTTCATCAACGTGGGCACCCGCAGCCGCGGCATCGTGGCGGAAGACGGCAGTTGGATGGGCAAGGCGCCGGCGCCCGTGGTGGATGCCAAGGCCGCCATCCGCTACCTGCGCCTGAACGACGCGCTGATGCCGGGCTCCGCCGAACGCATCGTCGTCACCGGCACCAGTGGCGGCGGCGGCCTCACGGCGGCCGTGTCCGCCAGCGGCAACAGCACGGACTACATCCCCTACCTGGACGCCGTCGGCGCCGCCGGCATCAAGGGCACCGGGGCCAGCGCCACCAGCACGATCAAGGACGACGTGTTTGCGGCGGTGGCGTACTGCCCCATCAACAACCTCGGCAACGCCGACCTCGGCTACGAGTACGAGTACAGCGCCGTGCGCAACGACAGCAACACCGGCGCGCTGGGCGGCGTGGCCTACACGGCCGGCCTGCAGCCCGCCGCGTCGGCGGCCATCGCAGCCAAGTTCGCTGCCTACGTGGCCAGCCTGGGCCTGAAGGCCGAGGACGGCTCGGCACTGACGGCGCAAGGCCTGCGCGACAGCACGCAGGCGCTGGTGAAGGCCGAGATCGAGCGCCAGATCGCCAAGGGCACGGCAGTGCCGGCGCTGGGCGGCAACTTCGTGACGACCCGCGCGACCCTTGTCAACGACTGGCTCACGCTCAGCGGTACGGGCACCAGCGCCACGGTGACGAGCATCGACTACGCCAAGTTCGTCAAGTACGTTGCAGCCAACCAGGCGCTCAAGACCGTCGTGGCCTTTGACGCCGTTGGCGTCACCGGCAACAAGAACGCGTCGACCGGTGTCTGGAACGTCAGCGGTGAGACCAACCTGTTCGGCCCGGCAGACGTGCGCTACATGAACTTCAGCGAGTGGAGCTGGAACAACAACGCCGCGTTGGGCGACAACACCGGCACCGACGACACCGGCCTGACCTTCGCGCAGTACATGGCGCTGAGCTCCAGCACGCTGGCCCGGCAGATCAAGCTCATCAACCCGCTGGCCTACCTGGGCACGGCGGCCGACAGCGCGCCCTACTGGTATGTGCGCCACGGCATGGTGGACCGCGACACCGCGTTCTCGATGCAGACGCTGCTCTACCAGGCGATTCGCAACGACTCGTCGGTCAAGGACGTGAGCTTCAAGTTCCCCTACCTCGTGCCTCACAGCGGCAACTACGACGTGCAGGAAGCCTTCGCCTGGATCAAGGCAAAGCTGGACGCGAACCCCTGAACCCCGCACCGAGCAGTCCACGACATGGCCCAGATCATCGGCGGCATCGCCGCCTCCCACACCCCCACGATCGGCTTCGCCTTCGATCGTGACAAGCAGAGCGACCCGGTCTGGGCCCCCATCTTCAAGGCCTTCGAGCCCGTTCAGCAGTGGATTGCGGACCGCAAGCCCGACGTCTTGCTGCTGATCTACAACGACCACGTCACGTCGTTCTTCTTCGACCACTACTCGGCCTTTGCCCTCGGCGTGGGCGAACGCTGGGCCGTGGCCGACGAGGGCGGCGGCGCGCGTGACCTGCCGGCCATCGAGGGCCACCCGGCGCTGGCGGCTCACATCGGCCGCTCGCTGATGACGGACGAGTTCGACCTGTCCTTCTTCCAGGACCGTGGGCTGGACCATGGCTGCTTCTCGCCGCTGTCCGTCATGTGCCCGCACGAGCCGCAATGGCCGGTTCAGCTCGTGCCGTTGCAGATGGGCGTGCTGCAGTTCCCCATCCCGAGCGCACGGCGTTGCTACAAGCTGGGCCAGGCGCTGCGCCGCGCCATCGAGAGCTACCCCGAGGACTTGCGCGTCGCCATCGTCGCCACCGGTGGCCTGTCGCACCAGGTGCACGGCGAGCGCGCCGGCTTCAACAACCCCGAGTGGGATGCGCGCTTCCTCGACCTCTTCGATAGCGACCCCGAGGCGCTGGCCGACATGACGCATGCCGAGTACGCCGAGCTGGGCGGCTTCGAGGGCTCGGAGGTCATCATGTGGCTGGTCATGCGCGGCGCGCTGGCGGCGCAGGTGACCTGCCTGCACCGCGACTACTACCTGCCGTCCATGACCGGCATCGCCACGGCCATCTACGAGCCCGTGCAGCAGGCCCTGCCCCAAGCCGTGCTGCAACGCCACCGCGCCCGCATGGCCGAGCAACTGAGCGGCGCGGAGAAGCTGCTTGGTACCTACCCGTTCACGCTGGAGCGCAGCGTCCAGGGCTACCGGCTGAACCGCTTCCTGCACGGCCTCGTCGAGCCCGAGTTCCGCGCCTCCTTCCTGGCGGATGAAGAGGCCACCTTCGAGCAAGCCGGCCTGCCCGAGGTCGAGCGCGACCTCGTGCGCCGGCGCGACTGGCGCGGCCTCATCCAATACGGCGCCATCTTCTTCATGCTGGAAAAGCTGGGCGCCGTCGTGGGCGTGTCCAACCTCCACATCTACGCCGCCATGCGCGGCGAGACGCTGGAAGCCTTCCAGCGCACGCGCAACACCAAGGCCCTCTATTCCGTCGCCGGCACCCAGGCCGGGCCGCTGGACTGGAACCCGGCCAAGACCTCTTGACCCCACCCACCAACCACAACGAGGAGACATTCGCATGATCAAGCACGCATTCGCGCTATCCGCACTGGCCCTGGCCGCCAGTGCCCAAGCCCAGACCAACGTCACCATCTACGGCATCCTCGACAGCGCCGTCGAGCATCTCAGCAACGTCGGCGCCACCGGTGCCAGCCTCACGCGCATGCCGGGCCTCACCGGGGGCATCTCGCCGTCGCGCCTGGGCTTTCGCGGCACCGAAGACCTGGGCGACGGCCTCAAGGCCGTGTTCACGCTGGAGCAGGGCCTGGGTGTCGACAGCGGCACGCTGAACCAGGGCGGCCGCGCCTGGGGCCGGCAGGTCTTCGTCGGCCTGCAAGGCAGCTGGGGCACCGTCTCGCTGGGCCGCCAGTACTCCATGCTGTTCTGGTCGCAGCTGGACGCTGACATCCTCGGCCCGGCCATGTTCGGCTCCGGCTCGTTGGACAGCTACCTGCCCAACTCACGCGTCGACAACGCCATCGCCTACCGTGGCACCTTCAACGGCCTGACCGTCGGCGCCACCTACAGCTTCGGCCGTGATGCGGTGAACGCCGGCCCCAGCCCCTCGGGCACCAACTGCGCCGGCGAGAACGGTGCCGACACCAAGGCCTGCCGCCAGTGGTCCGTGCTGGCCAAGTACGACACGCCCACCTGGGGCGTGTCGGCCGCCGTCGATGAGATCCGCGGCGGCACCGGCGCCTTCGCGGCCCTCACCAGCAGCGCGCTCACCGACCGCCGCTCCACCGTGGCCGGCTGGGTCAAGTTCGACAAGGTCAAGCTCGGCGCCGGCGTAATCGACCGCAAGAACGAGGGCAGCGCCACCACGCCCAAGAGCCAGCTCTGGTACTTCGGCGCCAGCTACCCCGTCACGCAAGCCTTCACGGTGGACGCCCAGGTCTTCAAGCTCGACTACAAAGGCACCGCCAACGAGGCCACGCTGTTCGCCGTGCGAGGCGTCTACAGCCTGTCCAAGCGCACGGCGGTCTACGCCACGGCTGGCCGCATCGACAACGACGGCACGCTGGCGCTGGGTGTCTCCAACGCTGCTGCCGGCAACGGCCCCGCTGCGGGCAACGGCCAGACCGGCCTGGCCCTGGGCGTGCGCCACAGCTTCTGATGCTCAGCCGCAGCTAGCGGCTGCTGCCGCTACCGTGGCGCTGGCCGTCGTGGCGCGCGCCTCCATCCGCACGCTGACCCAGGCCACGGCCAGCCCGCCCACGGTCAGCGCCGCGGCGGCCCAGGGCAGGGTGCCCAAGCCTGGGCCGTGGTCGATGACCGCGCCGCCCAGCCAGGCACCCAACGCGTTGCCGAGGTTGAACGCGGCGATGTTGAGGCTAGAGGCCATGCTCTGGCCGGCGCCTTCCGCCTTGCTCAGCACGCGCAGCTGCAGCGGCGCGACGGTGGCAAAGCCGGCCGCGCCCAGCAGGCCGATGAACAGCACTGCGAGCAGTTGGCTCTGCATCGCAAAGCCCATCAGTACCAGCACGCCGGCCAGCACGGCGAGCGACCCCAGCAGCGCTCGCACCGGTGCCCGGTCGGCCAGCCGGCCGCCAACGATGTTGCCGATGATCATGCCCACACCGAACACCAGCAGGATGGCCGACACGCCGGCTTCGCCGAAGCCGCTGACGCGCATCAACAGCGGCTGCACGTAGGTGAAGACGAGGAACACGCCGGCAAAGCCCAGCACCGTGGCCGCGAGGCCCAGCAGCACGTGCACGCGCTTGAGCACCTTGAACTCCTCGCGCAGCGACACGGCGCTGCCGCTGCCGGCCTCTTTGGCCGACACGAAGGTGGCGATGACGGCCATCGCGATCAGGCCGATGGCGCTGACGGCCCAGAAGGTCGAGCGCCAGCCGTAGTGAAGGCCCAGCCAGGCGCCGGCGGGCACGCCCAGCAGCGTGGCGACCGTCAGGCCCGTGAACATCGTCGAGATGGCCGAGGCCTTGCGGTCGGCGGGTACGACGCTGGTGGCAACGACGGCGCCCACGCCGAAGAAGGTGCCGTGTGCCAGCGACGTGATGACGCGCGCCGCCATCAGCACCCAGTAGTTGGGCGCCACCGCGCAGGCCAGGTTGCCCAGCGTGAAGATGGCCATCAGCGCGAGCAGGGCGGTCTTGCGCGGCACGCGGCTGGTGGCGGCGGTGAGTAGCGGCGCGCCGACGAACACGCCCAGCGCATAGCCGGAGATCAGCAGGCCGGCCGTGGCCAGGCTCACCTGCAGGTCGCCCGCCAGCTGCAGCAGCAAGCCCATGATGACGAACTCGGTGGTGCCGATGCCGAAGGCGCCGACGGTCAGCGCGTAGAGGGCCCAGGGCCGGCGGGCGGTGCCCGGCGCGCTCAGGGTGGAGGCAGTAGCCATGATGGAAGTCTTTCGGGTGATTGAAGCTGGCCGCCAGTTTGGGGATTTGTATTCGATGTAAAAACCACCAAACCGCTCAATCACCTTCAACGATTCCTTCATAACGAGGCCTGGCGCATGAGCCGTGTCGATGACCTGAACCTGTTCCTGCGCGTGTTCGACGCCGGCTCGATCAGCGCCGCCGCGCGCCGGCTGGACCTGTCGGTCGCCGTGGCCAGCCAGCGGTTGCGGGCGCTGGAGCAGTCGCTGGGCGTGCGGCTCTTTCACCGCACGACGCGCAGCCTGACGCCCACGGCCGAGGGCCTGGCACTGGCCGAGCAAGGCCGGCCGTTGGTGGACGATCTGCAGACGCTGATGTCGGGCCTGCGCCAGGCGGGCACCGAGGTGAGCGGCACGCTGCGGCTGACCACCTCAGCCACGTTCGCTCGCCAGTACGTGTCGCCGCTGCTGCCGGAGTTCATGCGGCGCCACCCACAGCTGCGCCTCAGCGTGGATCTGTCAGACCAGATGCACGACCTCGTGACGGCCGGGTTCGACCTGGCCTTGCGCATCGGCGCGATGGAGGACTCCAGCCTCGTCGCGCGCCGGCTGGCGGCCAACCGCCGCGTGCTGTGCGCCGCGCCCGACTACCTGCGCCGGCGCGGCAGCCCCGCGCGGCCGGAGGACCTGACGGAGCACGATTGCCTGGTGCTCGTCGGCACCCAGGGCAGGGCGGATGTGTGGCGCATGAAGGACAAGCGCGGCCGTGAGGTGGCCGTGCGCGTGGATGGCCTGCTGGAAAGCAGCCAGGGCGAGGTGTTGCGCGACGCGGCCGTGGCCGGCATGGGCATTGCCATCCATTCGACCTGGCATGTGGCCGACGACCTGCGTGCGGGGCGGCTGGCCGTCGTGCTGCCCGACTGCAAGCTGCCCGAGACGGGCATCCACGCCGTGATGCCGCAGCGCCGGCTGGTGCCGGCGCGCGTGACCGCCTTCGTCGACTTCATGACCGAGAAGATCGGCGGCGTGCCGCCCTGGGAACGCGACGCGGCGGTGAAGCCGCGTCGTTCAAGCTGAGCTCAGCTCGGCTGCTTGGTGATGCGCAGGTAAGGCTTGGGTGCCTTCCAGCCGGCCGGGAACAGCGTCTTGGCGTCTTCGTCGGACACCGAGCCGGCAATGATGACGTCCTCGCCCTGCTTCCAGTTCACCGGCGTGGCGACCTTGTGCTTGGCGGTCAGCTGCATGCTGTCCAGCACGCGCAGGATCTCGTCGAAGTTGCGGCCCGTCGTCATCGGGTAGGTCAGCATCAGCTTGATGCGCTTGTCCGGGCCGACGATGAAGACCGAGCGCACGGTGGCGTTGGTGGCCGCGGTGCGGCCCTCGGACGTGCCCTCGATGTCGGCCGGCAGCATGTTGTAGAGCTTGGCGACGGCGAGGTCATGGTCGCCGATCATGGGGTACTTGGGCAGGTGGCCCTGGGTCTCCTCGATGTCGGCGGCCCAGCGGTGGTGGTTGTCCACGGGGTCGACGCTCAGGCCGATCAGCTTGGCATTGCGCTTGGTGAACTCGGGCTCGATCTTGGCCATGTAGCCCAGCTCGGTCGTGCACACCGGCGTGAAGTCCTTGGGGTGCGAGAACAGGATGGCCCAGCTGTCGCCAATCCAGTCATGGAACTTGACGGTGCCCTGGGTGGTCTGGGCGGTGAAGTCGGGGGCGATGTCGTTGATGCGCAGGGACATGGTGGGTCTCCTTGAGTGGCTTGGGGGCGAGGGTGAATGATAGGAACGAAGCAAATGCCTGTTGAGCATGTGCTTGCTCGAAAAGGGTCTATGCGGCTTCCAGGCTGGGCACCTCGGCCAGCACGGCCGCCCACACGGTGGGCGCTGCCGCGTTGCGCGCGATGGGCAGGTAGCGAGCCCATTGCTGAGGCGTACAGACAGCCTTGAGGGCTTGCACGAACACGCGGGTGGCACCGGCCGGCGTGTTCTTGGTGCTGCCGAAGGCGGCAAGCGACGCCACGCCATGGGCCACGAGGTGGTCGAAGCCGCCGTGGGCGATGCCGGCCGACACGCACCACTGCGCAAACAACGCCGCCTTGTCCTCCTTGGGCAGGCGGGCGACGAGCGGCATCATGATGTCTTCCTCGTGCAGCAGATGGGCTTCGGCGCATGCGCGGTAGGCGGCCCAGGCGTCGCGCAAGGCGCCCACGCCCATCGGGATGGCGCGCGTCACCGCGGCCTGCAGCTCGTGCTCGTCGTCGTGCTCGGCGCGGAACAGGGCGGCGTTGACGGCGCCGTCGAAAAGCTGGTCGAGCATGGTCGTGATGCCGCCGCCGGCACCCTCCACGCCGTCCTCCATAGCCGCGTGCACGGCGATGGCGGCCACGTAGTCGGCCCAAGCGGGCTCGAAGCGGGCCAGGTCGCCGGCCTCGGCCAGCGGCGCCAGCACCTTGGCGAGGTCGTTGCGCAGCACCTCGTGATAGTTGCGCATGACGGCGGGTACGGAGACTTCGGGTTCGGTCATGTCGGGCTCCTTGGGTGGGGTGAGCAAATGTTCGGGGCTGGCGGCCTTTAACGGGTGTTCAACGTTGTTAAACGTGGCGGTGCCGGCTGGCTTAAGCTGCGCGCGATTTGGCCAGGGACGGGAGTGGCGATGGACGAGGCGCCAGCGGTGCTGCGGTTCGGTACGAGTGGGCGGTTCGAGCTGCGGCCGGCGGAGCACCGGCTGCTGGTGGACGGCGCACCCAGCCCTTTGGGTGGCCGCGCGCTGGACCTGCTGTTCGTGCTGGCTTCGCGCCCCGGCGAGCTGTTCACCAAGGGCGAGTTGATCGAGAAGGTCTGGCCCGGCCTTGTCGTCGAGGAGGGCAACCTGCGCGTGCAGGTCAACGGCCTGCGCCGGCTGCTGGGCGAGGACGCCATCGCGACCGTGCCGGGGCGGGGCTACCGCTTCACGGCCCTGCTGCATGACGCGGCGACGCCCAAACCGACCGACCGCGTCACCCCCGCGCAGACGCTGTTCGGCCGCGATACCGACCTGGCCCGGCTGCGCGACGCGCTGGCCGCGGGCCCGCGCTGCGTGACGCTGGTGGGCATGGCCGGCGTGGGCAAGAGCAGCCTGGCTTGCGTGGCGGCCGGGCAGGGCGCCTGGGTGGACCTGGCGCCGCTGACGCTGGGCAGCCAGGTCGCCGAAGCCATCACCCGCGCGCTGGGTGGCCAGTTGGCCGGCGGCGATGCAGTCGCCCAGGTGCTCAAGCTGCTGCCCGAGGGCGAGCCCGCGCTGCTGGTGCTGGACAACGCCGAGCATCTGGTGGACGCGTGCGCCAGCTGGGCCACCGCGCTGCAGGGCCGGCTGCGCCTGCTCGTGACCAGCCAGCTGGCGCTGGGCGTGGCGGGCGAGCGCGTGCTGCGTGTCGAGCCGCTGCCCGTGGCCGAGGGCGACGCATGCGAGGGCGCGCTGGCGCTGCTGGTGGCGCGCATCCGCGCGATGGATGCCCGCTTTGAAGCGACACCCAAGGCCCTGCCTCTGCTGGCCGCGCTGTGCCGGCAGCTGGACGGCCTGCCGCTGGCGCTGGAGCTGGCCGCGGCGCGCGTGCCGCTGATGGGCTTGCAGGCCGTGCACGACGCGCTGGCCGAGCGCTTCGCGCTGCTGTCGCGCGGCCGGCGCGACTCCTCCGCCCGGCACCGCAGCCTGCTGGAGGCGCTGGACTGGAGCCACGGCCTGCTGGAGCCGGCCGAGCAGCAGCTCTACCAGGCCCTGGGCGTGTTTGCGGGCGGCTTCACGCTGGAGCTGGCCGTCACGCTGAGCGGCGACGAGCATGTGTCGCGCTGGGACGTGGTGGACGGCCTGGCGACGCTGGTGGAGCGCTCACTCGTCGCCCTGGACGGTTCCGACCCGCCGCGCTACCGGCTGCTGGAGACCATGCGCGCCCATGCGCTTGCCCGGCTGGATGAAGCCGGCCACCATTCGGCGCGGCGCCGCCACGCGGCCGCCGTGCTGGCGCTGATCGCGCCCAGCGACGACACCCAGCTTTGGCTGGCCGACATGGAGAACGTGCGCGAGGCCTTCCTGTGGGCGCGCGAGCACGACCTCGCCACGGCCGCCCAGCTCAGCGCCCGCGCGGCGCGCGTCATGGTGCTGACCGTCTGGCGCCACGAGGTCACCGGCTGGCTGCTGTCGCTGGAGCCCGCCATGGACGCCCGTGGCGACGGCCTGCCGCCGCAGGTGCTGGCGCTGTGGACCTCCATGCTGTCCTACCTGCTGCTCATTCGCGCCGACGTGCGCGCCGTGCCGGTGGCGCGCCGCGCCGTGGCGCTGTGGCGGCCGCTGGGCAACGCGACCGAGCTGCAGATCGCTGCCGTGCACTGGGTGCGCGCCTTCTCGGAGTCCAACCGCTCGCCTGAGCTGGACGAGGCCTGTGCGCTGCTGCTGGCCCTGACGGCGGGCGACGACTCGCCGATGACGCGCTTTCGCGTGAACAACGCCATGGCCGTGGCCGAACGGCTGCGTGGCAACCTCGCGGAGCACCTGGCCTGCATGGAACGCGAGCAGCTCGCGGCGCGCGAACTGGGCATGCAGGCGCGCGTGCTGATCGCCGAGAACAACATCTGCCTGACCCTCGTGCGCCTGGGCCGGTTGGAGGAGGGTGCCCAGCGCACCCAGGCCTTGCTGGCCAGCCTGGACGCCGATGGCAGTGGCAACAACGGCAGCCTGCCCTGGGTGCTGAACGCGCTCGTCGAAGCCCTGGTCGGCCTGGGCCGGCTGGATGAGGCCGCAGCCCTGGTGCCGCGCTCCCTGGCCGTGGGGCGGCGTTTCGGCACCCATGTGGCCTGGATGGGCATCCTGCCGCTGCTGGTCACGCAGCGGCGTGTCGAGGCGGCCTGTCGTCTGGCGGGCTATGTGCGCCGAGTCTGGACCGAGGCTGAAACGACGCTGGACCCGGTGGAGCTGAAGATCCTGGCCGGCGCCGTCGAGCCCGCCCAGGCCCTGCTGGGCCGCGACCGCGCGGCGGCGCTGGAGGCCGAGGGGCGTGGTCTGGATGACGACGCGGCCGTGGCGCTGGCGCGATCAGCGTCCTAGAGCATTGCGGTAGGGCAAGCAGCCGGCGAAGATCGACCGGCCATGTCCGAAGTTCGCGCCCTCGACCTCAGCCGCATCGATGACGAGACGCGCCCACATGTCGTCGAGTGGCTGCGCGACCGCAGTGCCTTTCACAGCTGGTTCTCGTCGCTGGTGACCGGCAGCTTTGTCGTCATCACGGTGTTTGGCAGCAAGCCCGGTTTCTCGACGCCGGACGGCGTCGTGCTCGCCATCGCGGTGGCCTTGCTGCTGCTGAGCTTGCTGGCCAATCTGGTGGCTGTCTGGTCCATCCCGAGCTGGAAGTTCCGCGTGTCGACCGGCGTGCTGAAGAACGGTCAGGTCATGCGGCGCGAGCTGGCCATCACCGCCTGGTTCAGCGTCGTCTGCTTTGTCGGCGGCCTGACGCTGGGCTTCATCGGCGGCACGCCCGGCTAGCTGCCGAAGCTCGCCCGGTAGGCCCGCGGCGCCAGGCCCAGCCGGGCCTGGAAGTGATGGCGCAGCGCCTGCACGCTGCCAAAACCCGCCTCGGCGGCGATGCGCTCCACGCTGAGCGCGCTGGCCTCCAGCAACCGCTGCGCCTCGGCCACGCGCTCGGCGATCAGCCAGTCGCCGGGTGACTGGCCCGTGGCCTCGGTGAAGCGGCGCAGGAAGGTGCGCGGGCTCATGGCGGCGGCCTCGGCCATGCGCTCCACCGTCCAGGCCGCGCGCAGGTCGGCGCGCACCTGCTCCAGCACGCCGGCCAGGCGGTGGCTTCGGTCCGCGGGCACGGGCCGCTCGATGAACTGGGCCTGGCCGCCGCTGCGGTGGGCCGGCATGACAAGGCGGCGCGCCACGCTGTTGGCCGCTTCCACGCCGAAGTCGCCGCGCACGATGTGCAGCATCAGGTCGATGCCGGCCGCGCTGCCGGCCGAGGTCAGCACGCGGTCCTCGTCGACGTAGAGCACGCCGGCGTCGACCTCGATGGCCGGGTGGCGCGCTCGCAGCTTCTCGGCATAGCGCCAGTGCGTGGCGGCGCGGCGGCCGTCGAGCAGGCCGGTGGCGGCCAGCACGAAGGCGCCCGAGCAGATCGACGCCAGCCGTGCGCCGCGCTGCCAGGCCTGGTGCAGCCGCTTCGCGAAGGCCTCGGGCACGGGCACGTCAGCGCCTTTCCAGCCGGCCATGACGATGAGGTCGGCGCGGTCGATCAGCTCCGGCCCGCCGTCGGTCGTCACGCTCAGGCCGCCATGGGCGCACAGCGGGCCGGGCTCGATGGCGGCGCTCGCGAAGCGGTACCAGCCCGGCCCCATTTCGGGCCGGGTCAGGCCGAAGATCTCCGCCGCGATGGCGAACTCGAAGGTGCACAGGCCGTCGTACACCGGCACGACGACGAGAGGGCCGGTGGTGTTTGGCGTGATCTTGTTGATAGTCGTCATGAGCGCCAATTGTGCGGCGAGCCGGCCGCCGTGACCATGGCGGCGTCTGTTCAACGGAGCCCACCATGCCCTCTCAAGTGACCGCCATCCCCGCCGCGCCGGCCCATCTGGCCGAAGCCCATTTCGCCGCCGAGTTCACCTTCGAGGCGGACTGCTGGGACGTGCACGACGCGCTGACCCACGGCGCCGACTTCGTGCTGCTCGACGTGCGCTCGGCCGAACTGTTCGCCCGCGGCCACGTGCCCGGCGCTATCCACTTTCCACACGGCAAGCTCGTCGAGAGCAAGCTGGCCGCCTGGCCGGCCGACACGCTCTTCGTCACCTACTGCGCCGGCCCGCATTGCAACGGCGCGGCCCGCGGCGCGCTGCGCCTGGCCCGCCTGGGCCGGCCCGTGAAGATCATGGCCGGCGGCATCACCGGTTGGCTGGACGAAGGCTTCGAGCTGGCGCGGGAGCCCGTGCCGGCCTGAATCGGCGCCCCGGCGCGGCTAGCATGTCGCGATGAAGATCCTCATCACCCTGCTCGCCGCGGCCTGCGTCACAAGCGCTGCCTCGGCCCAGACCCTCACCCTCGAACGCCTCACCGCCGACCCACCCCTGGCTGGCCGCCTGCCCCGCCAGGCCGAGATCTCGCCCGGTGGGCAGTGGGTGAGCTTCCTGCGCCCGTCGGCCGCGGACAGCGAAGTGCTGGAGCTGTGGGCCCAGCCGAGCAGCGGCGGCGAGCCGCGCAAGCTGGTCAGCGCGGCCGACCTGCTGGGCGGCGCCGCCCAGAAGCTCAGCGAGGCCGAGAAGATGGCGCTGGAGCGCCAGCGCATCAACCAGCGCGGCATCACCAGCTACCAGTGGTGCGGCGGCGATGACAGCGCGCTGCTGTTCCCGCTGTCCGGCGACCTCTACCTCGTGCGCCTGGGGGCCGGTGGTCCGCAGGCGCAGCGCCTCACGAGCACGCCCGACGCACCCAAGCTCGACCCCCGCTGCGCTCCCGATGGCCAGAGCCTGGCTTACGCACAGAACGGCAATCTCTTCGTGCTGCCGCTGGGCGCGGGCGCCAAGCCGCGCCAGCTGACCGAGGATGGCAGCGACACGCTGACCTGGGGCCTCGCGGAATTCATCGCCGCCGAGGAGCTGGGGCGCCAGCGCGGCTTCTGGTGGTCCAAGGACGGCAAGTCGCTGTTGGCGCTGCGTGTGGACGAGTCCGGCGTCGGCATCAAGACGCGGGCCCAGATCTTTGCCGACCGCACGGCCATGACGGCGCAGCGCTACCCCGCCGCAGGCGAGGCCAACGCCAAGGTCACGGCCTTCGTCATCGACGCGGCCACGGGCCAGCGCCGCGCACTGCCGTTGCCTGCGACGGCCGAGTACATCAGCCGCGCCGGCTGGTTCGCTGACGGCACGCCCTGGCTGCAGTGGTTCACGCGCGACCAGACGCGGCTCACGCTCACTGAATTCAAGGCCGCGCCCCGCGACATCACCGTTGAGACCGATGCTGCCTGGGTCGACGTGCACGACGACCTCATCGAAACGCCGCGTGGCCTGCTCTGGTCCAGCGAGGCGTCCGGGCGGCGCCAGTTGCAGCTGATCGACCGCGCCAGCGGCGCGCGCACGCCGCTGACTCAGGCGCCCGAGCCGGTTGCGCATGCGGTTTGCGTGGGTGATCGCGGTGTTGTCTTCGCCGCCGCGGGCGATCTTGGCAAGAGCCAGGACCTCTACCTCGTGCCGCTGGCCGGCGGCAAGGCCCAGGCCGTACCCGGCACGGCCCAGCGCCAGTGGCGTGACGCCAAGGCTGACAGCGCCTGCACCCGGCTGCTCGTCACCCAGGCCGCCTGGGGGCAGCCGCCGCGGCTGGAGCTGCGCTCGCTGGGCCGCGGCGATGCCATCGCACTGGCCGGCGATGCGCCCGATCCGGCGCTCAAGGCCTTCACCAACACGCCCCTCGCGCTGGAGCTGACGGCCGCCGACGGCCGCACACCGCTGAACGCGTTCTTCTTCGCAGCCCAGAGTGCTCGTGAGGGCAAGCACCCCGTCATCGTGCTGGCCTACGGTGGCCCCGGTGCCGCCACGGTCAGCTGGGGCTGGGGCCGCGACATGCCCTTGATCGCCTACTGGCAGCAGCGCGGCTATGGCGTGCTGATGCTGGACACGCGCGGCATGGAGCACCGCGACCGCGAGTTCAGGCGCGCCCACCATGCCGCGTTCGGCAAGGTCGAGGTGGCCGACCTCTTCGCCGCCGTGCGCCAGCTGCCCAGCCGCGTGCCGGGCGTGGACGCGGCGCGCATCGGCTTCTTCGGCTGGAGTTATGGCGGCTTCCTCGGTGCGCGGGCGATGCTGGACGCCGACACGCCTTTCGCCGCAGCGGTGGCCGTCGCGCCGGTGACGGACTGGACGCTTTACGACACGGCCTATACCGAGCGCTATCTCGGCATGCCCGAAGGTGGAAAGGCGGCGACCTATGCCAGCGCCAACCTGCCGGCCCGCGCCTCGCTGCTGTCCAAGCCCCTGCTGCTGGTGCATGGCACCGCCGACGACAACGTGCTGTTCGAGCACACGCTGCGCCTCGTGGAGGCCCTGCAGACCGCCGGCAAGACCTTCGACCTGCAGATCTACCCCGGCAAGGCCCATGGCATCGCCGGTCGTGCAGCGCGGCTGCACCTCTACCGCACGATGGATGCCTTCTTCGAGCGGCATCTGAAGCCTGCGCCATGAGCCTGGTCTATTCCACCGATGTTGGCCGGGTCTGCCCCGGCTGCAGCCAGCCGGTTGCGCAGTGCGTCTGCAAGGCCAAGGTCCGCCCGGCGGGCGACGGCATCGTGCGCGTCAGCCGCGAGACGGCCGGGCGCAAGGGCAAGGGTGTGACGGTCATCAAGGGCCTGCCGCTGGACGACGCGGCGCTGACGACCTTGGGCAAGCAGCTCAAGGCGACCTGCGGCAGCGGCGGCACGGTGAAAGACGGCGTCGTCGAGATCCAGGGCGACCATCTCGACAAGGTGCTGGCCTGGCTGAAGGCGCGGCCTGAAGGCTGGACGATCAAACGAGCCGGCGGATGATTCGCTTCGGCCCATGGAGCACGACGCTGGGCCTGGGCGCCGTGTTCGCGCTGGTCGTGGCCGTGGCACTTCTGGCCGACCCGCGCCAGCGCCGTGCCAACCGCTGGGTGGCTGCCTTGCTGGTCGTGATGGCGCTCAAGCTCACGCCCTATGTCATCGGCTACGCAGGCTTCTACGACGCTTACCCCTGGTTGAGCTTCGCGCCGCTGGATCACGGCCTGGCCTTCGGGCCGCTGCTGTGGCTGCACGTGCAGCAACGCACCCGCGAGCGCCTGCCTTCCCGTTGGGCCTGGCATCTGCTTCCCTCCGCGCTGGTGCTGGTCTATTTCTCGATCTGTTTCGCCCAGCCGCTGGCGTGGAAGGACCGCTGGAACGACGCGGTGCATGCGCCGTTCATCGACCCGGCGCTCACCTGGCTCGGCCTGGCTTCGCTGCTGATCTACCTGGCGCTGGCCTGGCGCCGGCACCGCGACTTCCAGGCCTGGCTGGCCCAGCATGTCAGCAATGCCGACGAGCACCGCTACAGCAGCCTGGCCGGCACGCTGGTCGCTTTGGGCCTGCTGTTGGCCGTCAGCCTGCCCTACGAAGCGGCGACTGCGATCTGGCGGCTGAACTACTTTGACCGCTTCGGCCTGTATCTCGCGTTGACCCTGCTGGTCTTCGCGCTGGGCCTGGAGGCCTGGCGGCATGCCGGCCAGCGCCACCCGCTGCAGCCCGAGACGGCAGCTCCCGAGCCGCCAGCGCCGCGCGCCCCGCCGGACTGGGTCGCCCAGGGCGCGGCCTGGCGCGCGCGTACCGAGGCCGAAGGCTGGTTCCGCGACCCCGAGCTGAGCCTGGACGGCCTGGCTCGCCGGCTGGGCACCAACACCAGCTATCTGTCGCGGGCCTTCAACGAGGGCCTGGGCCTGGGCTTTGCCGACGTCATCGGCGGCTTGCGCGTGGCCTGGGTGCAGCAACGGCTGGCGGCCGGCGCGAGCGACGAGCTGCTGGACCTGGCCTTGCAGGCCGGCTTCAGCTCCAAGACCAGCTTCAACCGCGTCTTCAAGGCGCAGACCGGCATGACGCCCTCGGCCTGGCGACGTGCCAAATCCTGAAAATGTGAGGTTCGGCGGGCACTTGCGCTGATCTGGTTCGCGCGCCGCGGCCGCGGCGGCGACGCTGGCGGGCATGAAATCCCTCCTCATCGCACTGGCCCTCGTTCTGTCCTTCGCCACGGCCCAGGCCGCGCCCGAGCTGAGTGCCGAGCAGGCCCAGCGCGACCTGCGCATCCTCAAGCGCGCCCTCGTCGAACTGCACCCCGGCCTGTACCGCTACGCCACGCCGGCGCAGATCGACGCCGGCTTTGCCGACGCGCAAGGCCAGGTGGCCACCGGCGCCAGCCGCGCCCAGCTCTATCTGCTGGCCACTCGCCTGGCGGCGGCCGTGCGCTGCGGCCACACCTGGACGAATCCGTCCAACCAGCCGCCAGCCGTGCAGGCTTTGCTTGGCCGCCAGACGCTGCCGCTGGTGCTGCGGTTCATTGAAGGGCGCATCCGCGTCATGGCCAGCGCCGGCCCGGCGGTGCCGGCCGGCAGCGAGCTGCTGGCCATCGACGGCCGCACGCCGGGCGAGATCAGCGCCGCGTTGCTGCCCTATCTGCGCGCCGACGGCAGCAGCGACGGCAAGCGCCTGGCCCAGCTCGATGACGACGCCAACGGCGGTGCGATGCAGCGCCTGTTCCCGTTGCTCTTCCCGCCTGGGCCTGACGGCTGGCGGCTGCGCCTGGCTGATGGCCGCGAGGTGGTGGTGCCGGCCATGGCCTCCGCCGAGCGCGAGCAGGCGCTGCAGGCGGCCGGCTGGCGCGCGCCAGATCAGGCCTGGCGGTTGCAGATCGACGGCGGCACCGCGGTGCTGACGCTGCCGACCTTCACTTTCTGGCGCGGCGGCTTCGATGCCCCCGCCTTTCTCGACCGCAGCTTCGACGAGTTGCGCACGCGCGGCATCCTCCGCCTCGTCATCGACCTGCGCGCCAACGAGGGCGGCGACGACGCGCTGGGCCGCGCGCTGCTGGCGCAGCTGATCTCGGCACCCCACACCCTGCCGGGCGGCCGGCGTGAATCCGCCTACGAGCGCGCGCCTTATGTGCTGGCGCGCTACCTGGACACCTGGGACTACAGCTTCTTCGACCGCACCGGCCAGGTCACGCGCACCGAGGGCCCGAATCAGACCGGAAATTGGCGCCTGCCCGACAGCCCGCCGCGCGTCGTCGAGCCGGTGGCGAGGCCTTTCCAGGGAAGGGTCGTCGCCCTTGTCGGGCCGCAGAACAGCTCGGCCGGCTACCTGATCGCCCGCGACCTCAAGGCCAGCCACGCGGCCACGCTGCTGGGCCAGCCCACCGGCGGCAATCTGCGCGGGCTGAACGGCGGGCAACTGGCCTGGATCACGCTGCCGGCGTCGGGCGTGGCGGTGGATATTCCGCTGCTGGCCCACTTCTCGCCGGGCGAACCGCCGGATGCCGGTGTGCAGCCGGACATCGTCGTGCGGCCGCGCTGGGCCGATGTGGCCGCGGGCGTGGACACCGAGCTGGCCGCAGCGCTGCGGCTGCTGGCGAATTAATACTGCTGGCGCGCCTTCTCGCGGGCCATGTAGTTGGCCTGGGCCTGGTCGCGCTCGCGCTGCACGCGTGCCTCGCGTGTCTCCCAGTCGCCGCAGCTGAAATAGGAGCCACCGAACAGCCAGCCGCTGAGGCTGGAGCTGTCCACGGCGCGGCCTTCGCCGCCAGTGCAGACCAGGGCCGCCTTGGAGCTGCTCTGCTCGGCCAGGGCTTCCTGCACGAGCATGGAGCGCGACATCAGCACCGTGGCCGGCATGCCGACGGCCAGCAGCACGCCGCCGATGACGACACCCTTGGCCCAGCGTGGCAGTGCCGCTGCGGGCGGGGCTGCGGCCGGCGTGGCCTGGGCCTGCGGCCGCTTGAACGGCACGGTGGCCGTGAAGGTGGTGGCCTCGGTGGCCTTGGTGCCTGCGGTACGGGTGCCGCTGTTGCGGCCACCGCCGGCACCGCTCAGCAGGCGGCGCTGGGGAGAGGAAGCGGGGGTGGAAGAGGGCGGAACGGTGGGCATGGTGCAGGCCGGCTAGGGGGCCGGAGGGCATGCTATTGAGCCGTTATCGACGAGGTGTGAGCAATTGCAAGGCGGTGCTCGCCGGGGCCTGAATCTGCGCAGGAAGTCACACCCTCGACAATCGGGGCATGACCGATACCGCTTTCTCCCGCCTGCCCCTCAGCCCCGCCATGCTGGCCAACCTCGACCAGCTCGGCTACGCGCAGATGACGCCCATCCAGGCCGCCAGCCTGCCGCTGGCCCTGGCGGGCAAGGATGTCATCGGCGAGGCGCAGACCGGCAGCGGCAAGACGGCCGCCTTCGCCATCGCGCTGCTGCACCGGCTGGACGCCGCGCAATCGCGCGTGCAGGCCCTGGTGCTCTGCCCCACCCGCGAGCTGGCCGACCAGGTCACGCAGGAGATCCGCCGCCTGGCCCGTGCGGCCGACAACATCAAGGTGCTGAGCCTGTGCGGCGGCAACCCGATGAAGCCGCAGATCGAGAGCCTGTCCTTCGGCGCCCACATCGCTGTGGGTACGCCGGGTCGGCTCATCGACCACCTGGAGCGCGACACGCTGGACCTGTCCGCGCTGAACACGCTGGTGCTGGACGAGGCCGACCGCATGCTGGACATGGGCTTCCTGGACGACATCAAGGCCATCGCCAAGCGTGCGCCGGCCAAGCGCCAGACGCTGCTGTTCTCCGCCACCTTCCCCGAGGGTGTGACCGAGATCGCCGCCAAGTTCATGCGCGAGCCGCAGACGGTGAAGGTGGCCGGCTCGACGAGTGCTGCCGCGTCCACCATCCGCCAGATCGCCTTCGAGGTGACCGAGGACCAGCGCCTGGACGCCGTGCCGCGCCTGCTGCGCTCCTTCCGGCCCGAATCGACCATCGCCTTCTGCAACACCAAGCAGCAGTGCCGCGACCTGGAGGCCGTGCTGGCCGCGCAAGGCTTCATCGCGCTGGCCCTGCACGGCGACCTGGAGCAGCGCGACCGTGACCAGGTGCTGATCCAGTTCGCCAACCGCAGCGCCTCGGTGCTGGTGGCCACCGACGTGGCCGCGCGTGGGCTGGACATTGCCAACCTGGCCTGCGTCATCAACGTGGACATCAGCGCCGACGTGGAACAGCACGTGCACCGCATCGGCCGCACCGGCCGCGCTGGGGCTGAGGGCCTGGCGCTCAGCCTGGCCAGCCTGGACGAGATGGGCCGCATCGGCCGCATCGAGCTGCTGCAGGGCGAAGAGTTCAAGTGGCAGCCGCTGGACAGCGTGCAGGACGCCCCCGGCGGCCCGCTGTTGCCCGCGATGGACACGCTGCAGATCCTGGGTGGCCGCAAGGAGAAGATCCGCCCCGGCGACATCCTCGGCGCGCTGACGGGCGAGGCTGGCTTTGCCGGCACGCAGATCGGCAAGATCAACGTGACCGACTTCCACAGCTATGTGGCCGTGGAGCGCGGCATCGCGCAGGAGGCCGTGCGGCGCCTGTCGCTGGGCAAGCTCAAGGGCCGCAAGGTCAAGGTCAGAAGGTTGACCGACCTGACCGACTGAGGCGCCACCCGGCTGCCGACCTAACTGGCAGTCTTAGGGAGAAGCCGCCATTCCCCGGCCGGCGCGTGGCAGCTACATTGGCCACCTGCCCAGGTCCTGCCGATGTTGCCCAGACGCTGTTTGCTCCAAGGGATGGCTGCGCTGCTGACTGCGGCGGCTGGGCCGGCGCGCGCGCAGGAGCTGACGCTGACACTGCGTGCGCCCGACAGCGAAACCGACCTGCGCAACGCCTACATCCGCGACGCCGTGCAGCTGGCGCTGGACAAGACCCGCGCCAGCGACGGCGCCTACCGGCTGCAGCTCTCCGCGCCGATGAACAAGCGCCGCGCGCTGCTGGAGGCCGCCCAGCAGACGGTGCCCAATTTCCTGCTCGTCACCGGGCCCGATGCCGGCCGCGCCGCCGGCCTGGTGCCGGTGTTGTTCCCCATCCACCTCGGCGTGAACCGCTACCGCGTCTGCTTCGCGCACGCGCCGAACCGCGCCATCGTCCGTGAAGCAGACACGCTCAGCGCCGTCGCGCGGCTGCGCCATGTGCAGGGCCGGGGCTGGGCGGACGCCGACATCCTGCGCGCCAACGGCTTCACGGTGGCCGAGGTCGGCACCTACGAGGCGCTGTTCCAGATGGTCGCCCTGGGCCGGGCCGACCTGTTCTGCCGCAGCGTGCTGGAGGTGGGCGAGGAGGTGCGCGCCCATGCCGGCCTGATGGGCGCCAAGGGACTGGCCCTGGACGACAGCCTGCTGTTGGCCTACGACCTGCCGCAATACATCTACACCCACCCCGGCAACCAGGTCGCCATCGAGCGCATCGCCCGCGGCCTGCGGGTGGCCTTTGCCGACGGTTCGCTGCAGGCCCTGCTGCGCCAGCATCTGCAGCCCTCGCTGGCGTTGCTGAACCTGGCCCAGCGCCGGCTGATGACGCTGAACGTGCCCAACCCGGTCATCGTCGAGATGAACGACAGGCCGTATCAGATCGACGTGCTGCGCGCGCCGCTGCGGTAACGAAACGTAGGCGTGACATCTTGGCGCGTGGGCAGCCAACTGCGGGGGGCCAGGGCCTCGCCTGAGACCTTTTCACGCGCAACGGGGCAGGGCGGCGCCTAGTCTTCCAGCAAGACGAGGTGCACCATGAACTCACGCCCCATGCCCCTGATGTGCGACGACTACGAACTGCGGTTCGAATCCCTGTTCCAGGCCGGCCGAGCGCTGGCCTTCCCCTGCGACGCGAAGGGCGGGGTGCGCATCGACACGCTGAGCGAGCGTGCGCGCGCCAACTACCTGTTTGCACGCGCCGTCGTCGGCCGTGAATACGCCACGCCCATCGTGCTGCGCTGCGGCGGCGCGCGCGATTGATGCTGTTGGCGCACCGCTGAATTGCGCCGGGCGGGCTTTTTGCGCGCGCGGCTGCGGCCCAAGATGCCGCCATCGTGAATCGCTGCGAGGAATGACGCCATGTCCGCCACTGCCCGGCTCCCTGAACACCCACCCACGACGTCGGCGACGCTGCGCTGGTTTCGCGGCGAGGCGTCGCCCACCCGGCCGCTGGCCGCCGCGCCCGGCCCCGAAGCCCGGCGGCTTGCTGCGCTGTCCCAGTACGACATCCTGGACACCGATGCCGAGCCCCAGTTCGACCTGATCGCCCGCCTGGCCAGTGAGCTGACCGGCAGCCCGGTGGCCGTTATCAATCTCATTGCGAACGACCGTGTCTGGACCAAGGCCGCCGTGGGCCTGCCGCGCGGCGACATGAGCCGCGAGCAGGCCTATTGCTCCCTCGTCATCGACAGCCCCGAGGGTCTGCACATCGTCGACCTGCGCGACGACCCCCGCACCCGCAACCTGCCGCTGACGCTCGACAAGGGCTACGTCATGTACAGCGGCGTGCCGCTGTGCGCCTCCTGCGGCGCGCCCATTGGCACGCTGGCCGTGCTGGACACCATCCCGCGCCGCCTGACCGACCGCCAGCTCGACTGGCTGGAGCAGCTCGCCCAGCAGGCCATGGCCTTGCTGGAGCTGCGCCGCAAGCAGCGCGAGCTGCAGCAGGCCAAGGCGGAGCTGCAGCGCCTGGCCCACACCGACGCGCTGACCGGCCTGCTGAACCGCCGCGCCTGGGATCAGGCCAATGCGCTGGAGGGCGAGCGCGGCAAGCGCTGGGGCGAGGGCCATGCCGTCATCGCGCTGGACCTGGATCACTTCAAGAAGGTCAACGACACCCATGGCCACTCGGCCGGCGACGCGGTGCTGAAGGCCGTGGGCGCGCTGCTGGCCAAGAGTTTTCGCAAGCTGGATTCGGTCGCCCGCATCGGTGGCGAGGAATTCGGCGTGCTGCTGCCGCACACGCCGGCAGCCGACGCGGCCGCGCTGGCGGGCGAGCTGCGCGCGGCCATCGAGGCCCTGCGCATCCCCATCGGCGAACTGGAGCTGCGCATCACGGCCAGCATCGGCGTGGCTCACAGCAGCGAGGCGGCCGACGTGCAGGCGCTCGCCGACGCGCGCAGCTACGCCGCCAAGCGCGGCGGGCGCAACCGCGTCGTCAGCGATGGCGGCGGGGCGAGCCTGCTGGCCGCCTGAGCCTTACTTCGCGAAGCCGTCCTTCAGCCCGGTGATCTTGTTGAACACGGGCTTGTCCGCGCGGTGGTCGGCGCGGTCAGTGACGAAGTAGCCGTGCCGCTCGAACTGCCAGCGCGCATCTGACGGCGCATTCGCGAGCGAGGGCTCGACAAAGGCCTGCACGACTCGCAGCGAGTTCGGGTTGACGAATTCCAGGAAGTCCCGGCCGCCGGCATCGGGCTGCGGTTCGGCGAACAGGCGCTCGTACAGGCGCACCTCGGCCGCCACGGCTTCGTGGGCAGCCACCCAGCCGATGGTGCCCTTGACCTTGACCGCGTCCGCACCCGGGGTGCCGCTCTTGGTGTCGGGAATGACGGTGGCCAGCGCGGCCGTGACCTTGCCATCGGCGTCCTTCTCGGCGCCGGTGCATTCGATGATGTAGCCGGCCTTCAGGCGCACCTTGTTGCCTGGGAACAGGCGGAAGTAGCCCTTGGGTGGCACTTCGACGAAGTCTTCCGCTTCGATCCACAGCTCGGGGCCGAGCGAGAACTTGCGTTGGCCGAGTTCCGGCTTGTGCGGGTGGGCGGCCGTCTCGCAGGGCTCGCGGTGGTCGGTGGAACCAAAGACCTCGGCGTAGTTCGTCAGCTTCAACTTCAGCGGCTGCAGCACGGCGAAGGCGCGGGGCGCCTGCGGCTCCAGGTCGGCGCGCAGGGCCTGGTCGAGCACGGTGTCGTCGATCCAGGCGTTCTGCTTGCTGGCGCCGGTGGCCTCCACCATGGCGCGCACGCTGGCCGGCGTGAAGCCGCGGCGGCGCAGGCCCACCAGCGTCGGCATGCGCGGGTCGTCCCAGCCGCTGACATGCTTCTCTTCCACCAACTGGCGCAGCTTGCGCTTGCTGGTGACGACGTAGTTCAGGTTCAGACGGCCGAATTCGATCTGCTGCGGCAGCGGGCGGGCCAGCAGGCCGAGGTCGGCGAGGTGCTCCAGCAGCCAGTCGTAGAAGGGGCGCTGATCCTCGAACTCCAGCGTGCAGATGCTGTGCGTGATGCGTTCCAGCGCGTCCTCGATGGGGTGGGCGAAGGTGTACATCGGGTAGATGCACCACTTGTTGCCGGTCGCGTGGTGTTCCGCATGCTTGATGCGGTACAGCGTCGGGTCGCGCAGGTTGATGTTGGGCGAGGCCATGTCGATCTTGGCGCGCAGCACCATGGCGCCGTCGGCGTGCTGGCCGTCGCGCATCTCGCGCAGGCGGGCCAGGTTCTCTGCCGGCGTGCGGCCGCGGAAGGGGCTGTCGACACCGGGGCGGCCGAAGTCGCCGCGGTTGGCCCGCATGTCTTCGGCGCTTTGTTCGTCCACGTAGGCGTGGCCAGACTGCACCAGTGCCTCGGCGGCCGCGTACATGAAGTCGAAGTAGCTGCTGGCCTCATAGAGGTTGTCGCCCCAGCTCCAGCCCAGCCACTGCACCATCTCCTTGATGGCGTTGACGTACTCCAGCTCCTCCTTCTCGGGGTTGGTGTCGTCGAAGCGCAGGTGGCAGGCGCCGCCGAAGTCGCGCGCCAGGCCGAAGTTCAGGCAGATGCTCTTGGCATGGCCGATGTGCAGATAGCCATTCGGCTCGGGCGGGAAACGGGTGCGGATGCGCGCCTCGTCCAGCGGGCCGGCCGCGTGGTGGGCGGCGTCGCCGGGCGTGCCGCCGAAATGGCGGCCGGCAAAGGCGCCGGTCTCGAGGTCGTTCTCGATGCGCTGGCGCAAGAAATTCGTCGCGGGTGCAGCGGGTGCGGCGGGGTTGCTCATCGTCGGCTCTGGAAATGGGAGCGGGCCGTGTTCCAGGCCCGCGATAGCGCCGATTCTAAGGACGCTGCCGGTCGACCCTGAGCGGCAGCCGCACGTGGGCCAGGCCGATGCTGATCCAGACGGCCACGCTGAAGTACAGCGTCATCCAGACGACCTCGCTGCGCCAGTGCGCCCAGTCGTGCGAGACGGTCCAGCGGCTGCTGGCGTCGGTGATGCCCGCGGCGAGGCTGGCGTAGCTGCGGCCGGCGGCTTCGTCGACCAGCCAGCGTTCCCAGTACATGGGCACGTCCACCGTGAACATGTAGGCCGCGTAGAGCGTGCCCACCACGATGGACAGGGCCAGCCAGCGCCGGGCGCGTGCCGTGGCCTGGGGCCACAGCGCCAGCATGGCCAGCACACTGAGCAGGGCCACCGTGCCCCACAGCGTCTCTTCGACGACGTGGCCGATGTTGCGTGTCGTCAGCACCGCGTACCAGGAATTGACCTCGGCGATCGCGATCAGCGGCACCACGGCGTTCGACAGCATCAGGCTGTGGCGGTGCCCGGTGGCCAAGGCGGCGCCGCGCAGCAGCAGCGCCCACTGAGCGGCAAAGCTCAGCTCGGCGATGGTGGCGACCGTACGGCCGATGAGGACGCTGGACGCAAAGGAATCCACCATGACGACGCGCGGCACGTCGAAGACCGGCAGGAAGGAGCGGTAGCCGCAGCCCAGCACGTAGAGCGCCGACAGCAGCAGCTGCAGGCGCTGGTGGGGCCAGGTTGTGCCGTCCGGGCGATTGCGGTGCAGCCAAGCGGTCGAGACCGTCCAGGCGACGAGGTTGAGGCCGGCGATGGCGCAGAGCAGATGCCACCAGTTGGTTGCGTCGAGCATCGTGTTCTCCTCAGCCCGCCTTGGGTGGGCGCCCGGTCTTCACGGGCGCCAGCCGGTCCAGCGCCGCGGCCAGGGCCTTGGCGTCGAGCTGGGCCAGGGCCTGCAGGCCGGCGCGCAGCAGCTCGCTTTTCTTGGCTTCTCGCTTCACGTCGTGCAGCCGGTGCTTGAGCTCGGCGATCAGGGCGTAGTCGGCCTCGGGCATGGTGAAGCCGTCGCGCACGAGCTTGGCGCGTTCAGTGGGGGCGGGTTTGCGTGTGTGTGGCATAACGATAGAAACCGTTTATACGGTTTCTATCGCCAGAGCGCTACCTTGGCGCTACAGGGCTTTGAAACGATTTGCGTGCACGCGACTGACGGTCAGCTTCTCGGGCCGCTGTCGCAGCTCCAGCAGCACGGTGCCGTTTTCCTGCCGCATTGCGCGGGCGACGGCGTCGATGTGGACGACGGTGGAGCGGTGCACCTGCCAGAAGCGCTCGGCGTCCAGTTGCGGCAGCAGTTCGCGCAGTGACACGCGCACCCAGTAGTCGCGCTCGGCCGTCACGGCGCGCACGTACTTGTCGGCGGCCTCCAGGTAGACGATGTCGTCCATGGGCACCAGCTCGATGGCTTCGCCGACGGCGGCCTGCAGATGGCGCAGGCGTGGGGCTGGCGCGGCCTGGGTCAGCAACTGGCGCAGCGTGGCCAGCGTCGAATCGCCGGCGGCGGGCTGAGCCAGGCGGGCCTGCAGCCGCGCCACGCTCTGGGCCAGGCGTTCGGGCGTCACGGGCTTGAGCAGGTAGTCGGCCGCCGCGGCCTCGAAGGCCTGCAGCGCGTACTGGTCGTAGGCGGTCACGAAGACGAACAGGGGCAGTGGGCCTGCTTCCTCGGGCCAATCCTCGGTGATGGCCTGGGCGGCTTCCAGCCCCGTCATGCCGGGCATGCGGATGTCGAGGAAGCAGAGCTGGGGGCGGTGCTGCAGCGCCAGTTCGACGGCGGCGGTGCCGCTGCCGGCCTGCGCCACGATCTGCAGCGCGGGCCAGGCCGTGGCCAGCTCGGCGCGGAGGTTCTCGGCGAGCAGCGGTTCGTCTTCGGCGATCAAGGCTGTGGTCATGACGGAAGCTCGATGCGGGCGACGCTGCCGCCGCCTGGTTGAGGGCTCAACGTGAAGCAGGCGGTGTCGCCGTAGCGCTGGGCCAGGCGCTCGCGCACCTGGCTCAGGCCGAAGCCGGTGCCAACGCTGGCCAGCTCGCTCGCGCCGGCCAGCCCGGTGCCGCTGTCGGCCACTTCGAGCACCAGGCGTTGGCCGTCGCGGGCCGCCGTCACGCGCAGCTCGCCGCCATCCACGTGCGGCTCCAACCCGTGCTTGATGGCGTTCTCCACCAGTGGCTGCAGCAGCAGCGGCGGTATCGCGACGCGGCTCAGCTCGGCGGGCAACTCCAGCGTCACGCGCAGCCGCTCGCCCATGCGCAGCTGCATCAGCGCGAGGTAGTCCGACAGGCGGTCGAACTCGTCGGCCAGCGGGTGTTCGGTGGCTCGGCTGGCCTGCAGCGTGGCGCGCAGATAGTCGATGAGCTGGTCCAGCATGCGCTGGGCCTCGTCGGGCCGCAGCTTGATGAGCACGCGCAGATGCGCCAGCGTGTTGAACAGCATGTGCGGTTCGAGCTGGCTCTGCAGCAGCGTCAGCCGCGCCTCGGCAGCCTGCTGCTGGGCCTGCGCCTGGTCCAGCCTCAACGCGTTCAGCTTGAACAGCGAGAAGAAGAAGAACGTGCCCAGCACCGACACCAGCAGCACGAAGCCGATGGACAGGGCCGCTCGGCCCTCGGCCATGTTCCAGGGGCGGGTGGCGTGGCGGCCGCTGATCAGGTCGCCCAGCCACAGGCCGCCCAGGTAACCGGCCAGCGCACCCACCAACACGCAGGGGGCCACCCAGCCCCAACCGACCCAGCCATGGCGCAGCCCGGGCAGGTCGCCGCACCGGCGCCGCAGCCAGTAGGCGACGCCCGCCATCAGCAGCGAGATGTAGAGCGAGATCTGCGCGCCGACGGTGAACGAATACAGCATCGCGATGCCGAAGCTGCCACCCTGCATCAGATAGTTCAGGAAGCCGACGACAACGCAGATGAGGGCCGTGCCGCCGATGTGGGTCGGCCAGCTGTGGTCTTGGCTTTCGGAGGGCGTCATGCGGCCAGCATCATGCCGCGCGCTGGGCAGCGCCAGCGGTCCGCGATGGGCGGTGCCGGCGCGGCGCCAGCCGCGTTCAGCGGTCGCCGCCGGTGCCGAGCTTGAACACGCCCACCACCTCGTTCATTTGCTGGGCCTGGCCTCGCAGGCTGTCGGCGGCCGCGGCAGCCTCTTCGACGAGGGCGGCGTTCTGCTGCGTGACACGGTCCAGTTGCTGCACGGCCTCGCTGACCTGGCCGATGCCCGTCGTCTGCTCCTGGGTGGCCGAGCCGATCTCGGCGATCAGGTCGGCCACGCGCCTCACCTGGGTCACGATCTCCGTCATCGTGCTGCCGGCCTCGCCGACGAGGCGTGAGCCGGTGTCGACGTTGTCGACGCTCTGCCCGATCAGTGCCTTGATCTCGCGGGCCGCCTGGGCGCTGCGCTGGGCCAGTGCCCGCACCTCGCCGGCCACCACCGCGAAGCCGCGGCCCTGCTCACCGGCACGCGCCGCCTCTACAGCCGCGTTCAACGCCAGGATGTTGGTCTGGAAGGCGATGCCGTCGATGGTGCCGATGATGTCGGCGATCTTGCGCGAGCTGGCCGAGATGTCGCCCATCGTCGCGATGACCTGCTGCACGACCTGGCCCCCACGCGCGGCGACGCCGCTGGCCGATTCGGCGAGCTGGGCGGCGGTCTGCGCCGTGTCCGCGTTCTGGCGTACCGTGGCGTTCATCTCCTCCATGGAGGCGGCCGTCTGCTCCAGGTTGGCAGCCTGTTCCTCGGTGCGCTGCGACAGGTCGGCGTTGCCGCTGGCAATCTCGCCGGCGCCGGTCAGGATGGAGTCGGCGCCGTTGCGCACCTGGCGCACGATGTTCACCAGGCCCTCGTTCATCTGGCTCAGTGCGCCCAGCAGGGCCGCGATCTCGTCACGGCCCTCGGCAGTGATGGCCGACGTCAGGTCGCCCCCGGCCACGGCCTGGGCAAAGCCGACGGCGCGCCGCACCGGCTCGGTGATGGAGCGGGTGATCAGCCAAGCCAGGCCGCCCCCCAGCAGCAGGGCGATGCTGGTGAGGACGACGGTCGTGGTCACGGCCGCGGTGCGGGTGTCCTGGCCGCGCTGGTACTCCGCGGCGGCCTCGTCGATCTGCAGCTTGACGAGCTGGTCCGACAGGTCGCGCGTCTTGGTGGCCAGCGGCAGCGTCTTTTCCTCGTAGATCTGCAGCGCGGTGCTCATGCCGCCGGTGGACAGCGCCGCGCCGATCGGCAGCAGGCCTTCGTCGATATAGGCCTTGCGGGTGGCGGTGAAGCGCTGGGCCAGGTCCTTCTCCTGGTCCGTCAGATGGGTGGCCAGGTACTGGTCCAGCACTTCCTGGCCGCGTTTGAGGTTGGCGGCGAGTTCGTCGTTGCGGCGCTTGATTTCATCGAAGGCCGGCGCTCGCAGCATCTCGACGATGACCAGGCGGTTGCGGGTGGAGAGGTTGTTCAGCTCACCGAGCTGGGCCAGCGGGATGGTGCGGTCGAGGTAGACCGTCTCCAGCCCTGCCGCGACGCGGTAGATGCCGCGCACGCTGACGGCCACCACCACCAGCATCAACACCAGCACCACCGCGAAAGCGATGCCGAGCCTGCTACCGATGCGCAATTGCTTCAGAGCGTTCATGCCGTCCCCTTGTTCTTGAGGTTGTCTCGTCGGGCGCTGCGAGTCTGCATGAACGGCCCGTTCGCGTCGACCCGATCAGCGCCGGCGCGAGCTACTTCCTCCGAGGATGCTGCCCAATACGCCACGGATGATCTCTCGGCCGACTGCCGAGCCGATGCTGCGCACGGCGGATTTGGCGGCGGTCTCGGCCAGGCCGGCGTGGTGGGCGCCGCGCGGGCCGGTGGTGCCGAAGAGCACGTCCTTCAGGCCGCCCAGCATGCCGCCGCCGTCATCGGCGGGCGCCGGCGCGGCCGGGCCGCCCTGGGGTGCCGGGCCTGCGGCGACGCCGCCGCCAGCGGGCGCCGCGGCGGCCTTGCCGCTCAGCTTCTCGTAAGCCGATTCGCGGTCCAGGTGTTTTTCGTACACACCGGCTACCAAGGAGTTGGCAAGGAGCGCCTGGCGCTGCTGCGGGCTGATGGGCCCGATCTGGCTGCCCGGCGGCAGCACGAAGACGCGTTCGGTGATGCTGGGCCGGCCTTTTTCATCCAGCAGGCTCACCAGCGCCTCGCCAACGGCCAGCTCGGTGATGGCGGTGGCGATATCCAGCCCCGGCTTGGCGCGCATCGTGTCGGCCGCGCTCTTGACGGCTTTCTGGTCGCGTGGCGTGAAGGCGCGCAGCGCGTGCTGCACGCGGTTGCCGAGTTGGCCCAGCACGGCGTCGGGGATGTCCAGCGGGTTCTGCGTCACGAAGTACACGCCAACGCCCTTGGAGCGCACCAGGCGCACCACCAGTTCGATGCGCTCCACCAGCGCGTCGGGTGCGTCCTTGAACAGCAGGTGGGCCTCGTCGAAGAAGAACACCAGCTTGGGTTTGTCGAGGTCGCCCACCTCGGGCAGCGTCTCGAACAGCTCGGAGAGCATCCACAGCAGGAAGGTCGCGTACAGCCGCGGCGCGTTCATCAGCTTGTCGGCGGCCAGCACGTTGATGACGCCCAGGCCGCCTTCCGTCTGCATGAAGTCGGCGATGTTGAGCATGGGCTCGCCGAAGAACTTGTCGCCGCCCTGGGCCTCGATCTGCAGCAGGCCGCGCTGGATGGCGCCCACGCTCGCGGCCGAGACGTTGCCGTACTGGGTGGTGAACTGGCTGGCGTTGTCGCCCACGTGCTGCAGCATCGCGCGCAGGTCCTTCAGGTCCAGCAGCAGCAGGCCGTTGTCGTCGGCGATCTTGAACACCATCTGCAGCACGCCGGCCTGGGTCTCGTTCAGGGCCAGCATGCGGCTCAGCAGCAGGGGGCCCATGTCCGAAACGGTCGCCCGCACCGGGTGGCCCTGCTCGCCGAAGACGTCCCACAGCGTCGTGGGGCAGGCCAGCTTCTCGGGCGCCTCCAGGCCGCGGTCTTTCAGCACGCCCAGCAGCTTCTCGCTGGGGGCGCCTTGCTGGCTGATGCCGGTCAGGTCGCCCTTCACGTCCGCCATGAAGACGGGCACGCCGAGCTTGGAAAAATTCTCGGCCAGCGTCTGCAGGCTGATGGTCTTGCCGGTGCCCGTGGCGCCGGTGATGAGGCCGTGGCGGTTGGCCAGTGCGGGCAGCAGCAGGCACTCGATGTCGCCATGGCGGGCCAGCAGGATCGGGTCAGTCATGGTGCGTCCTCTAAAATCGCAAGCTTGCCAACGATAAATCAGGCGGCCTTCGATGCCGTCTGCCAGGAGCCAAACATATGGCTGGTCATTCCAAATGGGCCAATATCCAACACCGCAAAGGCCGCCAGGACGAGAAGCGCGGCAAGATCTGGACGCGAATCATCCGTGAGATCACGGTCGCGGCGCGCCAGGGTGGGCCCGACATCAAGGACAACCCGCGCCTGCGTCTGGCTGTCGACAAGGCCAAGGCGGCCAACATGCCGGCCGACCGGATCAAGTACAACATCGACAAGGCCAGCGGCAACATCGACGGCCTGACCTATGAAGAAATCCGCTACGAAGGCTATGGCATCGCCGGTGCGGCCATCATGATCGACACGATGACGGACAACCGCGTCCGCACCGTGGCCGAGGTGCGCCACGCCTTCAGCAAGTACGGCGGCAACATGGGCACGGACGGCTCGGTGGCCTTCCAGTTCAAGCATTGCGGCCAGCTGCTGTTCGCGCCGGGCACGTCGGAAGACAAGGTCATGGAAGTGGCGCTGGACGCTGGGGCCGAGGATGTCCTCACCGGTGACGACGGCGCCATCGAGGTGCTGACCTCGCCCGCCGACTACGAAGTCGTCAAGGCTGCGCTGGAAGCCGCCGGCCTGGTGCCGGAACTGGCCGAAGTGACGATGCGCGCAGAGAACACCATCGAGCTGACCGGCGAAGACGCCGAACGCATGCAAAAGCTGCTGGATGTCATCGAAGACCTCGATGACACGCAAGCCGTCTATCACAACGCCGAGCTGAATTGATGCGAGTCCTAGTCATTGGCAATGGCGGCCGCGAACATGCCCTGGCCTGGAAACTGGCCCAGGGCGAACGCGTCAGTCAGGTGTTCGTTGCGCCCGGCAACGGCGGCACCGCCCGCGATGAGCGGCTGGAGAACGTGCCCATCACCGACGTGAAGGCGCTGGCCGACTTCGCCGTCGAACAGAAGATCACGCTGACCGTCGTGGGCCCCGAGGCGGCGCTGGCCGCTGGCGTCGTCGACGAGTTCCGCTCGCGCGGCCTGCGCATCTTCGGCCCGACCAAGGCCGCCGCCCAGCTCGAAAGCTCCAAGGCCTTCGCCAAGGATTTCATGAAGCGCCACGGCATCCCCACGGCCGCCTACGAGACCTTCACCGACCCGGCCGCCGCCCACGCCTACGTGGACAGCCGCGGCGCGCCCATCGTCATCAAGGCCGACGGCCTGGCGGCGGGCAAGGGCGTCGTCGTCGCGATGACGTTGGCAGAAGCCCACGAGGCGATCTCGTGGATTCTTGAAGACAACAAGCTCGGCGTGACGCACAACGCCGGGGGCGCGCGTGTCGTCATCGAGGACTTCCTGGAAGGCGAGGAAGCCAGCTTCATCGTCGTCTGCGACGGCAAGCAGGTCGTGTCGCTGGCCACCAGCCAGGACCACAAGCGCCTGCTCGACGGCGACGAAGGCCCCAACACCGGTGGCATGGGCGCCTACTCGCCCGCGCCGGTCGTCACGCCCAACGTGCATGCCAAGGTCATGCACGAGATCATCCAGCCGACCATTGCCGGCATGGCTCGCGACGGCCACCCCTTCACGGGCTTCCTGTATGCCGGGCTGATGATCGACGAGCACGGCCAGCCGCGCACCGTCGAGTTCAACACCCGCATGGGCGACCCCGAGACCCAGCCCATCATGATGCGGCTCAAGAGTGATCTCTTCGAGCTGATGATGCATGCCACTGACGGCACGCTGGACGAGGTCGAACTGCAGTGGGACCGCCGTGTGGCCTTGGGCGTCGTGCTGGCGGCCGAGGGCTACCCGCTCACCCCGCGCAAGGGCGACGCCATCACCGACCTGCCCGACGACGAGGACGAGGCCATGGTCTTCCACGCTGGCACGGCGATGGCTGATGGGGGTCTTGTGACCAGCGGCGGCCGCGTGCTTTGCGTGACGGCCCTGGGTGAATCCGTGCGCACGGCTGCCCAACGCGCCTATGAGCTGGCCGCGGGCATCCAGTTCGCTGGCCGCCAGTACCGTTCCGACATCGGCCACCGGGCCATCAAGCGTTGAGCCCAGCTTCCGTCATCCAGCCAGCTGTCCTGACCGGGCCACTGCGCCCGCATGGCCCGTCCAGCGCCTTGGCGCGCTGGGTGCTGGGCCTGTTCGGCTGGACGGTGGACGCACCCGGCGTGCCGGCGGAGCAGGGCGTCATCCTCGTCTACCCGCACACCTCCAACTGGGACTTCGTCATCGGCCTGATGGCCAAGTGGGCCGTCGGCATCCAGCTGCGCTTCTGGGGCAAGGACAGTCTGTTCAAGGCGCCGTTGATCGGCCACTGGATGCGTTGGATCGGTGGCGTCGGCGTGGACCGCAGCAGCCCGCATGGCATCGTGGCCGACACGGTGAGCCAGATGAAGGCCGCCGCGGCGCGCGGTGAGCGCTTCTGGCTGGCCGCCGCACCCGAGGGCACGCGCTCGCTGAAGAGCGGCTGGCGCACGGGTGCCTACCAGGTGGCCGTGCAGGCCGGTGTGCCCGTGGGCCTGTGCTATTTCGATTTCCAGCAGCGCGTTGTCTCGGTGACGCGCTTTGTCATGCTGACCGGCGACGTGCAGGCCGACTTCGCCGCCTTTGCCGCCTACCTCGGCCCGCGCGTCGGCAAGCGACCCGAGCTGGCCAGCCCCATCCGCCCGCGCACATGAACACCCAAGCCGTTCGCGACTATCTGCTCGACCTGCAGCAGCGCATCGTCACCGCGCTGGAGGCGGCCGACGGCAATGCCTTCGCCAGCGACGGCTGGACGCGCGAGCCCGGCGGCCGGCTGGAAGGCGATGGCCTGTCGCGCCTCATCGAAGGTGGTGCGGTGTTCGAGCGCGGCGGCGTCAACTTCTCGCACGTGAAGGGCCGCGTGCTGCCGCCCTCGGCGACGCAGCACCGCCCCGAACTGGCTGGCGCTCCCTTCGAGGCCATGGGTGTGTCGCTGGTCATGCACCCGCACAACCCCTTCGTGCCGACGGTGCACATGAATGTGCGCATGTTCGCGGCCCTGCCGCCCGGGCTGCCGGCCGTGACCTGGTTCGGCGGCGGCATGGACCTGACGCCCTATTACGGCTACGAGCGCGACGCTCAAGCCTTCCACCGCACCTGCCGCGACGCGCTGGCGCCCCATGGCGCCGAGCTGTATCCGAAGTTCAAGACCTGGTGCGACGACTACTTCTTCCTGAAGCACCGCCAGGAGCCGCGCGGCATCGGCGGCATCTTCTTCGATGACTTCAACGAGGGCGGCTTCGATGCCGGCTTTGCGTTGATCCGCTCCGTTGGCGATGCCTTCATCGGCGCCTACCTGCCTATCGTCGAGCGCCGCCAGGGCTACGCCTACAGCGAGCGCGAGCGCGACTTCCAGGCCTATCGCCGTGGCCGCTATGTCGAGTTCAACCTCGTCTGGGACCGCGGTACGCTGTTCGGCCTGCAATCCGGTGGGCGCACTGAGTCCATCCTGATGTCCATGCCCCCCCAGGTGAAATGGCGCTACGACTGGGCGCCCGAGCCGGGCACGCTGGAAGCGCGGCTGTACAGCGACTTCCTGCGCCCGCGCGACTGGGCCGATGAAGTTCCCACGGCGCTGTGGCTATGAAGCTTGCCCTCTTCGGCGGTAGTTTCGACCCGCCCCATCTCGGCCACCTGGCCTTCGCCCGCTTCGCGCTGGACGCGTTGGCGCCCGATCGCATGGTTTGGCTGCCCGCCGGCCGGCAATGGCAGAAGCCCGACCAGATCATGGCCGCCGCCGTGCATCGCGCCGGCATGATCAAACGGCTCATCGCCGGCGAGCCGCGTTTCGTGCTCGACGAGCGCGAGCTGCACCGCCGCGGCCCCAGCTTCACGGCCGACACGCTGCGCGAGTTCGCCAGCCAGAACGCTGGCGCCGAGCTGATGTTTCTCTTCGGCCAGGACCAGTACGCGCGGCTGCCGAGTTGGTACCAGGTCGAGACCGTCACGTCGCTGGCAACGCTGGTGGTTGTGCCGCGCGCCGGTGAGGCTGTCGTCACGCCGCCAGGCCTGCCCGCGCACCGCCTGCAGGTGCTTTCGCTACCCGAATTACCCCTTTCGTCCACCGCCGTGCGCGACGCCGTCGCCCGTGGCCAGGACATCAGCCCCATGGTGGGCGCCGAGGTGGCGAGCTATATTGCCTCGCACCGCCTCTACGAGAAGAAGTACTGAATGGACATTCGTAAGCTGCAACGAGCCATCGTCGATGGTCTCGAAGACGTCAAGGCCCAGAACATCGTTGTGTTCAACACCGAGCATCTGTCGCCCTTGTTCGAGCGCGTCATCATCGCGTCCGGCACGAGCAATCGGCAGACCAAGGCCCTCGCGTCCAGCGTGCGTGAAACCGTCAAAGGCCGTGGCATGCAGGTCATGCGTACCGAGGGCGAGGACAACGGCGAATGGATCATCGTGGACTGCGGCGCCGCCGTCGTCCACGTGATGCAACCCGCCATCCGCGACTACTACCACCTCGAAGAGATCTGGGGTGACAAGCCCGTCAAGCTCAAGCTCGGCAGCACCGAGACCCGGCTGGTCAAGGCCTCCGAGGAGCCCGCTGCCGCACCGGTCAAGACGGCGCGCAAGGCCACGGCGTCCAAGCCCATCACAGCCAGGGCGGCGCCCAAACCTGCGCCCAAATCTTCGGCGAAACCGGCGCCCAAAACTGCAGCCAAGGTGAGCGCCAACAAAGCGGTGCCATCGGCAGCGGCCAAGAAGGCGGTTGCCAAGAAGGCCGCCGCGGGCACTCAGGCGCCCAAGAAGGGCGTGACCCGCAGCGTGGGCGTGAAGACTGCAGCACCCGTCAAGACCGTGAAGGTCGGCGCTGGCCAGGGCGTCGGCAAGGCGGCAACTGCCAAGCGGATCACGCCTGCTGCCAAGCCGGCCGCCAAGGCAGCACCCCGCGCGCCTGCCAAACCCGCCGGCCGCGCGTCTCCGAAAAAGGGCTGATGCGCCTCTTCCTCGTCGCCGTCGGCCAGCGCCAGCCGGCCTGGGCCGACACCGCCTACGAGGACTTTGCCAAGCGCTTTCCGCCCGAGCTCAAGCTCGAACTGAAAGCCGTCAAGGCCGAGACGCGGGGCAGCAAGACGGCCGAGCAACTGATGGCCGCCGAGGCGGCGCGCATTGAGGCGGCTTTGCCGAAAGGCGTGCGCCGCATCATCCTGGACGAGCGCGGCGAGCGCCGCACCTCCGTGCAGCTGGCCGAGCGACTCAAGCTGTGGATGGGCGAGGGCCGCGATGCGGCGCTCATCATCGGCGGGCCTGACGGCCTGCATCCCGACTTGAAAGCCACGGCCGACGAGACGCTGCGCCTGTCCGACCTGACGCTGCCCCACGCTTTCGCCCGCGTGCTGCTGGCTGAAGGCCTGTACCGCGCGTGGACCGTGACGACCGGCCACCCCTATCACCGCGAATGACCGGATTCATCTACCTCGCCTCGCAAAGCCCGCGCCGCCGCCAGCTGCTGGAGCAGATCGGCGTGGCGCATGAGCTGCTGCTGCCCGGCGCCGATGAAGATGCCGAGGCGCTGGAAGTGGTTCTGCCCGGTGAACTGCCCGAGGCCTACTGCGCCCGCGTCACCGCGGCCAAGCTGGACGCGGCCCTGGCGCGTCTGGCCGCGCGCGGCTTGGCCGCGGCGCCCATCCTGTGCGCGGACACGACGGTCGCCGTCGATGACCTCATCCTCGGCAAGCCCGAAGACGAGGCCGATGCACAGCGCATACTCACCCTGCTGTCCGGTCGCAGCCACCGTGTCATTACCGCGGTGGCGGTTGCCGATGCCAGGGCTGGCAATTCGCGCCGCGCGGCAACGCTGAGCGTCTCCCACGTGGAGTTCGCACCGCTCTCCACCGCACAGATCGAACGCTACGTCGCCAGCCGCGAACCCTTCGGCAAGGCGGGCGCCTATGCCATCCAGAGCCAGGCGGCGGCCTGGATCGTGAAGATTGCCGGCAGCTACTCGGGCATCATGGGGTTGCCCCTCTTTGAGGTGGCGCAGCTGCTAGAACAATTCGGTTTCGAGTTCTGAGTTTTGATGCGTGCCGCTCGGCACGGAGGCACGCATCAGCATTCAAAGGTTCGCGATGGAAGACATCCTGATCAACTGGTCGCCGCAAGAGACGCGGGTGGCCGTGGTCGAGAACGGCGCCGTGCAGGAGTTGCACGTCGAGCGCACGTTGGAGCGGGGCCTGGTCGGTAACGTCTATCTCGGCAAGGTGGTGCGGGTGCTGCCCGGCATGCAGTCCGCCTTCATCGATATCGGCCTGGAGCGCGCCGCCTTTCTGCATGTGGCCGACCTGCACAGCGCCTCGCAGTTCGGTCATGGCAGGCATCAGAGCGCACACGGCACGGATGTGCCGCCGACGCCGATCGAGCGCCTGCTCTTCGAAGGCCAGCCGTTGACGGTGCAGGTCATCAAGGACCCGATCGGCACCAAGGGCGCGCGCCTGTCCAGCCAGATCAGCATTGCCGGGCGCATGCTGGTCTATCTGCCGCAGGACGAGCACATCGGCATCAGCCAGAAGATCGGCTCGCCCGAGGCCCGAGAGGCGCTGCGGGCGCGCATGGTGGCGCTGGTGGGCACGAAGGAGCAGGGCGGTGGCGGCGGCTTCATCCTGCGTACCAATGCCGAGGATGCGAGCGACGAGGAACTGGGCGCCGACATCGCCTATCTGCGCTTGACCTGGGGGCGGATTCGCGCGGGGGCGCTGACCACGCCGGCCGGCAGCCTGCTGCACCAGGATCTGAGCCTCGTCGAGCGGGTGCTGCGCGACCTGACGAGCGAGCGCACCGGCTCCATCCGCATCGACTCCAAGATGCAGTACGACGTGCTGCGGACCTTTGGCGAAACCTTCATGCCTGCCGTCACGGCCAAGCTGGAGCATTACCGCGGTGAGCGGCCCATCTTCGATCTGTGCAATGTCGACGCGGAGATCGCGCGCGCCTTGGCGCGCAAGGTCGAGCTGAAGTCCGGCGGTTCGCTGGTGTTCGACCAGACCGAGGCGATGACGACCATCGACGTCAACACCGGCGGCTTCGTCGGCGCCAAGAACTTCGACGACACGATCTTCAAGACCAACCTCGAGGCGGCGGGTTCCATCGCGCGCCAGCTGCGCCTGCGCAACCTGGGCGGCATCATCATTGTCGACTTCATCGACATGACCCGCGATGAGCACAAGGTGGCAGTGCTTGCCGAGTTCCGCAAGCAGCTGGGCCGCGACCGCACCAAGGTGACCGTCGGCGGCTTCACGCAGCTGGGCCTGGTGGAGATGACACGCAAGCGCACGCGCGAATCGCTGGCGCGCATGCTTTGCGAACCCTGCCCGACCTGCGAGGGCCGCGGCCAGGTGAAGACGGCGCGTTCGGTCTGCTACGACATCCTGCGCGAGATCTTGCGCGAGGCGCGCCAGTTCTCGCCCCGGGAGTTCCGCGTCGTCGCGGCGGCCAACGTCGTGGAGATGATGCTCGACGAGGAAAGCGCCCACCTGGCAGGCCTGTCGGACTTCATCGGCAAGCCCATCTCGCTGACCGCCGAGCCGACCAACCAGACCGAGCATTACGACATCGTGCTGCTCTGAGCGGTCCGGCCACGCCGACGCGGCCTTGTCCGACGTTACAACTCGCGCGCCTGCGGCAAAATCGTGCGCCATGCTCGAAGCCTTCGCATACGTCTCCCGCCGCCGCACCCTAGCGGCCCTTGCCTTCCTCTCAGCCGCATTCAGTGCCGGCCCTGCGCTGGCCCAGGTCCGCATCGACATCTCCGGTGTTGGCGGCACGCGCGTGCCGGTGGCCATCGTCGATTTCCGCGACGAATCCAAGTCACCCCAGCCCATCGCGGCCATCGTGCGCGCCGACCTGGAGCGCAGCGGCCAGTTCCGCAGCGTCGACGCGCCCGGGGCCTTGAACGAGACGAGCAGCCCGGTCTGGCCCGACTGGCGCGCCCGCCAGGCCGACGCCCTCGCGGCCGGCTCCGTCAACCGCCTGGCCGACGGCCGGCTCGACATCCGCTTCAAGCTCTGGGACGTCGTCAAGGGCACGGAGCTCGTCGGCGAAGCCCATGCCGTGCATCCGGACGATGCCCGCTTGGCGGCTCACCGCATTGCCGACACCATCTACCAAAAGCTCACGGGCGAGCGCGGCGTGTTCGCCACGCGCATGGCCTACGTCACCAAGGCCGGCCCGCGCTACAGCCTCATCGTGGCCGACGCGGACGGCGAGGGCGCCAAGGTCGCGCTGACGAGCCCCGAGCCCATCATCTCGCCCGCCTGGGCGCCCAACGGCCGCGAGCTGGCCTACGTGAGCTTCGAAAGCCGCAAGGCCACGGTGCGCGTCCAGGACGTGCAGACCGGCCAGCGCCGCGTGCTGGCCGATTTCAAGGGCACGAACAGCGCGCCGGCCTGGTCGCCCGATGGCCAGCAACTCGTCCTCAGCCTGTCGCGCGAGGGCGGCACCCAGCTCTTCGTCATCAACCGCGACGGCTCGGGTTCGCGCCGCCTGACGCAGAGCGGCTCCATCGACACCGAGGCCTGCTACTCGCCCGACGGCAGCAAGATCTACTTCGTGAGCGACCGCGGCGGCGGCCCACAGATCTACCGCATGCCCGCCAGCGGCGGCGCAGCCGAACGCGTGACCTTCGGCGGCAACTACAACATCAGCCCCGCCGTCAGTCCTGATGGCCGCACGCTGGCCTACATCACGCGGGTCAGCGGCGCATTCCGCCTCTCCGTGATGGACCTCGGTACCGGCCAGTCGCAGCAGATCAGCGAAGCCAACGACGACGAGAGCCCCGCCTTCTCGCCCAACGGCAAGCTCATCGTCTACGCCAGCCGTGCCGGCGGCAAGGAAGTGCTGATGACGACGACGCTGGACGGCAAGATCAAGACACCGTTGCTCGTGACGCTGGCCGAGGTGCGCGAACCCACCTGGGGTCCGTTTACACGCTAGTAACTTGACAGTTCGCACCATGTTGGACAATCACGCGCTCGCGCCGCTGGCGGCGCCGTGTATCCCATTCCCCGCCCCCCGTCTGTTGTGGAGACCCCTCGAATGAAACTGACCCGCTATGCGCTTACCCTGATTGCCGCCGCCGCCTTGGCTGGCTGCGGTTCTGCCGTCAAGCTGGACGAGCCCGCGCCGGTCGAGACGCGTCAGCCGACGCCGCCCGTGGCGACGCAAGCTCAACAGCCCGTGGCACCCGCGCAGACTGCCGTGCCGACGGTTGACCTGTTCAGCCAGTACACCCAGGAAGTCAACAAGGGTGCCAATCGCGTCGTCTACTTCGACTTCGACAGCGACGTCGTCAAGGAAGAGTACCGCCCCCTGGTCGACCTGCACGCCAAGCGCCTGAACGCCAACAAGAAGGCGGCTCTGAACCTCGAAGGCCACACCGACGAGCGCGGTGGCCGCGAGTACAACCTGGCCCTGGGCCAGCGTCGTGCCGAAGCCGTCGCCAAGTCGCTGACGCTGCTGGGCGTGGGTGCTGCTCAGGTCGAAGCCGTCAGCTTCGGCAAGGAGCGCCCTGCCGTGCAAGGTGGCACTGAAGAAGCCTGGGCCAAGAACCGCCGCGTTGAGCTCAAGGACAAGTGATGCGCGGTTTGCGTCTGTCGTTTGTCGCCCTGGCTGCAGGCTTAGCCTTCATGCAGCCGGCCCGCGCGGGCCTGTTCGAGGATGACGAAGCCCGCAAGGCCATCATCGAACTGCGCGCCAAGGTCCAGGCCAACGAGGACGCTGCCAAGCAGCGGGCCGAGCAGCTCAACGCGCTCGTGCAGGATCAGCTCCAGCCGCTGCGCCGCAGCATGCTGGATCTGAACGGCCAGATCGACGCCCTGCGCGCCGAGATCGCCAAACTGCGCGGCGCCAACGAGCAACTCGCCCGCGACCTGTCCGACACCCAGCGCAAGCTGACCGATCAGTCGCAGTCCGTCGAAGCGCGGCTGAAGCCGCTGGAGCCGCAGAAGGTCAGCCTCGATGGCCGCGAGTTCCAGGTCAACCCGGACGAGCGCAACCAGTACGAAGCCGCCATCGGCCTCGTGCGCCGCGGCGATTTCCCGGAAGCAGTGGCTGCGCTCAATGCCTTCCTGAAGCGCTACTCCGCCAGCGGTTACACCGACTCGGTGCGCTTCTGGCTCGGCAACGCCCAGTACGGCAAGCGCGACTACAAGGACGCCATTGCGACCTTCAAGACCTTCATCGCCGGCAACCCCGACCACCCGCGCGCCGGCGAAGCGCTGCTCGCGCTGGCCAACTGCCAGATCGAGCTGAAGGACAACAAGGCTGCCCGCCGCAGTCTTGAAGACCTCATCAAGGCCTACCCCGGCACCGAAGCAGCGCAAGCGGGCAAAGAGCGCCTGGCTGCGCTGAAGTAATGACGACAGATCAGCTCGACGCTGATCTGGAGCGTCGCTTTGGCGGCCTGCGCCGCCTGCATGGGGACGCCGCCTACCAGCGCCTGCGCAACGCGAGATTCGCGGTCGTGGGCCTGGGGGGTGTCGGTTCCTGGGCCGTTGAAGCACTGGCGCGCAGCGGCGCTGCCGAGCTGACCTTGATCGATCTCGATCAGGTTTCCGAATCCAACATCAACCGCCAGATCCAGGCGTTAGGCTCGACCGTTGGCATGGCCAAGGCCGAGGCGCTCCGGCTGCGCATCGCCGACATCCACCCGGGCTGCACGGTGCGCGTCATCGAGGAATTCGTCGAGCCCGACAACTGGCCGGCTCTCATCGGCGATGCCGAGTTCGACGGTCTCATCGACTGCTGTGACCAGATCCGCGCCAAGGCCACGCTGGCAGCCTGGGCCCGCGATCGCGGCCTGCCTTTCGTCACCGTCGGCGCTGCAGGTGGCAAGCGCGAACCGCATCGCGTGCAGCTCGACGACCTTGCCGCGACGACGCACGACCCGCTGCTCGCTTCGCTGCGCCAACGCCTGCGCAAGCACCACGCCGCGCCGCGCACGGGCAAGATGGGTGTGGCTTGTGTCTACTCCAGTGAGCCGGTGCACCTGCCGCAGCAAGGCGAGGGCGAAGCCTGTGATGTCGATGGCAGCCTGAACTGCCATGGCTACGGCTCCAGCGTCACCGTCACGGCAACCTTTGGCCTGTGCGCGGCGGCCGAATTGCAGCGCCTGCATCTGATTCGTCCGGCTCCATGAAAGAGCTGACCGGCTAAAACGAAAAAAGTCTTGCAGAAGCTTAAAAAACCTGCCTACAATGGCAGGCTCTGCTTGACACGGGACGTTAGCTCAGTCGGTAGAGCAGCGGACTTTTAATCCGTTGGTCGCAGGTTCGAATCCTGCACGTCCCACCAGAATTTCTGGCGGTGATTCGAAGGAATCAACGTTACAATATTTGGCTTAGCTAGGTACACCTAGTTGAATCAAAGGGCTCTTAGCTCAGTTGGTAGAGCAGCGGACTCTTAATCCGTAGGTCGAGTGTTCGAGTCACTCAGGGCCCACCAAAATTAAGAACGAAACAAGGACTTGCCGCGAGGCAAGTCCTTTTTTCTTGCCCCCTTGGATCGCCAGTCTGGATCGTGGGCTTGGCTCGATGTCAAAGGCCCAGCAAGGCCTTTGCCCGTGCGAGATGCTCCAGGCGATCGTCCAGCCCGTTGTAGCCGCCATTGATGCGCTTGGTGACCGCCTTAGCGTCGTCGGCCTCGGCCAGCGGGCCGATCTTGCGTGACTGCCAGAACCAGCAGGCGACATCCACGCAGGCGAACGGGTCGATGGCCAAGCGGGTGGGGTCGGCGACGTAGTCGACGCCGGTGTACTGGCTGTAGTCCCGGTAGTTGTTGCGGCCGGTGAGCTGGATCAGGCCGCGGCCCTTGAAGCGCACGCCGTCGCCAGGCTGGTTGTTGCCGAGATCCGTGCGGCCCTCATAGGCGCTGCCGCTGGCCAGTTCCTCGTTGTAGAGCAGAGAACCCGACTCGTGCGCCAGCTGGGCGATGAAGTGGGCGATCTGTCTTGGCGTGTCGATGCCGTAGCGGGTCATGCCCTTGACCAGGGGCTCGTAGTACAGGTCGATGCGCTTGGGCATCGCGCGCGGCATCACGACGCCCAGCTTCTCCTTCGTCGCGCCCGGGGGCAGGCCGGCCAGCAGCCTGGCCATCGTGGCATCGCCGGGGGTGACGAGGCCGTCCGACTCCGACAGGCCCATGGCCCGGGTCTCGAAGGTGCGGATCGCTTCGATGGTGTTGGGGCCGATCTGCCCGTCAACGCCCAACTGGACAAGCGCCGCGCCGCTCCAGGCCTCGCTGTTCAGGTTGAGCAGCGTCTGGACGATGCGAACGTCGGCGACATCGTTGCGGGCACCAAGCCCGACGCTTTTGGCAATGCACATTGCAGCTTCTCCGTGGGGAAGGAATAGCTACGCACCTTATGCGCCTGCTGCCAGCGGCGAATCCCCAATCGGCAGGACGAGGGCGGCACGCCTCTCAAGCCGCCACGGCGTCGCCTTGCTGGAGCAAGCGGTCCCACCACGGCGTTTCGCCGATCTCCGCGCGCAGATGGTCGATGAAGAGCCGGGCCTTGGTTGCATGGCTGCGGCCGGGCAGGCGCACCGCGTGGATGGCGGGCATGTCCGGTGGCGCAGCGGCGTTGGCTTCCTCGGGGAACAATGCCACCAGTTCGCCGGAGCGCAGGTGCTCGCAGACGACCCAGGTGGCCATGTGCAACACGCCCAGGCCCTGCAACGCGGCCTGGAGCATGCCGTCCTTGTCGTCGCTGCGGTAGCGGCCATGCACGGGCAGCGGCTGGTTGCGGTTCACGCCGGGGTATCGCCACAGGAAGCTGGGCGCGGGGGGCGACGCGACGGTGATGCAGTCGTGCTGCAGCAGGTCCTCGGGTGAGCGGGGATGGCCGGCGCGGGCGAGGTAGGCCGGGCTGGCGCAGGTGACGAAGCGAATCTGCGCTAACTTCGTCGCGCGCAAGTCGCTGTCAGGCAGCAGGCCGATGCGGATGGCCACGTCCATGCGTTGCTCCGACAGGTCGACGATCTGGTCGATGAGATGCAGGTCGACCTCGATGTCCGGGTAGCGGCGCAGGAAGCTGGCCAGGGCGCTGACGACATGGCGGCGGCCGAAGACCGTCGGTGCCGTCACCGTCAGCTGCCCGCGCGGCTCGGCGTCGCTCGCGTTGATCGCCTCCTTGGCGCCGGCCAGCTCGCCCAGGATGTGGCGGGCCCGCGGCAGGAACTGCTCGCCGGCGTCCGTCAGCGTCAGGCGACGCGGGCTGCGATGGAAGAGCTTGGACCCCAGCTCCGACTCCAGTGAATCGATCTTGCGTGTCACCGACGACACGGCCACATCCTGGCGGCGTGCGACTTCGGAAAAGCTGCCAGCCGCTGCAACGGCAAGAAAGGTCTCGAAGGATTCGATCATTGAGTTTTGCGAAATTCGCAAGTTCTGTTTGCGTTTGGTGTGATTGTTCTGGAAAACGCAAAACAAAACAATCCACCCCGTTCGCGAAACAACCCCTCTCCGACGCGGCCCGCCGCCCACCAGAAAGCCGAAGATGAACTCCTCCACCCCCTTCCCGACTCCCTCCCGCCGCCGCCAGGTGGCTCTCGGCCGCCTGGCGATCGCGGCCGTGCTGGCCCTGGCCGGCCTGACCGCTGCGACGCTGCCCGCGCCCGCCGAGGCCGCCGCGCCTCAGCTCAAGACCCAGGCTCCCGGCTGGTACCGCCTGATGGTGGGCAGCTTCGAGGTCACGTCGCTCAGCGACGGCACCGTCGGCCTGGCCGTCGACCAGCTCCTGCACGCGCCGGCCGGCCGTGTCGCCCAAGGCCTGAAGCAGAACTTCCAGCAGACGCCGCTGGAAACGTCCGTCAACGCCTGGCTCATCAACACCGGCAGCCGCCTCGTCCTGGTCGACGCCGGCGCCGGCACGCTGTTCGGTCCCACGCTGGGCAAGCTGACGGCGCAGATCCGCGCGGCCGGCTACCAGCCCGAGCAAGTCGATGACATCCTCATCACCCACATGCACCCCGACCACGTCGGCGGCATCTCGGCCGACGGCCAGCGCCTCTTCCCCAACGCCACCGTGCATGCCGACAAGGCGGACGCCGACTTCTGGCTGTCCCAGGCCCGCGCCGACGCCGCGCCAAAAGAGATGAAGGGCTTCTTCCAGGGCGCCACGGCCTCGCTGACGCCCTACGTGCAGGCCGGCCGCTTCCAGCCCTTCGAGCGTGACGGCGAGATCGTGCCCGGCATCCGCGCCATCGCGGCGCATGGCCACACGGCAGGCCACGCCATCTATGCGGTCGAGAACCAGGGCCAGCGCCTGGTGCTGATCGGCGACCTCATCCATGTGGCCTCGGTGCAGCTGGCCTCGCCCGAGGTGACCATCGCCTTCGACACCGATGAGCCCCAGGCCGCCAAGACCCGCGCACGCGTGTTTGCCGAGCTGGCCAAGGATGGCAGCCTCGTGGCGGCGACGCACTTCAGCTTCCCCGGTGTCGGCCGGCTACGCCAGGCCGGCAAGGGCTGGCAGTGGGTGCCGCTGGACTACAACAGCCAGGTGCGCTGAACGACAGCGGCGTCAGGGCGTCACGGTGCCAGCGGCCGGATGCTGACGCCCAGGCTGCCGGGCGGGTGCAGCTCGTTGAAGAGCTGCCAGGTGCGCCCGCTGCGCGCCACCTGGCTGAAGGCCTGGCGCAGCGTGCGCCGGTCGATCTCGCTGAGACCGCGGCGCGACAGATACAGGCCGCTGGCGTGCCAGCCCAGTTCCTCCAGCGGCTCGACGCGCAGCCGCTTCAGCAGCGGCGTCAACTCCGGCTCGATGACCAGCGTCCCGACCAGGATGGAGGCCGTCATGACCGTGGCCTGGGCCAGGCCCTGGCGCAGCGCACGGGCGACGCCGCTGGGGTCGGCCTCCTCGACGAGGCGCTGGCGCTGGCGCAGCGTAGCGATGGCACCGTCATAGGCCGGGCCGAAAGAGAATCCGCGCACGACGACGAGCTTGTAGTCGGGCTGGGCCAGCAGTTCGGCCAGCGAGCGCGGCACGGCGGCCTCGGCGTCCAGCGTCAGCAGGCTGGCCCGCACCTGGATCAGCGGCACGAACTCGCCCGCCGCGTCACGCGCTGGCGTGGCCGAGGCCGGGATCAGCATGTCGGCCTGGCCCGCGTCGAACAGCGTCTGCAGTCGCGCCCGCGGCACCTTGTGGATGTCGAACTGGCAAAGGGTGCTGGCAGCCACCTCGCGCAGCATCGTGGGATAGATGCCCTGGGCCCGCCCATCCTCGAAGCTGACACTCAAGCCGATGGAGGCCATGGGCACGTTGATGGGGCGCGTGCAGCCGGCCTGGGCGGACGCTGCCACCAGCCAGCACAGCACCAACAAGCTCGATCGCGTCTTCGCGTTCATGCCCCTCGACTCCCGGAACCTCTCGTCCGATTGTGCGGGCTGCGCGTTCCGCTGGGCGTGACCCGTCGCTCCAACGCATCAAAACCCAGCTGCACGACGACTGCCAGCGCCGCGGCGGGCAGGGCGCCGGCCAGCATCAGCGCGCTGTCGTTGACGGCCAGGCCCGCGACGATCCGCTCGCCCAGGCCGCCCGCGCCGACGAACGCCGCCACGGTAGCCGTGCCGACGTTGGTGACGGCGGCGGTCTTCACGCCGGCCATCAGCGTCGGCAGGGCCTGCGGCAGTTCGACGAAGCGCAGCGTCTGGCCGCGCGTGAGGCCCAGGGCCAACGCTGCCTGGGCCTGGCCTGCGGCCACGGCCTGCAGGCCGGCGTGGGTGTTGCGCACGATGGGCAGCAAGGCATAGACGAACAGCGCCAACAGGGCGGGCACAAAGCCGATGCGGCCAACCAGCGCGATCAGGAACGCCAGCAGGGCGAGCGAGGGCAGCGTCTGCAGCAGGCCCGCCACGGCCATCACCGGTGGCGCCAGCCGCGGCAGGCGATGCGCCGCGATGCCCAGCGGCACCGCCACGGCCACAGCCAGGGCCAGCGAGGCCAGCACCAGGGCCAGGTGCTGGGCGAGCAGCGGGCCCAAGTCGGGCGCGAACATGCGGGCCATCAGCCCGTGCCCGGCCTCGGCCTGTGGTGCCGATTGCAGGAAACCACGCGCCACCTCGGCGAAAGGTTTGCCCTCCAGCTCGGCCGCCGCGTTGAGCCGGATCATGGTGGCTTCCGGCAGCCGCCCGGCCAGGCCCCGCAGCGGCTGTTCGTCGACCGCGGCGCGCATCAGCAGCACCGCGTCATAGCGCGGGAAGAAGCCAAGGTCGTCGCGCAGCACGCGCACCGCCTGCCGGGCGAGTTGCGCATCGGTCGTGTAGACGTCGATGAGGTCGACCTGGCCGCCGGCCAGCGCCGTGTAGGCCAGGCCGTGGTCCAGCCCGGCGCCGGGCGAGAGCTTCAGGCCATAGGCGCGCTGCAGCGCCGGCCAGCCGTCCGCGCGGGCCGTGAACTCATGCGACAGGCCGAGCTTCAATGCCGGTGCCTTGGTGGCCAGCTCCGAGATCGTCGCGATGCCCAGCCGCGCCGCGTCCGCTTCGCGCAGCGCCAGCGCATAGCTGTTGTTGAAGCCCAGCGGCACGCCGGCCTTCAGCCCCAGCGGCTTCAGCCAGGCGTTGATCTGTTCCAGCGGCGCCTGGGCATCAGTGGGCGCCTCCCGCTTGAGCAGCTCGCGCACGATGGTGCCGGTGTACTCGGGATAGACGTCGATCTGGCCCTGCTGCAAAGCTGCGGCCAAGATGGCCGTGTTGCCCAGGCCCTGGCGGTGCTCGGCAGTGATGCCCTGCGCGACAAAAGTCTGCGTGACGATCTCGCCCAGCAGATAGCTCTCGGTGAAACGCTTGGAGCCGACCTGCAGCGCAGGAGCCGCCAGCGTGCTGCCAGCAAACCACGCCGTTAGCAGGGTCAACAGCAGTCTGAGCAGCCGGTTCGTCGTCATGGGGGCATCGTGCCTCATCGTGCAGGCCGGCGTGTCAGACGGGGCCTACATGCAAGCGCCCCCGTGTCCGAATGCAACAGAGGCCCGTCTTGTCTAGAGTTAATGACATCGTTTCAGAGGAGGTCTCCATGCCCCGCGCCGCCGATCACTCACTGCACCAGCATCTCGACAGCCTGGGCGCCCATCTGCGCCAGTGCCGTACGCTGTCCGACCGCAAGCTGCGCATGCTGTGCTCGCTGGAAGCCATCGACGCGGCCATCAGCGAGCGCCTGTTCACGACCGTCGTCATGGGCACGGTGCTGATGGCCGTGGTGCTGAGCCTGACGGTCTGAACCTCTCGTCTCCATCCAGGAACAGCGGCCCACGGGCCGCTGTTCTTCTTTGGGCTCACAGCATCGCCGCCGTTTCGGCCGAGCGGGCCGTGGTGGCCTGGGTCACCGGCACCCACAGCAGCACGTCGCCGTCGATCTCGGCCAGGGCCAGCGCCGCCCCCGGCACCAGCGTGCGGTAGCCGGCGGGCGGCGCAACCCCGGCCCCGGTGGGCGCGCGCTGCAGCAGCACCTCGATGCGCCGGCCCTGCTGCGCCAGCCGCACGCGGGCCTGAGCCCAGTGCGGCGGCAGGCAGGGTTGAACGCGCAGCCGGCCGTCGGTCAGCTTCACGCCGCACAGCGACTCGACCGCCGCGCGCAGCAGCCAGCCGGCCGCACCCGTGTACCAGCTCCAGCCACCGCGGCCGGCGTGTGGTGCGGCGGCCTCGATGTCGCCCGCCACGGCGAAGGGCTCCAACCCGTAGGCCGCGCCATGCGCACCGCGGTGAGCCGGGCTGATGGCCGTGAACGCCGCCCAGGCGCGCTCGGCCTGGCCCAGCTTGGCGCTGGCCATCAGCGCCCAGGTGGCGCCGTGGTTGTACTGGCCACCGTTCTCGCGCACGCCGCCCGGGTAGGCCTGGATGTAGCCGGCTGGCGGCTGGTGGTCCTTCAAGGGGGGCCACAGCAGGCGCAGCAGATGGGCGTCGCGGTCGTGCAGTTCGCGCCAGGCGCTGTCCAGCGCCTGTTTCGCGCGGTCGGCCTGCGTCGCGCCGGTCAGCACGGCCCAGGCCTGCACGATGAGGTCGATGCGGCATTCGGTGGCGCTGTGCGTGCCGAGGATGCTGCCGTCGTCGAACCAGCCGCGGCGGTACCAGCGGCCGTCCCAGGCCTCGGCGTCCAGCGCGGCGGCCAGCTTCTCGCTGGCCTGCTGCCAGCGCGCCGCGCGGGCCGCTTCGCCGCGAGCCAGGGCCAGCGGGCGCAGCGCGTCGATGACGGCGCACAGGAAGAAGCCCATCCACACCGATTCGCCCCGCCCCTCGGCACCCACGCGGTTCATGCCGTCGTTCCAGTCGCCGGTGCCGAACAGCGGCAGGCCGTGCGCGCCCACGGGCAGGCTCACGTCGATGGCACGGGCCGCGTGCTCGTAGATGGGCGCCACTTCGTCGCTGACCGCCGGCACTTCGTAGACGTCCTCCTGGCCCTCGGGCACCGGGCGGCCCTGCAGGAAGGGCAGGGGCTCATCGGCCAGTGCCGTGTTGCCGGTGCGCTCGACGTACAGCGCCAGGGCCAGTGCCAGCCACAGCCGGTCGTCGGCGAAATGCGTGCGCACGCCGGCGCCGGCGGGCTCGTGCCACCAGTGCTGCACGTCGCCGGGCGGGAACTGGCGTGCCGCGTGGCGGCGGATCTGCTCGGCCAGCCGCTCCGGGGCGTGCTGCACCAGGGCCATCGCGTCCTGCAACTGGTCGCGAAAGCCGAAGGCGCCGCCCGCCTGGTAGAAGCCCGCCCGCGCCCAGATGCGGCAGCCCAGCACCTGGGCCGGCAGCCAGTGGTTCACCAGCGCGTCGAAGGCCGCGTCGGGCGTTTCCACCTGTACCGGGGCGCTCAAGTCGCGCCACACCTGGCGCTGGGCGGCCAGGCGGCGCAGCGGGTCTGCATGCCAGGCCGCCACGGCCTGCTCACGCGCGGCGGGCAGGCTCGTGGCATGGCCCAGCAGCACGGTGCCATGCCAGGCGTGGCCGGCCTCCAGGCGCAGTTGCACGGCCAGCAGGGCGGCGGGGTCGGTGGCGGGGCCGGCCAGGCCGTCCAGCGCGTGCGGCATGACGAGGCGGCCCTCGTCGTCGAACAGCAGGCGGCGGTCGCCGCTGGCCTCGATGGCGGCCGTCCAGGGCCGCGGCGTGTTCAAGTCGGGCCGGAAGCCGGCATAGGCCGGCCAGGGCCACAAGGCCTCGTCACCGGCCAGCGTGTCGATCTGTTCTGGCGTCACGTCGCCGACGCGCGTCGGGCGCAGCGCCATCCAGGCGGTATGGCCACCAAAGCCGTTGAGGCCGTCGGCCTGCGTGGCCAGGGCCAGCAGCGGGCCGTCGCCCACGGCCGGCTCCAGGCGGGTGACGACGCTGCGGCGTGCGCTGCTGTCGGCGCCGAGCTGCCATTGCGCGGCGGCCAGCAGGCGCATCAGCCGCGGTGGGCGGCCGGGCGCCGCGTGCAGCTCCACCTGGCATTGCTTGACGGCGGTCACCGCGTCCACCGTCCAGCGCAGCCGCACCACCATGCCGGGCAGCTGGAAGGCCATGGCCGTGGCGCCTGGCAGGTGGGCCATGCTCTGCTGCGCCGCGGCGCGGCCCAGCAGCCAGGCCTTGCCGCTGCTCAGGCAGTGCAGCACCAGCCATTCGCCGGGCGAGTCCAGCAGCGCGTCGTTGGACCAGGGCGTGACCTGGTGCAGCCGGCTGTTGCCAGCCCAGCTGACGCCGCTGCCACGCTCGGACACCTGGCAGCCGAAGTTCTCGTTGGCGATGACATTGATCCACGGCCGCGACGGCTGGGCGCGTTCGCTCAGCTCGAAGCGACAGGCGCCGCTGCCGTTGTCGAAGCTGCTCGTGGGGGTTGCCGCACCGGGCGCGCCCGGCAGCGTGGACACCAGCGTCGCGCCGGCGTTGCGCCGCGCCTTGGCGGATTGCTCGTGGTTGATGCCCAGCCGTTCCAGCTGCTGGGCCAGCGGCCGGCCGTCGGCAAACCAGCGCACGCGCGCCAGCAGGTTGAGCGCCAGGCGTGTGTCGTGCCCCACGGTCTCGTCGGCCAGTACATGCACGCGGCAGCGGCCCAAGGTGAGATGCCCTTGCTGCTCGGCCAGCGACCGCAGCGCGCGGGACACCGGCGCCAGGTACGACGGCGCCTCGGCGTCCAGCACGACGACATCCACCGGCAGCGGGCTGCCCTGGGCCTGCAGCAGCGCGCACAGCTCGCGCACCATGACGACGCCGGTGGCGTCGGCCACGCGGATCAGCACGATGGGGTCGTCGCCCGAGATGCCGTGGCGCCACAGCGCGTCGCGCTCGAAGCCGGTCTCGGGCAGGAGCGGCGTCTCGCGTGCGGCCTGCGAGGTCAGCAGGGTCTGCAGCGCCAGGCCTGCGCGCCAGGCGCCAGGTGCCAGCGCTGCGCCCTGGGTGCGCACGCCGGCCATGGTGTGGGCCAGCGTCAGCGCACGCTCACACAGGGCCGGCTGGCGCAGTTTGTCCAGCAGATGGGAGAGCGTCTGCGGCTCGCGCGCGGCGGCGGTGGCCAGCGTCAGCGTCACGCTCGCGCCCGGCGGCAGCTGCAGCACCAGGTGCAGCAGCGAGATCGGGTCGTTGCCGGTGTCCAGCATGCCGGAGTCGCTGTTCAGCCCCGTCACCTGGGCGCCGAGCAGTGTCTGCACGCCCGCGTGGGCGATGGCACCGCCGGGCTGGCCGGGCGTGCCGCCGCGGGCCAGCCAGTGGGCCCGGTCGGCGCCGGCGCGCACGCGGTCCAGCCGGGCGCCGCCTTCCAGCTCCACGCCCACCAGCGCATGCACGGCATGCAGGGCCGCTTCGCTCTGGCTGCGCGGCAGGCGCTGCCAATGCAAAGCCTGCTGGCCGGGCTCCCAGCGGCATTGCAGGAAGAGCTTGCCGAAAGCCGGGTGCGCCAGGTCGGCCTTGGCCGGCGCCAGCACGGGCTCGAAGCTGGACGCAAAAGCCAGCCGGCGCGGCCGGTTGGACAGATTGCGCAGCGTGATGCGGCGCAGCTCGGCGTCGTCCTCCACCGCCACCCACACCTCGGTGCGGGCGTGCAGCTCCTCGCCCTCGGCGGTGAACTGTGCGCTGGCGGGGTGCAGGCGGGCGGCGTAGCGCCACTGCGGGCCGGGTGTGGGTCGCAGTGTGAGCGAGCGCCAGGGGCTGGTCTCGGGCGCGCCGTTCCAGTGCAGGTCCAGGTCGCGCAGGTGCAGGTGGTGGCCGAGCAGGTCCTGCGCGAGGTCGTCGCGCCAGCGGCTCACCAACACCTGGCTGCCGGGCTCGCCCCAGACCAGCGTGCCGGCGCCATGCTCGCGCACCATCGCGCTGAGCTTGCCGTGGCCCAGCCAGGCGGTGGCGGGCAGGGCGCGGCCGTGCACCTCGGGCACCACGAGCGAGATGCTGGCGCGGCGCGGCCCGCTGCGGGTCGGCTTGGGAGGCGGCTCGCGCAGCGGCGCGACCTTGTGCGGCGCCCGCTCATGCAGCAGCCAGCGCACTGCACACAGCCGCGGCTCGGCGTCGGCCCAGCGCTGCGGCGCGCCGCCGCACAGCACCTCGGTCAGTGCCACGAGGGACATGCCCTGGTGATGGCTCATCGCCGTACCGATGCGCTGGAAGCGCCGGCCCGGCTGCGGCGTGTCGCCACTCGCCTCGGGCAGGCGGCTGACGGTGTAGTCCAGTGCCTCGACGAAACCGCCCTCGTGGCGGGCACCCAGGGCCTGCAGCGCGCGCAGGTTGGCCACGGCCGCGCGCGGCATCACCATGGTGGCCATCAGGCTGGCGTAGGGCGCGATGACGAGTTCCTCGGGTGGCGTGTCGCGCAGCGCCAGGCTGGCCACGCCCTGCGGGCCGTACTGGTAGGCCAGGCTCCGGTCGCGCTTGGCATAGGCGCTCTCCGAGACACCCCAGGGCAGGCCGGCCGCGCGCCCGGCGCGGATCTGCTCCATGACCGCCGCGCGGGCGGCCTCGGCCAGCGCGCTGCCGGTGGGCTCGTCCAGCACCAGGGACGGCATCAGCATCTCGAACATCGAGCCCGACCAGCTCTTCAGCCCCGTCACGCGGCCCCGCGAGAAGAAGGGCCTGCCGAGCGCACCCCAGTGCGCGGGCGGCACGTCGCCCTTGGCGATGGCGACGAGGCTGGCCAGCCGCGCCTCGGAGGCGAGCAGGTCGTAGTGGTTCTGGTCCAGCTTCTCGGTGCCGGCTTCCGAGCCGGCGTTGGCGACGGCGCCGATGTGCAGCAGGCGGCGCTGCGGGTCGTAGAGCCAGCTGAAGTCGTGGGCCAGTGCCAGCGTGCGGGCGCGTGCGGCCACGGCGTTCAGCGCCTCGGCCACGGCCAGCGGCGGCGGCATGCCCTCGCCACCGCGCGCATAGCCCTCGCAGGCGGCTGCCACGACGAGCAGGTGGGCGCACAGGTTGCCGCTGTCCACCGTCGAGACGTAGGGCGGCTCCAGCACGGCCAGGCGCTGGGTGTCGATCCAGTTGTAGAGGTGGCCGCGGTGCTTGGGCAGCTTGTCCAGCGTGTCCAGCGTGCGGCCGATGCGCTCGGCCAGGCCCACGTCGTGCAGCCAGCCGAACTCGCGCGCGCAGCAGGCCGACAGCAGGTACAGGCCGATGTTGGTGGGCGAGGTGCGGTGGGCGACGACGACGTCGGGGTCGAACTGCACGTTGTCGGGCGGCAAGTCGTTGTCGTCCTGGGTCACCCAGCGCTCGAACCAGCGCCAGGTGTCGCGCGCGATGCTCAGCAGGTACTGGCGCTCGTCGTCGTCGATGGCCTCGCGGCGCGGCCGTGCGCGTGGCCGGCTGGCCAGGCCTATCCACAGCGGCGTCAGCGCCCAGACAAGCAGCATCGGCAGGGCCAGTTCCCAGTCGATGGGCCGGCCGATGAGGGCCGGCGTCATCAGCAGCAGGGCCAGCCCGCCGCTGGCGATGGTGAGGCGCCGGTGCTGGCCCAGCAGCGAGCGCCAGTCGGTGCGCGCCGCGGCCTCGGCAGCGTCGGCGGTCGTCCACTCCAGCAGGTGGCGGTGGCTCATGCGCTGGCGCCACAGGGCGCGGGCGATGGCGTCCGTGCTCAGCCAGGTCGCGTGCGGCAGCATCGCGACATGCCAGACGACGCCGCCGATGGCCCGGCCGAGCTCGGTCACCGCCTGGCGATAGAAGCGCGGCAGGGAGATGCGGTCGCCCGACGGCCCGCAGGCGGCCAGTGCCCCCATCAGCGGCCCCGCACCGAAGGCCGCGGCCACCAGGCCCAGCGCGTAGGCCGGCGTCAGGCCGATGCCCAGCCACGAGGCCAGCAGCAGCAGCATGGCGGTGGGTGCCACGAGGGAGCGGCGCAGGTTGTCCAGCATCTTCCAGACGTGGATGGCACGCAGGCCCCAGCGGCGTGGGTTGGCGAGGAAGGGCAGCAGTTGCCAGTCGCCGCGCGTCCAGCGGTGGATGCGCGAAGCCGCCACGTCGGCGTGCATGGGCGCGGGCTCGACGAGCACGACGTCGCTGACGCCGGCGCAGCGCATCAGCGAGCCTTCCAGCAGGTCGTGGCTGAGCACCTGGCCTTCGGGCAGGCTGTGGGCCAGCACCTGGGCCGCGGCCTGCACATCGATCAGGCCCTTGCCGGTGGCGCTGCCTTCGTCGAACAGGTCTTGATAGACCTCGGAGCTGGCGGCGCTGTACGGGTCCAGCCCCGGCTGGCCGGCGAACAGGCTGTGGAACCAGGTGCCGTGCACCGTGGAGCTGCCGGCGGCGGTGGCCAGCGGCGTGGCCACGCGCGGCTGCAGCATGCCGTGGCCGCGCACGACGGTGACGGCGCCGCTGGCCGAGCGAGCCACCCGCGGCAGGTTCAACGGGTGGGCTGCAATGGCCACCATCTCGCGCAGCGCGCCGGGGGGCAGGGCGGTGTCGGCATCCAGCGTGACGATGTGGCGCATGCCCGGTGCCGGCGTTGACAGCTCGCCCAGGTCGAGGAAACGGTCGGGCGGCAGCTCAGGGGCTTGCCCTGCGAGCAGCACCGCCAGCGCCTCGGTCTTGCCGCGTTTGCGCTCCCAGCCGATCCAGCGCTGCTCGGTTTCGCTCCAGCGCCGATCGCGGTGCAGCAGCAGAAAGCGCGGCCGGCCGTCGCAGGCCGTGCCGTGGCGCTGGTTCAGCGCTTCGATGCCGGCGCGCGCCTTGGCCAGCAGGGCCGCGTCCTGCGGCTGGTGCTCGGCCTTGGCATCGGTCCAGTCGCTGAGCAGCGCGAACTGCGCCTGGGCTTCGAGGTTGGCGAGGTGGTGGCGTTCGAGCTGGGCCAGCAGCGTGGCGATGCCCTTGGGCCGCGTCAGCATGCAGGGGATGACGACGAGGGTGCGCGACGTGGCTGGGATGCCGTGCGGCCAGTTGAGCCGCGGCAGGCGCGCCGGCGCGGCGGATTCGCTGATGAGGCGGTTGGCCAGCGCGACGACGGCCTCGCTGGCCGGCAGCAGCGACAGCAGCACCGCAGCCACCACCATGGGCCAGCCGGCCTGCGGCGGCAGACCCAGCACCAGCAGTCCGAGTTCGGTCAGGCCCAGCAGCGCGGCCAGGCTGGCGAGGTAGATCGCGCCGCGGTGGCGGCGCAGCGCGGCGGCCAGGCGTTCACCACCGGTAGGCTTGAGGTGCAGCTCGCTCAACAGGCGAGGGCGGCCCGGGCCGCTGAGCCAGTGCAGCGGTGCGGTCTCCTCGGCGTCGTCGGGCCAGCTCGGGTCGTTGCACAGCCTTTGCAGCGCCTGGGCCACGTCGGCCTCGGCCACGCCGTGGCGCTCGGTCAGCGCCTCGATGGCGTGCATGGCCATGTCGCGCGTGGCCTCGTGCTCCTGGCGGTAGACGTCGATGCGGCCCAGGGCCTGCAGCGTCGGGTGCACGGTCTCGAACAAGCCGGCCCAGTCGGCCGCGCCGAGGTTGCGCAGGCTGCCGATGGCGTTGCGGATGCTCTGGTGATCGGCCGCGCTCTCGGCCTGCTCGGCGGCCTGGGCGGCGGCGGGGTCGGGCAGCACCTCGGCCAGCCAGGCGCTGGCGGCGGCCCAGGAGGAGTCGTCGGGCTCGTGCTGCTCGGCCTGGCCCATCGCACGGTCGGTCAGGCGTTCGTGCAGCCTCAGGCCCAGCGCCGTGATGGCCGGATCGCGCGGCCAGGCGGCCTGCCACTGCTGCAGCTGGCTGCGCACGGCGGCCGCGTCGATGGTGGGCAGGGCTTCAAAGAGGCTTTGCGCCGCGCGGCGTGCAAGGTGCCGCCAGGCGGCCCGCTCGGCCAGCCGGCGCAGGTTCTCCACCAGCACGACGCGCAGCGTGGAGGGCAGCGCCCACAGCTCGCGCAGCGTCAGCGCCTCGACCTGGTGGTGGCCCACCAGGAAGTGCTGCATCAGCGACAACTCCAGCGAGCTGTCCGCATGCGCCACCCAGGCCCAGGCCACGCCATAGATGCGCGGCAAGCCTTGCAGCGGATCGTCGGCCAGGCGCGGCAGGCGCTGGAAGTAGCTGCGCGGCAGGTCGTGCAGCACCTCGTCGAGCTGCTGCTGCACGATGCGCGCGTTGTCCAGCAGCCAGGCGTGGGCGGGGTCGATGTCGGCCTGCAGGCCCTCCTCGGACAGCACATCGAGCGCGGCGGCCCAAACCTGCAGATTGCTGCGCAGCCGCGGCGAGAAAGGCCGGGGCAGGCTGCGCGGGTCGTCCAGGCGCTGGGCGGCAGCCAGGCTGCGGCCGTGCTCGGAAAAACGCTCGGCGCCGAACTGCACGGCGCGCACGGGCAGCGCGGCGGCTTCAGCGCCGGCGGTGAGGCGCACGAAGGCCTGGGTGGCCCCGGCCGGCGTCAGGTCATGGGTCTGGGATCGGAGCGGGGCAGTCATGGGAAGACTGTCGACGCCTGAGCCTCGCCGGCACAGCGGCATGGGGCGCGTGCATCTGTCAGTGCTGTCCTACGTCAAGATCAATCTAGGGAGCGTTGTTCAGGAGCAGTTGAAAAGCGTTCTTTGTGCAAACCCTAAACGTTCCGTCGATGGACTCCAATTGATCAGTAAGACAATGCCGAACATTGGGGGGAACTCAAATGAAATGTTCAGGCTTTGGTGCCGGGCTGCTGCATTGGATACGCAGGGTGTCCGTCGTCGGCATCTTGCTCGTATTGGTGGCATGCGGTGGGGGCGGCGGTCAAGCGGGTGGCGGCTCGCCTCCAACGGTACCGGTGCCGGAGACGCCCGCGTCTGCGCCCGATCCGACGCCAGTGGTGCAAGCGCCTGCCGCGACGGCGGTCACCTTGCAGAGTGAGGCAAGTGACCCGATCGGCCAAGGCAAGACCTATGGTTACAGCCTGGCCAATGCTGAGATCAAGGTCACCCTCACGAACAAGATTCTTTCAGTCACAGTGTCTGGCGACGAAGACTGGACGGGCGATTTCCAGATTCCCAATGGCAGCGCTTGGCAGCCAGCGCGGTTCGATAACGCGAACATCTTCAAACCATCGATCTCCAACGTCGCGGCCATGCGCTGGTTTGGTCTAGGCCGCGGCTGCACCAAGGCTACAGGCTGGTTCTCGATCGATCAGGTAGACCGCGCCGACTCCTATGGACTGAGATCCATGATCCTGCGATTTGCGCGTTACTGCGATGGCGCCGTTGGCGCGTTGAAGGGCGAAGTCCGATTCCAGGTGAGCGATGCGACGACGCCTCCCGCCGTCGCTTCCGCCCCTGGAACGTTGTGGGCACCCCCTGCGGGGGCCGTTCCTGCAACGGGCAACTACGTCTACCACTCCAGCGCCACCGGCGACGTCGTTGGCTTGAACCGGACCCAGCTGTACGTGCCCGAGAACACGCGCATCTTTGGTGTCGGCGTTGGCGAGTATTTCGAGGTCTACCTTGGAGGAAGAGAAAGCTGGTACGGCATCTTCAATGGCCGCAAGGCCACTCGCCTGAGCGTCGGCTACTACCCGGACCTGGTTCGCTACCCCTTCGCAAATCCGACACGAGGTGGCTTGTCCTGGGTGGGCGGAGGGCGAGGTTGTCAGGATTCACGAGGTTGGGTAGCCGTCGATCGCGTGGAATACGAAACGCTGCCGGGCCTGAACATCAAGGCGATCGAGTACCGATTCGAGCAGACTTGTGCAGGCGCAGCGGGGCCGTTGCGCGGGGCCGTTCGGTGGACCGCCGATGCGCTGACCGCAGCCACTCCGATCACGTCGCCAGGAGGCTGGGGGCCTCCGGTTGGCTCCACGCCGGCAAGCGGGAATTACGCCTACGTCAACAGCAGCCCAGGCGACGCGCTGGCGGCGGGGAAGACGACGCTCAACACGCCGCTGGATAGCGTGATCTCGCTGACCGACCAGGGCGGTCGCATCTTTGTCGATATCAATGGTGAGGACCGGTGGATGTTGGATCTGAAAACCACGTCGACGGGGTCACCGCTGGTGAAAGGAACGTATGGACAGCTTGGCGCTCCCGCCGGTGCGAACGGCGGCCCCCATTTCCAGTTTTCCGTCGGTAGCAATACATGCGCGCAGCAGAGCTGGGTGGTGGTCGATGACGTGGCCTATGCAGATGGACATCTGACGGCGCTTCGGCTGCGGTTCGAAGCGCTATGCCAGGGATCCTCCGGTCCTATCCGTGGCGAAATCCAATGGCGTGCCGATGATCTCCGCCCACCCGCCGGGCCGGCGTCAACGGCGCCGGCAGTGCTCTGGAAGCCAGCGGCCGGTACGACGCCTGTTTCAGGTCAGAACTACCTGCGAGTCGAGAGCTCGCGCGCCGACTTCGTGGGAGCAGGGTTGTCGACAACCTATACCCAGGCCAACGCGGCATTTGCTGTGTCGACCGTCAATAACCGGCTGCACTTGGATGTCGCCGGTGACCAGCGCTGGACCGCGGACTTTGCAGGTCCAACAGGGCAACAGCGACTGCAGTCGGGCTTTTATTCCGGGCTGCGGCGCTATCCATTCCATAACCCTGCTCGCGGCGGCATGGACGTGGGCAGTGATGGGCGGGCCGGCAACGAGATTCAAGGCTGGTTCGCCATCGACCGCATCAGCTATTCGCCTGCTGGCGAGCTCCTGGACGTCAGTCTGAGGTTCGAACAGCATGCCCAAGGGTCGACGACGGGGGGGCTTTGGGGCGAGCTGAGCTGGGCATCTGGCGATGTCACCCAACCGCCCGGGCCGGTCGCGACACCTGCGGATTTGTGGCAACCAGCCGCAGGGAGTACCCCTGCCAGCGGCAGCTATCTCTACTTCGAAAGCAGTAGCGTTGCAGACTTCATCGGAAAAGGCACGACGCAAACGTTGACCACCACGAATGCGAAGCTTTCGTTGACGCAAAACCAGGCACGCGCCACGGCGACCTTCACGGCGGACGTTGGCACCTCATTTCCGTGGACGGCAGAGTTCAAGGCGATGTCCAGCATTGCCCGTCTGCAGCCCGGCTTCTATGGCGGCATATCCGGGCACCTGTTTCAGAACCCAGCAAAGGGCGGACTCTCCTTCACGGGTGGCGGAGGTGGCTGCAATGCGGTCGACGGCTGGTTCGTGGTCGACGATGTCCGTTACACGGGCGACCAGATCACTGCCCTGAAGATCCGCTTCGAACAGGTCTGCGATGGTGCAGGAGTGCTTCATGGGCAGATCAATTGGAGCCCTTGAAGCGGATGAATCGGACTACCGGCTGCGCAGTCGCGCTGCGAGCGCGATGTAGTGCGCATCCACTCTGGCTGCGGTGGCATCTGCCAGATGCGCCCGCAGCACGCGCTTGAGCGTCTCGGGCTGCGGCGTCAGCGGGCCGGCGAAGCGCACGTGTTCGTCGTCGGCGATCAGCAGCGTCGGGAAGGTCTCGATGTCGAGGTCGCCGATGAGGTCGGCCTCGTCCTCGATGTCGATCCAGCGCACGTGCAGCCCCGCCTGCGGCAGCTCGGCACAGGCGGCTTCAAATACTTCTTGGTAGGACTCGCAGGTGCGGCACCAGGCGGCGCAGAGGCAGACGACGTGAACGGTCATGGGCCGGCATGGTGCCATGGGCGGGCGGTGGCCGCAGGAAGCCGGTAAATGCCGCCCAGTTGGGCGTTTCGGCTTGGCGTTGCGACCGCAAGATGCCGGCATGGTTTCCAGCATCAACAACCCCCTGCTCAACTATCTGTCGGGCCAGGGCCTGGACAGCGCGGCGACGAACGGCAAGACGGCCGGCAAGGCCAGTGCCCCAGCCGTGCCGAAGGCTGCGCTGGATCGTGCCGCGGGCACGGCCAAGTCCGTGTCGGCAGCCCGCAGCCTCGAAAGCGGCCAGAAAACGCTTGGCAACGACCTGCGTGCTGCCCTGGCCAAGGCCGGCGTCAAGCTGAGCGGCGCCGTCGAGTTCGCGGTGAAGAGCGATGGTGCCGTCGAGATCAAGGGCTCCGACGCCGACAAGGCCGCCGTCAGGGCCTTCCTGGGCGCCGACACCAGCCAGCCCAGCTTCGCCACCCGCATCGCCAGCCAGGCAAGGGATGCGCTGAAGCTGTCGGCCACCATCCAGCAGAGCGCCGCCATCTCGCAGGCCGCCAAGCTCGCCAAGAGCTCGGGCGGCGTCATGTCGCTTTACACATCGATGATGCAGCAGACGGCCACAACGAGCGTCGTGTTCTCGGTGTCGGCCAGCTTGAGTTCGTTGAGCTACCCGGGCTCGTTGAGCGCAAACGCCTAGTAGCCGGCGGCCTGTGCCGCCAAGGTGCCGAGCTCTCCGTACAACGGCAGCACGTTCGTCCCCAACCCCGGGTGCACCCGGTTGGACAGCAGCACGAAGAAGCTGCGGCTTGTCGGGTCCAGCCAGAAGGCGCAGCCGGTGAAGCCGGTGTGCCCGAAGCTGGTGGGCGGGTAAAGGCTGCCGCGCGGGCGGGCGTAGGGCGAGGCGATGTCCCAGCCCATGCCGCGCAGCTCGGCAATGCCGGCGGGAGACTGCGCGGTGGTCAGCAGCGCCACGCTGTCCTGCGACAGCAGGCGCCGGCCGTCGTCGGCCACGCCACCGGCCAGCAGCATGCGGGCGAAGCGGGCCAGGTCGGCTGTCGTCGTGAACAAGCCCGCGTGGCCGGCCACACCGCCCATCTTGCGGGCGGTGGGGTCGTGCACCTCGCCACGCAGCAACTGGCCGTCTTTCAATCGCTCGGTTGGCGCGATGCGCGCGGCCGCCATGCGGCGCAGCGGCAGGTAGCCGCTGTCGTGCATGCCCAGCGGCTGGAACAGGGCTTCAGCCGCGAAGCGCTCCAGCGGCATGCCTGCCTGGCGCTCGACGATGCGGCCCAGCAGGATGAAGTTGACGTCGGAGTAGCGGAACAGCGTGCCCGGCGCCGCCGTCAGCGGCAGGCCGCAGGCGATGCGCTGAGCGTCGGCCGCGCCTGCCCAGTCGCCCGCGCCGTTGCCGGGCAGGCTGGCCGGCAGGCCGGAGCTGTGCGTGAGGAGCTGGCGCAGCGTGATGCCGGCCTTGTCGGCACCGCCGCAGTCGGGCAGGTAGCGCTGCAGCGGCGCCTCCACGTCGAGCTGGCCGCGCTCACGCAGCAGTTGCACCAGCGTGGCGGTGACGACGGGCTTGGTCAGCGAGGCGGCGTCGAAGACGGTGGCTTCGTCCAGCGGTTCGGGTGCGGGGTCGACGGCACGGTGGCCGTACGCGCGGTGATGGCTGCCATGGCCCACGCGCTCGATCCACAGCGCCGCGCCCGGCAGCTGGCGCTGGGCGATGAAGCGTTCGACAGCGGCGTCGGCCTGGGCCAGCGGTGCAGGTGCCAGTGCGGGGCGGCTGGCGCAGCCCGTCAGCAGGGCGGCGGCGAGCAGGCAGAGGATCTGTCTCATGGCCGCGGATTCAGCTTGCCTTCATGAGATGCCAGTCGACGCGCCGGATGCGACGCGGCCTGGCCTCGCCGCTGCGGTGGAAGAAGCGCAGCTGCACCTCGTCTGCACCCACGTCGGCGATGGCGAAGTTCTCGATCTCGGCGCCGTAGACGACGGCATCCCGGATGGCCGCGCCGGATGAGGTGGCCTCGTGCAGCGGCAGCCCGTCGGACTCTCCATGCGACGCGAACGCGTTGTAGTGCACGTCGCCGCTGAGCATGAGGGTGCGATGCCGGTCGGCGAGGGCGTTCAGCGCCGTCCAGTCGTGCAGGTATTTCTTCCAGCCCGAACTCGTGGAGCCGCTGGCCACCAGGTGCACGGTGCCGGGCGCCGCGGCGTCGGCCACCGTGGCTATTGCTGCCAGCTGTGGCTGCCCGAGGATGGCGCGCTTGTCCTGGGGCACCAGCCAGGTCTCGGTGCGGCAGGTGCGGGCGTCGGTCAGGTGCAGCCAGACGTCGTCACGCAGCTGGATGCCTTCGTAGAGCGGGCCGTCGTCGCCAGGCGCGGGCGGCTGGGTGTCGTGGAAGGATTCTGGAAAGCTGCCCACCTCGACCAGCGCCTTGCGGAAGGCCTGGAACAGCACGCGGCTGCGCCGCACCTTCTCGCTGTGCTCGGGCATCTGCGCGATGGCGGCGCCGGCGGCGTCATTCCACAGGAAGTCGTGGTCGTCCCAGATCGCGAACACGCGGCGCTCGCCCTTGGCGGCCATGTGGCGCAGCAGCACGTCGAACTCCGGCACCGCCAGCTGGGCGCGGTAGCGCGCGTGGCAGTGCTCGCCGAACTCGTCGTCGCTCATCTTCCTCACGGCCACGTCGATGTCCAGGTAGATCGAGTCGCCGAGCAGCACGAGGTAGTCGGGGGCCGCTGCCTGGATGCGCTGCCAGACGGGCTGGCTCTCGAAGCGCTGCTCCAGCATGCATGACGTGAATGCGATCTTCATCCTCTGACCTCCCGCCTCTTTGGCAAGCGTCGGAGGATATCGGTCTCAGGGCTTTCTCAGGCCGAGCCGACGATCTGTCGCAGCACGCGTTCTTCCAGCTCCGCAAAACCCGGTGCCGTGCGCGAACGCGGGCGGGGTAGAGCCACCGTCGCGTCCAGCGCGATGCCGCCGCGGTCGATGAGCAGCACGCGGTCGGCCAGGGCCACGGCCTCGGCCACGTCGTGGGTCACGAGCAGGGCCGTGAAGCCGTGGCGGCGCCAGAGCTGCTCGATGAGGCGGTGCATCTCCAGGCGGGTCAGCGCATCCAGCGCGCCCAGCGGCTCGTCCAGCAGCAGCAGACGGGGGTTGTGGACGAGGGCGCGGGCGAGGGCCACGCGCTGGCGCTGGCCACCCGAGAGCGTCGCCGGCCAGTCGCCGCCGCGGCCGGCGAGGCCGACCTGGTCCAGCGCCTGCATCGCGCGGTCCTTCGCGTCACGGCCTGTGAGGCCGAGGGCCACGTTGTCGACGACGCGCTTCCAGGGCAGCAGCCGCGCGTCCTGGAACATCAGCCGGCGCTCATGGGGCGCACCGGCTTCGACGCTGCCGGCGCTCGGCGCGTCCAGCCCGGCGATGAGGCGCAGCAGCGTGCTCTTGCCGCAGCCGCTGCGGCCCACCAGCGCGACGAACTCGCCGGGGGCGACCGTCAGGTCCAGGGCTTCGAGCACGTGGCGGGCACCGAAGGACTTGGCGACACCGTGCAGCTTCAGCGCCAGGCCTTGCGAGGGGTCGCGGGCGGGTGCGGCCTCAGCCACGGGTTCGCGCGGCAGCACGGGGGAGTCGTACTCGGTCAACCACATCGTCAGTTCCCTTCAACGGCATAGCCGCGGTGCCAGGCCAGCCAGGCACGTTCCAGCCCGCGCGCGACGACGTCGGCCAGCTTGCCCAGCAGCGCGTACAGCAGGATGCCGACGAGCACGATGTCCGTCTGCAGGAATTCGCGCGCGTTCATCGTCAGGTAGCCGATGCCGGCCTGGGCCGAGAGCGTCTCGGCCACGATGAGCAGCACCCACATCAGCCCTAGCGAGAAGCGCAGGCCGACGAGGATGGAGGGCAGGGCACCGGGCAGGATGACCTGCCGGTACAGCTGAAAGCCCGACAGGCCGTAGCTGCGCGCCATTTCGATGAGGTCGCGGTCGACGTTGCGGATGCCGTGGAAGGTGTTCAGGTAGACCGGGAAGAACACGCCCACCGCCACGAGCACCAGCTTGGCCGCCTCGTCGATGCCGAACCACAGGATGACCAGCGGGATCAGCGCCAGCGCCGGGATGTTGCGCAGCATCTGCAGCGTGGTGTCCAGCAGCGCCTCGGCCTGGCGCCAGGTGCCCGTGAGCAAGCCCAGCAGCAGGCCCAGCCCGCCGCCGATGGCCAGCGCCGAGAAGGCCCGCGCGGCGCTGACGCCCACGTGATGCGCCAGCTCGCCCGAACGCAGCAGCTGCCAGAACGCGGCCAGCACGGCAGCCGGCTCGGGCAGGATGCGCGCGGACAGCACGCCGCTGCGCGAGGCCAGCTCCCAGGCAACGAGGACGGCCGCAGGCAGCAGCCAGGGAGTGAGGCGCTTGAGCATCGTCAACTTGCCGAGACGGCCTTGGGCACGTAGCTGTTGGCGACGACTTCGCCGAACGGGCCGGTCAACACCGGCGCGCTGAGCTTCTCGCGCACGCCCAGCGGCAGCAGCGGGAACACCAGCTCGGCGAAGCGGTGCGCCTCGTCCAGGTGCGGGTAGCCGCTGAGGATGAAGTACTCCAGGCCGAGGTCGGCGTACTCGGTGATGCGGTCCGCCACCTGCTGCGGGTTGCCGACCAGCGCCGTGCCCGCGCCGCCGCGCACCAGGCCCACGCCGGCCCACAGGTTGGGCGAGATCTCCAGACCCTGGCGCACGTCCGCCTTGTTGAACTGGCCGCCATGCAGCTCGGCCATGCGGCGCTGGCCCACCGAGTCCATGGTCTTGAAGCGCGCCTGCGCGGCCGTGACGGTGGCTTCATCCAGCTCCGACAGCAGTTCGGTCGCGGCGCGCCAGGCTTCGTCTTCGGTCTCGCGCACGATGACGTGCAGGCGGATGCCGTACTGCAGCTGGCGGCCCTTGGCCGTGGCGCGCTCGCGCACGTCGGCCAGCTTCTTCGCGACCTCGGCCGGCGGTTCGCCCCAGGTCAGGTAGGTGTCCACCTGCTCGGCGGCCAGGTCGTGCGCCGGGCCGGAGGAGCCGCCGAAGAACACCGGCGGGTAGGGGTTGTTGATGGGCGGGTAGAGGATCTTGCCGCCCTTGACGCTGAGGTGCTCGCCGTCGAAGTCGAAGCCCTCGCCACTGTGCGAGCGGGCCAGCAGTTCGCGCCAGATGCGGATGAACTCGGCGGACTGCTCGTAGCGCTCGGCATGGCCCAGGAACTGGCCGTCGCCGGCCAGCTCGTCGGGGTCGCCACCGGTGACGAGGTTGACGAGCAGGCGGCCGCCCGAGAGGCGGTCCAGCGTGGCGGCCATGCGGGCGCTCTGCGAGGGGGCGACGAGGCCGGGCCGCAGCGCGACGAGGAACTTGAGATTCTTCGTCGCGTCGATGAGGCTGGCGGCGACGATCCACGAGTCCTCGCAGCTGCGGCCCGTGGGCAGCAGTACGCCTTCGTAGCCGAGGCTGTCGGCGGCGATGGCGATCTGCTTGAAGTAGGCGTGGTCCGCCACGCGGGCGCCGCGCGAGCTGCCGAGGTAGCGGCTGTCGCCGTGGGTGGGAATGAACCAGAAGATCTTCATGACGTTGTCCGTTGGTCGGCTTACGAAACTTGCGGGCCGAGCGCCGGGCCGCTCCCAAGCCGGCCCGGTATGGCGATGTGCATGCCGGTCGACCCGGCATGCATCGCCGTCCCCCCGGGGGACCGTCCAAGGCTTGCCTTGGACGAGGGGCTCACGGCATCCAGCACGCGGATGGGGCGGGGGATGAGGCCAAGCTCGGCGAAGGCGTCGGCCACCTGCTGCTGCTCCCTGACGAGATCAGGCGTCAGCGGGGCCACGGGTGCGGCGCCGCGGCGCTCCACCATGCGCTGCACCGTGGCTGCCGGCAGGCCGGCGAACTCGGCGTAGCGCTGCACGGCGTCGCGGCGGTCGGCCTGCACGCGGGCATCGGTGTCGGTCAGCGCCTGGAAGATGGTCTTCAGCAGCGCAGCCTCGCGGCTGAGCGCGCGCGAGGCCAGGTAGAAGGTGTTGTTGCTCGTCAGCCCGCGGCTGGTGGCCAGTGCGCGCAGCTCGCCGCTGATCTCGGCGGCGGCGTAGTAGGGGTCCCACACGGCCCAGGCGTCCACCGAGCCGCGCTCGAAGGCGGCTCGCGCGTCGGCGGGCGCCAGGTAGACGGGCTGGATGTCGCTCCAGCCCAGGCCCGCCTTCTTCACGGCCTGCACGGTCAGGAAGTGGGCGCTGCTGCCTTTTTGCAAAGCCACGCGGCGGCCCTTCAGGTCGGCCAGCGTCTTCAGCGGCGAGTCGGGCTTCACCAGCACGGCCGAGCTGTCGGGCTTGGGCGGCTCGGCGCCGACGTAGACGACGTCCTTGCCCGCGGACTGGGCGAACACGGGTGGAGCGTCGCCGGTGACGCCGAACTCCACGCTGCCCAGCGCCAGCGCTTCAAGCAGCTGCGGGCCGGCCGGGAACTCGGTCCACTGGATGCGCGTGCCGGGCAGGCGCTGCTCCAACAGGCCGTAGGTCTTCAGCATCGCGAGGTTGAAGCTGCCCTTCTGGAAGCCGATGCGCAAGGTGGGCGGCGTCTGCGCACGCACCCACAGCGAGGCCGTCGTCGCGAGGATGGCGACGGCCGCGCGGCGCGTCGTCGGCGCGCTCATCGGGCCGCCTCGGCGAGCTTGGCCGTGCCGGGCAGGGCGTCCGCCACGCGGATGGGCTTGGGGATCAGCCCCAGCGCCAGGAAGGCGTCGGCGATCTTCTGCTGCTCGGCCGCAACGGTGGCAGTCAGCGGCTTCACGCCGAACTGGTAGCGCGTCAGGCTCTTCTCGACGACCTCCGGCTCCAGCCCCTGCAGCGGCGCGATGACGGCGGCCGCGGCCTTGATGTTGGCCTTCAGATAGGTGGCCTGGGCCTGGCTGTCGTCGAAGAGGGCCTGGATGACCTGCGGATACTTCTCGGCGAAGCCGCGCTCGGCCAGGTAGTAGGCGTAGTTGTTGACCAGGCCTTTGCCATCGGCCAGCACGCGCGCACCGCTCTGCTTTTCCACGGCGGCGAGGAAGGGGTCCCAGATCACCCAGGCATCCACCGCGCCGCGCTCGAAGGCCGCGCGCGCATCGGCCGGGGGCAGGTAGACGGCCTGGATGTCGGTGTACTTCAGGCCCTGCTTTTCCAGTGCCTTGACGAGCAGGTAGTGGACGTTGCTGCCCTTGTTCAGCGCGATCTTCTTGCCCTTGAGATCGGCCAGCGTCTTGAGGGCCGAGTCCTTGGGCACGACGATGGCTTCGGCCTCGGGGGCCGCGGGGTCGAAGCCGATGTAGACGAACCGCGCACCGGCGGCCTGGGCAAAGATGGGCGGGGCTTCGCCGACGAAGCCCACGTCGACGGCGCCGACGTTCAGGCCTTCGAGCAGCTGCGGGCCGGCCGGGAATTCGACCCACTTCACGGCCACGCCGAGGGGGCTGAGCTTCTTCTCCAGCGAGCCGCTGGATTTCTGCAGCGTCAGCAGGCTGGCCGATTTCTGGAAACCGACGCGCAGCGTGGTCTGGGCGGATGCACTGAGGCTGACGGCGGCAACTAGGAGCGGCGCGGTCCAGCGGAGGAGGGAGCGGAAGAGCATGAGGTGTGTCCTGTGCAAAAAGATCCCGGCGCCGGGGCGCACCCGATCAGCACCCGAGGCGCCGGGATGAAGTCGCCGATCCCGTGCGGGGGGCGAGGAGACAAGCGGTGGTGAGAAGAGTTCAGCCTTGAATCGGCCGTTTGGGCGTCAACAGCTGAGCGCCGGTTCGAGCTGCGACCGCATTCGCGGCGCCAGCGGTGCCAGGGCGCGGTCCAGCCGCGCGATCAGGTCGGGCTCGGGCACGAAGCCGCCGGCTTCGTGACGGCGCAACTGGGCGTCGGTGGCGAACACGCCGTCCAGCACGTGGCGGGCGCCGAGTGCCGACAGCACGGGCTTGAGGGCGTAGTCCAGTGCCAGGAAGTGAGCCGGGCTGCCGCCAGTGGCCAGCGGCAGCACGAGCTTGTCGCGCAGGGCGTCGGGCGGCAGCAGGTCGAGGAAGACCTTGAGCAGGCCGCTGTAGGCCGCCTTGTAGATGGGCGTGCCGACGACGACGAGATCGGCCTGCTCGACCGCCAGCACGGCGGCGGCGATGGCCCGGTCTTGCACGTCGGCCGCCAGCAGCGCCGCGGCGGGCAGTTGGCGCACGAGGATGCTGTCGTGCCGCGTGCCCCGGCCTTCCAGGCGCGTCAGCGCGAACTGCGTGAGCCACGCGGAACGCGAGCGTTCGCTGGGGCTGGCGGAAAGGCTGGTGATGTGCATGGCGGCCGGTGTCGGTTCAGGCCTTGCACGATAGGGAAAGCGCCTTCCTCGCGGAACGAAGGAAAGTGGGGATGCTTATGCGGAAAGGCGTTTTTGGGTTGCGACGCTCACGCGTGGCCCCAGTCGTTTGCGAAGCACAACAGGCGTGGCTTCAAGCCCGTGCAACAACTCACGGTAAGGAGGTCGCCGTGCGAACGACGAGCGTCCGAGACAGGTAACTAAAGGCTTCAGCGGTTCAACTGGAAAAAGGGATGCAACCGTTTGCGAAGTTGATTGATGGACACGAAGTTTCTTTTTATTGCCGCAGCCTGCCTGTCGATTGCGACGTTGACCGGATGCGGAGGTGGCGGTGATGTCGCCTTGCCTGAAGAGGGCCCCAGCGCCCACCGGATGTCGATGGCCGAACCGTCGTCGGCCTGCGTTCCCGCGAGCAAGGTTCGCATTCAGCTGTTTGGGGACAGCACGCAAATCAGCCAGGGCGACGCGATCCAGCGTTGGATGGACGAGCGCTACGGCTACGGCGTGGTGAAGGCGACGAACCATGGGGTCAGCGGCTCCACGGCTGCTGACTTCCCTGCATCCGAGGTTGAAGCCGGTGCCATCACCGTCGTCAATTACGGCATCAACGATGCGCGGCAGCCGGGGGCATCGCCCGAAGCCTTCAAGGCGCGGCTGCGCGCCATCGCGCCCACGGTCTTGCAGACCCAGAACCCGCCGATCGACACCTACGCGCAGGCGATGCGGGATGTCGCTACAGAGCGCACGTCGCCCCTCATCGACGTCGCGGCGGCTGTGCGTGCACAGGCCGGCTGGGAAAAGCAGCTTCAGGATGGCGTGCATCCGAACGGCTTCCTTTACCTCTGGATCACGTCACAGGTCGTTGCGCCCGCGCTGGCAAAGCTGGTCGATGAAAAACTGTGCCTGGCCAACCGGGACGTTGCCGGAGCAGCAACCGCCGCGCCCATTCGCGTCAGCGACAACTCGGCACGCATCATGTGGGCACGGGCCGGCACTCCCGCTCAAGGCCGGATCACCTTCGTCAATTCAGGGCCGGAATTTGTAGGGATTCGCTTCACGCCACTGAGATACCCCTACGTGGTTTCTCCGTCCAAATGCGTGCTCGCTGCCCGTGGAGGCACGTGCACAGCCACGGTCACGATGAAGGCCGACACACTGGGGGCGCAGGGCACGCAAGTGCTGACGGTGACGAGCCTGGGCAAGGCACCGCTGCAATTGGCGCTTTGGGGCATGGTGACGCCACCCTGATCACAGGGATGGCGATTTCGTTGGGGGAGGTGACTCCTACGACAGGAATCGAACCTGTATCCACCACTTGGCAGGCGGCCGTTCTATCCATTGAGCTACGGCAACCTCGCCCGGTAGCCCCTCGGGGCTAAACCGCTGCGCGATCGCGCATGCGCTTGCGCGACCAAACGCCCATGACGGCCAGGCCTGCCAGCAGCAGCGCGTAGGTCTGCGGTTCTGGCACGGCGACCGCGCTGAAGCCGATGTTCAGGTCCTGGCCGACCTGGAACAACGCGGCCTGGTAGTGGACGTTGTCGTAGCCGGTGATGCCGGCGAAGCTGAAGCCGTCGGCCAGGACGTTGTGGAACAGGGTGTAGGTGTGGGCGTAGTCAAAGCCCGCGTTACCCACGTTGAGGTCCAGTGTTGCCAGGCCGCTGCCGGCCAACCAGTGGCCGTTCTGGTCGAACGAGATCAGGTCCTGCGAGCTGCCCAGGTCGAATTCCAGGTGGGCGCCTTGGCCCCAGTTCAGCTTGCTGCCGTTGGCGAGGTTCAAGATCAGCGTGCCGGCCGAGGCGTTGTTGGGGGCCAGTACGCCGTCCAGGGCGATATCGCCACCCCGCTGGCCGCTGATGCCGCGCAGCTTGATCTGGACCAGGTCGCTGCTGGTGGCCAGGCGTGCACCGGCGGCGACGCTCACCTCGGTGGTGCCGTCCAGCCCGCCGCCCAGTTGCAGGGTGCCGGCCTGCACGCTGGTCTTGCCCCAGTAGGTGTTGGCGCCGTTCAGGGTGAGCGTGCCGGTGCCCGACTTGGCGAGGTTGCCGTTTCCGGTGATGGCGCCGCTGAGCGTCTGGTCTGCATTCGCGGCGAAGGCCAGCGTGCCGGCCGTGATGGTGGTGGTGCCGCTGTAGCGGGCAATGCCGCCGAGGGTCAGCACGCCGCTGCCGGCCTTGGTGAGATTGCCGGTGCCGCTGATGACGCCGGTGAAGCTCGCGTCGCCGCCAGGGCTGAAGGCGAGGGTGCCGTTGTTGAGCACGTCGCCCCGGATGGCGCCCGTCGTGCCGCCGTTGCCGATCTGCAGCGTGCCGGCCAGCACCTGGGTACCGCCGCTGTAGGTGTTGTTGCCGCTGAGGATGAGCGTGTTGGCGCCGAGCTTCTGCAGGCCCAGGACGTTGGCGCCGGCGTTGGTGTCGGCGATGGCGCCGGCGTAATCGAAGCCCGACGCGGCGTTGCTGGTGTCCAGCCCCAGGAACGAGCCGCTCTGGAACCCCCCGGTTGCCGAGCCGAGGGACTTCAGCACGTTGAGGTCCGACGCCTTGAAGTCCGTGGCCTGCGAGCCGACGCGGAAGGCGGCCGTCGCGCCCGGCTGCACCACGATGCGGTTGGCGGTCCACAGGTTGGGCAGGCCGCCATACAGGGCCTGCGTGGCCGTGAACTGCAGGGTGCCGTCGCTGACGGTCGTGATGCCGCGGAACTGGCCGTTGGCGCCACTGAGCAGCAGCGTACCGGCGCCAGCCTTCGTCAGGTCGCCCCCGCCAGCCAAGGGTCCGCTCAGCTGCCGGTCGGCGGCCGAGTCGAACGTCAGCGTGCCGTCCTCGATCGTCGTCTGGCCCGTGAAGGCGGCGGTGGTGCCCTTGAGGGTCAGCGTGCCGGCACCGGCCTTGGTGAGGTTGCCGGCTCCTGAGATGCCGCCCAGCAGGGTCTGGTCGGCCTGCGAGGTGAAGGCCAGCGTGCCGCCGTAGATGGCGATGTCACCGCTGTAGGTGTTGACGCCAGCGAGGGTCAACGTGCCGCTGCCGGCCTTGATCAGCACGCCGGTTCCGGTGACGGCCCCGGCTAGTTTCTGGTCTTGCGCGGAGTCGAACTGCAAGCCGCCGCCGCCGATCAGCGTCGTCCCGGTGTAGCTGTTGATGCCCGCGAGGGTCAGCAGGCGGCCGGGGCCGGCCTGGGCGGTCAAGTTGCCGCTGCCGGTGACGTCACCCTGTACCGTTTGTGTCAAATTGGAGTTGAAGATCAACGTGCCCTCTTCGATCGTCGTCTTGCCGGTGTGGTCGATCCCTCTGCGAATGGTGAGCGAACCCGCGCCCGACTTGATGAGGCTGCCGCTGCCGCCGATGGCGCCATTGAGCACCTGGTTCGAGGCTGTATTGAAGTTCAGGGCACCGCGCAAGATCTCGGTGGAGCCGTTGTAGTGGAGGTCGCCGGTCAAGGTCACTGTGTTGTTGTTGATCTTGATGACCTTGCCCTCCCCGAAGATGTTGGCCGCCAGGGTGAAGTCGTCGGACCGGGCGAAGACCACGTTCGCATCTCTGGTGTGCAGACTCAGGTTGCCAATGAGCGAACCCTTGGTGCCGCCGTTGCCGATGTTCAGGGTACCTAGCAACACGCCGGTGCCGCCGGTGTAGGTGAAGTTGGCTACGAGGGCCAGGGTGCCTGCGCCGCTCATCTCGACACTGTCACTGTCGTAAATGCCGCTTGCTCCATTGCAGACTCGTGCGGCACATCCGGCCACGTTCCAGGTGTCCGCCGGGGGGGCGAATTTCCAGTCTATGGCCTGCGAAGGCGCGAAGGCCAGCGCGAGGCTCAGGGCCAAGGCCCCACGCAGCGGCCGGGATGCGGCAAGGACACGGGCACGCACGAGGCGCGCTTGAGAAGGCGCCGCAGGGGCGCGCGAAAGACCTGCGTGGATCGGCATCGAGGGGCTCCGGGAAGTGAGGCAGCCCAGCGAAACCGGCGAGACCGGCCCTGAAAGAGACCTGGTGGGCCCCGCGACTGTAGGGGGCAACCCGCTCCGCGCGCACAGGGAGGCGTCAGGTGCCTGACCGACCCCTGCGGATGAGGGGCTGCCGTTCTACGGCGGATGGTCCCTCCGACAGGAATCGAACCTGTATCTGCCGCTTAGGAGGCGGCCGTTCTATCCATTGTACGGCTTTTGCCAAAAAGTTAGTGGTTGCTACCGCTGAGCATGGCGTAGTTGCTAGGTTTCAAAAACGGCAAAAAACGATTGACGCTCTTGTTCGCCTGTGTTTGTTAAGACGCAAAAAACGCGTGACAGGATTCACCGTTTTTATAGCAATCCCGAGGTCGCAAAAAGTAAAACTGCCCCGTAGCATTTGTTGCGTGAGCAGTGACAAATAAGTGACATTGCTTTTGCAACAGCAAAGGGAATGCAGCATGTCAGACGTAGAGAAAACTTTTAGTAAAAGCAAAGTAAGTGCTAACAAACACCAGAAAGAGCGAAGCAAGACCAACTATGGTGGCCTGCTGTTGCGCGGGGGTGTTTGGCACATGCGCAAGGTCATCAAGGGTGTCATGCTTGCCGAGACCACACACACCAGCAATCGGCGTCTTGCAGAGCAAATCCTTGCTAAGCGCGTCAATGAGCTGACACAGGAAGTGGTGCTGGCAGGCAAGAAACCGATCAGGCTTCATGACGCCATCGACGCCTTCGTCAAGTCACGTGGTCATCTGCCTAGCGCACAGAACTGCGAGATCCACATCCGCTACTTCAAGAACGCACCGAACCACTATTTGGATCGCATCACAGATGCAGACCTGCAAGCGGTCATCCAAGCCAAGCGTGCTGAAGGCTACGCGGAAAGCACGCTCAAAGTCAGCGTTACCTACTTCAATGCGATGCTCAAGTTTCTTGAGGAGCAGGGCTACACGGTCCGCAAGAAGCTCAAGCCCATCAAGCATGACAGCGGCAAGATCGTCTGGATGTCAAAGGCAGAGCTAATGCGTTTGTATGCCGCCCTCGACCCCGAAGCGACAAAAGATCCCGTCACCAGAGCGCAGAAGCAAGACAACTTCGACCTCGTGCGCTTGCTGTACGAGACGGGGTGCAGGCTCACGGAGATTTCGGGCATGCGCTGGAGTCAGATCGACTTTGATGCCGGGACTGTCTTCGTCGAGCGCTTGAAGGGCAGTGTCAGCAACACCATCAACATGACACGGTTGATGCGAGAAATCCTGACTCGGCGACGCGAGATGGAGAAGGGCGAATTCGTGTTCTCAGCCAAGCAGCTGACATCGGGGAATCCCAACAACCGCTGGTTTAACGGCGCGGTTGCGCGGGCCAAGCTCGACGAGAGCAGGGGCAGCATCACCCTCCACACCCTGCGTCACACCCGCGCCGTCCACTTGCTGAAGGCGGGGTTGGGCTTGCTGGAACTCAAGACCTTCCTGGGCCACAAGACGATCCAGTCCACGATGGTCTACGCGCACGTCATCGAGGACGAGGTGATGAAGAAAGCTGTGCGCTTGACGGACGTGGACGAGCTGCTAGACGTGCCCGACCCCAGCTAAAACGCGCTGTAGACCCCTTTTGAGCCCCGCAAGACGGGGCTTTTTTACGGCTGCTTGCTGCGCTGCTGCGCGTGGGTAGGAGGCAGGGGGGAGGGGTGTCACACGAAAGTAAAACCGCTAGGTCTGTTCTTTGATTAAGGAAAGCAGAGTCGGCACATTTACTCCCGTTGCAGCACACACAAACACGCTGTCAACAATCGCATAGCCGCCCATCAGTACCACTTCGAGAAAGCGGGCCGACTTGCTATGCGCGTTTTGGAGTTATCCCATGGCAAATTTTATTGAATCGGAGCAACAAGCAAACGCGTCTTTCGTCGTGCGTAATGCCACGGTGAGCGCGACTAACGAGTCTGCCGCTTTTACCGTGGACACTGCGATGTCGAAGCTCGCCGGGCTTCGCACCAAGGCTGCGGAGAATCACGAGCAATTCGAAGTTCGCGGGCGCAAGGCGATGATCTCGCTTATGTCTTCTGTCTACGTTGTGTGGCACGAGGCTAATCAAGCGTCGAAAGCCGAGTTCGACAAATTCAAGTCGAACCTCAAGCAAAAGCTGAAAGACCTCGACATCGGCTTTAAGTCCACCAGCAGCACTAGCAACCTCCTCGTTCGCTATGTCTTCAGCAGCCTCAGCGAGAAACTGACCGACAAGCAAGTTCATGTCTACAGCCGCGCTCTCGATGTCGCCACTGACAAGGGCATTGCGGCCGATGGCTTCGCTGACCTGGTGAACAACACGACCGGCGGCTTCGAGGGCTTGCGTGCCAAGGCTGCGGGTGCGAATACGCCGGGTGCCGACAGGGGCCAGGTCGCGCTGTCTGCCTGCGTCAATCAGCCCACGCTGGAGACGATGGACGGCATGACCTGGGGGGAGGGCGAGCAGTTCCGCGTCTTCATTGCTGTGCGCAACTCCGACGACACGGCCGACATTAAGGACGCGCTGCTCGACACGGACAAGTGCAAGTCCGTCCTGTTGCAGTTCAAGGCCGCGAAGGAGGCGCTGGACAAGGCCAAGGAGGACGAGGGCAAGCCCAAGCAGAAGTCCAAGGCCGAGAAGGTTGTCATCGACACGCTCACTGCTGACGTTGCGCAGCAGGCCGCGAAGCTGACCCAGCTGAGGCTCGAACTGCAAGTTGCCCGCCAGGGTGATGACGCGGCCCGGGTGCGCGATCTGGAAATCAGCGTCGCTGTGGCTGAGGCGACGCTGGCCGCGTTCGAACGCTCGCTGGCTGCCGTGAAGTAAGGAGGAGGGGGAGGCTGAATAAGCCTCCCCCTTTCAACATCATGAAACTTCATACCTTTCTTTACGACCTGACCGACATCCTTGGCGGCTTTGACTTCTACGCACTGCGCATTGACGACCCCTGCACCTTCAGAGCCGTTAGCACTGACAAGCGCTTGGTGGTCTACGGCAAGACGAGGGAGCCGATTGAGTTCATCGACGGCATCTGCGGGCTGGAACTCGACATGCTCCGCTCGATGTTGAACGCACCTGGGTTCAACCGCCTGACCATGACTTGCGCCGTGGGCACTGGCAAGTTCGGCAAGTTCATCGAGCTGAATGGTGGCGCCCATCGATACAACCTGCCGTTGTGGAGCGAGGAGGCGACGAAGACGAACATCAGGGTGCCACCCTTTAAAGGTGCCGTCTTCAACATTTCTTCCACGCCTACCGCCGATGGCGTCCAGCTGCTTAAGTATTGGCGTGGGAAGCTGCGCCAGGAGGGCGAGAAGGACATCCACGAGCCGCATTTCGTGCTCGACATCGCTAACGGGAAGTTGACCGCCGAGCACAAGCTTGGCGGCGAGAAGATCAACTTCGCGGTGAGCGACTTCTGTGTGGGCCAGCCCTCGCAAAAGCACTTCCGCTACTCGTCGGCCTCGCTGATTAAGCTGTGCGAACTCCAGGCGCACACCGTGAGCACGCTGCTTCAGGTGTCGGACATGGGCGCCGCTAAGTTCGAAGTCGAGACGACGCACTGCCACTATCAATTTCTGCTACCCGGTCGGCAGGTCTAAGCTGATCCCGCACCACGAGCCCGCACTTGTTGCGGGCTTCTTTTGCGGCCCCAACAGGCCCCCCAACAGCCTCTGCAGCGAATTCAAGTCCGGCGCCCTATATCCGGGTGCAGGACATGGTCGTCTCTGTCGTGATTCACGATACTTGGTCAAGCCAACTCGACGGCTCGCCGTTTCATGTCGTCGTTGACGTCGATGTATGCCTGGGTGGTGCTGATGCTGCGATGGCCGGCAAGTGCGGCCAGCACGCGAACGCCGACACCTTTGGCGGCGAGGTTGGTGATGAAGGTGCGGCGGCCGGAATGGCTGCTGGCGCCCTCGATGCCGGCGCGGCGATAGAGCCACAAGAAGTGCTGGCAGAGCGTGTTGGCGGTGAAGTGGTCGCGCTTCTGCGTGCGGAACAACGGCAACGCCTCGTTGTTGTGCCTCTTGAGCGTCTTGACGTAGGCGCTGAGTTCCCGCCGCAGTTTCTCGCCGACGAACACGACTCGCGCATGCCCGCCCTTCGTCTGATACGCGGCGAGCTGAAATTCGGCCTTAACCGTGGCATCCGCGGCGACAACGTCGCTGTACTTGAGTGCCGCGACCTCGCTGACGCGCAGGCCGGCGTAGTAGGTCACCAGCAGCATGGCGCGGTCCCGCGCTGCATGTCGGCCCAGCGCCGCGAAGTCCAAAACTCGCTTCAGCTCGCGCTCAGTAAGTGTTTTTGCTTGCCCCAACTCGGCCCCCTTTCATGACCAAAGCCAATGAATGGCATGCGGGCAAGTGTGTGATCTTTGATTCCGATTCGCGACCTGAACTTGTCCAGGCCCCAATCTCCATGCAGGTCAATGAGATAGCTGCGAAACTACATCAAATGCGTATTTCATTTGGTTTGCGGGCGGTGGGGATCGGGGGCGCTTTTGAAACGTTGCAAGCGCTGACCCCCAGCACTGCAGCCAACCCCTTGCTCTTGGTGCGCGGCGCGCTTGTAGGGGCCTTTACGCCTGCGCAAGAGCACTTGCCGTGGTGATGCTCGTGCTTGCAGCTTCTAGCCGGCGCGTTGCTCCCAAACCCCCGCGTCGATTGGTCCCCAGGGCGTTGTTGCGTAGCGCGGGGCGTCAACATGCGCAATGAAGTGCGGAGAGGTGTAATTGGCGGCCGCCCGCTCTTCCGTAGCGATAAACGCGCGATGCGCGGGGTCTTTTTCGGCGATGAGCCAATCACGTGGCCGATGGTCTTCGGTGGCGTGAATCGGGATGATCGGCTCATGTTCAAAGCGCAGCAGCTCGAATCGCAGGGACAGCAGGTGGGCGATGTCGGCCGCCAATGAAGACGGGAGCTTGTGCTTGAAATACAGGCAATCGTGGGCGGCGAGCAGCGGTGAGGCGTCGGCGTGGTCGATGAAGGTCTGCAGCGCCGTGCTCTCCAAGCATTGATAGATCCAGGCCAACCGTTGGTTGGCCGTCCGCTTGCGGCCAGTCTTGGGGTCTGTGGGCGAGTACGTGCGTCCGCAGAGTTCGAATCCATCGCCGGAAAAGGCCGATAGGATGGTCTTGCACACCGCCTTGAACTGGCTTGCGATGGCAGCAAACTCGTCATTGCCGATGAGCGTGTGGTACTTGTCATGGCCGAGCTGCTTGCGAATGGTGTTGAACGGCGTGTTCTTCAGCTCTGCGCCGAAGCCGAGAGCCGTAAACACGGACTTCGCCCATTCCTCGCTGATGCCTATTTGCTCCGCGATGCGGCTACGGACATGGCTGCGATGCTTGACGTAGTACCTGATCGCCTCGACCCGCAGCGTCGGATCGATCTGTAGCGCCAACGAAGTCATCAGTGCGTAGCTGCTGGCCTTGAAGTCGTACTTGTGGCAGGGCCCAAGCGCTGCATGACGTACTTCCCTGGGGACGCGTTGCAGGCTGAGTCCATGCCCGTAGACGCGCCCGCTGTCGATCTCTTCCCAGTACTCGCTGATGTAGTGCGTGCCATCGGGCAGGCTCTTGACCTGCGACTTGAGTGCATTGGCGATGCATAGGGCGCGTGTGAGCTTTGCTTGGTACTGCTCGCCGTGGTCGCCGCTGTTGAGGGAACGGCGTGTGTGCGTGATGTACGACTGGAGCGCATTGGGCGCAACGACCACATCCCAGTTCGCCCGTTCCTCTAGGTCTTGTAGATGGGTGGGGTTTAGTTCGAGCGCCAGTGATTTGAGTTCGTCCATGATGTCCTTCTTGTACTTGGGGTTCAGGGTCACGCGACTGATGCGCCCGCTCAAGCTGTTGCCTCGGTACGCGTTGATCACAAGGCTGGTCTCGGCATGGCTCTGCATCAGCGACCAGACTCGGGTGCGCTCGCCGCACGACTGCACCTGCCCACAGGCGTGCATGACGTGCTCAGCCCTGAAGTTCATCTCGCCGGCGGTGAAGTCGTCTCGCGTCATCAAGGCGAACTGCATCGCGACTTCTTGCATGACGGCCGCCCGGTAGCGGACTACGCAGCGGTCCGCGATGCGATCTTTCATATCGGGGCTGTGCCGTAGCAGTGCCGCCTTCAACTTGTCTCTCATATCCTTCCCTTTCGTCTTGTTCTTGATCTGCGGGGGAGGAGCAGTTGAAGCAGTAAAGCGGAGGCCAATCAGGTCTAGATCCCATTTATTGGTCAGCTCAGTTGCTCTGTACTACAAGCATGTGCACTTCTGCTCTCCCCAGCTATTTACCGGGAAAGCAGGGCGGCCAGAAGCACTTTTCTGAACTCAGGACAACCGAATGTGCCGCCGGTCTGGCCGGACACCGGTCGCGGTCCTTTCTTGAAGAAAGCACACTGCCATAGCACGTTCAACAACGGAGTTAGGAAGATGAGTGCTTTGGCAAAATTCAAGCTCGTGAGCGCCACGCAAGATCGCAAGTCGCCCGAGGTTCTGCGTCGCAGCAAGCTGACTGGGAAAATCGACCACCAAATCTTTGCCGCAAAGGCGGCAATCGCAGGCGACACCTACGCCGCCAAACGCGTGAAGTTTGTTCAAGACTCCGAATCTGGCCAGCGGCGACAGGTCGAGATGGCTGTTCGCGTGAAGCCGTGGTGGTGGAAGTCGGCGAACGGAAAGCTGATGCTGGCCTTGCGCTACGGTGCGCGACCCATCGAACTGGCCAAGGGCAAGAATGCTATCGAGATCGGCAGCATGGGTGACTTGGTCGCTGCTCTGGAAGCCGTCAAGGACGCAGTTCAGGCCGGCGAACTGGATGCGCAGATCGAGCAGGCCAGTGGCTCGCTGCGCGACGGCTTTAAGAAGAAGTGAGCGGCGGCGTGAAGACGTATCGCGCCACCGTGCGTGTACCGCACGCTTCTGGTCGGGGAACGATGGTCGTCTGGGCCACGGTCATTGCGACCAGTCCGATAGCGGCGAAGGCGATGCTAGAAGCCAAGTACGGGCGTGGCAACGTAATCAGCGTGCCGACTTAGGCAAGGGCACATCTTGTGGACTCGTGTGATGCGCTGTGCGGGTCTGGGTGGCTGTGCGCTTACGCAACTCAAGCGTCACGATGGACGCTGCAGCGACGGCGCTCTGCCTGCCTGCTGTCGTGCCAAAGCGCGTGCTGCTGTCACTGACTTGGGATGCGTGATAACGCTGTGTAAATGCACAGCTCCTTGTCGCGCCGACCAAAGCCAACGACTACAATACACCTTGTGTTGTGCTACTCATAGAAGGCATAGATGACGAAGACGTCAAAGCAACTGGCAGGCGAGTCCAGTCACCACAACCTGCCAGAGAGTTTCAAGCGGCTTTACTACCACCTATACACCAACAGTAAGGCAAGCCGAGCCGAAGCAATCATCGAGGATCTCGCGCTGCTCCTGCTGGTCAAGCTCGCCGCCGACTTCTCCGGGGGAGTGGCTTCTTTTAAGGCATTTATGGGCGGTGGTTCTTCTCGCGATTGCCTTCTTCCTGTGCTTCGAGAAAGCTTCCCGCACCTCCTGACGCCGGAACAGAAATTCAGTCTCGGTGACGAGTCCCTTAGAACTGCGTTAGCCGAACTCGACAACATAGACCTATCGCACGCCCCTGCTCATTCTGTAGGTGAGGCATTTCAAGCGTTGATGGGACCTCGTTTACGAGGCGAGAAGGGGCAATTTTTTACGCCTAAGTCGCTTGTTCGTTGCATGGTTGAAGTGCTGGACCCACAGCCGGGCGAAACAGTCTTGGATCCCGCAGCCGGGACCGGAGGCTTCTTGGCGGAAACATATTTGTATCAGCTGAAGAAGTATCCAAGGAAAGAGTCACGTGGCCGCTTAGTTGGCGTGGACAAGGACGCGGGATTGGCGCGCTTGGGGAGCGCGTTGCTGACGGTTCTTCTCAAGGGCGGTAAGCAAGGTGAAATTGCCAATTTCAACTCGCTGAGCGCCGCCGAGTGGCGAGAGCACTTCAATGGCCAAGCAGAGGGGGCCTTTGATATTGTGCTGACAAACCCACCGTTCGGAGCGAAGATTGGAGTGAAAGAGCCAGAGATTCTAAAAGACTTCGATTTTGGGCATGTCTGGACCAAGGCTGGTGGGGATTCTTGGGAGAAAACGTCCGCCTTGTCGACGAGTGAGGACCCCCAAGTACTCTTCCTTGAATTCTGCGTGCGGGCGCTGAAGCCGGGAGGGAGGATGGGAATAGTTTTGCCTGAGGGTATGTTTGGCAATCGCCAAACGTCCTATATTTGGGATTGGCTGCGCAGCAAGGGTGAAATTCTCGCTTTGTTGGACTGCCCGCGAACCACGTTCCAGCCAGGCACTGACACAAAGACAAACGTTCTATTTTTCCAACGGCACAAGAAGGCGAAAAACGTCGGAGCCACGACCACAAAGCTGGCGGTGGCTTTGAACTGCGGTCACGATAGGCGAGGACGTTCAATGCGTCCGTCGGGTGACTTGTATCCGGACGATTTCGAGCATATTGGCCGAAGCTACTCCGCAGCCGAAAGTATTTGGCGCGAGACTGAGCTTAGCGGTGACTATCTTGTCCCCAGGTACCACTATTACAAAGCCGAAGGCACGAGTGTTGAGCCTGGCTTTGAACAAGCGGAGTATTTTTCACTTGGGGATTTGATCAAAAAGAAGTTGATCACGCTTAAGAAGGGCCACGAAGTGGGGTCTGACGCATACGGAACGGGAGATATCCCTTTCGTTAGAACTTCAGATCTTGCGAATTTTGAGATCTCTGTCGACCCGACAAAGGCGGTGAGTGAGCAGGTGTATGCAGATTATGCCCCTCAACAGAATTTGCGCGTTGGTGATATTCTTATAGTTGTGGACGGTCGGTATAGAATCGGGACAACCGCCATTTTGGACGAGCATAGCGTTAAGTGCGTCGCCCAAAGCCATTTGAGGATAGTCAGCGTTGCCGATGCAACGAAGTTGGATCCGTATGCTCTGCTTTACGCCCTAAATTTGCCTTCAGTTAAGGTTCATCTGCGTGGACTGGTTTTTATCCAGTCCACACTCGGAACCTTGGGGTCTCGTTTGCAGGAACTTCGTATCCCGCTTTTGCACTCTGGCGGCCCGTGGCAGTCCAAGATTGATCGATTTAAGGCGCTATTGCAAGGGCGTGCCCAGCATCTTGCGCAACTTAAAGAGATGTCAGCTCCTGAGATTGAGCTTTAGGCACCGCCCCTGGCTCGCGCAAGGATTTCGGAAATCCAGTCATAGAACTGATCCAGATCCTTGTCGCCCTGCGCGATGTTGCAATGGCGATGAGCAAATCCAATGTTGCCGGGTTGGTGTAACCGTGGGCTGGCATGTGCTGTTTCGATCAAAGCTCTTCCTCGGCGCGCTTCACTGAAATCCGCAAAATCGAGAGTTTCCTTGCAGATCAGGCAAGTCGTGTTGGTCTCAACGATCGGGCCGAACAGGGCTTCAAGATAGGTTCGAGTGGCTGCATCAGGTGGAGGTGCATTCCGCATTCCATATGCGAGCCATGTCAGATATTGCGCACAACTCATGCAGTCTTCGTAGGAGGCTGCTTTGTCGCGAAGCTTGGCTACGACACCGGGCTTGAGTGCAGCCATGTTCAACCCCAGCTGCTGCAACTGTTCGTCCGACATTTGCATTACCCATCGAGAAATACGATTCGGACCCGCGTCGTCACTTTTCCACGCCGCGCCTGTTGTCTTCGTCGCGTCGCGAATGATCTTTTGGCGCACTTTCTTGGCTGCGCCATCCATATGATCCAGGTACGGATATGAGTCGCACTTGCCGGTGTGCCCACTTTCCCGATAGCACCGTTGCATATCGTCTGGGTCGTACTTGTTGTTCTTGCGTGGTGGGATGGTTTTGCCGCAAAAGATCACTTTTTCTACTCCCTTTTCAGAATGTTCTCTGTTGTTTGGAGAAGTTCTGAAACCGGGATGCCTAGCGTCTTTGCCAATGCGAAGACGTTCAACAGACCAATATTTCGCTCCCCTCGCTCAATGCCACCTATATAAGTCCGATGAAGTCCGACTAAGTCAGCAAAGGCGTCCTGAGAGAGGCTTAGGCGCAGCCGATGCTGGCGAACTGCCAACCCGAACGCTTTTAGCCCGTCTTCATTTTTCTCCACCGGCACATCATGTGCGAAAGATGACTTTGAGGCGACAGACTATCGGTATCAAACGTTCATTTGGCTGGCATAGGGCGCCATCGTGCGAGGTTATCGAGCGAGGGTGCTCCTGCTTTCGTCTGAAGCGCCCGTGTCCGTGCTTCTCCATTGCTGCTAAATACGTGCAGCAGGAGGGGCAAGGATGAGACTGGAAGAGATCGAAGTCGCCAGCGCGGACAAGAGGCGCGAACAACAACTAAGGACGGGAGCAGCGGTGGCGGCTGCGAAGGCAGCGCAGCTTCGGACACAGGCGGACGACGCAGGTAGCAAGGCCGCCAAGGGCGCGCGCCAGGATCGTCCAATCAAGCCGAAGCCGCCGTCCACGAAGACGATCAAGCCAAAGGCCTAGCGCTGTCGATCAACGTCGAGAGAGGTCTGCGCGAATGTCGTGCGACACGACATGTCCGGAAATTTCTCTGAATTCCTGGACGTAAGCGACTGGTCCCTCCGCCGGGAATCGAACCCAGATTTGCCGCTTAGGAGGCGGCTGTCTTATCCATTAGACGACGGAGAGGGAAGGCGGGGCGACAGTGTAACTATGGCCCTCGTGTAGATAACCTAAACCGACGATCAAGCTGACAAATACTGTATAAAAACACAGTAGTTTTCTTTGCGTGCACTTGCTGCAAGGGTGTGACAAAAGAGTGACAGTGCTGTCACACCCTTGCTGCAGGCCCCATAAACACTAGCTTTGCGCACGCAGCAGTCGTTTCCATTGAACTACGGAGAGAGCCCTCGGTGCGGCAGGACTGCCGGTGGAGCGGCGCGGATTCTCGCATGGGGTGGCATGGGCTTTCTGGCAGCATCTGCCTGCACAAGGAGGCTCCGACATGACACACCTGGGAAGCTGCCACTGCGGCCGCATCAAGTTCGAGGTCGAGGGCGATATCGACTCGGCCCTGTCGTGCAACTGCTCGATCTGCCAGCGCAAGGGCTCGCTGCTGTGGTTCGTGCCGCGCGGCGCGCTGAAGCTGCTGACGCCGGATGAGAACGCCAGCAGCTACACCTTCAACAAGCACGTCATCCAGCACCGCTTCTGCCCGACCTGCGGCATGCATCCCTACGGGGAAGGCAAGGGGCCCAACGGCGCTGCGATGGCGGCGATCAACATCCGCTGCCTGGAAGGCATCGACCTGAAGGCCGTGCCCGTCACGGAGTTCGACGGGCGATCGAAATAGGCGGGCCTTCGCGACCCATTGCCACAGCGTTAACAGGCCCTAGAACTGCGTGACCAGGTGGGGCTGGCCGGCCACGCGCGTGAGCACGCGGCGGGGCTGGTGCAGGGTGCCGCCACGCGTGGCGCGGGCCACGGCAGCCTGCACGGCGTCCAGCAGGGCGGCCAGGCGAGGGCGCTCCCCTTGGCAACGCGAACGCGGGATGACCAGGGCCAGGGCCATGGCTTCGCTGGTTTGCAATTCCAGGCTGGCGTTGACGACCAGCGTGGACGGCGTGCTGAGGGAGACGTCGAGATCGGCATCGACGAGGTCGGCGGCCACCGGCAGATGCGGCACCGTCAGCGGGGAGAGTGAGTCTGTGAACATGGCCGGGATCCTCGCGGAGCTTCGTGACAGCCGTTGTCGGGCAGGCTGGGGCACGGCTGTAGGACAGCGCCTGATCGCTCAGGCGTGCAGCATCGGCAAGGCCTGCTTGACGGTGGGCTTGGCGAACAGGCGGCCGATCAGGGCGCGCGCAAAGAAGTAGTCGTTGCGCAGCCTGTCGCCCAAGGCGTCCAGCCCGACGCGGCCTTGGCCGTCGCAGGGAATGTCGAGACCCGCGCCTTGCCAGGCTAGGGGCTCGAAATGCAACAGATGCGTGGGCTCGGCGTCAGTCGGCAGCGCGTCGGCGAGCGTCGTCTTGGATGCGGACTGCGGAACCGGCAGCGCCGTGGGCGCCGTCGCGGGGTTGAGCTGAACCTGGGTCATCGTGAACCTCCATCGGAATCAACGCGGGGTTGATGAGACAACTTTGGTCTCGATGAGATTCGAAATGTGTAGGCAGGTCGGGATGGCGGATGGGAGAGGCAACGCGTCGCGTTGTAGGACGCCGCTGGCCGCGCAAGGCAGCGGCTAGTTCCACTTCCACTGCCAGATCAGGTCGAGGGCGTTGTCGTCCCCGCCCTGGGCGCGCAGGGTGAAGCGCTGGGCGATGCGATAGATGAGCTGCCAGGAGCCCGTCGTCGCGTTCAGGCTGCGCTCGTAGCCGACGTACCAGCGCCGTGACAGCTGCTTGCCCAGGCGCACGATGGTGGCGCGGGTGTCGTCGTCGCTCTGCGACAGCGACAGCTCGTCCAGCCCCAGGTTGCGCAGCACCTTGCCTGTCGGGCCTTCGCCTTCGCCGCTGAGCAGCGCCAGCGCGGCGCGTTGCAGCAGCGCCGTGTCGGTGCGCCCCAGGCCGTCGGGGCCGCGGCCCAGCAGCAGCCAGGAGAGCTTGTCGGTGTCGACCATCTCGGGCTCGGAGTACAGGCTCACGCGCGGGGCCAGCGCGGTGCCGCCTACGCGCACGCCCACGCGGATGTCGAGGTTGGGGCGCACGGCCAGCAGGTCCAGCGAGGGGTTGTCGTAGGCGCCGGTGAAGCTGATGTCGCCGCGCTCGATGTCCAGCTTCTGGCCATAGGCGGCGTACTGGCCGCCATCGGCGTCGAGCTTGCCGGTCACGCGCAGCGGGCCGTTGTTCTGCGTGACCTGCAACTGGCCGCGCAGCGTCGTCGCCAGGCCGCGGCCGCGCACCTTGAAGTCGCGGCCGAAATCCACGGCCAGGTTGACGAGCGTGTTGCGCGCGGCCTTGGGCGCCGCGGGCGCGGTGGGTGCAGCGTCGCGCGGGCCGCGCAGCACGGTGACATCGTCGGCCAGGCCTGGCGCGTCGCTGCGGCTGAAGTCGAACAGGCCTTCGTCGGCGCGCAGCTTGCCGTCGAGCTTGAGGCCCTTGGGGTCGAGGTCCAGCGTGGCCGTGCCGCTGGCCACCAGCCGGCGGTCCACGCGCGAGAGCACGCGCAGCTTGTCGGCCGCGATCTCGACGTGGGCGGTGGGCTGGGCGCCGAGCTCGGCCTTGCCGCTGGCGCGCAGCCAGCCGTCGCCGCCGCGTGCCTCCAGCTTGGAGAGCTCGGCGTGCTGGCCCTTGAGGTCCAGCGTGAAGCGGCCTTCGGTCACGTCCACGCCGTAGAGCAAATGGCGCAGCGCCAGGTTCTCGCCTTCAGCGCGGCCGGTCAGGTCGGGTGCGCCCAGGCGCCCGCTCAGCTGCACCGTGGCGGCCGCGCGGCCACCCAGGCGCCAGCCGGCCGGCACCCAGCTGCCCCAGGTACCGAGGTGGGCCACGTTGGCCTGCAGCACACCTTCCACGGGCGTCTGCGCATCGGGCCACAGCTTGGGCGGGCGCAGCGTCACCGCGCCGCCGAAGCTGCCCAGCTCGCTGCCGGCCACGCCCTGGGCAAAGCGCCAGACGCCGTCATTCACGTTCAGCGCCAGGCGCAGGTCGGTCAGGCCCAGGGCGCGCTGGCCGAACTCGTCGGTTACGCGCAGGTCGCCGCTCTGGCGTTCGATGAGCAGCTCGGCCGTGAGCCTGTCGTTCAGCAGCAGCGAGGCGTGGCCGGTCACGCGCAGGTCGCCGCCCCAGCCGAAGTCGGGCTGCCAGCGCGCCAGCAGCGGCGCCACGGCGAGGTCTTCCAGCTGCAGGTCGGCGCGCGCTTCGGGCCGTTCGCCGCCGTTCCAGCTCAGCTTCTGCCAGCGCACGAAGGCGCCGCCCACCTCGGCGCGGCCGGGCTCGGCCGTGAGCAGCGGGCCGTCGCTGGCCCAGCGCAGGCCGATGTCGGTGGCGGCCAGCAGCGGCGGCGTGTTGGGGCGCAGCGGGCCGATGTCGATGCGGGCGACGCGGCCCGCCCAGGCCTGGCCGTCCCAGCGGCCGCGGGCCTGGAGCTGGGCGTTGAGGTTCAGGTCCTGCGACTCGCGGGGGAGCTTGCCGCTGACCTGGGCCTTGGCTTCATGGGCGCTGCGGCGGCCCTGCAGCTCGATCTTCAGGCTGGCGAGCTGGGCCAGCGGGTCGCGCAGCTGGGCGATGTCCAGCGACAGCGCGATGGGGCCGTCGCCATCGGCGCCCGGCAGCGGCAGCTCCCAGCGCGCCTTGGTGCTGCCGATCACGGTGTCCATGGCGCGCGCGCCGGTGAGTGCGAGCTTGCCGTTGCCGCCGGCCTGCCAGCCCTTGGCCGTGCGCACGAGCTGGAAGCTGCCGTCGCCCTCGCCCTGGCCGGCGATGGGCCGGTGATCGAGCAACGCCAGCAGTGGGTTCAGCTCGGCCAGTGCGCCGGCTTTCAGCGTGGCGGTGCCGGTGACGTTGTCGGGCCGTGCCTGGCCGCTGGATTGGATGCGGTTGCTGCCCAGCCTTGCGTCGATGTCGAAGGCGGCGGGATCGGCCGCGTGCTCACGCTTGACGCTGACGCGGCCTTCGAGCGCAAGGCCGGCGAACTGGCCCGGTAGCAGGCGTGCGTCCACGCTGCCGCTGAGCGTGGCCAGCGTCTTGCCGCGCAGGTCGATGTCGGCATCGGCGTTCAGCCGCGTCGGGCCGGGCAGGCGGGCCCAGGCGGAACCGGGCGTGCCACGCCACAGCAGGTGCGGGTCGAGCTGGCGCACCTGGGCCTTCAGTTGAGCGGCGCCGGCGGTGTCGATGCGGCCGCTGGCCTGCAGCGTTGCGTCGCCGCTGGCGAGCTGGGCGTCGGCGATCTGCCACTTGGTGCCCTCGCCCTGCAATTGGGCCTTCACGCGCAGCGGGCGCTTGTCCAGCGTGCCGGCCAGGTCGAGCTTGGCGCTGAGCGGGCCGGCCTTGCTGCCGGCGAGTGTGAGCGGGCCGTCCAGCCGCGCCGGCGTGGCGCGCGCGTCCAGCGCCTCGGGGCGCAGGCCCTGCACGCGCGCGTCGAGCTGCCAGCGGCCGTCGGCCTCGCGCTGGCCTTTGCCCTGCACGCGGGCACCGCCGGGCAGTTCGGCGTCCAGCGCGGTCAGGCGCAGGCTGGTGGGCTGGTCGGGCCGGCCGGCCAGCGCGAGCACGAGGCGGCTCACGGGCAGGGCGCCCTGGTCCCAGCGGCCGGCGGCGGTGTTGCGCAGGTCGGCCTGCAGCGTGGCCTCGGCATCGCGGGCCGGCGCCTTCAGCTGCGCCTCGCCGCTGAGTGCCGTGCGCGGCAGGCCGGGCATGAGAGCGGCCAGGTCGAGCTTGTCGGCCTTCAGCTGCAGCGCGTTGACGGGCCAGGGTGCGAAGGGCTGGATCTCGCCATCGGCCTTCAGCGTCTGGCGCGCGGCCTCCAGCTCGGCCTTGGCCTTGAGCTTGGCCAGCGGCCCGGTGGCGGCGGCGATGGCTGACCACGGCAGGTCGGTGGCTTCGGTCTGCTGCACGCGCAGCGTGGCGTCCGTCTGCAGCGGCGCGGCGCTGTCGATGCGGGCCTTGCCGGCCAGCGTCAGGTGTTGCCAGCGCGCGGCTCTGAGGTCGATGCGGTGGCTGCCGCGGCGGGGCAGGTCGAGCTGGGCATCCAGGCCGAGCAGCGGCGGCTGATCGGCCGCCCAACTGAGCTTGGCGATGCGCAGGCTGGCGATCTGCACGCCCAGCGGCAGCGTCAGGTCGGGTGGCGGGGCGAGAGGCGTGTCGCTGCCCTGGCTGCGGATGTTGACTTCGTCCACGGCCAGCTCCTGCGCCAGCAGCAGGCCGTCGCTGGCGCTGACCCCCAGGCCCTTCCAGCGCAGGCCGCGCAGCTCGGCCGAGCCGCCGGCCCAGGTGAGCACGAGGCGGCGGGCGCTGAAGTCGCCCATCAGCGAGCCCTCGGGCGCCTCGATCTGCACGCCGGGCAGATGGGCCAGCAGCCAGGCACCGCCGGACGGTCGATTCAGCAGCCAGGCCACGAAGGCCACCGCCATGGCGATCAGCAGCGCCAGCGCGATCAGGCTGGCGCGCAGGATGCGCAAGCTGCGCCTCACAGCGTGATCCCCACGGAGAAGTGCAGGCGCCACTTGCCGGTTTCCTGCGCCCGGGCCAGGTCAACACGCAGCGGGCCGACGGGGCTGCGCCAGCGCACGCCGGCGCCGTAGCCGACGACGGGGCGGTATTCCGTCCAGCGCGAGGCGGCGTTGCCGGCATCGACGAACAGCGCGCCCCAGAGGCTGGGCATGCTTGTCAACAGCGGGTGTGCGATTTCCAGGCTGCCGGTGGCGAGCACGCGGCCACCCACGGTCAGGCCTTTGCTCTCCACGCCGAGGCTGCGGTAGGCGTAGCCGCGCACGGATTCGTCACCGCCGGCCAGGAACAGCAGCTTCTCGGGCACGCCGACGCTGCCGCGCGCGACAACCTGCGCCACCTCGGCGCGCGCCGAGGCGTACCAGCCGCCGAGCGGTTTGTAGACGCCGAGCTTGAGCTGCATGCGGCCGAACGGCCCGCTGTCGTCCGTGCCGCCGCCACGCGCGTAGCCCAGGCCGATGAGGGCCAGGGCATGGTGGCCGTCGGTGGGCAGCAGGGAGCTGTCCAGGCGGCGGCGTATCCACTGCTGGTTGAGGGACACGGCGAGGTTGGTGTTGACCTCGCTGCCCGCGGTTTCGCGCGCGCGCAGCAGCTCGACGTAGCTCAGGCGCTCGTCCTGCGTGGACTCGTAGATCCGGCCCAGGCGCACTCCCAGGTTGGTGGCGATGGTGTCGCCGGTGCGGTCCTGCTCGAACTGCAGGGACGCGAGATTGCGCTTCAGGTCGGGCTGGGGGTGGGAGCTGAGCTCCAGCTCGGCGCCGCGCAGGTCGCGGCTGAGCTGCAGCTTGGTGCGGGCGCGCACGGGCAGGTCGAAGGGCCGGCGGTGCAGGTGCTCGACGCTGATGCTCTGGCCGGTGTTGCTGTGATAACCCACGGCGACGGTGGCTTGCTGCAGCGCGGACTCGGTGAGCGTGACCAGCACTGGGATGCTGCCGTCGGGGTCCGGCGTCTCGGGCAGCAGTTGCACGCGCACGGCGTCGAAGAGCTGCGTCTTGGCCAGGCGCTCCTGGAACTCGGCGAGCTTTTGCTCGGTGTAGCCGTCGCCGGTGTCGAACCCGGTCAGGCGTTGGACGGCCTCGCGGCTCTGGCGCTTCAGGCCTTCGATGCGCAGCGCGCCGAGCTTGGCGCGGTTGCCGCTGGCCAGCACGAGGTGGAGTTCAGCGGTCTGCGTGTCGGGGTCGACGCGGGCGGCGGTGTCGGCCCAGCGGGCCAGCGGGAAGCCGCCGGTGCGTGCGCGCAGCAGCAGGTCGCTCTTGCCCGCGGCCCACTGGGCCTGGGTGAAGGCGGCACCGCTCTTCAGCGGCCAGCTGGCGCGCAGGCTTTCGCGCAGCGCCTTGGCGTCGTCCTCGGCCAGGCCTTCGGTGAACTCGATCTCGAGCTTGTCGACGCGCGTCAACGGGCCGGGCGTGACGCTCAGCCGCAGCTTGGTGTCGTCCGCGGGGTCGCGGTCCACGTCGGCCTTGGCGTTGAAATAGCCTTCGGTCTCCAGCAAGGTCTCGGCCTGTGCGGGCGCGGCGGCCGCCAGTCGCGCCAGCTCCACGCGGCTCAGCGCGGCCTCGCTGGCGCGGTAGCGGGCGAGGTCGAGGTTCTGCAGCAGCAGGTTGCGCAGGGCGCTGTCATCGACGCGGATATCCAGGCTGTAGACGGCGGGTGCGTCTGCCGGGAGGCCAGGCGCGGTTTCGGGCTTCGGCGCGGGGGCGGGTGTCGCGCAGCCGCTCAGCAGCACTGCCACAAGCAGTGCAAGGAGACGCATCATTTGCTGAGTAGCCGCATCGCGCCTTCGAGGCCGGAGAGGGTCAGCGGGAACATGCGCTGCTGCATCAGCTGCTGGATCAGCGCGATGCTCTGCCGGTACTGCCAGACGCCTTGCGGCTCGGGGTTGATCCACGCGTACTTGGGGAAGGCGTGGGTGAGCCGCTGTATCCATTCGGCACCGGGCTCGTCGTTGTTGTATTCAACGCTGCCACCGGCCTGCAGGATCTCGTAGGGGCTCATCGTCGCGTCGCCGACGAAGATGAGCTTGTAGTCGCGGTTGTACTTGCGGATCAGGTCGAAGGTGTTGAGCTTCTCGGCGAAGCGGCGGCGGTTGTTCTTCCAGACGAAGTCGTAGACGCAGTTGTGGAAGTAATAGAACTCGAGGTGCTTGAACTCGGTCTTGGCGGCGCTGAAGAGTTCTTCCACGCGGCTGACGTGCTCGTCCATCGTGCCGCCCACGTCCATCAGCAGCAGCACCTTGACCTTGTTGTGGCGCTCGGGCTGCATGCGGATGTCCAGCATGCCGGCATTGGCGGCCGTGCCATGGATGGTGCCGTCCAGGTCCAGCTCCAGCTCCGAGCCTTCACGGGCAAAGCGGCGCAGGCGGCGCAGCGCCACCTTGATGTTGCGCGTGCCGAGCTCCAGCGTGTCGTCGTAGTCGCGGTAGGCGCGCTGCTCCCAGACCTTGACGGCGCTCTTGTTGCCGCCCGAGCCGCCGATGCGGATGCCTTGCGGGTTGTAGCCACTGTTACCGAAGGGGCTGGTGCCGCCGGTGCCTATCCAGCGGTTGCCGCCCTCGTGGCGTTCCTTCTGTTCCTCGAAGCGCTTCTTCAGCGTCTCCATCAGCTCGTTCCAGCCCATCTTCTCGATGGCGGCCTTCTGCTCGGGCGAGAGCTCGATCTCCAGCTGCTTGCGCAGCCACTCCAGCGGCACCTCGGCGGTGAAGTCGGTCAGCATCTCCACGCCCTTGAAGTAGGCGGCGAAGGCGCGGTCGAACTTGTCGTACTGGGTTTCGTCCTTGACGAGGGTTGTGCGGGCTAGGGTGTAGAAGTCGTCGATGCTGGCCGTGCCGCCGTTGTCGGGGCCGCCGATGACGCCGGCCTGCAGGGCTTCCAGCAGCGTCAGGTACTCGGGCACCGTCACCTTGAGCTTGGCGGCGCGCAGCGTGTAGAAGAACTGGATGAGCATGAAGCGAAGCGAGGTCGGGTTTCTGCGGATTATGCAGAGCCAACCCCGTCTCGCTGTGCCGACTTGTCAGTGCGGCTGTGCCGCTACAGCTTGTCCACCATGACGGGCTTGCCCGTGAGATAGCCCTGGATCAGGCGGAAGCCCATGTCGCGGCAGATCTGGGCCTCCTCCTCTTGCTCCACGCCTTCGGCCAAGGGCACCGAGCCCAGCTCCAGCACCATGCGCACCAGGTCGCGCACCATGCGCTGCTTGCGCTCGCTGGCCTTGTGCAGGTTGCGCACGATGCCCATGTCGAACTTGACGAAGTGCGCAGGCACCTCGGCCAACTCGTTCAGCCGCGCCTGGCCGGCGCCGAAGTCGTCGTAGGCGAATTTCACGCCGATGCCGCCCAGGCGCGCGGCCAACTCGCGCATGCGCTCAACCTCGACCACCGCGCTTTCGTGCACCTCCACCACCAGATGCGGGCTCCCGGGCAGGGCCAGCAGCCCGTGCAGGGAGTCGAAAAACTCGTCCGTGAAGGTCTCGGTCGGGTGGGTGTTGACGAAGACGCCCACGCCTTGGGCCTTGGGCGCAAGCGCCTCCACGCCATAGGAGCGGAACGCCGCGCTCAGCTCGGCCTCGCGCCGCAGCGCGGCGGCCATCATGAACAAGTGCATCGGCGAGCCGGGCAGCTCCGGGTGCGTGCAGCGCCCCAGCAGCTCGTAGGCGAGCAGCTTGCCTGTGTGGGCGTCGACGATGGGTTGCGCTGCCGCGGCCATGCCGCGCCCGGCCAGGAACTCCATGAACTGCGCCTCGTGGCGAACGAAGTTCTGGCTGAGCTGGCTGACGTTCTGCGACACCATCCGCGTGTGCGCCGGGAAGGGCTCGGACAGGGTGGCCGATGCCTGCGTCTCGTCGTGCGTCAGGCGGAACTCGGCATTGCAGAAATGGATGATGTCGTTCGGCGCCAGTGGCCGCGGGGCCGCCAGGCGCTCGCGGTTCACGAAGGTGCCGTTGGTGCTGCCCAGGTCGACCAGCAGCAAGCCGCCCTTGTCGTCCGACTGCAACTCGGCATGCCGTCGAGACAGGCCAGCGGCCTCGATGGTCAGGTCATTGCCTGTGTCGCGGCCGACGCTGAACGGCAACCGGTCGATGCGATGCGTGACGCGCGAACCACCGGCGGCCACGCTCTCCAGGAACCAAGGCGTACTGCCCATTCGTGCCCTCCGAGCCCCTCGCCGCGGACTTGCGGCCGCACGCCTCGGTGCGCGCGTTGGGTTAGGCACATTCTGAAACACATCGGCCGACGCTGACCATCGGCCATTCCCCTGGGTTGAGGGCTGACCGGAGCAATGTGTTGCGTACTTCGGGCCGAGCGCCGGGCTGCTCCCAAGCCGGCCCTTATGGCGACGTGTTTGCGGCTCGATGCCGCATGCATCGCCGTCCCCTCGGGGACCGCATGGGCTTGGCCGCGTTCAGCGCGTCAAGACCCTGCGAGGGGCTCAGCTACTACAGGGCTCCACGCGGAATTCGACGCGCCGGTCCAGGGCATCCACCGCGTTGTCGCTGCCGCTGCCCACCAGGTTCTCGCGCCAGCCCATGCCGCTGGCCTTGATGCGCTGGGCCAGGGCCGATGCTTCAGCTGCCAGGCGCTGCTGGATGAAGGTGGCGCGTTGCAGCGAGAGCACGTCGTTGGTCTGCTCCGAGCCGGTGTGGCTGGTGTGCCCGACGATGACCATGCAGACCCGGGCGCCGGCGCTTTCCTTGGCGATCTGCCTGAGCCACATCGGATACGCCCCGCTGACCTTGGGGTCGGACCAGAACTCCGTGCTGCCAGGGTTGAAGAGGAACTTCACGTCCAGTTTGTTGGAGCGCAGCCCGTAGCCCACGATCTGGCCGAAAGCCCGCTCCGCCTCGGCGATGCGCCCCAGCCGGACGTTGTTGAGGTAGATGCCATTGAGCGTGCGCAGTTGCTCGCCCCCGGCCTGGCTGCGGGCCTCCTGGTACTTGGCCAGCGACTCCGGGTAGCGCTCGGCGTTGTAGAGGGTGCCGGCCTCGCTGATGACGCTGGCCACCGCAACGCGCTCCATGTAGACGGCGTTGGCCGCGCCGCCCGGCGTCGTCAACGCCGTGCTGATGTAGCCGTCGACCACCTTGTCTTTCACCAGCACCGGGCTGTCCTGGTAGATCGCCAGGGGCGTGTGGTTGAGGCCGTCATCGCGGGCCAGCGCCGAGGCCTGTGCCACCACACGGCCCGTCTTGATCTCCACCAGTGCCAGGTTGATGTTCAGCGGCTGCTTGCCGGTGCCGCCCTGCTGCCGGGTCAGCGTTCCGGTCAGCAGGTATTGAACCTTGGACAGGTTCTCCGTCTTGAAGGGCAGCAGGTCAAAGCTGCCTTCCGTGCGCCCTGCCAGGCGCTCGGCGATGCGGCGTTCGAGCAGTTGCGTGGTCTGGGTCTGCTGGCCGCTCGCCGCGTCGATCATGGGATCAACGACGACGCTCTTCTTGACAAGCTGGGACTCCACCATCGCCAGGAAGGCGGGCAGCTTCTGGGTCTGGGCCACCAGGCCATCGGTCGCCAGAGCCACGGCCTGGTTGAAGGACAGGTCGTTGGTCGATACCGTGGGCTGTGGCGGCGCCGTCGCGAGGCAGCCGGCCAACAGGGCCAGGCAGCCCAGCAGGGCGGCACGCCCCAGGCGCACTGAAAAATTGATGCGACTCGTGTGGCTGGCGCTACTCATCGACATTCCTTCTTCAGGTAAGCGGCCTCGTTCGCAGTCAGCGGTTCCAGTGAGGCCTTTTGCAGAATATCACTGCACTTTGCACCTTTCGTGGCAGAGGGTGCAGGGGCGAGCGCGGCAGGGCGTGGCTTGGACGCGGCCGGCGCCACGGCGGTGGGTGTCGGCGCTGAGGCTGGCGGTGCTGGCGTGGGTGCTGGTGCGGACGCTGGCGTGGGTGCGGGCGGCACCATGGTGGCGGAGGAGGGGGTGTCCGAGGCGGAAGCCGCTGAGGCTGCCGGGGCTTCCGGAAGGCTGGAGGCGGCTGGAGCCGAGGTGGGTGATGACGGCAGTTCAGAGGGCGCCGGTGTGGAGAGCAGGCGATAGCCGCCCCAGGCCACCGCGGTCAACCCCGCCAAGCCTGCCAGGCTAAGCACAAGGGTGCGGCGCGGCACGGGCGGCGCGGGCGCTTGCGAGGCCACGGCGCTGGGCACTTGGGGAGGCGTGGGTCGAGGCGGCGTCGGGGCGGGCTGCACCGGGGCTGGCGGCACCACCACAGGCGGGCGTACGGGGGCCGGGGCGGGCGGTGGCGGGGGCGGCGGGCGTGTCGGCTCCCGCGGCGCGAGCAAGGGGTTGCCCGGCGCGACCTGAGTCGGGTCGAAGTCCGGCAGCAGCACCGTTTCGTCGCCTGTCGGGAGGCCCAAGGCCTGCAGTTCGAGCAGATCGATGGCCTGCGTGTCGTCGGTCGTGAGCAGCGCCCGGAACTCGGCGATCGATTGCGGGCGGTCCTTGGGGTGGATGGACAGCGCGACGTCGATGGCAGCGAGGAAGGCATTGCCGCAGCGACCGGACGCCACCGTGGCCAGCGGGCGCAACTGGTCGTTGAGCAGCCTTTCGACGGAGGCCACCGTGCGGCCGCCGCTGATGGCGGCGTAGAGCACGCTGGCCAGCGCGAAAATGTCGGTCCAGGGGCCCTGGGTGATGCCAGGCATCTCGCCGTATTGCTCGATGGGCGCAAAGCCCGGCTTGAGCATGGCGGTCAGGGCATGTGTGAGGTCGCCGATGACGCGGCGCGCGGCGCCGAAGTCCAGCAGCAGCGGGCCGTGGTCGGTGAGCAGGATGTTGTCCGGCGCGATGTCGCGGTGATAGCAGTGCTCGTTGTGCAGCACCTCCAGCGCATCCAGAAGCGGCATCAGCCAGGCGCGCACCTCGGCCTCGGTCGGCAGCCGGCCGAGCTTGGCCAGCGACTCCTTCAGCGTCAGCCCCTGGTAGTAGGGCATGGCCATGTAGGCGGTGCCGTTGGCCTCCCAGAACTGATGCACCTTGAGCAGCGCCGGGTGGTCGAAGCGGGCCAGCAGCTTGGCCTCGTTGACGAAGCTCCTCAGCCCTATCGCAAAGGTCTCTGCGTGGTTGGGCGACTTGACCAGCACCGTCAGCGAATTCCCGGCGCGCGCTGCCATCGAGGAGGGCAGGTATTCCTTGATGGCGACTTGCCGCTCCAGGACGACGTCGGTGGCGAGATAGACGATGCCGAAGCCGCCTTCTCCCAGCACCCGGTCAATGCGGTAGTCGTGGATGCGTGTGCCGGATGGGATGGTGTGCCCCGGCGTCAACGGGGTCGGCAGGGCGATGGTGGGCTCTGCCGGGTCTTCTGGCGTGCGACGCCCGGACGGATCGGCGGCCGCGTCGCTCATTGCTGCGCAAGCAAGGTCAGGTACCCGTGCACCGCCACCTCGAACTCGGCGGCGCGCAGCGTGTAGAAGAACTGGATGGGCATGGGCGCTTGGCTGAGGGGTAAAACGATTATGCAGTGCGATATTCCCGCGACTTTGCAAGCGGCAGGGCTAGCATGGGTCGCATGTCGCTCTCGCAGGACCCACCTTGAAAGCCGTCGCACCGCCGGGTGCCGACGCCATGCTGCTGCGGCTCGTCGAGTCGCTGGAGATGGAAGACGGGCGCTGGCGGGCGCGGCAGGGCGACTGGCTGCTGGACAGCCACTTCCAACCGGTGTTCAGCTTCCCGCACCGGCGCGCCGTGGGCTACGAGGCCTTGCTGCGCGTGTCGGACGCGGACGGCAATGCCGTCTCGCCGCTGAAGTTCTTCGAGCAACTGGCCAGCTTCGAGCAGCAGTGGTCGGCCGACCGGCTGTGCCGGCTGCTGCACGTGCACAACTTCGTGCAGCAGGCGGGTGACGAAGGCTGGCTCTTCCTCAATATTCATCCGGCCGTCTTCGTGCACGGCGCCCAGCAGATGCAGGCGCTGGAGTCTTCGGTGCGCACGATGCAGGCGCTGGGCCTGCCGATGCACCGTGTCGTGCTGGAGGTGACCGAGGACGTCATGGCCCAGGAGGCGGACTTCGAGCGCGCCGTTGCGAACGTGCGCGAGACCGGCTGCCTGCTGGCGCTGGACGACTTCGGCGCGGGGCATTCGAACTTCGACCGCATCTGGCACATCCACCCCGAGATCGTGAAGCTGGACCGCAGCCTGCTGCGTCGCGCCTGCGGGTCGCCGCGCATCGCGCGTGTGCTGGCGCAGATGGTGTCGCTGCTGCACGAGTGCGGGTCGCTGGTGCTGCTGGAGGGCGTGGAGACGCGCGACGAGGCGCTGCTGGCTCTCGATGTGGACGTGGACATGGTGCAGGGCTTCGTCTTCGGCCGCCCCGTGCCGGGCATGCTGGGGCCGCAGGGCGTGTCGGACGAGATCGAGGAAATCTGGGAGCTGCTGGACGAGCGCCATGCATCCAGCCGCCGCTCGTACGCGGCGCGCATCGCGCCCTATCGTGCGGCGCTGAAGCAGGCCCAGGAGCGGCTGCTGGCTGCCAGCCTGCCCGAGGTCTGTGCCGACCTGCTGGCCCTGCCGGGCGTGCAGGTCTGCTTCCTGCTGGACGAGCAGGGCCGCCATGTGGCCCAGCCGCAGCTGCCGCCGGGCGTGCAGCCGCTGTCGCTGGACCCGCGCTTCCAGCCCTTGGGCTTGGCCAGCGACGCACGCTGGGCACGGCGGCCCTATTTCCGCCGCGCGCTGGACGAGCCGGGTGTGGTTCAGATGACCCGGCCCTACCTCAGCCTGCACGGTGCGCGCATGTGCATCACGCTGTCCGTCGCGCTGCGAGTGGTCGGCCGGCTGCAGGTGCTCTGCGCCGACATCGACTGGGCCGGCAGCGACGCCGCCGAGCCCTGAGCGCCCAGGCCGCGGGCGGTCAGCGCCGCTGGGCAGCGACCCACTGCTGCAGGGTCACCAGTTCCATCCCCAGGCGCTGGTAGTCCACCTGCAGATAGCCGTTGGCTGCCGTCGCCACCGCCTCGGGCATGACGGCCGCGACCTCCTGGGCCATCACGCCCACGTAGACGGTGTCGCTCCAGACGTAGCGATAGGCGTACAGGCCCAGGCCGCTCGGCAGGCGTTCGAGCAGGCTGATGTCCTGCTTCAGGCGTTCGTCCGACCACCAGACCCAGGACACGCGGACGGGATTGCCGTGGTTGCCCCGCGCCGTGTGCTGGGACTTGCGCAGCGTCTTGACGGCGGCGCTCGCCTTGCTTGCGGCCGCCACCTGATCCTTTCCAGGGTTGCGGGCCGCGGTCTGCGCGCTGCTCGCAAGGCCTGTCGTCAGCAGGCCAAGTGCCAGCGCGCATTGCAGTGAGATCTGGGTGATGTTCATGGCGATTCCTTGTTGGGGAGTGGCTGGGGTCGGGGTCAGCGCGTGACGGTCAGGTTCCAGGTGCCTTCGATGGTGCCGAACCAGGGGTGGGTCAGCTTCAGGCCGATGACGTGCTTGCCCACCGAGGGCGGGTCGATCAGCGCCCACAGGCCGTCGACCTGGGCCACCTGCGGCGCGCCGGTGATGCAGACGTCGTAGTTCACCCAGTCCTTGGCGGCGGTGAACGGGAAGACGCCGGTGGCGGCACGGCGCAGGCGCACGGGCCGGTTGTCCAGCGTGATCGACGCGAAGGTGATGCCGTCGATGGCCTCGGCCGTCATCGGGCGCAGAAAGGCGTCCAGGCTCTGGCCGGCCGGCAGCTGCGGGTAGGGCTCGGGGCAGGGGAATTCATAGAAGTAGCCCAGGGCCGGCATGAAGATGGCCTTGCCGGCCGGGACCGTGCAGTTGATGGTGAAGTTGGGCGACCCGCCCGGCCCGACCAGGTTCCACACCGGGCCTTGCTGGTTGATGCCGCAGTTGGCGCCGGTCTCCTGCGGATTGGCCGAGTTGACGCCGATGGGGATGGAGAGCATCCAGCGCTGGTGGTCGATGACCAGGTCGGCGATGGACTTGCCCTGCCAGGCCTCCCGGCCGCCATCGGCGGCACGGTTGGCGCTTTGCGAGAACGCGTCGCTGGCCTGCGCCGTGCGGGCACGAGACCCGTTGTGGCGCGGCATGTCGGCCAGGGCGAGCTGGGCGCTGCCCAGGATGGCCAGGGCCAGCAGCGTGGCCTTGCGATGGGAGGTGGACATGATGGGTTCCTTCCGGAATGAGGGATCGATGAAGTGGTGGCAGCCGCGGCTGCGCGCCGTACGGGATCAGGGGGCTTCAGCGCTCTTCGCTGCGGCGCCGGCGCAGCGCGGCGATGGCGACCAGGCCCAGGGTCATCGCGGCCCAGGTGCTGGGCTCGGGCACGGCGGAAATGTTGTAGGTGATGTCCTGCGCGAACGTGAAGCCGTAGTCGGAGTTCATCAGCGCCGTGAAGCGCAGCGTGTGGTTGCCCGCGGCCAGGGGTGCCATGGCGAAGGTGAAGCCTTCGGTGAGGCCCGGGAACACGCCGGGGGCGTAGCCGGTGATGTTGTCCTGCACGAGGGTGAAGGGGAACAGCGGCCCGGACTGGCGGAAGGCCTGCGTCGAGCTCACACCGGCCGGCAGCAGCGCGTCCGCGCCGTCCACGGTCACCGTCAGGTTGCTCACGGTGCCCAGCACCTTGATCGCGTCCGCGCGCATCTTGGCCTCGGTGTCCATCACGGCGTCGGCCCAGTAGACGATGGAGATGGGGCTGAACACCAGGGTTTGATCGCTGCGCACCGTCACGTTGCGCACCACCGGGGTATCGGTGGCCGAAGCGGCCAGGAAGAAGTACTTGCCCTGGTCACCCGACGCGGTTGCGGCGCCCGTGGTGTCCAGCAGCGGGTTGGTAGCGGCGGGGAAGGAGTATTCCCACTGCGCCAGCGCGGCCGACAGATAGCTTTGGCTGTAGCTGGCGACGGGGGCGCCGGGGTCGAGCAGTTGCTGGGCCTGGGCGCCATTGACGGCGAGTGCGAGCAGGGCGGCCGAGGCCAGACGGGTGAGGGATTGGGACATGACGATCCTCCTTTGAGGCAGTGGTTGAAGCCGCAGCGTTGGCTGACGGGTGGCGGCGTCTTGAACCAGGTCTTGATGCCGTGTGGCCACTGTCTTCGTCGCCGCGTCGTTTGTCCTGAAGGCGCCTGAAGCTGGGCTGAAACGTCCTGAAAGTGCGATGCGGCCGAGCGGTTTCAGCAGGCTTCAGGACGGCTTCATACCGTTTAAGGACGCCGGCCCTGCGGGGCCGCCAGAGTGCAGGCGTGCGGCGCTAGGGTCCCTGGCGCTCAGGGTTGATGCCCTCGCGCGGCGGTTGGGACTGCCTATGCTGCCCAGCGGCACTTCGCTCGGATCAGGAGGAAGCGATGACCAGTTTGACGGCCGGAGCCGAAGTCAGCGGTGCAAGCGCCGCGCAGCCGCCCAAAGGTTCCAACACCCGCTTCTGGCAGGTGCTGCTGCTGGCGTTCTGCCTGATGTGCGGCGGGCTGCGGCTGTGGGCCTTTGCCTACATCGAGCGCAGCGTGGTGCCGGAGGCGGCCGGGGGCATCGGAGCCAAGCTCAAGGGGGCGGCCGAGGGTTTGGACTGGACGTGGCTCATCGCCAGCGTGAATCCGGACTCCGATCTGGCGCTCGCGGGCGTGAAGCCGGGCGACAGGCTTTCCTACGATGTGCCCAGTGACCGATGGCGATTTCTGGGCATCGGCGAATCCATCCCTGTCAGCATCGAGTCGCAGGGGCAGACTCGCCATCTGATCGTGCGCACCGTGCCGAACCCCGGCCGGATCACGCCACTCGTTGCCTGGTCGCTGATCGCCGATTGGATCGACAGCATGATGGCGTTGATCGTTGCGGCCATCCTGGCCTGGCGCCGCGCCGACAGCCAGCCGGTACGTGCACTGTCCCTGGCCCTGGCGGGCTACAGCGTTGGGAGCCTGGCCTACTCGCTGCCGGGGGTGCCGCTGCTGGCGGAACTGAGGTTTCTCGGTTTCAACCTGCTGCCTTTCGCGTGCACGGCCTGCTATCTCTACTTTGCACTGACCTTTCCCGACGGTTCAAGCCAGCTCACGCGCCCCTGGCAGCGTTGGACCCTCATCACACTGGTGGGTGTCTGCCTGATCTTTCCTCTGCTGGAGGCACTCCACCTGCTGCGCTGGTTGCCGCTCGACGCGTCGTACAAACTGTTCTTCGACACATCGAAGCAACACGCGACCAATGTCCTCGTCTTCTTCGCTGTCGTCTTTTTGTGGCGCGGGTGGTGGCGTGCGACGGGTTTGGCCAAGTACCGCGCCGGCTGGGTTGGCCTCGGCGTCGGCTTGCTCTTGCTGAGCAACATCATCTTCTTCTTCGTCGGCTCGCTGCCGGGCCGCAATCTTGAGCGCGAGTACCTCCTGCGCGCCGCCAATGTAAGTCTGGACATCATTGCGATGGCCTTTCTTGTCTACGCCGTCCTGCGCTACCGCGTTCTGGGCTTCGGCTTCGCCATCAACCGTGCCCTGGTCTGGGGCCTGGTGCTGGCCGTGCTGCTGCTCGGCGTGGCCCTGCTGCACCACCTGGGCGCGCACCTGCCCGTGATGACCGACCCGCGCGTGGCGGCCGGCGTCACCGTGCCTCTGGCCCTGCTGTTCTCCGGCGCGGTGCCGCGACTGCGGGGCATGGCCGACAACGTCGTGCAGCGCCTGTTCTACCGCAACTGGCTGGCCAAGGAGGAGTCGCTCTGGTCCGCCGCCACCGCCGCCGTCGGCGTGCAGGGCCAGCAGGCGCTGATGAGCCATTACCTGCGCGCCATCAGCCGCTTTGCCGGCGGTGCCCGGGCCACGGTCTACCAGGTCCAGCCCACCGGCAACGCACAGGTCTGCACCCGACTGGCCTGCACCACCACCGATGTGCCCGAGCCCCTGGCCCTGAGCGCGGCCGACCTGCGCAGCATCCAGGCCCAGCGACTGCCCGCCACCGTGGCTGCACGCGCGGGCGTCGATGGCCTGGCTGTGCCGATCAAGCACCGCGACGAACTGACCGGCTTTGTGCTGCTGCACACCCGGCCCGACGCCGCGCCCTACCGGCCCGACGAGGTGCGCGCCCTGGCCCGCGCGACGGACATGATGCAGGAGGACCTGCAGGCCGACGCCGCCCGCACGCAGGCGCAACTGCTGGAACAGAAGCTCGCGGCCGAACTGGCGGCGCGCGAGGCGGCGCAGTCCGCCAACGCGGCCAAGAGCGCCTTCCTGGCCACGGTCAGCCACGAGATCCGCACGCCGATGAACGGCGTCATCGGCATGAGCGGCCTGCTGCTGAACTCGCCGCTGACCGAGGACCAGCGCGACCATGCCCAGACCATCCGCGACTCGGCCGAGGCGCTGCTGACCATCATCAACGACGTGCTGGACTTCTCCAAGATCGAGGCCGGCCGGCTGGAGCTGGAGAACCAGCCCTTCGACCTGCGCGAGTGCGTGCGGCTCGCGCTGGACCTGGTGGGCCTGCGCGCGGCGCAGAAGGGCCTGCAGCTCAGCTGCCACTTCGACGCCGAGGTGCCGGCCGCCGTCGTGGGCGACGCGGCTCACCTGCGCCAGATCCTGCTCAACCTGCTCGGCAATGCGGTCAAGTTCACCGAGCGTGGTGAGGTGGCGCTGAAGGTGTCCATGCCGGCCGATGGTCGGCTCGCCTTCGAGGTGCGCGACACCGGCATTGGCCTGAGCGAGGAGGGCAAGTCCAGGCTGTTCCAGCGCTTCAGCCAGGCCGACAGCAGCATTGCCAGCCGCTACGGCGGCACGGGCCTGGGGCTGGCCATCAGCAAGCAGCTGGCCGAGCTGATGGGCGGCACGATGAGCGTGGAGAGCGCCGGGCCGGGGCAGGGCAGCTGCTTCCGGTTCGACATCCAGGCGCCGCCCGCCGCGCTGGATCTGCTGCCGCAGCGTGCGTCTTCCGCCCCGACCGAGCTGGACCCGCAGATGGCCGCACGCCACCCGCTGCGCATCCTGCTGGCCGAGGACAACGGCGTGAACCAGAAGCTGGCGCTGCGCCTGCTGGAGCAGATGGGCTACCGGGCCGACCTGGCCAGCAACGGTCGCGAGGCAGTGGACAGCGTGGCGCGCCAGCCCTACGACCTGTTGCTGATGGACGTGCGCATGCCTGAAATGGACGGGCTGGAGGCCACCCGGGAAATCGTCTCGCGCTGGCCGCCTGGGCAGCGCCCGCGCATCGTGGCCATGACCGCCAACGCCCTGCATGGGGACCGGCCGCAGTGCCTAGCCGCCGGTATGGATGACTACCTGACCAAGCCCATCCGCGTGGAGCCCCTGGTGCGGGCCTTGCAGCAGAGCGCGGTTGTGGACGCTGGTGGAGGAATCTGAGATGAAGCCGGAGCGCTGGGCCGCCGCCGTGGATGAAGTCGAGAGCCTGCGCCGGGCGCTGGCCCAGCGGGAGGCGGAGCTGGCCGTGATCAGCGGCATTCAGCAAGGGGTGGCCGCGGGCCGGGAGATGAAGGCCATCGTCACCGAGGTGGGTGCCAGGCTGTGCGAGGTCTTGCAGACCGAGAACATGAGCATCCGCTGGTTCGATCACGAAGCCTTTGGCCAGCACTACCTCTTCGCCATCGAGCATGGCCGTCAGATGGACATACCGTTCTGGCACATCGGTCCGGGCGAACGATGGGATCGCATCATGGCCCGGCGTGAGCCGCTGAACCTCAACAACTTCGCGGAGCAGGCGGCCGTGGGCATCAACGCCGCGCCGGGCACGGACCGGGCGCCCTCGCAGCTGACGGTCTATCTGAGGATCGGTGATCGCTCGGTAGGCGCCATGACCGTGGAGAGCTTCGAGCGCGAGTTCGCCTTCGGGCCGGAGGATGTGCGCCTGCTGCAGGCGGTGGGCGGCGTCATGAGTGCGGCGCTTGAGAACGCCCGCCTGTTCGCCGACAACCAGCGCCAGGCCCGCGAGAGTGCCGCCCTGGCCGAAGTCGGCCGGGAGATCTCGGCCATGCTGGACATCAGCCAGGTGATGCAGCGCATCGCCCAGCATGCGCGCGAGCTGCTGGCGGCCGACAGCAGTGCCGTTTTCGTGCCCGCCAATGATCAGGGCTACCGCGCCATCGTGGCCGACGGCCCCATGGCTCCGCAGTTGCTGGACGCCGAGGTGCGGCTGGGCGTGGGCATCGTCGGCAGCATCATCGAGAGCGGCCAGGCCGAGCGGGTCAACAACGCCGGCAGCGACCCGCGTGCCGTGCGGATCGTGGGCACCGAGGTGAGCGGCGAGGAGCGCCTGATGGTGGCGCCGCTGCGCGCGGGCGAGGAGGTGCTGGGCGCGATGGTGGTGTGGCGCAACGGCGGCACGGGGTTCACGGCCCATGAGCTGGGTTTCCTCGTCAGCCTCTCGCTGGCCGCCAGCGTGGCCATGCGCAATGCCAGCCTGTTCGACGAGGCCCGGGTGGCCCGCACCGAGGCCGAAGCGGCGCGCGTGCAGGCCGAGTCCGCCAATGCCGCCAAGAGCGCATTCCTGGCGACGATGAGCCACGAGCTGCGCACCCCGATGAACGCGGTCATCGGCATGAGCGGCCTGCTGCTCAGCTCGCCTCTGGATGACGACCAACGCGACCACGCCCAGACCATCCGGCAATCCGGCGAGGTGCTGCTGAGCCTCATCAACGACGTGCTCGACTTCTCCAAGATCGAAGCCGGCCGTATGGAGATGGAGACCCAGCCCTTCGAGCTGCGCGAGTGCCTGCGCGGGGCGCTTGATCTGGTCAACCCGCTGGCGCAGTCCAAGGGCTTGAAGCTGGGCTGCGAAGTGACGGCCGAGGTGCCGGCTGCCGTGGTGGGCGACGCGGCCCATCTGCGGCAGATCCTGCTGAACCTGCTCAGCAACGCTGTCAAGTTCACCGAGCGCGGCGGCGTGACGCTGCGCGTGTCCCGGCCGGCGCAGGATCGGCTGGCTTTCGAGGTGATCGACACCGGCATCGGCTTGAGCGAGGACGGCAAGGCGAGGCTTTTCCAGCGCTTCAGCCAGGCCGACAACAGCATTGCCAGCCGCTACGGCGGCACGGGCCTGGGGCTGGCCATCAGCAAGCAACTGGCCGAGCTGATGGGCGGCAGCATGGGCGTGGAGAGTGCTGGGCCGGGCAGGGGCTGCCGCTTCCATTTCGAGATCGTGGCGCCGGCCAGCGCGCTGGCCCTGCTGCCCTCGCGCCCGGGCGACGCCATGCTGGAGCTGGATCCCCGCATGGCTGAGCGCCACCCCCTGCGCATCCTGCTGGCCGAGGACAACGGTGTGAACCAGAAGCTTGCCTTGAGGCTGCTGCAGCAGATGGGCTACCGCGCCGACATCGCCAGCAACGGCCGCGAGGCGGTCGACAGCGTGGCCCGCCAGCCCTACGACATGCTGCTGATGGACGTGCGCATGCCTGAGATGGACGGCCTGCAGGCCACCCGCGAGATCGTCGCGCGCTGGCCGTCGGGGCAACGACCGCGTATCGTCGCCATGACCGCCAATGCGCTCAACGGCGACCGCCCGCAATGCCTGGCCGCTGGCATGGACGAGCACCTGAGCAAGCCACTGCGCGTCGAGGCCCTGGTGGGCGTGCTGGCCGATACCCGAGCGCGTGAATCATGAAGCTGCCCCGCATCGACCCCCGCACTTTCGAGGCCCTGCAGGCCAATGCGGGGGCGGACTTCGTCGTCACCCTCGTCGAGGCCTTTGCCGAGGAGGCACCAGGCTTGCTGGCCGAGCTGCGCGCGGCGATGGGGGCTGCCGACGGCGAGAAATTCGAGACCGCGGCCCACACCTTGAAGAGCAACGGCATTGCCTTCGGCGCGACGCGGCTGGCCGAGATGGCGCGCCGCATCGAGTGGCAGGGGCTGGCGACGGCCGAGCCCGATATCGACGCGCTGGCTGCCGAGCTGGATGCCACCTTGACGGCCTTGCGCACCCTGGCACGGCAATGAGCGCGCTGATCTTTGGTCACATCGAACTCAGGCTGGCCGAGCGCCTGCTTTTGGTGGGTGGCGAGCCTGTCGCGCTGGGCAGCCGCGGCTTCGATCTGCTGAAGGCGCTGGTGGCCAAGCGCGACCGCGTCGTCGGCAAGGACGAGTTGCTGGACGAGGTCTGGCCCGGCCTGGTGGTGGAGGAGAACAACCTGCAGGTGCAGATCTCGGGCCTGCGCCGCGTGCTGGGCGCGCGGGCCATCGCGACGGTGGCCGGCATCGGCTATCGCTTCACGCTGACGCCGGGTGCCGCCGATGGCCCGACCCCGGCCGCGCCGCCGCCCTTGGCCGGCACGGCGCTGGCATCGGCGCGCGTGCTGGTGGCCGACGACAACAAGGTCAACCGCCTGCTGCTGTGCCGTTCGCTGGAGCTGATGGGCCACCGCGTCAGCAGCGCCGAGAACGGCCGCCAGGCGCTGGACCTGTTGAAGAGCCAGCCCTTCGAGCTGCTGCTGCTGGACCTGGCCATGCCCGAGCTGGACGGCTTCGGCCTGCTGCAGGCGCGCGCCACCGATGCGGCGCTGCGCGAGGTGGCCGTCATCGTGACGAGTGCGTTGGGCGGTGTGGCGCCGGTGGCGCGCTGCATCGAGCTCGGCGCCGACGATTTCCTGCACAAGCCGGTCGATCCCTGGCTGCTCAAGGCGCGAGTCGAATCAAGCCTCGTGCGCAAGCAGCAACGCGACCAGCAAAGCCAGGCCCTGCGCCGGCTCATGCCCAGCGGCCCGACCCAGGCCAGCCGTCTGGCCGAGGCCTGTGTGCTGGTGGTGGGCCTGAACACGACCGACAGGCTGGCTCAAGCGCCCTCGGAGACGCTGGAGCTGTTGAACAACTGGAGCACGCTGATGCTGGATGCCATTGCCGGGCGCGGCGGCGAGGTGGCGCAGTTCCGGGGCGACGGCCTGACGGCCTTGTTCGGCGAGCCGCAGGCGGCCGTGGCGGCGGCGCGGGACATGGCCGAGTTGACGGCCAGCTTCAACGAGGAGCGCCGGGCCGCCGGCGAGGTGCCGGTGGCCGTTGGCGTTGGCATCGCGCGGGGCGAGGTCGTGGTGGCGACCGTCTCCACCGCTGAACGGGCGGCCTATGCCTGCCTGGGCGCCCCGGTGCTGCGAGCGGAGCAGTTGGCCATGGCCTGCCAGCGTGGCGGCCATGGGCTGCTGGTGGATGCCCCCATGCGGGCCGGGTTGTCCGCCGACATGCCCACCGTGGCCGTGCCGCAAGGCCACGACGGCGTGGCCTACCGGCCGTAGAGCTCGCCGAAGAAGTCGCCGGGCAACCAGCGCGGCCGGCTCGGCTGGCGGGCAATCTCCTGCATGAGTTCCCACTGCAATTGGGCGAAGCGTTGTGCGGCTTGCCAATTGAAAGGCTGGCTCAGGTCGTCACCGGGCTGGTGGTAGCGCTGGCGGCGGAAGTCGCGCATCAGCGCGTTGCCGTCTTCCTTCGCATTGAAGGACGCACCGCCCGGGCCGAGGATGACGGCCGGGATGCCGCGGCGCACGAAGCTGTACTGGTCGGAGCGCGTGAAGCGGCTCTGCTCGGGCACGGGGTCGGGTGCCGTCGCCAGGCCCAGGCGGCGCGCGGCGCGCTCGACGGCAGCGCCCAGCGTCGAATGCTGGGCTCCCAGGGCGACGACGTCCCGGAAGTCGTGCAGCAGGATGGGCATGTCGATGTTGACGGCCGCCACCAGCGCCTCGGCCGGCACGGGTGGGTGGCTGGCGAGGTAGGACGAGCCGAGTTCGCCCTTCTCCTCGGCCGTCAGCGCGGCGACGAGGATGGAGCGCTGCGGCCGGCTTTCAACCAGCAGGCGTGCCGTCTCCAGCAGCATGGCCACGCCCATCGCGTTGTCCATGGCGCCGGGGTAGACGACGTCGCCTTTGTGGCCAAGATGGTCCAGGTGGGCGGTCAGCAGGAGATGCTCGCGCTTGAGCTTCGGGTGGCTGCCTTCGATGCGCCCGATGAGGTTGTGGCTGCGCGCCTGGCCGTGGATGCTTTCGCGCACGAGGCGGGCGCTCAGGCCCAGATCACCGCGCGGCAAGGGGCGGCCGGCTTCGGCGTCGGCCACCAATTGAGCGTAGTCGTGCGTGATGCCGGCCAGCAGGCGCGGCGCCACCTGCAGGCTGAGGTTGGCGCGGCCTTGAAAGCCAGCGACGTCGCTGCCACCGCGGCCGTCGGGTGTCAGCCAGTCCATGTCCAGGCTGTCGACGTACTGGCGGCCGGCGTGGAAGGGCGCCGCGATCTCGCTGCGTGGCGTGGCCAGCCGGAGCATGCCGATGGCGCCCTGCCGTACCGCCTGTTCGGCCTTGGTGCGGCCGCTGCTGAAGTGGGCGCCTTCTTCGGTGGGCAGGCGCGGCGGGCGACCGGCCAGCACGACGACGATCTTGCCCTTCACGTCCAGGCCGGCGTAGTCGTCCAGGCCGAAGGCCGGCGCCGAGATGCCGTAGCCCACGAAGACCAGCGGCGCGCTGAGTTCGGCATGAGCCAGGGCCATGTCGGGCCCGGTCATGAATTCGTCGAGCCAGGTGAGGCGCTCGCAGGCGCCGCCGCGGCAGAGTTCCAGTGTTGGCGGCGTGCTCAGGTCCAGGCGCGCGGTCTTGAGCGGCACGGCCTGGGCGTAGCTGCCGGCATCGCCGAAGCGCTGGAGGCCGAGCTGGGCGAACTGGGCCGCCACGTAGTTCGCGGCAAGGTCGAAGCCGCGCGTGCCGGCCTCGCGGCCTTCCAGCAGCGGGTCGGCCAGGAAGCGCAGGTGCGCCTGCAGGCGTTGCAGGTCGGCTTGCGGAGGCAGGCCGCGGGCCGAGGCGGGCAGGGCGCTTGCCGCCATCGCCGCGAGCGCGGCGTCCAGCAGGCCGCGCCGCCTCATCGCGCCAGGTGCTTGTCCAGCCAAGCGAAGAACTCGCCGTACCAGAGCCGGCTGTTGCGGGGCTTGAGCACCCAGTGGTTCTCGTCCGGGAACCACACCAGGCGTGACGGCACGTCCAGGCTCTTCAGCGTGTTGTAGTAGGCCAGGCCCTGGGCATCGGGCACTCGGTAGTCCATTGCGCCGTGGATGACGAGGGTGGGCGTCTTGAAGTGCTTGGCATACGCATGCGGGCTTTGCGCGGCGACGCGGGCCGGGTCGTCCCAGTAGGCGGCGCCCAGCTCCTTGCGGTGCCAGCTGTAGGCGTCGTCGGCGTACATGGCCTGCCAGTCGTAGCAGCCGGCGTGGCAGACATAGGCCTGGTAGCGGCCGGCAGGCACGTGGCCGTTCATCCACGCCACCATGAAGCCGCCGTAGCTGCCGCCGGTGGCGGCGATGCGCTTCTTGTCCACCCAGCGTTTTTGCAGCAGCCAGTCGGTGCCGGCCTCGACGTCCTGCAACTCGTACTCGCCCCAATGGCCGGTGATGCTGTCCAGGAACTCGTGGCCGAAGCTTGACGAGCCGTGGTAGTTCACGCAGGCCACCACGTAGCCTTGCGCCGCGAAGGCCTGGTGGTTCCAGCGCCAATGCCAGCTGTCGCCGAAGGCGGTGTGCGGGCCGCCGTGGATGACGTGCATGACGGGCCACTTCTTCTTCGGGTCGAAGGCGGGCGGGTAGATGAGCCACATCTGCACGTCGTCGCCGCGTGCGCCCTTGATCGTCACTTCCTCGTGGCGGCCGAAGGTGTGAGCTGCGAGGCGCTCGTCGTTGAGGGCCTCCATGCGACGCAGGCCGTCCTCTGCGAGCGCGGACAGGCGCGGCGGGAACTGCACGCCGTCGTGGTTGATGACGACGCAGTCCGCTGCCAGCGCAAAACTGCCGACGTGGCCGCCCTCGAAGATGGGCTCGGCCAGGCGTTCGCCGAGCGCGAACTGCCACAGGTGCCGGCGGCCGCGTTCCTCGGCGGCGAACAGCACGCTCTGGTCGTCGGCGGCCCAGCGCAGTGGCGCGCTGACGTCGTGATCCCAGTCCTCGCTGAAGACGGCCCAGCGGCCCTGCTGGTCCAGCACGGCGAGCTGGTTGGGCCGGTTGTGGCCGAGGGCCTGGTGGCTGGCCTGGAAGGCGAGATGGGCGCCGCCATGGCTGTAGCGCGGCGCGGCGAAGTCCCAGTCGCCGTCCTGCAGCAGGGTCAGCCCGCGGCGGGTCTTCACGTCGATCTCGGCCAGCGCAAAGCGCGCGTCCAGCTTCTTCTCGGCCGCCGGGTCGAAGGCGAAGGCGATGCGCTTGCTGTCGGGTGAGATGTCGAAGCAGTTCGCATCCGGCTCGGCGCGGCTCAGCTCCCACGCCGTGCCTTCGAACAGGTCCTGCGCCCGGCCGGTCTCGACGTCCATCACATGCAGATGCGGCACCCGGCCCATCGGGATGTGGTGGTCCCAGAAGCGGTACAGCGCCTCGTCGGTGACGTAGGCGCTTTCCTTGCGGGCCTTGAAGTCGTGCAGCGTCTGGCCTTGGGCGGCGGCCTTGCGGTCGGGCCAGACCCAGGCCACGAAGGCGATGCGCCGGCCATCGGGGAACCACTTGAAGGACTCCACGCCCGTGGGCACGTGGCCGACGCGGCGCGCCTCGCCGCCGTCAGGCGCGATGACGTAGAGCTGCGTTTCTTCGTCGCGCTGGCCGGCCTGCTCGCGCTTGGCCGTGAAGGCGATCAGGTCGCCGCGGGGGCTCCACTGCGGGTTGCCGTCCTTCTCGCCGGCCTCGGTCAGGCGGCGCGGCTCGCCGCCCAGCGTCGAGAACAGCCACAGGCTGCTCTGCGCGCGGTTGGTCTGCATCGAGTGGCGGGTGACGCCGGCCACGGCCTGGGCGCCATCGGGGCTGAGGCTGGGTTCGCCGATGCGATCCAAGGCCCAGAGTGCTTCAACGTTGAAGGTTGCGTCGACGGCCTTGGTTTTCTTGTTCATGTTCTCTGTCGAGTCAGTTGCCAGTTCAGATGGGCCTTGACCTCGGGCCATTCGCCCGCGGTCAGGCTGTACATCACGGTGTCGCGCACCGTGCCGTCGCGGCGCAGCGCGTGGTGGCGGATCACGCCGTCGCGCTTGGCGCCCAGGCGCTCGATGGCGCGCTGCGAGGCGTGGTTGAAGTTGTCGGTACGCCAGCCCACGAGGCGGGCGCCCAGCGTCTCGAAGGCATGGGTCAGCAGCAGCAGCTTGGCCGTCGTGTTGACGGCGCTGCGCTGCACGCGCTGGGCGTACCAGGTGTAGCCGATCTCGACGCGCTCCACGGCGGGCACGATGTCGTGATAGCTGGTCGAGCCGAGCACCTCGCCCGTGGCGGCGTCCAGTACGGCGAAGGGCAGGCGGTGGCCGGCGGCCTGGCCGGCGAGCGCTGTCTCGACGTAGGTGACGGTCTCGTCGGGCGCGGGCACGCTGGTGAAGCGCAGATTCCACAGCTCGCCGTCCGCGGCCGCAGCCTGCAGGCCCGGCACGTGTTCCGGCGTCAGCGGCACGAGGCGGATGGGGCCGGCCGCGAGAGTGGTGGGCACCACCGGCTTCATGGCTTGTCCTTCAGGATCAAGCGCCGCGCCAGCCAGCGGCCGCCGCCGCAACCGGCGACGATGAGCACCAGGCCGACGATCTGCTGTGCGTTCCAGTCCGGGCTGGCGATGAAGTCGATGCCGAACTGACGGCCCAGCCACCAGCCGGCCAGGGCCCCGCCAACGAAGCCGACGGCATCCGCCAGCCCTTCGCGCATCGCGCGGTCGAAGTCCTGTTGTGCCATCAGCGGTTATTGCGCTGCATGAACACGAGCTTCTCGAACAGGGTCAGGTCCTGCTCGTTTTTCAACAGCGCGCCCACCAGCGGCGGGATGCTGACCTTCTCGTCCTTGGCCTGCAGCGCGTCCACCGGCACGTCCTCGGCCAGCAGCAGCTTGAGCCAGTCGATCAGCTCCGAGGTGCTGGGCTTTTTCTTCAGGCCCGGCAGGTTGCGCACGTCGTAGAAGTTCTTCAGCGCGGCGGCCAGCAGGTCTTTTTTGAGCGTCGGGAAGTGCACGTCGACGATCTTCTTCATCGTCTCGGCATCGGGGAACTTGATGTAGTGGAAGAAGCAGCGGCGCAGGAAGGCGTCCGGCAGCTCCTTCTCGTTGTTGGAGGTGATGAAGACGAGAGGCCGGTGCTTGGCCTTGATGAGCTGCCGCGTCTCGTAGACATAGAACTCCATGCGGTCGATCTCGCGCAGCAGGTCGTTCGGGAACTCGATGTCGGCCTTGTCGATCTCGTCGATGAGCAGCACGACCGGGTGGTCGGCCTCGAAGGCTTGCCACAGCACGCCCTTGACGATGTAGTTCTCGATGTTGCGAACGCGCTCGCTGCCCTCGATGCCGGCCAGCTGGCTGTCGCGCAGCCGGCTGACGGCGTCGTACTCGTACAGGCCTTGCTGTGCCTTGGTCGTGCTCTTGATATGCCACTGCAGCAGCGGCATGCCCAGAGCACCGGCGACTTCCTCGGCCAGCATGGTCTTGCCGGTGCCGGGCTCGCCCTTGATGAGCAGCGGCCGCTGCAGCGTGGCAGCGGCGTTCACAGCGAGCATCAGGTCGGCCGTGGCGACGTACTGGTCGGAACCTTGAAATTTCATGGGGGAAACCGGGGCAAAACCCGAACTGAAGGGGGGCCGGACCAGTATAGGAGGCCTCCTATAATCGCCGCCGCTCAAGAACACGACTCCTCGGGACCATGAAAAAACTGCTGCAGATCTCGCTCGCCCTGGCCACTGCCTTTGCTGCCTTTGCAGCTCAGGCCCAGGATGTGAAAGCGGGCGAGAAGAAGGTTGCGATGTGCATTGGCTGCCACGGCATCGTCGGCTACCAGGCCAGCTTCCCCGAGATCCACAAGGTGCCGATGATCGCGGGCCAGAACGCGAAGTACATCGTCAGCGCCCTGCAGGCCTATGCCAAGGGCGACCGCAAGCACCCGACGATGCGTGGCATTGCCGGCTCGCTGAGCGATCAGGACATGGCCGACGTTGCCGCCTTCTACGAGCAACAAGCCAAGCTGCCGGCCGTGGCCGACAACGTTCCGGCCGCACCGGCCAACGTGGCCGAGCTGCTGACCAAGGGCGCCTGCGTGTCCTGCCATGGCGCCAATTTCAGCAAGCCCATCGACCCGAGCTACCCCAAGCTCGCGGGCCAGCACGCCGACTACCTGAGCGTTGCGCTGAAGTCGTACAAGACCGAGAAGAACAACAACGTCGGCCGCAGCAACGGCGTCATGGCCGGCCAGGTCAAGCAGTTCAGCAACGCCGAGCTGAAGGCCATCGCCGCCTACATCGGTTCTCTGCCGACCGAACTCGCTACCGTGCCGCAGAGCAAGTTCCGCTGAGCCCAAGAGGCCTGCCGACAAAGCCGCCTTGCCAGGCGGCTTTTGTTTTTTTGAGTCAGACCAGACGGGCGTGCATTGCTGCACGCCCGGCGCCGGACCCGGCGGTGATACTGCGCCCGCGGTGCGACGCGGTGCCATGCTCAAAAAAATACCAGTTTCTGAAGCGACGCTTGGGATGTATATCCAGTCACTGGAAGGATCCTGGCTTTCGCATCCGTTCTGGAAAACCAAGTTCGTGTTGACCGACCCGGTCGACCTGGCCGCGTTGAGGGCCAGCGGCCTTCCGGCCGTCTGGATCGACGTGAGCAAAGGCTGCGATATCGGCACGCCGGCCCAGCCGCCAGCGCCGCCCCCCAGGATAGAAACACCGCCGCCTCAGCAGCTGTCGCCACCAGCCCCCGCACCCGTCCAGCGCGAACCCCGGGCCCGTTTCGAGGACGAAGTGGGCCGCGCCGCCGAGGTGCTGCACCGTTCAAAACAGGCGGTGACAGCGCTGTTCAACGAGGCGCGGTTGGGCAAGGCCATCGATTCCGAGGTCTGCCTGCCCATCGTTGGCGAGATCGCGTCCTCCCTGGAGCGCAACCCGTCGGCCTTCGTCAGCCTGGCCCGGCTCAAGACCAAGGACGACTACACCTACATGCATTCGGTCGCCGTCTGCGGCCTGATGGTGGCGCTGGCCCGTCACCTGGGCCTGCCCGACGAGCAGGCTCGCGAGGCCGGCCTGGCGGGCCTGCTGCACGACGTGGGCAAGATGCAAATGCCGCTGCATGTGCTGAACAAGCCAGGCGCGCTGACCGATGCCGAGTTCGACGTGATGCGCAGCCACCCCGAGCGTGGCTGGGAGCTGTTGAAGGATGGCACCAAGGTGCCGCCGGCGGCGCTGGACGTCTGCCTGCACCACCACGAGAAGATCGACGGCACCGGCTACCCGCACAAGCTGGCGGGTGAGCAGATCAGCCTGATGGCGCGCATGGGCGCCGTTTGCGACGTCTATGACGCGATCACGTCCACGCGCCCCTACAAGGCCGCCTGGGACCCTGCCGGCTCGCTGCAGCGCATGGCGCAGTGGAAGGGCCAGTTCGACCCGATCATCTTTCAGGCCTTCGTCAAGAGCGTGGGCATCTACCCGACCGGCACGCTGGTGCGGCTGCAGTCCGGCAAGCTGGCCGTCGTCGTCGACCAGAACCCGGCGGCCCTCGTCCTGCCACGCGTCAAGGTCTTCTTTTCGACGAAGTCCGGCATGCCCATTCCGGTGCAGCTCATCGACCTGGCTGCCAGCGGCACCAGTGACCGCATCGCCGGCCGCGAGCCGCCCGAGAACTGGAACTTCACCCATCTCGACGAGCTCTGGAATCCCAACGGAAAACGTTGAACTCCCAACGCGGAACGATGATGAAGGGGCATTGCCGGCCCTCCTAAACTGCGCCCATGCAGTTGGGAGATCAGCGATGAAACGATGGATGGGCGTGGCCCTTTTGGCGGTCGCTTGCGGCGCGTCGGCGCAGACCCTGCGCTGGGCCAGCCAGGGCGATCCGCAGACCATGGACCCGGACTCGCAGAACGAGAGCCTGACCAACATGGTCAATGGCCAGATCTACGAGCGGCTGACGAACCGTGACGCCAAGCTGGCCCTGGTGCCGGGTCTGGCCACGGAGTGGAAGCAGACCGGCCCGCTGAGCTGGCGCTTCAAGCTGCGCGCAGGCGTCAAGTTCCACGACGGCACGCCGCTGACGGCGGATGACGTCGCCTTCTCGGTGCAGCGCGCCAAGGAGCCCACCTCGCAGATCGCCGTTTGGGCCAATGCCGTGGGCACGGCCAAGAAGGTCGACGACCTGACGGTGGACTTCCAGCTGACCACCTTCAACCCCATCTTCCTGCAGCACATCGACCAGCTCTGGATCATGAGCCGCAAGTGGTGCGAAGCGCACAAGGCCACCAAGCCGCTGGACTTCAAGAACAAGGAAGAGGGCTTTACCGCGCTGAACACCAACGGCACCGGCCCCTTCATGCTGGCCAGCCGCCAACCCGGCATCAAGACGGTGCTCAAGCGCAACCCGAACTGGTGGAGCAAGACCGAGGGCAACTTGCAGGAGGTCGTCTACACGCCCATCGCCACCGACGCGACGCGGCTGGCGGCGCTGGTCTCGGGCGAGATCGACTTCGTGCTCGACCCCGCGCCGCGCGACATCGCCCGGCTGCGCAACACGGCCGGCGTCAAGGTCATCGAAGGCCCGGAGAACCGCCTCGTCTTCATCGGCATGGACCAGTCGCGCGACAAGCTGCTGTACGGCAACGTGCCGGGCGACAAGAACCCCTTCAAGGACGTGCGCGTGCGCCGCGCCCTCTACCAGGCCATCGACATCGAGGCGGTGAGGACCAAGCTGATGGCGGGTCTGTCCGTGCCCACCGGCGCGCTGACGCCGTCCGGCAACGCCTCCTTCGACGACCCGGCCCTGCAGACTCGCCTGCCGCACGACCTGGCCGGCGCGAAGAAGCTGATGGCGGAGGCCGGCTTTGCCGACGGCTTCGAGGTGACGCTGGACTGCCCCAACAACCGCTACATCAACGACGAGGAGATCTGCACGGCGTTGGCCTCGATGTGGGCGCAGCTCAAGGTCAAGGTCAAGGTCAACGCCATGCCCCGCGTGCTGTACTTCCCCAAGCTGGAGAAGTACGACACCAGCCTGTACATGTACGGCTGGGGTGGCTCGGTGACCGATGCCGAGAGCATCCTGACGCCGCTGTACCGCACGCGTGGCGACAAGGGCGTGGGCAACTACAACTTCGGCGGTTTCCGCAACGACAAGGCCGATGCGCTGGCGGCCCAGTCCAGCGTCGAGCCCGATGCCAAGAAGCGCGAGCAGCTCATCCGCGGTGCGCTCACCGAGCTGCGCGAGCAGGTCAACATCATTCCGCTGCACCGCCAGGTGGTGCCGTGGGGCGCGCGGGCAAATGTCACGGCCGTACACCGGCCCGACAACTGGCTCGAACTCGCCTGGGTGCAAATCAGCCGCTGATTTCCGCCCTTTAACGGCCCATCGCCTGAGGGGCCGGCGCGGGACACTGGCCTGAGCCCAGATTTCCGCCCGCGCCATGCTGTATCGCCTTGCTGCCCTCGTCCTGACCCTGTCCCTCGCCGCCTGCGGAGGCGGCGGTGGTGGTGGTTCGGATACGCCGGTGCTGGAAAAGCCGCCCACGCTGCGCGGCGTTGCCGCCACCGGCGCGCCGCTCGTCAGCGCGCAGATCAGCGTCGTCGACGGCCAGGGCAAGGCCGTTGGCACGGCAACCACCCATGCCGCCGACGGCAGCTACAGCCTGACGCTGAGCACCAACAGCCCCGCGGCGCCCCTCTTCATCCAGGCGCGTGGCCTGGACGCAGGCGGCACCATGCAAGTGCTGCACTCCACGGTGCCGACCATCAGCGCCGCCATGGTGGGCCATGTGACGCCGCTGACGAATGCCATCGTCGCGCTGTCGCTGGGCACCGAGCCCGCGCCGGTGTTCGCGGCCGCCGCCACCAGCACCGGCCAGCTGACGCAGATGGCCAACGCCAGCACCGCCGCGAGCGACTTCCTGAAGACGCTGGTCAAGACCCAACTGACCGACCTCAAGTTCACCGACCCCAAGACGCTGGACCTGCTGGCCGACGCGACATTCGCCGCCAACAAGGGCGCCCACGACCTGCTCATCGAGAGCGTGCGGGTGGACCTGGCCCGCTCCAGGCTGAATGTGCCGCTACTGCAGATCGGCAACAAATTCCTCGCCGCGCCGACGGCTGAAGTCGTCGTCGAGCTGACCACGGCACAGACCGAGCTGCTCAAGGCCAGCGGCACGCCGGCCAATGCCATCACGTCCACGCTGAAGGCCGCCACCAGTGCCAGCACGCTGCTCGGCAATCTGCCCGGCCTGGACGACCTCGGCGCCGCGCTCAACCAGCTCATTGCCCAGGGCCGCGACGTCAGCACCATCCTGACGAGCGCCCTCGTCAGTGGCTACGACAAGCACAACAGCCGCAGCAAGACCGACCTCGCCGCCACCCTGTCCATCTACACGACGGCCAACCGCCAGTTCGGTCGCTTCCAGCTGCTGGGCTGCGCCGACGACGCACCCACCGCGGGCAACTGCAGCAAAGTGCTGGTGGGCGCCGTCATCAGCGACTCGACCGGCGCCGTCGTTGATCTGTTCAGCGACGCCGTCAGCTACAACAAGGCCGCGACGACGACGAACAAGTGGAACCTGATCGGCAACGGCAAGAAGCTCGCCGTGGCCGTGCACCCGCTGGGCTTCATGGCGCTGAACGCCGACGGCACGGCCAGCACCGCCGTCGTGCCCAACCCCGGCATCGGCCTGCAGGTCGAGATCCAGGCGCAGACGCCCGACCCCATTCCCGTCAACCCGCCGGTGCAACTGATCAGCTCGGCCACCCTGCAGCTGCCCGGCGGCTTCAGCATCCCGTTCGGTTATTGCAGCCGCCCGAACCTGTGCGTGTCTTCCACGACCGGTGCCACCAATCTGATCGCGACGGGTGGCGTCGGCGACCTCGCCATCCAGCGCGCGGCGGTCGGCTGGATCGGCAGCGCGGACAGCGTGCGTGGCGCCAAATACATCGTCAATTACACGATCGCTGGCGCAGCCGAGACGCGTACCGCCTACTTGCGCGCCGACGTCCTCGGCGAACCGGCGGCCACGCGCTTCCCGGCCCTGGACGGCGTCGCCGTTGCCAGCCCGCTGTTCGCGGCCACGCTGCAGAGCGGCACGCTGATCATCAACTGGTCCGCCTGGGCCGCGGCCAACCCGGACCTGCGCATCATCGAGATCAAGCGCGTCTTCACGCCGACGGCCGGTGGCTCACCCACGGTGGTGGACACGGCGCCGCCGCTCCCGCCCAAGACCGTCGCCACGCTGAGCACGGCCTACACGCCCGTGGGCGCTGTCACGTCGGAACTGTGGCTGCAGGCCATGGACGCCCAGGGGCGGCGTTTCCATACCCGGTACACGGGCAAGCTCTGAAACGACAAAGGCGCCCAAGGGCGCCTTTTTTGTCTTGTGGCGGAAGCGGTGAGATTCGAACTCACGGAAGGCTCACACCTTCGACGGTTTTCAAGACCGTTGGATTAAACCACTCTCCCACGCTTCCCCGGGGAGGCGGCATTCTACGGTGCCGGGCTATGTGCCCGGCTGCTGCGCCTGCTCGCACGCCACCGAGATGATTTCGCGCTGCAAGCCATCCACACGCGCCGCCGTCAGCTGGCCACCCCAGATGCAGCCGGTATCGAGGCCGAGCAGGTGCGGGCGGTCCAGCAGCCCCAGCGTCGACCAATGGCCGAAGGCGACGGGTGTGTCTTGGGTTTGCCGGCCCGGCACGTCGAACCACGGCATGAAGCCTTCGGGCGCGGCGCCAGCGCCGTCCTTGGTCTTGAAGTCCATCTCGCCGTCGGCGGTGCAAAAACGCAGCCGGGTCAGTGCGTTGACGGTGAAACGCAACCGCGCAGTGCCGGCGAGGTCGGGGTCCCAGCGCGCCGGCTCGTTGCCGTACATGGCGTGCAGGAAGTCGGGCAGGGCGGGGCCGCGCAGCACGGCCTCGACCTCGGCGGCCAGCGCCAGCGTGTCGTCGCGGCTCCATTGCGGCGCGACGCCGGCATGCACCATCAGCCAGCCGGCCTCGTAGACGGCCATGCGCTGGTGGCGCAGCCAGTCGGTCAGCGCGTCGCGGTCAGCGGCGGCCAGGATGTCGTCCAGCGTGTCGCCCCGGTGCGGCCGGCGCACGCCCTGGGCCGCGGCGAGCAGGTGCAGGTCGTGGTTGCCCAGCAGGCAGGTCGCCGAATCACCCAGCTGGATGAGCTTGCGCAGCGTCGCCAGCGACTGGGGCCCGCGGTTGACAAGGTCGCCCAGCAGCCAGAGGCGGTCGCGCGATGGGGAGAAATCGATGCGTTGAAGCAGGCGCTCCAGGGCATCACAGCAGCCTTGGACGTCGCCGATCAGATAGTTCATGGGCAGTGATTCTCCCGGCCCCGAAGCGAGGGATCGCACGATGGGCCGGGTCATCTCCATCTGATAGTCTCCCGGGCTTCGTTTTTGCCCTTGCGCTACCTGGGGTTTTCCCAGGGTTTGGCGCCTTCAATGGACACCGCTCTCGTTCTCGTTCTGATCCTTATCAACGGCCTTTTCGCGATGTCGGAGATGGCGCTGACCGCCAGCCGCAAGGCCCGGCTGCAGGTGATGGTGGAGAGCGGGGAGGGCGGCGCACAGGCCGCGATGGACCTGCACGACAACCCGACCAAATTTCTGTCGACGGTGCAGATCGGCATCACCGGCATCGGCGTGCTGAACGGCATCGTCGGCGATGCGGCTTTCTCGGGCCCGCTGTCGCGCTGGCTGAGCGAGACCTTCAACCTGCATCCCCATGCGACCGAGATCGCGGCGACGGCCCTGGTGGTCGTGATCATCACGCTGCTGACCATCGTCTTCGGCGAGCTGGTGCCCAAGCGCATCGGCCAGATCTACCCCGAGAACGTGGCTCGCCTCGTTGCGCCGTCGATGAACTTCCTGTCCCTCGCTGCGCGGCCCCTGGTGCGCCTGCTCAGCGTGACGACCGAGGCGACGCTGGGCCTGCTGGGCCTTCGCAACAAGGGCCAGCGTGGCGTGACGGAAGAAGAGATTGCCGCCAGCCTGGAGGAAGGGCTGGATGCCGGCGTCATCGAGCAGCACGAGCACCAGATGGTGCGCAACGTGTTCCGCCTGGACGAGCGCCAGGTCGGCTCGATGATGATTCCTCGCACCGAGATTGCCTGGCTGGAAGTCGACGCGACGCCGGCCGAGGTGCTGGCGGTGCTGCGCGAGCATGGCTTCAACCGCTACCCGGTGTGCCGTGGCGGCCTGACCGAGGTGCTGGGCGTGGCCAATGCGCCGGCGCTGCTGGCCGGCATGCTGGAAGGCCTGCCGCTGGACCTGATGGCGGGCCTGGAGCCGCCGCTGTTCGTGCCCGAGACGCTGTCGGGCATGGAGCTGCTGGAACATTTCCGCGTGTCGGACGCGCCGCTGGTTTTCGTCGTCGATGAGTACGGCGAGGTGCAGGGCGTCATTGCCGTGCGCGACGTGCTGGAGGCCATTGCCGGGGAGTTCAATGCCCCCAGCGATGGCGATGCCTGGGCGGTGCAACGCGAGGACGGGAGCTGGCTGATCGATGGCCTCATCCCCGTGCCCGAGCTGAAAGACCGCCTGGAGCTGAAGGAACTGCCCGAAGAGGACCGTGGGCGCTACAACACCTTGGCCGGCATGATCATGCTGCTGCTGGGGCGCTTGCCGCGCACGACCGATGTCGTGGAGTGGGACGCGTGGAGATTCGAGGTCGTGGACCTCGATGGCAAGCGTGTAGACAAAGTGCTGGTCAGTCGTCTGACCGAACCTGGAGAGAAAGAATCATGAGCAACCCCCCGATGTACGGCGAACTGCTGCCGCTGGACCGCGAAGTCCACAAGAACCTGAAGCTGGACACCAACCAGGCCGTCGTCAGCCGTGTGGCCGACCAGAACTCGGTCTTCCTGGCCGCCGTCGAATTTGGCGACGCCTGCAAGGAATATCCGGTCGTCTTCGTGCGTGCCGGCGGCGCTGGCCCGGACAGCAAGCCCGCCGTGGCACCGCTGGCCGTGCTGGGCCTGCGTGCAGGCTCCAACCTCTTCGTCGACGGTGACAAGTGGACGGGCAACTACGTGCCCGCCTACGTGCGCCGCTACCCGTTCGTGATGGCCCGCCTGGACGACAGCTCCAACAACATGGCTGTCTGCTACGACACCAAGTGGCCGGCCTTCAACGAGACCACCGGCGAAGCCCTGTTCAAGGACGGCCAGCCCACCGAGTTCCTGCTCAACGCCAAGTCCTTCCTGGAGAACTTCGAGCAGGAAGCCGAGCGCACCCGCCTGATCTGCAATCTGCTGGTTGAGATGGACCTGCTGCAGGACATGCGCTTCGAAGCCACGCTGCCCAATGGCGAGAAGTTCGACGTTGAAGGCTTCCTGGCCCTGGACGAGAAGAAGTACGCCGAGCTGGCGGACGACAAGGTGCTGCAACTGCATCGCAACGGCCTCATCGCGCTGATCGAGATGCACCGCCTGTCGCTGACCAACATGAACCGCCTGGTCAACAAGTACGCGGTCTGACCCGTCTTTGTGTCAGCACGAGGCCACGCACTGCGTGGCCTTTTTCTTGGCCGCTGTGTGCCGCCGGGCAGAAAGCAGCTTTTCGAAGCGGCAGTTGTCACTTCTCTGAGTGACGCATAAACCCAAACGAGGCTTGAAATTAGATGTATCCGTCTGTGAATGTCAAAAGATTGAGTCATTTCAATCCCTAGACTCCGCCCCTCGGCGCGTTGGGCGCCAAGGATGCTGTCCATGATCCCTACCTTTTTTGAAGAAAGCCGGCGCACGCCGCTGAACCCCAATGGCGGTCCGCCGTTGGAGTTGGACAGCGACTTCGGTGCGTTGGACGGCGATGCCTACGACCTGGTCGAGCGTCGCTATGGGGATCGCGGCCTGTCGGTGACGCGGGAGCGCTACAGCAGCCGCAACGAAGACGGCGACATCGTCTGCACGGCGCGCAATGGCGAGCAGATCGTCGGCACGCTGTCGGTGCGCTTTGACGGCCAGGGCGGCCTGCATGCCGACAAGCTGTTCGAGGCCGAACTGGCCGAATGGCGCGCCGGCGGCGTCAAGCTCTGCGAGTTCGGCAGCCTGGCCGTGGACCGCCACTCACACAACGCCAAGCGCGTGCTGGCCCAGGTGTTCCACCTCGGCTACCTGCACGCCCACCGCAAGGCGCGCTGCGAACGCCTCATCATCGAGGTCAACCCGCGCCACGTCGCCTTCTACCGCCGCTACCTGGGCCTGCTGCCCTTCACCACGGCCCGCCACAACCCGCGTGTGAACGCACCGGCCGTGTTGATGAGCATCGACTTCGCGACGGTGCGCGAGCAGATCGCGGTCTGGGGCGGCCGCCCCGAGCTGCTCACCCAGGCGCGCTGCCTTTACCCGTTGGCGTGGGACGAGGCGACCGAAGCCGCCATGCTCGCCAAGCTCCCCTGAGCGAACAGGCCCGCCGGCACGGTGCAGCCCGGCTGACGGTCAGTCAGCTGCGCGGCCACATGCGGCGCGGTGGCGAATTCCTGCTGCAGACGTTGCAGTAAATCCTCGCGGTTCGGCAAAGGCGCGCCGCAGGAAATGCGCGCTGCGATGGCGCGATCCAGCGCCCCTTCCAGCCCGTTGCACTGCACGGAGAACGACGTGTGATGCGGCTGGCCGAGGCTGTCAGTCCATGTCGCGACGACGCGCAGCACCGGCCCGACCGTGCGCAGCACCCACTCGAAGCGGATGCCGGCCGTGCGCGTGCGGCTGCGGCGCATCAGGCGGCCCATCGTGCTGCCGCCCGGGCGGCGAGGGCGCTCCAGGCGCATCTCGTGCAGAAAGTGTTCGGCGGCGGCCGCATTGGCGGCGCTTGCCATGGAGGGGGTGTCCATGGTTTCAATCTTCATGGTGTGACTCCAGAGGTGCTGATGAACCCGCAGCTCAGTGGCAAACGGCGTTCCCGCGCGTTCAAAGCAGCGGCTCAACGAGGCGCGCAAAGCCCTGCAGCAGGCGCTGGCCCAGGCCGCGCTGCGACCACTGCGCGGCCTCGATGCGCTGCGACACGGTCAGGTCGCGGGCGAACAGGGCCTGCATCTGCTGGCCGAAGTCGTCGCCCAGCACGATGACGTCGATCTCGTGGTTGCCGACGATGCTGCGCCAGTCGAGGTTGCTGGAGCCGACGCTGGAATAGACGCCGTCGACAACGGCCGTCTTGGCATGCATGACGGACTGCGTCATCTCGTGGATCTCCACGCCGGCCTCCAATAGCTGGGCATAGCGCGAGCGCGCTGCGTGCAGCACCATCGCCACGTCGCTGCGCCCCGGCAGCACGAGCGAGACGGCGACGCCACGCCGGGCCGCGTCGCACAGGGCCTGGATGAGTTCGTCGCCGGGCGCGAAATAGGCCATGGTCAGCTGCACGCTGCGCTGCGAGGCCCCGATGGCGCGCAGCAAGGCCGTGTAGCTCGGGTTGATGCCATTGGCCGGGTCGCCCACCACCAGCTTGACGACGCGCTGGCCCGGCGTGGCCACGCGTGGCGCCGGTGCCGCTGCCAGCTCGCCCTTGCAGCCCTGCAGCGCCCAGGATTCGCGGAACACCACGGCCAGCGCCGACACGACGGGGCCACGCAACTCCACCTGCGTGTCGCGCCAGCCCTGCTTGTCGGCGTCTGCCGGAGGGGCTCTTCGGCGGGCGCTGCCGAAGGAACCCTCGGCGTAGACATTGCTCAGGTTGATGCCGCCGGTGAACGCCACGTCGCTGTCGACGGCCAGCATCTTGCGGTGGTTGCGCTGCAGCAGGCCCCAGTGGCCCGGCCGCTCCAGCGGGTTGACGGGGTTGAAGGCGCAGACGGCGATGCCGCCCTGGCGCAGGCGTTCGAAGAAGGCGGCGTCGGTGCCCATCGAGCCGACGCTGTCGTACAGCAGCGCCACGCTGACGCCCTCGGCCGCCTTGCGCAACAGCAACTCGCCCACCTCGGCAGCCACGCCCTCGTCCTCGACGATGTAGAACTCCACCATCACGCGCTGGCGGGCGGCGGCGATGGCCGTCTTCATCGCGGCAAAGGTGGCTGGCCCGTCGACGAGCAGCTTGGCCGTGTTGCCGCGCAGCAGTTGGGCATCACCGGTGCTCGCCAGCACTTCCAGATGATGCTCGAACAGCGCGCCGTTGCCCTCGTCGCGCACGCGGGCCAGGTCACGCGCCTCCACGGCCTCGCTCACCAGGCCGCTGCGGCCTTGCAGCGTGATGCGCTCCGACGCCTGGCGTGGCGGTAGCGGCCGCAGTTGCCGGTCGGCCCCAGGCAGGCTGCCGCAGGCCACCGTGCCGCCCAGCAGGAACAGCGCTGCCAGGGCCCAGGCCCAACCAACGAGGGAGAGGCGGCAGCAGGGTTTCATGAGATCGATCGCTGGCAATCGGCGTGCCCGCCCGCGCGCTCGCCGGCAATCGGAAATTTTTTCCGCATGCCTGCGAATCTGTTCAAAATGATCGGCCCGCTGCTGGGTATCCCTGTAACAAAGCCCGAAGGAAACGACGCGCATGCCGCACGCTTTGGTGGTGGACGACGACCATGACTCCGCAACCTCGCTGCGGGACTTGATCGCGGGCGAGCAGTTCACCGTCGCGGTGGCCCACAACCTGCGCGATGCGCGGCGCCAGCTCGCGCTGCAGCAGCCCGACATCCTGCTGCTGGACCTGCGCCTGCCCGACGGCAACGGCATGGACCTGCTGGCCGATCCCAAGCTGGTGGCCAACTCCGAGGTCGTGCTGTGCACCGGCCACGCCAACCTGGAAACCTCCATCCAGGCGCTGCGCCTGGGCGCGGCCGACTATCTCGTCAAGCCGGTCAACCTGAAGCAGCTCCAGGGTGTGCTGTCGCGCATCATGAAGCCGGCGGCGTTGCAGGCCGAGGTCCAGGACCTGACGGCCAACCTCGACGAATCGGGCCACTTCGGCCACCTCTGGGGCCGCAGCGCGCCGATGAAGCGCATCTACGAGCAGATCTCGCGCGTGGCCGGCACCAGCGTGTCGGTCTTCATCACCGGTGAGTCCGGCACTGGCAAGGAGGTGGTGGCCCAGACGGTGCACGACCTCAGCCGCCGCCGCAAGCGCCCCTTCCTCGCGGTGAACTGCGGCGCCATCAGCCCCAACCTCATCGAGAGCGAAATCTTCGGCCACGAGAAGGGCAGCTTCACTGGCGCCGAGCGCCAGCACCAGGGCTTCTTCGAGCGCGCCAGCGGCGGCACGCTCTTCCTGGACGAGATCACCGAGATGCCGCTGGAGCTGCAGGTCAAGCTGCTGCGCGTGCTGGAGACCGGGCGCTTCATGCGCGTGGGCAGCACGACGGCGCTGGAGACCGACGTGCGTATCGTCGCCGCCACTAACCGCCTGCCCTACCAGGCCGTGTCCTCCGGCAAGTTGCGCGAGGACCTGCTCTACCGCCTCAACATCTTCCCCATCGCGCTGCCGCCGCTGCGCGACCGCGTTGCCGACATCCCGCTGCTGGCCAACCACTTCCTGGCCGCCATAGGCGAGCAGGAGGGCGCCGTGCGCCGTTTCACGCCCGAGGCGCTGGCGATGCTGGTCGCCTACCCCTGGCCGGGCAATGTGCGCGAACTACGCAATGCCGTGCAGCGCGCCTACGTGATGGCCCAGGGCGACGTCATCGACGAAACCTGGCTGCCCGGTGCCCACGAGGCCGGCGGAGTCACTTCAGCCTGGGGGGGCTTCGCGCCGGAGATGCCTGCGCCCGCACCCGCTCGCCCGCGTGAGCCGGCACCTGCGGCTGTGGAGATGCCCTTCATCACCCTGCCCATCGGCTCCAGCCTGGCCGAAGCCGAGCGTGCGCTGATGCTGGCCACCTTGCGGCACTACAACCACCACAAGGAACGCACGGCTGCGGTCCTGGGCATCAGCCTCAAGACGCTCTACAACCGCCTGAAGGAATACGCCGCCGAGAGCGCGCCGCCCTCCGACTGCAGCACCTCGGAGTAGCCGCGCCGGGGCTCGTCAGCGCTGGCGGGCCAGTTGTGCGGCCCAGGGGCGCAACGGTGGGCTGAAGGTCGCTGCCGGCACGGCCGCGGTGGCCTGGCGGCCGATCAGTGCGGCGTAGCGCCGCGTCATCTGCCCCAATACGCGTGGCCAGTCCTGTTCCTGGGCGCGCAACAGCGCGGTGCGGCGCAGGGCGGTGTGGCTGCCGCCCAGACTGGCGTCCATGGCCTCGGCCCAGGAGCCCGCGCGCGGCCGGTCCACCAGCAGGCCGGCGCCGGCCACCAGCTCGCCCAGGCCGGCCGCCGCCGCCGCGACCACCGGCGTGCCGCAGGCCATCGCCTCGAGCACGCCCAGGCCGAAGGTCTCCTGGTCGCCGGCATGCACGTAGGCATCGCAGCTGGCCACCAGCCGGGCGAGCTGGCGGCTGTCGTGCTCGGGCGGCAGCACCCGCACCTGGCCGCCCACCGGCGCCGCCGGCCCGTTGCCGACGACGATCAGCGCATGGCCGCGGCCGAGCAGGGCGACGGCATCCGCCAGCAGCTGCAGGTTCTTCTCCGGCGCGAAGCGGCCGGTGTAGACGAGCAGGCGCGTGGCCGGTTCCAGGCCATGGTCGCGGCAGAACTGGGCGCGCCAGGCGGCGTCGCGTGCACAGGGCGTGAACACCGAGCAATCCACGCCCAGCGGCTGCACGGTCACGCGCGGCACACCCCAGCCCTGCAGGCGCTGGGCGAGGCCGCTGCTGGGCGCCATGACGACGTCGAAGTGGCGGTACAGGCCCACGAGATAGCGCCGCGCCCAGCGTTCGGCGCCGCGGCCGCCGAGCGTGCGGGCGGCCAGCGCGGGCAGATTGCTGTGGCAGAAGGCCACCGCCGGCACGCGCAACTGCTCGGCCGCGGCGAGCGAGGCCCAGGCCAGCGTGTAGGGGTCGGCCGACTCGATGAGGTCGGGCGCCATGAACTCCATCTGCCGCAGCGCGCGGCCGCGCGCCAGCACCACCCGCTGGCCGCTGCCGCCGGGCAGCGCCACGCCGCCGCAGTCGACCATGCCAGGCCCCTGCGCACCCGGCGCGATGACGCTGTGCCGCCAGCCCAGCGCGCGCAGGCGCTCGTGCTTGGCCGTCAACACGCGCCGCACGCCGCCGACCGGGCTCCAGAACATCGACACATCCAGCAGATGGGGGCCCGCCGCAGGACGGCTGTCCTGGGCCTGCTGCTCGGGCCGTGTGTAGCTCATTTGCATTCGGTCACATCGGCAAGCTGCGTGCCTGCGCATTGCCGATGCCGCCGCGGTTTGCGGCAAGGCTTACAGCTTCCCGCGCGTGCTGGACCGGGGCGAGGCCCTGGGCGAGCACGTGGCCCGTGGCGAGCAGGCATCGCGCTTGCCATGGCTTTGGAGCCTGCAACTGCCCGGAGTGAAGCTCGTGCGCATCGTCTACGTCAGCGAGACGTTTCCCCCTGAAATCAACGGCGTGGCCCTGACCGCCGAACGTACCGTGCGCCATCTGCGAGCCGCTGGCCATGCCGTGCAGCTGATCCGGCCTCGCCAGCCGTCTGAGCCTGCACGCCGCGACGCCGAGGAATGGCGCTGCGTCGGCGGCCCCGTCCCGATGGCCCCCGAGCTGCACTACGGCTGGGCCACGCCGGCGGCGCTGCGCGTGCTGTGGCAGGAGGCCGAGGCGTTGCCCGACGTGGTGCATGTGGCGACACCAGGCCCGCTGGGCTGGGCGGCGCTGCGCGCGGCGCGCGCGTTGGGCCTGGCCACCAGCGCCGACTTCCGCACCAACGTCCACGCCCACTGCGGCCACTACGGCATGGGTTGGCTGGAGCCGGTGGCACTGGGCTATCTGAAGCGCTTGCACGCGATGGCCGACGCCACCTTCGTGCCGACACCCGAACTGCACGACCAGCTGGCAGCCCGGGGCTTTGAGCGGCTGCAGGTGCTGGGCCGCGGCGTCGATGCCCAGCAGTTCTCGCCAGAGCGTCGCGACCCGCGCCTGCGCGGCGACTGGCGCCTCGCCAACGATTACCGCGTGATGCTCTACGTGGGCCGGCTCTCACCCGAGAAGAACGCGGGCCTGGCGCTGCAGACCTTCGAGCGCCTGAGTGCGCGCCGCCCGGGCCTGCGCATGGTGGTCGTTGGCGACGGGCCGCTGCGCGAGGAACTGGAGCGCGCCCATCCGCGGGCGCGCTTCGTCGGTACGCTGACCGACGCCGCGCTGGCCCGGTATTACGCCAGCGCCGACGTCTTCCTCTTTCCCAGCCTGGCCGATACCTTCGGCAACGTGACGCTCGAGGCCCTGGCCAGTGGCCTGGCCGTGGCCGCCTTCGACACCGGTGCCGCGGGGCTGCACGTGCACGACGGCGTCAGCGGCTGCCTGGCCCCGCCCTGTGCCGGGCTGGCCGTCGCCGATGCCTTTCTGGAGGCCACCACGCGGGCCCTGGATGCCTCGGCGCTTGACGGTCCGCTGCGCCAGCTGGCGCGGCTGGCCGCCATCCAGGCTCCCTGGGGCAGGGTGCAGCGTCGCTTCGAGCGACAGCTGTCGGAACTGGCTGCAGCTGGCAGCGCCGCGCGTCTGGCGGCGTGATGCTGCCTGTTGCCACCACGCCGCGCCCGGTGCCGGCGCCGCTGACCGCGCGTGCCTTCAGCTGCGCCTGTGGCCGGCCGGTGTTCTTCCGCAACAGCGAATGCCTGGCCTGCCACCGGCCGCTGGGCTACGACGCCGAGCGCGGCCTGCTGCTCGCGCTGGAGCCGCTGCGCTCGGGTGGCTGGCGCGAAGTCGGCGTGGCGACGCGCCGTGCGCGGCGCTATGCGCGCTGCGGCAACCTCGACTCGGCAGCCGCCTGCAACTGGCTGCTCGGTGCAGCCGAGCTTGCGGCCGGCCAGACGCTGTGCCGCTGTTGCCGGCTCACGCGCACCGTGCCCGACCTGACCCAGCCCGAGGCGGGGCCGTGGTGGTGCCGCGTCGAGCAGGCCAAGCGCCGTCTCGTGTCCTCGCTGATCGGGCTGAAGCTGCCGGTCATCTCGAAGGCGGACGACCCGGAGCGAGGCCTGACCTTCGACCTGCTGCTGGCGCCGCTCGAAGGCCCACCCGTCGTGACCGGCCATGCCGACGGGGTCATCACGCTGGACGTTGCCGAGGCCCACGACGCGCGCCGCGAGCAGCTCCGCGATCAGCTCGGCGAGCCCTACCGCACCCTGCTCGGCCACCTGCGCCACGAGACCGGGCACTACTACTGGCAGCAGCTCGTCGAGCCGACGGCGTGGCTGGAGCCCTGCCGCGAACTGTTCGGCGACGAGCGCGAGGACTACGGCGCCGCGCTGCAGCGCCACTACGCGAACGGCGCACCGCCCGACTGGGGCCAGCGCTTCGTCAGTGCCTACGCCAGCTCCCACCCCTGGGAGGACTGGGCCGAAACCTGGGCCCACTATCTGCACCTCGTCGATACGCTGGACACGGCGCGCAGCTTCGGCCTGGACGGCGAACGCGTCGAGCTGAGCTACGAGCGCTTCGGCGCCGAGTTGTTGGCCGACGCGAGTGACCCGCAAGCCGACGGCTTCCTGCAGCTCATCAACAGCTGGATGGAGCTGACCGGCGTGCTCAACGAACTCTCGCGCAGCATGGGCGTGGCGGACTTCTATCCCTTCGTGCTGTCTGCGCCGACGGTGCGCAAGCTCCATCTGGTGCACTGCGTGGTGCGCGGCGCGGCGGCCGGCTGCTGATTCACAGTTGAGGCACTGCCGAGTTAGCGCTCAACCGGTGCCAGCTCGGCCGGCTGCGCGCGCAACTCACTGGGCAGTTGCGGCGGCGGTGACGGCCGTGTGCCGATCAGCGCGTCCAGCCGGGCCAGCACGTCATCGACGGACAGCGGCTTGGGCCAGAGTTCGCAGAACCCCTGGTCCTTGATGTCGAAGTGGATGTCCGCCGTCACCGCGACGGCCGGGGCAGCCTCGCAGCCAGGCAGCGCACGCAGCAGGTCGAGCAGGCCGCTGCCTTGGAAGTCCGGCAGGTCCAGGTCCAGCAACAGCAGCACCGGCCGCAGGCCGGCGGCCAGGCACAAGGCCTCCTCGCCCGTCGGCGCGATGACGAGGTCGAGTTCGGGGCGTCGCTCCAGGATGGCAGCCATCAACAGCGCATTGACCGGATGGTCCTCCACGTAGAGAACGGTGCGGCGGGCTGAGATGGGCATGGTTCCTCCGGAGCATTTGTCACCGGCAAGGGCAAGCTGCGTGCCTGCCTTCGTGGCGTGGCCGGGCACAACGCTTGCCCAAGCAGGGCCATCCCATGCCCATCACGCTAAAAGGCCTGCCATGACCACCATCGATGCCCCCACGGACGCACCCCGCAGCTTCGGCGTCTTCAAGCCCGTCGGCCATGTCGTCATTTCATTTCCCGAGGCCGCGCAAGCTCAGCAGGCCGCGCTGGCCCTGGCTGGCCTGGGCCTGGCGCCAGACGCCGTGCATCACTACAGCGACCGGCAGATGCTCCAGCAGATCGACGAAGACATCGCGAATGCCAGCCCGCTGGCGTCGATCGGCCAGGAGATGAACCTCGTGCTGGCCCACCGTGTGCTGGCCGAGAAGGGCTACCACTGGCTGCTGGTGCGTGCAGCCAGCGACGCGCAGGCCGCGCAGGTGGCCACGGTGGCGCGCGACTGCGGCGCCGAGCGCGCCCAGCACTACGGCCACTTCATCATCGAGGAGCTGATCGCTCGCCCTGGCGACGTGGCGCAGGTGGCCGAGTCGCCCGACCGTGGCCTGGATGCGCAGACGCCCTCGGGCAAAGAGGCCGAGGCGGGCGAGCTGAAGAAGGCCGGCTAGCCCGCTTTGCATCGAGGTGCCCCTGGCACGCCGATCAGGCCAGCCACTGCCCGGCCGCAGCGCAGCCGCGGCCGGGCAGTGGCAAAGGCTCTTTTACAAGGCAGCTGCGCGCGCCTGGTCGCGCAGTGTGCGGATCTGTAGGTGGTTGCGCTTCACGCCTTCGTACTGGCGCTCCACCACCAGGCGCACATCCGGCGGCAGGGATTCTTCCAGCGCCTTGCGGTAGCTCTCCAGTGCGCTGTCCTCGCCGCGCTCGGTTTCCTCGAGGATGGCCTTGTCGGTGTAGCCCGCCAGCGTGCCCTTCACGGCCACCCAGCCGCGGTGCATGGCGCCTGCGGCAGTGCCACCGTCCTCTGCCTTGCCACCCAGGTGGGTGACGAGGGATTGCAGCTCGCTGGCCGCCATGCGGCATTCCTCGGCGCGGCGTTCGAAGGATTGCCTGAGGGCGGTGTCGGTGACGTATTCCGCCGAGGCGTGGAAACCGTACTCGCCGTCCTTGGAGGTTTCGATCAAGTCGTTCAGCGTGTCGATGATGTCGTCGTTGCTCATGGCATGTCCTTTCACGGGTCGATGAACTCACCCCGGCGGCTTGTGCCGCGAGAGCGTCCAGCCCGTTGATGGCAGCCCGCGTTCCCGCCGTGTTACGGCGTGTTCGCTGCGATGGCGGATTGCAGCGCTCGCAGCAGCTCGGCCGGCGCGCAGGGCTTGCGCAGCTGCACGAACTCGCCGTCCGCGATGGGCCGGTTGCTGAAGCCGCTGATCAGCACCACCGGCAGGCCCGGGCGCTGCGCGCGCAACTGCCGCGCCAGCCCCACACCGTCCATCGTGCCGGGCATGACGACATCGCTCAACACGACGTCGGCCTTGGCGCCGTCGTCCAGCACGCGCAGCGCCGCGCCCGCCTCGCTGGCACGCAACACCTTGGCGCCATGCGCCATGAGCAGCGCTGCGGTCACGTCGCCCAGAGATTCGTCGTCCTCGACGAGCAGCACCGTCGTGCCGGCGATGCTTTGCTGGGGTGCGTCAACAGAGGGCTTGTCGGCACTGTCTTCGGTGCCACCAGCCACCGGCAGCAGCAGCGAGACGGTGGTGCCGATGCCGGGCGTGCTGGCCAGGCGCGCAGTGCCGCCCGCCTGCGTGGCGAAGCCATGGACCTGGCTCAGCCCCAGGCCCGTGCCCTGGCCAACGCCCTTGGTCGTGAAGAAGGGCTCGAAGGCATGCTCGACCAGGCTCGGGTCCAGCCCCATGCCGTCGTCGCTGACGGTCAGCAGCACGTAGTCGCCCGGGGGCAGGTGCTCCAGGCCTTCCAGGTCGGTCGCCTTGGCGTTGCTGGCCCTGAGCCGCAGCTCGCCGCCGGCGGGCATGGCGTCGTGCGCGTTGAGGGCCAGGTTGACGAGGGCCAGGTCCAGCTCGTTGGTGTCCACACGCACCGGCCAGACCTGGGGCGACACCTGCACCTGGATCTCGATGCGCCGGCCCAGCACGCTGCGCATCAGCTCTTGTACCTCGGGCAGGTAGCGCGCGAGCGACAGCGTCTGCACGCGCACCGGGCGGCGGCCGGCGAAGCGCAACAGGTGCTGGGTCAACTGGCTGCCCTTGTCGACGGAGCGCTGCGTGGCGCTCAGCGGCCCCTGCAGCTCCAGCGCGCTGGGGTGGCGCTGCATCAGATGCATGCTGTTGCTGATGACGCCCAGCAGGTTGTTGAATTCGTGGGCCACGCCGCCGGTGAGCCGGCCCAGGGCAACAACCCGCTGGCTCTGCGCGCCGCGTTGCTCCATCTGGCGCGTGCGCTCCACGGCTTCGGCCACGCTCTGCTCCAGTTCGGCGCGTGCGCTGGCCATGCTGCGGCCGGCCTCGGACAGTGCGCCGGCCACGCCGTCGGTCTCGACCATGCCCGTCGGCCCGGCCTCGACGGGCCGGCCGGCCTGCAGGTCCTGGGCGAGTTGCTTGAGCGCGTGGATGGGCCGTTCGATGCGGCGCGACACCCAGACAGCACCCGCAATGGCCAGCGCCAGCAGCACCAGCGCGCCAACGACGACCCGCTGCACCGCCTGCGGCATGCGGCCGGCGAACTCCTGGCGCGGCATTGCGCTGATGAAGCTCCAGCCCAGCGGCGACGTGCTGAAGTAGCCCGCTGTCTGCACGCCGTCCAGCGACACGGATTCGAAGGCGCCTTCGCGCGCAGCCGCCATGCGTTGGCGCAGATCGCTGGTGGCTTCGCGGCCGACAAAGCTCGCGCCACCGGGCAGGCGGGCGACGAGGCGGCCACTGCTGTCAATGACCGAGCCTATCCAGCCCGGATGCGGCGCCTGCGCCTGCACGATGCGCTGCAGCTCCGAGGGCCGCACGGTGACGACGAGGTTGTAGACGAGCCGGCCGTCGCGCGTGACCGGCTCCACCCAGGCGGCGTGCGGCTCCTGCGCCTCGCCGGCTTGCTGCGGGGCAGCCGGCGTCAACGGCAGCATGACGGCTGCGGGGCTGAGCTCAACCGGGCCCGCCGCCGGGATCGCTGCACCTTCGGCCTGCCGGGTGCTCAGCAGCACCTGGGCCGGCGCGCGCAACTCCACCCAGCCGTCCATGCCTTGCATCGCGCGCCGGGCCAGTCGCTCGAAGGCCCGCAGCCGCTCCTCGTCCGGCGGTGCGGGGCCGTCCAGCGCGGTGGATTGCGCCAGCACGTGCGCGATCGCCGCGCGGCGAGAGAGTTCGCCGTCCACCAGCATGGACAGCGCGCGCGAGGTGTCGCGCAGCGTGCGCTCGTGGGCGTCTCGCTCGGCCTCGTAGGTGCTTCCAATCAGCCAGGCCGCGCCCAGCATGCAGGGCAGCAGCACCGACAACACCAGCAGCAGCAGACGAGATCGGATGGTGACCGGCATGGTGATGGGAGGGCTGGGCGGGTCACGGGGCGTGGCCGAGCCGGTTGCGCAGGCGCCACCATAGCGCCACCAACGCCGCCTCGGCTGGGAAGATGCTTTGCCGGGCTCAGGGCAAACGGCAGGCCTGGATGATCAGGAGGAGGCCACGCAATGTCCAGGTGCTGCGCGATGCCGAAACAAACGCTGGATTCGGGCCGAGCGCCGTCCCGCGTTGGCCATGTGCTTACCGGTTGCCACGGCAAGCATCGCCGCCCCCGAGGGGGCCATCAGTCAGCTGGCGGGCTTCACGATGATGTTGTTGCGTACTTCCTTGACGTCCGGCACGGCGCGCGCGATCTGGCCGGCACGATCCTTTTCTGCCTGCGACGTGGCGAAGCCCGCAAGCTGCACCGTGCCCTTGAGTGTCTCGACCTGGATGCGCATGGCGCTGACCTGGGTGTCTTCGGCGAAGCGCGCCTTGACGCGTGTGGCGATGGTGGCGTCGTCGACGTACTCACCCACGGTGCTCTGGCCGCTGGTGACGGCGCAGCCGACGTTGGCCAGCGCAGCAAGCGCAACCATCGAGGCGATGAGGATCTTCTTCATGAGTTCTCCTTGCGCGAGGGGATCTCGCCAGGGCCAAGAGCAACCGGCGTGCCTGGGGCGGTGCGGCGGATTTCGGGCAGCCCTTGTTTCCCGATGTGTGCGGGTGTTTCGCGGCAGGCTTTACCGCAATTGCCGGCAGCGCCTGCCGTCATCGGTAAATCCTGCCGGCACGCCGTCGGCCTGACGGCCCTGCACCGGCAGGAAATGCCGGTCGTGCAGGGCTAAACGGCCCTTTTGTGACCGGATGCGACGCCGGCCGCGGCTCGGCATGGAGGTTGCGTTGCAACAGCAGGGCCGAGTCCCGCAGCAGGCGCTGCAGCGACGCGGCATGCCACCGATCCCTGAAAGAGACCTATGCCTTCCATGGACCAGCGCACCGACCAACGGCAGGCCCAGACTCTGTCGCCCCGACTGCAGCACGCCGTGCGCCTGCTGCAGATGTCGTCGTTGGATTTCGCGGCCATGCTGCGCGACACGCTCGGCCGCAACCCCTTCCTGGAAGCCGAGGATGGCGACGGCGACGAGAACGCGCCGCCGCTGGATGCGGCCAACGGCGTCGAGCCGCATTCGCTTGGAGGCATGGACGCCGTGGCCGCCGATGGCGTTGCCGAGCCGGATCTGCCCGCCGGTGCCGACGCCGACATCGCACCCGACGACGGCGGCGACCGCGACCTCTGGGCGGCCGACACCGCCGGCCAGCGCCACGCCGAGGAGGGCGAACTCAGCGCGCTGGACCTGATGGCCGTCGAGACCTCGCTGACGACACATCTGCATGGTCAACTCAATGTGCTGTCGCTGTCCGAGCGCGACCTGGCGCTGGCGCGCACCGTCGTCGAGTCGCTGGACGAAGACGGCTACCTGCGCACGCCGCTGGATGACCTTCTCGGCGCGGCCGAACTGGACCCGATGCCCGAGCCTCAGGAGATGCAGATTGCGCTGAAGCGCGTGCAGGCGCTGGACCCGGCCGGCGTGGCGGCGCGCAGCGTCGGCGAGTGCCTGCTGCTGCAACTGCCCGCCATCGACTGCCCCGAGATGCGCGGCCTCGCCCAGGCCATCATCAGCGAGCATCTGCCGGCGCTGGCGGCGCGCGACGTTGGCGCACTGGCGCGCCGGCTCGGCGAATCACCCACGCGGGTGGAGGCCGTCTGTGATCGCATCCGCCGGCTGGACCCGCGGCCGGGCTGGCGCTTCAGTTCATCGCAGGTGGCCTACGTCGTGCCCGACGTCATCGTGAGGAAGGTGCGCGGCGAATGGAAGGTGCAGCTCAACCCGGCCATCGTGCCCAGGGTCCGGCTCAACCAGGTCTATGCCAACCTGTTCCAGCGCCACCGCACGGCGGGCAATGCCGAGCTGGGCGCGCATCTGCAGGAGGCACGCTGGACGCTGCGCAACGTCGAGCAGCGCTTCTCCACCATCCTCGATGTGGCCGAGGCCATCGTGAAGCGCCAGCACAACTTCCTGGACTACGGCGCGATGGCGATGAAGCCGCTGGGGCTGAAGGAGATCGCCGATGAAGTGGGCGTGCACGAGAGCACCGTCTCGCGCGTGACCAACAACAAATACATGGCCACGCCAGTGGGCGTGCTGGAGCTGAAGTACTTCTTCAGCCGCGCCATGATCAGCGCCAACGGCAGTGCCTGCTCGGGCACGGCCATCCGCAGCCTCGTCAAGGACATCATCGAGGCCGAGAGCCCCGACTCGCCGCTGTCGGACGCCGAGATCACGCGCCAGCTGGCCCAGCAGGGCCTGGTCGTCGCGCGCCGCACCGTCACCAAGTACCGTCAGATGCTGAAGATCGACGCGGTGGAACGGCGTCGGCGCGTGGCTTAGGGCCGGGCCGGTGTGACGCGCCAGATCGTGTTGCCGACATCGTCGGCCACCAGCAGCGCACCACGCGCATCGACAGCCACGCCGACCGGGCGGCCGCGGGCCTCGTCGTCGGGGCCCAGGAAGCCGGTCAGCACGTCGACCGGCAGCCCGCTCGGCTTGCCGTCGGCGAAGGGGATGTAGATCACCTTGTAGCCCGCGAAGGGCTTGCGGTTCCAGGAGCCATGCATGCCGATGAAGACGCCGTCGGCCGCGGCCCCTGGCAGCAGGCCCGGCAGCGGGCTGCGGCCCGCTGCCGCAAGGCCCAGCGCCGCCACGTGGGCGCCCAGCGCGTAGTCGGGTACGAGCGCGCGCGCCACGAGATCAGGCCGCTGCGGCTGCGCCCGGTTGTCGACATGCTGGCCGTACCAGCTGTAGGGCCAGCCGTAGAAGCCACCGTCGCGCACCGAGGTCAGGTAGTCGGGCACGAGGTCGCTGCCGAGCTCATCGCGCTCGTTGGCCACCGTCCACAGCACGGGCGCGCCGCTGCCGGGTGCTGGCATCCAGGCCATGCCGTTGGGGTTGCGCAGGCCGGTGGCGAACAGACGCTTGTTGCCGGTCGCACGGTCGATCTCCCAGATGGCGGCGCGGCCGTCCTCGGCCTCGATGCCGTTCTCGGCCACGTTGCTGTTGGAGCCCACGGTCGCGTAGAGCTTGCTGCCATCGGGGCTGGCGATGAGGCTCTTGGTCCAGTGGTGATTGCGCGTGCCGGCCGGCAGATCGGTGAGCTTGCGCACCGGGCCGGCCAGGGTCTTCTGGCCCGTCGTGTAGGCGTATTCCCAGACGGCGTCGGTGTTGGCCACGTAGAAGCGGTCGCCCACCAATGCCATGCCGAAGGGCGAGTTCAGGCCCTGCAGAAAAACCTCGTTCACCTCGGCGCGGCCATCGCCGTCGGCATCGCGCAGCAGCGTGATGCGGTTGGCGCTGGTGCCGGTGGAGCCGGCCTTGAGCATCAGCTTGCCCATCACCCAGCCCCTGATGCCTTTGCCTTCCTCGGGCCGCGGCGGCGCATTTGTCTCCGCCACCAGCACGTCGCCGTTTGGCAGCACGTGCAGCCAGCGCGGGTGCTCCAGGCCGGCGGCCAGGGCCTGCACTTGCAGGCCAGCGGCAGCCGTGGGCGCCTGGCCTGGCTGCCACGGGCGTGCCGCGGCGACGTGGGCCGTGGGCAGCACGGTCTGTACCGGCTCGGCCAGCGTGGGCCGCGGGCCGACGTCGGCGCCACTGGGCAGCCGCGTGCTTTCGCCGCAGCCGGCCAGGGCCACCGCCAGCACCGCCAGGTGCAAGGACTTGAGGGTGTGGCGGGGCATCAGTACGTCAGTGGAAGAAGATGTAAACCAGCACCAGCACGATGCCCGGAACGCCGAGCAGCCAGGCCAACAAGTACTTACCCATGGTGTTCTCCTGAAGTGGGGGGACGGTCAGCCAAGCTTCGCCGAGCCAGCCCACACCGCATAGCAGACGACGCCCGGCGCTGGCGTAGGAAGAGCGGCGTAGGACTGGGCCCACCGCCCGACCCGGCCCAGGCTGGCGATGCGCTGCTGACGCCGCAATTACGCTGACGACAGCCCCTCAGGCATTCCGTCGCGAGGGCGACCGCAAAGGAGCAAAGTCATGAACAGCGACCAAATCAAGGGCAGTGTGAAGGACGTGGCCGGCAAGGCGCAGCGCAAGCTGGGCGAGGTCATCGGCAGCACCGAACAGCAGGTCAAGGGCGCCGCGACCCAGGTCGAAGGCAAGGTCCAGAAGGCCGTGGGCGACGTCCGCGAAGCCGCCAAGGACGCCCGCGAAAACAGCCGCAAGATCTGACGCCACCGCCTCAGTCCATCGCCGCCAGGCTGTCAAGGCCCGGCGGCTTTTCCCGTGCAAGCCAGGAGGTTCGCCATGCGATTCGCCAACAGTTCCCATCCTTCCCTGCGCCATGCCGCCACGGCCGCGCTCCTCGGCACGGCCCTGATGGCCGCAGGCTGCGCCTCCATGAGCGAGCGTGAACGCGGCACCGCCCAGGGCGCCGGTGCCGGCGCGGTGGCCGGTGCCATCCTCGGCTCGGTGACCGGCGGCAGCGCCGGGCGCAGTGCCGTCATCGGCGGTGCCGTCGGCGCGGTGGCCGGCAACCTGTGGTCCAAGCACATGGAAGACAAGCGCGCCGCGCTGGCCCGCGCCAGCGAAGGCACGGGCATCGAGGTTGCGCGCACTGACGACAACCGGCTCAAGCTGAATGTGCCCAGCGACGTGTCCTTCGACACCGGCCGTGCCGACATCAAGCCGCAGATGCGCCCGGTGCTGGACGAAATCAGCCGCAACCTCGACCCCAGCGTGCGCCTGACCGTCGTCGGCCACACCGACAGCACGGGTGGCGACGTGGTCAACGACCCGCTGTCGCGCGAGCGGGCGATTGCGGTGCGCGACTATCTCGCGATCCGCGGCGTGTCCACGGCGCGCGTCAGCGTCGCGGGCCGAGGCTCGCACGAGCCCGTGGCCAGCAACGACACCGATGCCGGCCGCGCAGCCAACCGTCGCGTCGAGATCTTCCTGTCAGAGCAGGGTTGAGCGATCGGCTCAGGCCCTCGGCAGCCGCCGCGATAGGCCGGAAAGCACAAAGGGTCAGCGCCCGAAGACGCTGACCCTTTGATTTGTTTGGTGCCGGCAAGAGGAGTCGAACCCCCGACCTTCGCATTACGAATGCGCTGCTCTACCAACTGAGCTATGCCGGCTTGATTCACTGCGTTTACCGCAGTGCGCCAAGCCCAACATTATAGCCACTATTTTTGAGCGTCTTCCCGGTGGTAGCTGGCGATGCGTTCGACCTCGTTCCTGGAGCCCAGGGCGACGGCCACGCGTTCGTGCAGCTTGGTGGGCTGCAGGTTCATGATGCGCTCGGTGCCGTTGACGGCCGCGCCGCCCGCCTGCTCGACGATGAAGGCCATGGGGTTGGCCTCGTACATCAGGCGCAGCTTGCCGGGCTTGTCGGGCTCGCGCTGGTCCCAGGGGTAGAGGAAGACACCGCCGCGTGTGAGGATGCGGTGCACGTCGGCCACCATGCTGGCCACCCAGCGCATGTTGAAGTCCTTGCCGCGCGGGCCCGTGGTGCCGGCCAGGCATTCCTCGATGTAGCGCGTCACCGGCGGCGCCCAGTGGCGCAGGTTGGACATGTTGATCGCGAATTCCTTGGTGTCCTCGGGAATGCGCACCTGGTCCTGCGTCAGCACCCAGGAGCCGGTCTCGCGGTCCAGCGTGAAAACGGCCACGCCGTCGCCCACCGTCAGCACCAGCATGCTCTGCGGGCCATAGACGCAGTAACCGGCCGCCGCCTGCTGCTTGCCGGGTTGCAGGAAGTCTTCCTCGGCCACGCCGCGCGAGTGGCCCACCTTGCGCAGCACGCTGAAGATGGTGCCGATGGACACGTTGACGTCGATGTTGGACGAGCCGTCCAGCGGGTCGAACAGCAGCAGGTACTCGCCTTGCGGGTAGCGGTTGGGCACGACGTAGATGCCGTCCATCTCCTCGCTGGCCATGGCGGCGAGATGACCACCCCATTCGTTGGCCTCGATCAACACCTCGTTGGCGATGATGTCGAGCTTCTTCTGTACCTCGCCTTGCACGTTCTCGCTGCCGGCGCTGCCGAGCACGTCACCCAGCGCGCCCTTGTTGACGGCGATGGCGATGCGCTTGCAGGCGCGCGCGACGACCTCGATCAGCAGGCGCAGTTCCTGCGGGATGTGGCCGTGCTCGCGCTGCTGCTCGACGAGGTACTGGGTCAGGCTGGTTTGGCGGGACATCGTTCAGCCTCCCGAAGCCAGGGCGCGCTCGACGATCTCGCGCACGTCGCTGGACAGATCCGGCTTGGCGGCCACGCGGGCCACGGCCTCGCGGGCGGCGCTGCGGTAGGGCTCGGCCAGCACGGCCCAGCGGTCCATCGCGCGGGCGATGCGGCTGGCGAGCTGCGGGTTGATGGCGTCGATGGCCAGCACCTGCTCGGCCCAGAACACGTAGCCCGCCGCATCGGCGCGGTGGAAGGCGGCCGGGTTGAACATGCACAGGCTGCTGAGCAGGCTGCGCGCGCGGTTGGGGTTCTTGAGGCTGAAGTCGGCGTGCTTCATCAGCGACTTCACGCGGGCGAACACACGGCCGTCGGCCTCGGGCGCGCGGGCCTGCAGCGAGAACCACTTGTCCACCACCAGCGCGTCGTCCTTGAACAGCGCGTGGAAGCGCTCGAGCGCCGGCGCGGCCAGTTCAGCGTTCGCGTTGACCAACGCCGACAGGGCGCCCATGCGCTCAGTCATGTTGGAGGCGTCCTTGAAGCGCTGGTAGGCCTTGCCGGGCCACACGGTGTCGCCGGTGGCCTGCGCGTCCAGCACGAGCATGGACAGCGCCAGGTTGGCCAGGGCACGCTTGCCCGAGGACACCGGGTCAGGCGTGTAGCCGCCCTTGATCTGGTGCGCCTCGAAGGCCGTGGCCCAGTCGTCGCGCAGCGCGCTGGCGAGCTGGGTCTGGGCGGCGATGACGGCGGCATGGATGGCCTGCGGGTCGACGACGTCGAGCTGCTCGGCGATGTAGGCCTCGCCGGGCAGCGTCAGGGCCAGTTCCTTGAAGGCGGGGTCCAGCTCGGCGTGGTTGAGCACGCCGCGCATCGCTTCGATGAAGACGGAGCTCAGCACCAGCGGCTGGCCGGCGCGCAGCGCGGAGAGGATGCGGTTCAGCGCCAGGCGCTGGCCGGCTTCCCAGCGGTTGAAGGGGTCGCTGTCGTGGCGCATCAGCACCAGCAGGCCGGCGTCGGACAGGCCGTCGTCCAGCACGACGGGCGCCGAGAAGCCGCGCAGCAGCGAGGGCACGGGCTCGCTGTCGATGTTCTCGAAGACGAAGGTCTGCTCGGCCTGGTCGAACACCAGCACCTGCTCGGTGTCGCCGTTGGCGTTCACGGGCAGCGCGACGCCGTGGCGGTCCAGCAGGCCCAGCACGATCGGGATGACCTGGGGCTGCTTGTCGGTCTGGCCCGGTGTGGCGGGCGTCTGCTGCGTGAAGCGCAGCGTGAAGCGGCGCGCGGCGGCGTCATGCTCGCCGCGGGCGGTCACGCGCGGCGTGCCGGCTTGCGAGTACCAGCGCTTGAAGGTGTCCAGGCGCGTGCTGAGCTCCGAGCCCGGGTTGGCGTCGGCAATGGCCTGGGCGAAGTCGTCGCAGGTCACGGCCTGGCCGTCGTGGCGCTCGAAGTAGAGCTTCATGCCCGCTTCGAAGCCGGTGCGGCCGACCAGCGTCTGGTACATGCGCACCACCTCCGAGCCCTTCTCGTAGACGGTGGCGGTGTAGAAGTTGTTGATCTCGCTGTAGCTGTCCGGGCGCACCGGGTGGGCCATGGCGCCGCTGTCCTCGGGGAACTGCATGGCGCGCAGCTGGCGCACGTCCTGGATGCGGCAGACGGCGCGTGCCGACGGCGTGCCGGCCATGTCCATCGAGAACTCCTGGTCGCGGAAGACGGTCAGGCCTTCCTTCAGCGACAGCTGGAACCAGTCGCGGCAGGTGACGCGGTTGCCGGTCCAGTTGTGGAAGTACTCGTGGGCGACGATGGACTCGATGCGGGCGAAGTCAACGTCCGTCGCCGTCGCCGGGGAGGCGAGCAGGGCGCTGGTGTTGAAGATGTTCAGGCCCTTGTTCTCCATCGCGCCCATGTTGAAGTCGGACACGCCGACGATCATGAAGCGTTCCAGGTCCAGCGGCAGCTTGAATCGAGCCTCGTCCCAGACGATGGAGGCGATCAGCGAGTTCATCGCGTGCTCGGTCTTCTCCAGGTCGCCGCGGCGCACGAACACCTGCAGCAGATGGTCCTTGCCGGCGCGGGTGCGGATGCGCTGCTCGCGGGCCACCAGGTCGCCCACGACGATGGCGAACAGGTAGCTGGGCTTGGGGAAGGGGTCGGACCACACGGCGAAGTGACGGCCGTTCTCCAGCGTGCCGCTGTCGGTCAGGTTGCCGTTGGCCAGCAGCACGGGGTACTTGGTGGCGTCGGCGCGCAGCGTGACCGTGTAGACGGCCATCACGTCCGGGCGGTCCAGGAAATAGGTGATGCGGCGGAAGCCCTCGGCCTCGCACTGCGTGAAGAAGCTGCCGCCCGAGGTGTAGAGGCCCGACAGCGCGGTGTTCTTCTCGGGGCAGATGGCGTTGCGGATCTCCAGCGGGAAGTCGTCGTCCGGCGGGTTGTCGATGATCAGCTCGTGGCCTTCCTGGCGGAAGGAGACGCCGGCACCGGCTATCAACACGCGCAACAGGTTGAGCTCTTCGCCGTGCAGGCGCAGCGGGCCGTGGGGCACGGCGCGGTTGCGCTCGATCTGCATCTTGCTGGTGACCAGGGTCTTGGCCGGGTCGAGGTCGAAGGTCAGGTCGACCTTGCGGATCCAGAACGCCGGCTGCTGGTAGTCGGCGCGGTGGATCACGGGGGCAGTGCCTTCACGCATGAGGGGCTTCCTTGGGGAGAACGAGGTGGCCGCCGCGGGGGTTGGGCGGCGGCCTGGAGCCGGCCGGCAGGGTCAGGGGCCGGCGGCGCGGGTCATCAGACGCCTTGCTTCAACGACTCGGTGATGAACGGGTCGAGATCGCCGTCCAGCACCTTCTGCGTGGCGGAGGTCTCGTAGTTGGTGCGCAGGTCCTTGATGCGGCTCTGGTCCAGCACATAGGAGCGGATCTGGTGGCCCCAGCCGACGTCGGTCTTGGTGTCTTCCAGCTTCTGCTGCTCTTCCTGGCGCTTGCGCATCTCGTGGTCATACAGGCGCGAGCGCAGGCGCTTCCAGGCCACGTCGCGGTTGCTGTGCTGGCTGCGGCCGTCTTGGCACTGCACGACGATGCCGGTCGGGATGTGCGTCAGGCGCACAGCTGAGTCGGTCTTGTTGATGTGCTGGCCGCCGGCGCCCGAGGCGCGGAAGGTGTCGGTGCGCACGTCCGCCGGGTTGATGTCGATCTCGATCGAGTCATCCACCTCGGGGTAGACGAACAGCGACGCGAATGAGGTGTGGCGGCCGCCGGAGGAGTCGAACGGGCTCTTGCGCACCAGGCGGTGCACGCCGGTCTCGGTGCGCAGCAGGCCGAAGGCGTACTCGCCCTCGACCTTGATCGTGGCGCTCTTGATGCCGGCCACGTCGCCCGCGGTTTCGTCTTCCAGCGTGGCCTTGAAGCCTTTGCGTTCGCAGTACTTCAGGTACTGGCGCAGCAGCATGCCGGCCCAGTCGCAGGCCTCGGTGCCGCCGGCGCCGGCCTGGATGTCGACGAAGCAATTCAGCGGGTCCGCCGGGTTGTTGAACATGCGGCGGAACTCGAGTTCCTCGATCTTCTCGCGCAGCTTGGCCGCGTCGGCCTCGATGGCCAGCATGCCGGTCTCGTCGCCTTCCTCGCGGCTCATCTCGAAGAGCTCGACGTTGTCGGCCAGCGAGCTGGTCAGCAGCGTGATCGTGTCGACCACCGCCTCCAGCGTGCGCTTTTCCTTGCCCAGTTCCTGGGCGCGCTTCTGGTCGTTCCAGACGTTGGGGTTCTCGAGGGAGGCGTTGACCTCGTTCAGTCGCAGTGCTTTGCGGTCGAAGTCAAAGATACCCCCTTAGCGCGTCGGTACGCGCTGTGAGGTCGGCAAGCGAGTTGCCAATTTGGTTGATGTGTTCGATGTCCATGTCAGGGCACGTCTTGTTCTGGCGAAAACGCGGATTTTCTCATGGGCCAGAATGAGACCGATGACAACGCCGACCCGCGACGACTATTGGCGCCGCACCCGCCGCCTCACCGCCTGGCTGCTGCTGGCCTGGGGTGTCGTCGCCTTCGTGCCGGTGTTCTTCGCGCGCGAGCTCAGTGTCGAGGTGTTCGGCTGGCCGCTGGCCTTCTGGCTGGCCTCCCAGGGCGCGCTGCTGGGCTTCTGCGCCATCGTCATCGTCTATGCCTGGCGCATGAAGCGTCTGGACGAGCAGGCACAGCCTCGGCAGGAGCGCTGACCCATCCTGCGCGCCGGGCGGCGCCGGGTGGCCCTTGGTTTCAGCGCGTGGTGGCCGCGTTGTACATGCGCCGTGTTTCGGCCTCGCCGAAATGCCGGACATAGGCCTGCCGCACCCAGCCGCTGCCCACCATCTGCGCCAGCCGCTTGTCGAGGGCGGCAATGGCCACTGCCGGCACGGCCTGCCGGTTGACGTAGAGCCCCAGCATCTGCGGCCGGGCCTCAGGGTCGTCGATGACGACGATGTCGGGCGGCAAGGCGCCGTCACGCTGCATCTTGACGTAGACCGCGTTGGGCATCATCGCGGCCTGCAGTCGGCGGGCGGCGAGCTTGGCGCTCAGGTTGGCGTAGTCGGGCGAGTATTCGGCCCGCCGGATGAAAAGCAGCTGTTCCACGTGGGCATCGATGCGGCTGTTGGTGCGGATGCCGCGCACGACGCCCAGGCGCATCTCCGGCCGCCGGATCAGGTCGGCGAGGCTGCGGATGCCGGCGGCGGCCTCGGGCAGTACGAGCAGATCGTGCTTGGTGTAGCCGTAGGGCAGGTAGGCGCCCAGCCGGTCGCGCTCGGGCGTGCGCAGCATGGACGTGACGATGTCGATCTCGCCGCGGTCGAATTCCAGCACCGCGCGGGCTCGGGGCAGCTGCACCAGCTCCAGCGGGCAGCCGCTGCGAGCCTGCAGTTCCTGCATCAGCTCAGGGATGATGCCGCGCACCTGGCCTTGCTCCACGTAGCTGCCCAGGCCCAGGTCCGACACCGCCACCTTCAGCGGCCGCTGGCAGGGGGTGGCTGCGTGTGCCGTGCATGCCAGCATCGCCAAGGCCAGCGCCAGCCAGCGGCGGCGGCCGGGGGTGGTGCTGCGGCGCCGCTCAGGCAAGGAAGGATTCCAGGCTCTCGGCCAGCGCCTCCGGCTGGTCGTGGTGCAGCATGTGGCCGGCGTCCTGCAGCACGGTGCGCGCCAGGCTGGGCACCAACGCGAGCCGCGCCTCGAAGTCCTCGCGCGGGTAGCGCTTGCCCCAGAAACGCGTCAGCTGGTCGTCGCTGCCCTCCACCCACAGCGTCGGCGCGGCAATGCGCTGCCAGCAGGCCAGCACCTCGGCCTTGCGGTAGAGCATGGGGTTGGCCAGCTTGTGGGCCGGGTCGGCGTTGAGCTGGAAGCCCTCCGGCGTCTCGCTCGCCCAGTGCTGGGCGAGCCAGCCCGCCTTGGCGGCCGGCAGGCGGGGGTTGTTCTTCATCAGCCGTTCCGCCACGTCAGCCAGGGTCGCGTAGGGCCGCAGCGAGGGCGGCTCCTTCAACTCGTCCAGCCACTTGGCCAGGCGCTCGGGCGCGGCGGCGGGCGAGATGTCGGGCATGCCGAAGCCTTCGAGATTGACGAGGCGCCGGATGCGCTGCGGGCGAACCCCGGCATAGCTCATCGCGACGTTGCCGCCCATGCTGTGGCCCAGCAGGTCCACCGGTGCATCAGGGCTGACGGCATCGAGCAAGGCATCGAGATCGCCGAGATAGTCGGGGAACCAGTAGCAATCCGCACCCGGTGTCGCGCTGAGGCCGAAGCCGCGCCAGTCCAGCGCGATGACCTCGCGGTCCTCCTTGAGCGCGTCGACGACGAACTGGAAGGACGCGCCGACGTCCATCCAGCCATGCACCATGACCAGGGGTGGGCGGCCGGGCAAGGGTTGACCCCAGCGAAGAATGTGGTGGCGCAGGCCACGCAGGCTCAGAAATTCGCTGCGGTGGCCGCGGCGCGGGGTGTAGACATCGGGCATACCGCACTTTAGGACAAGGGGCATGTCAGCCGACAATGGGCCATGCCCTCACGCCCCATCCTGCGCGCCGCCGAGCCGCGCGACCTGCCCGCCGTCGTCCAGCTCATTGGCGAACTTGCCGAGTTCGAGCATCTGACGCATCTGCTCGAAGTCACGCCCGCCAAGCTGGAGCCGCATCTCTTCGGGGACAACCCTGTTGCGGAGTGCACCCTTGGCGAGGTCGACGGCGAGGTCGTCGCCTTCGCGCTGTACTACACCAACTTCTCCACCTTCCTGGCCAAGCCGGGGCTGTACCTGGAAGACCTGTACGTGCGCCCGGCCCACCGCCGCAGCGGCCTCGGGCGGTCGCTGCTGGTGTACCTGGCCCAGCTGGCCTGCGAGCGTGGCTATGGCCGCTTCGACTGGACCGTGCTGAACTGGAACGAGGACGCCATCCGCTTCTACGAGAAGCTGGGCGCCGAGGTCATGCCCGACTGGCGTATCTGCCGCCTGACCGGCGACGCGCTGGAGCGCTACAGCGACGGCGACCGGCCGAGCATGTGGTCGCCCTCCGCCTGGCTCGGGCTGTAAGAAGCCTGGTTTCGGCCCCGGGCAATCCATGAGGTCGGCCCCTGGCAGGGTGGCTAGCATTCGCCCCCTTGTCCCAACCCGGGGTGGCCCATGGCGGAAGACCGTTACCAGCAGCTGCACGCCGCCTTCCGCTGGCAGGTGCCCCCGGACTTCAATATCGCCGAGGCCTGCTGCGGCCGTTGGGCGCGTGAGACGCCCAAGGCCACGGCCATCTACTTCGACAGCGAGAGCGGCTGCCGCGCGGTCTACAGCTACGCTCAGCTGCAACGCGCCGCCAACCGCCTGTCCAACGCGCTGCTGAACCAGGGCGTGCGCCGTGGCCACCGGGTGGCCATCCAGCTGCCGCAGCGCTTCGAGACGGCGGTGGCCCACATCGCCATCCAGCAGATCGGCGCGGTCGCGATGCCGCTGTCCATGCTCTTCGGCGGTGAGGCGCTGGAGTTCCGGCTGCAGGACAGCGGGGCCGTGCTGGCCATCGCGGCCTGCGAGGTGCTGCCGGCGCTGCGCGAAGTCAAGGCGAACTGCCCGGCGCTGCGGCGCATCCTCGTCGTCGGCGAATGCCCCGTGGACTGCGAGGAGCTGCCGTGGATGGAGGCTCTGCAGGCCGAGGAAGCCCGCTTCAAGCCGGTCGCCACCCAGGCCGACGACGCAGCCATCCTGATCTACACCAGCGGCACCACCGGCAACCCCAAGGGCGCGCTGATCCCGCAGCGGGCGCTGATCGGCAACCTGACCGGCTTCGTCGCCAGCCAGAACTGGTTCGGCTTCGACCCCTTCGATGCCAACCAACCCAGCGACGCCGTCTTCTGGAGCCCGGCCGACTGGGCCTGGACCGGCGGGCTGATGGACGCGCTGCTGCCCACGCTCTACTTCGGCCGACCCATCGTCGCCTTCCAGGGGCGCTTCTCGGCGGCCAAGGCCTTCGAGCTGATGGCGGCCTACGGCGTGACGCACAGCTTCCTGTTCCCGACGGCGCTGAAAGCCATGATGAAGGCCGAGCCGCGCCCGAAGCGCCACGGACTCAAGCTGCGCGCGCTGATGAGCGCCGGCGAGGCGGTGGGCGACGCCGTGTTCGCCTGGTGCCGCGACGCCCTGGGCGTGCCGGTCAACGAGATGTTCGGCCAGACCGAGATGAACTACGTCGTCGGCAACTGCCAGGCGCTGTGGCCGGCCAAGCCCGGCAGCATGGGCCGGGCCTACCCGGGCCATCGCGTGGCCGTCATCGACGACGACGGCCGCGAATGCGCGCCGGGCGAAACCGGCGAGGTGGCGGTGCATGCCCGCGACCGCCACGGCGTGGCCGACCCGGTGTTCTTCCTCAGCTACTGGAACAACGAGGCCGCCACCCGGGCCAAGTTCACCGGCGACCCGGCGGACAGCTGGTGCCGCACCGGCGACCTCGCGCGCAGCGACACCGACGGCACGCTCTGGTACGAGGGCCGGGCCGACGACGTGTTCAAGGCCGCCGGCTACCGCATCGGCCCCGGTGAGATCGAGAACTGCCTGCTCAAGCACCCGGCCGTGGCCAACGCGGCCGTGGTGCCCAAGCCCGACGCCGAGCGGGGCGCGCTGGTGAAGGCCTACGTCGTGCTGGCCGAGGGCCATGTGGGCGACCCGGCGTTGGTGGCGGCGTTGCAGGCCCATGTGAAGGCGCGCCTGGCGCCCTACGAGTACCCCAAGGAGATCGAGTTCATCGACGCCCTGCCGATGACGACGACCGGCAAGGTGCAGCGCCGCGTGCTGAGGCTGCGCGAGCTGGAGCGCGCTGCTTAGGAGCCCTTGATCGGCGCTGACAGGCTGCGCAGAAAGGCGACGAGGTCGGCCGTCTGCGCTGCGTCGAGGGTGATGGGGCTTCGCTCGGCGCGGCGTTGCCCGGCGCGGGCGAGCTCGCTGCGGCCGACCGCGGCGTCCGGTGCCGCCGTGTAGTGGGCGACGACCGCCTCCAGCGTCGCGATCTGGCCCGCATGCATGAAGGGCGCGTGCTCGGCAACGTTGCGCAAGCCAGGTGTCTTGAAAGCGCCCTCCATGCGTGGGTCGGCTTCGGCGATGAAGCGCAGCTCCTGGCAGGCCTCGGGCGGCGCATCGCTGAAGCGCCCCATGCAGTTGAAGGGGTCAGCCTGCACGCGGGCCACCGCCGGCGCACGGCCTCGGTCGGGCTGCAGCGGGTTGCGTGGTGCGACGCCGGTGTTGTGAAAGGCCTGGTCGGTCAGCAGCGGGCCGGCATGGCAGCTCACGCACTGGGCCTTGCCGATAAACAGGCGCAGGCCTCGCACTTCCTGCGGCGACAGCGCCGCCTCATCCTGCGCCGGCCCGCCAGTGACGGCGGCGACGTAGCGGTCGAAACGGCTCTCACCCGGCATCAACTTGCGTTCATAGGCCGCGATGGCCTTGCCGAGGTTGGCGAAGGCGCGGTTGACGGTCTCCTGCTGCTCGGCCGACAGCTGCCGCCAAGCTTCCCGCTCGGCCGCCGTGCCCAACGGGCTGGCCGCCGGCAGCCCCTTCAGCGGCGGCAGCGGGCCGAACACCGCTTCGTACTCTGGCCGGTAGGCGCGGGCGAGCAGCTGCACCAGCTGCACGCGGTTGGCGCCATGCTCGGCGCCGTCCTCCAGCGGGCCCAGGGCCTGGGACCAGAGGCTGTCCTTGCGGCCGTCCCAGAAGAACCAGCTCGCGTGGGCCGGCGCCAGCACCGGCATCGTGCGGCGGCTGCCGGTGGCGATACCCTGGCCCAGCGGGCGCCCGTCCTGGAAGCCGCGCTCCGGCGCGTGGCAGCTGGCGCAGGCCACCTGGCCGTTGGCGGACAAGCGGGTGTCGAAGAACAGCCGCTTGCCGAGAGCGGCTGCCTCGGGGTGGGCCTCCATGGCGTTCGACGGGTCGGCCGGCGCGGGTGCCAGCCTGCTGATGTGCAGCGTGGCTAGCGTCGCGCGCTCGGCCTCGGTCCAGCCCGCCGTGCCAGCGGAGGCCGGCCAGGGGCCGATGGCAGCCAGGGGCAGCAGGGCGGCAATGGCCAGCCAGATCCTCGGTGTCATGCGGCCTCCTCAGCGGCGATGCCGGCCGTCGTCCAGCACGACGTTGAACACCGCCGTGTCCGAGCGCTCGCCGGCGTGGATGCCCAGGCGCATGTCCCACCAGCCCGACATGCTGAACTTCACGCCGTCCAGTGCGTAGACGCCGGGGCTGATCTCGCGCGTGACACGTGGCTGGGTCGGGAAGCCGTGGCCGTGCTGGGGCATGCCGCCGCTGAACAGGATGCGGGCCTGCGAGACCGGCGTGCCGTCGGGTGCCGTCAGGCGCAGCTGCCAGGACTGGATCTGGTCGATGACGGGGCCGCTGGCCGGCGGCGTCAGGCCGACGACGAAATGGCCCTGCGTGCTGGCGTGCTGCAGCGACAGGTCGAGGTCTTTCGGTGGACTGCCGCAGGCGGTCAGGTAGGCGGCGCTGGCGAGGGCGGCTGCGGCGTTGAGGAAGGTGGAACGGGGCATGGTGGGAACTCCTTGGGGTTGAAGCGAGGGCGAGTGCGCCCCCGGGGCGTCGGGGCGCCCCATCGGTGGAACGGACGGGTAGGGAGGGGGGCTAGGGGTCGGGCTGGCGCGCAGCCTCGATCAGCCGGCGCAGTTCGGCAGGCACGGGCATCGGCTTGAATCCGCTGACGTCGGCGCCGCCGGTGTTGCCCACCGGCACCCAGGCCCAGGTCTTCAGCGCCGCGCCGGCCGTGCGCCAGGCCTGGCCCAGCAGCTCGTCAAGGTTTCGCTGGCGGTCAGCGCAAAGCAGCATGGCCCAGTGCACGCGGACATGCTCCAGCGTCGAGGCCTGGCCTAGGATGTGCGCGCGTTCCAGGTGGTGCCAGGCCAGATCGATGCAGCCGCGGGCCTCGTGCCACCGGGCCGCGGCGAGCTCGGCGGTCACGCTGGGGCGGATGCGTCGTGCGAAGTCCAGGGAGAGGTTCATCGTGGTCGTTGCCGGAGCTGCAGGAATGATCGGAATTCTTCGCGGGGTGACCGGATTGCGCTTGAACGAAACGGCTGACATGAAGGCGCTGGCATGACAGGGCCCGGCGCTGAATCGGTCCTGCCGTGGAGCCTCGCGGACCGCCCGGCGCGGGGCAGCGATGGCAGTGGCCGCATCTATTCCTGGCTAGGTGGCAGCCTGTGGATAGGCAGCAGCCAGGGCCGCACCGAATGGCACGCCCACCACGCCCATCAGCTGGCGTTGGCGCCCGAGGGCGAGCTGCGCTTTCGCACCGAGGCGCAAGGGCCTTGGACCGAGTTCACCGGCGCCCTGGTGCCCAGCCACTGCACGCATCAGTTCGAGGTGGACGGCCTGCGCGTCATCCACCTGTTCGTTGAACCCGAGAGCCGCGCCGGCCGGGCGCTTGTCCAGCGCTTTGGGGCGAGCCAGATGGCCTCTGTGCCGGCCGAGGAAGCACGCGCTGCGGCGCAGGCCTTGTTCGCGGCCTTTGCCGCGGACGCCGCGGCGCCAGCCATGCAACGAGCCGCGCTGGCGGCCATCGCAGCGCTGTGCGGTGCCACGACCGAGCCCGATGCCGAGCTGGACCCGCGGCTGACCCGGGCTCTGGAATTCATCCGCGCGCGCATCGCCCAGCCGCTGTCGCTGGGCGAGGTGGCAGCGTCGGTCTCCTTGTCGGAGAGCCGCTTCCGTCACCTGTTCGTCAGCGGTACCGGCAGCTCGTTTCGCGCCTATCTGCTGTGGCTGCGCATCAACTTGGCCATCAACGCCGCCATGGCCGGCGCGTCGTGGACGGCGGCCGCGCACGAGGCCGGCTTTGCCGACTCGGCCCACCTGAGCCGCACGCACAAGCGCATGTTCGGCATCGAGCCGACGGCCGTGCGGCCTCAGCCGCTGGCGCCCACCCGCTGAGCGCTCAGGCGGCGCGGTTGCGCAGCTTCAGCAGGCCCAGGCCCAGCAGCACGAACAGGCCGCCCGAGATGCGGTTGAACAGCCGCACGTGGCGCACCTCGGTCAGGAAGCGGCGCAGGCTGCGGAACAGGCCGACGTAGAAGGCGTGCGAGGCCAGCGCGAACGCCGTGAAGGTGGCTGTCAGCAGCAGGGTCTGCGTGACGACGGACTCACCCGGCGAGAGGAACTGCGGGAACAGCGCCATGAAGAACAGGATGGCCTTGGGGTTGGTGACAGCCACGCCCAGGCCCTGCAGGAAGAGCCGCCCGGCCGTGTGCGGCTGCGAGCCCGATGCCGGCGCGGCACCCAGTGGTAGCGGCGGGCTGCGCCATTGCTTGATGCCCAGGTAGACGAGATAAGCCGCGCCGACGAGCTTCACGGCGAGGAAGGCCGAGGCCGACACCGCCAGCAGCGCGCCCATGCCGGCCGTTGCCGCGCCCGACACGATGAAGAGCCCGACCGCATTGCCCAGCGAGCTGAACACCGTGTGCCGCGGGCCGACGGCAACCGAGTTCGAGATCGCCAGCAGCACGCCCGGGCCGGGCGAGAAGCTGGCGAGCAGGGCGGCGCCGCAGAACAGCAGCCAGGTCGAGAAGGGCATGGGTGTCGGGTTGGGGCTGGGACCTGGCCAGTCTAGGGCAGGGCGGCCGGCGCTGCTGCCGCCACTCAGTGTTCACTCGCTGCCACCAGGGTCTGTGTGTAGGGGTGCTGCGCCTCGCCCTGGCACAGCGCGTCGGTGCTCAGCGTCTCGACGATGCGGCCGTGCTGCATCACCGCCAGCCGGTCGCACAGATGCGCCACCACGCCCAGGTCGTGGCTCACCAGCAGATAGGTCAGGCCGTGGCGCTGCCGCAGTTCGGCCAGCAGGTTCAGCACCTCGGCCTGCACGGACACGTCCAGTGCCGAGGTCGGTTCGTCCAGCAGCACCAGCGGCGGCTGCAGGATGAGGGCGCGGGCGATGGCCACGCGCTGGCGCTGGCCGCCGGAGATCTGGTGCGGGTAGCGAAAGCGGAAGGCCGTGGACAGGCCCACCTGCTGCAGCACGTCGTCGATGCGCTCGTCCACACGGTCCAGCCCCTGGATGTGCAGCGGCTCTGCCAGCGCGGCGCGCACGGTGTGGCGGGGGTGCAGCGAGCCGTAGGGGTCCTGGAACACCATCTGCACGCGGCGCGCGTGGGCAGGGCTGCGTTCGCCGCGGAAGGCCTGGCCGTCGATAGACACCTGGCCCTGCCAGTGGCGGTACTGGCCGGCGAGGCAGCGCAGCACGCTGGTCTTGCCCGATCCGGACTCGCCCACCAGCCCGAAGGCCTGGCCGCGTGGCAGGTCCAGGTCCACGCCGTGCAGCACCTGGCGGGCTTGCGCGCCCTCGCCGAAAGAGAGGTTGAGGCCGCTGACGGACAGCATCGAAGCGGGCGTGCTCATGCGGCGCTCCAGGACGCTTCGCGCTGCAGCACCGGTAGCACCGCGCGCCGCCGCGCCAACGTCGGCATGGCCGCCATCAGCCCTTGTGTGTACGGATGCTCGGCACGGGCCAGGTCGGCGGCGGCCAGGCTTTCGACGACGCGGCCGGCGTACATCACCAGCACGCGGTCGCAGAAGCGCCCCACCATGTTCAGGTCATGGCTGATGAAGAGCAGCGAGAGGCCTTGCTCGGCCACCAGTTCGTCGAGCAGTGCCAGCACCTCCTGGCGCACCGACACGTCCAGCGCCGACGTCGGCTCGTCGGCGATCAGCAGCTGCGGGCGCTGGGCCAGCATCATGGCGATCATGACGCGCTGGCCCATGCCGCCGGACAGCTCGTGCGGGTACTGCCCCGCCACGCGCCCGGGCTCGCGAATGTGCACGCGGGCCAGCAAGGCCTCCACGCGCTCCTGGCATTCGGCGCGCGAGACGCCTGCCTCGGCGCGCTTGACGGCCTCGCCGATCTGCTGGCCGACGCTCATCACCGGGTTCAGCGAGTACTTGGGGTCTTGCATGATCATGGACAGGCGGCGCCCGCGCAGGGTCTGCATGTCGTTCTCGCTGGCGCGCAGCAGGTCCATGCCGTCGAACTGCAGGCGCTGCGCCGAGACGCGCGCCTGGCGCGGCAGCAGCCGCAGCAGCGCCCGGCCCACGGTGGTCTTGCCGGAGCCGGACTCGCCCACCACGGCCAGCTTCTCGCGGCCCAGCGTGAACGACACGCCGCGCACGATGGGGATGGGCGCGGCCGGCGTGCCATAGGCCACCTGCAGGCCTTCGACTTGGAGCAGAGGTTCGGTCATGACGATTGACGCGGGTCGAGCGCGTCGTTGAGGCCGTCGCCCAGCAGGTTGAAGGCCATGCTCACGGCGAGGATGGCGGTGCCGGGCGCGGCCACCGTCCACCAGCTGTCCAGCATGTAGCGCCGGCCCTCGGAGATCATGGACCCCCACTCGGGCAGCGGCGGCTGCGCGCCCAGACCGAGGAAGCCCAGGCCCGCGGCGGTGAGCACGACGGAGGCCATGTTCATGGTCAGCCGCACCAGCACCGAGGGCAGGCACAGCGGCGCGAGGTGGCGCCACAGCACGCGCAGGTGCGACGCGCCCTGCAACTGCGCCGCGACGATGAAATCAGCCTGCCGCAGCGTCATCGCCTCGGCGCGGGCCAGGCGGGCGATGGGCGGCCAGGCCGTGATGGCGATGGCCAGCACCGCGTGGTCCAGCCCCGGGCCCAGCGCCGCGACGAAGGCCAGCGCCAACACCAGGCTGGGGAAGGACAGGAAGACGTCGGCCACGCGCATGCAGACGGCGTCCACCCGGCCGCCGAAGTAGCCCGACACGACGCCCACCGCCATGCCCAGCGGCCCCACCACCACGGTGACCAGTACGACGATGAAGAGCGTGATGCGCGTGCCGTACACCAGCCGGCTGAAGACGTCGCGGCCGAACTCGTCGGTGCCGAACCAGTGCGCTGCGCCGGGCGGCAGAAGGGCCGATTCCAGGTGCTGCTGCAGCGGGTCGTGCGTTGCGATCCATGGTGCGAAAGCGGCAACGGCCACCAGCACGGCGACCACGGCCACGCCGATGGCCGTCAGCGGGTTGGCCAGCAGCTTGCGCACGGTGCCCAGGGCCTCGTGGCTCCAGGCCTGCCAGGCGCCCAGGGGCACGGCGGAAGTGGTTGCGGTCATGAGCGGGCTCTCGGGTCAAACACGCGGTACAAGGCGTCGGCGGTCAGGTTCAGCGCCACGAACAGGATGCCGATGATCAGCACCGACCCCATCACCGCGTTCATGTCGCCCAGCAGCAGGCTGCCGGTGAGGTAGCTGCCAAAGCCCGGCCAGCCGAACACGGTCTCCACCAGCACGGCGCCCTCCAGCAGGCCGCCGTAGGCCAGCGCGAGGATGGTGAGCAGCTGCACGCGGATGTTGAGGAAGGCATGGCCCCAAACCACCTGCCGCTGGCTCAAGCCCTTGACGCGGGCCGTGGTGACGTACTCCTGCGTGAGCTGGGCCAGCATGAAGCTGCGCGTCATGCGGCTGAGGTAGGCCATGGAATGCAGGCCCAGCACGCAGGCGGGCAGCACGAGGTGGCGTAGCGCGTTCCAGAACGCGGGGCTGTCGCCGGCCAGCAGGGTGTCCACCAGCATCAGGCCGGTGACGCGCGGCACCAGGCCCTCGTAGGCCAGGTCGATGCGGCCGATGCCGCCGGCCCAGCCCAGCCAGGCGTAGAACACCAGCAGGCCCATCATGCCGAACCAGAACACCGGCGTGGAGTGGCCCAGCAGGCCCAGCACACGGGCCAGGTGGTCGGGCATGCGGCGGTGGTGGGTGGCGGCCCACACGCCAAGCGGCACACCCAGCGTGGCGCCCAGCAGGATGGCCAGCGTGGCCAGCTCCAGCGTGGCCGGCAGCACCTGGGCCAGGTCTTGCGTGACCGGGCGGCCGGTAAGCAGTGCGTGCCCCAAGTCGCCGTGCGCCAGGTCACCCAGGTAGCGGGCGAACTGCACCCAGATGGGCCGGTCCAGGCCGAGCTGGCGGTAGACCTGCTCGTAGGTGGACTTGTCGGCGTCGGGCCCCACGATGGCCAGCACCGGGTCCAGCGGCATTACGCGGCCGATCAGGAAGGTCAGCAGCAGCAGGCCCAGCAAGGCCGTGAGGGCACTGGCAGTGCCTCGCATCCAGCGCGCGGTCATGGCTTGGCCCCCTTGTAAACCTCGCGCAGCCGCGTGGCCCCGCTGGGGTGGCCCACGTAGCCGTGCACGGCGCGGCGCAGCACCTGGGTGTCCAGCATCTGGTCCAGCGGCTGGATGGCGCCCACGGTGTCGTCAAAGCGCTGCTGCGCCTGGCGATAAAGCTCTGTCTGCTCGGCGGCGTCGCGCGTCAGCAGGGCTTGCTCGATGAGCCGGTTCAGCTCGGGGTCGGCATAGCCGGTGCGCCAGCCCTGGAAGTTGGTCAGCCGCGCGCTGTCGCGGTTGTCGGGGTTGTAGACGAGGGCCCGCAGGCTGGAGTGCGGGTGCCCCTCGGCGCCACCGCCGCCGCGGCCCACGACGATCTCGAAGCTGCGCTCGCGCATGGAGCCGTAGACCTGGTTGCCGGTGCCGGGCAGGATGCTGGCGCGGATACCGCCCAGCGCCAGCGTAGCCTGCAGGCTGGTGGCGATGCCGGTGAAGGGCGCCTCGGCCACCACGCGGATGGTGGTCTCGAAGCCGTCTGGCATGCCGGCCTCGGCCAGCAGGCGGCGGGCCGCCGCGGGGTTGAGCGCGTAGCCCGGTTGCGGCAGCGACGCCGGCAGGCCCAGGGGCACCGGGCGCATTTGCAACTCACCGTAGTAGGGCAGCACGCCATTGGCCAGGCCCTGGAAGTCGATAAGGTGGCGCAGCACCGCACGGCGCACGCGCTCGTCGGTGAAGCGGGGGTGGCGGGCATTCACGGCCACGTAGTGCATGGTGGCGCGGCGCACGCTGTCCACCACCAGCTCGGGCCGCTTGGCCAGCGCGCGCACGTCGGGGGCCGACATGCCGCCGGCCACGTCGAGGTCGCCGTGCATCAGCATCAGGCGCAGCGTTTGCGACTCGGTCATGTGCCGCATCACCACGCGCCGGAGTTTGGCCGGCTCGCGCCAGTGGCGGGCCGCGCGGCGCATGGTGAGCAACTCCTTGGGCCGCCAGTCCTCCAACTCGAAGGCGCCGGAGCCGGCCGCGTGCGTCGTCAGCCAGGCGTTGCCAAGGTCGCCCTTCACTTCATGCGCCAGCACCGCCTCGCGCTCGACCACGTAGCCGCTCATCGACGTGGCCAGCGTCATCAGCACCAGCGTGGGGTCGGTGGCCTGGGGCAGGTCCATCACCAGCGTGAGCGGGTCTTCGGCGCGGATGGCGCCGGGCGCGTTCGCGGCCGTGAAGCCGTAGCTCTTCCACACCGTGGCCAGCGCCAGGTTCAGCTTCAGCACCCGCTGCAGCGACCACGCCGCATGCCCCGCCGTCAACGGCCGGCCACTGGCGAACTGCAGGCCGGGGCGCAGGCGCAGCGTCAGCCGCCGGCCGCCGGCGTCCACGGCCCAGGCCTGGGCCAGGCTGGGCTTGAGCTGCGTGATGTCCGCCGCGTCCACCTCCAGCAGGCTGTCGTAGAGGTTGCAGGCCACGGTGACGGCGTCCAGCCCGGTGGCGGCGGCCGGGTCCAGCGAGAGCAGGTTGTTCATGCTCATGCCGATCAGCAACTGGTCGTCGGGCGAGTCGGCGCGGGCTACCGCGCTCCAGGCTGCGGCCGCAACGCCGGCGAGGTGGCGCCGGCGCAGCGGCAGGTGGGGTCCGGGCAACATGGCGGTCGGGTCAGTAGGTGGCGACCGTGTGGCGGGCGATGTAGTCGAAGTTGATGTCTTCGCCCAGGCCCGGGCCCTGGGGCAGGGCGACAAAACCTTGCGAATCCATCGGGTCGACGATGGCGTGCATGTAGGCCGGCACGTCCTCATAGTCCAGGAAGGGGTGCAGCAGCCCGCGCTCGTACCAGGTGCAGTTGCGGATGGCGCCGCACACGGCGAGGTTGGGGGCACCGTTGCCGTGCACCTCGCAGTTCATGCCGAAGGACTCGGCCAGGTGCGCCACCTTCATCGTCGGACTGATGCCGCCGCAGCCGGTGACGCCAGCGCGCAGGATGTCACTAGCTCCTGCCGTCACCCAGCCGGCCCGCGCGTAGTGCTTGCCCGACAGGCTCTCCGGGCCCAGGATGGGAATGCGCAACTGCTCGGCCAGCCAGGCGTAGGAGGCCGTGCTCTGCTCGTTCATCATTTCCTCGAACCAGGTGAACTCCAGCTCCTCCAGCGCGCGGCCGATGCGCAGCGCGTCGGTGCGGCTGTACTCGTGGTAACCGTCCAGCATCAGCGCGATGTCGGGGCCCACGGCCTTGCGCACCGCCGTGCAGGCCTTGATGTCCATGCCCGGGTCGGGTGCGAAGCGCACCGGCGGCATCCAGGTGTGCAGCTTGATGGCCTTGTAGCCGCGCGCCACCAATTGCAGCGCGAAGGCGGCGTATTCCTCGGGAGTTGACAGGCCTCCGGCGAGCTCATCGCCGCACATGGTGCTGCCGTAGGCGGGGATCTTGTCGCGGTATCCGCCCAGCAGTTGATAGACGGGCGTGTTGAAGGTGCGGCCCACCAGGTCCCAGATGGCGCTGTCCACCGCGCCCAGCGCGCGGTCGGTGAGCTGCCCGGCGCTGCCGCGCTGCCAGTGCTCCAGCTCGCACCACAGCTTTTCGCGGTTCAGCGCGTCGCCGCCCACCAGCACGCGGCGCACGAACTGATCGAGCACGTGGGGCCGCACCACCTGGGGCGGCGCGAAGCAGTGGCCTTCCACGCCGTCAGTGCTGCGCACGGTCAGCAACGCGAGGTGGCCCGTGCCCAGCGGGCCGGGGTGGGAGTGGCCGGCGGCGTCCACCGAACGCCGGGTGGGGTGGGTGAACTCCACCGCCTTCACGCTTTCGATCTTGATCATGGTGCGATTTCTCGTCAGTCGTCTGATGACTTGAAGTGTACATGCGATGAACTGGATATCCCATTTAATCGGGGTAAACAACTAGATTTGCCCGGAAATTAAGCCAAACAAGTTGTCTGATGACTTCTATACTGACATCAGTCGTCCGATGACTTGACCAACTTTGATCGATACCGCCGTGACCCAGCCCTCATCCCCCGCCGGTCGTACCCCCAGCCTCTCGCAGCGCGTGGTCGAAGGCGTCGCTGAGCGCATCGCCAGCGGCGCGCTCAAGCCGGGCGATCGCGTGCCGACCGAGCCTGTCCTGATGCAGGAGTTCGGCGTCAGCCGCAGCGTGGTGCGCGAAGCGCTGTCGCGGCTGCAGGCCAACGGGCTGCTGCGCACGCAGCAAGGCATAGGCAGCTTCGTGCTGGCGCCCAAGGTGGACGCATTGCCGCTGCAGCAGGCCCCGGGCGCCGAGCTGAGGCTGCAGCAGAAGCTGGCCATGCTGGAGCTGCGCCTCAGCCTTGAGCCCGAGGCGGCCGCGCTGGCAGCGCAGCGCCGCACGCCGGAGCAACTGGCCGACATGGAGCGTGCGCTGGACGACTTCGACACCCAGCACAGCACCGGCGAGGGCACAGCCGAGGCCGACTACCGCTTCCACGAGCTGATGGCTCAGGCCACGGGCAACGAGTACTTCGCCCATGTGCTGCGTGCAATGAGCAGCGCCACCATCCCGCGCCAGGCCGCAGGCGCAGTCAATCGCAAGCGGGGCGCCAAGGCCCCGCGCTTTGGCGAGCCCTCGCCCGAGCTGCGTTCAGGCAAGGACATCACCGCGCAGGAGCACCGCGCGGTGCTCGAAGCCATCCGCCGCGGTGACGCCGCGATGGCGCGCGCCGCCATGTTCATGCACTTGAACAACAGCCGCGAGCGCATGAAGAACACCAGCCGCTGAGCCTACGTCTCGGCCGTCCCTCAACCGCGATCCGCAAAAAACGATATTCCATTGGAGACAAGATCATGCGAATTCAACACCGCCCCACGGCCGTAGCCCTGGCCCTGCTGGGCCTCGCCACCGCGTCGCCGCTCGCGCAGGCACAGGAGCAGGGAAACCAGACGATTGAACGGGTCGAGATCACCGGCTCCATCATTCGCCGCTCGGTCAAGGACGAAGCCGCCTTGCCGGTCACGTCCATCAAGGCCAGCGAGCTGGATGCGCGGCTGAACACCGAGCTGAAGGACCTCATGCTCGAGCTGCCCCAGGCCAACTCCCTGGGCAGCTACGCCGGCACCGCCGGCCCCATGACCAGCCTGCGCGGCTTCGGCCCCATGCGCACGCTCACGCTGCTCAACGGCCGTCGTCTGGCCAAGGAGCCGCTGACCAACCAGTACGTCAGCGTCAACGTGATTCCGCGCATGGCCATGAGCCGCACCGACATCCTGCGCGACGGCGCCTCGTCGAGCTACGGCTCCGACGCCATGGGCGGCGTGCAGGCCTTCTACACGCTGGACCGCTACAAGGGCGTGGGCATCAAGCTGGAGACCGTACAGCCGGAGCGGTCCGGTGGTGGCTCGACCAAGTCCCTCGGATTGATCGGTGGCGTTGGCGACCTGGGCGCCGACGGCTGGAACGTCTATGCCGCGCTTGACGTGCAGCACCGCGACGTGCTGCCCCGCACGGCCCGCCCCGAACTCACCGACGGTTCCGCGCTGACGCAGCTGGGCATCAGCACCGCCCCGGGCCTGGGTGCCAACGCCACGCCGGGCAATTTCACCGACCCCAACAACCCCGCCGCAGCGCTGCGCACCGTGCGCTACAACCCGATGTACGCCGCCGGCTGCTTGCCGCCGTACTCGGTGCCCAGCACCTCGGGCGGCCGCCAGACCTGCTTCCTGGACGCCAACACACAGTACACGACGTTCAACAACAAGAACGACATCCTGAACTTCTATGCCCAGGGCAAGCTGCAGCTGCCCGGTGACCACCTGATCACGGCCGAGTTCAACCACAGCAAGTTCAGCGTCGATCAATACAACAACCCGGCCGCGCCGACGGTGCGGCTGACCAGCACCCATCCCTACTACCCCGGCAACGGCATCGTGCCCGCCGTGCCTGGCCTGAACCTCGCCGGCCGCCCCATCGACGTGCTGTGGTCGGTGGCCGATGCCGGCCCGCGCATCCGCGACGACATCCACACCAACGACCGCCTCGTCTTCACCGCCGAAGGCAGCCTCGGCGATTGGGAATACCGCGGAGGCCTCAACTTCGGCGCCTCCCAGCGCAAGACCCAGGCAGGCCCGGGCTGGCTGCATGTGACCGGCATCGCCAGCGTGCAGGGCACCACCTCGCGCACGCTCTTCCTCGACCCCAAGCTCAACCCCTTCGGCTTGCAGAGCGCCGAGGGCCTGGCGCTGCTGGCCGCCGCGGGCATGGATGGGCAGACGCTGCGCCTGCACAAGGCCGAGAACACCAGCATCGACGCCACCTTCAGCCGCAGCCTCATGAAGCTGTCCGGCGGCGACCTGATCCTCGCGCTGGGTGGTGAATTGCGTCGCGATACCTGGAAGGCCATCGGCCTGGCCAGCAACGACCTGTCTCCCGCGCTGAACGGCCAGATCGACCTGCTGGGTGGCGACAACATCGCCACCGGCGCCAACTCCAGCACCAGCACCAAGATCGGCCGCGACATCACCTCGCTGTATGCCGAGGCCGACGCCCCGCTGCTGAAGGACCTCACCTTGAACGTCTCGGTGCGTGGTGACAAGTACGGCGACCTGGGCGAGACGACCTGGAACCCCAAGCTCAGCGCACGCTGGACGCCCATCTCCAGCCTGGTGCTGCGGGCTTCGGCCAACACCGGCTACCGCGCACCCAGCCTGCCCGAGATCTACACCAAGGAAACCGAGCGCACGTCGATGGCGGTGTTCAACGACCCGCTGCTGTGCCCGACGGTCAACGGCGTGCCCACGCCCAAGGCCGGCTATGCGCCGGAAGTGGTGTGCGGCCTGACCGGCTACAACCAGATCACCAAGGTGCCCAACAACGCCGGTGTGAAGCCAGAGACCTCGCGCAGCCTGACCTTCGGCTTCGGCTACGAGCCCGTCAAGAACCTGACCCTCACGGTGGACTACTGGCGCACGCAGATCGACAGCGTCATCGGCAACCGCGCCATCGACTACATCCTCGCCAACCCCACGATCTACCCCAGCCTGTTCCTGCGCAACGCCGACGGCACGCTGGGTGTGCCGGCTGCATCGGGCGCCAAGGATGCCGTCATCAACACGCCGTCCAACGTGGGTGCGCTGCGCGGCGCGGGCCTTGACGTGAGCCTGAAGTACATCGCGCCCAAGCAAAGCTGGGGCACGCTGTCGGGCGGCATCGACATCGCCTACCTGACCCGCTGGGACGCCCGCTCCGAAGGCGTGAACAACGGCAACTGGGTCTCGGCTCTGGGCTTCTTCAACGACGTGGTGCCGGTGAACCCGAACGCCGGCCTGTCCAACGCTACTCGCGGCCTGAACAACCGTTGGCGCCACACGGCCCAGGTGGCCTGGCAGAGCCCGGACTGGATGGTGCAACTCTCGCAGCGCTACCAAAGCAAGATCGTTGACCAGAACCTCGCCGCGGCCACCGGCGCGGGCACCTCAGGCCCGCGCGACGTCAGCTCCTACGCCCAGTACAACTTGATGCTCAAGTACACCGGCATCAAGAACGTGGGCTTGTCGCTGGGCGTGAGCAACCTGCTCGACAAGCAGCCGCCGCTGACCAACCACAACGCCTACCGCGGCTACCTGACCAGCATCGCCGACGTGCTGGGCCGCGCCTACGTGCTGACGGCGGACTACAAGTTCTGAGGCACGCCGCTCACTTGCACTTGTAGGGCTTGCCGAACATCGGCACCGTGCGTGGCGCAACGCTGTTGTTGAAGGGGTCGGTGTCGGCGATGCGCGAGCGCAGCACCTCCACGCAGGTATCGCCGCGGCGTAACAGCGTGCGGTGGTCGCTGGTGCGCTCCGACACCCATTCGCCCGTGGCGGCGGCGGCGTCGGCGATGCGGTCTTCCAGCGTGCGCCGGGGCGTGTTGCTGCGCGCGTCGCTGAGGGCCGGGTTGCGCGCTGCCGCCGTGGAGGCGGCGTAGCCGGGCGGCAGCGTCAGGCGCAGCGTGCTGCGTGCGGGTTCGGTGCTGGCCGCCTCGGGCGGCGACACACCGGGCGCTGCAATGACGGGCGCGGCCGGAGGGGCCTCGGCCGTGAAGGCGGGCGGTGTGATGACCGGCGTGGCGGGCGCCACGATGCGTGGCGGGGGCAGGCGCATCTCGGGAGGCGGTGGCACCGTGAGCTTGGGCGGCACGATGCGCACCGTCGTCACGCGCTGCTCGCTGCGGACAAGGCTTGCGGGCTTGTGCAGCCACAGCGCCGTCAGCAGCGCCAGGTGCAGCCCGAGAACGAGGCCGCGTGCGACCCAGCGGTGGTCCACGTGCCTACAGCTTCACGCTGAGCTTGCTGCCTGCCGGCGCCACCAGTTGGGCCGCGTCGGGCCAGTTCTCCTGACCGGTCAGCAGCGCGCAGGGGCGGCTCTTCTCGCCTTTCTTGGTCTCCGGGTCGCGCTCGCCGGTGGCTTGCGGCAGCGGCAGGCCCAGCAGCTGGCCATTCTCCCGCCACTCCAGCTCCCAGGTCGGCGTGGGGCTGCAGATGCGCACGGCCTCGATGCGCGGGAAAAGCCAGCGCAGGTAGAAGGGCAGCAACTCCTCGCGCAGCGTGCGGGCCACGCGTATGACCTCGCGCACCTTGGCCAGGGTGAGCTGCTCCGGCGGCACGGTCAGCTCGAGGCTGCCGCGCACGGCCATCTGGCCCTTGGCGGCGTTGGTCGCGAGGTCGGCCGTCTTGCCTTCGGCCTCGGGCAGCACGGGCAGGTCGAAGCGGCCCTGGGCATCGAGCTTGAGGGGGTAGTCGGCATCGTCGCTGCGCACGGCCATGCGGATGTCGGGCAGCGGCACCTTGGTCTTGTCGAGGTCGACCCTGAAGTCCATGCGAAACAGGCCTTCGCCGTGCTTGCCCAGCTTGGTCAGCAGGCTATTGATCATCCCGTAGGGCAGCACGCTGCCGTCGCGCTTGAGTTCCGTCTTCACGGGGGGCAGCACCTCGGTCTGGGCCAGGGCGGCGCTGCAGGCGAGCAGAAGGGCAGTCAGGAGGAGGGGGCGCATCGGTCAGGTGGGTGTGAAGAGAGGGTCAACGCTGCTCGCAGCGGTAGGCCGGGGTGGCGCCCCAGGGCGTGGGTGCCGAGCTTTCGTTGAAAGGCTGCCGGCCGGCGGTGCGGTTGCGGTGCAGGTTGATGCAGGTGTTGCCGCGGCGCAGGCGCACGAAGTCAGCGTCCATGCGCTCTTCAACCCAGCGGCCATTGCCGCCCAGATCGTTGGCGATGCGGGCGCCGAAGCGGCTCACGGGCGTGTTGCCGCGCGGGTCGTCGAGCGCAGGCTGGCGCCGGGCGGCGTCGACCAACTCGGGCAGGTCCAGCCGCAGCGGATGCGGTGCCGGCGGGGCGGCGGGGCTGGGCGTGTCGGTCGGCTCCGGCGCGACCTCGGCGGGCGGGGCCAAGGCAGGTTCGGCGGCCGGCGCTGCCGCTGGCGCACGCAGCGCTGGCGTTGGCACCGCGGTGGGTGTCGAGGGCTCGGCGGCAGGCCGCACGGGGATGAGCCTCAGTTCGCTCCAGGGGCTTGGTGCGGTCTGGGCACTCCTGGAGCGGACGTTCAGCAGGGCCAGCATGCCGGCATGCAAGGCCAGGATCAGCAGCCAGGTCGGTGCCGACGGCGCGCGCCGTTCAGCCCACATCGCCGCCCTCCTCGGGCTCGGGGCCGGGCTCCCAGGCGAGCAGGTCGCCGGGCTGGCATTGCAGGACTTCGCAGATGCGCGAGAGGGTGTCGAAGCGCACGCCGCGCACCTTGCCGCTCTTGAGCAGCGACAGGTTGGCCTCGGTGATGCCCACGCGCTCGGCCAGCTCGCGCGAGCGCATCTTGCGCCGGGCGAGCATGACGTCGAGGGTGACGACGATAGGCATGGGCTTAGATGAATTCAGCGTTCTCGTCGGCGACGCGGGCGGCTTCTGCCAGCACCTGGGCCAAGGCCAGTAGCAGCAGGCCGAACAGCAGCGCGAGGTAGTGGTCGGCCGACAGCCCGAACCACAGCTGGCGCTGGCCCTTGGGGTTGCCCCAGGTCAGGGCCAGGATGGCCAGCGTCTGGCCCAGTGGCTGTGCGGCGGCCAGCGCGCACAGGCCCAGGCCCAGGCGTCGCAGATGCTGGGCCGGCCGGCGGGCCAGCAGCTCGCCCTGGGCGAAGCAGCCGAACAGCGACCACATCTGCCACAGCGCGAACAGGCTGACCGACGTGGGCAGCATCGAGGCCGCGAGGCCCCACAGGCGCGAGCCGATATCGAGCTGCAGCTTGTTGACGTTCCACAGATGCGACGCCACCTCGGCCACCCAGTCGGCCTCGGCCCAGAAGATGAAGGGCAGGGTGCCGATGACCACGACGCCGAGCAGGCAGAGCACCCGCACGACCCAGGCCAGGCGGCGGATGCGCCGCAGACCGTCGGCGGAGAAGGAGTCGGGCATGGTGACCTTCGCGAAACAAGAAAAACTTACTGTAAAACAATAATTGCTTGCTGTGATGAAGCAAGTAAACCTCTCCCCGAGAATTGGGGGATGAGCAAGAAGACCGCCCATGTCAGCGAAACCCCGGCAACCCAGGCCCTGAAGCGCGCCGGCGTTGCCTTCACCGAACACGTCTACGACTACGTCGAGCACGGCGGCACGGCGGAGTCGTCCAAGCAGCTGGGCGTCGAGGAGCACGCCGTCGTGAAGACGCTGGTGATGCAGGACGAAAAGGCCGAGCCGCTGATCGTGCTGATGCATGGCGACCGCACCGTCAGCCTGAAGGAGCTGGCGCGGCAGATCCCCTGCAAAAAGGTCGAACCCTGCAAGCCCGACGTGGCCCAGCGCCACAGCGGCTACCAGGTCGGCGGCACCTCGCCCTTCGGCGTGCGCAAGGCCATGCCGGTGTTCGTCGAGGCGAGCATCCTGGCGTTGGAGAAGATCTGCATCAACGGCGGCCGCCGCGGCTATCTCGTCGGCATCGAGCCGCGAGTGCTGACGGAGCTGCTGGGTGCACGGCCGGTGCACTGCGCCAACGCGGCGTGACGGCACTGGGAGGCGCGCGCCGCGGGCTCACCGCGAGCGGCGCGCTGTTGATCGAGTTCGCGCAGTTCGCGCGCAAGGAAGCGCAGGCCTGCCTGTTCGCGGGGCTGTTTTTCACGTCGGTGCTGTTCGTGCCGCGAGCGGGCGTGTTCGGCATCCCGCGCTACGACGCCCTGCTGCTGATCGCCGTGGTCATCCAGGCCTGGATGCTGTGGACCGGCCGCGAAACCTGGGACGAGCTGAAGGCCATCTGCCTGTTCCACGTGCTGGGGTTTGCGTTGGAGGCGTTCAAGACCTCGGGCGGCATCCGCTCGTGGTCGTACCCTGACTTTGCGTACACCAAGCTGTTCGGCGTGCCCCTGTTCTCGGGCTTCATGTACGCCGCGGTAGGCAGCTACATCATCCAGGCGTGGCGGCTGTTCCAGTTGCGCGTGGAGCACCACCCGCCGTATTGGATGGCCGGCCTGATCGCCAGCCTGCTGTACTTGAACTTCTTCACGCACCACTTCATCGGCGACTACCGGTGGATCCTGGCCGCGGCAGCGCTGGGGCTGTACGCCCGCTCGCGCGTGGTGTTCCGGCCGCACCTCGTCGACCGGCGCATGCCGCTGCCCCTGGCATTGGTGCTGGTCGGGTTCTTCATCTGGCTGGCCGAGAACATCGGCACCTTCTTCGGCTTGTGGGCCTACCCGCATCAGCTGGGTGCATGGGCGGCGGTGCACCTGAGCAAGTGGAGCGCGTGGTCGCTGCTGGTGCTCATGAGCTTCACCATCGTCACCAACCTCAAGCACATCAAGGCCAGCGTGCACGTGCCGCCTTGAGTGGGCATGGGAGCCGGGTTTGCGCAGGCGCGCGGCGACGGGCCTTGCTTCGGCAGCCGACGCCCGCTCGTTTTGCCGGGCATCGACCGCCCAGACCTGCCTGACAATCTCACGCCATGGACACCCTTTTCACCCTTCTTGCCGTCATCGCCGGCTACCTGATCGGTTCGCTGTCATTCGCCGTCATCATCAGCCGTGCGATGGGCCTGTCGGACCCACGCTCCTACGGTTCGGGCAATCCCGGCGCCACCAACGTGCTGCGCTCGGGCAACAAGGCCGCGGCCATCCTGACGCTGGTGTTCGACGCGCTCAAGGGCTATCTGCCCGTGCTCGCCGTGGTGATCTGGGGCCCCAGGTTCGGCCTCGGCGAGGGCACGGCAGCGCTGGTCGGCCTGGCGGCCTTCCTCGGCCATCTGTGGCCGGTGTTCTTCAAGTTCGTCGGCGGCAAGGGCGTGGCCACGGCGGCCGGCGTCATCTTCGGGCTCAACCCGCTGCTAGGGGTTGCGACGCTGGCGACCTGGCTCATCATTGCCTGGTTCAGCCGCTATTCGTCCCTGGCCGCCATCGTGTCGGCCGCGTTCGCGCCGATGTATCAGTTGCTCATTTGGGAAGCCGGCCCCACGGCGCTCGCCCTGATCATCATGGGTTTGCTGCTGGTGTGGCGCCACCAGGCCAACATCAAGAAGCTGCTGGCCGGCACCGAGAGCAAGCTCGGGGCCAAGGCCGCGGCCGCATCGAAAACCGTCAAACCTACCAAGAACCGGAAGAAAGCATGACCGCCTCCACCCCCGTTGAACGTTTCGACATCGGCGCCCGCCTGTCGGAGATGGCCGTCCACAACGGCGTGGCCTACCTCGCCGGCCAGGTGCCCGAGGACGCCAGCGCCGACATCACCGGCCAGACGGCCCAGGTGCTGAGCGCCATCGACAAGCTGCTGGCCCGCGCCGGCACCGACAAGAGCCGCATCCTGCGCGCCCAGATCTACCTGGCCGACCGCGCCGATTTCCCCGGCATGAACACCGCGTGGGACGCCTGGGTGTCCGCCGGGCACACGCCGCCGCGCGCCACCGTCATCGCCGGCCTGGCACGGCCGGAGTGGAAGGTGGAGATCGTCGTCACGGCGGCAGTGTGATGACTTTGCGGGACAGGCCGATCGAGCGAAGCGAGTAGCTCTGTCCCCAACTGATCAGGACTCGGCTGCGCGCTCGCGCCAGAACTCCACGTCGATGAGCTGCTCGGCGCCGGTGCGCGCGTTGACCAGCCAGAACTGACGCCCATCGGCGCTGATGCGCGCCACCTCGCCCACATGCCGCCCGGCCGCTACGCGCCGGCCGAGCGTGTTGGCCGGGAAGCCCGGCTCCCGCGCCAATTCCAGCAACGGCTGGGCCTCGCGGGTGTCGCCGGCCAGGCGCAGCCGCTGCACCAGCGGCGCCAGCAGCGGGCTCGCCGCATCGGCCGGCGACACGAACAGCACCAGCTTGGCCTGGGCGCGGCTCAAGCCCACGTTGAGCAGGCGCTGCGCCTCCTCGCCATGCAGGAAGGGCTGGGCGCCGTCGGCGGGGTCGAACAGCACCACGGGCGCCTCGCTGCCCTGGGCGCGATGCACGGTGCTGACGCGCAGCGACTCCGGCAGGCCCCGTGCGCGCAGCCGCTGGCGGATCAGCGCGCGCTGGGCGCGGAAGGGCGTCAGCACGATCAGCTCCTGCGGCTGCCACTGGCCGCTGGCCAGCGCGCGTTCCAGCAACTCGGCAATCGCCTCGGCTGACTCTCGCCGCACCGGCCCGCGTTCGGCGGCCACCCAGCCGCCATCCGTCTTCACGCGGTGTACATGCACATGCACGTCGGCGGCGATGTCGCCCAGCTGACGTTGGCGGGCCGCCTGCCAGTCGGGCGACGCTGCCGCGTCCGCCGCCACGCGCAGCGCGCCGTCGTAGAACAACTGGCTGACCAGCTCGCCGATGGGCGGCGCCATGCGCGACTGCTCGTCCAGCAGCGCAACGGACGCCCCGCCGCGCGGCATCTCCGCAAAGGCCGAGCGGCCCAGCCAGCGCCGCGCCAGGCGGTCGTCGCTGCGCAGCACCGGCGAGAGCTGTTGCGGGTCGCCCGCGAAGAGGCGCGCCCGGCCCAGCGGCATCAGCACCAGCGCATGTGCCAGGCTCACCTGGCTGGCTTCGTCGAACACCAGCAGGTCGAAGGGCGGCTCGCCATCGGGTGCCAGCTCGCGCAGGGCTTTCAGCGTGAAGGCCGCGCGCGTGGTGGTCATGCTGGCCAGGCGGCAGCGCTGCAACACCTTCAGCGACGCGCTGCGCAGCTCGTCGCGCAGCCCCGCCACGCGGTCGGCCCAGGCCTTCAGCGCGAGTGCATCGCGGGCCGACGGCCGGCCGGCTTCCGCGCGGGCCAGCCGCGTGATCAGCTCCCGGTCTTGCGTCGGGATGAGGTGTTCGCGGCCTTCGTAGGCGGCGGCGTCGAAGCGCGTGCCCAGGCGCTGCACGGCCTCGCGCAAGTGTTCACGCCGGCCTTTCTGCAAGGCCTTGTCCACGGCCAGCGTGGCCTGGTCCACCGCCTGGTTGGTGGTGGACAGCAGCAGCACGCGGGCGTGCGGGTTGCGGTCCAGGTACTCTGCCAGCAACACACCCAGCGTGGTGGTCTTGCCCGTGCCCGGTGGCCCCCACAGGAAGCCGCTGCTGTAGCCCGCCAACGCCAGCGCCGCGCGCTGGGCCGGGCGCAGCCAGCGGAAGGGCTCGCCCGTCAGCGCCGTGCCGCCGCGCAGTGGCTGCGGGCGCGACAGGTCGGGCAGGCAGGCGAGCGCCTGCTCGGCCCAGGGCGTGTCCCACCAGGCATCGGCCACGGCGTTCAGGAAGCGCGTGGGGTAGAGGCGGATCAGATGCCCGGCGGGCGGCGGCGGGCTGCTGGCGTTCTGCAGCACCAGTTGGTCGTCCTCGGCCACCACCGCCAGCACGCTTGCACCACCTTTGGCAGGCGCGCCCCACCAGGCCGCGGCACCGTCCAGGCTGTCGTCCAGCAGCGCCTGGGCCGACGCGGCGCCGGGCCGCTGGCCCTCGGCGAACACATAGCCGGGCTCCAGCGTCACCCGCCACAGCGTGCCGTCACGCTCGGTGTGCAGTACCTTGAAGTCGTAGTACTCGGGCGTGGCCGACAGCTCGGCGTTCAGGGCCGCTCGGAGGTCGGCGAGGCTCATGTCTCAGGGAAAGGGCAGGGCGGGGGAGGGCGCGACTGTAAGGGCCTTGGCAAAGGCGCCCGGGTAGCCCTACTGATCGCGCTGCAGCGCCGTCAGGGCTTTGAGTTCGCAGCTGACTTCCCTGGCATTTGAAAGTCCGCCGGCAGCAGCGTGACGACGCGCGTCATCTGCAGAGCCGGGACACCGTCGCTGCCACCGATCCTGTGCCCGAATGATTCGCCGGATGCGAGCATGCCCTTGTGCTCCCCCAGGGCCTTGCCGCCGTAGCTGGGCTGGGTCAGCACCTGCAGCTTGCCGTCGTCTGTGCGCGTGACCGTGAAGTCCAGCCGCCAGCTGTCGGCCGCCGTGGCGCCCCACTGCAGGCTGCTGCGTGCGCCCAGCGTCGTGATCAGCCGCGGCGCGGCCTTGAACTCGCCTGACGACACGTTGAGGCGGATCTCCACCTTCTGCTGTGCCGCGGCCTCGGCCGGCGATGCCGGTGCCGTGCTCTGCGCTGCATAGGCCAGGCCGGCGATGCCCAGCAGTGCCAGCCCGAGGGCGGCGCCACGGCGGCGCGACAAGAAGTGGGGGCGGTTCAACATGGCAATCCTTTCGACGAGAGGGTGGGAGCTGCCCCAGCGGCTCGCCAGTGGCGCGCCGAGGCTGTGAAGATCGTGGGCGGCCAGCAGCGCGCGGGTGTAGTCGGCCAACGCGCCCGGCCGTGAGGCCAGCACCGCGGCATCGCAGGCCAGTTCCTGGTCAGCCTGGAAGCGCCGCGCGGCCCACCAGGCCAGCGGGTTCCACCAGTGCAGGGCCGTGAGCCCGCAGGCCAGCAGGTTCCAGAGGTTGTCCAGGCGCTCGCGGTGCACCTGCTCGTGGGCCAGGATGAGTTCGCGCTGCGCAGGCGGGAAGCGCTGCTCGAAATCGGCGGGCAGGGCGATGCGTGGCCTCAGCAGGCCGACGAGTGCGGGGCTGCTGCCGGCCGGCAGGTGGCTGCCCAGGCGGGCGAGTCGCCATTGCCGATGGGCTTGAGCCAGGGCCACCAGCCCGGCGCCCGCCAACCACAGCGCCAGCCAGAACGCCGCCGTGTCTGTCGGTGGCCCCGGCAACGCGGGCAGCGTCGGTACAGCCTGTGTGCCCGTGGCCTGCAGCACCAGCCTCAGCGGCTCCTGCGCCGGCCGGGGCAGGGCGGGCGTCAGCAGCAGCGCCGGCACGAGCAGCCAAGCCGCGTAGACGGCCGCCGCACCCAGGCGCTTCAGCAGCACCGGCCGCAGCGCCCCCAGCAGCAGGATGGCCGCGCTGAAAAGCAGCGCCTGTCGAGCGAGCAGGGCGAGCCATGCCTCAGTCATGGCCCTGCTCCTTCAGCAGCGCCTTCAACGCCGCGATGTCGTCCGCGTTCAGCTTGCGCTCCGATGCGAACTGCGCCACCAGCGGCGCCAGCCGCCCGCCGAACAGCCGGTCGATCAGCGACAGGCCCGTGTCGGCCACCCAGGCGTCTTCGGGCACGGCGGGGGCGTACAGAAAGCGCCGGCCGTCGCGCTCGGCGGTGACGGCGCCTTTCTTCAACAGGCGGTTCAGCAGCGTCTTCACGGTGGCGAGCTGCCAGCCTTGCTGGGGGGCCAGCACCTCGGCGATTTCGTCGGCAGCCTGCGGTGCGCGTTGCCAGAGCAGGCGCATGACCTGGGCTTCGGCGTCGCTGATGGGGGTGGACGGATGGGTCATTGATTACGGCCGTAAACGATGACGAATGATTACGCGTGTAAACGCAACCGTCAAGCCCCTTGTCACAGCCCCGCCATGTCGCCCGCGTAGGCTCGCGGCCTACAGCCGCTGTTGCGGCCGGGAGCCGTTGTGAGCCACATCGAAGACGAGCTGGTGAAGCGCATTCACCGCGACCTGCAGGACGATTTCGACGAGGAGCTGGAGCTCGAACTGGAAGACCGCGATTACGGCGAGATGGCCAGCGACGCGCCGGCTGAGGCCCTGATCGAGCGCAAGCGCTATTTCCGCGAGCTGTTCAGGTTGCAGAGTGAGCTGGTCAAGCTGCAGGACTGGGTGCAGCACAGCGGCCACAAGGTCGTCATCCTGTTCGAGGGGCGCGATGCGGCGGGCAAGGGCGGCGTCATCAAGCGCATCACGCAGCGGCTGAACCCGCGTGTGTGCCGCGTGGCCGCGCTGCCGGCACCCAACGACCGCGAGCGCACGCAGTGGTATTTCCAGCGCTATGTGTCGCACCTGCCGGCGGCCGGTGAGATCGTGCTGTTCGACCGCAGTTGGTACAACCGCGCCGGCGTGGAGCGCGTGATGGGCTTCTGCACGGACGAGCAGTACGAGGAGTTCTTCCGCTCCGCGCCGGAGTTCGAGCGCATGCTGGCGCGCTCGGGCATCCAGCTCATCAAGTACTGGTTCTCCATCAGCGACGACGAGCAGCGCGTGCGCTTCCTGGGCCGCATCCACGACCCGCTCAAGCAGTGGAAGTTGAGCCCCATGGACCTGGAATCCCGCCGCCGCTGGGAGGAATACACCAAGGCCAAGGAGGTGATGCTGGAGCGCACCCACACGCCCGAGTCGCCGTGGTGGGTTGTGCCGGCCGACGACAAGAAGCGTGCGCGGCTGAACTGCATCCACCACCTGCTGTCGCAAATGCCCTACGAAGAGGTGCCGCACAGCGACATCGAGCTGCCCGCCCGCGAGCGCCGCGAGGACTACATCCGCCACCCGGTGGCGGGCGACATCATCGTTCCAGAGGTCTATTGAGGCGGCACTAGCATCGGGGCATGAAGTGGCCCCCGCTTTCGCTGCTTGTCGTCATCGCGTTGACGGCGTTGGCTTCCTGGGCCTGGCGTGGCCATCTGGCCGGCCAGGACGGACAACTGCTCGCGCAGCGCGTGAAGCCGGGCGATATCCGCATGATCTCGTCCGAGACCTGCCCCTGGTGCCTGGCCGCGCGGCGCTGGATGACCCAGCAGGGCATTCCGTTCCAGGAATGCTTCATCGAGCGGGACGCCACCTGCCTGGCTGACTACCAGGCCCTGGGCGCCGCGGGCACGCCCACGCTGATGGTGCGCGGCCAGCGTGTCATCGGCTTCGACCGCGCGCGGCTGATCGACATCCTGGGTCAACCGTGATGCCGCGCTGGCAGCGACTAAGCAGCCTCGGAATGCGCGTTTGGCGGCGCCGGGCTCAGCGCCTAGGCTCGCAGGCTTTGCCGTCCCTCGACCGGAGCTTGCCTTGCTGTTCAAGACCCTCGTGCTGCCACTGCTGACCCTGCTGCTCATCCTCGTTGCCGTGGCGGTGGCTGCCTTCCTGTGGCTGCGCGCACCGGACCTGCCGGCCGCCGAGCTGGAGGCCCGCTGGGCTACGCCGGCCGACCGCTATCTGGAGCTGAGCCCGGGCCTGCGCCTGCACTACCGCGACGAGGGGCGCGCGGATGCCCCGGTGCTGTTGCTGCTGCACGGCTATGGCGACGCCTACTCGACCTGGGAGGGCTGGGCCGCCGAGCTGAAGGCTGGCCACCGCGTCATCAGCCTGGACCTGCCCGGCCACGGCCTCACCGCGGCGCCCGAGGGCACCGTGCTGGACCGCGAGGCGCTGGCCCGCCTGGTGATCGACTTTGCGCAGCGCCTGCAGCTGCCGCCCTTCGTGCTCGCGGGCAACTCCATGGGCGGCGGCGTGGCCTGGCAGGCGGCGTTGCTAGCGCCGCAGACCCTGCGCGGCCTCGTGCTGGTGGACGCCGCTGGCTGGCCCATGCCGGCCAGCACGCCGTCGCTGGCCTTCCGCATCCTGGCGCACCCGCTGGGCCGCGCGGCGCTGGCGCGCATCGACAACCGGCCGCTGATCCGCCAGGGCCTGAGCGCGCAGGTCGGCGACAAGGCGCTGATCACCGACGAGCTGGTGGACCGCTGGGCGCTGTACCAGCGCTATCCTGGGCACCGTCCCATCCTGATGTCCGTCGCCCCGGGCGCCCAGACACCGGTCACCGCCGAGCTGCTCGCCGGCCTGCATCTGCCCACCCTCGTGCTGCACGGCGAGGTGGACACCATCCTGCCGGTCGAGCACTCGCGCCGCTTCGCCGCGGCCATCGCGGGGGCCGAGCTGATCGTCTACCCCGGCATCGGCCACCTGCCGCAGCGCGAGATCCCGGCGCGCTCGGCGGCCGATGTCGCCGCCTTCGTGGCACGGCTGCCCACTCAATGACTGCTGTCCGCCCTGGTCCTCTCAACCTGATCACCGATGTGCCCGGCCTCACGGTCGGCCACGTCACCGACGAAGCCGTGCGCTCCGGCGCCACGGTGCTGCTGGTCGACGGTTTCTGGGCCGCGGCCGTGGACGTGCGCGGCGGCGGCCCCGGCACACGGGAGACCGAAGCGCTGGCGCCCGAGAACCTCGTCGGCCGCGTGCATGCCATCGCGCTGGCGGGCGGCTCGGTCTTCGGCCTGGCCGCAGCCGATGGCGTGGTGGCCGCGCTGTCCAATCAGGGCAAGGGCCTGAAGCTCAAGCCCGGTTCGCCGGCCATCCCCGTCGTGCCGGCGGCCGTGCTGCACGACCTCGGCAACCGTGGCGACAAGGCCTGGGGCCTGGACCCGCCGTACCGGCTGTGGGGCCAGCAAGCGGTGGTGGTGGCGGGCAGGCCCTTCGCCCTTGGCCGCGTGGGCGCGGGCCGTGGCGCGATGGCGGGCTACCGGCCGGGCGGCATCGGCTCGGCGTCGCTGGACCTGGGGGACGGGTTCGTCGTCGGCGCGCTGGTGGCGGCCAACCCCATCGGCTCCGCCCACATGCCCGATGGCGAGAGCTTCTGGGCGTGGCCCTTCGAGATCGACGGCGAGTTCGGCGGCCACCGGCCCGACGGACACGCCCCGGTCATCGACCCGCTGCCCGACCTGTCGCGCCTGGCCGAGCTGGGCCGCACTCAGGCGGGCGCCAACACGACGCTGGCCGTCGTGGCCTGCAACGCCGACCTGACGACGGCCGAGTGCAAGCGGCTGGCGATGATGGCCCAGGACGGCATCGCCCGCGCCGTGCGGCCGGCACACACGCCGTTCGATGGCGACACGGTGTTTGCGCTGGCGTCGGGCGCTGCTCCGCTGGGCGAAGGCAACGCACGCGCGGTGCAGCTGGGGCGCCTGGGTTCTGCGGCGGCGGACTGCCTGGCCCGCGCCATCGCCCGCGCCGTCTACGAAGCCGGCCGCGGCTGATCCCGGTCGGCGAGCACGCGGGCGAGGTCGGGCGTGGCCGCCAGCAGCTCGGCCGTGTAGGCCTCGCGCGGCCGCGCAAAAACCTCCACCGTCGGCCCGCTCTCGATGAGCCGGCCGGCCTGCATCACGTAGAGCCTGTCCGTCGCCGCACGCACGACGCCGAGGTCATGCGTGACGAACAGCAGCGCGCTGCCTTGCTCGCGGCACAGCTGCTCCAGCAACGCAAGGATTTGCCCGCGCACGCTGACATCCAGCGCCGACACCGCCTCGTCCAGCACCAGCAGCGCGGGCTCCACGATCAGCGCACGGGCGATCGCCAGGCGCTGGCGCTGGCCGCCCGAGAACTGGTGGGCGAAGCGCTCGGCTGAATCTGCGCCGAGGCCCACCTGTGCCAGCCAGGCCTCGGCACGGCGGCGCTGCTCGGCGCGGCTGGGCACGGGGTCCAGCAGGGCCAGGGGCTCGGCCACCAGTTCCCAGGCGCGCCAGCGCGGGTCCAGGCTGCCGGCCGGGTCCTGGAAGACGATCTGCATCTGCCGGCGCAGCGCGCGCTCGGTGCCGCTGAAGCGCTGGCCGCCCAGGCTGATCTCGCCGGCCTGCAGCGGCTCCAGGCCGAGCAGCGCGCGCAGCAACGTGGATTTGCCGCAGCCCGACTCGCCCACCAGCCCGACGCGCTCGCCCGGCATCACCGTCAGCGACACCCCGTCCAGCGCCCGGTGCACGGTGGCGCGCTGCAGCAGGCCGCCGCCGTGCCGGTACTCACGCACCAGGCCGCGTGCGTCGAGCAGCGGCTCGCCGGGAGACACAACCTGTGGTTCGCGTGCGGGCAGTGCCGAGGCGGCGATCAGTGAGGAGGTAGTAGCCGTCTGTGGCGACCGCAGCAAGTCCAGCGCTGGCCCTTGCTCAACCAGGCGCCCACCCTGAAGCACCGCGATTCGGTCGGCCACGCCGGCCACCAGCGGCAGGTCGTGGCTGATGAGCAGCAGGCTGCCGCCCTGTTCGTGCACCAGCTCGCGCAGCAGCGCCAGGATCTGCGCCTGCGTGCGCACGTCGAGCGCCGTGGTGGGCTCGTCGGCGATCAGCAGGCGGGGCCGCAGCGCCATCGCGATGGCGATGACGCCGCGCTGGCGCTGGCCGCCCGAGAGTTCGTGCGGGTAGCGGCCCGCCGCGCCGGGCAGGCCCACGCGCGCCAGCGCCTGTTCAGCCGCCTCGGCCGCCGCACGCCGTGAAGTGGGGCGGTGCAGGCGCAGCGCCTCGGCCACTTGCTGGCCCAGCGTCATCAGCGGGTTCAGCGCATTCATCGGCTCCTGGAACACCAGGCCCAGCGCCGCGCCACGCCGCGCGTCCATCTCGCGTTCAGGCAGTGCCAGCAGCGCTTCGCCATCCAGCCGCACCTGGCCGCCGACCTCCGCACGCGGCGGCAGCAGGCCGGCAATGGCCAGCGCCGTCAGCGACTTGCCCGAACCCGACTCGCCCACGAGGCCCAGCACCTCGCCCGGCTTGAGCGCGAGGCTGAGGTCCTGCAGCAGCGCGCGGCCGCCCAGGCTGACGCTCAAGCCCTCCAGCTGCAGCAGCGGTGGCACGCTCATCGCGAGTCTCCGTGCGGGTCCAGCCGCTCGCGCAGGCCGTCGGCCAGCAGGTGAAAGGCCAGCACGGCCAGCGCGACGGCGAGGCCGGGGAAGAGGGCCAGCGTGGGCGACAGCGCCGTCAGCGTCTGCGCGTCGGCCAGCATGCGGCCCCAGCTCGGCTGCGGCGGCTGCGTGCCCAGGCCGATGTACGACAGGCCCGTCTCGGCCAGCAGCGCCAGAGACAACTGCAGGCTGAGCTGCACGATGAGCCCGCCGGCCAGGTTGGGCAGCACGTGCTCGCGCGAGATGCGCTCGCCGCTTTTCCCCGCCACGCGCGCGGCCAGCACGAACTCGCGCTGCCACAGCGGCAGCGCCAGGCCACGCGCCACGCGGGCGAACACCGGCACGTTGAACACGCCCACGGCCAGGATGGCGCTGACGGCGCCCGGCCCCAGCGCCGTCGTCAGCAGCACAGCCAGCAGCAGCGGCGGGAAGGCGAAGACGATGTCGTTGCCGCGCATCAGCAACTCGTCGGGCCAGCCCGCGCGCGCAGCCGCCCACAGGCCCAGCGGCACGCCGATGAGGGCGCCCAGCGTCACGGCCAGCGCCGCGACGCCCAGCGACGTGGCCGCGCCGCGCATCAGCAGCGACAGCACGTCGCGGCCGAGGTGGTCGGTGCCCAGCCAGTGGGTGGCGCCGGGCGGCAGCAGGCGCTCGGCGATGGCGAGGTGATCCAGCGGCGCGGGCGTCCAGACGAGGGACAGCAGCGCCGTGACGACGAAGGCGGCGGCCAGCGCCAGGCCCGCGATCAGCTTGCGGTTCATGCGCCACCTCCGCGCCGCGCCAGCCGTGGGTCCGCCGCACGGGCGGCCAGCTCAACGAGGGCCGACACGCCCACGCCCAGCGCCACCAGCACCAGCACCAGGCTCTGCACCAGCACCAGGTCGTGCGCCGTGACGGCCTGGAACAGCAGGCGGCCGACGCCGGGCAGGAAGAACACGTTCTCCACGATGACCGAGCCGGCCAGCAGATAAGCCGTTTGCAGGCCCAGCAGCGTCAGCACCGGCAGGCCCGCGTTGGGCAGCGCGTGGCGCCACAGCACGCGCCAGCGGCTCGCGCCCTTGGCCCGCGCGGTGCGCAGGAACTCGGCGTGAGCCAGCTCCGCCAGCGCGCCGCGCAGCACGCGCGTGAGGATGGCGGCCTGCGGCAGCGCCAGTGCCAGCGCGGGCAGGGCCAGCGAGCGCAGGCCCTCGACCAGGCCGGCATCCCAGCCCGCGAAGCCGCCCGCCGGCAGCCAGCGCAGCGCCACGGCGAACAGCCAGGCGCCCATGACGCCCAGCCAGAAGTCCGGCACCGACACGCCGAGCTGGCTGAACACGCCCACCGCGCGGTCCGCCAGGCCACCCGGGCGTCGCGCCGCCAGCAGTGCGGCCGGCAGCGCGACGGCCAGCGCCGTCAGCAGTGCCAGCGCCGCCAGCGGCATGGTCAGCGGCAGGCGCTCGGCCAGCAGCTGCGTGACGGGCACCTGGTAGGTCAGGCTGTTGCCGAGATCGCCCTGCAGCAGCGCGCCGATCCAACGGGCGTAGCGCGTCAGCGCCGGCGCGTTCAGGCCGAGCTGTTCGCGCAGCTGCGCCACGGCCTGCTCATCGGCCTGGATGCCCAGCACGTAGCGGGCCGGGTCGCCGGGTGCCACCTGCACCAGCGCAAAGATGATGACGCTGGCGACCGTGAGCGTCAGCAGCAGCGCCGCCAGCCGGCCCAGCAGCCAGCGCGGTTCGGCGCGGCGCAGCAGCGCGGCCAGGCCCAGCACCAACAGCACCAGCGCGGCGCCCGCCACGGCGCGTGGCACACCGCCGCGACCTTGTGCGTTGCCGGCGTTGGCGCCGTCCAGTGTGGCGCCGGCCAGTTCCAGGCTGCCCACCGCGTTGACCTGCACGCCCGCCAGCCCGGCACGCCGCACCTGCAGGCGCGGGTACTGGAACAGGAAGCCGTTGACGGCGTCGTCGCTCAACTGGCGTTGCAGGGCCTGCAGCGTCGCGCGGCGCTCGAGCGGCGCGGTCTGCTCGCCCAGCGTGCGCAGCAGGGCTTGCACGCGGTCGCTGTGATAGCCGAAGTAGTAGTCGTCGCGGCCGTAGATGCCGTAGTCCAGCGGCTCGGTGTGGGCCACGACGGTGAGGTCGAAGTCGTGCCGCACGAAGACCTGGTCCAGCCACTGCGCCCACTCCAGGTTCTCGACGCGGGTGCGGATGCCGACGGCGGCCAGCTGGCTCGCCAGGATCTCGCCGCTGCGGCGCGCGTAGGCCGTGGGCGGCAGCTTGAGGCTGAGCGTCAGGCCGTTGTCAAAGCCGGCCTCGGCCAGCAGCTTGCGGGCCTGGGCCGGGTCGTGCGGGCTGTTGCCCGTCAGGTCGATATAGGCGCTGTGGCGCGGCGAGAAGTGGCTGCCGATGGGCGTGCCGTAGCCGAACATCGCGCCGTCGATGAGGGCTTTGCGGTCGATGGCCAGCGCGATGGCGCGGCGCACGGCGAGCTGGTTCAGCGGCGCGTGGCGGTGGTTGGTGGACAGCAGCGTCTCGCCTTCGCTGATGCCCACCTGCAGCGCGAAGCGCTGGTCCGCTTTGATCTGCGCCAGGTGCTCGGGCGCGGGGAAGTTGGCGAAGAGGTCGATGTCGCCGGCCATCACCGCGGCGTAGGCGGCCGAGGGGTCGGCGATGAAGCGGTAGCTGAGACCGTCGAGACTGGCCTTGTCGCCCCAGTAGCCGTCGAAGCGGGCCAGTTCGATGGTGTTGCCGCGCTGCCAGCGCACGAAGCGCCAGGGGCCGGTGCCGTTGGGCTTTGTCGGGTTGGTGGCCACCGTGGCGGGCGCCACGATGACGAAGGCCGCGCTGCCCAGGCTTTGCAGCAGGCCGCCGTCGCGGCGCTTGAGACGGATCTCCAGCGTCAGTGGGTCCGGCGCGGTGATGGCCTCGATCGCGTCCAGCAGGCTGCGCTGCGGGTTGCCCGAGTTGGCGGCGCGGGCGCGGTCCAGCGCGAACTTGGCGGTGCTGGCGTCGAAGGGCGTGCCGTCGTGAAAGTGCACGCCGGCACGCAGTTGGAAGCGGATGCCGAGGCCGTCGGCGGCGATGTCCCAGCGCTCGGCCAGGCGCGGGCGCGGCTCGCCGTTCTCGGCCAGCGTGACGAGGCTTTCGAACAGGTTGCCGTAGACGACCTCGCTGATGGGCGCGGCGGCGCCGACGGTGGGGTCCAGCAGCGGAGGCTCCAGCTGCAGCGCGACGCGCAGCGTGCCGGCCATGGCGGGCAGGCACAGCGCGAACAGCAGAGCGGCGAGCAGGCGCCTCATGCGGCGAGCGCGCGCGCGTCGGCCGCGAGGCCGGGCAGCCCCAGGCGCTCGTACAGCACGGCCAGGCGGGCGTTGACGGGCACGTCCCGCGGGTCCACGAGGCGGCGCAGCTCCAGCGCCTGCTGGGCGTCGCCCCAGGCGCCGGCCTGCGTGGCGGCTTCGATCTGCAGCTGGGCGAACAGGTCGCGCTGCGCGTGGCTGCCGCCGATGCGGGCCAGGCGCGGCAGGGCCTGGGACAGCGCGCGGTCGGCGCCGGCGGCGTCGCCCTTGGCCAGCGCGATCAGGCCTTGTGCGGCGGGCAGGGCGGCTTCGGCCCAGGTGGCGCGGCGTTCGCCATCGGCGCGGATAGCTTGCGTGGCGATGGCGGCGAGCAGCGTGTGGGCTTCGGCGCGGCCGGCGCGCGCGAGGCCGTAGAGGTAGAGCAGGCTCAGGAAGGGCTCGGTCGTGTCTTCGGCGCGCGCGGCCAGGTGCTCGGCGAGCTGCTGCCAGCGCGGGCCCACGTCGATGCCCACCCACTCCAGCCGGGCCAGTAGCTGCACGGCGCCGATCTGGTCCTGCGAGTAGCCCGGCGACACGCCCCAGACCTCGCGGTCGTAGGCCGCCAGCGCCTCGGCGTTGCGGCCGCGCGCGAGGTAGAACAGGCACAGATGCCACCACAGGTGGGTGAGCATGAAGGAGTTCAGGTCCGTCCAGGTGGCCTGCACGCCTTCGAGGAAGCGCGTGCCCTCGTCCACCCGGCCGCGCGTGAGCAGCACATGGGCCAGGGCATGCTGTGCCCAGGGCTCGCGGCGCTTCAGCGTCAGGGCCAGCCGTGCGGCAGCCTCGGCCTCATCCAGTCGGTGGGCCTGCTCGTAGGCAAAGGCGGCCATGCCGTGGGCATGGGCGTTGTGGGCGTTGGCCGGCAGCACGGCCAGGATGCCGCGCAGCATGGCTGGCGCGTCGCCGCGGTTGAAGGCGAGGTACTGGGCCAGCTTGACGACGGCGAGGTCGTGCGGGAAGCGTGCCGTCAGCGCGGCGCTGCGCGCCTCGACGGCGGCGGTGTCGCCCGAGATCCAGCTTGCCAGCAGCTCGACGTGTTCCCGCTCGCGCTCATGGGCGGCTGTCGTGCCGGGCACGAGCGCTGCGCGGGCTGCGTCCAGGAAGGGCTGCGCCCTGGCCGGCGCCTCGGGCGCCTCCAGGAACATCCACAGCCAGCCGGCATACACCTGGGCCAGCACCGAGCCGGGAAAGGCTGCGGCGGTGGCCAGGATGCGTTCGGCCCGCGTCTCGTAGGCGAGAAAGCCGCCGACGAAGTCGTTCAGCCCCGCAATCAGCTCGGGGGTGTCGTCCAGCAGCGGGTTGCCGAGTTCGTCTTGCGCCATGGCGTCAGCATAGTCAGTAGGCGTAGCTGACCGTGGCTTGCCAGGTGCGCGGCTGGCCGGCGGCGGCCACGTTGAGGTCATCGGCCGTGCTGGGGCGGTTGCCGAAGAAGTTGCGCGTCAGGTCGTAGTGGCGGTCGAACAGGTTGCGCACGCCGAGGGTTGCCTGCCAGGGCGAGTTGGCGGGCGCGATCTCCAGCCGTGCGTTCGCCAGCCAGTAGGCCGGAATGTCGTACGCGTTGCCGCCGTCGACATTGAGCCGGTTCAGCCACGACGGGTAGCTGCTGCGGTAGCTGTAGTCGCCGGCCAGCTTCAGGTCCAGCCCGCTGGCCTGCCAGGCGTAGGCCACGGAGCCGCCGTAGCTGAGCTTGGGGATGAACTGGGCGTGGCCGGACAGGTTGCCCAGCAGCGGCGAGTTGAAGTCCTTGAACACCGCGTGCTTGTAGCCCAGCGACTGGCCGATGCTCAGGCCCGCCAGCGGCTTCCACTGCAGCTCGCCCTCGCCGCCGTCCACCTTGGAGCGGGCAATGTTGATGATCTTGCCGATCAGCGCGCCGGTGGGCGAGGTGGTGACGTCCTGGAACTGCTGGTCGCGGTAGTCGTAGTGGAAGAGGGCGGCGTTGATGCGCAGCTGGCGGCTCACGTCCGCCTTCACGCCGGCTTCCAGCGCGACGAGCTTCTCGGGCTGGAAGGGTGTCAGCGCGAAGGTGTTGAAGGTGTTGTGCGCCGTGATGCCGCCGGACTTCAGCCCGCGGCTCAGCGATGCATACAGTAGCGTGCCGGCCTCGGGCTTGAACTGCAGGGCCAGCTTGCCGGAGGTCTGGTTGCTGGTCAGCGAAGAGGCTGCGCCGCTGACGCCCAGGCCCTGGATGACCGGCGTGGTGCCGGTGCTGAAGTCGTGCACGCTGCGGGTCTCGCGCTCCTGGCGCAGGCCGGCCACCAGCGTCCACTGCGCGGCGAGCGGCACGTCCACCTGGCCGAACACGGCGCGGGTGCGACCGTCCTGGGCGTACTGGGTGCGCGTGATGAGGCCGTAGTCGTGGCGGAAGTCGGTGCGCCAGTCCTCGTCCAGGCCTTCCTTGGCGTAGTAGGCGCCTACAACCCAGGGCAGCGCGGCCTGCGGGCCGGAGGCCAGGCGCAGCTCCTGCGTCGTCACACGGGCGCTGTCCTGCCAGTAGACGTCGGAGTGGTTGACGGCGGTGCCGTCCCAGTCGCCCAGCTCGTGGCGGGTGAAGCGCTGGTGGGCGGTGATGCTGGTGAGCTTGGCGCCGCCGAGGTTCCAGTCCAGCGTCAGCGAGACGTTGGTGGCCTCGTTGTCCCGCCCGGGCTTGGCGCCGGGGCCGACGCCGATGAGCTGCGCGAAGTCGCTCTGCAGGCCCCAGCCGGTGCGGGTGGGGTCGGTGTCTGCCGCTTGGCTGGTGTGGCTGCGCGGCGTGAAGACGTAGAGCCCCTGCGCGTCGGAACGGTCCTGGTTGTGGCTGATGCTCAGGCGCGCCTGCAGATCGCGCGTGAGGTCCACCTCCAACTGGCCGCGCACGGCGTCCACGCGTTGGTCGCCGAGCTTTTCGCCGGTCAGGCGGTTGGTCTGCCAGGCGCCACCGCGCTCGCTGGCCACCGAGATCCGCCCGCGCACGCCGTCGCTGATCGGGCCGGACAGATAACCCTGGGCCTGCACGGCGGCATGCGAACCCAGCCCCAGGCTGAAGCCCGCCTCGGCCTGGCGGGTGGGCCGGCGCGACAGCAGGTTGATGGCGCCCGCCGTCGTGTTCTTGCCGTACAGCGTGCCCTGCGGCCCGCGCAGCACTTCCACGCGCTCCAGGTCGAACAGCAGGCCTTGCGTCTGCACCGGGAAGGCGTAGCCGACCTCGTCCACGTACACGCCCACCGGCGACGCGTTGTTGCTGCCGTAGTCCTGGAAGCCGATGCCGCGGATGCGGAACTGGGCCTGGCCGCTGCCGAACGCCGGCTCGATCTCCAGGCTGGGCAGCTCGCCCTGCAACTGGTTGATCTGGTTGATGCCCTTCGCCTTGAGTTCGTCGCCGGACAGCACGCTGATGGCGATGCCCACGTCCTGGGCGGACTCGGCCCGGCGCTGGGCTGTCACCTCGACGCGGTCCAGCGTGTTGACGTCGGCGGCGTGTGCTGCGGGGAGGAGCGCTGCGGCGAGGGCGGCAGCGAGGGTGTTCAGAAGGTGAGGGCGGTACTGCATGTCCCTGGAATCGCGAGCTGGAAAGCGTCGCACTCTAGGAACGCTGGCCGCGTTGGGCCACGAAGCATTGGGCGCATCGATATGCGCAAAAAAACACCGAGCCGAAGCGTCAGCGCTGACTCAGCAGCGTTGGCGATTCGGCTCGGCGGCGGTGGAAAAAGACGTCGTGTGCATGAGAGACGACGCCTGGTTCAGATGCGCTTGGTGCTGGTCTTGGCGGCAGCCAGGGTCTGGCGGGCCAGCGTGGCTTCGCTGAAACCGACGATGACGACGCGCGGCAGCTGGGCAACTTCACGTTGGGCGTAGCCGGTCACGACGACGCGCGGCAGTTGGGCGACTTCGCGGGTGGCCTTGCCGGTGACGACGACGCGTTCCAGCTTGACGGTGGCTTGCGGGGCGGCCTGGGCGGCGGCAGAGAAGGCCAGGGCGGCAACAGCGGCGAAGAGTGTGGTTTGCAGGCTCATGATGGACTCCGTTTGGCGGGTTTCGAACCGCGTGATTGCTTGTTCGATGGAGTCAGTTTCGGCAATGGACTCGCTCCCTTCCAGGCGCCTGCGATCAAGCGCGGGCCGCGCTGGATGAACTGCAGGCGCAGCGGATGAACTGAGGATGTGAATAGCGCCAATGAGGTGATGCCTGCCGCTTCCTACACTGTGTCGCCATCACCACCACACCGGCCAGCGCCGGCAAACCGCCATGGGAGCCTGGAGCCATGAAGCCTTCGGCAATGACGACGCCCTCGATTGGGTCCACGGCCTGGAGGAGGTAGACGATCTGTCGCTGATCGAAGCCGCGCTGGATGCGGTCCTCGACGAGCGCGATGGCTATCTGGAAGCGCCTCAGGCGACCGAGGCCCTGGCGGCCATCGAAGTGATCGCCCGGTTGCGTGGCCAAGCGGGGGAGGAGAGTTGCCCCGAAATCGCCGAGGACTGGATTGCGCGCACCCGGCTGACGCCGCCGCAGCCGCTGGTGAAACGGGCGCTTGCCGTGCTGGAACGCGTGGGTGGCGACGAATCCGAACTGAAGGAGCTGTGGGACGAGAGCGACAGTGCCGAGGCCTGGCAGGCCTCGCTCGCGGACCTGCGGCGGCGCCTGCTGGCGCCGCCGCAGGCGCTGCCCGCAGCGCTGGACGGCGTCGGCAAACTGTTGCGCAGCCTGGCCAGCCTCTCGTTCGTGGTTCCGGACTTCCCACCCGACGAGATGAGCAACGGCCCGTTTGCCGGCGCGGCGAGTCCCCTGCTCTTCGCGGCGATCCTGGCGGCCGAAGCCCTGGGCGACCCGGCCAAGGTGCGCGAAGGCATCGCCAGGATGTGGCGCCTGGTGGCTGCGGGGAACGAGGTGAAGATCATGTGGGACCTGGCGGTGCGCGAAGCCAAGACCTGGGCCGCCGAGGGGCGCCTGGACGCCGCGCTGGTCGGCCTGGCGCCGTGGCGGGACACCGCCGAGTCGCTCGCGCCGGGCACTTTCGACATGCGGTGCATGGCGGTCTGCCAGGAGGCAGGCGAACACGAGCAAGCCGAACGGTTGCGCGCACGCCTCATCGATGCCGGCCAAGGGGCCGCGATGCAATGGCTGGACCTCGCGTTGCGGGAGGCGCGCGCCGGCTCGCCGCAGGCCGCCCGGTCGCTGCTATCAACCCATGCTGGCCATTTCGACAACCCCGGGCTGGCGCCCTGGCGGGACTTTGCGCTCGGCATCCTGCAGGTGCGGGACCGGCAGCCCGGTGCCCTTGACCGACTCACGCCCTGGCTCGAAGCCAGGGTCACGCAGGCCTCGGCGGGCCCTGCGGTCTGGCTCTTTCTCGGCATCGGCGCCGGCTGGTGGGCACTGGCCCTGCACCAGGCTGGCCGCGTGGACGCTGCGCGGGCGGCGCTGGCGAGCATCCGGCCCTTGCTGATGACACCGGAGAACGCGCTGCTCGTGGACGAACTGAAGGTCGCCGGGCTGCTGGAGGCAACCGCCCAGGTCCCAGCGCTGCCACGCCCACCCTCGCCGGAGGCGCAACGGGCCGGCGTGCAGGCCGACCACGGCGTGTTCAAGACCCTCAGCGTACGCGGCGTGAACGCGCTCCAGCAGGTTGATGCGTACCGGCGCGCGTTTGCGCAGGGCAGCCGGCGCTACCCCTTCCTCATTGGCGATGCGGCCGACCTGGAGGCGCTGCTGGAGAGCCTGGAGCCACCCGCGGACGGCGGCCTGGCCAGCCTTGCCGCGTCGCGGGATGTGGATGCGGCCGGGTGGCTTCGTGCACAGGGCCTGGCGAAGCCGCCGCGCTGGCGAGATGGCGACGCCGGGCCGGCCCAGCTGCTGCAAACCCAGTTCGACGTGCTTTCGGGCCATCTCAAGCCACTGCAGTTCATCGGCCTGGTCGAGCTGGATGAACCCTGCGAGCTGTTCGCCCGCCTTGGCTATGGGGGCTGGAACGGCTGCCCCGGGCCTGAGGTGCATGTGGCGCTGCACCGCCATTGGCGCGAGCGCTTCGGTGCCGAGCCGATCGCCATCAGCGACGCGGTGGTGGAGTGCTGCGTTGCCCGCCCGCCGGCAGATCGCAAGGCCGCGCTGGCGCTGGCCGCCGAACAGCAGGTCTATTGCCCGGACATCGTCGAGCAGGGCGTGGGCAGCACCGCCGCGCTGGCCGCGACGCTGCTGGAGGCGTCGGTCTGGTACTTCTGGTGGGACTAGGGCCTGACAGGCCCTTTCAGTCCAGCTGCAGGCCCAGCCGCGCCAGCTCGCCCCGGCCCTGGCGCACCAGCACGGGCTCGTCGCCCTGGCTCAGGTCCAGCACGGTGGTGGGCTGCGCGGGGCAGGCGCCGGCGTCCAGCACGAACTGCAGCTGGCGGTCCAGCCGGGCGCAGACGTCGGCGGCGTCGTTCATGGGCTCGGTGTCGCCGGGCGGGATCAGCGTCGTCGACAGCAGCGGCTCGCCGAACAGCGCCAGCAGGTCCTGCGTGACCCGGTGGTCGGGCACGCGCAGGCCGATGGTGCGGCGGCTGGGGTGCGACAGGCGGCGGGGCACTTCCTTGGTGGCCGGCAGGATGAAGGTGTAGGCGCCGGGCGTGGCGAGCTTGAGCAGGCGGTACTGGCGGTTGTCCACCATCGCGTAGTTGGCCAGCTCGGACAGGTCGCGGCACAGCAGCGTCAGGTGGTGCTTGTCGTCCACGCCGCGCACGCGGCGCAGCGTCTCGGCGGCGGCCTTGTCGTCCAGGCGGCAGACGAAGGCGTAGCTGGAGTCCGTCGGGATGGCGCCAATGCCGCCGGCCTGCAGCATCTGCGCCGCCTGGCGCAGGAAGCGGGGCTGCGGGTTCTCTGGGTGGACTTCGAAGAGCTGGGCCATGGGATCAGGCGTGGATGCGGTCGGCCAGCTCCGCCCACACCGGCGTCAGCTTGGGCGCCAGAGGCGGCAGCGTGCCCAGGTCGACACGGCTTTCCTGGGGGCAGTGGAAGTCCGAGCCGCGCGAGGCCAGCAGGCCGAACTCGATGGCCGTGTCGGCGTACTGAACGAACTCGGCGGCCGTGTGGCTGCCGGTGACAACCTCGATGCCGCGCCCGCCGTGGCCGATGAACTCGGTGATGAGCGCGTACTCCTCGGTGGGTGTGAAGTCGTAGCGGCCCGGATGCGCGATGACGGCGACGCCGCCGGCGCGCGTGATCCAGCCCACCGCATCCTTCAGCGCCGCCCACTTGTGCGGCACGAAGCCGGGCTTGCCTTCGGTCAGAAACCGGCGGAAGACGTCGGGCACGTCGCTGCAGAAGCCTCCGTCTACCAAAAAGCGCGCGAAATGGGTGCGCGAGATCAGGTCGGGGTTGCCGACGTACTTCAGCGCGCCCTCGAAGGCGCCCGGGATGCCCACCTCGGCCAGGCCGGCCGCCATGTCGCGGGCCCGCGCCTCGCGGCCGCCGCGCGTGGCGCGCAGGCCGTTGATCATCTCCGGGGCCTGGTGGTCGAAGCCCAGGCCCACGATGTGCACGACGCGGCCAGCGAAGGTCACCGAGATCTCGGTGCCGGTCAGGTAGGGCAGGCCCACGGCCTTGGCGGCGTCGATGGCGCGCTGCTGGCCGCCGATCTCGTCATGGTCGGTCAGCGACCACAGCTGCACACCGCGCTCAGCAGCGCGTTCTGCCAGGGCCTCGGGCGTCAGCGTGCCGTCCGACACGACGGAATGGCAGTGCAGATCGGCGTTCAGGGTGGGATCGAGATTCACGTCTCGATTGTGTCAGCCCTGTCATCACCGAGCCGTTACAGGTGGCTATGCGGCAAGCAGGGTGCGCTGTGGCGAGCGGCGGTCCACGAAGAAGCGGCTGCCGCCGGCGCGGCCCTTGGCCACGCGCTTGGGCTCGGCCAGCGCGGCACTCAGCGCCCGCGCGTTCTCGAAATGACCCGGCAGGTGCAGCACCGCGCCGGCCGAGATCGTCGGCAGCGGGTGGAAGCTGGGCTGGTTCTGCCGATTCAGCGTGATGTAGCCGCCGGCGGCCAGGTGCTCGGCTGAGAAGAAGCTGCGCACGCCGGCATCAAAGGCTTCGCAGACGCGGCCGAGCCGGTCCTCCCAGTCGGCGCTGCCCAGCACCATGACGAAGTCGTCACCGCCAATGTGGCCGACGAAGTCCAACTGTGGGTCGGCCGCCTGGGTCAGCGCGCGGGCGGCCAGGCGGATGATGTCGTCGCCGATGCGGTAGCCGTAGACGTCGTTGAAGGGCTTGAAGTGGTCGATGTCCCAGACCACGGCGGCAAAGGTCTCGCCGGCCTCGATGAGGCGGTCCAGGTGGTTGTCGATGGGCACGTTGCCGGGCAGCAGCGTCAGCGGGTTGGCGTAGCGCGCGGCATGCACCTGCAGGTCGGACACGGCCTTGAGCAGGTCGGAACTGCGGCCCGAGCCGAAGTAGGTGCCGTCTCGGGTGACGATGAAGCCGTCGGTCAGCAGGCGTTCGTCCAGGTTGGCCATCGCGTCGCTCATCGCGCGCAGCGGCGTGCTGACGTCGAACACCAGCGGGTGCGGGTCCATCAGCTCGACGCAGCTGCGCTTGTCGAAGATGTCCATGAAATAGCGTTCGGTGCTGCGCTTGAGCACATGCAGGGAGCGCAGCAGGCCGACGATGCGTTGCTGATCGTCCAGCACCGGAATGGCGAGCAATTGCTCGTCGCGGTGGAAGAGGTCGACGATGCTGCGGCAGTTGGTAGTCGGCGTGACGGTCAGGCCGCGCCGGGCCAACTGGGCGGCGCTGGTGATGGCGCCCTGGCCCAGCGGCAAGGCCAGGTCGTTCTGCAGCAGGCGCGGCTGGGCGTCGGCGGCCAGCCGGCCGCTCCACTGCGCGCTCAGGTTGGCGCGCGGCGTGGCGCTCGGGCGGGCGAACAGATAGCCCTGGCAGATCGTCAGCCCGAGGCGGCGCAGCACGTCGAGATCGGGCTCCTGCTCCAGGCCCTCGGCGACGACCTCGCAGCCGCTGGTCATGGCCATCTCCACGATGGAGCGCACGAACTGCTGCTTCAGCGGTTCCTGGGCGATGCCGTCGATGAAGTGGCGGTCGATCTTGACGAAGTCGGGCCGCATCTGCATCCAGCGGCGCAGCGAGGCGAAGCCCTCGCCGAGGTCATCCAGCGCGACGCGAAAGCCGCGCTCGCGCAGGGCCTGCAGTGCATCGTCGAGTTGGGCCAGGTCATCGATGGGACGGGTCTCGGTCAGCTCGATGACGACGCGTGAGGTCGGCAGGCCGAGTTCGGCCAGCTCGGCCGCCAGCACGCCGACATGCTCGCGTGCGCCGAGCAGGGTGTCCGCGGTGACGTTCAGGAAGAGCTGGCCCGGCAGGCCCAGCGCCTTGAAGCGCTGGATGGCGCGGCGCACGATGAGGTGCTCCAGCTCGACGAGGCGGCCCAGCCGGGCAGCGGCCTCGAACAGCACCAGGGGGGAATGCAGCGGCCCGTCGGCCGGGCCGCGCGTCAGCGCCTCGAAGCCGAAGATCTCGGCGCGGTCGAGGGCGACGAGCGGTTGGAAGTGAATGTCGAAACTGCGCTGGGCGATGAGGCGGTCCAGCGCGATGGCAAGGGGGTCGAGCGCGTTGTCGCGCATGGCAGGGGCTCCGGTGGCCAGCGCCCGCGAGGTATCCGCAGGCGTTGCCGGAGCAAATTCTTGGCAGTCGTCATGACAGCTCGGTGAAGCTGACAGCAGCGCATGCTGCCGCCGCCAATTCCTTCACACCTGAGCCGCCTCGATGACGTATTGCACCCGCTGCTGGCCCTGCCATTCGTCGAGGTTGAGCCGGTAGGCCAGCGTGACGCGCTCGGGCAGCATGTCGACGTGGTTGAACCAGATGCCGTCGATCAGCTTGCCGTCCTGGCGCAGTCTGAGCTTCAGGTGCTTCTCGCCGACGAGCCGCTGCGACACCAGCTCGAAGCGGTCGCAGAACACCGGCGCCTCGAAGCCCTGGCCCCACACCTGTGCGTCCAGCAACCGCGCCGTCTCGGCGGTGGCTGATTCGGGCGGCAGCGCGCCGTCGTGGCGCAGCGTGCGGGTCAGGTCCTGCTCGTTCAACCATTCCTCGGCCACGCGGGCGAAGGCCAGCGCGAAGCGGTTGATGTCATCGACGGCCAGCGTTGCGCCGGCCGCCATCGCGTGGCCGCCGAACTTGGCGAGCAGCTCGGGCTCGCGTTTGCTGACGAGGTCGAGCGCGTCGCGCAGATGAAAGCCCGGGATGGAGCGCCCCGAGCCCTTCAGATGTCCGTCGGCGCCACGCGCGAAGACGAAGGTGGGGCGGTGCACGCGGTCCTTGATGCGCGAGGCGACGATGCCGACGACGCCCTCGTGGAAGTCGGCGTCGAACAGCGCCACGGCCGGCGGCAGCGCGCCTTGCAGCGCCTCGACGAGGGCGTCCAGCCGCGCCTCGGCCATCTCGCGCATGCCGCTCTCGATCTCGCGGCGCTCGCGGTTGATGGTGTCGAGCTGGGTGGCCAGCTCCAGCGCGCGCTCGGGGTCGTCCGTCGTCAGGCATTCGATGCCCAGCGTCATGTCGGCCAGCCGGCCGGCGGCGTTGATGCGGGGGCCTAAAGCGAAGCCGAGGTCGAAGCCCTGGGCCTTGCTCGCATCGCGCTTGGCGGCGCTGAACAAGGCCATGACGCCCGGCTGTGCGCGGCCCGAGCGCATGCGCTTGAGGCCTTGGGCGACGAGGCGGCGGTTGTTGGCGTCGAGCTTGACGACGTCGGCCACGGTGCCCAGCGCCACGAGGTCCAGCAGGCCGTCCAGGCGCGGTACTTCCGTGAACGCACCACGCGAACGAAGCTCGGCGCGCAGGCCCATCAGCACATAAAAGGCCACGCCCACGCCGGCCAGCGACTTGCTCGCGAAGGTGCAGCCCGGCTGGTTGGGGTTGACGATGGCCTCGGCCTCGGGGACGACGATGGCCTCGTTGACGAGCGCGGGCAGGTGGTGGTCGGTCACCAGCACCTTCAGGCCGACGGCTCGAGCGTGGGCCACGCCGGCCAGGCTGGCGATGCCGTTGTCCACCGTCACGAGCAGCGCGGGGTGCTGCTCCAGAGCCAAGTCGACGATGGCGGGCGTGAGGCCGTAGCCGTGCACTGCGCGGTCGGGCACAACGTAGCCGAGCTGATCCGGCCGGGCGCCGAGCAGGCGCAGGCCACGCAGCATGACGGCGCAGGCGGTGGCACCGTCGCAGTCGTAGTCGGCCACGATGACGAGGCGCTCGCCGCGCTGAATGGCGTCGGCCAGCAGCCGGCCGGCTTCAGTCAGCCCCTTGAGGTCGGTGGGCGGCAGCAACTGGGCCAGGCTTTCGTCCAGCTCGGCGGCCTCCCGTACCCCGCGCGAGGCGAGCAGCCGGGCCAGCAGCGGCGCGACGCCGGCCTGCTCCAGCGCCCAGGCGGTGCGCGGCGGCACGTCGCGTTCGATGAGCCTGGGTGAGTTCACAGGGCCTCCATCACGGTAGCCACATCGGGTGTCTGCCAGCGGCGCTTCAGCTTGGCCATGAAGGACAGCGGCTGGGCCGTGAAGCGGCGCGCGAAGCGTTCGCCGCACAGTGTCAAGCTGGTCAACTCCTTGGCCAGCGGGCCGGCGTCCAGGCGCTGCCAGGCCTCCGCCCAGGCGGCGAGGTCGCCCATCAGCAGGGGCTCGGTCAGGCGGGCGTCCACGATCACATCGGCTGGCTGGCCGTTTGAGCGGCCGATGTCGCCGATCCAGACCGAGTTGATCGCGTGTTCGCCGCGCGCCTCGCGCTCGACGTTCAGCGCGTGCTCGTGCAGCATCATCTGGGCTTCGTTCTGCCAGCGGCGCAGCACGCGGCTCTGGGGCAGCCAGGGTTCGATGGGCCGGCCGGCGGCGCGCTCGATGCTGGCGGCGGCCAGTCCGTCCAGCGCGTTGGCGTGGCCGATGGCCCAGTGCGTTGCATCCAGCAGCCGCCACTGCCAGCCTTCGGATTCTGGCCAGAGCTCGCGCAGTAGCGCGGTGAAGCGGGCCGCGTCCGACTCGGACAGCCGCAGCGCCGCCGGCGGCAGCACATCGACGCCATCGGTGCCCACGGCCAGATGCACGGGGCTCATCAGCGCCCAGGCCAGCTCGGGTCCTGCCTCCAGGCCCCAGGCGGCCGCGCTCGGCTCGGCCTGGCCACGCAGCGCAGCCAAGGCCAGATGATGGGGAGGTTGGGGCGAGAACTCGTCGGTGCCCCAGGTCTCGGCCGGGCTGAGCCGGTTCAGCAGCGCGGCCAGGTTGGGCAGGGCCAGGCTGGAGAACGCATGCCGCGCGGCCTCGTCCAGTGCGCCGGCATGGGGAATCATCAGATGCATCGTTCGGATTATCCCGGGGGGCTTTCAACGCTTTGTCACAGAAGCTTCATACACTTTTCGTTATGACCGACCCGACTCCGCTGAAGCTGCTCAACCGCGAACAGGCCATTCTCGAATTCAACCGTCGCGTGCTCGCCCAGGCCCAGCGTGAAGACGTGCCGCTGCTGGAGCGGCTGCGCTATATCTGCATCGTGTCGAGCAACCTCGACGAATTCTTTGAGGTGCGCTTCGCCGACATGTTGGAGGCCGCGCGCGATCCGCTCAGCACGGTGACGAGCCAGGACGTCGAGCGCGTCGGCCGCGCGGCGCATACGCTGATCGACGAGCAATACCTGATCTTCAACGAGCAGCTCACGCCGCTGCTGCGCAAGCAGCGCATCGTGGTGCTCAACCACGCGGACCGCGACGAACCGCAGCGGCGCTGGGTGGCCAAGTACTTCGAGCGCGAGGTGAGGCCGCTGCTGATGCCGGTGGGCCTGGATCCGGCCCACCCCTTCCCGCAGGTGGCCAACAAGTCGCTGCACTTCATCATGCGGCTGTCGGGCAAGGACGCCTTCGGCCGCGACAACCGCATCGCCATCGTCAAGGTGCCGCGCGTGCTGCCGCGCGTCATCAAGCTGCCGGCCAACCTCGGTGACGGCCGCCAGGCCTATGTGCTGCTGACCAGCGTCATCCGTGCCCACCTGGAGGAGTTGTTCCCGGGCCGCAAGGTGGAGGCCTTCTCGCAGTTCCGCGTCACGCGGGACTCCGACCTGGAGGTGGACGAGGAGGAAGTCGCCAACCTGCGCCATGCGCTGCGCTCGGGGCTGACGACGCGCCACTTCGGCCGCGCGGTGCGGCTGGAGGTCGTCAACACCTGCCCGGCGGAGCTGTCGGAGTTCCTGCTGGAGCAGTTCGGCCTGCCCAACGCGGCGCTGTACCGCGTCAACGGGCCGGTCAACCTGGTGCGCCTGAACGAGCTGATCGACCAGACCGACGCGCCGACCCTGCGCTTCAAGCCCTACGAGCCGGCCTGGCCCTCGGGCCGGCTGCCGCGCCACAAGTCCATCTTCGAGAAGCTCAAGAAGGGCGACGTGCTGCTGCACCATCCTTTCGAGAGCTTCGAGCCCGTCGTGCAGATGCTGCGCGAGGCCGTCAACGACCCCGATGTGCTGGCCATCAAGCAGACCATCTACCGCACCGGCGCCAAGTCGGAGCTGATGGACCTGCTCATCGAGGCAGCGCGACGCGGCAAGGAAGTGATGGCCGTGGTGGAGCTGAAAGCGCGCTTCGACGAGGAGGCCAACATCAACTGGGCTGAGCGGCTGGAGGCCGTGGGTGCGCAGGTGGTGTACGGCATCGTCGGCTACAAGACGCACGCCAAGCTGCTGTTGATCATGCGGCGCGAGAACGGCAAGCTGCGCCGCTACGCCCACATCTCGACCGGCAACTACAACCCGAAGACGGCGCGCCTGTACACCGACCTCGGCATGCTGACGGCCGATGCCGACCTGACGGCCGACGCCGACTCGGTGTTCCGCCAGCTCGCGTCTCTGGGCAAGTTCAAGGCGGCGCGGTGCATGCTGCTGGCGCCCTTCAACATGCACAGCCGCATGCTGGAGTTGCTGGCGCAGGTGGAAAAGGCCGCGCTGGCCGGCTACAAGGCGGCTCGCGTCGTCGTCAAGATCAACGCGCTGACCGACGCCGAGCTCATCCACGGCCTGCTGCGCACCGCCCAGGCCGGCGCCAAGGTCGACCTCATCGTGCGCGGCGCCTGCATGCTGCCGCCGGGCCTGCCGGGCGTCAGCGACAACATCGTCGTGCGCTCCGTCGTCGGCCGCTTCCTGGAGCATTCGCGGGTTTGCTACTTCCGCTGGGCCGAGGCGACCGAGGCCGACCCGGGCGAAGCGCTGTTCCTGTCCAGCGCCGACTGGATGAGCCGCAACATGTTCCGCCGCATCGAGGTGGCCTGGCCGGTGCTGGACGCCAAGCTGCGCCAGCGTGTCATCGACGAGGCCCTGCAGCCCTATCTGTACGACACCATGGACGCCTGGCAGCTCGGGCCCGACGGGCGCTCGGTGCGTGTCAGCGAAAGCGGCGTCAGCGCCCAGCAGGCGTTGATGCGGCGTTACAGCGAGTAAAGCCTATGGATCTGATCCTCTGGCGCCATGCTGAAGCCGAGGTGATTGCCCCCGGGCAGGACGACCTTCAGCGCGCGTTGACGCCCAAGGGCGAGCGTCAGGCGCGGCGCATGGCGGCGTGGCTCAACCATCGCTTGGCCGCGACGACGCGCGTGATCGTCAGCCCCGCGCTGCGTTGCCGCCAGACGGTCGAAGCGCTCGGGCGCGAGGTGCGCATCGTGCCGACGATCGCGCCGGATGCGCCCATCGCCGCGCTGATCGAGGCCTCGCGCTGGCCCAGGTCCAGCGAGCCGGTGCTGATCTGCGGCCACCAGCCCACGCTCGGGCTGCTGACCGCGCATCTGCTGGCCGGCGTCGACCAGGAATGGGCCGTGAAGAAGGGCGCCGTCTGGTGGCTGCGCTGGCGCCAGCGCGACGGCGAGCCCGAGGTGACGCTGCATGCGGTGCAGGGGCCGGATGCGCTTTGACGCGCAATAACTGAAACACAGGCGGCCGTGCGCGAAACGGCGCTGAATCAGGCCGGGCGCAAAGTCAGCTCCGTCCCGCACTGCGGGTGATCGTCACGGAGACTGACATGCAAACGAATCTGACTCGCCAGGCTGAAACGGTGCTGAACGCGCTGCGCCGCCATTTCTCGGCTCTGCCGCGCGCTGCGGCGCCAGTTATCACCGATGGCGATGAAGCACGCTGGCGCTCCCAGCAGTTCGAGCGAATCGAGCGAGAACAGGCGCAGTTCCAGCTGTGCGCACTGGGCTGGCCCAGCGCCTGAAGGGCACGCGTCTCATGCCAAGCGGCCTGCATGCCGCTGGTCGTTCGCCCCGCGTCGAACAGCACGCAGGTGCTGTCCTCGGTCCGGCCTCACAGGTGGCGAGTCTCTTCCGGCTTGTTCCACCAGTTGTTGTTCAGGCCGTCGTAGTACTGGATAGGCGCGGCGACCAACTCCTCGGGCGTCACGTCGTCCAGGCAATTGACCTTGACCGACACGAAGGGGCCGCCCATCTCCTCGATGTGGCCGTGGCCGAAGGAGCGAACTCCGCAGGTCTTGCAGAACAGGTTGTGGATGCTGTTGCTGCCGAACTGGTAGTCGCCCTGGGCGTCCTCGCCCGCCAGCAGCCGGAAGGCCTCGGGCTTGACGGAGGCGCTCCAGTTGCGCGTCTTGAAGCAGATGGAGCAGTTGCAGCGGCCGGTGCCGGCGGCCAAGTCAAGGTCGACTTCGAAGCGCACGGCTTTGCAGTGGCAGCTGCCGGTGTAGGTCTTGAGCATGATGGCGGTCTCGCGTGGCGGTTGGAGGAAAGCATCCTCGCGAGCATCGCTGTCAGCGCATGGCAGCAGTCAGCTTGTTGCTGATATTTACGCAACCACCAGTTCGATGACCCCGCTGCGTGCCCAGGCCTCGGCCTCTTCCTTGAGCTGGAAGCGCGTGCGGGCCTGGTCGGTCGACCAGGTCTTGGGGCAGCGCAGCGTCAGCTGCTTGCCGACGCGCTCCAGCTTCGGGCTGCCGGCGGGCAGCGTGCGTGCATGACAGAGGATGACGCCCAGGCGCAGCGCAATGAGCTGTTCCAGCAGGGTGGGGTCGGTCAGTTGGGCCTCGATCTTGCGCAGGCCGCCGCGCTGCCCCAGCGCCAGCGCCGCGATGCGCTGCAGCTGGTTGGTGGAGAAGCCTGCCGCGTCGACGTGGGCGATCACGTAGGCACTGTGGCGGTGGTGGTCGTGATGGGACACCAGCATGCCGACTTCGTGCAAGGCCGCGGCCCAGCCCAGCTCGCGCAGCAGCTCGGGCGTGGGCTCGGGCACCAGCTGACGGTAGAGCTTCTCGGCCTCGCCGGCCACGCGGTCGGCCTGCGGCCTGTCCACGCCGAAGCGTTTCTGCAGCTCGGCGACGGAGTGTGCCCGCGGGTCGCTCGTGCCGCTGGGCTGCAAGCGCTCGGCCAGGTCGAAGATGACGCCCTGGCGCAGCGCACCCTTGGTGGGCTTCAGCTCCTTGATGCCGAACTGGTTGAGCAGGGTGTAGAGGATGCACAGCCCACCGGCGACGACGGGACGGCGGTCGTCCTTCAGGCCGGGCAGCTGCAGCTTGTCCTGGGAGCCGGCTGCCAGGCATTGCTCGATGCACCAGCGCAGTGCCCCTGGCGTGACGCGGCCGTCCGTCTGCCCCGAAGCGGCGAGGATCTGCGACACCGCGCCCACCGTCCCCGAGGAACCCAGCGCTTCCTGCCAGAGTTCGGGGCGGAACAGCGTCAGCGCTTCCTCCAGCTCGGCGCCGGCGGCGACCTGGGCGGCGCGGAAGGCCTCGGCCGTGTAGATGCCGTCGGCGAAGAAGCGCATCGACAGGCCCACGCTGCCCACGCCGAAGGACTCGGCAAGCAAGGGCTTGCGGCCGCTGCCCAGGATCATCTCGGTGGAGCGGCCGCCAATGTCGATGACCAGGCGCGGCTTGTTGGAGGGTTGCAGCCGTGCGACGCCGGCAAAGATCAGGCGCGCTTCCTCGCGGCCGGCGATCACCTCGATGGGATGGCCCAGCACGGCCTCGGCGCGGGCCAGGAAGGCGTTGCGGTTGCGTGCCTCGCGCAGCGTCTGCGTCGCCACGGCGCGGATGCGTTGGGGTGCGATGCCGATGAGCTGCTCGCCAAAGCCCTTCAGGCAGGTCAGGCCGCGCTGCATGGCGGCCTCGGTCAGCATGCCCTCGGCATCCAGGCCGGCGCCCAGGCGCACGCTCTCCTTGATGTAGCTGACGCGCTGGTAGCGGTCGCCGGCCAGCCGTGCCAGCTCCAGGCGGAAGCTGTTGGAGCCGATGTCGATGGAGGCCCAGATCTGGTTGCCTGGGGCCTCCAGGGCCGGGCTTTTCTCGGCCCGCCCCGCGAGGGAGTCCAGCCGCCTTGGGGCGGCTCTGCGTCGGCTGAAGGCGTCGGAACGTGTCGTCATGGCGGCCGATTGTCCGGGCAAAATTTGACGCTCCGTCGTAACCCCGCCATCCAGGAGCTCCCATGTTGAAAGACGAGATCGACAGCCTCGCGCCATCCCGCGACTTCAGTCGCCGCAGCTTCGTGCAGACGACGGTGGGCAGCGGCTTCGCGGCCGCCGTGCTGCCGGTGACGGCGCAGACGATCACGACCGACACGGCCGGCCTGGAGGCTGGCCCCGTCAGCATCCCGGTGGGCGACCTCCAGATGCCAGCCTACCGCGCCATGCCGGCGGGCAAGAAGAACCTGCCCGTGGTGCTGGTGGCCAGCGAGATCTTCGGCGTGCACGAGCACATCGCCGACGTCTGCCGGCGGCTGGCCAAGCAGGGCTACATGGCCATCGCGCCCGACCTCTTCGTGCGCCACGGCAATGCCGGCGCCTACACCGACATCCCCAAGCTCATCAGCGAGGTCGTCAACAAGGCTTCCGGCGCCCAGGTCAACGGCGACCTCGACGCCGCCGTCGCCTGGGCCGCAGCCCAGGGCGGCGACACGTCCAGGCTGGGCATCACGGGCTTTTGCTGGGGCGGCGGCACGACCTGGCGCTATGCCGCGCACAACCCCAAGCTGACGGCCGCTGCGGCCTGGTACGGCCCCGTGGCACGCAGCTACCACGCGGGCGACAAGACGGTCATCGAGCTGGCCGGCAGCATCAAGGCGCCTGTGCTGGCCCTCTATGGCGCGGCCGACGGCGGCATCCCGGTCGAGACGTTGACCCAGCTCGAAGCCGCGCTGAAGGCCGCCGGCAACACCAGGTGCGAGTTCGTCGTCTACCCGGACACACCGCATGCCTTCTATGCCGACTACCGCCCCAGCTACCGCAAGGCCGCGGCCGACGACGCCTGGGCGCGGGCGCTGGCCTGGTTCAAGAAAAACGGCGTCGCTTGACCGCTCTGCTACGCTGACCGCCCTCGGGCCGCTGTAGCGGCCCGTTGCTTTGCGCCTTTTCCATGACCCTGATCTACATCGTGCTCGCCACCTTCGCGGGCGGGCTGCTGTCGGTGCTCGTCGCCGCCAGCCTGACCGTCGGCGTGCTGACCCACCTCGTGAAGAGCCTCGTCAGCCTGTCGGCCGGCATCCTGCTGGGCACCTCGCTGCTGAACGTGCTGCCCGAGGCCTTCGAGAGCCGCACCGCTGCGCCGCAGACGCTGTTCGCCGTGCTGCTGGGCGGGCTGCTGTTCTTCTGGCTGCTGGAGAAGGTGGAGCTGTACCGCCACGTTCACCACCACGAGGGTGACGGCCACCACCACCATCACCACTTCGACGCCGAGCAGGCGGGCCGCGGCGGGCTGACGGTGCTGGTGGGCGACAGCATCCACAACTTCTGCGACGGCGCCATCATCGCGGCCGCCTTCCTGGCCGACACGCGCCTGGGCTTCGCCACGGCGCTGGCCATCGTGGCCCACGAGATCCCGCAGGAGGTGGGCGACTACATCGTGCTGCTCAACGCCGGCCTGTCGCGCGGGAAGGCGCTGCTGTTCAACGCGATCTCGGGCATGGCCTCGGTCGTCGGCGGCGTGCTGGGCTATTTCCTGATCGGCAGCTTCGACGGCGTGCTGCCGTATCTGCTGGTGCTGGCGTCCAGCAGCTTCATCTACATCTCGGTGGCCGACCTGCTGCCCCAGCTGCAGCAGCGCCTGGCCTGGCGCGAGACTTTCTCCCAGGTGGCTTGGCTGGCCGTGGGCCTGGGCGTGGCGTTCGCGGTGTCGCAGTTGCTGCATGGCACTCATTGACGCGGGGCTGCGCGGCGCGCTGATCGCGCTGCTGGCCCTCGTCGTCTTGGCACTGCTGCCGCACTGGCGGCATGTGCGGCACGCACACCTCGTTCGCATCGGCATCGCGCTGGCGCTGTCCCTCATCGTGCAGGCTTTGTCGGCCTCGCCCTGGGTCGAACACGAGCTGACCTGCGCCGTGCAGTCGCCCGGCATCGGCATCTCGCTGGGTGCGGCCGCGCTGTTCTGGCTGTTCGCCCGAGCCGTGTTCGAGGACGGCTTTCGGCTGCGCGGCTGGCATGGCCTGCTGTGGGTTGCCGTCGCGCTGTACGGTGCCACGATCTGCCTGTGGTCGCGCTGGTGGCCGGGCTTCGTGCTGCTGCGGGCCGTGCCCATCGTGTTCGCGCTGGCCGGCCTGGCCGCGGTGGTCGGGCCGTGGCGGGTGGACCTGGTCGAGAAGCGCAGGCGTTGGCGCGGCCTCGTCGTTGGCGGCGGCACGGCCTATGCCCTCGTCATGGTGGGCCTGCGCATTGGTTCGGCGGACGGCAGCCTGAGCCGCGACGCTGCGCTGGGCGATGTGGCCATGCTGCTGACGCTGAGCAGCCTGGTCGCCTGGCAACTGCTGCAGCCGCGCGTGCACGGGCTGTGGGGCGATGACGCCGAACCGGTGGCCGCGCCCGCGGCGCCAGCTGCCGACCCCCAGGATCAGGCCGTCGCCGTGGCGCTCGCGCAGCTGATGAGTGCGGGCCGTGGCTATGCGCAGGAAGGGCTGAGCCTGGCCGGCCTCGCCGAGCAGCTTGGCTCGCCCGAGTACCGGTTGCGCCGCGTCATCAACCAGGGCCTGGGCCATCGCAACTTCAATGCCTATGTGAACGGCCTGCGTCTGGCCGAGGCCAAGCGGCGTCTGGCCGACCCGGCCCAGCGCCAGCTGCCGGTGCTGACGATTGCGCTGGACGTCGGCTTTGGCTCCATCGGGCCGTTCAACCGTGCTTTCAAGGCCGATACGGGTGTGACACCCACCGAATTCCGGCAAAAAGCGCTGGCCGAATCCTAAAAACCAGCGCCGAAACCTGCAAAGCGCGGGTTTCGGCCAGACGTGGCGAGTGCTGCCGCCGAGGCTGCGGGCTTCTCAACCTCCGAGGAGCCCACGATGTTCTTTCGCTTCCTGCTCGCCGGCCTGACGCTGAGCACCGCCGCGCACGCCGCCACGGTCGGCACGCTGACCTTGCCTGCCGAAGAGGATGGCGGCGCCGTCACGCTGTTCTATCCGACCGCCGCAGCCGGCCGACCGGAGACGCGCGGCGACCTGAAGCTGATGCTGGCGCCGGATGCGCCTCCGGCGCCGGGCAACGGCCGGCTCGTTGCCATCTCGCACGGCTCGGGCGGCGGACCCTGGGTGCACACGGCGCTGGCGCAGGCGTTGGTGGACGCCGGTTTCGTCGTCGTGCTGCCCCTGCACCGCGGTGACAACTGGACCGACCCCGGCCGGCCCGGCCCCGACAGCTGGAAGCAGCGCCCCGCCGAGATCAGCCACGCCATCGACCGCGTGGCCGCCGACCCGCGCTTTGCCGGCCTGAAGCTGGACAAGGTGGGCGGCTTCGGCATGTCGGCCGGCGGCCACACCATGCTCAGCCTGGCAGGCGGCGCCTGGTCGCCCGAACGTTTCCGGGCGCGCTGCGAGCAGGATCTGGCCGTCGACTTCTACAGCTGTGTCGGCCTGGCCACGCAGCTGACCGGCGGCTCGCTGGACGGCTTCAAGCTCTGGCTGGCGCAGCGCGTGCTGAACTGGAAATTCCGCGGCGACGCAGCGCCGCAGACGCACAGCGATCCGCGCATCGCCGTGCTCGTTGCCGGCGTGCCGGCCGCGGCCGATTTCGACCTCGCGACGCTCACCCGGCCGCGTGTGCCGCTGGGCCTGATCACGGCAGACGGTGACCGCTGGTTGCCGCCGCGCTTTCACAGCGGGCCGCTGCTGGCCGCCTGCCAGGGTTGCGAGCTGCTGGCCGACCTGCACGGCGCCGGCCATGGCGCGCTGCTGGCGCCCACGCCGAGGCCGGCCGAACTCGGCCGGCTGGAATGCGACCTGCTGTGCGACCCACCGGGCTACGACCGCCCGGCGACGACGGCGCTGTGGGTGGGGCGCACGGTGGGCTTCCTCCAGCGCCACCTGCTGAATTAGCGCGGCGGCAGCGCGCGCTCCACGTCGAGCAGCGCCTGGTTCAGCACGGCGAACACCCAGGTGCCGTCGTCGGCTGCGGTGTTGGTGAAGCAGAAGCTCGCGCTGCGGCCCTGCGCGTCGATGGCGAGCAGGCTGGAGAAGCCGCGGTACTCGCCGTCGTGGGCCAGCACGGCGCGGCCGTCGATGTCGGTGGCGATCCAGCCCAGCGCGTAGTCGCCCGCCTTCAGCGCCTTGATGCGCTGCAGATAGCCGCCGGCCAGCGGCGTCGCTTCGCCGCGCAGCGCGCGCAGGTGCCAGCGCACCCAGGCGGCGTAGCTGTCGGGCGTGATCGTCGTGCCCTCGCCGCCGGGGCGCAGCACGTCCAGCCAGGCGGCGGTGTCGGCGTCCTCGGGCGTGAGCGGGCTGAGCTTGCCCTTGCCGCCCTCGTGGCCCACGGGGCGGGCCGTGAAGGCCTGGTCGGCCGCCGTCCAGCCCACGGTCAGGCCCAGGGGCTTGGCGAGGTCCTGCTCGAACAGGTCGGTGAAGGGGCGCCCGGTGCGCGCTTCCAGCATCAGCGCGGCCAGCGCGTAGCCGGCGTTGGAATAGAAGAAGGTCTCGCCCGGCGTGACGTTGGGCGGCGGGCTCTGGGCCAGCAGCCAGGTGGCGAAGAAGCGCTCGCGGCCGGCCAGCGTGGCGGGCAGCTCGCCGCTGTAGGCCTGCAGATAGGCCAGGAAGCGCACGATGTCCTCGGCGCTCTTGAAGGCCAGCAGGCCGCCGCGATGGGCCAGCAATTGTTCCAGCGTGATGTTGCGGTAGGCCGGCTGCATGCCGGCGGCGAGATCGGGCAAGGCCTCGGCCAGCGTCGTCGTCCAGGCGATGGCGCCGCGCTCCACGAGGCGGCCGGCCAGCGCGGCGGTCATGGCCTTGGTCGTCGAGCCGATCATGAAGGCGTCGCCCGCCTGGATCTTGGCGGCGCCGCCAACCTGGCGCAGGCCGGCCAGGGCCTGGGTTGCGTCATCGGCCGTCAGGTGCTCCAGGGCGATGCCGGCCAGGCCGTTGGCGACGGCTGCGTCGGCCGACTTCTGGAGCTGGGGTGCGGGGCTCGAGTCAGAACCACCGCCACAGGCGGACAGGGCGAAGACGGTGGCCAGGGCGAGTGTGCGAAGCAACATGGAGAGGCGTCGTAGTGAAGACGCTTCTCATTCTTCGCAGCCGACCCCAAGGCCAGCCAAAGACCGTTCAGGGGAGGGCGCTGTCCACCCAGGCGCCGAGCTGGGCGGCCGTCATCGCGCCGCTCTGTCGCGCCACCTCTCGGCCACCGACGAACAGCACGGTCGTCGGGATGCTGCGGATCTGCAGGCTGGCGCTGCTGCGTTGTGCGGCGTCGCTGTCCACCTTGACGAAGCGGATGTCCGGCCGGGCAGCGGCGAGTTGCTCGAAATGCGGCGCGTAGGAGCGGCAGGGGCCGCACCAGGCCGCCCAGAAGTCGACAAGGACCGGCGCTTCCGTGCCCTGCAGGTAGGTGGCCAGATCGGCGTCGCCGAGGGCCACGGGCTTGCGCGGCGCGACCGGGCCGCCGCAGCGGCCGCAGGTCGGGTCGTCGGTAAGGCGTTCATCGGGCACACGGTTGCGGGTGCCGCATTGAGGGCAGACGAGCAGCATGGGATTGAATTTAGTCCAAGGGTTGCGGGGCAGCGCCGTGCGCGGCGCCGCGTGCCGACGTAGGTCGGGCCTGACAGCGTGATCTCAATCTGCGAGCTGCTCGATCTGCTGGCGCACCTGCTTCAGCACCTCGTTGGCCAAGGCCGCGTCGGTCTTCAGCACGCCGCGCGAGATGGCCATGGCGCCGATGAGGGCGGCGGCGGCCAGCGTGGCCTTGGCCGGGTTGTCGCCCTTAGCGGCCAGCACGGCCTGCAGGCCGTCGCGCAGCTCCAGGAAGCCGGCCGTGTAGCTCTGGCTCACCGCCTCGCTCTGGCGCCCGGTGTCGCAAGCGGACGTGACGACCGGGCAGCCGGCCGCGTGGTCGTCGCGCACGCGTCGGCTCAGGTATTGGTCGAGGTAGGTGGCCAGCGTGGGCGCCTTGCCGCTGCCGGCCTTGGTGGTCCAGTCGAAGCCCCGGCGGAAGCTGTGCGCGAAGGCCTGGGCCGCCAGGTCCTGCTTGTCGGTGAAGTGCTTGTACAGCGCGCCATGCGTGAGGCCGGCGGCCTTGCAGATGTCGGCCACGCCGACGCCGTCGATGCCGTGCTGCTTGAACAGCCGGGCTGCTGCCTCCAGCAGCGCCAGCCGGTTCAGTTCGGACTGTTCCTTGGTCACCTTCATCACAAAGCCTTCGGATCAGCAGGGTGGTTGCAGTGTTTTGATTATGGTTGATATCATTGATTTATTGAAATCAATCGCAATCATTGATTGCAAGGTGATGTGATGCTTGCTCCCCGTCTTGCCCAGTTGCTGCAGCGCCGCGGCATTCACTACGCCTGGGTCGTTGCCGCGCTGACCTTTCTGGCCATGCTGATCACGTCGGCCGCGCTGGGCTTGCCCGGTGCGCTGATGCAACCGCTGACCAAGGAGTTCGGCTGGAGCACGACGGAGCTCTCCTCGGTGTTCGCCACGCGCTTCGCGCTCTTCGGGCTGCTGGGCCCGTTTGCGGCCGTGGTGCTGATGCGCTTCGGTGTGCGCAATGTCGTCGCCTTGGCTTCGGCCACCATCGGTACCACCCTGCTGCTGGGTGCCTTCATGCACAACCTGACGCAGGCCTTTGTGCTGTGGGGCGTGGTGCTGGGCTTCGGCACCGGCATGACGGCCATGGTGCTGGGCGCCACCGTCGTGAACCGTTGGTTTGTCGAGCGCAAGGGCTTGGTCATGGGGCTGCTGGCGGGCAGCAGTGCGACGGGCCAGCTCGTCTTCCTGCCGCTGGCCACCTGGCTCATCGAGACCCATGGCTGGCGCAGCGCGCTCTTCCCGGTCGTGGCTGCAACCGCCGTCGTGGCCGTGCTGGTGTTGCTGTTCGTGCGCAACTCGCCCGCCGACCTGGGCCTGGCGCCCTATGGCGCGCTGGAAGGCCAGCCGCAGCCGGCCGCAGGCCCGAAGCCCACCTGGACGCTGCCCTTCGAAACCCTGGCCAGCGCGGCCCGCGTGCCGGCCTTCTGGGTGCTGGCCGGCAGCTTCTTCATCTGTGGCCTCAGCACCAACGGCCTGGTGCAGACCCATTTCATCTCCCTGTGCGGCGACCGCGGCCTGGGGCCCGTGCCGGCCGCCTCGGTGCTGGCCATGATGGGCATCTTCGACCTCGTCGGCACCACGCTGTCGGGCTGGCTGTCCGACCGCTTCGACAACCGCAAGCTGCTGTTCTGGTACTACGGCCTGCGCGGCCTGTCGCTGTTCTGGCTGCCGTATTCCGACTTCACCGTCGCCGGCCTGTCGACCTTTGCCGTCTTCTACGGCCTGGACTGGATCGCCACGGTGCCGCCCACCGTCAAGCTCGCGGCACAAGTCTTCGGCCCGGCCCGCGCCGGCCTGGTGTTCGGCTGGGTGTTTGCCTTCCACCAGCTCGGTGCGGCGACGGCAGCCTTCGGTGCGGGCTTCTCGCGTTCGGTGTTGCTGTCCTATTCGCCGGCGCTGTTCGTGGCGGGTGGGGCCTGCCTCATCGCGGCGGTGGCAGTGATGGGGGTGCGCTCGTCAGCAACAAGGGCGGCTGCGGTGGGGGCTTGAGGGCCAGATCCGTCACTCGGACCGGGCGCGACGGGAAAGCCACAACGCAGCACCGAAGACAACCAGGCCGACAGCTAGGGCCGGCACCAAGGTCACGACGAGGTTGCCGTCTGGCGTGGCCCACGACACGGCACCTGCGGTGATGACGGCAGCGGTCAACCCGAGCACGATGGCCGGCAATCTGGCTTTCTGGCGATCGTTCATGGATGTGCCTTCCAACGGGTTGCTGTCATGGGGTGCGGATGCGATCGCACTGCATGACTTTGCCATCGAACCCTTCCATGATGAACGACCCGCCGCACACCCGGCTGGCGGCGGGCCCGGATGATCGAGCGTTGCACGCACCCCGCTCAAGCCCGCTTGTCACGGGCGCGCTGGCTGCCGGCCTTGCCGATCGCCTTCCACTTGCTGCGCTGCTCGATGCGCTCCAGGGCTGTCATGTCGCCGCGATGGGCGTCACGCATCAGCTTCTGGTAGTTCTCGATGCGGTCCGCATCGACGTGCGCCCGTACCACGCACCCCGGCTCGCTTTCGTGACGGCAATCGCGAAACCGGCATTGCTGCGCGAGCGCCTGCACGTCGTCGAAGGTCGCGGCGAGCGTCTCGGCATCCGCATCGGGCCGGAACGTGCGCAGGCCCGGCGTGTCGATGATGCAGCCGCCCTGCGCGCAGCGATGCAGTGAGCGTGCCGTCGTCGTGTGGCGGCCGCGGCCATCGCTGCTGCGCACCGCGCCCGTCATCTGCCCAGCCTCGGCCAGGGTGTTGATGAGCGTCGATTTGCCAGCACCCGAGGACCCGAGCAGCACGAGCGTCTGGCCCGCGTGCAACCACGGGCCGATCTCGGTGCATGCCTGGCGCGACAGTGCATTGACCGGCAGCACCGGCACGGTCGCGGGCAGGCGGGCGTACATCTCGGCGATGCGCGCCTTCGCGTTCGGTGCGATGTCGAGCTTGGTCAACACGACCACGGGCGCCACGTCGCAGGCGCGCACCATGGCGATGTAGCGCTCCATGCGGCGCGCGTTGAAGTCCGTATCCAGCCCCATCACCAGGAGGGCCGCGTCCACGTTGCTGGCGAGCGCCTGGCGGCGCCCGTCGTTGGCGCGACGAGCAATCTGCGTGACGGGGTCGACTCGTTCGACGACCCAGGCTTGGCCGTGTGCGTCGATGTGAAAGCTGACCCAGTCGCCGACGGTCAGCTGTTGGGCTAGGGCCTGGAGGTGTTGCACCAGTCTTGGCAACACGCGCGCCTGCTGTTCAATGCGGCCGTCATGCAGCGTGAAGCGGTCGCGCTGGGTCTCGATCACGCGTGCCAGGCGCATGCCCGGTTCGAGCGCGGCGAGTTGCCCGGCTCTGCTTGCGAGGGCGTGTGTGAGCCCGAGCGCGCGCAGCGTCTCAAATTCGATGTCGATCATGGGAGTCCAATGAAAGTCGGCTTCGTCCGCGCGTGCGCGGACCCGCCCTGCGCGCGACGGCGCGCAAGGGACAAGAAGGAAGGGGAAGCCGGCCGCGACTGACGCGGCGATCAATGGACCCGCGGTGAACGCAGGGTCTGGCGCAAGTTCAGTGGTGCTTGGCGCTCAGGCAGCCGACATGAGGAGGGCGACACGATCTGCTTGTTCCATGGCTATCTCCTTTGCGGCTGCGTTGATGAAGGGCGCAAGTCTGCCAGCGGCGTGTGGCGCACGTCAACCGTTGATCGCTGCGTGGTGTTGGCGTTCTTCCAACTCCCGTTGAGAAACGACGGCGACTGTGTACCGCCCGACGTTCAGCAGGCGCTTGACGCCGCGGCTTGCCCGGTCTGCCAGATGCGCGGTGGCATAGGGGCCGAGCCTCTTGGCTGGGTAGAAGCCCTCTCCATCGACGACTTCGATCCAGTGCGTGTCGTCGTTTCCGTTCGTCATGCCATCTGCCTGTGGGAGCTGCCTTGCCCGCAGTGTGCAGATCGCCGGTGAGGCCCATATGAGGTCAGTGTGAAGTGCCCCGCTCGAACACGAGGGCGCAGCCGCGCCCGTCCAGCCCATCCTCGATGCGGATGCGGCCTCCCAGCCGCAGCGCGGCGCGGCGCACGATGGCCAGGCCCAGGCCGGTGCCGCTGACGTCGCTGCCGGCCGCGCCGCGCCAGAAGCGGGCGAAGGCAGCCTCGCGCTGTGCGGGCGGGATGCCAGGGCCGTCGTCGGCGACGCGCAGTGTGAAAGCACCTGAGCCGCCCTCCAGCGTGACGGCAATGCGCCCGCCGCGCGGCACGTAGCGCAGCGCGTTGTCGACGAGGTTGTTCAGCACCGATTCGAAGGCCGTGCGGTCCAGGCGGGCGGGCAGGGCAGGCGGTGCGTCGAGGGACAGCTCCAGCCCCAGGTCGAGCGCGCGCGGGGCGGCCTGGGCCAGGGTCTGTTCGACGATGGCAGCGATGTCCAGGCTCTCTTCAGACGCGCTGTGGCCTTCGTCCAGCGTGGCCAGTGTCAGCAGCTGACGGCTCAGGTGGGAGGCGCGTTGCAGTGCGGCGTCCAGCGCGGCAGCGGCCTGGCCGCGCTCTGTATCGTCAGTCGCATGGGCCAGCAGATGGGCTTGGGTTGCGACGACGGCCATGGGCGTGCGCAACTCGTGGGCGGCGTCCTGCACGAAGGCGCGCTCGCGTTGCAACTGGGCGCGCAGCCGCGCGAGCAAGTCGTCGAAGGCGGCGGCCAGCGGTTTGAGTTCATCGTGCTGCGGCGTGAAACCCAGCGGCGACAGGTCTTGCGCATCGCGCCGCGCGACGGTGTCGGCCAGCAGGTTCAGCGGGCGCATGCCGCGGCGCACCGCGATCCACAGCGGCAGCAGCACGAGGGGAAAGGCCAGCAGCAGATAGCCTGCCAGCTCGCGGCCGAACCAGCCCAGCACGGTGGTGTCGCCCACGCGGGGTTCGGCGAGTTGAAGGCGCCAGGGACCGGCCTGTGCCTTGCCCAGCCAGTGCGTCTTGCCGGTTGCGGTGGCGGCACCGGGCGTGGCGAACACGGCCTGCCCGTCGGCGGCCTGCAGGCTGAACTCGACATCGCCGACCAGCATGCCGCCCTCACGTCGCAACCGGTTCACCTCCCTGGCGCGGGTCTGCACCACGAGGCCGGCATCGCGGGCATCGGTGATGTCGGCCAGCGATGCGGCCATGGCCTCGGCCAGGGTCTGCACGCCGGGGTGCTCGGCCATGCCGACCTTGAACTGCAGGAAGTCCAGTGTCATCACCGCCGCGGCGACGAGAGCGAAGGCCAGCAGCAGCGCACCCAGCACGCGGCGCAGCAGCGTGGGCCGCCACAGCGGCTGCAGCAGACGCCTCATGCCACGAGCTGGTAACCAATGCCGCGCACGGTGCGGATGCGTTCGGCCCCGATCTTCTTGCGCAGATTGCTGACGTGCATCTCCAGCGTGGCGGCATCCACCGGCTCGTCCAGCGGCGCGAGGCGTTGGGCGATACGGCCCTTGGCGACAACGGCGCCGGGCTCGCGGGCGAGTTCGACGAGCAACTGGAACTCGCGCGCGGTCAGTTGCAGCGGCTCGCCGGCCAGGCGCGCTGCATGGCCGCGCGGCTCGATGACGAGATCGCCGAGTTGCCAGGATTCATGCGCCTGGCGGGCGCTGCGGCGCACGACGGCATGGATGCGCGAGACCAGCTCGGGAATGGCGAAAGGCTTGAGGACGAAGTCGTCGGCACCGCTGTCCAGGCCGGCGAGCCGGTCCTCCAGCGCAGTGCGGGCGGTGATGACGATGACGGGCGTCGCGGCATCGGCGCGGCGCCAGCGGGTCAGCAGGTCGAAGCCGCTGCCGTCGGGTAAACCGAGGTCGAGCAGCACGCAGTCGGCGGCCACGTCGCAGAGCTGCAGTGGCGCATCCTGCGCGCGGCGCAGCCATTCGCAGCTGAAGCCCTGCTGGCGGAAAGCGGCCTGCAGGCTGCGACCGAGGTCAAGGTCGTCTTCGATGAGCAGCAAATGCATGGCCGGCGATTGTGGCCGGCCAGGCTCAAGCGCAGCCAAAGGTCATTTGACGATGGAGACCACCAGCCGCAAACCCGGGTCACCATGCTGCGCGGTCAGCGTCCAGCCATGGGCCTGGGCGATCTCCTGGCAGATCGCCAGGCCCAGCCCGGCACCATGGTCGCGGCGGTGGGCACCGCGCCAGAAGCGCGCGAACAGCTTGGGGAGCTGGTCCGGCGTCACGCCGGGGCCGAAGTCGCGCACCGACAGCGTCGTGGCGTCCACGTCGATCATGATGGCCGTGCCGGCCGGCGCGTGCTGCACGGCGTTCTCCAGCAGGTTTTTTAGCAGCGTGAAGAGGGCGCCGCGGTCGGCATTCCATTCAACGGCGCCCGCCCGCGGCGCCAGCTCGATGCGCACCCGCGCGGCCTGGGCCATGCGCTCCAGGTATTGCGCCGCCTCGTGCGCCACGTCCTGCACATCGATGGGCGCGAAGCCGTAGTTGTGCGCTTCGCTGGCCTCGGCCAGCAACAGTAGCTGCTGCACCTGGCGCGTCATGTGGGCCACGTCGCGCAGCAGTGAGTCGCGATCGCTGCCCGGATTCGTCAGCTCGATCTGCGCGCGGATCAAGGCCAGCGGCGTCTTCAGCTCGTGGGCTGCCGTGGCCAGGAACTCCTGCTGCACGCGGTAGCCGTGCTCCACCCGTTCCAGCACGCGGTTGAAGCTCTCCACCAGCGGCGCGATCTCGGTTGGGGCGCGCTCGCTTTGCAGCCTGGCATGCAGGGAGCGCGGCGAGATCGCGGCTGCTGCGGCCGACAGCGCCTGCAACGGCTTTTGCACATGGCGCATGGTGATGAAGGCGCAGACGCCGAACACGAACAGCAGCACCGCGCTGAACAGGCCGATACCTATGCCCATGAAGGGCAGCGCGAACTCGAGCCTGATCAACTCGGCCAGCCTCGCGCTGTTGGCCATCTGAAAAAACCACTGTCGACCGCCGTGTTCGATGACCGCGGTGGCGCCTTGGAACGGGGTGCCCGCCCGGGTGAAATCGATACGTCCAGGCTTTGGCGCCCCCACCTTGTCGCTGGCCGGCGGCCAGAGGGCATCGCCCGCCGGCGACTGCAGGACGACCCGTCCCGAGCTGTCGAGGACGCGATACGCAACCTCTTCCTTCATGGTCTCGAAGACCCAGGCATGCTCCTCGTCAAAGCCGACGGGTGCCCCTGACGCGTCGAACCTCAGGTGTTCCGCCAAGCCTTCGGCGTTCTGGTTGACGTCTTCCTCCAGCAGGATGGGACTTCTGAAGACCAGCAGGCCCTTGATGACCAGCACGATGATCAGCACGCTCAGGACGACGCCGGCCACGTAGGCCAGGATGACCTTGAAGCTGAGGCTATTCGTCCACGCCCGATTCACGAAGCGCATATCCCTGGTTCCTCACGTTGACGATGCGCTGGCGCGAGCCGATGGCCCCCAGCTTGCGGCGCAGCCGGTGCAGGGCCACGTCCAGCGCGTTGGGCGTCACGGCCTCGTCCAGCCCCCAGCCGGCGGCTTCGAGCGCGCCGCGCCTGACGGTCTCGCCCGCCTTCTCCACCAGCAGCAACATGATCTGCATCTCGGCCGCCGCCAGCGTGACGTTGTCGTCGCCGCAGCCGAGCGTGCCGGCGTCCGGGCGCAGCAGCAGGTCGCCGTGCCGGGGCGCGAGCGTGCGGCTCTCCACCGGCCGGCGCAGCAGCGCACGCACGCGCGCCACCATCTCGTCCATCGCGAAAGGCTTGGCCAGGTAGTCGTCGGCGCCGGCTTCCAGCCCCTCGACGCGGTCATGCAGCGCGTCGCGAGCCGTCAGCACGAGGCAGGGCGTGCCCAGCCCCGCATCGCGCAGCCGCTTCAGCAGCTCCAGCCCGTCGCCGCCCGGCAGGCCGCGGTCGAGCACCAGGGCGCGGTAGGGAATCTGCTGCAGGGCTTGCCAGGCCGCACTCACCCGGTCGACCACATCGACGGCGATGCCGGCGTTGGCCAGCCCTTTGCTGATCAGCTGCGCCAGTCGTTCGTGATCCTCGACCAGGAGAATGCGATTCATCAGAAGCGGTAGAGATAGCCCAGCAACACGCGGTTCTCGGTCGAGCGATCGACCAGCGGGCTGTTCTTGATCTCCTTGGCCAGGCTGGTGACGCCGACGTCGAGGAACATGGAGTGGTGCCGGTCGAACATGTAGGCGCCGCGCAGGCCCAGCTCGGTGTTGATGCCGGCCTTGGCCGAATAGGCCGCGCGGCCCACCTGCGCCTCGTGGCTGCGGACGCCGAAATAGTAGTCGACGTATTTCTTGTCCAGCCACACCGCGCCCAGTCGCGGCGTCAGCATCATCTGCGGGCCGAGCTGGAAGTTCTTCTCCAGGCTCAGGCCGAAGCGCTGGCCCTTGCTGTGGCCGGAGGCGTCCGCCGACCAGTCGGCGTTCACGTGGGCGATGTCGTTGCGCCAGGTGGCCTTGGCCCCGACCCAGAACCCGCTCTTGCGCTCGTCCATGCCTTTCAGGATGGGGGCGTCGTCGGCCTCGTAGCCGCCCATGTCGAAGCGGCCCACCAGGCGGAAGTCGATGGATTGCCTTTCGCTGATGCCTAGGCGCGGCAGCTTGACCTCGGCGCCCAGGCCGCTGAACTTGAACCATGCGTTCTCGTAGGTCAGCAGGGGCAGCACCCGGGTTTCGCGGTCCATGCCGGCATAGGGCTGCTGCTTGGAGATCGCGGCGATGCCCAGACCCCAGGACGAGGCCTCGCCGTCCTTGCCATCCTTGTCTCCGGGAGCCGCCGCCGCAACCAGCGGCGCCGCCGCCGCGCACATCAGGGCCAGGCGCGCCAGCGCGGCAGGCAGTTGGGAGGGAGAGAGGTACAGCTGTCGCATGAGCGTTCCCGGGGCGGGCAAGGTGAAAGGGCGCCCATCGTCGGCGCGGCCGTCTTACCGCCTACTTACCGGGCGGCTGCGGCGCGTGGGGCCGGCGCAGTAAGTGCCCGGAAAGTCGTGCGGCCGAACAGTCGGTGCCGATGAGATTCACACACCCTTCCCGCCTGGTCTGGGCCGCTGCAGGCCTGATGCGTGCAGCGTCTGCGGCGCCGGGGCAACCCCGCTTGCCTCAAGGGGCGCAGCAGAGCGCTCTTGTCACGTTGCACGAGGAGGACGCGCGCGGCGATGACCCGGAAGCCGCGCGAGGCGCCCGTAACGACCTGGGCAGCACTTCACCGAGGACATGACATGCAAGCCTCCACCCAACGTCTCCTGTCGACCTTCTGCGTCGCCCTTGCCGGCGCGGCCGTCTCGCTCGTCAGCGCCGCAAACGCGCCGCCACCGGAGTTGGCGGCGCCCGTGGCGTGCGGCCTGCTGGCCCAGATCACTCTTGCGCCGCGGTAAGTGTTCGGCAAGACGACCCCGGCCACGATGCCCATTCCGTCAAGGATGAAGCGAGGCCTCTCATGCTGTCTGTCAAACCCTTCCTGCTCGCCCTGCTGCTGGGCGCCACCGCACTGCTGTCGGGCTGCGCCACGACGCAGAACCCCGACCCGCTGGAGTCGGTCAACCGCAAGACCTTCGCCTTCAACGAGGGCCTGGACAAGGTGGTGCTGAAGCCGGCAGCCACGGCTTACAAGACCGTCGTACCGACGCCGGTGCGCACGGGCGTGTCCAACTTCTTCGCCAACCTGGGCGACCCCTGGTCAGGCGTGAACCTGATGCTGCAGGGGCGGGTGAAAGATGCCTTGTCCGACTTTGCCCGCTTTGGCACCAACACGACGGTGGGCCTTTTGGGCTTGCTGGACGTGGCCACCGGGTGGGGGATGCCGCGCCACGGCGAGGGTTTCAGCGACACGCTGGGCGCCTGGGGTTTGGGCGGCGGCGCCTACCTCGTGCTGCCGCTGATGGGGCCGTCCGACCTGCGTGGCGCAGCGGCCTTTCCCGTCAACAGCCTGGCCAGCCCGACGGGCCAGGTCAACGACGTGGGCGCGCGCAACACGATGACGGTGGTCGGTCTGATCGACAAGCGCGCCAACCTGCTGGATGCCACGCGGATGATCGATGAGGTGGCGCTGGACAAATACCTGTTCGTGCGCGACGCCTACCTGCAGCGGCGTGCGCAGCGCGAGGGCGACCGGGCAGGAGAGGGCCAGGCTGAGCGCTGACAGCCCACTCTCTCACCGGCGCTTACTTGACGATCAGCACCGGCAGGTTGGTGTGGGTCAGCACCTTCTGCGTCTCGCTGCCGAGCAGCAGCGCCGCAACGCCGCGGCGGCCGTGCGAGGCCATGACGATGAGGTCGATGCCTTCGGTCTTGGCGTGGTCGATGATGGCTTCCCAGGCGTGCAGGGCCTCGACGGTGTGTGCCTTGCACGACAGGCCCTGCGCGGCGGCAGCGGCGCTGACGGCCTCGACGCGCTGGGTGGCAACGCGCTGCTGGGCGTCGATGAATTCCTGCGGCGGCACGGGCTGGATCTCGGAGACCGCGCTGTAGGGGAAGGGCTCCATGACGCTGAGCGTCAGCAGCTGGGCGCCATGCACCTTGGCAAGATGGATGGCGGTGTTGACCGCGTTGACGGTGATGTCGGAGCCGTCGGTGGGAACGAGGATGCGTTGGAACATTCGGTCCTCCAATCGTTGCGGAGAACCACAGTGTGGCCCATCAGGGGCCGGTGTGTTTGTCGGAGATCAACCCGCCGCAATCGGCCTGGCGGGGTCGGACGACCATTCGCTCCAGGAGCCGGGGTAGAGCAGGCCATCACCCAGGCCGGCATGTGCCATGGCCAGCAGGTTGTGACAGGCCGTGACGCCCGAGCCGCATTGGTGAACGACGGTGTCGGCGCCGTGTGGCGCCAGCAGCGGCTGGAATTCGGCGCGCAGCTGCTCGGCCGGCTTGAAGCGGCCGTCGGCGCCGAGGTTGTCCTTGAAGAAGCGGTTGCTGGCGCCGGGGATGTGGCCGGCAGCCTTGTCCAACGGTTCGACCTCGCCGCGGAAGCGCTCGGCGGCGCGGGCGTCGATGAGGCGGACGGTGCCGAGCTTCTTCAGCAGCGTGGTGGCATCGATCTGGCCGACCAGGGGCTGGCTAGGCTGCCAGTCGCTGGCTTGCGGGGAGGGCGTTTCGGTGCTGAGTTCGCCGTCCCAAGCGCCATCGAGCACGGCGACCTCGGCGTGACCCAGCCAGCGCAGCATCCACCAGATGTGGGCGGCGTAGGGGCCACCCTGGCGGTCATAAGCGACGACCTGGCGGCCGGCGCTGAGGCCGAGGCGGCGCATCAGCGCGGCGAAGGCTTCGCGCTCGGGCAGCGGGTGACGGCCGCGAAAAGACCCGTCGGGGCCGGTCTTGTCGCCGCAGAGGTCGCGGTCCAGGTGCAGGTAGAAGGCGCCAGGAATGTGGCCGGCCGCGTAGGCGCGCTCGCCGGCGGTGGTATCGGTTAGGTCGAAGCTGCCTTCGAGGATCAGCGGGTTCGAGAGCGCACGCAGTTCGGCGGGGGTGATCAGCGTCGTGTAGGTCATGACTCGGCGGGGTTGAACTGGCTGTCCTTGGGCGGCGGGGCGACCTTGCTGCGCAGCAGCGTGGCGGCCAGGCCGGCGCAGATGATGAGCAGCATGCCAAAGGTGGCGTACCAGGTCAGCGGGTCCTTGAACAGCAGCATGCCGTAGATGAAGGAGAAGACGATGCCCAGGTATTGCAGGCAGGCGTTCACCAACGGGCGGCCGATGGAGTAGGCGCGCGTCAGGCAGACCTGGGCGGTGGTGGCCAGCACGCCGACGGCGAGCAGCAGGGAAGCGCCCCAGAGCGTGTGGCTCTGCAGGCCGCCTTGAGTTACCGCTGTGATGACGGCACCGGCCACGCAGCCACCCACCGAGAAGTAGAAGACGACGCGAAGTTCCGGTTCACCGACGCGGCCCAGGGCCGTGACCTGCAGATAGGCCATCGCGGCGATCATGCCGGACAGCAGGCCGGCCAGGCCGTACCAGAGTTGCTGCTGGTCCAGCGTCGGCCGCAGGATCAGCGCGACGCCGACAAAGCCGAGCAGCACCGAGGCCATCAGCCGCCAGTCCAGCTTCTGCGCGCCCATCAGCACGGCACCGCCGAGCAGGAAGAGGGCCATCCAGACAGAGGACATGTAGTTCAGCGTCATCGCCGTGGCCAGCGGCAGATGGCTGATGGCGTAGAACCACAGGCACAGCGAGGTGACGCCAGAGATGCTGCGCCACAGATGCATGCCGGGCAGGCGCGTCTTGAGGCTGACGCCCTGACGGTGCGACAGCAGGGCCATCATGAGGGAGCCGACCAGGCCCCGGTACATGACGATCTCGCTGGCCGCGTAGAACTCGCTGGCCAGCTTGACGCAGACGCCCATGGTGGCGAACAACAGCGTCGCCGCCACCATGAGCAGCGGAGCCGGCATCAGAGGGCGGCGCCGATCTCGTTGCCGATTTCGTTGCGATACCACTCGTGGAAGTGCTGCATGCCGTCTTCCATCGGGCTTTGGTAGGGGCCGACCTCGTTGTCGCCGCGCATCATCAAGGCCTTGCGGCCGGCGTCCATGCGCTCGGCGATCTCGTCGTCTTCCACGCAGGTTTCCATGTAGGCGGCCTGGTGGGCTTCGACGAACTCACGCTCGAAGGCGACGATTTCCTCGGGGTAGTAGAACTCGACGAGGTTGACGGTCTTCTGCGGCGACACCGGGTGCAGCGTCGACACGACCAGCACATGCGGGTACCACTCGACCATGATGTGCGGGTAGTAAGTCAGCCAGATCGCGCCGGCCTCGGGTGGGCGGCCCTCGCGGAACTTCAGCAGCTGGTCATGCCAGCGCTGGTAGACCGGTGAACCGGGGCGCTCGAGCTCCTGGTGCACACCAACGGTCTGCACCGAGTGGTGCTTACCGAACTCCCAGGCCAGGTCGTCGCAGCTGACGAAGCCGCCCAGGCCGGGGTGGAAGGGGCCGACGTGGTAGTCCTCGAGGTAGACCTCGATGAAGGTCTTCCAGTTGTAGTTGCACTCGTGGACCTGGACCTTGTCGAGCACATAACCGGAGAAGTCCAGCTGGGCGCGCGGCCCGAGCTGGGCCAGCTCGGCGGCGAGGTCATGGCCGTTGTCCTCGAACAGCAGGCCGTTCCATTCCTGAAGCTTGTAGCGGTTCAGGTTCAGGCAGGGGTCCTGCTCGAAATGCGGTGCGCCGATCAGCTCGCCCTGATGGGAATATGTCCAGCGGTGCAGCGGGCAGACGATGTTGGACGGGGTGTTGCCTCGCCCGCGCAGCATGACCGCCTGGCGGTGGCGGCAGACGTTGGAGATCAGCTCGATGCCTTGAGCGGAGCGCACCAGCGCGCGGCCTTCGCCCTCTTGCGGCAGGGCGTAGTGGTCACCGATTTCAGGGACGGCCAGCGCATGGCCGACGTAGCGGGGCCCTCGCTGGAAGATGCTGGCCTGCTCGCGCTGGAACAGATCGGGGTCGAAGTAGGCGCTCACCGGGAGCTGGGTCTGGCTGCGTTGTAGCGCCGAGACGGGGAGGCTCAGGTCGGACATGATCCAGGCGGGTCTTTCAGGCGGAATGGGGTGCTGCGTCCCTCCGGCGCATCTCGGTTTTTGCCGAGGCGGCCAGGTTGCTAGGTGTTGAAAGGGGAGTTCGAGGCTGCGCGCGTGCGCGCTCGAGCGAGAGGGTCGGGATTCTACGCATGCCTGTGTCGCGCTGCCGACGGTTACGTCTGCGCTGCTCAGCGGGGGGAAACCCGCTGACTACAATTGCCGTTTCGCGTTTTGAAATGACAAAGACTTCGTCCCGCACCAAGGCTGCCGCTCCAGACGGCACGGAACCCAGCTACGAGCATGCGCTCGATGAGCTGGAACGCCTGGTGGCGGCGATGGAGGGGCAGCAGCTGCCGTTGGACCAACTCCTGCACAGTTACAAGCGTGGCGCCGAGCTGTTGGCGCTGTGCCGCGGCCGGTTGCAGGAGGTGGAGCAGCAAGTCAAGCTGCTGGACGGCGCTGAACTGAAGGCCTGGGAGGGCCCGGAATCTTGAATGCACAGGACTTTGAGCGCTGGACACAGGCGTCGCTGAACGCCTTCGAAGCTGCGCTGGACGACTTGGTGCCGGCCGGCGCACCCGCCGGGCTGGGTGAGGCGATGCGCTACGCGGTGCTCGGTGGCGGCAAGCGGTTGCGCCCCCTGCTGGTGCTGGCGAGCTGCGCGGCCGTGGGCGGCGACAGCTTCGCGGCGATGCGTGCGGCCTGCTCGGTCGAGCTTATCCATGCCTATTCGCTGGTTCACGACGACATGCCCTGCATGGACGACGACGTCATGCGCCGCGGCAAGCCAACGACGCACGTCGCCTTCGGCGAAGCCCAGGCCATGCTGGCCGGCGACGCGATGCAGGCACTGGCGTTCGAGGTGCTGACACCTGACACCGGCATCGCCCCCGCCCTGCAGGCGCGGCTGTGCTCGCTGCTGGCCCGCTCGGCCGGCCACGACGGCATGGCCGGCGGCCAGGCCATCGACCTCGCCAGCATCGGCAAGCAACTGGACGAGCGCACGCTGCGCGACATGCACCGCCGCAAGACCGGCGTGCTGTTGCAGGCCAGCGTCATGATGGGTGCGGCCTGCGGGCCGGCGTCCACGCAGGCCACCCAGGCGCTGTCCGACTACGGCGCCGCGCTGGGCCTGGCCTTCCAGGTCGTCGACGACATCCTCGACGTGACCCAGGATTCCGAAGTGCTGGGCAAGACGGCCGGCAAGGATCAGGATGCGAACAAGCCGACTTACGTCAGCGTGCTTGGCCTGGACGCCGCGCGGGTATTGGCCCAGGCGCTGCGTGCCGAGGCCAAGGCGGCCCTGGCGGCCAGCGGCCTGGCCGATGTGAGCCATCTGAGCCTGCTGGCCGACTCCGTCGTCGAGCGGGACAACTGAAGAGCTTCGCCATGGATTACAGCCTGCTGAACAGCATCGACAGCCCCGCGGACCTGCGCCGGCTGCCGCGTACCGAGCTGCGCAAGCTGGCCGACGAGTTGCGCGCCTTCGTGCTGGAGAGCGTCTCCAAGACCGGTGGCCACCTGGGCTCCAACCTGGGCACCGTCGAGCTGACCGTGGCTCTGCACTACGTCTACAACACGCCGGAAGACCGGCTGGTGTGGGACGTGGGCCACCAGACCTATCCGCACAAGGTGCTGACCGGCCGGCGCGACCGCATGCCGGGTCTGCGCCAGCTGGGCGGCATCAGCGGCTTCCCGCGCCGCGACGAAAGCGTCTACGACACCTTCGGCACCGGCCATTCGTCCACCAGCATCTCGGCCGCCCATGGCATGGCCATGGCGGCCAAGCTCAAGGGGGAAAGCCGCAAGGCCGTGGCCATCATCGGCGACGGTTCGATGACGGCGGGCATGGCCTTCGAGGCGCTGAACAACGCCGGTGTGGCCCACGGCGGCCTGATGGGTGACGTGCTCGTCATCCTGAACGACAACGACATGTCGATCAGCCCGCCGGTCGGCGCGCTGAACAAATACCTCGCGCGCCTGATGAGCGGCAGCATCTATGCCGCTGCGCGCGAAGGCGCCAAGAGCGTGCTGAAGAACACGCCGCTCTACGAGTTCGCGCGCAAGTTCGAGGAGCACACCAAGGGCATGGTCGTGCCGGGCACGATCTTCGAGGAATTCGGCTTCAACTACGTCGGCCCCATCGACGGCCATGACCTGGATTCGCTTGTTCCCACGCTGGAGAACCTGCGCGAGAAGAAGGGTCCGCAGTTCCTGCACATCGTCACCAAGAAGGGTGCCGGCTACAAGTTGGCCGAGAACGACCCGGTCAAGTACCACGCTGCCTCCGGCAAGTTCGACCCGGCCGTGGGCTTCGTCAAGCCGGCCACGCCGCCCAAGACGACGTTCACCCAGGTCTTCGGCGAATGGCTGTGCGACATGGCCGAGGCCGACACGCGCCTGGTCGGCATCACGCCGGCCATGCGCGAGGGCTCGGGCATGGTGGAGTTCCACAAGCGCTTCCCGCAGCGCTATCACGACGTCGGCATCGCCGAGCAGCATTCAGTCACCTTCGCCGCCGGCTTGGCCTGCGAAGGCATCAAGCCCGTCGTTGCGATCTACTCGACCTTCCTGCAGCGCGCCTATGACCAGATGGTGCATGACGTCGCCATCCAGAACCTGCCCGTGCTGTTCGCGCTGGACCGCGCCGGCCTGGTGGGTGCCGACGGCGCCACGCATGCCGGCAACTACGACATCGCCTACACGCGCTGCATTCCCAACATGGCCGTGCTGACGCCGGCCGACGAGGACGAATGCCGCCAGGCGCTGTACACCGGCTTCATGCACAACGGCCCGGTGACGGTGCGCTACCCGCGTGGCGCCGGCGCCGGCATCACGCCCGTCAAGGCGATGACGGCCCAGGCCTGGGGCAAGGGCGAAGTTCGACGCCAAGGTGAGCGCATCGCCATCCTGGCTTTCGGCACACTGCTTTACCCGGCTTTGGCCGCCGCCGAGCGCCTGAACGCAACCGTGGCCAACATGCGCTTCGTGAAGCCGCTGGACGCCGAGTTGGTGGCCGAGCTGGCGCGCACGCACGACGCCATCGTCACCGTCGAGGACGGTTGCATCATGGGCGGCGCCGGTAGTGCCGTCACCGAGGCGCTGAACGCCGCCGGCCTGAACGTGCCGGTGCTGCAACTGGGCCTGCCCGACGAATTCGTCGAGCATGGCGACCCAGGCAAGCTGATGAGCTTGTGCGGGCTGGACGCAGCCGGCATCGAGGCCAGCATCGTCAAGCGCTTCGGCGCTAGGCCGGTGGTGGTGAGGGCGACGGCGGCGGGTTGACGGATGGTGGGGCGTGCTGATCAAGCCGGATCAGCAGCAGGCTGATCAATCGCTCATCACCTCAGGCCATAGCCCGTTGCGCCGGTTGTCGGCGACCGTCGACGATGGGGACTCATTGCCGGTGTTAAGGGCGTTTGCCAACGTTTTGACATGAGAGTCGCTGACCGGCTTGGCGGCCAGCGTCCATCTCGATGGAAGGGTTGGGCGTCACCATCACCAGAGCCGATTCATTAATCGAGGGGTACGCCGTTGCTGAAGCGCGCGCGAATTCTCATGCGATCACCCAGCGTCAACGAGAAATCACCGTCCGGCTTTCCTTCGACAAAGCTCCCTGACCAGTCAGCAATTCCTTCACTACCCGATGCCTTCCCGCTGTATGGAGTGCCATCTGACAGCTTGGCCAAGACCGGGATGTAGCTGGAGCTCGTGTACTCAAACCAAATTTTTGGTGGAGGAGGCGGGATCTTGTCCGGGCCGGGATTCGGTGCCACTTCGTCGCCATTTGGATGCTTGACGTCGATTCGGTACATGGCCGAACTCAACTCGGATCCACCGTGAACGAAGAACGTGGCAATCACGCTGGCAGATGCAGCATTGAAGCCAGGGACCTTGTTCCTGTGAGCGGTGACCGTCATGAACGGTAGAAGAATGCCGGTGTCGATCTGTGGGGCACGCGCGTTGAGAATGACCTCGTCCACGACTTCCTTCTCCAACCACCCTGGGGCGATCAACCGGGCAAGGTTCGCTGCGCCGATGTGGATAGGACCTACCGCCTTCCATCCCTTGTTGCTGATGCTGATCTTCCACATGTCGCCGTGTTCGCTTTTCTGGATTGCGATTCGCAGCGGTGGATAGCGCGGAATCCTCCCCTCGGCGAAATCGATGGCCCGCAAACCCATCAAGCCCATCTCCGCGAGGTGATTCATACCCCGGAACTGACCGACCAGCCAGTACGAGAGCTTGGCGTACTTATGTTTGGCCCGCCACAACGAGACCAGCCGAAGCCACATCGGAAGCGTCGCGAGTATGAAAGCGAGCCTGTAATCGGACGCGACGACGGCAAGACACAGCGAGGCCAATACAAGCAGCAGCATCGCCGCTGGGCTGGCGATCACAACCAGAAGTCGGGCGATGAATTGCAAGGTTTCTCCTGGAATTGCGGCCGCCTAACGCTACTCGGAATTTGCGTTGCCGCTGAAGGGAGCCAGGATGCCAGTCCAGTTGCCGGGCTTGCTACCAAGCGGCCCCTCCGGCCTCGGCCCGTTGCAGCCGAATTGCCACTGCTGCGCTCAGTCCGCGAGCTACTATTTGCGCGAATGCCTGCGCTTCATGCGCACAGCCCGCGCGCCGAGGGCGCCACGTCTACTGGGTCAACGCGTTCTTCGCTTCCATGGGCTCCGGCAGTTTCTGGGTCTTCCCGCTGACGTTCAAGCGTGCGGTCTAGGCGGAGGCGCAGCGCGCTCGCCGCTGGACGCGCTGGCGCTTAGCCCTGGCTGAGCAGCCGCAGTAAGGCCGCCACCAGCGGCTGCGCCGGCCGGTGCAGTGGGATCAGCGCGCTGACGCGGTAGGGAATTGACACGGTCAGCGGCCGCACGGCGAGACCCGCACCCGCGCAGGCCTGGGCCGTCAGTGGGTTCACGATGGCCACGCCCAATCCCGCTCGGACCAGTTCGCAAACAGCAACGGCACTGTGCGTCTGCACGCGCAATCGCCGCGCGATGCCGGCGGCGCTGAAGCGTGCGTCGATCTCGCGGCGGTAAGGGTCGTCCGCGGCCAGGCTGATGAAGTCCTGACCCTCGAAATCCTTCAGCGCCAGCCGGCTGCGAGAGGCCATCGCATGGCCGTCGGGGAACACGGCCACTTCGTCCGCCTCAAGCACCGGCTCGATGCGCACACCCGGCAGCGGTGTCGCCTGCTCGGCCAAGCCCAGGTCGAAGCGCTGTTCGCTGATCCAGGCGTCCAGCAGCGGCGGCTCGGCGGGTGTGATGGACACACGCGCCGACGGGTGGGCGCCCAGCAAGCGCTGCAAGGCAGCCGGCAGCAGCGCATGGCTCAGTGCGGGCAGGCTCAGCAGGCTCAGCTCGGCATCTTCCGAGCGCCCCAGCGCCTCGGCCCGTTCGATGACCCGCGCCAGCCCCTGGAAGCTGCGCTCCACCTCGTCAAACAGCGCCCGCGCCCTCGCCGTGGCCTTGAGCCGGCCGCGTTCCCGCTCGAACAGGGCGTAACCCAGCAACTGTTCCAGCCGCGCGAGGTCGCGCGACAGCGTGGGCTGCGACGTGTGCAGCAGCGCGGCTGCGCCGGTAACGCTGCCGGCCGTCATGACGGCGCGGAAGACTTCGATGTGGCGGTGCTGGATATCCATATCAGGACTGAATTGTCACCGCATAAATTTCAATTTGATTGAATGGCGGGCGCCGGGCATCCTGCGAGCCATGACCAAGCCCCTGCCTCCCGCCCTGACCCCCGCCCGCCTGCAGGCCCTTGTCGCCGAGCACGGCACGCCGCTGTGGGTCTACGACGCCGCCACCATCCGCGAGCGCGTTGCGTCGCTGAAGCGCTTCGACGTCGTGCGCTTTGCGCAGAAGGCCTGCTCCAACATCCACATCCTGAAGCTGCTGCGCGACGCGGGCGTCAAGGTCGATTCCGTGTCTCGCGGCGAGATCCTGCGCGCGCTGGCCGCAGGCTATGAGGCCGGTGGCGACGAGATCGTCTTCACCGCCGACCTGCTGGACCACGCCACGCTGGCCACCGTCGTCGAGCACCGCATCCCCGTGAACGCTGGCTCCATCGACATGCTCGACCAACTCGGTACTGCATCGCCCGGCCACCCGGTCTGGCTGCGGATCAACCCCGGCTTCGGCCATGGCCACAGCCACAAGACCAACACCGGCGGCGAGCACAGCAAGCACGGCATCTGGCATGCCGACCTGGGCGCGGCGCTGGCGGCCATCCGCCGCCACGGGCTCAAGCTTGTCGGCCTGCACATGCACATCGGCTCGGGCGTGGACTACGAGCATCTGGCCCAGGTCGGCCAGGCCATGGTGGGCCTGGTGCGCGAGACGGTCGCGGCGGGGCATGACCTGCATGCCATCTCGGCAGGTGGCGGCCTGTCCATTCCCTACCGCGACGGCGATTCGCGCATCGATGTGGACCACTATTTCGGCCTCTGGGACGCCGCGCGCCGCGAGGCCGAGGCGCTGGTGGGCCATGCGCTGAAGCTGGAACTGGAGCCGGGCCGCTACCTCGTCGCCGAAAGCGCCGTGCTGCTGGCCGAGGTGAGGGCGGTCAAGAACGCCGGTGCGAACCGCTTCGTGCTGGTGGATGCCGGTTTCAACGAGCTGATGCGCCCGGCCATGTATGGCGCCTTCCACGCCATGAGCCTGCTCGGTGCCGGCGGCCCCGAGCAACCCACCGTCGTCGCCGGCCCGCTGTGCGAATCGGGTGACGTGTTCACGCAGGGCCCAGGCGGCGAGGTGCTGACGCGGGAACTGCCACCCGCAGCCATCGGCGACCTCCTTGTCATCCACGACGCGGGGGCCTACGGCGCCTCCATGTCCAGCAACTACAACAGCCGGCCGCTGGCGGCCGAGGTGCTGGTGGATGGTGACCTGACCCGGCTCATCCGCCGCCGGCAGACGGTGGAAGAGCTGCTGGCGCTCGAGGTCTGACGGCTGCCCGGCGCCCGGCCATCGATGGCGCCTTGGGTCATCAGCTATGAGCGCTGCGCGCATTTGTCCTCGAAACGAGGGGTGCAACGTCGTGGCAACCCTGAGAACTGAGGGCTTCCGAGTTTGCTAGGGTCGCGCCCGGAGACAAGCCGGGCGTGAAACTCGTACCAATTCAACAAGTCGGTGGCCACATCAAGGCCGGCGCGGCGCTGCCTTTCGGGGTGCGTGACGCTGACGGCAAGCTGCTGCTGGCCAAGGGCCAGATGGTGCCCAACGACCAGATGCGCGAGACGCTGCTCAACCGCGGCGTGTTTGTCGACCTCGACGAATTGCGCGATGCGTCGGCCCGCGGCAGCGATAGCGGCACGGGTGCAGAGGACTTCTTCGCACGTTGGGAGGCGCTGCAGACGCGGCTGTCCGTGCTGCTGCGTGCGCCGCAGGAGCCGCTCTTCCTGCCGCGCGTCAAGGAATGCGCTGCGCAACTGATCGGCTGGGCCGAGCGCTTCTCGGATCAGGTGCTCTTCGTCGTCATCCAGCACGACCACAGCCGCCACGAGGTCTATGGCCTCGCACACCTGCTGCACACGGCCGCCGTCTGCGCGCTGCTGTCGCGCCGCCTGGCCTGGGCGCCGGAGCGCCAGAAGAGCCTTGTCGGCGCGGCGTTGACGATGAACCTGTCCATCATCGACCTGCAGGGGCGCCTCGCCTCCCGCGGCGGCAAGCTGGCGCCCCCGCAGCGTGCCGCCATCGACCGCCACCCCGACGAGGCGGTGGCCTGGCTGCGCAATGCGGGCCTGGACGACGCCGAATGGCTGGCCGCCGTGGGCCAGCACCATGAACAGCCAGGCGGCGGTGGCTACCCGCAGGGCCTTGCCGAGCCCAATGAGACAGCGCAGCTGCTGCGCCTCGTGGATATCTTCCTGGCCAAGCTGGCCAGCCGCGGCGGCCGCGCAGGGCTGCCGGCACCGCAGGCGGCCAAGTCGCTCTACACGGGCAGCAACGGCCATCCCTTTGCCGCGCTGCTGGTCAAGGAGGTCGGCATGTTCCCGCCCGGCACTCTGGTGAAGCTCGCCAGCGGCGAGATCGCCGTGTCGGTGCGCCGGGGAGCATCTGGCAACACTCCCATCGTCAGTGCCGTCATGAATCGCCACGGCGATGCCTTAGGCTCCCCCGTTAGGCGCGACACGGCGGTTGCCGAGCATGCGATCACGGGTCTGGTGGCCGCTCAGGCGCTGCGCGTGAAGCTCAGCCCGAATCAGCTTTACGACCGCCGCTACGAGGCCTGAGCGCTTCCAGCGTCCGGCCTCATAGGCTGGATCAATGACGTCGATTTGATAAATGTTTTCTACTGAAAACAGTAAATCGATATAGTTACGCCTATCCCATCACCCAGCCCCCACGGAGCATTTGAATGTCCCTGATCAACACCCAAGTCCAGCCTTTCAAGACCGAAGCCTTCCACAACGGCAAGTTCATTACCGTTAGCGACGAATCCCTGAAGGGCAAGTGGTCCGTGCTGATCTTCATGCCGGCCGCCTTCACCTTCAACTGCCCGACCGAAGTCGAAGACGCGGCCGACAACTACGCCGAGTTCCAGAAGCTGGGCACCGAGGTCTACATCGTCACGACCGACACCCATTTCGCGCACAAGGTGTGGCACGAAACCTCGCCGGCCGTCGGCAAGGCCAAGTTCCCGCTGGTGGGCGACCCGACCCACACGCTGACCAACGCCTTCGGTGTGCACATCCCCGAAGAAGGCCTGGCCCTGCGCGGCACCTTCGTCATCAACCCCGAAGGCGTCATCAAGACGGCCGAAGTGCACTCCAACGAGATCGCCCGCGACGTGTCGGAGACGCTGCGCAAGCTCAAGGCCGCTCAGTACACCGCCAAGAACCCTGGCCAGGTCTGCCCGGCCAAGTGGAAGGAAGGCGCTGCCACGATCGCCCCGAGCCTGGATCTGGTCGGCAAGATCTAAACAGCCGTGCTGTTCGCAAGGAGCCCGGGAGGGCTCCTTCCTTCAGCAGAGCCTCACAGGTTCTGCTGAAAGGGCCTCCGTGCCGGGGACTCTTTCAGCAGTGGCCCGCCTCGCCACGTCTCACTGAAAGGAAGTCACCATGTTGGACGCCGCCCTCAAGACCCAGCTCCAGGGTTACCTGGACCACGTCAAGCTCCCGTTTGAAATCGTCGCCTCGCTGGACAACTCCACGTCCAGCGACGAGATGCGCGAGCTGCTCGAAGAAATCGCCGGCATGAACGACAAGATTTCGTTCCGCGCCGACGGTGTCGACACCCGCACGCCGTCCTTCCTGCTGCGCCGCACCGGCACCGAGCAGAGCCTGCGCTTTGCCGCAATCCCGCTGGGCCACGAGTTCACGTCGCTGGTGCTCGCGTTGCTGTGGACCGGTGGCCACCCGCCCAAGGTCGAGCAGGCGCAGATCGACGCCGTCAAGGCGCTGGACGCCGATCTCGACTTCGAGATCTACATGAGCCTGACCTGCCACAACTGCCCGGACGTCGTGCAGGCGCTGTCGTTGATGGCCATCGTCAACCCGCGCATCCGCACCACCATCGTCGATGGCGGCCTGTTCCAGAGCGAGGTCGAGGCGCGCGAGATCATGGCCGTGCCGGCCGTGTGGCTCAACGGCCAGCCCTTCGCCTCGGGCCGCATGTCGCTCGAAGAGATCGTCGCCAAGCTCGACACCGGTGCCGCCGCGCGCGACGCCAAGAAGCTCGACGCCGAAGAGCCCTACGACATGCTCATCATCGGCGGTGGCCCCGCGGGTGCGGCGGCTGCGGTCTACGCGGCACGCAAGGGCATCCGCACCGGCGTGGCGGCCGAGCGCTTCGGCGGCCAGGTGAACGACACGCTGGGCATCGAGAACTACATCTCCGTCTCGGTCACCGACGGCCCGAAGTTCGCCGCCGCGCTGGAAGGCCATGTGAAGGACTACAAGGTCGACATCCACAACCTGCAGCGCGCCGAGAAGCTGACGCCTGCCGCGCAGCCCGGCGGCTTCGTCGAGGTGGAACTGGCCAACGGCGCCAAGCTCAAGGGCAAGACGGTCATCCTGTCCACCGGTGCGCGCTGGCGCAATGTGGGCGTGCCCGGCGAAGCCGAGTACAAGAACAAGGGCGTGGCCTACTGCCCGCACTGCGACGGCCCGCTGTTCAAGGGCAAGCCGGTCGCGGTCATCGGCGGCGGCAACTCGGGCGTCGAGGCGGCCATCGACCTGGCCGGCATCGTCAAGCATGTGACGCTGATCGAGTTCGGCGCCGAGCTGCGTGCCGACGCGGTGCTGGTCAACAAGCTCAAGAGCCTGTCCAACGTCACCATCCACACTAACGCGCAGACGACCGAGTTCACCGGCACCAACGGCAAGCTCGACGGCCTGAACTACACGGATCGTGTGTCAGGTGAAGCCAAGCGCGTCGACGTGGAAGGCTGCTTCGTGCAGATCGGCCTGGTGCCCAACACCGAGTGGCTGCGCGGCACGCTGGAGCTGAGCAAGCACGGCGAAATCATCGTGGACCCCAAGGGCGCCACGTCCATTCCGGGCGTGTTCGCGGCGGGCGACGTGACGACCGTGCCGTTCAAGCAGATCATCATCGCCGCCGGTGATGGTGCGAAGGCGGCTCTGGGCGCCTTCGACTACCTGATGAGGAACTGACCGCCCCTCGCCCAGTCCCACTTCGCTGAACGCGGTGGGCCCGGTCGGTCCCCCGAGGGGACGGCGATGCTTGCCGGATCAACCGGCAAGCACATCGCCAGATGGGCCGGCTTGGGAGCGGCCCGGCGCTCGGCCCAAAAAATGCACTACGGCCGCGAGGGCTTTCAGCGCAGCGTGTAGCCGCGCCCGTCCATGCAGGCATCGACGGCGCGGTTGAACACGCTGGCGTCGGCCATCGCGGCCTGTTGCGTCGTCGCCCAGCGGTTGCATTCGCGGTTGTCGGCCTCGAGCTGCGCGCTGCTCTGCCCGTTGCGCGGGTAGATGACCGGCGCGGGGCGGCTGGCTGGTGCGTACGTGACGGGAGCAGGCGGGGCGTACACAACAGGCGGAGGCGGCGGTGCCGGCGGCGGCACGTAGACCACCTCGGGCGCACGTTCGGCCCGGTCTGCCTGACTCGCCAGCGCGATCAGCGGCACTGCGATCGCCAGGCCCACCACCAGCGCGCCCAGGCCAGAACCACCGTGATGGTGATGATGGTGGCGCGGCGGCGGCTCGTAGTAGCGCGGGCCGGCGCTGGCAAGGCCGGTGGTGGCCACCAGCGTGGAAACGATCAGCGTGCGGACAAGAGTTTTCACGGCGAACTCACTGGGCGGTTGGGCATCTGATGCAACGCTGCGCGGCCGGTGTGGGTTGACGCCCGCCGGCCTTGTTACAGCTTCATCTGCGCGAACGCGGCCTGAAGCCCGGCCACGCCACCAATGCGCTGGTCATTGATGAAGACCTGCGGCATCTGCCGCACGGCGGGGCCGCACTTCTCGTAGAAGGCCAGCCGCTGGGCCTCGTCGTCGATCTTGATCTCCTCGAACCCCAGGCTCTTGGCCTTGAGCAGGCTTTTGACGGTGTCGCACTGGGGGCAGGCGGACTTGGAATAGACGACGATCTTGAGTTGCATGGTTCGAGTTTAGAGAATCGGTTTGACTTGCAGCGAGCGGCGGGTTTGCCACAGCCCCTCGGCGCTGTAGACCGCCAGTGCGCCCCAGATGAAGCCGAAGGCGACCAGGCGGGTCGCGCTCATCGGCTCCTTGAACAGGAACACGCCGAGCAGGAACTGCAGCGACGGCGACACGTATTGCACCAGCCCCAGCGTTGCCAGCGGGATGCGCCGCGCGCCGGCCGCAAACAGCAGCAGGCTGCCGGCCGTGACGGGGCCGGTGCCGATCAGCCAGGCCCAGTCCACGGCCGTCTGGCCAGCCATGCTGCCGTCCTGCGACCACCAGATCAACCCGGCGGCGGCCAGCGGCGCGAGGATCAGCGTCTCCAGCGTCAGCCCCTCGATGGCGCCCAGGGCAGCCGTCTTGCGCATCAGGCCGTAGAGGCCAAAGCTCACCGCCAGCACCAGCGCCACCCAGGGCAGTCGCCCGGCCGCCACCGTCAGCCACACGACGCCGAAGGCCGCCAGGCCCACCGCCAGCCACTGCACCGGCCGCGGCCGTTCGTGCAGCACGGCAAAGCCCAGCGCCACGTTGACCAGCGGGTTGATGAAGTAGCCCAGGCTGGCGTCCAGCACGTGGCCGTGGCCGACGGCCCAGACGTAGGTGAGCCAGTTGATGGCGATCAGCGTGGCCGACACCGCAAAGCGCCGCCAGGTGGCCGCGCTGACGGCCTTCAGCCACACCAGATTGCGTGTCACCAGCAGCACGACGGCGACGAAGGCCAGCGACCACAGCGTGCGGTGCGCAACGATCTGCAGTGCGGGGATGGCGGCGATCTGGCGGAAGTAAAGCGGGAACAGCCCCCAGCTCAGATAGGCGCCGAGGGCAAAAAGGACACCAGAGTTCATCGCGGCATTCTCGTTGCGGGTTATCACGGAGGTTTTCGTAGGGGCTCCGACGTCGAATCGACCCCGCCTCATTCGTCGTCCGTCATGGCCCTTGTCGAATTCACCCCCCAGCTGCGCCGCTTCGTGGACGCGCCGTCCTACCGGTGCGAGGCGGCCACGCTGCGCGAAGCGCTCGATGCCGCGTTTGCCGAGCAGCCGCGGCTGCGGGGCTACATCCTCGACGAGCAGGGCCATCTGCGCGTCAACGTGGTCGTCTTCATAGACGGCCAGCGGGCGCGCGACCTGCGCGGCTTGAGCGACCCCTTGCGGGCCGACAGCCGTATCCACGTCCTGCAAGCACTCTCCGGAGGTTGAACCATGAATGACCGCGCCTGGGCCGCGACCCGCAAAGGCCTTTTCGAGCTGCGCCGCCGCGCTGGTAGCTGGCAGTTGGAGCGGCTCAGCTTCGTGGCCGACCCGGTCACCATGCTGCTGCCACCCGATGCCTCGGGCCACATGCTGGCCGGGCTCAACCTGGGCCACTTCGGCGCCAAGCTGCAGGCCAGCGACGACGCCGGCCAGACCTGGCGCGAGGTCGCTTCACCCAGCTTCCCGCCCCAGCCCGAGGGGGCGGAAGGGCCGGCGTGGAAGCTGGAGCAGGTGTTTTCGCTGGAGCGCTCGGGCGACGCCATCTGGTGCGGCAGCATCCCCGGCGGGTTGTTCGTCAGCCGCGACCGAGGCGAGTCCTGGCAACTCGACGAGACGCTGTGGGGCGACCCGCGGCGCGTGCAGTGGATGGGCGGCGGCAACCCCGCGCCGGCGCTGCACTCGATCTGCCCGCACCCCCTGCACGCCGAGGAGCTGCTGGTGGGCGTGTCCTGCGGCGGTGCCTGGCGCACCACCGATGGCGGGGACAGCTGGGGCCTGCGGGCCAAGGGCATGCGGGCCGACTTCATGCCTCCCGAACTGGCGGGGGACGAGAACTCGCAGGACCCCCACCTCATCGCCCGCTGCCGCGACGTGCCCGACGTGCTCTGGTGCCAGCACCACTGCGGCATCTTCCGCAGCACTGACAACGGCGCCACGTGGGACGAGCTGCAGGCGCAACCGTCCAGCTTCGGTTTCGCCGTCGCCGCGCATCCGCACGACGCGGACACCGCCTGGTTCGCGCCGGCCGTGAAGGACGAGCGCCGCATCCCTGTCGACGCCGCGCTGTGCGTGACCCGCACGCGCGACGGCGGCAAGACCTTCGAGGCCTTGCGCACCGGCCTGCCGCAGCAGCATTGCTACGACCTGATCTACCGCCACGGCTTGGCGGTGGATGACAGCGGCGAACAGCTCGTCATGGGCTCCACCACCGGCGGCCTGTGGGCCAGTGGGGACGCTGGCGACAGCTGGCAGGCCATCTCCGCCCACCTGCCGCCCATCTACGCCGTCAAGTTCGGCTGAGCTTGCCGCGGATCTCGGCCAGCTCGGCCGCGTCGCAACTCGGCTCGGGGTAGCGCATCTTCAGCGCCTCCAGCGCCTGCACGATGACTTGCGACACGATGAGGCGCGCGTTGCGCTTGTCGTCGGCGGGTACGGCGTACCAGGGCGCCTGCTTGCTGCTGGTGGCGCCCAGCATCTCGCCGTAGGCCTTCATGTAGTCGGGCCAGTGCTCGCGCTCGGCAAGGTCATCGGTCGTGAACTTCCAGTTCTTGGCCGGGTCGTCCAGCCGGGACAGGAAGCGCTGGCGCTGCTCCTCCTTGGACAGGTGCAGGAAGAACTTGATGACTTGCGTGCCGTTGCGGTGCAGGTGCTGCTCCAGGTTGTTGATGGACTCGTAGCGCTGCGGCCAGAGCTTGCTTCCACGCGTCGTTTCCTCGGGCAGCGACTGCGCCGCCAGGATCTCCGGATGCACGCGCACGATCAACACCTCCTCGTAGTAGGAGCGGTTGAAGATGCCGATGCGCCCGCGCTCGGGCAGGCATTGCGTGGTGCGCCACAGGAAGTCGTGGTCCAGCTCCTGGGCGCTGGGGTGCTTGAAGCTGAAGACCTGGCAGCCCTGCGGGTTCACGCCCGACATCACGTGCTTGATGATGCTGTCCTTGCCCGCCGCGTCCATGGCCTGGAAGACCAGCAACAGCGAGTAGCGGTTGTGGGCATAGAGCAGGTTCTGCAGCTCGCTCAGGCGCTCGACCTGCGTGCCGAGCTGGCGCTCGTAGTCGTCTGCGTCGCGGTAGAGCGGCTCCACGGCGGTAGGCCAGTGCTTGAGCTTGACCTTCTGGCCAGGCTCGACACGGTAGGGCTGGGTGGCAATCTTCATGGCGGCGGCTCCGGGCGGCTGAGTCTGCGCAGACTAAGGCCTGCGCGCGCGCCGCGGTGTCGGACGTTGCCGCGGTGCTGTCTTGGCCCGGGGGCTATCCTCGCCGGCTGGATGCCAAGGGCTTGAGCCGAGATGTTGCGACGACTGCTGCCTGCGCTGATGCTGTTTGCCTCGCTGTCGGCCCAGGCTGTCTGCACGCGGGCACTGCGTGTGCCCTTCGAGGACTGGCGGCCCTACTCCTTCATGGCCGACGGCCAGCACACCGGCCTGGAGACCGAGCTGCTGGCCGTGGTGGCCAAGGAGGCGGGCTGCCGCGTGATCTACGTGCGCGAGGTGCCGCGCAACCGCCGCCTGCCCATGCTGCTGGCCGGCGAGCTGGACCTGCTGCTTGCCGCCACACCCCGCGCGGATGCCGCCTGGTACACCCGGCCCTACCGCGACGAAGTGCTGGGCGTCTTCATGCGCGCCGAGGAGGCCCGCATGGACACCCGCTCGCTGGACGAACTGCTGCGCGCCAACCTGCGCCTCGTCACCCACCGCGGGCCAGCCATCGTGCCCATCGTCAACGACTTCAGGGCGCGCGGCCTGCTGACCTGGTTCGAGGAATACGCCAAGGGCGTGCAGCTGATGCAGCTGGGTCGAGGCGACGTGCTGCTCGGCGACAGCGTCGCCATCGCCTTCGCTGCACGCGCCGCCGATGTGCCCCTCATCGAACTGCCCGTCACGCTGCTGCGCGACCCCGTGACCTACAAGCTCAGCCGCAAGTCCCTCACCGAGGCCGACCTGCGTGCCTTCAACCAGGCCATCCAGCGGCTGGAGGCGCGCGGCGAGTTGCAGCGCATCCGCGCCCGTTGGCTGGGCGCAGTGCCCGTGAAACGCTAGCGCTTGAGCCGCCGCGCGACGGCCCCCGTCATGCGCCGCACCAGCCAGCGCGGCGTGCTTCGGCCGGCCAGCGTTGCGGCCAGGTTGAGCACGCCGGGCACCCGGATGACCTCGCCGGCCATGCAGGCCTCGAAACCCTCGTTGGCCACCGACTCGGCCGAACCGATGACGAAGCCGGGCAGGCTCCCGAGTTCGCTGCTGCCGGCTTGCGCCTTGTCCAGCATGGACGTGGCCGTGATGCCCGGGCACAGCGCCGTGATGGTCACGCCCGTGCCCTGCAACTCCTCGGACAGCGACTCGGTCAGCGACAGCACATAGGCCTTGGTGGCGGCATAGGTCGCCAGCATCGGGATGGGCTGGAAGGCCGCGATGGACGCCACGTTCAGCACCCGGCCCGAGCCGCGCGCCTGCATGGGAGGCAGGAAGTGCGCCAGCATCTCGGTCAGCGACGTCACGTTCAAGCCGATCAGTTCGCCGTGGCGGCTGGCGCGCATGGCGGTGAACTCGCCATGCTCCAGCACGCCGGCGTTGTTGACGAGGATGTCGATGCGCCGCCGCGAGCGCTTCAGGCTTGCGGCCAGGCGCTCGGCGGCACCGGGTTGGCTGAGGTCGGCGGGTACGACCCAGGCCTTGATGCCGTGCTCTTGCGCCAATGCTTTCGCCAGGATCTTGAGCTTGTCCTCGCTGCGCGCCACCAGCACGAGGTCGTGGCCGGCGCGCGCGAAGCGGTGGGCCAGCGCCTCGCCGATGCCGGAGGACGCACCGGTGATGAGGGCGGTGTCAGCCATGCTGGGGCACGACCAGGATCTTGCCGTCGCGCTCGCCGGTGGCTGCGGCGGCAATCGCTTCCTTGATCTGCTCGACGGGATAGGTCGCGTGGATGCGCGCCTTCAGCTGGCCGGTGGCGATCAGCTTGGTCAGCTCGCCGTAAAGCGCCATCTGGGCTTCGCGCGAGGCCACTTTGAACCACTTGGCCAGCCAGAAGCCGCGCAGCGTCAGGTCGTTGAAGACGAAGGACTGCGGCGACACCACGCAGGGCTCTCCGCTCATCAGCCCGTAGTTGACGACGGTGCCGCCCTCGGCGATGCACATGGCCAGCCGGTTGGTGGCCTTGCCGCCCACGGCGTCGATGCCCAGGCGGATCGGCGCGCCCGACACGGCGTCCTTCACGCGCTTGTGCAGGTCGTCGCCATCCACCAGCACCACATCGCCGCCATCGGCCTTCACGACGGCCGCCGCACCTTCGCGCCGCACGATGTTGACGGTGCGCAGGCCGCGCAGCTTGGCGAGCTGGGTGAGGTAGCCGCCAACGCCCGAGTTGGCGACGTTCTGGATGACCCAGTCGCCCGGCTGCAGCGTGACGAACTCCGACAGCATCAGCGAGGCCGTGGCCGGGTTGACGGTCAGCATCGACAGCTGCTGCGCGTCTGCGCCTGCAGGCAGCGGCACGAGGCGCTTGGCGTCGGCCACCAGATGGCTGGCCCAGGTGCCGCTGCCGGCGGGCAGCAGCACGGTCTGGCCTTCCTTCAGATGGCTCACACCCTCGCCGACGGCGACGACGCGGCCCACGCCCTCGCTGCCGCCCACGGCTGGCAGCGGTGGCAGGATGCCGTAGCCACCGGTCAGCATCAGCACGTCAGACGGGTTGATGGGCGCGGCCAGCACGGCCACGACCGCCTGGCCCGCTGCGGGCGCGGGCACGTCGAACGGCACCGCACCGATGACGTCCTGCGGCACCGGGCCGCGTTGTTCGTAGAGTGACTTGATGCCCTGGATCGCCATGCCTGTCTCCTGTTTTGGATGAAGCGGTTGATTCTGAGCCGCTCGGGGCTCCGTGGCCATCGCCGATGCGACAGCTTTCAGGCGGGCCAGCCAGGTCCCGGCGGGGCTTGCAGGTGGAGCGGTGCGCCGGTGGCTGGGTGAGTCAGCTGGAGCTCGCGCGCATGCAGCCACAGCCGCTGCGTGCCGAGAAAGGCCGCCACGGCGCGGTTCAGCGGCCCCTTGCCATGCGTCGCGTCGCCGAGGATGGGGTGGGCAATGTGCTTGAGGTGGCGGCGGATCTGGTGGCGGCGGCCCTGCAGCGGCTCGGCTTCGAGCAGCGCGAAGCGGGTGGTCGCGAAGCGCGCATCGGTCACGAGCGGCCACTCGATGCGCTCCAGCACGCGCCAGCGCGTCTGCGCGTCCAGCATCGTCTGCCCCGCCGACGGCAACTCGGGGTCGCGGGCCAGCGGGTGGTCGACGAGACCTTCGTCGGCCTGCGGCCAGCCGCGCACCAGGGCCAGGTAGCGCTTCGCCATCCGCCCCTGCTCGAACATGGCGCCCAGCAGCGACGCAACCTCGGGCGACAGGGCAAACAGCAGCACGCCCGACGTGCCACGGTCCAGCCGGTGCGCGGGCCACACGGGGCGGCCGAGCTGGTCGCGCAGCAGCTGCAGCGCGGCTTTGTCCTCACCGGCTGCAAGCTGGGTGCGATGCACCAGCAGGCCGGGCGGCTTGTCGATGGCGACGAGGTGCTCGTCGGCGTGCAGGAGGGTCAGCGTCAAGACAGATCGCCGTCCACGTAGAACCACTCGCCGTGCTCGCGCACGAAGCGGCTGACCTCGTGCAGCCGGTGCGCCCGGCCACCCAGCTTGCTGCGCGCGACGAACTCGACGGTGCCGTGGTCCGCGTCCTGCATCGCGCTGCGCTTGACGTCCAGGCCGAGCCACTTCAGGCCGGGTTCTGGCGGCTCAAGATCGGCCGGCCTTGTGCTGGCATGCCAGCTCGCGAGCAGGTAGTCGCGCAGGTCCAGCACAAAGGCCGAGTAGCGCGAGCGCATCAGCGCCTCGGGCGTTGGCGCAGTCAGCCCCTGGCCGGCGGTGAAGGCGTGATGCAGGGCGCCGCAACAGCGGATGTAGGGGGCGGGGCGGCCACAGGGGCAGGGCATGGGGCTGTCCATGCCCGGCACTCTAGCGGGTCGGTCTTCCCGAGCGGCCGTCCGGGAAGGCCTCGATCAGCCCCGCCAGCGGCAGCGGCCGTCCGAGCAGATAACCCTGGCCGAAGCCGCAGCCGCATTCGCTCAGCACCGCGAGCTGCTCCGCGCTCTCGATGCCCTCGGCGATGACCTCCAGCTGCAGATGCCGCCCCAGGTCGACGATGGTCTGGGCGATGGCGCGGTCGCGCTCGCCGGTGGGCAGGTCGCGCACAAAGCTGCGGTCGATCTTCAGTGAGCTGATGGGCAGGCTCTTCAGCATGGCGAGCGACGAGTGCCCCATGCCGAAGTCGTCCAGCGAGATCTCGAAGCCGATCTCGCGCAGCTGGTGCATGACGCGTTTCACCTGCTCGGGCTGGCGCATCAGCATGCCCTCGGTGAGCTCCAGCACGACCTGGGAGGGCGGCACGGCCAGGTCGGTGGACATGGCCCTCAACATCTCCGGCAGGGCGCTGCTGGTGAACTCCGACGCCGCCATGTTGACGTGGATCTTGAGCCCCTCCAGCGCGCTGCCCTTCAGCGAGGCCAGGTCGCGCAGGGCCTGGCCCAGCACCCAGCGGCCGATGTCGACGATGAGGTCGCTCTGCTCGGCAATCGGGATAAAGACGTCGGGCGGCACGGTGCTGCCATCGGGCTTGCGCCAGCGGATCAGCGCTTCCACGCCGTGCAAGGCGCCAGCGGCGATGTCGACGATGGGCTGGTAGACCAGGCTCAACTGCCCGGTCTGCAGCGCCTTGTGCAGATCAGCCTCGATGGCCAGGCGCTGGGCCAGCTTGGCGCGCTGCTCGGCCAGCGTGTCGGGGCTGCTGGTCGAGAACACGTTGCTGCCGTTGCGGCCGTTCTGCTTGACGCGGTACATGGCCGCGTCGGCGCTGCGCAGCAGCTCGGGGCCGGTCTGGCCGTTGTCCGGGAAGCGGCTGACGCCGACGCTGGCCGACACCGTCAGCGCCACGCCCTCGTAGCTGAATGGGCGGTTGGCCGCGGCGAGCACGGCGTCCACCAGCGCCGCCAGCGCCTGCTCGTCGCCGCTGTCGGGCACCAGCACCGCGAACTCGTCGCCACCCAGGCGGCCGACGCGGGCCGGCGGCGGCGCCAGCGTGCGCAGCCGGCGGGCGAACTCCTGCAGCACCGCGTTGCCGGCCTCGTGGCCGAAGGCGTCGTTGATGGGCTTGAAGCGGTCCAGGTCGATGAACATCAGCGCGAAGCGGCCGCCCAGACGGTGGCTCTGCGCGCAGTGGCGGTTGAGCTGGACGTAGAAATGCGAGCGGTTGTCCAGCTCGGTCATTTCGTCGACCTGCGCCAGGCGGTGGATGACGGCCTCCGTCTCCAGGCGCTGGGCGGTCTGCGCGATCAGCGCGCCGATGGTGGCCGAGACCTTGGGCAGCTGCGCCTCGGGCTGGCGCGACAGGCTGCTGTAGAACTCCAGCACGCCGGGGCGGTGGTGCTCGCCGTTGTCGGACACATAGGTGACCGGGAAGACATAACCCGACCACAGACCGCACATCTGCGCGTTGCCACGGCGCAGGAAGCGCTGGTCGGTGCTCATGTCCTCCACCCATTCGGCGCCGCCCGTGGCCCAGACGCGGCCCACCAGGCCTTCGCCGGGCGCCATGCTGAGCGCCGCGCTGGCGGCGCTGAAGGGTTCGAGGTCGCTGTCCGGCGAGTGCCAGGCGTGCCGGCAGCGCAGCCGCCCGTCGGCGTCCATGCTCCAGTAGGCGCCCCATTCCCAGCCCAGGTTGCGGCAGATGAGCTGGATGACGTTGGTGATCGCATCCTCCAGCGCGTGGCTGCCGACGAGGTACTCGGTCAGCGCATAGCCCAGGCGCTCGCGGATGGCGGCATGCGTGAGGTCCGTGACGTCCTGCAGCAGGCCGTGCCGCCAGCGCGGCCGCGCCGAGTCGGCGGGCAGTGGCGTCACGCGCAGCCAGCGCAGGCCGCGCGCCAGGCCGATGACGCGGATGTCCACCGCGCGCTGGGTCTGGGCGCCGGTCCAGAGGCGGATCAGCTCCGGCAGATCATCGTCGACGACGTGGCCGAAGCAGGTGTCCAGGCCGCTGGCCGAACGGCTGGGCATCTCCAGGTATTCGGCGGCCGTGGGCGACAGGTGGGTGACGCCAGTCTGGGGGTCGTACCACCATTGGCCAAAGCCGGCGGCCTGTTCCAGGTGCTGAGGGCAGGCGGCGGCGGGCGCGGGCAGGTGTCTCGGCGGCCCGAACTGAATGGACGCGGCCGGCATGCTGACTTCCCGATTGCTTGTCATGCGCGTGCATTGCGCAAATCGCATGCCAGCGCAGGCCGGGCCAGGATGCGCAGAACCTCACGGTTGCACGGAGGGTGCGCTGCGGGGGAGCCCCGTAACCGTGCGGTGCCATGGGTGGCCCGCACACCGCTGGTGCGGCGGACCTAGAGGGTCAGCTCCCAGGTCTCGTTGATGACGTCCAGCCCGAAGCCGTGGCCAGCCTCGCTGCGAACGAGCTGATAGCCCTCTGACGCGTAGATCGCCCGGGCCGAGGTCAGCGCGCTTTGCGTCCACAGCACGATGTGCTTGTAGCCCGCCGCGCGCGCGAAGTCGCTGCACTGGCGTACCAGCTGCTTGCCCAGCCCCAGGCCGCGTGCATGCGGCTCCAGCAGCAGCAGGCGCAGCTTGGCGATGCCGGGGCGTACCTTGCCCGTCGCCTCGTCACGCGCCTGCACGAGCATCACGCTGCCCAGGCGCTCAGCCCCGCGCGCGGCGATCCAGCAAGCCTCGCGGCCTGGCTGGAACTGGTCGACGAAGTCGGCGCAGATGCGGGCAACCAGCGCTTCGAAGCGGCTGTCCAGCCCGTACTCGGCAGCGTAGAAGGCGCCATGCCGCTCGATGATCCAGCCCAGGTCGCCGGGCTGGGGCGCCCGCAGTGCCACGGGGGCGGTCACATCGGGCTCCAGCATGGCCTGGATGCGTGACATCGAACCCAGCAGCGCCTGGCGCTGCGTCGCCGACAGCGGGGCCAGCATCGCCTCGGCCTTGGCCGTGCCTTCGCGGTCCAGCGGCGCAAAGGCGCGCTTGCCCGCCGCGCTGAGCTTGAGCAGGGTCTGGCGGCCGTCGCTCGGGTGGGCCTGCTCGGCCAGCAGGCCGCGGTTTTTCAGCCCGCGCAGCAGCCGGCTCATGTAGCCAGCATCCAGCTGCAGGCTCTTGCTCAGCGCCGTGGCGCTGACGGGCGCATGGTGGGCCAGCTCCCACAGCACGCGAGCCTCGGGCAGCGTGAAGTCGCTGCCCGCCAGCTTGGGCGCCAGCACGCCGATGCGGCGCGTGTAGAAGCGGTTGAAGGCGCGGACGTCGAGGGCTTGGTCAGCAGTCATGGCCGCATGATCTGAAAAATACTTGCTTTTGGCAAGTAGTTGGGTGGGGTGGCCGAAGCGCTACGCTGCGGGCACGTCGGCAAACCGGAGACCTGCTTGGGCATCGTTGTGTATTGGTTGGAAGTTCACGAAGACGGCGACGCCGAGCCCGGCTGCCAGGCCTTCAGCAGCCAGCAGCTGACCCAGGCGCTGGCCTGCGCCGAAGAGCGACGCAAGCAGGGGCATCGCCACGTCAGCATCTCGACGGAACTGGAAGACCATGTGGGCCAGCCGGGCGTTGCAGCGGTGGAGGGCGGCAAGACGCCGGATGGGCAGGCCTACGAATGGTCCAAAGCCGGCCGCGCCGGCAAGCCCAGGCGGCGCTAGAGAGGGGCGGTGACCCCGCTCTCTAAAATGCGGCGATGACCTTTTCTCCCGCTGATGCCCTCGCCCCGGCCCAGGCCAGCCCGCTCCTGAAGAACCTCAACCCTGAGCAGCTCGCCGCCGTGACGGCGGAACCCGCACCCGCGCTGATCCTGGCCGGTGCCGGCTCCGGCAAGACCCGTGTGCTGACCACCCGTATCGCCTGGCTGCTGAACACGGGCCAGGTCACCCCCGGCGGCATCATGGCCGTGACCTTCACGAACAAGGCGGCCAAGGAGATGCTGGCGCGGCTGTCGACCATGCTGCCGTTCAATGTGCGGGGCATGTGGATCGGCACCTTCCACGGCTTGTGCAACCGCTTCCTGCGCGCGCACTGGAAGCTGGCGAACCTGCCACAGGCCTTCCAGATCCTGGACGCGAGCGATACGACGTCTGCCGTCAAGCGCGTCATCAAGGCGATGAAGCTGGACGAGGAGCGCTTCGTGCCCAAGCAGGTTGGCTGGTTCATCGCCGGCTGCAAGGAAGAAGCCCACCGCCCCGGCGACGTGGAGGCTCGCGACGAGCAGACGAAGAAGCTCGTCGAGATCTACGCCAACTACGAGGACCAGTGCCAGCGCGAGGGCGTGGTGGACTTCGCCGAGCTGATGCTGCGCTCCTACGAGCTGCTGCGCGACAACGCGGCCGTGCGCGAACACTACCAGCGGCGCTTCCGCCACATCCTGGTCGACGAGTTCCAGGACACGAACAAGCTGCAGTACGCGTGGCTGAAGATGTTCGCGCCGCCGGGTGTCGACAACGGCCAGAGCCTGCTGGCGGTGGGCGATGACGACCAGAGCATCTACGCCTTTCGCGGCGCGCGCGTGGGCAACATGGCCGACTTCGAGCGCGAGTACCGCGTCAAGCGCGTCATCAAGCTGGAGCAGAACTACCGCAGCTTCGGCCACATCCTGGACGCGGCCAACGAGCTCATCAGCCGCAACAGCCAGCGCCTGGGCAAGACGCTGCGCACCGACGCCGGCCAGGGCGACCCGATCCGCGTGCAGGAGTCGCCGAGCGACTTTGCCGAGGCGCAGTGGCTCATCGAGGAGATCCAGGGCCTGCACCGCGCCGGGATGGACCGGCAGGAGATCGCCATCCTGTACCGCAGCAATGCGCAGTCGCGCGTCATCGAGTCGGCCCTCTTCAATTCCGGCATTCCCTACCGCGTCTACGGCGGCCTGCGCTTCTTCGAGCGCGCCGAGGTGAAGCACGCGCTGGCGTACTTGAGGTTGCTGGAGAACCCGAGCGACGACACCAGTTTCCTGCGCGTTGTGAACTTCCCCACCCGCGGTATCGGCGCCAAGACGCTGGAGAACCTGCAGGACGCCGCCAAGGCCTCGGGCCGCAGCCTTTACCAGAGCGTGGGCGCCATCACCGGCAAGGGCGGCACCAACCTGCTGGCGTTCACGAACCTGATCGACTCCACGCGCAACCTCACGCAAGGCATGACGCTGCGCGAGATCATCGAGCAGGTGCTGGACACGTCGGGCCTGCTCGACTTCTACCGCACCGACAAGGACGGCGCCGAGCGGCTGGAGAACCTGGAGGAACTGATCAACGCGGCCGAGGCCTTCGTCATGCAGGAGGGCTTCGGCAAGAACGCCGTGGGCCTGCCGGTGGACGAGGTGGCCGAGGCCGGCACGCCGGGCGCCGTGCCCGACGCCGAGACCGGCGAGATCATGTCGCCGCTGGTGGCCTTCCTGACGCACGCCTCGCTGGAGGCTGGTGACAACCAGGCCCAGGCCGGCCAGGACGCCGTGCAACTGATGACGGTGCACTCGGCCAAGGGCCTGGAGTTCGACGCCGTCTTCATCACCGGCCTGGAAGAAGGCCTGTTCCCGCACGAGAACTCCATGTCCGACCACGACGGGTTGGAGGAGGAGCGCCGGCTGATGTACGTGGCCATCACGCGGGCGCGCCAGAAGCTGTCGTTGAGCTTCTGCCAGACGCGCATGCTGCACGGGCAGACGCGCTACAACGTCAAGAGCCGCTTCTTCGACGAGCTGCCCGAGGACGCGCTGAAGTGGCTCACGCCGCGCAACCAGGGCTTTGGCTCCGGCTTTGCGCGCGAGTACCAGCAGGCCTGGGACCGTGGCACCGGCCTCAAGGGCATGGTGGGTGCGGGCCGTGTGGCGAATCCCAACCAGCGCGCCGCCTGGGTGGAGCCGCCCGTGCCGGCCAGCATGAAGCAGAAGGTGTCCGAGGAGCACGGCGGCCTGCGCGTGGGCAAGGGCGTGTTCCACAACAAGTTCGGCGAGGGCGTGCTGCTGACGCTGGAAGGCTCGGGCACGGATGCGCGCGCGCAAGTGAACTTTGGCAGGCACGGCACCAAGTGGCTGGCGCTGTCGGTGGCCAAGCTCACCCCGATCGACTGAAGGCTGTGCGCGGTCAGCGGCCCACGATGACGACGTGGGCCTGGATCAGCGTGTCGATGGCGCCGGAGCCGAAGCGATCGGCAAACGCACGGGCCACGTGCGCCGTCAGCTCAGGGAGGCGGCCCGGCGCGCGGGCCTCGATCTCGCTGCGCAAGGGCGTGCCCTGGCAGTAGCCCAGGGCGGCCGGGGACGGCGATTCCGCGCAAGCCCGCAGCGGCAACGTGACGATGTCGGCCTCGTGCTCGAAGCCACCGGCGGCCAGATCCTCGCGCAGCACATCAACGTCGTGATAACCGTGCGGCGTGCGGGCCATGAAGCGCGGTGGATCGTCCGGGAAGGCCTGGGCCAGCGCCTCGGTGGCGGTCTTGGCCAGCTCGTTGCTGTCGATGTGGTCCCAGACGTTGAACAGGAAGACGCCGCCGGGCTTGAGCACGCGGCGGATCTCGGCGTAGGCGCCCGGCTTGTCGGGGAAGAACATGGCGCCGAACTGGCAGGCCACCAGGTCGAAGCTCTCGTCGTCGAAGGGCAGGGCCTGGGCGTCGGCCAGCCGCCATTCGACCGGCCGCGCCGTGCCGAGGGTGGCTGCCGCGTCGAGCATGGCCGCGTTCAAGTCGCTGGCCACGATGCTGGCCTCGGGCGGCAACTGCGCAGCGAGATGCCGGGTCAGCACGCCGGTACCGGCGGCGATCTCCAGCACCCGGGCCGGCTCAAGCGCAACGGCCCGCGCCGCCAGATCGGCCGCATACGGCTCGAAGATCAACGGCACCATGTAGCGCTCGTAGAGCTGGGGGATGGAGCCTGTGAAGCCCCGGTCGGCGACAGTCATGCGCCGATTCTGAGGGCGGTGCTAGGCTCGCCGGCGATCCCCACGCAATTCCTTGCAATTCGCCATGACCGAACACCGTCCCTCACAGGCCGAGCTGACCGCCTTCCTGCAGGCCGAGTTCCCGCAGAACCGCTGCACGCTGGAGGAGGTGGACGAGGACGGCAGCGTCGTCGTGGCGCACCCGGTGGGCGAGCGGGAGCTGAGGCCTGGCGGCACGGTGTCGGGCCCGGTCATGATGACGCTGGCCGACGTGGCGCTCTACATCGCCATCCTGGCGCGCATCGGCATCGTGCCGTTGGCAGTGACCACCAACCTGGCCATCAACTTCCTGCGCAAGCCGCGCGCCGACCGGCGGGTGGTGGCGCGCTGCCGGCTGATGAAGCTGGGAAAGACGCTGGCCGTTGGGGAGGTGTGGATCTATTCCGAGGGCGAGGATGAGCCGGTGGCGCACGCGACGGGGACGTACGCGATTCCGCGGGAGCGCTGAGGGCCTCTTCTGGGAAACGGCCGAGGCCTGAAGGACAGCGTTGCATGCCCAGGCTGACCACCGTGTTCGAGGGACCGCAGCCGACCCAAAGCTGAAGTAGCACAAGGCCCGGTGAACCGCCCCAAAGCTGACGTTCACGCTGAGCATCAGCCGCGACGCGTCTTCCTTGGCCTCGGCCGCATGCTCTTGTTGGCGGAGCTCTCACGTATTCATGATTTGCTGTATCGCGTATGCCACGAACAGGAGAAGCAAAATCAGCAAAGATCCGATGATTGCGAAGAACGCGTAGACCCGAGGCTTCGGCGCGATGTGCCAGAAGGGGGGCTCATGAAACCCCGGCTCAAATTCTCTAACCATCGCCAACAAAGATGCGTGGAGTGCTCGTGATGGATTACGAGTTGGAGCCACGAGTACCTCAGGGATCCAATCCTCCCGAAACCTCAGAAAGTAGCTGCCATCGAGCGTCGCAGGAAGTTCGCGAGGAAAGTGCTGCTGGACGGACTCTTTGAACGCCTGGTAGTGCTGTTCATGGTCTCCTCTAGAAGATGGAAAGAAGAACACGAGTTGCTCGGGGCGGAGGGTCGTCAGTGCCCGTTGGATCTCCCAGTGGACACCTCGCGTCGCAGCTCGCCCTAGCATGACAGTCATGCGGCAGCGCGACATGAGTTCCGCCACCTTACTCTTCCACTCGGTGTCGTCGACGTAGAGTCGGTAGGCGCCAGTCTCTGGCAAGGCCTCCCCGGGCTTTCCAATTGCGACAAAGGGCCCGATGCAATTGATCAATGGAGCCAGCGAGTCCTCGGCGCGCGGGTCCGGGACGAATGCCATGACGCCGAGTTTCACTCGCGTGATTTGCTGCGATGCAGAGTCACTGATGAACGATCGAAGGTAGACAACGGGAGGTCGCTCGTCCCCGCGCAGGATCTCTTCAGCAGCGGGCTGCAGCGAGCGTAGGCCGCGCTTCAACAGGACGAAGCTACAGGAAAATCCTAGGCCACCAGCCGCGAACACCAAGATGGAGGAGGTTCCGAACCCAGTAGCGGGCAGAACGAATCGACCCATCAACATCGCACCTGCTGACGCGGCGACCAGCAAGACGGCGGCAGTTAGATATCCCACGCCAGCGGCCTTACGCATCGTCCGCCCCGGGGTTGTCGCGCCGCCCAACTACTAATTTATCCGGCACGTTGTTCTGCATAACTCCACCGGCTGCTGCATAACCAAGTCCACGAGATTTGCGGTAAGGTCTTGTGCAGCAGAGGAAACTCGTCCGGCGGAGCGGAACCGGTTTCCATTAAATTGATGTCAAAAGCGGCACTCATTGGCGCGACTCTGCCAGCCGCTCGAACCCGGTGCAACGGTGGAATTTTCCTCACGGAGGCCTGGCGACCGAACCTGTGCCGATTGGCCTTGCTGGCCTCCGCATAACAGCCGCTCGCGGGTGACTGCTCATGGCCGGCAGCGGACCTTCTGCGTTGGTTAGCTGACCGACCGCTATCGCTTCAGAGTCGCCGTTCCTGAGGCGCTGTCGGCTCCAGGCGGGTGTGAGTCGTTCGTGGCGCAGGGCCCGAACGACCGCTTGGGCTGGAACCAGTCACTGAGCGCAGGTGGCCCGGCCGGCATGCGCACGGCCGTAAATCGCCCGCTGCAATCGCGCGCGTTCCTCGGCCTTCATGGGAGGCTCAAGTCCATGCCGAGCCTCCTGGCCAGTCCGAAGGTCAAGATCAGCAAGACGAGGAGCAACAGCACGAACACGGCGACGAACTTGGCGCCCATGCTTAGTAGCGCGCTGCGGTCCGCCCACTTCTTCTCTCGGTCGTAGTGCCACTTGATGGCGAAATACATGCCTGTGACGAATACCAGACCTTTGAATGAAACGAAGACGATGAGAACCCAATCCACCTGAGCATTCCTGGATGTTGCTCGACACCATCCATCTTGACGGTAAACAAGAGCAGCGGACATTGGGCGTTTTGACTCAGGGCCTGCGCGCAAACATGACGCAGCCGTCCGAGGCCTTCAAGTTCGAGTGGCCGCCCAACGGAATCTGCACGTTGCGGGATCAAGCCCGTGGGACTGACAGGTCTTGGCCGGAAGCTGCCGCTCACCGCCGTCAGCAACCTCGCAGGACGCACCGGAGCCCCGCGCGGCACGCCGCTTGCCGCTGCCATGCAAGCGCGCGACATCCGTGCGTAGAAAGGAAATGCGATGCAGGTACAGATCGAGACCGACAACCATGTTGAGGGCCGCGAGAAGCTGATCGAGCATGTCGAGGGTGTGATCCGCGACGCCGTGGACCACTACAAGGGCCAGGTGACGCATGTGGAGGCGCACCTTGGCGACATGAACAGCGGCGAGAAATCGGGCCCCGACGACATGCGCTGCTTGCTGGAGGCACGCGTGGCGGGGCTAAAGAACATCGCGGTCAAGCACCAGGCCGAAAGCCTGCACTTGGCGATCGAGGGCGCAGCCGACAAGTTGACGAGGGCGCTCGACTCGGCGCTGGGCAAGCAGCAGGACCGCGAGCGGCGGCATGCGGGCACCGGGGAGCTGAGTGCCGACGTGGCCCGCGAGTTCGACGATGAGGCGGCGCCTGGGGCCGGGCTGCAGTGATGCGATAGGCCCGGCTTCTGACGGGCGGCGTGGCGGGCCAGGTGACTCGCGCTGCCGCTGTCCGGCAAGTTGCCCGCTCGCCCAACGAGAAGGGGCTGCTCCCGCAGCCCCTTCCCTCACGCGACGATCAAGCCCGCTGTCAGGCGATCTTGGCCAGCTTCACGCTGGTCGCCGCGCCGGTCAGATAGCCCACCTGCGCCCCGAAGCGGTCCTTGTAGTTGGCGCGCACCAGCGGGTCCAGCGTGAGCTTGACCTTGTCGTGCAGGCCGGTGCCGGCGGCGTTGGTGATCCAGTCGCCCGGGTGCTGGAAGTTGCTGGTGATGTAGGTCCAGCCGTTCAGGTCGTCCACCACGCCCAGGCCGGTGGCTTCAGCGCCCGACGGCATGGACACGAGGCGGGTCAGCGTCTTGGTGTCGACGTTGTACGCCCAGATGAAGTTGTTGACGTGATACGCACTGTCCTCGCCGATGAAGAGGGTGCGCAGCTTCTCGGAGAACTTCAGGTTGTCCGGCGCGCCGATCTTGTCGGGGTTGGCCAGGTTGCCCAGCGCGTCGGCTGTGGCGAGGTCTTCGCCCACCAGCAGCGTCTTGGTCAGCGAAGGCACCCAGTCGCTCGTGATCGCGGCGCCGGCGCTGTCCTTCTGGCCGCTGCTGAGCGTGTGGGCCAGCACGCCGCCAGCGTTCAGCGCCTTGTCGATGGTGATGCCGTAGGCCTCGTTCCAGGCCGCGTTGCCGCGCACCATGGAGCTCTGCATGTTCTGCAGTGCAGAGTAGGCGATCTTGTCCTTGGCGTTGACGGTGGTGCCCTCCATCTTCGTGAAGGCCATCGAGCCGCCCTTGAGCGCGGCGTAGCGGTGGGTCTCCAGGAAGGCGGCGGCCTTGTCCATGCCGGCCTTCACGCGCACCCACTGCACCTTGCCGCTCAGCCAGATCTTGGTGAACGTGGCGTCCGCCGGGTCGGTGTTCGACACGTCCATGATGTCGGCGGCCTTCAGCGTGTCGGCCAGGGCCTTGATCTCGGCGCTGGTGGCCGAGCCGAGCTTGATCCAGCTGATGGACGCACCGGCGGCGGCCGGGTCCAGCGAGAAGCCGGCACCGAACTTGGCCACGTACAGCGAGCCGGCGGAGAGGTCTTTCTCCTTGTCGGCCACGAACATGAAGAAGCCGCCGTTGGTGGCGTCGTCGCCCATGATGGCGGTGCGGTTGTCGGGCATGACCTGGATCAGCTCATGCGAGATGCGGCCCAGGCAGTAGTGCTTCTTGATGGTGCCGCTGCCGTCTGCATTGACCGTCACTTCGGGCAGGTGGCCGTAGTGGTAGGGGTTGGCCTTGGTCGCGTCGCCGAACAGGTTCTGGCTGTAGGCCTTGAACTGCGTGTTGCTGGCAATGGTGAAGGCATCGGGCTCGTACTCTTCGCTGGAGAGGTGGGTACCCCAGGGCGAGAGGCTGGCGCCGCAGGTGATCCACAGGCCCATGGCGGGGGCGGTGTCCACGTTGTGGTACTTCACGAGCGAGAGCTTGCCGGTGGCGGGGTCCTGGTCCAGCGTCAGCACGGCGATGGGGGAAGGCAGCTTGCCGTACATGTCGGTCTTGCCGTCCTGGGCCCAGGTCGTGTACTCGAACTGCACGACGGCGAACACGGTGTTGCCCTTCACGCCCGCAACCGTGGCGTTGTCGAGCTTGAGCAGCGAGGTGCCGTCCGGCGAATCGCTGAAGTACTGGCGGTCCTTGCCCGCCACGGTGGCGTCGACGATGGGCTTGCCCGCGAAGTCGACGTAGCCGCCTGCGAGCAGCGTGCCGCCCTTGCCATCGGGCACGAGGTCACCGGTCGTGAAGAAGGGCGCGTAGGCCAGCGAGAAGCCTTGCGTGCTGTCATCGCTGAACTTGGCCATCAGCGTGGAGTTCACGAGGGTCTTGGCCATGTCGGCCGGCGTGGCCAGGCTGGGTGCCGCCATGGCGACGAAGCTGGCATACGCGAACGTGGGTTTGAGTGGGTCGTCGGAGCCGCCGCCGCAGGCGGTGAGCAGGCTGCCGACGGCGGTGCCACCCAGGGGCAGCATCAGCGGGGCGCCGAGGAACTTGAGGGCTTGGCGGCGATGGAAAACATTGGCTTGGGACATGGAAGCGACAGCGACTGCGCGTGCAATGACAAAGCGCGGCAATCTATGTGGCTTGCGTGTCGCCCCCGTGAAAATCTGCGTGACAGATCCGTGACGGTCGATTCAGGCCTTGGCGTCGTCGAGCAGGCCCGGCGGCGCGCCGAACATGAAGCAGTCGACGAAGCTGAAGTAGAGCGAGGCGTAGAACACGGTCGACAGCATCAGCCCGGTGGCCATCAGCACCACCGGTGCCACCTGCGACAGGCCGATCAGCGCAAAGACCAGGCTGACGCTGCTCGCCACGGCCATCAGCAGCCCGCCCCACAGCAGCATGTTCACCGCGAAGGCGCCTTTGTTGCGCCACAGCGCCAGCGTGCTGGAGAACATCGACTGCGCCACGCCCTGGCCGCCCCAGTGCACCAGCGCTGGCGCATGCCAGTAGGGCACCGACAGCAGACTCATCAGCACCAGGCGCGTGGCCAGGCCCCAGAACAGGCGCGGGTCGGTCGCTGCGTTGGCGATGGTCTCGTTGTCGGCGTTCTCGGCAATGAGCTTCTGCAGGTCGCGTGTGCTGCCGCCGTCGATCCAGTCGGCCAGCAGGCCAATGACCAGCATGGCGCCGGCATAGCCGAAACACAGCAGCAACTGGCTGCGTCGCCGCTCGGCGGTCAGCTTCAGCGGTGCGACGAAGACGCCGACCGTGGGCGTCTTCTTCTGCAGCACGAGGTGCGTGGCCAGCATGAAGCCCAGCGACAGCAGCGGCAGCGTGGCCATCGTCAGCAGCAGGCCGACACCGGGCACCAGCATGGCCACGAAGCCGACGAACAGGAAGAGGCCGAACAGGCCCGCGAGCGCCAGCGGCTGGCGCTGGAAGACCTTGAAGCCGTGGCGGATCCACAGCCGGCCGTTGCGCGCCGGCACGTTCTGCAGATGCAGCTGCATGGTCATGCCGTAGCCCCGTCCGGCATCGCATGCCACGGTGTGTCAATACGCTCCCGCAGCACCCGCTCGAAATGGCGCGGGTCGTGGGCCTTGAGCAGGCTGGCCTCGCGTGGCAGGTGCAGGTCGTACAGCCGCGACAGCCAGAAGCGGAAGCCCGCGGCGCGCAGCAGGGCCGGCAGCAGGCGGTGCTCGGCACCGGACAGCGGCCGCACGCTCTCGTAGGCGGCGACGAAGACGGCGGCACGCTCCTCGATGAGGCGGCCGTCGGTCAGGTCGATGCACCAGTCGTTCAGGCACACGGCGAGGTCGAACAGCCAGGTGTCGCAGCCGGCGAAGTAGAAGTCGAAGAAGCCAGTCAGCCGCTCGCGGCCCGGGCCCTCGCCAGGCTCGAACATGACGTTGTCGCGGAACAGGTCGGCGTGGATGGGGCCCGCGGGAAGGTGGGCGAACTCGGCCGAGCCGGCCAGTTGCTCCTGGTAGGCCAGCTCGCTCGTCAGCAGCTCGGCTTGGGGCTTGTCGAGGAAGGGCAGGATCTGAGGCGCCACTTCACGCCACCAGGCCAGGCCGCGCAAATTGGGCTGGTGCAGGCTGAAGTCTTGCCCGGCGAGATGCATGCGCGCCAGCGTTGCGCCCACCTGCCGGCAATGGAAGGCGTCCGGCGCCATCTGATGCCCGCCGTGCAGGCGGTCGACGATGGCCGCGGGCTTGCCCGCCACTTCGAACAGGATCTCGCCGGCCGCGTCGGCATGCGGCTCCGGCACCGGCACGCCGCTGCGCGCCAAGTGCTGCATCAGCCGCAGGTAAAAGGGCAACTGCTCGGCCGTCAGGCGCTCGAACAGCGTCAGCACGTAGTGGCCGGCCTCGCAGTCGACGAAGTAGTTCGTGTTCTCGATGCCGGCACCGATGCCGCGCAGGGAGGTGAGGCGCCCGAGGGAGAGATGGTCCAGCAGGGCTTGCGCCTGCTGCGGGCTGACTTCAGTGAAAACGGCCATGGGTCGAAAAAAAGCGACTGAAACGGCCTGGAGGCCGAGCGCGATCAGAAATTGAGAACTCGCCAGACCCGTGTGCCCGAGCCGCTCTTGGGCATGCCCGTGCCGGTACCGCCAGCCGATTCACGACCTACGTCAGTGACGACGATTTCGTAGTCCGGTGCCTTGGTGATCTTGTTCTTGACCGTGACCTTCTTGGCCTCGCCCCGCACCTTCAGCTCCTCGATGCGGACCTGGTCATCCTCGGCCACGGTCTTCTCGACCTTGGGTTCGGGTGGCGGGTCGGCGAGGGCACCGCCAGCGAAGGCGACGATCAGCAGGGGTACGGCAAGGCGCAGCATGCTGTCGATTCTAGGTGGCGGGCTGGCCGAGAATCCCTCTCCATGAGTAAACCCATCCTGCTGCTGGTCGACGGCTCCAGCTATCTCTACCGCGCCTTCCACGCCATGCCCGACCTGCGCGGGCCCGAGGGCCAGCCCACCGGGGCCGTGCACGGCATGGTGGCCATGCTGAAGAAGCTGCGCAGCGACATCGGCGCCGAGCATGCCGTCTGCGTGTTCGACGCCTCCGGCCCGACCTTCCGCGACGAGTGGTACCCCGAGTACAAGGCCCAGCGCGCGCCCATGCCGCCCGAGCTGCGGGCGCAGATCGAGCCCATCCACGAGGTGGTGAAGCTGCTGGGCTGGCCGGTACTGACGGTGCCCGGCATCGAGGCCGACGACGCCATCGGCACGCTGTGCCGCGTGGCGGTGGAGCAGGGCCATCGCGTCGTCGTGTCCACCGGCGACAAGGACCTGGCCCAGCTCGTCAACGCCGACGTGGAGCTCATCAACACGATGAGCAACGAGCGCCTGGACGAGGCCGGCGTGTTTGCCAAGTTCGGCGTGCCGCCGGACCGCATCGTCGACTACCTGACGCTGATGGGCGACACGGTGGATAACGTGCCCGGCGTGAGCGGTGTGGGCCCCAAGACGGCGGCGAAGTGGATTGCCGAGCATGGCTCGCTGGACGGCGTTGTTGCCGCGGCCGATGCCGTCAAGGGCAAGGCCGGCGAGAACCTGCGCGCGGCGCTGGACTGGCTGCCCATGGGCCGCAAGCTCGTCACGGTGAAGCTGGACTGCGACCTCGCCGAACACATCGCCGGCTGGCCGACGCTGGAGCCGCTGGCCCTGCGCGAGCTGGACAAGGCCGCACTGGCCGAGTTCTACGCGCGCAACGGCTTCAAGAGCTGGCTGAAGGAGCTGACCGGCGAAGTGCCGGCGCCCAAGGCCAAGGCAACGGCGGCAGCGGCCAACCCCGGCCTGTTCGACGAACCCGAGCCGCCCGCCGGGGCGTCCGACATTGCACGGCAGTACGACACCATCCTGACCTTCGACCAGCTCGACGCCTGGATCGCCCGCCTGCGGGCCGCGCCGCTGTGCGCGCTGGACACCGAGACCGACTCGCTGGACCCGATGGCCGCGCGCATCGTCGGCATCTCCTTCGCCGACAAGCCCGGCGAAGCCGCCTACATCCCGCTGCACCACAGTGGCCCGGATGCACCCGAGCAACTGCCCTTCGACGAGGTGCTGGCGCGACTCAAGCCGTGGCTGGAGGACGAGTCCGCCAAGAAGATCGGCCAGAACCTGAAGTACGACCGCCATGTGCTGACCAATGCCGGCATCAACCTGGCCGGTGTGCGGCACGACACGCTGCTGCAGAGTTATGTGCTCGAAGCCCACAAGACCCACAACCTCGAGGCGCTGGCCGAGCGCCACCTCGGCCGCAAGGGCCTGAGCTACGAGGACCTGTGCGGCAAGGGCGTGCACCAGATCCCGTTCGCGCAGGTGGACGTGGCCAAGGCGACGACCTACTCGGGCGAAGACTCCGAGATGTGCCTGCACCTGCACGGCGTGCTGTGGCCGCAGATCGAGGCCGACGCGGGCTTGACGCACATCTACCGCGACATCGAGATGCCGACGGCCGACCTGCTGGCGCGCGTCGAGCGCCAGGGTGTGCTGATCGACTCGGAGCGGCTGAAAGCCCAAAGCCACGAGATCGGCCAGCGCCTCGTGTTGCTGGAGCAGCAGTGCTACGAGATTGCCGGCCAGCCCTTCAACATCGGCTCGCCCAAGCAGATCGGCGACATCCTGTTCACCAAGCTGGGCTTGCCGGTCGTCAAGAAGACCGCCACCGGCGCGCCGTCCACCGACGAAGAGGTGCTGACCGAGCTGGCTGCCGACTTCCCGCTGCCGGCCAAGATCCTCGAATACCGCGGCCTGGCCAAGCTCAAGAGCACCTACACCGACAAGCTGCCCCTGCAGATCAACGCCCAGACCGGCCGCGTGCACACCAACTACGCGCAGGCCGTGGCCATCACGGGGCGGCTGTCCAGCAACGAGCCCAACCTGCAGAACATCCCCATCCGCACGGCCGAGGGCCGGCGTGTGCGCGAGGCCTTCATTGCGCCCGAGGGCTGCAGGATCGTCAGCGCCGACTACTCGCAGATCGAGCTGCGCATCATGGCCCACATCAGCGAGGACCCGGGCCTGCTGAAGGCCTTCCAGGAAGGCCAGGACGTGCACCGCGCCACCGCCAGCGAGGTCTTCGGCGTGGCGCTGGGCGAGGTGTCCAACGAGCAGCGCCGCTACGCCAAGACCATCAACTTCGGCCTCATCTACGGCATGGGCGCCTTCGGCCTGGCTTCGGCGCTGGGCATCGAGCAGAAAGCCGCCAAGGACTACATCGAGCGCTACTTCACCCGCTTTGCCGGCGTGAAGCGCTACATGGACGAGACCAAGGCGAGCGCCGCGGAACTCGGCTACGTGTCGACGCTGTTCGGCCGCCGCATCTACCTGCCCGAGATCCGCGGGGGCAACGGCCAACGCAAGGCCGGCGCCGAGCGCCAGGCCATCAACGCGCCCATGCAGGGCACGGCGGCCGACCTCATCAAGCTCGCCATGCTGGCCGTGCAGGCCGAGCTGGACCGCGCCGGCAAGCAATCGAAGATCGTCATGCAGGTGCACGACGAACTGGTGTTCGAGGTGCCCGAGGCCGAACTGGACTGGATGCGTGTTGAGGTGCCCCGCCTGATGGCCGGCGTTGCGGCGCTGAAGGTGCCGTTGCTGGCCGAGGTGGGCGTGGGCTCCAACTGGGAAGAAGCCCACTGATTCCCTATTTCCCATAAATTGGGCAAAATATAGGTATTCCGATAGCCCAAGGTCGCTCATGTCCGCCGTCCTCGAACAAGCCATCGCAGACCAACTGCCCAGCGTGTCGGCCACCCAGCTCGTGGCCGGCATCCAGAAGGTTGGCCGCGCTGTGGCTGCCCACGGTGCGGTGCTCATCACCAAGCATGATCAGCCCGCCTTCGTGCTGATGTCGGTCGAGCATTACCGCGAAATGCAGCGTGCTGCCGAGCCCGACCTGGGTGCGCTGGGCGGCGAGTTCGACGCGATGCTGGCGCGCATGCAGGGGCAGGGCGATGCGCTCGCCGACGCCTTCGCGATGCCGCCTGAAGGCCTGGGTGCCGTGGCGGTGAAGGCCGTCAAGCCCCGTCGCAAGGCCGCCTGAGCCTTGCCCGCCAAGCTGTTTGTTCTCGCCGGTGTCAACGGTGCCGGCAAGAGTTCCCTGGGTGGCGCAGCCATCCAGGCGAGCGGCGCCGAGTTCTTCAACCCCGACATCGCAGCGGCCCGCCTGCGCGAGCAGCAGCCAGGCTTGTCCACGAGCCAAGCCAACGGCCTGGCCTGGACGCTGGGCCGCCGCGGCGTGGAGAAGGCGCTGGCGGAGGGGCTGACCTATGCCTTCGAGACGACGCTGGGCGGCAACAGCATCGCCAAGCTGCTGCTCGAAGGCGCTCGCGCCGGTGCCGAGGTGCATGTCTGGTACGCCGGCCTGGCCACGCCCGAGCTGCATATGCGCCGTATCCAGGCGCGCGTGGCGGCGGGTGGGCATGACATCCCCGAGGCCAAGGTGCGCGAGCGCTTCGACGCCAGCCGCAGCAACCTCGTCAAGCTGATGCCGCAGCTGGCCAGCCTGCGCGTCTATGACAACAGCTTCGAGGCCGACCCGCGCCTGGGCCGCCGGCCGCAGCCGGTGCTGCTGCTGCAAATGCAGGCCGGCCGTGCGATTGCGCACGCGCCGCTGCGCAGCGTGCCCGCCTGGGCCAAGCCGCTGCTGGCGGCCGCCCTGCGTTGACTATCATCGGCCCCCGATGAACAGGCTTGGGTTGTGATGAAGGTCTTGCTGGTCGATGCTTTTCCGATGGTGCGCGCGGCGCTCACCGGCCTGATCGAGCAGCATTTCGCCGGGGCGCAGGTGCAGGGTGTCGACAGCGCCGCTGCCGCGCGCGCCGCGCTGGCACAGGCGATCCCCCGCCTCGTGCTGCTGGATCTGCGCGTGGACGGCGGCTTCGAGCTGCTGCAGGAGATCCATCGCGAGCACCTGCTGCTGCCTGTCGTCGTCGTCTCGGGCAGCGACGAGACCGAGGATGCGCTGCAGGCCCTGGGCGCCGGCGCCATGGGCTATGTGCCCGAGCGCAGCGACCTGAACACGCTGGTGCAGGCCCTGCACCTCGTGCTGGCCGGTGGCACCTACGTGCCGCAGCTGAAACCGCGTGCTGACGACTCGCCCGCGCCGGCCGGGGCGGCCAGCTCTGCGCCGCCCGACTGGGCCGAGCTGCCGCTGACGCCACGCCAGAAGCATGTGCTGCACCTGCTGACACAAGGCCTGTCGAACAAGCTGATTGCGCGCGAGCTGGGCGTCAGCGTCGACACAGTCAAGGACCATGTCGCCGCCGTGCTGAAGGCGCTGGGCGTCAGCTCACGCACCCAGGCTGTCGTCGCGGCGACGCAGAAGGCCAGGCCCTGAGGTCTGGCGTTCAGCGCGGCGCGTAGCCGCTGGCCTGCAGCAGCGCGGCCGGGTCGCGGTTCTGCAGCAGGTCGCGCAGCGTGGCGCGGCGGTCGGTGGCCTTGTCCAGGCTGGCCTGTGCGATGTTCATGCCCACCCAGTAGCCCAACTCGCTGGGCCAGCCCTCGGGCAGCCCGGGGAACTTGGCACCGTAGTTGCCGAACCAGCGCCGCACGGCTTCATCCTTGGCGGGCTGCTCGCCGCGCAGCACGATGGCACGGTCGGCCTCGAAGCGGCGCCAGATCTCGGCCTCGCGCCCGCGCGCCCAGGCCTCGCGCTCGGCGTTGGGCTGCCGGCCCGTGACGAGGCGGGACAGCAGGTCGGGCGTGCCCTCGGCCAGGGCCGCGTACAGCAGCATGTCCTTGGGCTCGTCGCTGGGCTCGTGCTGCCAGGTATGCGCCGTCTCGTGCGCGAACATGCTGCGCATGCTGGTGCGGAAGGCCTCGGGCGTGGTGCCCACGCGGCACATCACCTCCAGGCCGAGAACCTGCGCGTCCGGCGCCGCCGTGCCGCCGCTGTTGCCGGCGCCGAAGACCAGGTAGACGGCCGGCAGCGGCAGCTCCGGCAGCAGGCCGCGGTAGGCCAGATAGGTCGCCCGCAGTTCCTCGTTGAGGCTGTCCACCATCGGCAGGCAGGTGCGGATGGCGTGGGCATAGTCGGCCGAGCGCCTCGCCACCGACGTGGCCAGCACCTCGGCGCTGCGGATGCGGCCGGGCGTGAAGATCTCGATGCCACGGCTGGCGCCCGTCAGGTAGTCGGCCTGCAACTCGGCCGCGGACGTGCGGCCGGCCTCGAAGGCGCGGGCGAAGCGGCGCGCGTCGTCGGCGCGCAGTTGCACGGTCAGCGGGTCTTCACCCGCGGCAAAGGCAGTGCCGGCCAGCAGCGCGACGGCGAGCAGAAGCAGTCGTTTCATCAATGAGCTCCGGCGTAGAGACGCTTGCCCACCTCGGCCTTGAACCAGCCGGACTCAAGATAGGCATACAGATTCTTGCCCGGGCAGACGGTCTGGCTGCTGTGGTCTTTGTGGCTGGCGATCGCATCCAGCCCCAGGTGGTGTTCGCGGGCCAGCCAGGCGGTCAGCTCCACGGCCGCGGTCAGTTGCGCCGGTGTCGGCTGCTGTTCCTCGAAATTGCCCACCAGCATGACGAGGGCGTGGCCGCGCGGGTCGTACTCGGTGTTGGTGTCGCCGGCCTGGGCGAGCGGCCGGGCGGCGTAGATGCGGCCGTCGGGCGCGATGACGTAGTGGTAGGGGATGTCTGCCCAGCGCTTGGTCAGGCGCGACCATTGCTGCAGCCGGCGCAGATAAGCCTGGACGTCGGCGCCTTCCTTCCAGATCTCGCCCTGGTGGTGGATCGTGATGTGCGTGATCTGCTGCGGCGCGGCGGCCGAGGCGACCGCGTTGCCGCCCCAGGCGTCGACGCTGACGATGTCGGGCGCAGGCGGCGCACTGGCGCAGCTGCCGAGCCCAAGCAAGGCAAGCAGCAGGGCAGGGTTTGCCGCGAACTTCACCGGACGGCGTCGATCGCGTTCAGCACCGCCTCCGCCGTGGCCGGCGCGCGCAGGGGTGGGTCGCAGCGCTCAGGCCCGCAGGCCGCGCAAGCGTCCTTGATCGCCAGCAGCGCCGCGAACCCCAGCAGCAGCGGTGGTTCGCCGACGGCCTTGCTGCGGTGGATGGTTTCGCTGGCATTGGCCACGCCGAAGAGTTCCACGCGCAGCTCGGGCGGGCAGTCGTTGGCGGTCGGGATCTTGTAGGTGCTGGGGGCGTGCGTCGTCAGCAGGCCGGTGACGGGGTGCCAAACGAGTTCTTCCATCGTCAGCCAGCCCATGCCCTGGATGAAGCCGCCTTCGATCTGGCCGATATCCAGGGCCGGGTTCAGGCTGGTGCCCACGTCGTGCAGCAGGTCGGCGCGGGTGATGCGGCTCTCGCCGGTCAGTGTGTCCACCAGCGCCTCGCAAACGGCACCGCCCCAGGCGTAGTAATAGAACGGGTGGCCTTGCAGCTTGCTGCGGTCCCAGTGCAGGCCGGGCGTGGCGTAGAAGCCATCGCTCCAGAGCTGCACGCGCTTCAGGTAGGCCGCGGCGACGAGTTCACCGAAGGGCAGGCTTTGCCCGCCGCCGCTGACCTGGCCGCCATCAAAGGCGATCAGCTCGGCCGCGCAGCCAAAGCGCTCGGCGGCGAAGGTGGCCAGGCGCTGCTTGATCTTGCGTGCGGCGTCCTGGGCGGCCTTGCCGTTCAGGTCGCTGCCGGTGGATGCAGCCGTGGCGGAGGTGTTGGCGACCTTGCTCGTGTCGGTGGCCGAGCAGCGCACGGCACCCAGCGGCAGGCCCAGCTCGTGGGCGACGACCTGGGCGACCTTGGTGTTCAGCCCCTGGCCCATCTCCGTGCCACCGTGGTTCACGAGCACCGAACCGTCGGTGTAGACGTGCACCAGCGCGCCGGCCTGGTTCAGGTGGGCCACGTTGAAGGAGATGCCGAACTTCACCGGCGTGAAGGCCAGGCCCTTTTTCAGCACCGGGCTGGCGGCGTTGAACGCGGCGATCTCCGCGCGGCGCTCGGCGTAGCGGCTGCTGGCCAGCAGTTGCGCCGTCAGCGGCTGGGCGTGCAGCTCTTCCACCTGCTGGCCGTAGGGCGTCATGTCCTGGCCGGCGGCGTAGAAGTTGCGCTGGCGCACCTCGGCCGCATCCTGGCCGAGCTGGCGCGCGATGCCGTCCAGGATCATCTCGATGGCGATGGCGCCCTGCGGGCCGCCGAAGCCGCGGAAGGCGGTGTTGCTTTGCGTGTTGGTCTTGGCGCAGTAGCCGTGCATGGCCACGTGGGGCAGCCAGTAGGCGTTGTCGAAGTGGCACAACGCCCGGGCCATGACGGGCGCCGACAGGTCGGCGCTGTGGCCGGCGTTGGAGACGAGGTCGATCTCGGCGGCGAGGATGCGACCGTCGGCGTCGAAGCCGACGTCCCAGCGGTAGTCGAAGCCGTGGCGGCGGCCGGTGACGAGGAAATCGTCATCGCGGTCCACGCGCAGCTTGACGGGCTTCTTGAGCTTCAGCGCGGCGATGGACGCGACGCAGGCGAACAGCGCGGACTGCGATTCCTTGCCGCCGAACCCGCCACCCATGCGGCGGCATTGCACCGCCACGCGGTGCGCCTGCCAGTGCAAGGCATGCGCAACGAGCTGCTGCATCTCGCTGGGGTGCTGGGTGGAGCAGTGCACGAGGATGCTTTCGCCGCCTTCCTGCGGCACGGCCAGACTGATCTGGCCCTCCAGGTAGAACTGCTCCTGGCCGCCGAGGCTCCACGTGCCTTGCAGGCGATGCGGTGCGGTGGCGAGGTGCTCGGCCGGCTCACCGCGCGTCAGGTGCATGGGGGGCAGCACGTATTGGCCGGCGGCGTGGGCCGCGAGCGCCGTCAGCACAGGCGGCAGCGGCTCGGTGCGGATGACCTGCCTGGCCAGGCCTGCCGCGCGGCGCGCCAGCTCGCGGTTCGTCGCGATGACGGCAAACACCGGCTGGCCGACGTAACGCAGTTCGTCGGCCGCCAGGATGGGGTCGTCGTGCAGCAGCGGGCCGCAGTTGTTCTCGCCGGCGATGTCGGCCGCGCTCAGCACGGCAACCACACCAGGCATCTGCCGGATGCGCGCCAGGTCGATGCCCAGCAGCTTGCCATGAGCGATGGGCGACAGGCCGAGCGCCGCGTGCAGCGTGCCGGCGGGCTCGGGCAGGTCGTCGATGTAGGGCGCCGCACCGCTGACGTGCAGGTGCGCCGACTCGTGCGGCGTCGATTTCCCGACGACAGGCTGCGCCAGGGGCAGGGTTTCGGGCTTGTTCATGCCGGTACCTCCTGCATCGAGGGCCAGATACCGATGGGAACGGCTTGCACGCCGCCGGTTTCCAGCCACAGCTTGGTGAACAGGTTCTGCGCCACTTTGAGCCGGTAGTCCGCCGAGGCGCGCATGTCGGTCATGGGCTTGAAGTCCAACGGCAGCGCAGCGGCAGCGGCCTTGGCCGCGGACTCGCTCCAGGGCTGGCCGATGACGGCAGCTTCGGCCGCGGCGGCACGCTTGACGATGGCCGCCATGCCGCCGAAGGCGAAGCGAGCCTCCTGAACCGTGCCGTTGTCGAGCTTGACGGCCAGCACCGCGCAGACGGCCGAGATGTCGCTGTCGTGCCGCTTGGCGATCTTGTGCGCGCTGAAGCGCCAGTCGGCCGAGAGCAGGGGCACGTGCAGCGCCTCGATGAACTCGCCGGGCTGCAAGTCCTTCTTCATGTAGTCCAGGTAGAAGTCCTGCAGCTTGATCCGGCGCTGCTGCGCGCCACGGCGCAGGATGACGTCGGCGCCTAGCGCGATCAGGGCCGGCGCGCCGTCGCCGATGGGCGAGCCGTTGGCGATGTTGCCGCCCAGCGTGCCGGCATGCCGCACCGGCGGCGACGCGAAGCGCAGCCACAGCTCGCGCAGGCGCGGCACGGCGGCGGTCAATGCGGCCCAGCTGTCTTCCAGCGAGGCGGCGGCACCAATCCACAGGCCCGATTCCTCTTCGCGGATCTCGCGCAGCGCCGCCACGCGGCCGGTGTAGATGACGTCGCCCAGGTCGCGGAACTGCTTGTTGACCCACAGCCCCACGTCGGTGGAGCCGGCCAGCAGCGTGGCCTGCGGATAGGTTTCGCGCAGCAGGGCCAGGTCGAGAACGCTTTGCGGCGCGTGGAAGCGGGCGCCGGGGTTCCCGTAGCCCAGCGGTTCGTCAGCGGCCAGCGCTTGCAGTGCCTGCGCAATCGGCGAGCGGTCCAGGCATCGGGCGGGTGCGTCGAACATCTGCTCGCCGGCGTCCAGGATGGGCCGGTAGCCCGTGCAGCGGCACAGGTTGCCGGCCAGCGCGTCGGCCAGCTGCTGGCGCGTGGGCTTGCTGCCGGCGGCCTGGTGGGTTTCGTAACAGGCCGTCAGGCTCATGACGAAGCCCGGCGTGCAGAAGCCGCATTGCGAGCCGTGGCAGTCCACCAGCGCCTGCTGGGCGGGGCTGAGCTGCTCGGGGCCACCCAGGTCTTCCACGGTCAGCAGCGCTCGGCCGTCCAGCGTGGGCAGGAACTGCGTGCAGGCGTTGACGTTGCGCAGTTGCAGCTGGCCGGATGCATCCAGTTCGCCCTGGATGACCGTGCAGGCGCCGCAGTCGCCCTCGGCGCAGCCTTCCTTGGTGCCGGTGCAGCCGGCATGCTCGCGCAGGTACTGCAACACGGTGGTCGTCGGAGGCAGGTTCTGGACCTCGACGACTTCGCCGCGGTGAAAAAAGCGGATGGGACGGGTATTCATGCTGCTCTGAATTGTGGGCCGTTGCATCAGAATTGCCACATGAGTTTTACTAACCAGGAAAAATTCTCCAACAGTTCCGGCCGATGGGCTTTGCGGGGCGATCTGCTCGATTTCACGGCCGCCCCAAGCTGGGGCGACACCGAATCGCCCGCGGTGCGCTTCGACCGCGACCACTGGCTGTTGATCGAGGACGGCCGCATCGTCGGCCGCCAGGCCACCGCGCCGGATGACAGCTGGGCGCGCAAGGACCATGCCGGCCAGCTGGTGCTGCCGGGCTTCATCGACACCCATGTCCACTGCCCGCAGCTGGAGGTCATTGGCTCCTACGGCACCGAGCTGCTGGACTGGCTGAAGCGCTACACCTTCCCGGCCGAATGCGCGTTTGCCGACCCGGCCCGCAGCCACGCGGGCGCCGAAGTCTTCCTCGACGCGCTGCTGGCCAGCGGCACCACGTCGGCCGTCGTCTTCCCGACCGTCCACAAGGTCTCGGCCGAAGCCCTGTTCGGCAGCGCCGCGGCGCGCGGCATGCGCCTCATCACCGGCAAGGTGCTGATGGATCGCCATGCGCCGGACGGGCTGCGGGACGACGTCGCCCAGGCCGAGAAGGACTGCATCGACCTCATCAGCCGCTTTCATGGCCGCGACCGCTTGGCTTATGCGGTGACGGTGCGCTTCGCGCCGACCAGCACGCCCGAGCAGCTCGCCATGGCCGGCGCGCTGTGCCGCGCCGACGCCAGCCTCTACATGCAGACCCACGTGGCCGAGAACCGTGCCGAGGTCGATTGGGTGGCTCAGCTGTTTCCGCAAGCGCGCAGCTACCTGGACGTCTACGAGAACGTGGGCCTGGTGCACGAGCGCGCCGTGCTGGCCCACGGCATCTGGCTGGACGACGTCGACAAGCGTCTCATCCATGACCGTGGCGCCCAGGTGGCGCATTGCCCGTCGAGCAACCTCTTCCTGGGCAGCGGCCTGTTCGACTGGCCGGGCGCCGGCTTTCATGTCAGCCTGGCGTCGGACGTGGGTGGCGGCACCAGCTTGAGCCTGCCGCGCAACATGCTCGACGCCTACAAGGTGCAAGCCCTGCGCGGATCTCGGCTGACGGCCTGGGCGGCCCTGCACGCCGCCACGCGCGGCGCGGCCGAGGCCCTGCAGCTGGGCGGTGAGATCGGCGGGCTGTCGGTCGGGCAGACGGCGGACATCTGCGTGTGGGACTGGGCCAAGGGCCCGGTCGCCGAGGCGCGGGATGCGGTCGCCCGTGAGCTGCACGAGCGCGTCTTCGCGTGGATGACGCTGTCCGACGAGCGCAACCTTGCTGCCTGCTACGTTGCAGGTCATCGCAAGATTTGAAGCCAGCCCGCCCCCTGAGGGGGTCAAGGCGACTCGGGAACGGCCCGGCGTCGCCTTGGAACCGCCTGTCCCCCGATTCCGCCGCTTCGTCACAACCCTGATGGGAGAGGGCGCGCTGGCTGGCTAGAGTCTGCCCACTTATTTCAACGGAGACTCCATGAGCCGACCCCTGCTGACCCTCGTTGCATCGCTTGCGCTGCTGGCCGCCGTGCCTGATGCCGCCGTCGCGGCCACCAAGCCTGTGGCTGCAACGGCCGCGGCACCCAAACCCGCCAAGCGCTACACCATCGAGCAGTTCATGGCCACCGTGAACATCGGCGGCGCCAGCTTCTCGGCGGACGAGAGCCGCATCCTCTTCCACAGCAACGAGACGGGCATCTTCAACGTCTACGCCATGCCCGTGGGCGGCGGCAAGCCCGTGCAGTTGACGAACTCCAAGACCGACAGCCACTACGCCGTCGGCTTCTTCCCCGGCGACGACCGCTTCCTCTACACCCGCGACCAGGCCGGCAACGAGCTCAACCACCTCTATGTGCGCGAGCTCGACGGCAGCGAGAAGGACCTGACGCCGGGCGACAAGCTCAAGGCCCGCTTCATGGGCTGGAGTGGCGACGACACCGCCTTCTACGCCGCCACGAACGAGCGCGACCCGCGCTTCTTCGACCTCTACCGCTACGACGCCAAAACCTATGCCCGCACGCTGGCCTTCAAGAACGAGGCCGGCTGGGAGGTTGCCGACATCAGTCGCGACGGCCGCTGGCTTGCCCTGGCCAAGGTCAACACGACGGCCGACTCCGACGTCCACCTGGCCGACCTGAAGAGCGGCGAGATCAAGCACATCACCAAGCACTCGGGCGTGGCCAGCTATGCGCCCCAGGACTTCACGCCCGACAGCAAGGAATTGCTGATGACGAGCAACGACGGCGGCGAGTTCACCCGCATCGTCGCCTACGACATCGCCAGCGGCGCCACCCGCGAGGTCGAGAAGGCCGACTGGGACGTGGACTACACCGCCTTCTCCAAGGACGGCCGCCACCGTGTCACCGGCGTCAATGCCGACGCCAGCACGGTGCTGCGCCTCTACCGCGACGGCAAGCCCGTCGCCCTGCCCAAGCTGCCCGGCGGCGAAGTGCGCGGCGTGACCTTCTCGCGCAGCGGCAAGCGCATGGCCTTCTACGTCAACGGCGACCGCTCGCCCAACAACCTCTTCGTCGCCGAGGTCGGTTCCAACGCAGCACCCAAGCAGCTGACGCAGAGCCTGTCCAAGGACATCGACCCGAACGAACTGGTGGACGCGTCGATCGCCCGCTTCAAGAGCTTCGACGGCATGGTCATCCCGTCGGTCTACATGCTGCCGAAGGACGCCTCGCCGACCCACAAGGTGCCGGCCATCGTCTGGGTGCATGGCGGCCCCGGCGGCCAGACCAAGCGCGGCTATTCGGCGCTGATGCAGTACTTCGTCAACAACGGCTATGCGGTGCTGGGCATCAACAACCGCGGCAGCTCGGGCTATGGCAAGACCTTCTTCACGGCCGATGACGGCAAGCATGGCCGCGAGCCGCTGTGGGACTGCATCGAGGCCAAGACCTTCCTCGCCTCCACCGGCGTCATCGACCCCGAGCGCATCGGCATCGTCGGCGGCAGCTATGGCGGCTATATGGTGCTGTCGGCCATGGCCTTCCGGCCCGAGGCCTTCAAGGTCGGCATCGACATCTTCGGCGTCGCCAACTGGATCCGCACGCTGGAGTCCATCCCGCCTTATTGGGAGAGCTTCCGCCTGGCGCTCTACCAGGAAGTCGGCGACCCGGTGAAGGACCGTGAGCGCCTGATGGCCACGTCGCCCCTCTTCCATGCCGGCGAGATCAAGAAGCCGTTGATGGTCATCCAGGGTGCCAACGACCCGCGCGTCATCAAGGCCGAGAGCGACGACATCGTTGCCGCGGTCAAGAAGAACAACGTGCCGGTGGACTACCTGGTGTTCGACGACGAGGGCCACGGCTTCTCGAAGAAGAAGAACACGCTGGAGGGCAACCGCCGCATGGTTGAGTTCCTGGATAAATACCTGAAGCCAGGCGTCAGCCTGCCGGCCAAGTAAGAAGGAGTTCCGCGATGTTCAGCTTCCTGCTCTGGTGCATCCTGTTCGTGATCTGCTGGCCGCTGGCCATCCTGGCCCTGCTGCTGTGGCCGCTGGTCTGGCTGATCACGCTGCCCTTCAGGTTGCTGGGCATCGCGATGGATGGCGTGTTCGGCCTGCTGCGCGCCATCGTCATGCTGCCCGCCCGCGTGCTGGGCGGGCGCTAGCACCCGGCGCGGCCGTATTTGCAGAATTTGCCGACTTCGATGGTCGGTCTTAGGCGGGCTGAACAGCCCGCCTTTTCGTTTGGCAATGCATAGCCGGTGGCCGCCGAACCAGAACTTTTCATGGCTGGCAGCGCAGGACCGCGCTGAGATCTAGCGGTGTCAACCGATAAAAATGATAATTTTCCACAATCAATCTGATTGAGGGAAGTCGCAGGGATGAAAAGATCCAGGCCGTCCACCTCCGAGCCACTGGCGGAGCCGGCACGAGAACCGCGACCCTGGGAAGACCCGTCATGACACTGTTTCGTGCATTCGCGCTGGCCCTGGCCGGCATGGCGCTCGCAGCCTCTTCGGCGCAAGCCCAGACGCTGGAGCGCGTGCGCACGAGCAGCAAGTTGCTCGTGTGCATCTGGCCCGACTACTACGGCGTGACCTACCGCAACCCGCGCACCCAGCAGCTGGGTGGCATCGACATCGACCTGTCCGCCGAGCTGGCCCGGGAGCTGGGCGTGGGGCTGGAGTACGTCGAGTCGTCCTTCCCCCAACTGGTGGCCGACCTCAACGCCGGCCGCTGCGACGTGGCCATGTTCGCCGTGGGCATGCTGGCCAGCCGCAAGGAGCAGCTGGCCTTCACCGAGCCCTATCTGCAGAGCGACATCTACGGCATCACCAACCGCGCCAGCCGCACGGTGCGCCAGTGGGCCGACATCGACCAGCCCGGCGTCGTCGTGGCCGTGCAGGCCGGTACCTTCATGGAGCCCGTCATGCGCGACGCGCTCAAGCAGGCCCGGATGGTGGTGATCCGCCCGCCGGCCACGCGCGAGCAGGAGCTCGAGGCCGGCCGCGTCGACGTGTTCATGAGCGACTACCCCTACAGCCGCCGGCTACTGGACAACGCCGACTGGGCACGCCTGGTGGCGCCGCCCAAGCCCTTCTTCGTGCTGCCCTATGGCTACGCGGTCAAGCGCGGTGATGCGCGCTGGCTGGCGCGGCTGGACGAGTTCGTTGCGGCCATCAAGCGCGACGGCCGGCTGCTCGCTGCGGCGCGGCGGCACGGGCTGGCGGACATCGTCGTGACGCGCTAGCGCGGGCATCGCCGCGCCTGCCCGTGCCTCGGAACGGTGCAAGAATGAGCAGGAACCGCCAACCTGCCTAACTTGCCAAACACGCCGACGCCGTGACGCCTCAGCACATTGCCGTAGTCGACGACGAATCCGCCATCACCGAGCTGCTGGCCCACTACCTCGCCACCCATGGCTTCCGGACCACCCAGCTGCACTCAGGCCGCGCGCTGATGGAGCTGATGCCGGCAGACCCGCCCGAGCTGGTGCTGCTGGATCTGGGCCTGCCGGGCGAGGACGGTTTTGCCATCGCGCGCCAGCTGCGCGAGCACTGGCGCTGCGGCCTCGTCATAATCACCGGCCGGGGCGACGCGGTGGACAAGGTCGTGGGGCTGGAGGTGGGCGCCGACGACTACGTCACCAAGCCCTTCGACCTGCGCGAGCTGGTGGCGCGCATCAAGGCCGTGCTGCGGCGCATCGAGCCAGCACAGCCTGCCGTCGCGGCACCGGCCGCTCCCGCCGTGGCCACCGCGGCTGCGCCGCCCATCGGCACGCGCCTGGGCTTCCTGGGCTGGCGGCTGGACCTGGCCGCGCGCCGCCTGGACGACCCCGTCGGCACCGAGGTGCGGCTCACCACCGGCGAATTCGAGCTGCTGGCGACGCTGGCGCAGCATGCCGGGCGCGTGCTGTCGCGCGACTTCCTGCTGGAGCACACACGCGGCCGCGAGGCGGCGCCATTCGACCGCACGATCGACGTGCAGGTCGGCCGCTTGCGCAAGAAGCTGGAAGTCGACGCGGAGAACCCGCAGATCATCAAGTCGGTGCGCGGCGCCGGCTACATCTTCATCCCGCCCGTGGGCCCGGCACCGTAGATGGACGCACACCGCCCGCCCGCCACGACACCGCAGGCCGTGGACGACCTGGGCGTCTACCGCTCGTTGTTCTCTGCCGCAGCGGATGGCCTGCTGCTGGTGGATACCGCGGGCCAGATCGTGCTGGCCAACCCCGCCGCGGCAAAGCTGCTGGGCTACGCGCCGGACGAGCTCATCGGCACCAGCGTGGATGCGTTGGTGCCCAACAGCATCCGCCCGCGCCACGCGGCCTACCGTCAGGCCTACGGCCAGGCACCGCGCCCGCGCCCGATGGGCACGCAGATGGAGTTGGTGGCCAAGCGGCGCGACGGCAGCGAGGTCATGGTGGAGATCGCGCTGAGCCCGCTGCAGAGCCACGGCCTGCCTTTTGTCGTGGCGGCCATCCGCGACATCGGGGCCTACCCGCGCGTGAAGCAGGCGCTGCAGCGCGCCCGGCACAGCGAGCACCTGGCGCAGCTCGGCCGCATGGCCGTCGACGAGCGCGAACCCCAGCAGCTGCTGATGCGCGTGCCCGAGCTCGCGGCCCAGGCGCTGGAGGCGGAGTTCTCCAGCGTGCTGCTGCTGGAGCCCGACCGGCAGGAATTTCTTGTCGTCAGCCGCTTTGGTGAATTCGCCTCCCTGCCGCTGGGTGCGCGGCTGGCCAACACCGCCCGCACGGCGGCCGGCTACGTGCTGGCACTGGCGCAGCCCCTGGTCGTTGCGGACCTGGCGCTGGAGACCCGCTTCGAGGTGCCGCAGGCCGACCTCGACGCCGGCATGGCCAGCCTGCTGGCGGTGCCGCTGTTCGACCGCGGCCGCATGACCGGCGTGCTGTGCGTGCGCTCGCGCACCGCCGGGCACTTCGGTGCGGACGAAACGCGCTTCCTGCAGTCGCTGGCCAACCTGCTGGCCACCTGCCTGCAGCGCGCGCAAAGCGAAGAGGCGCTCAACCATGCGCAGCGGCTGGAGAGCGTGGGCCAGCTGACCGGCGGCATCGCGCACGATTTCAACAACCTGCTGACCGTCATCCAGGGCAACCTTCAGGTGCTGGAGGAACTGCCTGCGCTGGCCGGCCACGAGTTCGGGCAACAGCTCGTCAGCGCGGCAACGCGGGCGGCGCGGCGCGGTGCCGAGCTGACCGGCAAGCTGCTGGCGTTCTCGCGCCGCCAGGTGCTGCAGCCGGCCGCGGTGGATGTGGGCGCGCTGTTGCACTCGCTGGCGGACATGCTGCGCCGCACGCTGGACCAGCGCATCGAGATCGGCGTCGAACTGTCAGGTGATCGGCTCGTCGTGCTGGCTGACCCCGGCCAGCTGGAGGCATCGCTGCTCAACATCGCCATCAACGCACGAGATGCCATGCCCGACGGGGGCTCGCTGCGCTTCAGCGCCGGGCCGGCCGGCACGCTGCCCGCCCAGGTGCGGCGCGAGATCGACGACCCGAGTGCGCCGGACGAGCGCTTCCTGCGCATCGTCATCGCCGACACCGGCTCGGGCATGGCCGAGGAAGTCAGGGAGCGCGCCTTCGAGCCCTTCTTCACGACCAAGCAGGCCGGGCGCGGCACGGGGCTGGGGCTGAGCACCGTCTACGGCTTCGCCAAGCAGTCGCGTGGCGCGGTGGCCATCGAGTCGGCGCCGGGCACGGGCACGACGATCTCGCTGTATCTGCCGCGGCCCTGGGGCCAGCAGCTGGCGCGCGATGAGCCCGAGGGCGAAGTCGGCGCACTGCCGCCGGGCTTGAAGGTGCTGATGGTGGAAGACGACACCGAGGTGCGCGCGGTGGCGCGGCAGTTCCTGGATGCGCTGGGCTGCGAAGTGACGGCCTGTGCCAGTGCCGAGCAGGCGCTGCTGCTGTTGACGAACGACGCTGCGTTCGAGCTGCTACTGACGGATATCGCGCTAGGCCCAGGCATGCGCGGCACCGAGCTGGCCGGCCTGGCGCAGCAGCGCCTGCCCGGCCTGGCCGTGCTGCTGATGTCGGGCTTCTCGGCCGAGCTGCTGGAGGCCGACCAGGACTCGCCACCCGGCTGGGAGCTGCTGCAAAAGCCTTACTCACGGGCCGAGCTCGCCCAGGCCATCGCCAGGGCGCTGTCAGGCGGCGGTTAGCCGTTCTTCTGCTGTGAGGCTCAGTGCAGGCCGGCCAGCGTGTCGCGGCGTTCCACGTAGGCCGCGAGTGCCCGCAGATCGGGAATGCAGATGTCGCGGCGGCTCTTCTCGTTGAAGGCGATCAGCTTGGCCCGGGCCAGCCGGGACAACACGCGGCTGACGGTCTCCAGCGTCAGGCCCAGGTAGTTGCCGATCTCGGCGCGTGTCAGGCGCAGGCTGAACTGGTCCGCGCGCAGGCCACGCACGGCCAGGGCGTCGGCCCAGTAATGCAAGAAGGTGGCCACGCGGGCGTCGGCGGGCAGCGTGCAGATGGCCATCAGCGAGTCGCGGTCGCGCATGATCTCGTTGCTCATGGCCTCGTGCATGCTGGTCATCAGCGCGGGATGCTCGGCGCAGGCTTGCAGCAGCGCGTCGTAGCGCACCGTCCAGACTTCGGCGGTGTCCAGCGCGATGGCGTCGCAGCCGTAGCTGCCCTGGGAGATGGCGCTGAAGCCCAGCCAGTCACCGCGAAACCGCAGGCCCACGACCTGCTCGCGCCCATCGCTGGACAGGCTGATCAGCTTGAAGAAGCCCGAGTTCAGGATGTGCAGGTGGTCGAACCGGTCGCCAGCGCGGTAGATGACGTCGCCCGCATGCACGATCCGGCGCTTGGGCGCCAGCACGGCGGCGATCAGCTTGAGCGTGTCGGCGATGCGCTGGCCCGTGCCGGCCCGCACGTCGTCCCGGGTGCCGATGGCCGCACGGCGGCCGAGGGCGAGGTGGGCGATCTGGTGCACTGCGGGCTGCGAGGTGAGGGGCTGTTGCATGCGGTTCTCCGTGGGGGGCGTTTGATGGAGGTCATGCTATGAAGCGCCGGCCAACGCTTGAGCAACACGCCAAATCGCTCGGTAGCGCTCCGTAACAGCGCGTGAACAGACGGTGACGAACGGCGCAACAACAAGGGAGATCCCTTCAGGTTGACCTGCGTCAAGGCCCGCGCAGTTGGCTTCGCTACGCTGCAAAGCCATGTGTTCGCTGGCCGTCGAAGGTGCCGTTGGTGCCGACTTTTCCAACCCCGCCCAGGCGGCCGCGTTGTTGCGGCAGGCCAGGGCGCTCGCGCGTGCGGGCGCCGCCGGGCTGCAGCTGATGGCGGGCAAGCAACTGGCGCTGCTGTCGCCCACTGGCGGCGACGAGCAGGCCCTCGAATTCATCGAGGCGGCCCGGGCGCTCGGCGCGCATGTGTCCTTCGTGCAGGCCCGGCTGGACGAGGGCAGCAGCGAGCCGCAGATCGACGCCACGGCCCGCGTGCTGGGCCGGCTCTACGACGCGGTGGAGTGCCAGCATCTGCCGGCCGAGCTGGTCAGGCGCATCGCCCGCGGCGCGGGCATCCCGGTCTTCGCCGGCCTGGCCATGCCGGATCATCCAACGGCCACGCTCGTGGATGACCTGGGCGGCGAAGCGACCCCGCAGGTCCGGCGCCGCAGCATCCTGCAGGCGGCGTTGCTCGTCAGCCTGACCTAGAGCGGCGTCACCGGCCGGTCCACGCCCCAGCGGCGGTAAAGCTCCGCGGCCGAGCCCGTGCGCAGCCACTGCTCGAAAGCAAGGTCGTAGCGCTGCGACAGCGTCTCGCCCGCGGCGCTGCGGGCGAAGGCCATGTGGCCGTGCAGCACGTCCAGCGGCGGCGAACAGCGCGCCACGGCGTCGCCCAGGTTCAACTTCTGCAGCACTGGCTGGCAGTTGCGGTCATTGGCCGCGAACAGCTCGACGCGCCGCTTCATCAGCATCTGCAGGCCCGCGTCCACGTTCTGCACCCAGGTGAGCTGGTTCATCGAGGTCTTCATGCGCTCGAAGCGGCTGCCATAGGCCCAGCCGCGCACGGCAGCCACCGGTGTCTGCGCCAGGTCGGCGAACTCGCCCGTCCAGCGCGCCTCCTCGCCCCGGCGGGCATACCAGACCATGGCGTCCGAGTAGAAGGAGCGCACGCTGAACAGCATGCGCGCCTCGCGCTCCGGCGTGCGGTAGGGGCCGATGAGGATGTCGGCCTCGCCCTGCTCCAGCATCAGCTGGGCGCGCGACCAGGGCACCCATTCGCAGCGCAAGCTGTCGCCGAAGAGCTGGCCCAGCAGGTCCACCGCCAGGCCCTTGGGTGCCTGACCTTCCGACCCTTCGAAGATGCGCGCGAACTGCGAGCCCACGGCTCGCAGCGGCGCAGCATGGGCCGGCTGCAGCATGGCCATCCCGCCCATCCAACCCAGCCCCGCCCTGCACCACGCCCGCCGCGTCTGCATGCTCAGCTCCCGTCGTTGGAGACGACGCTGATGATGCGCGCGTGTCGCGCCGGCATCAAGGAATGTCGATCTCGTGCAGCGCGAACTCGCCACCCCGGCGGCGGTCCTCGAAGAAGCAGCGCAGCGTCTCACGCGTCGTCTTGAAGGCAATCTCGTCCCAGGGAATCTCGCTCTCGTCGAACAGGCGCGCTTCCAGCGATTCCGGGCCTGGGTTGAAGTCCGGCGAGCGCAGCCGGGCGCGGTAGAAGAGGTGGATCTGCCCCACACGCACGACGTTGAGCACGGTGTACAGCGGCCCCATCTCGGCGTCGGCACCGGCCTCCTCCTGCGTCTCGCGCAGGGCGCCTTCCGCGGTGGTTTCGCCCAACTCCATGAAGCCGGCCGGCAGCGTCCACAGGCCGTGGCGCGGCTCGATGGCGCGGCGGCACAGCAGCACGCGGCCGTCCGCCTCCCAGACGGGCAGCGTGCCGACGACGTTCAGCGGGTTCTGGTAGTGGATGCTGCTGCAGCTGGGGCAGACGGCGCGCTCCCGGTTGTCGTCCGCCGGGATGCGGTATTCCACGGCGGCGCCGCAGTTCGGGCAATGCTTGAAGCGGCTGGGAAAGGGCATGTGCCCCAGTTTATAGAGCGCGAGAATCAGTGCCATGAAGCTCTACAACTACTTCCGATCCTCGGCCTCGTGGCGCGTGCGCATCGGCCTCGCGCTCAAGGGGCTGGACTACGACTACGCGTCCATCCACCTCGCGAAGAACGAGCAGTTCGCCGAGCCCTTCGCCAACCAGCAGGTCTCGCACCTGGTGCCGGCGCTGGTGTTGGACGACGGCCGCTGGCTGAGCCAGTCCATGGCCATCCTGGAGTACCTGGACGAGACCCACCCCGAACCGCCGCTGCTGCCGCGCGACCCGTTTGCCCGCGCGCAGGTGAGGGCGTTGGCCCAGGACGTCGGCTGCGACATCCACCCCATCAACAACCTGCGTGTGCTGCGCTACCTGAAGAACGATCTCGGCCAGGAGCAGGACACCGTGGACCGCTGGTACCGCCACTGGGTCGCCACCGGCCTGGCCATCGTCGAGCAGCGCCTGGCCGCCACGGCCGGGCAGTTCAGCTTCGGCGACACGCCGGGCCTGGCGGACTGCCTGCTGGTGCCTCAGGTCTACAACGCCCAGCGCTTCGAATGCCCGCTGGACGACTACCCGACCGTGATGCGCGTGAACGCCGCCTGCCTGGCGCTGCCGGCCTTTGCCAACACCCATCCCAGCGTCTGCCCCGATGCTGCTTGATTCGACGCACTGGCTGCGGCCTGGCTGGCCCGAGGTCAACGCCTTCATGACGACGCTTGGCGCCAACTTCGGCCGCAAGGCGGGAGACCCGGAGGTGGCCCAGGCCAACCGGGCCGGGCTCGCCCCACTGCTCGGCGCGCGGCCCATCTTTCTCGATCAAGTCCACGGCGCCGACGTCGTCCGCCTGAGCAGCGGCTGGCATGACGACAACGCGCCCAAGGCCGACGCGGCCGTGTCGACCGACCCCGAACTGGCCGTGGCCATCCTCGTCGCCGATTGCCTGCCGGTGCTGTTCGCTGCACCCGGCGGCGTGGCCGGCGCACACGCGGGCTGGCGAGGCCTGGCGGCCGGGGTGCTGGAGAACACGGTGGCCGAGCTTTGCGACGCAGCCGGCTGCGCGCCGCATGAGGTGAAGGCCTGGCTGGGCGCCTGCATCGGCCCGGAGGCCTTCGAGGTCGGCCCCGAGGTCGTCACGGCATTCGGCCGCGAGCCGCTGCCGCACGACCAGCCCGGTTTCCGCTATCGCCCCAACCCCGAGCCTCGTTGGCTCGCTGACCTGGCCTTGCTGGCTCGCGAACGCTTGAGCACGGCCGGTGTCACCGAAATCAGCGGCGGTTCGTGGTGCACGCTGACCGATGATTCACGCTTCTTCTCGTTTCGGGGCGAGGCCCTCGGCCGGCCCCGTGGCCGCATGGCCGCCTGCATCGCCCTCCGCCGCTGATTCAGCCGCACGACGACGACGCTTGCGACCCGGTGTGCCGAGGATGTAGAGCAGCAGGCCCAGTGGAAGGACACCGTAAAGCATCAGCGTGACGAAGGCACCGAACAGCGACCCCTGAGGGCTGATCGCTTCGGCTGCAGCCATCATCAGCGCAACATACGCCCAGGCAATCGCAACGAGATACATGTGTCATTGGCACGTCAGCGCGTGCGGTTAAAAAACTGGGTCAGCGAGATGTGGCAAGCTTATTGCAACGGATCGAGACAACACCGCCAAGGCGGAAGCTCCGAGGAAGACATGGCCACTCGCAAGAAGAACGACGCACCGCCCACGATGGACGGGCAGCCCTTCGCGGACCTGATGCAGCAGATGGCGCATCTCCCGCAGATCTCGCCGGCAAGCCTGGCTGAATTGCAGGCCGACTACCTGAAGCAGGCCACGGCGCTGTGGAACACGTCGCTGGGCCAGGGCGAAACGCCCGCAGCTGGCGACCGCCGCTTCGCCGCGCCCGAATGGCGGGCCAACCCGGCCGCCAACTTCATGAGCCAGCTCTACCTGCTCAACGGCCGCACGCTGGGCAAGATGGCCGAGCAGGTCGAGGCCGACGACAAGACCAAGGCGCGCATCCGCTTCGCGGTGCAGCAGTTCGTCGACGCCGTGTCACCCAGCAACTACCTGGCGCTGAACCCCGAGGCGCAGAAGCTGGCGCTCGACAGCAAGGGCGAAACGCTGACGCGCGGCCTGCAGCATCTGTGGGGCGACGTGCAGCGCGGCCATGTGTCGCAGACGGACGAGAGCGCTTTCGAGGTCGGCAGGAACGTGGCCACCACCGCGGGCAGCATCGTGTTCGAGAACGAGCTGTTCCAGCTCATCGAGTACGCGCCGCTGACGGCCGAGGTGCATGCGCGGCCCTTCCTGCTGGTGCCGCCCTGCATCAACAAGTTCTACATCCTCGACCTGCAGCCGGACAACTCGCTGATCCGCTATGCCGTGTCCGAAGGCCATCGCGTCTTCGTCGTCAGCTGGCGCAACCCGGACGAATCGGTCAAGCACCTGAGCTGGGACGACTACATCGAGGAAGGCGCCATCGAGGCCATCCGTGTCGTTCAGGAAATCTCGGGCCAGGACAAGATCAACACGCTGGGCTTCTGTGTCGGCGGCACCATCCTCACAACGGCCCTGGCCGTGCTGGCCGCGCGTGGCGAGCAGCCGGCCGCCAGCCTGACGCTGCTGACCACGCTGCTGGACTTCGCCGACAACGGCATCCTGGACATCTTTGTCGACGAAGCCAGCGTTCGGCTGCGCGAGGCCACACTTGGCCCGGATTCGCCCAAGGGCCCGCAGCTGCTGCACGGCCAGGAGCTGGCGACGACCTTCAGCTTCCTGCGCCCGAACGACCTGGTGTGGAACTACGTCGTCGGCAACTACCTCAAGGGCGAGGCGCCGCCGGCCTTCGACCTGCTGTACTGGAACGGTGACTCCACCAACCTGCCGGGCCCGATGTACTGCTGGTACCTGCGCCACACCTATCTGCAAAACGAGCTCAAGGTGCCGGGCAAGCTGACTGTCTGCGGCGAGAAGCTGGACCTCGGCGCCATCGACGCGCCGGTCTACATCTACGGCTCGCGCGAAGACCACATCGTGCCCTGGCAGGCGGCCTACCGGAACACGCAGATTTTCAACGGCAAGAAGCGCTTCGTGATGGGCGCCTCGGGTCATATCGCAGGCGTCATTAACCCGCCGGCCAAGGGCAAGCGCAGCCACTGGATTGCCAAGGCCAGCGCGCTGCCGGCCGAAGCCGAGGCCTGGTTCAAGAGTGCGACCGAGCACCCGGGGAGCTGGTGGCCGGACTGGTCCGCCTGGCTGGCTGCGCATGCCGGCGCCAAGAAGCCCGCGGCCAAGACGCCGGGCAACCGCAAGTTCAAGCCGATCGAGCCCGCGCCCGGTCGTTACGTCAAAGTCAAAGCCTGAAGGAGACCTCACCATGAGTCAGCAAGACATCGTCATCGTCGCCGCCGCGCGCACCGCCATCGGCAAGTTCGGCGGCACGCTCGCCAAGACACCCGCCAGCGAACTGGGCGCGGCCGTCATCCAGGACCTGCTGCGCCGCACCGGCTTGGCGGGCGACCAGATCAACGAGGTCATCCTCGGCCAGGTGCTGACGGCCGGCGTCGGCCAGAACCCGGCGCGCCAGTCGGTCATCAAGTCGGGCCTGCCGCAGGCGGTGCCGGCCATGACCATCAACAAGGTCTGCGGCTCCGGCCTGAAGGCCGTGATGCTGGCCGCCCAGGCCATCCGCGATGGCGACAGCGACATCATCATTGCCGGCGGCCAGGAGAGCATGAGCCTGAGCCCCCACGTGCTGCCGGGCTCGCGCGACGGCCAGCGCATGGGCGACTGGAAGATGGTCGACACGATGATCGTTGACGGCCTGTGGGACGTGTACAACCAGTACCACATGGGCATCACCGCCGAGAACGTCGCCAAGAAGTACGGCATCACCCGCGAGCAGCAGGATGCACTCGCGCTGGGCAGCCAGCAGAAGGCCGCCGCGGCCCAGGACGCCGGCCGCTTCAAGGACGAGATCGTGCCGTTCAGCATTGCGCAGAAGAAGGGCGACCCCATCGTCTTCGCTGCCGATGAGTTCATCAATCGCAAGTCCAACGCCGAAGTGCTGGCCGGCCTGCGCCCCGCCTTCGACAAGGCCGGCAGCGTGACGGCCGGCAACGCCTCGGGCCTGAACGATGGCGCCGCTGGTGTCGTCGTCATGACAGCCGCCAAGGCGGCGGCACTGGGCCTTACGCCGCTGGCCCGCATCGCGTCCTACGCGTCGGCCGGCCTCGACCCCGCGCTGATGGGCATGGGCCCCGTGCCCGCCGCGCGCAAGGCGCTGGAGCGCGCGGGCTGGAAGCCTGCCGACCTGGACCTGCTGGAAATCAACGAAGCCTTCGCCGCCCAGGCCTGTGCCGTGCACAACGAGATGGGCTGGGACATGAGCAAGGTGAACGTCAACGGTGGCGCGATTGCACTCGGCCACCCCATCGGTGCCAGCGGCTGCCGCGTGCTCGTCACGCTGCTGCACGAGATGGTCAAGCGCGATGCCAAGAAGGGCATAGCATCACTGTGCATTGGCGGCGGCATGGGCGTGGCCCTGACCGTTGAACGCTGATTCCCCACAACAGCCAGGAGACAAACATGAGTCAAAAAGTTGCCTACGTCACCGGAGGTATGGGCGGCATCGGTACCGCCATCTGCCAGCGCCTGCACAAGGAGGGCTTCAAGGTCATCGCGGGCTGTGGCCCGAGCCGTGACTATCAGAAGTGGCTCGACGAGCAGAAGGCGCTGGGCTACAGCTTCTACGCCTCCGTCGGCAACGTGGCCGACTGGGATTCGACCGTCGAGGCCTTCCAGAAGGCGATTGGCGAACATGGCTCCGTGGACGTGCTCGTCAACAACGCCGGCATCACCAAGGACCGCATGTTCCTGAAGATGACGCCGGACGACTGGCACGCCGTCATCGACACCAACCTGAACAGCATGTTCAACGTGACCAAGCAGGTCGTGCCGGGCATGGTGGAAAAGGGCTGGGGCCGCATCATCCAGATCTCGTCCGTCAATGGCGAGAAGGGCCAGGCCGGGCAGACCAACTACTCCGCCGCCAAGGCCGGCATGCACGGCTTCACGATGGCGCTGGCGCAGGAGCTGGCGAGCAAGGGCGTGACGGTCAACACGGTCAGCCCCGGCTATATCGGCACCGACATGGTCCGCGCCATCAAGCCCGAGGTGCTGGAGAAGATCGTCGCGACCATCCCCGTGAAGCGCCTGGGCGCGCCCGAGGAGATCGGCTCCATCGTCGCGTGGCTGGCCAGCGGAGACTCCGGCTTCTCGACCGGCGCCGATTTCTCCTGCAACGGCGGCATGCACATGGGCTGACCCCTCACGGGGCCTCGCCTGAAGCCGGCTGCCTGTGCAGCCGGCTTTTTCTTGGCCGCACCGCCTTGGGGCGGGATGGCAACAATTCCACGCTTGCGCGCGGAACGGTGCGCGGCTGTGAATTCGTCCCCTGAATCAGGGGCTTGGCCTGACTACATTCCCGATTTAGCGCCGCGCAGCTGGCGCATTAGCAATAGGGATGAGTCGGATGAACCTGATCTTTCTGCCCGCCGTGAGATTGATGCGCCGCCTGCCGATGGCGCACAAGTTCTTCATTGTTTGCCTCTGCTTTGCGATTCCGCTGGCGTACCTGCTGGTGTCGCTGGCGGGTGACCGAGCCGATGCCCGCGACTTCTCCGCCAAAGAGTTGATCGGTGTCGCGCAGGTGCGGGAGGTCAGCAGCCTGTTGAACGCCGCCATGGTGCTGCGCGGCACCTCCATCGGCCTCAGCGCCAAGACGCCCGGGGCCGAGGCCAAGCGTGATGACGCCCTTGCCAAGTTCAACGCCCAGGCCCAGGCGCTGGAGAAACACATCGGTGCGGCACAGGACCCGCTCAAGCTCACCGCCGGCCTGGCGGCCGCGCGGGACAAGGCCAAGGCCCTGGCCGCCCTCGGTGCGGCGGAGCCCGAGCCGGTCATCGTGGCCAGCTTGATGTTGACGGACACGGTGCAGTCGCTCGTCGAACAGGCCTCGTCCGAGTCCAACCTGGCCCTGGATCCTGACGCTGATACCTATTACCTGATGCTGAGCGTCACCGACGCCCTGCCTCACCTGCGAGACGCCATCGGCCGCATGCGCGCACTCGGCGCCGCCGCCGCCCAGATGGGCTCACCGCCGGCTGGCGTGCTGCAACGCCTGCACCAGGCCGACACGCTGACCGAGGAATACCTGACCCGCCTGACCGGCGCGCTCAATCGCGTCGCGGCAGCCAATCCCGAGGCCATGAAGGGTCTGGACGTGCAACTCACGGACCGCATCCGCAAGGACTTCCGCGAGAAGTTCGCCCAGGGCTTTGTGCTGGGTGAGGCGCCCAAGGTCGAGGCCGCCGAGTGGTTCGCCCTTGGCACGGCCCAGATCGCCGCGACCGACAAGCTGGAGCGCGCTGCCGAGGCCAAGTTGGCCGAGCTGGTCGAGGTGCGGGTCAAGCGCCTGACGCGCGAGCTGTGGACGGCCATGGGGCTGGCCATCGCCTTCGTCGCCATCGCGGTCTATGCGCTGGTGAGCTACTACCTTGCCTCGCGCAGCACCTGCGCCGCGCTGGGCCGCCGCATCGAGGCCCTTGGTGCCGGCGACCTCAGCGAGACGCCGGCCCTGGACGGCCGTGACGAGGTCGTGCTGGCGACGAATGCGCTGCGCGACGCCATGCGGCGCCTCAGCGGCCTCGTGCACGAGGTGCGCGCCGGTGCCGAGCACATCTCCAGCTCCGCCACGCAGATCTCGGGCGCCAACCAGGACTTGTCGGCACGCGGCAACGCGATGGCCTCCGTCGTCGAGCAGACCAGCGCCAGCACCGGCATGCTGGAGCAGACGGTCGACCACAACATGAGCAGCGCGCGCGAGGCCCACGACCTCGTGCAGGGCGCCGCCAGCCTGGCCGGCCGGGGGGGCGAGATCGTGCAGCGCGCGGTGAGCTCCATGGGCGAGATCACCGCCAGCTCGCGCCGCATCGGCGACATCATCCAGGTCATCGACTCCATCGCCTTCCAGACCAACATCCTGGCGCTCAACGCCGCCGTCGAGGCCGCGCGTGCGGGCGAGCAGGGCCGCGGTTTCGCCGTCGTTGCGAGCGAAGTGCGCTCGCTGGCCCAGCGGTCCGCCGAGGCAGCGAAAGAGATCAAGACGCTGATCAACACGTCCATCGAGACCGTCCACCAGGGCGAGGCCTACGTGACGCAGGCCGGCGGCTCCATGGGCGAGATCGTGCAGGCCATCCACCGCGTGGCCGCCATCGTCGGCGACATCACAAGCCAGTCTTCGTCCCAGGCCGACCAGATTCGCCAACTCGCCGCCGCCATCCGCGAGGTGGACTCAACGACACAGCAGAACGCGGCGTTGGTGGAGGAAACAGCAGCATCGGCGTCGTTGCTTGAAGACCGGGCCGGGCAGCTGCGGGATGCGGCGGCGAGGTTCAGGACGGCGAGGGCCTGATTCCATGGGCGGTCTGTTGATGTTGGCTGTGCATTGAAAGCGACCTGTCGCTGCGGCAGCCCGGTACGAGCGCTATCGGCCACGAGCTGCTGATCACCAAGGGCGACGTTCCGCCCGCTCCCCCTACCTCGCCGAGCGCCATGTCGGCAGGGCGCAGGCCGGCCCTTTTGTTTGCGTCGCAGCTGTCAACCCTGCGGGCGTCGCTCATACCATCGCCGGACTGATTCCGACCGAATCGCCGACTGGGCCGCCCACATGAAAACGCTCGCGCTTGCCGCCACCGCTCTCCTTTTCAGCCTCAGCGGCACGCCGGCCCTGAGTCAGCAGCAAACGCTGGCCGAGCGCATCGAGGCACTGGGTCGGCTCGGCTCAGCACAGTCGCCGGCGCTGTCGCCGGATGGCAGCCGCATGGCCTATACCAGCAACGAAAGCGGCAGCCCCCAAGTCTGGGTGCGCTCGACAGCCGAACTCACCGCGCCCCCGAGCCAGCTCACCCGGCTGACCGATCCCGTCGGCCGTGTGGTCTGGTCGCCGAAGGGCGATTGGCTGGCCTACACGGTGGCACCTGGCGGCGGGCTCAACACCCAGATCTGGGTGATGAAGGCCGATGGTTCCGACCCTCGCCGGCTCACGCCGGGCGGGCGGGACAACAACGCGCTGTATGGCTGGACCCGCGACGGCGCCAAGTTGATGGTCGACTCCAACAAAGACGATCCGGCCGCACGGCACGCGGCCTTGATCGACGTGGGGTCGGGCGAGTGGCAGATGCTGACCCACGGCCAAGGCCTGAATGCGCCCTTGGACGTACGCGGCGGCCGAGCCATCGTCAGCCGCTTGCTCGGGCGTGGCGACAACAACCTCTATGCCATCGACACGAAGACGGGCGCAGCGACCTTGCTCACGCCGCATGCGGGCAAGGCCGAGAACGACTGGGGCGCGCTGTCGGTCGACGGGCGGACCGTTTATGTGATCTCGAACGTTGGGCGCGACCGGGCTGGATTTGGCGTCGTGACGATGCGCCGCGACGGCACGCCTGCCCCCATCCGGTACCTGGCGACCCGGGACGATGCCGTGGCCGATGGTGCGGTACTGAGTAACGACGGGCGTATCGCCGCACTGTCCTGGAATGTCGGTGGGCGCAACGAGATCGCGTGGCTGGACACCGCCAGCGGCAAGGTCAGGCCGGGGCCCAAGCTGCCGGTGGATCTCGCGTCGCTGGTGCGCTTCAGCGCCGATGGGAAGAAGCTCACCCTGACGGGCGCGGCGGCCGACCGCACGAGCGACATCTACTGGGTCGACGTGGCCTCGGGTGAGGTCACCCGCGTGACGGAGAGTCGCCACGACGGCGTTGACCTTGCCAGCCTCGCGCGGCCGGAGCTGATCGAATACGCCGCGCTCGATGGCGTCAAGCTGTCGGGTTGGTTGTATCGGCCCAAGGGTGCGGTGGCGACTGCTGGCCCGCTGCCTTTGGTGTTCAGCTATCACGGCGGTCCTGAGGGCCAGGCCAGGCCCAGCCTGAACCCGGACGCACAGGCGCTGGTGGCCAGCGGCATCGCGGTGTTCGTGCCGAACGTTCGCGGTTCGTCGGGCTTCGGCAAGGCTTTCATGGCCATGGACGACGGCGCCAAGCGGGTGGGTGCCGTGGCCGACATCAAAGCCACGACGGCCGCGTTGGTGCGGGCGGGCATCGCCGACCCCAAACGCCTCGGCATCATGGGTGGCAGCTACGGTGGCTACATGGTGATGGCGGGCGTCACGGAGTTCCCGGACATGTTCGCCGCCGGCGTCAACCTGTTCGGCATCGTCAACTTCGAAAGCTTTTTCCGCGAGACCGAGCCCTGGATGGCGGCCATCTCCACGACGGAATACGGTGACCCCGTCACCCAGGCCGACATGCTGCGCAGCCTGTCGCCCATCCACAAGCTGGACCGCATCACCACGCCCCTGTTTGTGCTGCATGGTGCCAACGACACCAATGTGCCGGTGGTGGAGGCCGAGCAGATCGTCGCCGCGCTGAAGGCTCGATCCGTGCCCGTGAAGTACCTCCTCTTTCCCGATGAAGGCCATGGCTGGCGCAAGACCCCCAACCGGGTTCGTTCCACGACCGAGATTGCGGCGTTCTTCGTCGAGCACCTGAAGAATTAGCCCGGCATTGGGCGCAGTCTGCTCACGGCAGCTACGGCCCACCCCAAAGCGCTGGCTTGTTCACCATCAGGAAGAACACCGCCAGCATGGCCGCGAAGGCCGGGTAGCCCAGCCATTCCCAGGCGCGTTGCCAGCGCCGGTATGGCGCCGACAACGGCCGGCGGTGAGCCAGCGCGGCCTCGACATCGCGGGCCATCTTCAACTGCAGCCACAGCACCGGCAGCCAGCAGGCACCGGCCAGCGCGTAGAGCAGCACGGATGCCAGCAGCCACGGCGTGCTCGGCGGCCAGCCGGCGGTGTGCGCGAGCCAGATACCGCTGAGCGGCTGCACGATGACCGCCGGTGTCGTGAACCACAGATCGGCGCGCACGACGAGGCGGGCGACGACGGCGCGGGCTTCGAGGCTGGCGCTGCGGTTGGCGAAGAACAGGTAGAAGGCCGAACCGAAGCCGGTGCCCACGAGCACGACGCTGGACACGATGTGCAGCCATTTGACGAGCAGGTAGGTGGTCATGCGCGCCCCTCGTTCCGAGCCATCAGTGCCAGTAGCGCCAGCACCGGCAGGTTCTTCAGCAGCGCGCCGAACGGGTCCAGCCACAGCGTGGGCACGAGGGCGGTGGCCATCAACGTCATGCCGATGACGCCGGCCGCGGCGAGCCGGTAGGTGAGGGCGCTAGGGCGCAGCAGGAGCAGCAGGCCGATGGCGGCGTCCCACGCGCAGCCCAGCAGTACGAGGGCCAGCGCCGCGCCGGGGCCGATGCCGGAGGCCTGCTGCAGCAGCGCGATGCCGGCTGCGCCGCCGTCGTGCAGGCTGGCCGCTACGGTGCCCCACCACAGCAGCGTGAGGGAAGCACGGGCGAGCGTCGTGGACCTCATGCCCATGCGCCTTCCATCGCATCGCGCAGCGGCCGGCCCAGCGGTGAGGGGGCTTGCGGCTCGGCGCTGTCGTGGGCCAGCAGTTCCAGCGCGGTGCTGCACCAGGGGCCGAGCGCGATGACGTCGCCCAGCCGGGCCGACGCGCGCGTCAGCGCCTGCGGCAGCTCGATGTGGCGGGCCGGGCCGCTGCCTCGCGCGGCACGGCGGCGGGCGATCCATTCGGCCACCGTCGCGGCCTCGGGGCCCACGGCCGTCCACGACGCGGGCGGTTGGGGCGAGGCCAGCGCCGCGACGATGCCGGCGGCCAGGTCTTCCACGCGGATGGGCTGCACGCGGCAGCGCGCGACTTCGGCCGGCAGCGGCAGCCAGGGCAGGCGGGCGAGCAGGTCCAGCATGCGGCTGCTGACGCCGCCCACGCCGACGACGAGGCTGGGCCGCACGATGCAGGCGCGGCCCGCCAGTGCGACCTCGCCGGCGTGCTTGCTGCGCGCATAGCCGCTGACACCGCCGCACAGCGCGGACACATGCACGAAACGCGTGATGCCGGCCGCCTCGCAGGCCTCGGCCAGCGCGGCGGGCGCGCGGTGATGCAGCAGGTCGAGCAGGTCGGCCACGCCGTCCGCCTGGTCGCGCAGGCAGCCGGCGGCGTAGACGACACCTTGCACGCCCGCCAGCAGCGGCCGCCAGGCCTCGGGCCGCTCCCAGTCGGCAACGGGCCGCAGGCCGGCGCGTACGGCCTCATGGCCGGCTTCGGCCAGTGCCCGGCACAGGTGGCCGCCGATGAAGCCACCGGCGCCGATGACGAGGACCTTCATGGCTCAGCCTTCGGTCCTGTTGGCTGCCGCAGCGGCAGCGATGGGGCCGAGCGGCGCCACGGGCTTGGCCAGCCGCTCCTGCACGGGCGCCCAGACGCGGCGCGTGATGATGGCGATGCTGATGAAGCAGCCCCCTGCGGCCAGCAGCAGCGCGCGGTGCACGGCGGCCAGCGGCTCTCCGTTGAACTCGCCAAACAGCAGCGCCAGCACCAGCGTGCCGGCCACGGCCAGCACGTAGGCGCTGCGCACCCAGAAGTGCGCGCCGATGGCACCCGGCATGGGCTCCACGCAGAGGGCGTTCAGCACCGGCACGAGGATGGGTCGCAGATAGCTGATCGCGACGATGGGGCCGGCGATGGCGATGAACAGGGTGAGGGCGAAGTTCAGTTCAGACATGGTGCTCTCCTTGGGTTGAATTCATTGGGTACGGCAGGCGCCGTCGACGGGGCAGGCACGGTCCTGGATGCGGAACGCCGTGCGGATCAGCGTGTGCGGCAGCTGGTAGCGATGGCGCACGAGCCAGGGGTAGGCCCGCGCGGCCAGGCGTGCGAACCAGGGGCGGCGCAGCCAGCGGGCCACGCCGTCGAAGCCGGTGGCCTCGTACATGACGACGAAGGCCGGGATGCCGATGAGCCAGCCGCCGTCGGGGCGGCGCACGTGCATGAGCGTCAGCATCGCGTCCAGGCTGACGCCCAGTGGCGCCGCGTCGAAGCCAGGCGCGGCGATGTCGACGAAGACGAGGTGGCCGGCGCCGTTGCGAGCCATCAGCAGCGCCATCTCGCCGCTGCACAGCGGGCAGGCGCCGTCGTAATAGACCGTGTGAATTGTTTTGGCAGTCATGGCGGTTATTTCTGTATAAAGAGAAATTAAGAGGCAAAAAAAGGGGCGACGATGCGGCCCCAGGTTGTCATCCGATAGGCGGCATGGGCGGGGTCACGGGGAAGATGTTGGGTGCGGACTCGGTGGCGTCGGCCGGGCGCACGAAGCGCTGCACCTGGGCGCCCAGGCGCAGGATCTTCTCCAGCGTGGCGGGGGTCAGCCGCAGCATCTCGTCGCTCCAGCTGCCCAGCGTCTGCATGAAGTCCAGCGTGCTGCGCAGCCGGTCCTGCATGGCGGGCGATTCCTTGTCCAGCGCCGGGTCGTTGGACAGCTCACGCAGCAGCGCCACGGTGGGGTCGAATTCGCGCTCCTTGCGCTCGCGCACGATGGTGCGGAACAGCTCCCACACGTCACCCGAGGTCTCGTAGTAGTCGCGCCGGTCGCCCAGCAGGTGGGTGACGCGGATGAGCCGCCAGTTGATCAGCTCCTTCAGGCTGTTGCTGACGTTGGAGCGGGCCAGCGCCAGCGTGTCGGCCAGATCCTCGGCGTGCAGCGGCTGGCCGTGCACGTAGAGCAGCGCGTGGATCTGGGCGACGCTGCGGTTGACGCCCCAGTTCGAGCCCATCTCGCCCCAGTGGACGATGAAGCGGCGGCTGATATCGGTGAGTTCCATGCTTCTCAGCGTACTGCGTCTGAAATTTCTGTCAATAGAGAAATAAAGTCAATACGAATGCGCCCACCGAGCACGAATTGCGGGCCGAGCGCCGGGCCGCTCCCAAGCCGGCCCGCGTTGGGCGATGTGCTTGCCGGTCAATCCGGCAAGCATCGCCGTCCCCGCGGGGGACCGGCCAAGGTATTCCTTGGACGAGGGGCGCTAGCATTCGGGCCGTTTTCTAGCCTGGAGAGCCGGCATGGCAATGGATGTAGTGGACTTCGAGATCAAGGGTTCGGAGATGCAGTTCGTCGAGATCGAACTCGATCCCGGCGAGGCGGCCATCGGTGAAGCCGGGTCGATGTTCTTCATGGACTCGGCCATCAGCATGGACGCCGTCTTCGGCGACGGCTCGGCGGCGCAGAGCGGCTTCCTGGGCAAGCTGCTGGGCGCGGGCAAGCGGCTGCTGACGGGCGAGTCCCTGTTCACGACGGTCTACACCAACCACGGCAGCGGCAAGCAGCGCGTGGCCTTCGCGGCGCCCTACCCGGGCAAGATCCTGCCGATGGACCTGCGCCAGCTCGGCGGCACGCTGATCTGCCAGAAGGACGCCTTCCTGTGCGCCGCGCGCGGCGTGTCGCTGGGCATCGCCTTCCAGCAGAAGCTGTCTGCCGGTTTCTTCGGCGGCGAGGGCTTCATCATGGAAAAGCTCGACGGCGACGGTCTGGCCTTCGTGCATGCCGGCGGCACCTGCGTGCGCCGCACGCTGCAGCCGGGGCAGACGCTGCTGGTGGACACCGGCTGCGTGGTGGCCTACACGCCCAACGTCAACTTCGAGATCCAGTACGTCGGCAAGATCAAGACGGCGCTGTTCGGCGGCGAGGGCCTGTTCCTGGCCAAGCTGACCGGCCCGGGCGAGGTCTGGCTGCAGAGCCTGCCGTTCTCGCGCCTGGCCTCGCGCATCTTTGCAGCAGCGCCGCAGAACGGCGGCCACAAGGAGGAAGGCTCGATGCTTCCTGGATTTGCCGGCGCCGGCCTGCTGGGCGGCCTGCTCGGCGGCGATGACGATTGACCCCCGGTAAACTGGCGAGGTGAGGGCGGCAGCTGCCGCCCTTTCTGCTTTTTGAGGACTTGGAATGTTTCGTTGTGGCGCCGCCGCTCTCTTGTTCGCGCTCCTGCTGTCGGCCGGCCTGGCCAGCGCCCAATCGGCGCGGCCCCCGGTGTTCGTGCTGAACTCGCTGGACGCCGACATCGCCGTCATCGACCCGGCCAGCTTCACCGTCGTCAAGCGCATCCCGACGGGCAAGGAGCCGCACCACCTCTACCTGTCGCCCGACGAGAAGTCCCTCATCGTCGCCAACGCACTGGGTGATTCGCTGACCTTCGTGGACCCGCGCACGGCCGAGGTCCAGCGCGTGGTGCGCGGCATCTCCGACCCCTACCACCTGCGCTTCTCGCCGGACATGAAGTGGTTCATCACCGCCTCCAACCGGCTGGACCGCGTCGACCTCTACCGCTGGCAGGGCAGCGCCGCCACCGAGCCGCTGCAGCTCGTCAAGCGCATCCCCGCGCCCAAGACGCCCAGCCACCTGAACATCGACAGCAAGAGCACCACGCTCTACGTCAGCCTGCAGGACAGCGACGAGCTGCTGGCCATCGACCTGGCCACGCAAGCCATCAAGTGGAAGACGCCGGTGGGCAAGATGCCGGCCGACATCTACCTGACGCCCGACGACCGCTTCGTCCTCATCGGCCTGACGGGCGACAAGCTCGTCGAGGTCTGGGACGTCAGCGGTGCCGCGCCCAAGCTGGCCAAGCGCATCCAGACCGGTGCCGGCGCCCACTCCTTCCGCGCCTGGGGCGACAAGCGCCACGTGCTGGTGTCCAACCGCGCCGGCAACACCATCAGCAAGATCGACCTGACCACGCTGACCGTGGTGGACCAGTTCCCCGCGCCGGCCGGCCCTGACGACATGGAGCTGCTGACCGACGGCAAGACGCTGCTCGTCACGTCGCGCTGGGCCGGCAAGCTGACGCAGATCGACACGACGACGCGCAAGGTCGTGCGCCAGGTCAAGGTTGGCAAGTCGCCGCACGGCATCTGGACGCTGGACCACACGCCCCGTCAATGAAAGCCTGGCTCCTGGCGCTGGCGGCCACCACGGCCGCCATCTTGGTTCATGCAGAGCCGGCTTGTGACAAGCCGGTCTACCTCACCTTCGACACCGGCCACATGGGCGTGGCGCCACTCATCGCGCAGACGCTGAAGAAGCACAACGCCAAGGCCACCTTCTTCCTCGCCAGCGAGCCCACGCAGACCGGCGGCACGACGCTGGACGACACCTGGGCGCCGTGGTGGCGCGAGCGCGCGGCCGAGGGGCACGACTTCGGCGCCCACACCTGGGACCACGACGTCTTCCTGGAAGACATCGCCGACGCCGACGGCAAGGTCACGCGCTTCAAGGTGCGCACCCAGGCCGGCGTCAACCCGCCCGTCGTGCGCGAGGTCACGGCCGAGCAGTACTGCGCCAGCCTGAAAAAGGTCGGCGACCGCTTCACCGCCATGACCGGCAAGCCGCTGGCGCCGCTTTTTCGCGCGCCGGCTGGCCGCACATCCACCGCGCTACTGAACGCGGCCAAGGCCTGCGGCTTCACGCACGTCGGCTGGGCCCGCGCCGGCTTCCTGGGCGACGAGCTGCCCAGCGGCCCGCACCCGAACGCGCAACTGCTGGAGATGGCGCTGCGCGACATCAAGGCCGGCGACATCCTCATCGCCCACCTCGGCATCTGGGAGCGCCAGGACCCCTGGGCGCCGGCCGTGCTGGAGCCGCTGATGACGGGCCTTGAGCAGCGCGGCCTATGCTTCGCGCCGCTGCGCGATCATCCGCGGTACTCCTCGTTGTTCAAGAAGCCGTGATCGACTGGATCTCCAACACCTTCGACAGCCTGCAACTGGCGCTGTACGAGAACTTCGTGCAGCCCATCGTCTTTGGCCTGGGCCAGGGCAACCTGCTGGAGGACGCCTATGACGCGACCGGCTGGCTGCTGCTCGGGCTGGTGCAGATCGTCGTCATCGCGCTGGGCATCCGCATCCTGGAGCGCCGCTGGCCCGTCGAGCCCGTCACCGACCACGCTGCCGTGCGCGTGGACGTCATCTACACGCTGATCCACCGCCTGGGCCTCGTGCGCCTGGCGATGTTCTTCACCATCGACCCCGTCTGGGACGCCATCGCCAGCGAGCTGCGCCTGGCCGGCCTGCCCACCTGGCAGCTCGATGCGGCCTGGCCCGGCGTCACCGACATCGCATGGGTCAGCCTGTTCCTCTACCTCGTCGTCTTCGACTTCGTCGGCTACTGGCTGCACCGCGCCCAGCATCAGTTCGGCTGGTGGTGGGCGCTGCACAGCCTGCACCACAGCCAGCGCCAGATGACGATGTGGAGCGACAACCGCAACCACCTGCTGGATGACGTGCTGCTGGGCACCGTCTTCGCGCTGCTGGCACGCCTCATCGGCGTGGAGCCGGGGCAGTTCGTCGCCATCACCGTCATCAGCCAGTTGCACGAGAGCCTGCAGCACGCCAACGCGCGCATCAGCTTCGGTTTGATCGGCGAGCGGCTGCTGGTCAGCCCGCGCTTCCATCGCCTGCACCACAGCATCGGCATCGGTCACGAGAGCGCCGGCCGCGGCACGCTGGGCGGGCACAACTTCGGCATCCTGCTGCCGCTGTGGGACATGCTGTTCCGTACCAGCAATTTCGAGAACCGCTTCGACGCCACCGGCGTGCGCGACCAGTTGCCGCAAGAAGGCGGCCGCGATTACGGCAGCGGCTTCTGGCAGCAGCAGTGGCTGGGCCTGCGGCGCCTTCTCACTTCGTTCAAAAGGGCCACCTGATGCAGAGTCTTGTCGACTCGTTCTGGCGCGCCGCAGCCTATTGCCTGCACCCGCGCGTCATCGCACTGTCGCTGCTGCCGCTGGTCATTGCGGGCGTGCTGGTGTTCGGCTTCATGTTCTTCTTCTGGGAAGGCGCCATCGCCGCCGTGCGCGCAACGCTGGAGAGCTGGCGCCTCATAGAGAGCCTGCTCCAGTGGCTGGACGCAATGGGCCTGCAGGCCTTCCGCAGCGCGCTCGCGGCCATCGTCGTGCTGGCCTGCGTGCTGCCGGTCGTCATCCTGTTGAGCCTGCTGCTGGTGGCGCTGTGCATGACGCCGGCCATCGTTCGCCTAGTGGCGCAGCGGCGCTTCCCGCTGCTGGAGAAAAAGCGCGGCGGCACGCTGCTGCAGAGCGTTGCCGCGTCGCTGGGTGCGATGCTGATCGCCCTCGTGCTCATCGTGCTGTCGATGCCGCTGTGGCTGCTCCCGCCGTTGGTGATGGTGCTGCCGCCGCTGATCTGGGGCTGGCTGACCTACCGTGTCTTTGGCTTCGACGTGCTCGCCGAGCATGCCTCGGCCGAGGAGCGCCGCGCGCTGCTGAAAGAGCAACGCATTCCCATGCTGACCATGGGTGTCGTCTGCGGCTACCTGGGCGCTGTGCCGTCGCTGATCTGGGCCGTCTCCGGCGTCACAGGCGTCATCTTTGCGCCCTTCGTCCTGCTGCTGGCCATCTGGCTCTACACGCTGGTCTTCGCCTTTTCCACGGCCTGGTTCACGCACTACGCGCTCGCGGCCTTGCAGGCCAGGCGGGCGGCGGAACCGGTGGCTGAATCCGCGGTCCTCTTAGAGAGCTGAAACGCATGCAAGTCGGACTGATCATCATTGGCGACGAGATCCTGTCCGGCAAACGCCAGGACTCGCATCTGGCCAAGTTCATCGAGTTGTTGTCCGCACGCGGCATGCAGCTCGCGTGGGCGCAATACCTGGGTGATGACCGCGAGCTGCTGACGGCGCGGCTGCGCGAGGCCTTCGCCAGCGGTGATCTGGTGGTGAGCTGTGGCGGCATCGGCGCCACGCCCGACGACCACACCCGCCAGTCCGCCGCTGCCGCGCTGGATCGCCCGTTGGCACTGCACCCCGAGGCGCGCGAGTTGATCTGGCAGCGCATCCAGCAGATGGCCACCGAGCAGGGCAAGACGGTCCTGCCCGATGAGCCCGACAGCCTGCGCCGCTTCGAGATGGGCGTCTTCCCCGAGGGCGCCGGCATCATCCCCAACCCCTTCAACAAGATCCCCGGCTTCTTCGTCGGCAACGTGCACTTCGTGCCGGGCTTCCCGGTCATGGCGCATCCGATGATGGCCTGGGTGCTGGACCGCTTCCCGCAGCTGCACCGGCAGGTGGGCGTCATCGAGCGCTCGCTGATCGTGCAGGGCGCGATGGAGGCCAGCCTGACGCCGCTGATGGAGGCCATCGAGACCGACTTCGCCGGCATCAAGGTCTTCAGCCTGCCGAGCGTCGACCATCCCCAGTGGGGGCGCTGCATCGAGCTTGGCGTCAAAGGCGATGCGGAGAAGCTGGATCCGGCCTATGACGCTCTAAAACGGGGCGTGATCCAGTTTGGTGCATCAATCAGCACTGAGCTGGTGCGATAGTTCTCCCGCCGTAACGAGCCCCGTCTCATAATGCCGCGCCGTGCTTGCGGCAACCCATGTCGGTGCATCTGGCATGCAACCTGCTTTGAATCCCCCCGTGGCCGCTGATGCGTGTGCGTTGGCGGCGGCATTCCACCCCTCTCGATTCCGCTAGGAGCTATTGATGGCCAAGACCGTCGCCGATGTGATGCAACTGGTGAAGGACAACGAAATCAAGTTCGTTGACTTCCGCTTCACCGACACCCGAGGCAAGGAGCAGCACGTCACCGTGCCCGTTTCCCATTTCGATGAAGACAAGTTCACGTCGGGTCACGCCTTCGACGGCTCCTCGATCGCCGGCTGGAAGGGCATCGAAGCCTCGGACATGTTGCTCATGCCCGATCCCAACACCGCCAACATCGACCCCTTCTTCGAAGAGCCGACGCTGATCCTGTCCTGCGACGTGGTCGACCCCGCCGACGGCAAGGCCTATGAGCGCGATCCGCGTTCGCTGGCCAAGCGCGCCGAGGCCTACCTCAAGGCCTCCGGCCTGGGCGACACCGCCTACTTCGGCCCCGAGCCCGAGTTCTTCATCTTCGACAGCGTGCGCTGGGGCAATGAAATGTCCGGCTCGTTCTTCAAGGTCGAGTCCGAAGAAGGCGCCTGGAACTCGTCCAAGGAATACGAGCACGGCAACAGCGGCTACCGCCCCACCGTCAAGGGTGGCTACTTCCCCGTGCCCCCGGTCGACAGCGGCCAGGACATGCGCTCGGAGATGTGCCTGATCCTCGAACAGATGGGCATCCCGGTCGAAGTGCATCACCACGAAGTGGCGAACGCCGGCCAGATGGAAATCGGCACCAAGTTCAGCTCGCTGGTTGAGCGTGCTGACTGGCTGCAGCTGCAGAAGTACATCATCGCCAACGTCGCCCACGCCTACGGCAAGACCGCGACCTTCATGCCCAAGCCCCTGGTGGGCGACAACGGCTCCGGCATGCACGTTCACCAGTCCGTCTGGAAGGACGGCAAGAACCTGTTCGCCGGTGACGGCTACGCCGGCCTGAGCGACTTCGCGCTGTACTACATCGGCGGCATCATCAAGCACGCCCGTGCGCTGAACGCCATCACCAACCCCGGCACGAACTCGTACAAGCGCTTGGTGCCTGGCTTCGAAGCCCCGGTGAAGCTGGCCTACTCGGCCAAGAACCGTTCGGCCTCGATCCGCATCCCGTACGTCGCCAACCCCAAGGGCCGCCGTATCGAGGCGCGCTTCCCGGATCCGTCCGCCAACCCCTACCTTGCCTTCGCTGCACTGCTGATGGCTGGCCTGGACGGCGTGGAAAACAAGATCCACCCGGGCGAAGCCGCCACGAAGGACCTGTACCACCTGCCGCCCGAGGAAGACGCGAAGATCCCGACCGTCTGCCACAGCCTCGACCAGGCTCTGGACTACCTCGACAAGGACCGTGCCTTCCTGACCAAGGGTGGCGTGTTCACCGACTCCTACATCGACGCTTACATCGAGCTGAAGATGCAGGAAGTGACCCGCTTCCGCATGGCCACGCACCCGGTCGAATTCGACATGTACTACGCGCTGTGATGGCCATGGGCAGCACGCACGCTGCCTCTGTCATCCCGACGGAAGGGGGTCGCCTGTGCGACCCCTTTTTTGTTGGTGGCGCTGAGCCACAATCCCGCCATGCTGAATCGACTGCTGGCACCGTTGTTCGTCCTGGCCAGCCTGGGCGCGCAAGCGCAGGGCACGGTGTACCGCTGCCCCGGCCCGCCGGTGCTCTACACCGACGCGCTTTCCGCCAAGGAAGCCAACGAGAAGGGTTGCCGCACGATCGAGGGCACGCCCATCACCGTCCTGCAGTCGCCCAAGCCGCGCCCTGCCGCGACGGCAGCGCCCGCGGAAGGGGTGCGCAATGGTGACAACCGCGTCGACGCCCAGCAGCAGCGCGTGCGCGACGACGAGCGCCGCCGTGTGCTGCAGACCGAACTGCGCCAGGCCGAGGAACGCCTCGCCAATGCGCAGCGGGACTTCAGCAATGGCCAGGGTGAGCGCCGCGGTGACGAGCGCAACTACCAGAAGTACCTCGACCGCATGGCCGAACTCAAGGACAACATCGCCCGCTACGAGGCCGATGTGCAGGCGCTCAGGCGCGAGATCGCAAAACTTCCGTCCTGAGGCGCATGGCGCCTTGGTGCGCCATGACCTTCATGACTGATTCCCCCCTGCTGCCGGCCGAATTCGCCGGCCTGGACCTGCTGGCCACGATGGTTGTCGTCGTCAGTTCCAGCGGCGAATGCCTGTTCGCCAATGCCGCGTTCGAGAACATCATGCGGCTGTCGCGCCGCACCGTGCAGCGGGCCCAGCTGCCCGACTGGTTTGACGACGCCCAGCGCCTGACCGAGACGCTGGCTGGCGTGGCCGCCAACCACTACTCCAGCAGCCGCTTCGACGCGCTGCTGCGCCGCGGCTCCTGGGCCCACGAGGACGGGCTGCCGGTGCACGTCATCGTGTCGCAGATGGACGTCAGTGACGACGGCGAGCCGCGCGTGCTGGTGGAACTCATCGAGATCGCCCAGCAGGCCCGCCAGGACCGTGACGAGCGCAGCCTGGACCAGGTGCAGGCCACCAAGGAGCTGACCCGCAACCTCGCCCACGAGATCAAGAACCCGCTGGGCGGCATCCGCGGCGCGGCCCAACTGCTGGCCCTGGAACTGCAGGACGGCAACCCTGAGCTGACCGAGTACACCCAGGTCATCGTGCATGAGGTGGACCGGCTGCAGAGCCTGGTTGACCGCCTGCTCGCGCCGCATCGCAAGGCCCAGGTCGTCGGTGACGTCAACATCCACGAAATCTGCGAGCGTGTGCGCGCGTTGGTGCTCATCGAGCACCCCAAGGGCCTGGACATCCCGCGCGACTACGACACCTCGCTGCCCGACTTCCGAGGCGACCGCGAGCAGCTCATCCAGATGGTGTTGAACATCGTGCAGAACGCTGCCCAGGTGCTGGGATCGCGCATCGCGACCGGTGACGCCCAGATCGTGCTGCGCACCAGGGTGGCCCGGCAGGTCACCATCGGCAAGCAGCGCTGGCGCTTGGCACTGGAATTGCATATCGAGGACAACGGTCCCGGCGTCCCCGCCGAGATCCGGGATCGCATCTTCTTTCCCCTGGTCTCAGGGCGGGAGGGCGGCTCGGGCCTCGGACTCACGCTTGCGCAGACGATCGCCCAGCAACACCAGGGCATGATCGATTGCGAAAGCGAGCCGGGCCTGACGAATTTTCGAATCACGCTGCCGCTGCCCTAACTCACAAGGTGAGGGGCGCGGCTGAGGAACCGCATGAAATCCATCTGGGTTGTTGACGACGACCACTCGATCCGCTTCGTGCTCGAGAAGGCCCTGGCCCGCGAGGGGCTGCCGGTGCGCAGCTTCAGCAATGCGCGCGACATGCTCGCGGCACTCGACGACGACAGTCCGCAAGTGCTCGTGTCCGACATCCGCATGCCCGGCGGCTCGGGCCTGGAGCTGCTGGCCAAGGTCAAGGCGCGGCTGCCGGCCCTGCCCGTCATCATCATGACGGCCTATTCCGACCTGGACAGCGCCGTGTCGGCCTTCCAGGGCGGCGCGTTTGAGTACCTGCCCAAACCCTTCGACCTACCGCGCGCCGTCGAGCTGATCCGCCGCGCGCAGGAGGAAAGCCAGCGCGAGGCCGGTGAGCAGGAGGCCTCGGCACAGGTGCCCGAGATGCTGGGCCAGGCCCCGGCGATGCAGGACGTGTTCCGCGCCATCGGGCGGCTGTCTCAGAGCAATGTCACCGTGATGATCACGGGCGAGAGTGGCTCGGGCAAGGAGCTGGTTGCGCGTGCGCTGCACAAGCACAGCCCGCGCGGCGAGGGCCCCTTCGTTGCGATCAATACCGCGGCGATCCCGAAAGACCTGTTGGAGAGTGAACTCTTCGGCCACGAGCGCGGCGCCTTCACCGGTGCCCAGGCCTCGCGGCGCGGCCGCTTCGAGCAGGCCGACGGCGGCACGCTCTTCCTCGACGAAATCGGCGACATGCCCTTCGAGCTGCAGACGCGCCTGCTGCGCGTGCTGTCCGACGGCCAGTTCTACCGCGTCGGCGGCCACAGCCCGATGCGCAGCAATGTGCGCGTCATCGCGGCCACCCACCAGAACCTGGAAGACCGCGTGCGCCAGGGCGTGTTCCGCGAGGACTTGTTCCACCGCCTCAACGTCATCCGCCTACGCCTGCCGCCGCTGCGCGAGCGCCGCGAAGACGTGCCTTCGCTGGCCCGCCACTTCCTGCAGCGCAGCGCGACGGAGCTGGGCGTCGAGCCCAAGCGCCTGTCCGACGCGGCCCTGACCGTGCTGACGGCTTTCGACTTCCCCGGCAATGTGCGCCAGCTGGAGAACATCTGCCACTGGCTCAGCGTCATGGCGCCCAGCCAGGTCGTCGAGCCCAAGGATCTGCCGGACGAATTGCAGCCCGGTTATGTCGCGGCACCGTCCATGACGGCGATGACGAGCCCACCGCCGGCCCAGCCCAGTGCAGCCGCGCCGCAGCCGGCCGCAGCCCCGGCGAGCACCAGCAGTGGTGAAGGCTGGCTGGCCGACATGGCCGCTGACGCGCGCGCACGACTGCTTGCCGGCGACTCGGACGTGTGGGATGCGTTGACCAAGCGCTTCGAGGCTCAGCTCATCCTGACCGCGCTCGACATCACACGCGGCCGCCGCATCGAGGCCGCCCAGAAGCTGGGTATCGGCCGCAACACGATCACGCGCAAGATCCAGGAACTGGGCTTGGACGTCTGAACCCGAGCCCGCGGGCTCGGCAGGCGATCAACGGGCGTCGGTGACGCCCGGCGCGCCTGCCTTCAGCGAGCGCCGCGGCGGCGTGCGACGAAGCCGACAACACCCAGGCCACCCAGCAGCAGCGCCGATGTCATCGGCTCCGGCACGGCGGTGGCGAAGTTGATCGAGCCGCCGCCTTGGCTGACCATGAAGCCGCCCGCGAACAACTGCACCTGCGAGCTGGTGTTGGTGAAGGAGGTCAGCGCCTGGTTGTAGAAGGCGGCCGGCACCGTGAAGGCCGGCGACACGCCGCCGACGGTGACCGTTGCGCCAGCCGATGGCGAGAAGGAGCCGCCGACCGGGAAACTGACGACGCCGCCGCTGACCAGCGTGCCCGAGGCCAGTGCCACCGGCGAGGCGGCGGTGGTCATCGGCGTTGTGCCGCTGAAGCCGAAGCTGGCCGTGCCGTTGTAACCGTACAGCGTGTAGGTCAGCGACGTGAAATTGCCCACCGAGATCTGCGTCAACGGGTTGTTGCCGTCCGTCGTGCCGGTGCCGGTGAAGGCGATGTATAGGCCGTAGGTACTGTTCAGGCCAGTCACCGTCAGCGTGGAGTTGTTCAGCTGCGCGCCGGTGATGACCAGGAAACCGGTGTCGGTGAACGTCGTCCCCGAGGTGTAGTTCACCGTCGCGTAGTCCGAGATCAGCAGGTTGTCCGCCGTGAACGCCGGGCCTGCCAACCCGGCGGTGGCCGGATCGAAGGTGAACGAGTTCAGCGCACTGGCGCTGGCCGATGCCGCCAACAGACCTGCTGCCAACAATCCGCGCTGAAGCCAGGTGGCGGACGAGGTTTGGGAATCTGTGCGCATGGTGAACGCTCCTTGCTGGCAACGGCGAACTTGCGCTGGCACTCCGGCCGGCGACCTAGCTGCCGATTCTGTGAGGAGACGGTTGGATGACCAAGAGGCAAGACGGCAAAAGGTTAGGGGGTTTCCCTGCATTCGGGGGGCGAATTGCCCGTCGCCGCTAACGCGCCGTCGCGAGCAAGCCCAGCGTTGCCAACCCAACAAGCGTCAGCCGGCGCCAAAGCAGCTGCGGATGGCGTCGCTGCGGCGATGTGCGGTCGCGGCTGGTGAATTCAGCGCCCGGCCGAGGTAGGCCTGCCCCCCGTGTGGCTGGTGCCGAGCGGGAACGACTGTCCGTACCGGCACCAGCGCCTACAGCCGCTGGTGCCTTCAGCGCTCGCCCCGAGGCGCCTTGTCCCACAAGCGGGCAGGAGCCCGCTGCTTACTCTCCGACAGAGGCCTACACGGGCCAACTCTCACCTACTTTCGTTTGATGCGGCCCCGCCGCAGGGAAGACCTCATGCCCACGCTTCACAGCTTTCTGAAATCTCGCATGGGGCTGATGCCCTTGCTGCTGGCTGCTTTTGTCGCAGGCTGTGGCGGGGGGCTGGACCCCATCCTCGGCACCCCCGGTGCGGGCATGGTTCCCAGCGTGACGGTCACGTCACCTCTGGCCACCACCCCACCGGCAGGCAACGTGGCCGCCAACACGCGCGTCCTTGCCACCTTCAGCGAGCCGATGGCAAGCGCCTCGCTCACCAATGCCTTCACGCTGGCCTGCCCTGCGGGCGGGCCGGTCAGCGCGTCGGTCTCGTACGACGCGGCGACGCGCACCGCCACCCTCACGCCGACGGCGCCCCTGCCGGCAGTCACGCTGTGCGTGGCCACCATCAGTACCGCCGCGCAGGACGTGAGCGGCGTCGCACTGGCGGCCAACTTCGTTTGGTCGTTCACCACCGCCAATCCGCCCGAGACGACCCGACCGACGGTCTCGTTGACCGTGCCGGCTGCGGGCGCCGTCAACGTGGCGAACAACACCAAGGTCACTGCGGCCTTCAGTGAGGATATGAACCCGACGACGATCTCGGGCAGCAGCTTCACCTTGACGAACAACACGCTCGGCGCCGCAGTGGTGGGGACAGTGACCTATTCAGCCGCTGCGCGCACGGCGACCTTCACGCCGACGGCCGGGGCCCTGGCCAACAACACCCTGTACACCGCGACCGTCACCTCTGCCGCGACCGACCTGGTCGGCAACGGCCTGGCCGGCAACACCGCCACGCTGCCGAACGCCGGCAACCATGTGTGGACCTTCACCACATCTGCCGCCGCTGACAGCACCGCCCCGACAGTCACCACCGTCAACCCGCTTGATGCCAGCACCGCCTGCCTCACCAAGAGCGTGAGCGCGACCTTCAGCGAGCCGATGGATCCTTCCACCATCACCACCGGCACGTTCGGCGTGACCGACAACGGTGCTGCCGTCGCCGGCAGCGTCAGCTACGACGCTGCCACCCGCGTCGCCACCTTCGTGCCGACCAGTGCGGCCGGGTTCGCTGCCAGCAAGTCCTTCGTTGTCACCGTCAAGTCGGGCGTCAATGGCGTGAAGGATCTCGCGGGCAACCCGCTCGCCGCTGACAGGACCTGGGGCTTCACGACGAGCTCACAGTCTTGCGGAGCCACAGCCACCGGCGTGAACCTGCGCAGTGCTGCATCGTTCGGCAGCTTCGGTGGTGCCGCGGGCGTCACCAACCAGGGCATCAACACCGTCGTCAACGGCAACATTGGCACCACCGCCGCCTGCACGCTGATTACCGGCTTCCATGACGGTGCCAACGTCTACACCGAAACGCCGCTGAACGTCGGCGCGGTCAATGGCAGCGTTTTCTGCGCACCGCCGGCACCGGGCACGGCCTCCAGCATGACGGTCGCGACCCAGGCGCTGGCCGACGCGCAAACTGCGTACAGCGAGCTGGCTGCCAAGCCGGCCGGCAGCGACCCGGGCGCCGGCCAACTCGGCGGCCTGACGCTGCAGCCGGCGGTCTACACCGCCGCGGGGGGCACCTTCGCGATCACCACCGGCGACCTCGTGCTCGATGCCCAGGGCGACGCCAACGCGGTGTGGGTGTTCCAGAGCGCAGCGGCCCTGACGGTGGGCCTGCCGGCCACGCCGCGCCGGGTGTTGCTGATCAACGGTGCGCAGGCCAAGAACGTGTTCTGGAAGGTCGGCAGCGCCGCTCGCATCGAGGCGGGTAGCACGATGGTCGGCACGATCATCGCGCCGGCCGGCGTGACGGTCTCGACCGCTGGCCAGACGATTCAAACCACCCTGATCGGACGCGCCCTGGGCCTCACGGCTTCGGTGACCCTGGTCAACACCACCATCGTCGCGCCTTGAGCGATCCACGGACCCGAAAGCATCAGATGAATAAATTCAGCAAACTGCGGGCGATCAGCCTGGCCGGACTTGGCTCGCTCATCGCGGCGTCTTCCTTCGCCCAAGAGGGCGGTTATGCCTACGGTGGCGTCGCGGCGGGCCAGTCACGCGCCAAGATCGACGCGGAGCGCATCAGCGCCGGCCTGCTCGGCGCAGGCCTGACCACCACCTCGATGACGCGTGACGAAAGCTCCGGCGCCTACAAGCTCTTCGGCGGCTACCAGTTCAACCGCAACTTCGCGGTTGAGGGCGGCTACTTCAAGCTTGGCAAGTTCGGCTTCAACACCGTCACCACGCCGCCCGGTACGCTCAGCGGCCAGATCAAGCTGCAAGGCTGGAACCTGGACCTGGTGGGCACGCTGCCGATCACCGAACGTTTCTCGTTCATCGCCCGTGTTGGCGCGCAGAGTGCGACGGCGCGTGACAGCTTCCAGGCTACTGGTGCGGTGAGCATGCTCAACCCGAGCCCGAGCAAGCGCGAGCTCAACTACAAGCTCGGGGCCGGCCTGCAGTACGAAGTCACCCGTAGCTTGTTCGTGCGTGGTGAAGCCGAGCGTTACCGCATCAACGATGCCGTAGGCAACCACGGTGACGTCAACATGGTGTCGCTCAGCCTGGTGCTGCCGTTCGGCCGCTCACCCGAATCCGTGCCTCGCATGCCGATGGCACCGGCCTACGTGGCGCCGCTGCCCGCACCGGCGCCCCCGCCGCCGCCGCCGCCGGTAGCCGCCGCGCCGGTCGCGGCGGTCGTACCGGCCGTGGCCCCGGCGCGCCAGCGTGTCAGCTTCGCCGCCGACTCGCTGTTCGGCTTTGACCAGTCGACGCTGCGCCCGGAAGGCAAGCTGGCGCTCGACACCTTCGCCCGCCAGCTCAACGGCACCGAGTTCGACACGGTACGGGTGGAAGGCCACGCCGACCGACTCGGCTCACCTGCCTACAACCAGAAGCTGTCCACGCGTCGCGCCGAATCCGTGCGAGACCACCTCGTCGCATCGGGTCACATCCCTGCCGGCAAGATTTCGGCAGTCGGCAAGGGCGCGACGACCCCGGTCACGAAGCCGTCGGACTGCAAGGGCAGCAAGCAGACCCCGGCGCTTGTCGCCTGCCTTCAGCCCGACCGCCGAGTCGACGTCGAAGCCACCGGCATGCGCTGAAGCACCAGGGCCCCTCAGTGGCCCGTCACGCGCAGGCCCAGCAGGGCCAGCGTAGCCAATCCGAACACCAGCGTCAGCCCCCGCCAGAACAGCAGGGGGTGGCGCTGCTGCAGCGGAGTGCGGTCACGGTTGGTGAACTCGGCGCCTGGCGCGTGGAGGTCATGCACGAACTCCGATAGTGCCTGCTGGCGCCGTGAGGTTTGAGGCTGCAGGGCCTTGCGCAGCACGCGGTCCAGCCACTCGGGCAGGTCGGGGCGGCGGGTGCGCAGCGGCACGTACTGCAGCTTGTGCAGGTCGCGCGCGCCGCGCACCTGCGGCACCTGCAGGCCATAGGGCAGGGCGCCCGTCAGCATCTGGTAGGTCAGTACGGCCAGCGAGAACAGTTCGGACAGCGGCGTGCCGCCATCGCCGGTGAAGTACTCGGGCGCCGTGTACTGCAGCGTGCCGGCGATGTCCGTGGCGCGTGCGTCGCCCAGGCCTTCGCTCAGGCCCGCGACATGGGCCGAGGCGAGGTCGATGAGGACGACGGTGCCCTGGCGGTCGATCATCAGGTTTTCGGGGCGCAGGTCCTGGTGCAGCATCTCCTTGCGATGCAGGGCCTGCAGGCCGCGGGCGATCTGGTCCACCAACTGGCGCACTTCGTCGAGCCCGGGGCGGGGGTGGTCGGTCATCCACTGCGCCAGCGTCTGCCCGGCGATGAATTCCATCGACGTGAACAGGTGTTCGCGCCGCTTCTCGGGCGGCGCGGCCTTGATGACGTGCGGGCTGTCGATGCGGCGCGCTACCCATTCCTCGGTCGCGAAGCGGTCCAGCGCCGTCGCGTCGTTCGCCAACTCGGCAGAGGGCAGCTTGAGCGCCCACTCGCGCCCGTCCGCGTCGACGGCCAGCACGACCTGGCTGCGCGCGCTTGCATGCAGTTCGCGCACGATGCGATAGCCCTCGAACTCCATCCGTGGCGCCAGCCGCGGCGGCAGGCGCAGGCGGTCGCGGCGCACCGGCGGCGTGAGCTGGTTGGGCAGGGATTCGACGCGGGCCAGCATGACGGTCGCGTTGTCCTGGCTGCCGCGCGCCAGCGCTGCGGCCACCAGTGCCTGCGCAGCGGCCTGCAGGTCGGCGCCATGGCGGGCGACGGTGCTGAGCACCTGCATCGCGTCCAGATGCTCGTAGGCGCCGTCGGTGGCGAGCAGGAAGGTCTCGCCAACCTCGGTGGGCCAGCAGGCGTGGTCGATCTCGAGATGCGGGCTGATGCCCAGCGCGCGGCCGAGATAGGTCTGGCCGCCGTCCAGGCGCACGCGGTGGTCCTGGCTCAGCTGCTCCAGCGCCGTGTCGTGGATTCGGTAGACACGCGTATCGCCCACATGCAGCAGGTGCACCTCGCGGCCCTTGAAGACGAGGGCGCTGAAGGTGCAGACATGGCCGCGGTCCTTGTCGAAGCGGCCGTCGCCGCGCTGGGTCTGGGCATGCAGCCAGCCGTTGGTGGCGGCCAGCACGCATTGCGCGGCGCGGCGCACCGTCCACGCCTCGGAGGTGCCGTAGTAGTCCTCCAGGAAGCCGCGCACGGCGGCCGCGCTGGCGACCTGGCTGACCGCGCTGCTGCTGATGCCATCGGCAATCGCCAACGCGATACCGCGTGAGCGGCGCTGCGCGTCGGTCGGCAGCGCCGCGCCGTGGAAGTCCTGGTTCAGCGGCTTTGGGCCAGCCTCGGAGTGCTGGCCCAGCGTCAGCCTCAGGGCTGCGCCCATGGCCGGATCAGCTCAGTACGCGCTTGGGCGCCGTCTTGTAGTGGGTCGCGTACAGCGACAGGCCGACGAAGGTGAGGCCGCCCACCAGGTTGCCGACGACGGTGGGGATCTCGTTCCAGATCAGGTAATCCATGATCGTGAACTTGCCGCCCAGCATCAGGCCCGAGGGGAACAGGAACATGTTGACGATGCTGTGCTCGAAGCCCATGTAGAAGAACACCATGACCGGCATCCACATGCCGATGGCCTTGCCCGACACCGAGGTGGACATCATGGCCGCCACGACACCGGTGGACACCATCCAGTTGCACAGCACGCCGCGGATGAAGAGGGTCAGCATGCCGGCGGCGCCGTGGGCTGCGTAGCCCACCGTGCGGCCTTCGCCGATGGTGCCGATCTTCTGGCCCACCAGGTTGGGCGCCTCGCTGAAGCCGAAGGTGAAGATGATGGCCATGAAGACGGCCACCGTCAGCGCACCGGCGAAGTTGCCGAAGAACACCAGCGTCCAGTTGCGGAACACGCCGCCCCAGGTCGCGCCCGGGCGCTTGTCCAGCACGGCCAGCGGCACCAGCGTGAACACACCGGTCAGCAGATCGAACCCCATCAGGTAGAGCAGGATGAAGCCGACAGGGAACAGCACGGCGCCCAGCAGCGGGTTGCCGGTGTTGACGCTCACCGTCACCGCGAAGGCCGCCGCCAGCGCCAGGATGGCACCCGCCATGTAGGAGCGGATCAGCGTGTCGCGGGTGGACATCAACAGCTTGGATTCACCCGAATCGACCATCTTGGTCACGAACTCGGTGGGTACAACGTAGGCCATGGTTTGTCTCCTCTATCGCTTATGGAATGTTCAACGCAGCGCGACGAGCACGCGGCCGTCCTGCACCTGCACGGCATGGGCGCGCACCGACTGCTCGGGCGCCTCCAGGCATTCGCCGGTGCTCAGATCGAAGTGGTTCTTGTAGAGGGGCGACGCGACGACGATGCGCTCGCCGAGGTTGCCCACCAGGCCGCGTGCCAGCACGCTGGCGCCGGAGCGCGGGTCGATGTTGTCGATGGCGTGGAAGCTTTCCTGGCCGACGCGGAACACGGCCACATGGCGGTCGCCCACGCGAGCGGCAACACCGGTGTTGGGCAGGATGTCGTCGACGGCACAGATGGGGGTGTAGGTCATGTCGGGTCCTTGATCAGGCGGTGGCTTCTTCTTCACGCTCTTCGGCACGCGCCGGGCGGATCTGCCCGCGCTCTTCCACGAAGATGATTCGCTCGTCCGGCTTGTCGCTGTTGACGAAGGAGCGGAAGCGCTGGCGCACCTCGGGTGTGGTGACGGCCGTCTTCCATTCGCATTGGTAGGTGTCCACCACGGCCTGCATCTGCGCTTCCAGCTCGGCGCCCAGGCCCAGGCTGTCGTTGATGACGACGTCCTTCAGGTAGTCCAGGCCACCTTCGAGGTTGTCGCGCCAGGTGCTGGTGCGCTGCAGGCGGTCGGCCGTACGCACGTAGAACATCAGGAAGCGGTCAATGAACTTGAGCAGGTCGGCCTTGCTCAGGTCGCTGGCGATCAGCTCGGCGTGGCGCGGCTTCATGCCGCCGTTGCCGGCGACGTACAGGTTCCAGCCCTTCTCCGTGGCGATGATGCCGACGTCCTTGCCCTGGGCTTCGGCGCATTCCCGTGTGCAGCCGGAGACGCCGAACTTGATCTTGTGCGGCGCGCGCAGGCCCTTGTAGCGGTTCTCGATCTCGACGGCGAGGCCCACCGAATCGTCCACGCCATAACGGCACCAGGTGCTGCCTACGCAGCTCTTCACGGTGCGCAGCGACTTGCCGTAGGCATGGCCGCTCTCGAAGCCGGCGGCGATGAGTTCTTCCCAGATGAAGGGCAGTTGCTCGACGCGGGCGCCGAACATGTCGACGCGGGCACCACCGGTGATCTTGGTGTACAGGCCGTACTTCTTGGCGACCTGGCCGACGGCGATCAGGCCATCGGGCGTGACCTCGCCACCCGGCATGCGCGGCACGACGGAGTAGCTGCCGTCCTTCTGGATGTTGCCCAGGTAGTAGTCGTTGCTGTCCTGCAGCGCGGCCAGTTGGGGCTCCAGCACGAACTCGTTCCAGCAGGACGCGAAGATGCTGGCCGCGGCGGGCTTGCAGATGTCGCAACCCAGGCCCTTGCCATGCTTGGCCATCAGGTCGCTGAAGGTCTTGATGCCGCCCACGCGGATCAGGTGATACAGCTCCTGGCGCGAATGCGGGAAGTGCTCGCAGATGTGGTTGTTGACGGCCATGCCGCGCTTGGCCATCTCGAACTTCATCACCTGGGTGACGAGCGGCACGCAGCCGCCGCAGGTGGCGCCGGCCTTGGTGCAAGCCTTGAGCGCACCGATCGTCGTCGCGCCATCGCCCACGGCCGCGCAGATCTGGCCTTTCGTGACGTTGTTGCACGAGCAGAGCTGGGCGCTGTCGGGCAGGGCGTCGGGGCCGATGCCGACCTTGGCCTTGCCATCGCTGCTGGGCAGGATCAGGAACTCGGGGTCGGCAGGCAGCTTGATGCCGTTCAGCGCCATCTGCTGCAGCGTGCCGTACTCGGCCGCATCGCCCACCAGCACGGCGCCGAGCAGCTTCTCGCCGTCTTCACTGACGACGATCTTCTTGTAGACCTGCTTGCGCTCGTCCACGAACTGGTAGCTGCGGCAGTTGGGCGTCTTGCCGTGGGCGTCGCCGATGCTGGCCACGTCCACGCCCATCAGCTTGAGCTTGGTGCTGAGGTCGGCGCCCGGGAAGGCCGCTTCGGCGTCACCCGCGATGTGGCGGGCCGCCACGCGGGCCATCTCGTAGCCTGGGGCGACGAGGCCATAGGTCTGCTCGTTCCAGGCTGCAACCTCGCCGACGGCGTAGACGTTGCGGTCACTGGTGCGGCAGTGGTCGTCGACGACGACGCCGCCGCGCGGGCCGATGGCCAGCACGCACTGGCGGCCCAGTTCGTCACGCGGGCGGATGCCGGCGGAGAACACGATCATGTCGGTTTCCAGCCAGGTGCCGTCGGCAAACACCATGCGGTGGCGTGCCATCGCGCCGTCGGTGATCTCCAGCGTGTTGCGGCCGGTGTGGACCTGCACGCCGAGGTCTTCGATCTTCTTGCGCAGCACGCGGCCGCCGCCGTCGTCGATCTGCACGGCCATCAGGCGCGGGGCGAACTCGACGACGTGCGTCTGCAGGCCCATGTCGCGCAGCGCCTTGGCGCACTCCAGCCCCAGCAGGCCGCCGCCGATGACGACGCCGGTCTTGGAGACGGCGCCGCTGGCCTTCATGCCTTCCAGGTCCTCGATGGTGCGGTAGACATGGCAGTGAGGCCGGTCGCGGCCCGGCACCGACGGCACGAACGGGTAGGAGCCGGTGGCCAGCACCAGCTTGTCGTAGTGGACGACTTCGCCGTCGGCCAGCGTGATGGTGTGGTCGCGGCGCTCGATGGCGACGGCCTTGGCGGCCAGGCGCAGCTTGAAGCCGCTCTTCTCGAAGAAGCCCGCCGGCACGAGCGACAGGTCCTCGGCCGACTTGCCTGAGAAGAACTCGGACAGATGCACGCGGTCGTAGGCGGGGCGCGGCTCCTCGCACAGCACCGTCACCTGCACGTCGGCACCGGCAGGGCCTTCGGCGAGGGATTCGAGAAATTTCTGGCCCACCATTCCGTGGCCGATGAGGACGATGTGCATGTGTGTTCTGGCGAAGCAGGCTGCGCCGACCGGGCTTTGCGCGGCCAGGTCGGAGCGACCAATAAGAAGGCCCCGAGAGCAGCGGTCTGCTCGGTCGGGGCCGGAAGATGAGGTTCGCCGTCTTTGGCGATGCTTCTGCGGAAGCAAAGGGCCGCTTCAGCGCAGCGCCTCAGGCAGAGCTCCGCAAGACGCATGCCTGCGCCTGAAATGGGCATCGCCCTGGGGATTGACCGCTGCGCGCGTCGGCGCGGCACTGGCGCGGTGCGGCGGCGCGCACCGTGGCGGGGCGTATCGCCCCGTCAGCGGGCCGGGCGGTCCAGCATGACCTCGAGGCCTTGGGCGTTCAGCTCGGCGTCCAGCGCCAGCCAATCCGCCGCCGCGGCCATGTCGCCGCGATAGCCGTGGCCTTGCACTCGAGCCAGATAGGCGGCCAGCAGGCCGCCTTTGAGCGTTTCGTGGCGGTCGTGTGCATCTTTCAGCAACAGGGCCAGGGCCACCATCTCGTCCACTTGCTCCAGCATCACGTCGGCGAGGCGCCGCACCTCCGCCACCGAGCCGCCGATGCGGCCGTAGTGCGTGACCTGCATGGCCAGCGGCTCGGCAGCCAGCAGGCGGGCCACGGTGGCCTTCAGCGCCTCCGGCTCGAACTGCACTGGCGTGCTCGTCGGCAGGATCCAGGCGCGGCCGTCGACGTCGAAGGCGCGGTAGGACAGGCCAAAGGTGTCGCCGGTGAACCAGCTGCGGCTCCGGGCGTCCCAGATCGCGTGGTGGTGCCTGGCGTGGCCCGGCGTGTCGATGAGGCGCAGCGGTCGGCCGGCGAGGTGGATGACCTGCTCGTCATGGCTGGCCTCGGCGCGCTCGGCCGGCACCGGCACCAGCTTGCCGTAGGAGCGTTGCATCTCCTCCTCGCCGTAGACAGCCAGCGCGCCCAGCCACAGCGCCTTCGGGTCCACCATGTGGCGCAGGCCACGCGGGTGCACCAGCACGCGGGCTCGCGGCAGCGCCTGCGTCAGCAGGCCCACGCCGCCGGCATGGTCCAGGTGCACATGGGTGGGGATGACCCAATCCACTGCGTCCGGCGTCAGGCCCAGCGCGGTCAACGATTCGAGCAGGCGAGGCACCGCGTGGTTGGTGCCGGTGTCGATGAAGGCGGCGCGGCCTTCCTCGACGACCAGATAGGCCGCATCGAAGCGCGGGCGCTGGAAGCCGGTGTCGATGGCATAGATGCCGTCGCCGAGGTCTTCGAGGAAATCGGGCAACTGAGCGGGCAACTGAGCAGACATGGGATGCGTTTCTAGAATGGCCGGCACGATAGCCCAAGGAGGCCCGCTTGGCCGTTCACGAGATTCTGAAGATGGGCGACCCGCGCCTGCTGCGCGTTGCCCAGCCGATCACCCAGTTCGGCACCCCCGAGCTGAAGGCGCTGATCGCCGACATGTTCGAGACGATGGTCGCCGCCAACGGCGCCGGCCTGGCGGCGCCACAGATCGGTGTCGACCTGCGCCTGGTCATCTTTGGCTACACGAAGAATGTGCGCTACCCCGACGCGCCGCCGGTGCCGCCGACGGTGCTGATCAACCCGGTCATCGAGGTGTTGGACGGCGGCCGCACCGAGGGCTGGGAGGGCTGCCTGTCCGTTCCTGGCCTGCGTGGCGTCGTCGAGCGCGACGAGCGCATCCGCTACACCGGCTTCGACGCCGATGGCCAACCCATCGACCGCATCGCTGACGGCTTCCACGCCCGCGTGGTGCAGCATGAGTGCGACCACCTGGACGGCATCCTCTACCCGATGCGGGTTACCGATTTCAGGCGCTTCGGCTTCACGTCCGTGCTGTTCCCGGAGCTGGACCCGAATGCCGACGACGATTGATTGATCAGGCTCCGGGAGCGGCTGACGCACCCGGCAGACATGAAATCTTTGTAAGCGCCGTCCACCGCTTGCCAGGCTGATACGTTAGCTTCGCGCAAAGGAGCCTCCATGGCCACGCTCGCCGAATCCAAGCTTGTTCTGACCCGCCGCACCTGGCGCGTCCTGGCACTGACCCTGCTGGTCGCCATCGCCCCCGGCGTCAAGGCGCAGGACGCCGGCCGCGACCCGCCATCGCGCGCCGCCCGCGTCGTCGATGTCGTCGGCGATGCCTGGCTGTTCGACAACGACACGCGCGAATGGACCCGCCTGACGCGCAACCAGACCGTGGGCGAGGGTGACCGTGTTCGCACCGACGATCGCGCCCGCGTCAGCCTGCGCGCCGGCTCCACGACGATCTGGGTCGACGAGCGCAGTGACCTGGAGCTGAGCCAGCTCGACGAGGGCCAGACGGTGCTGCAACTGGACCGCGGCGACGTGGCGCTGCGCCTGCGCTCACCCGAGAACGCCGCCGAAACGCGGCTGCGCACCCGCGAGGGCGTGGCCCAGCCGGAGCGCGATGGCCTCTACCGCGTTGAACAGCTCGACCGCGGCAGCAAGCTCTATGTCTGGCAGGGCCGCATGCGCTTTGAATGGGCGCGCGGGGCTTCACCGGTTGCCCTGAGCACCGGAGAGCAGATCGAGCTCTGGTGGCCGGACGGCCCGCGCGCCGAGCGCTCGCCGCTGTACAGCGACGCCTTCGGCGACTGGGTGCTGGCCGAAAGCCGCGAGGAGGGCGACCGCCCGGTGGCTCGCTACGTATCGCCGGAGATGACCGGTGCCGAGGACCTGGACCGCTATGGCCGTTGGGAGACCGCGCCCGAGTTCGGCACGGTCTGGATCCCGACCAGCATCGCCGTTGCCGACTGGGCGCCCTACCGCTACGGCCGCTGGGCCTGGTCGCGCCACTGGGGCTGGACCTGGGTGGACGATGCGCCCTGGGGCTTCGCGCCCTTCCACTATGGCCGTTGGGTGAGCTGGGGCGGCCGCTGGTGCTGGGCGCCGGGCACCTATGTGCATCGCCCCGTCTACGCGCCGGCCCTGGTGGGCTGGGTGGGGGGTGGCTCCGTCAGCGTTGGCATCAGCGTCGGCAATCGCCCGCCGCCACCGCGCTTCGGCTGGTATCCGCTGGCGCCGCGCGAGGTCTACCGGCCGGCCTATCACCACAGCCCACGCTATGTGAACCGCATCAACGACCCGCGCGACGTGCGCGACCCGGTCACCGTGCAGCGCCCGCACCGCTACCGCGACGTGCCGACGGCCGTCAGCACGCTGCCGGCGCCGGGTGCTGCCATCCAGCCCATGCCGGTGCGCGGCCCCGACCGCCGCGCCGAGCCCGGCTGGGGCCGCCCGCTGCCGACCGCGCCAGGCCGTGGCGACCTGGCTGCCGTGCTGCCGACGGCACCGACGCGCCCGCCCGAGACGGTGCTGCCGCGCCAGCGTGACCGCGAGCGTGAGCCCGGCGTCGGCTGGCGCAGCGAGGGCCAGCTGCCCTTGCGCCGCGACAACCGTGGCCCCGACGTGCAGCCGCAGGTGCCCATGCCCGCCGTGATTCAGCCGGCCACGCCAGCCATCGTCCAACAGCCTCAGGCGCCCCAAATGCGCCCCGGCTTCGAGCCGCAGCAACAACGTGGCGGGGACAACATGCCTTGGCGAGCACAGCAGCAGCAACGCGAGGCGCAACAGCAGCAGCAACAGCAGCAGCAGCGTGAGTTGCAGCAGCGGGAAACCCAGCAACGCGAGATGCAGCAGCGAGACCTGCAGCAACGCGAGATGCAACAGCGCGAGATGCAGCAACGTGAGATGCAGCAACGCCGCGAAGAGTTCCAGCGCCGCGCGCCCCAGCTGGAGCCGCAGCGTCAAGCCGAGCCTCAACGCCAGCCCGAGCCTCAGCGTGTGCAGACGCCTCAGCCTCAGCCGCAACCTCAGCAGCAGGCCCAGCCCCGCGCCCAGCCGCGCGACGAAGGCCCGCAGCGAGGCCGCCAGGACGGCGTGCCGACACGCGGCGACAAGCCGCGTGACCCCAAGCAGCAGGAGCGCTGAGGCGGCGTTCTAGACGAGTGGCTTGAGCGCCGGCCAGACGTTGTCCAGCATCTGCGGGTGCGCCTTGGCCAGCGGGTGGATGCGGTCGGGCTGGAACCAGTCCATCGCATCGGCCCGGTCCGCCACGCCCTTCAGCAGGAAGGGCACGAGGCCGGCCTTGGTCTGCTTGGCAACCTCGGTGAACAGGCCCTCGAAGTCGCGCGCATAGCTGGCGCCATAGTTGGGCGGCACCTGCATGCCGATGACGATGACCTTGGCGCCGGCCGCCTGGGCGGCTTTCGCCATCGTCAGCAGGTTGTCTCGCGAACTGGACAAGGGCAGGCCACGCAGCGCGTCATTGCCGCCGAGCTCGATGATGACGATGGCCGGCTTGTGCGTGCGCAGCGCCACCGGCAGCCGGCTGCGGCCGCCGGCGGTCGTGTCGCCGCTGATGCTGGCGTTGACGACGCGGTGCGGTTTCTTCTGCGCGGCCAGCCGGACCTGCAGCAAGGCCACCCAACCGTCGCCGGCCTTCAAGCCGTACTCCGCCGACAGGCTGTCGCCGACGACGAGGATGACGGGCGCCTCGGCCGCGGCCATCGACCCTGACGTCCAGCCGGCCAACAGCCCCAGGCTACAGTGCGCCACCATTGCCCGCCGACGCAGTCCCGACATGCCCGAAGTCCTTGTCCAAGTTGATCAGATCACCAAGCGCGTGCGTGACGCGACCGGGGAGCTGACGATTCTGCATGACATCAGCTTCACGCTGACCGCACGGGAATCCGTCGCCATCGTCGGCGCCTCGGGTTCGGGCAAGAGCACGCTGCTGGCCATCCTGGCCGGCCTGGACACGCCGAGCAGCGGCACCGTCAATTTGCGCGGCCAGGACCTGTTCACGCTCGATGAAGATCAGCGCGCCGCCGTGCGTGCCCGCGAGCTGGGTTTTGTGTTCCAGAGCTTCCAGCTGCTGCCGAACCTGACGGCACTGGAGAACGTCATGCTGCCGCTGGAGCTGCGCGGGGACCGCGACGCCCGAGACCTGGCCGCGGCCATGCTGGGCCGTGTCGGCCTGGCCGAGCGCCTGGGCCACTATCCGCGCGTGTTGTCCGGCGGCGAGCAGCAGCGCGTGGCGCTGGCCCGCGCCTTCGTGCTGCGCCCGGCCCTGCTGCTGGCCGATGAGCCCACCGGCAGCCTGGACTTCGCGACCGGCGCGTCCGTGATGGCGCTGATGTTCGAGCTCAACCGCGAGGCCGGCACGACGCTGGTGCTCGTCACCCACGACCGCGAGATCGCCACGCGCTGCGAGCGCCAGCTGCGCATCGAGGCGGGCCGCCTGGCCGCATAAGGAAAAAGCCCGCTGACCTTGCGGTCAGCGGGCTTGTCTTTCAGCTCAGCGGCTTACTTGCTGAACGTGTAGTCCGTCTTGGCCTTCTTGATCAGGCCGTCCTGGAACTCGGCCATCTTCTGCTGCTCGATGCGCTGCTTGATCTGCGCCTTGACGTCGTCGAAGGCCGGGAAGGTGGCCGCGCGGGTGTCTTCGAGCTTGATGATGTGATAGCCGAACTGGCTCTTCACCGGCTCCTGCGTCATCTCGCCCTTCTTCAGCTCGACCATGGCTTTGCTGAACTCGGGCACGAAGTTGTTCGGGTTGGCGAAGTCCAGGTCACCACCGTTGGCTGCGGAGCCGGTGTCCTTGGAGTTCTTCTTGGCCAGTTCCTCGAAGTTGGCGCCGCCCTTGATCTGAGCGATCAGGGCCTTGGCGTCTTCTTCCTTCTCCACCAGGATGTGGCGGGCGCGGTATTCGTTGCCGGTGTTGGCGGCCTTGAACTTCTCGTACTCGACCTGCGCGTCCGCGTCGGTGACGGGGTTCTTGGTCTTGTAGTCTTCCATCAGGCCGCGGATCAGCAGCATCTGGCGGGCCAGGTCCATCTGGGCCTTGTAGTCGGCCGTCTGCGGGACGCCGCGCTTCTCGGCTTCCTGAATGAAGATCTCGCGGCGCACGACCTCGTCCTTGACCTGGGCTTCCAGCTCGGGCGAGCGTTGCTGCTGGCCGCTCTTGGTGACCTGCTGGATCAGCGTCTCGACGCGCGCCTTGGGCACGGGCTTGCCGTTGACGGTGGCGACGTTCTGCGCGACTGCAGCAGCCGGCAGCAGGGCCGAAATGGTGGCCGCGACGACGGCGGCGAGCGCAAACTTCTTCATGGGTGGGGAATGTGGGTCAGGCTAAAAAAATCGCGCCCGGAACGGGGCGCGCGGTTCAATCACGCTCGACCTGGTTCAGGGTTCACCCGGGGCGCGGGCGTCGATGGCCAGCGCGTGGATGCCGCGCTGCATCAGGTCGGACAAACAATGATAAACGAGGCGGTGACGGGCCAATCTTTGCAGCCCGGTAAAGCGATCCGACTCGACAGCCACGTGAAAGTGGCCACCCTCGCGCGCACCGGCGTGGCCGGCATGCTGGGCGCTGTCGTCGCGGACGCTCAGCGCGCTCGGTGCCAGTGCCGCGCGCAGCCGCGTCTCGATCTCCAGGGCCAAGGTCATGGCTTGCTGTCCTCTTCCGGCGGCAGGTGCTTGCCGAGGTACAGGCCCTGGGCCAGCGTGAAGACGACGATGAGGCCGGTCACGCCGAAGACCTTGAAGTTGGCCCAGGTCGACGTCGTGAAGTGGTACGCCACGTAGAGATTGGCCACGCCCATGGCGGCGAAGAACAGCACCCAGGCGCGGTTCAGGCGCAGCCAGATGATGTCGGGCAGTTGCAGCTCGGTGCCCAGCATGGCCCGGATCAGGTTCTTGCCGAACCAGGCCTGCGAGATCCACAGCGTCAGCGCCATCGCCCAGTACAGGCCGGTGGGCTTCCACTTGATGAAGGTCTCGTTGTGGAACCAGACCGTTGCCGCGCCGAGCACCACGACCAGCGCCAGGCTGATCCACAGCATCAGGTCGATCTTCTTGCCGCGGATCTTGAGGATGGCGGCCTGGGCCAGCGTCGCGACCATGACGACGAGGGTGGCCAGCAGCACCGGCGCTTCCTGGGGCCCGACGACACCGCCTTGCACCAGGAAGCCGAAATGCTGGGTCGCAAAAACGGCGGCTGCATCCGGGCTGCCTTCGGCGCCCTTGAAGACGACGAAAAACAGGATCAGCGGGAGAAAGTCGAGCAGTAACTTCATCTTGAATGTCGGTCGAGGACAGAGCTGGTCGCTCTGCTCGGGCGGGCAGTCCCCGAGTTCAAGGATTGTCTTTCACGAAATCGATCGAGGCTGAGTTGATGCAGAAACGCTCTCCTGTCGGCTCGGGGCCGTCCGGGAAGACGTGGCCGAGGTGGCTGCCGCATTTGTTGCACCTCACCTCGACCCGCACCATGCCGTGGCTGCTGTCCACAACGCGCTCGATGACTTCGCTGTTGACCGGCGCCCAGTAGCTCGGCCAGCCGCAGCCGGCGTCGAACTTGGTGTCGGCCTCGAACAGCGGCGTGCCGCAGCCGATGCAGTTGTAGTGGCCGTCCTGGAAGTGGTCCCAGTATTTGCCGGTGAAGGCGCGCTCGGTGGCCGCGTGGCGAGCGACCTGGTACTGCATGGAGTCCAGTTGCGCGCGCCATTCGTCATCGGTCTTCTGGACGGAGTAGGTCTTGCTGGTGTCGTGTTGGCTCATGATGAACAGGAGACTTCGAGGTGCTGGGCCCAGTCGGGCGGCAGGGCCGCGTCGCTGGGAAGAGCGGGTTCGTCGAACGGGCGGCTCAAAACTTTCAGCAGCCGTTCGATCTCCGTGAAATCGCCCCCTTGGGCGGCGCGGATGGCGCCCTCGGCGAGGTGGTTGCGCAGCACGACGGCCGGGTTGACGGCCAGCATGCGGGCCTCGGCATCCGGCGCGGTGCGTTGGCGCCAGCGCGCCAGCCAGGCGTCCAGGGCCTCGCGGTCGATGAAAAGGTCGCGCAGCGGTTCGGGCGTGGCCAGCGCGCGCGACAGGCGGCGAAAGCTCTGCGTGAAGTCGGCGCGCGATGCCGCCATCAGCTTCAGGAAGTCGTCGGCCAGCGCCTGGTCGCCGTCTTGCGCGCCATCCAGGCCGAGCTTGTCGCGCAGCCGGCCGAGCATGGCGGTGGCAAAGCGGCCGCGGTAGGCTTCGACTGCCTCCAGCAGGCGCTCGCCGGCCGCCTCCTGCTCGCCGTCCAGCAGCGGCACGAAGGCCTGCGCCAGCGCGTGCAGATTCCAGAAAGCCACGGCAGGCTGGCGGGCATAGGCGTAGCGGCCGCGGTCGTCGCTGTGGTTGCAGACGTGGCCGGGGTCGAAGGCATCCATGAAGCCGAACGGGCCGTAGTCCAGCGTCAGGCCGAGCATGGACATGTTGTCCGTGTTCATGACGCCATGGCAGAAGCCGACGGATTGCCAATGCGCGATGAGGTCAGCCGTTTGCAGGGACACCTTCTCCAGCAGCGCCACGGCGGGCTCGGGCGCGTCAGCGCATTCGGGTGCGTGGTGTGCGATGAACCAGTCCGTCAGGCGGCGCAGTGCGTCGAGCTGGTCGTGATGGGCGAAATGCTCGAAATGGCCGAAGCGCACGAAGCTGGGCGCGACGCGCGTCACGACCGCCGCCGTCTCGACCGTCTCGCGGATGACGGGCAGGCGCGAACCGGTGATGCACAGCGCCCGCGTCGTCGGCACGCCGAGTGCGGCCATGGCTTCGGAGCACAGGAATTCGCGGACGGACGAGCGCAGCACCGCGCGGCCATCGCCGCGGCGGGAGTAGGGCGTCTGGCCGCCACCCTTGAGCTGCAGTTCCTGCGGGCCGGCGGGCGTGTCGACCTCGCCCAGCCACAGCGCGCGGCCGTCGCCCAACTGGCCGGCCCAGACGCCGAACTGGTGGCCGCTGTAGACCGATGCAAGCGGCCGCATGCCGGGCCAGGCGGTGTTGCCGGAGAAGGCGGCGAGGGCCTGCGGTTGCTCTGTCCAGCCGCCGGGCAAACCCAGCAGTCGTGCGCAGGCGGGGCTCTGCGCTACCCAGTGCGGGTCGGGCAGGCCTTGGGCTGGCAGTTCGGTGAAGAAGTCAGGCCCCAGGTCGGCGAAGCGGTTGGTCCAGGCAAGACCGTCGAGCGGATTCATCGCCCCAGTTTAGTGAGGGCCTCATTTACCTCGCTGACCCGGGTGTTTCCCCGGGGGCTGAGGGTCGCGGTTGTGACGTTTGGGTGTTGGAACCGGGGGCTAGACTGGGTCGATAAGACCGCCAGGAGACAACCATGGCATTGATGGGCCGGATGATGTCGGATCCGCTGCTGATCTCGTCGCTGCTGAAGCACGCCGAGCGGCATTCGGGCGAGACCGAGATCGTTAGCAAGCGGGTCGAGGGAGACCTGCACCGCAGCAATTGGCGCGAGGTGGCGCGCCGCTCCCGCCAGGCCGCGCAGGCCTTCGCACGCTTGGGGCTTGAGCCCGGAGACCGGGTGGGCACGCTGGCCTGGAACGGCCATCGCCACATGGAGATCTACTACGGCGCTTCGGGCTCGGGGCTGGTCTGCCACACCATCAATCCGCGCCTCTTCCCCGAGCAGATCATCTGGATCGCGAGCGACGCCGATGATCGCGTGCTGTGCTTCGACGCGACCTTCCTACCCTTGGTCGAGAAGATTGCGCCTGCGCTCAAGAGCGTGAAGCACTTCGTGCTGATGACGTCCCGCGCTCACATGCCGGCGAGCACGGGCATCCCGAATCTGCTGTGCTTCGACGACTTGCTGGCCGCCGAGACCGGCGACTACGTCTGGCCGCAGTTCGACGAGAACACCGCCTCCAGCATCTGTTACACGTCCGGCACCACGGGCAATCCCAAGGGCGCCGTCTACAGCCACCGCTCCACGGTGCTGCACGCCTATGCCGCGGCGCTGCCGGATGCGATGGACTGCTCCGGTCGCGACGTCATCCTGCCCGTCGTGCCGATGTTCCATGTGAACGCCTGGGGTCTGCCCTACAGCGCGGCCATCGTCGGTTGCAAGTTCGTGCTGCCCGGGCCGCACCTGGACGGCAAGAGCCTCTTCGACCTCTTCGAGGGCGAGAAGGTCAGCTTCAGCGCCGGTGTGCCCACCGTCTGGCTGGGCCTGCTGAACTACGTGAAGGCCAACAACCTCAAGTTCTCGACCTTCAAGCGCACCGTCATCGGCGGCGCGGCCTGCCCGCCGGCGATGATGAAGTCGCTGCAGCAGGACTTCGGCATCGAGGTCATCCACGCCTGGGGCATGACGGAAATGTCGCCGCTGGGCACGCTGTCCAAGCTGACGACGCGCCAGCTCGACCTGCCGGCTGAACAGCAGCAGCGCCTGCTGGAGAAGCAGGGCCGCGTCGTCTACGGCGTGGACATGGCCATCGTCGACGACGAGGGCCGCTCGCTGCCCTGGGACGGCCAGAGTTCGGGCAACCTCGTCGTGCGCGGCCACTGGGTCATCTCCCGCTACTTCAACCACGACGAGTCGCCGCTGGTCAGCGTGGATGGCGAGCCCGGCTGGTTCCCGACCGGCGACGTGGCCACCATCGATGCCGATGGCTTCATGCAGATCACCGACCGCAGCAAGGACGTCATCAAGTCCGGCGGCGAGTGGATCAGCTCCATCGACCTGGAAAACGTGGCGATGTCGCACCCGGCCGTTCACGAGGCCGCCGTCATCGCTGCCAAGCATCCCAAGTGGGACGAGCGGCCGTTGCTCGTCGTCGTGAAGAAGCCCGATGCCGCGCTGACGCGCGAGGAGTTGCTGGCCTTCTATGAGGGTCGCATCGCCAAATGGCAGATTCCCGATGACGTGGTCTTCGTGACCGAGATTCCGCACACCGCCACCGGCAAGGTGCAGAAGCTCAAGTTGCGCGACCAGTTCCTGAGCCACAAGCTCCCGACGACCTGAGCGTCTGGGGTAAGCCCGGGACTGTGCAGCAGCCAGGCTGGATTAACTTCCGTTCACATTCAGACCCACAACAGGAGACAAGCATGCTCGACAACACTTCGACCCGCTCCCCACTGCGCCTCATCGCAGCTGCAGCGTTGGTGCTGGCATCCGCCGGCGCCCAGGCGCAGAAGGGCGAGACGGTCAAGCTGGCCTATATCGACGCACTCTCCGGCCTGATGGGCCCGGTGGGCCAGAACCAGGTCAAGACCTTCCAGTTCCTCGGCGAGAAGTTCAACAAGAGCAACCCCGCGGGCGTGAAGTTCGAGATCGTCACCTTCGACAACAAGCTGAGCCCCGCCGAGTCGCTGAACCTGCTGAAGGCCGCGGCCGACCAGGGCATCCGCTACATCATGCAGGGCAACGGCTCCAGCGTCGCGCTGGCACTGAGCGACGCCGTCAGCAAGCACAACGAGCGCAACCCGGGCAAGGAAATCGTCTACCTGAACTACTCGGCGGTGGACCCCGACCTGACGAACAGCAAGTGCAGTTACTGGCACTTCCGCTTCGACGCCGACACCTCCATGAAGATGGAAGCGCTGACCACCTTCATGAAGGACCAGGCCGACGTCAAGAAGGTCTTCCTGCTGAACCAGAACTACGCGCACGGCCACCAGGTCGCCAAGTACGCCAAGGAAATGCTGGCCCGCAAGCGCCCCGACGTGCAGATCGTTGGCGAAGACCTGCACCCGCTCGCCCAGGTGCGTGACTTCGCACCCTACGTGGCCAAGATCAAGGCCAGCGGCGCCGACACCGTCATCACCGGCAACTGGGGCTCGGACCTGGCCCTGCTCGTCAAGGCCGCCAACGAGGCCGGCTACAACGGCAAGTTCTTCACCTACTACACCGGCGTGACCGGCACGCCGACGGCCCTGGGCACGGGTGGCGCCGGCCGCGTCTTCCAGGTGGCCTACAGCCACTACAACATGGGCGGCGAGGCACAGAAGAACGCCGACGAGTACAACAAGAAGTTCAACGACGACATGTACACGCTCAGCGTGCAGCACATCTACACGCTGCTGAGCCAGGCCATGGCCAATGCCAAGTCGACCGACCCGGTCAAGGTCGCGGCGGCGCTCGAAGGCTTGACGGTCAAGAGCTTCAACGGCGAAGTGACGATGCGCAAGACGGACCACCAGCTGCAACAGGCGCTGTTCATCTCGGTCTGGCAAAAGGCCGATGCGAAGTACCCCTACAGCCCCGAGAAGACGGGCATGACGCTGGCGCCGGTGAAGCAGTACGAGAGCTATGTGTCCTCGACGCCGACGTCCTGCCAAATGAAGCGGCCCGGCTAAGCCGTTTTGCTGCTGCGCGAGCCGATCTCGGGCTCGTGATGCTCGCCGTACGGTAGTACGGCTGTGCGTCCCGAACCCGACCTCGGCCCGCTCGCGACGCAATCCGGCTCAGCCCGGAGCGTGGTTTCGCTGAGGATCGAGTTTTGGATCAAGTCTTCATCAGTCTGCTGAACGGCCTGTCGTCCGGCCTGCTGCTCTTCATGCTCAGCTCTGGCCTGACGCTGATCTTCAGCATGATGGGCGTGCTGAACTTCGCCCACGCCAGCTTCTACATGGTGGGCGCCTACGTCGCCTATTCGCTGGTGGGCGTGCTGGGCTTCTGGCCGGCCTTGCTGCTGGCGCCGTTGCTGGTCGGCGTGATGGGGGCGGGCTTCGAGCGGCTGGCGCTGCGCCGGGTGCACAAGTTCGGGCATGTGCCCGAGTTGCTGATCACCTTCGGCCTGTCGTACGTGATCCTCGAGCTGGTGCAGCTGGTCTGGGGCCGCACGGCGGTGCCGTTCACGCCGCCGCCCGAGCTGCAGGGCTCCGCGTTCACGATCATTTCGCACCCCGTGCAAGGCATGTCGCTGGCACTGGGCAAGGCCGCGCCGGAGCTGTGCACGGCGGCGCTGTGCTCCACCTTCCCGCTGACACGGGCGTTCATGATGCTGGTGGCCCTGCTGATGCTGCTGGCGCTGTGGCTGCTGCTGACGCGCACCCGCGTGGGCCTGGTCATCCAGGCCTCGCTGACCCATCCCGAGATGGTGGAGGCGCTGGGCCACAACGTGCCGCGTGTGCTGATGCTGGTGTTCGGCAGCGGTTGCGCGCTGGCGGCGCTGGCCGGTGTCATCGGCGGCATCACCTTCGTGACCGAACCCAACATGGCCATCATCGTGGGCTCCATCATCTTCGTGGTGGTGGTGGTGGGCGGCATCGGCTCGCTGGCGGGTGCCTTCGTCGGCTCGCTGGTCATCGGCCTGCTGCAGACGTTGCCGTTGACCGTCGACGGATCGCTGGCATCCGTGCTGACGTCCATGGGCATGACGGTCACGCCCGAGACGCCCGGTTATCCGGTGCTGCGCCTCGCGCTGAAGGACGTGGCGCAGATCCTGCCGTACCTGCTGATGGTGCTGATCCTGATCTTCCGGCCCAAGGGCCTCCTGGGCACGCGAGAAGACTGATGAGCAAGCCCACCTTCTTCGAGTTCAAGCCCTACAACGTCGGGCGTTGGATCGTCTGGGGCATGTTCGCCCTGATCCTCATCGTCGCCCCGCGCATCTGGACCACGGGCCTGGCGCAGACCATGCTCACGCAGATGGGCATCGGCGTCATCGCCTGCCTGGCTTACAACATCCTGCTGGGCCAGGGCGGCATGCTCAGCTTCGGCCACGCGGTCTACAGCGGCATGGGCGCCTTCCTGGCCATCCACACGCTCAACATGGCCAGCCACGGCACCTGGAACATCCCGGTCAGCCTGATCCCGCTGGTCGGCGGCGTTGCCGGCCTGGTGTTCGCGGCGCTGCTGGGCTATGTGTCCACCAAGAAGGCCGGAACGCCCTTCGCGATGATCACGCTGGGCATCGGCGAGCTGGTGTTCGCGCTGGCGCTGATGCTGCCCGAGTTCTCTGGCGGCGAGGGCGGCGTGTCCAGCAACCGCGTCATCGGCAAGCCGCTGATGGGCATCAGCTTCGGGCCGCAGATTCAGGTCTACTACCTCGTCGCCGTTTATTGCTTCATCTGCACGGCCGCGATGTTCGCGCTGACGCGCACGCCGCTGGGCCGCATGCTGAACGCGGTGCGTGACAACCCCGAGCGGGTCGAGTTCATCGGCTACGACACGCACTGGGTGCGCTTCATGGCCTTCACCATCTCGGGCTTCTTTGCCGGCATTGCCGGGGGCCTGGGCGCCATCAACACCGAGATCGTCAATGGCGAGGTGCTGCACGCGTCGCGCTCCGGGGCCTATCTGCTGTTCACCTTCCTGGGCGGCGCCACCTTCTTCTTCGGGCCGGTCATCGGCGCGGTGCTGATGGTGTTTGCGGGCGTGCTGCTGTCGGAGCTGACCAGCGCGTGGCTGCTCTACCTGGGCCTGGTCTTCCTCTTCATGGTGATGTACGCGCCCGGCGGCGTGGCCAGCCTGATCCTGATGAACCTGCGCGTGGCGGCCTTCGGCAAGCTCAAGAAGCTCTGGACGTCCTACCTCGCGCTGGCCGGTACCGCACTGGCCGCACTGGTGGGCGCGGCGGCCATGATCGAGATGGTCTACCACCGCCAGTTGAACGAGGCCCTGGGCCCCGAGATGCGCTTCATGGGTGCGACGCTGAACAGCGCCGGCGTGGATGCCTGGTTCGGCTCGGCACTGCTGCTGGTTGTCGGCGTCGCGATGTTCGAACTGGTGCGCCGCAGCTACGTCCACGAGTGGGGCGAGATCCAGGAAGACATCGAAAAGGAAATCAAGCGGAGGGAGGCGCTGTGAGCACAACACCATCCACCTTCGCGGTCGAGTTGCGCGGCGTGCGCAAGAGCTTCGGCAAGAGCGAGATCATCCGTGGCGCCAACCTGGCTGTGCAGGCCGGCGAGCGCGTGGCCATCATCGGCCCCAACGGTGCGGGCAAGAGCACGCTGTTCAACCTGATCAGCGGCCGCTTCGCGCCGACCTCGGGCGAGATCCATCTGCACGGCCAGCGCATCGACGGCAAGAAGCCCTACGAGATCAACCGCCTAGGCCTGTCGCGCAGCTTCCAGGTGTCCAACCTGTTCACGCGCTTGAGCGTGTTCGAGAACATCCGTTGCGCCGTGCTGTGGAGCCTGGGCCACCGCTACGCGTTCTGGAAGTTCCTGGCCGACCTCGACGACGCCAACGACCGCACCGAGCAGATCCTCGAGATGATCAAGCTCGACAAGAAACGCGACGTGCTGGCCATGAACCTGACCTACGCCGAGGCGCGGGCGCTGGAGATCGGCATCACCATCGCCGGCGGCGCCAGCGTCATCCTGCTGGACGAGCCCACGGCAGGCATGAGCAAGAGCGAGACCAAGCGCTTCATCCAGCTGATCCGTGACGTGACGGTTGGCAAGACCCTGCTGACCGTGGAGCACGACATGGGCGTTGTCTTCGGCCTGGCCGACAAGATCGCCGTGCTCGTCTACGGCGAAGTCATCGCCTTCGACGTGCCCGATGCGGTGCGCGCGAATGCGCGAGTGCAGGAGGCCTACCTGGGCTCCGTGCTCGCAGAAACCCAGGCGGCAGCGGCATGAGCGAAGGTCGCGTTCTCAAGCTGGACAACGTCCACGCCTTCTACGGCAAGAGCCATGTGCTGCACGGCGTGAGCATGGAGGTCAAGCCGGGCGAGATCGTCAGCCTGCTGGGCCGCAACGGCGCCGGCCGCTCCACGACGGTCAAGACCATCATGGGCCAGGTCGACGCCAAGGGCTCGGTGCGCTGGGGCGACACCGAACTGGTCGGCCGCAAGGCCTACGAGATTGCCCACCTCGGCCTGGGCTATGTGCCCGAGAACCGCGACATCTTCCCCAAGCTGACGGTGCACCAGAACCTGATGCTGGGCGAGAAGAAGGCTGGCGCGAAGAATGTGCGCTGGAGCTTCGACGACATGTACCGCATGTTTCCGCGGCTCAAGGAGCGCCAGCACACCGAGGCCGGCGTGCTGTCGGGCGGCGAGCAGCAGATGCTGACGCTGTGCCGCACGCTGATGGGCGACCCTGATCTCATCATGATCGACGAACCCACCGAGGGCCTGGCGCCCAAGATCGTCGAGCTGGTGGCCGAGTACCTGAAGGCGCTGAAGGACCGCGGCATCGCGGTCCTGCTCGTCGAGCAGAAGCTGGCCATCGCGATGGAGATTTCCGAGCGTTGCTACGTGATGGGCCACGGCCGCATCGTCTTTGAGGGCTCGCCCGCGGAGTTGCGCGCCAACGCCTACATCCGCAAGGAGTGGCTGGAGGTGTGATGCCGGCCCCTCTCGCGGGGCCGACATCACGCGCCTTGCCGAACTGCCAGGCTGCGCTGGGCGGCCTCGGCCAGCTCGGTGCCGGTGAACCCTGCTTCCGGAAACACCGCTTCGCCCATGGCCACGGCCAGGTAGGCCAGGTGGCCTTCCAGCTCGTAGGCCCCCGTCAGCGTCTGCCTGAGCCTGGGTGCCACCACCGCTGCTTCCGCGCTGCCGGCACCGGGCAGCAGCACGGCAAAGCCCTGCTCGCCCACCTGCACCACCTCGTCGGTGCCGCGCACGCGGTTGCGCACGCGCAGGCTCGCCGTGCGCAGCAGTTCGGCTGTCACGTCGGTGGCCTCGGCGCCCGGCGAGGGCAGGGGGTCGAGCTCGATCCACAGCATGGCCAGCTGCTCGCCGGCGCGCCGGCAACGCGCCAGCCGCCGCGACAGGTAGGGTGCAAGCTCGGCGAGCGACCCCACCAGCGGCAGCGCGGGCGCGTAGCCATCGCGGCCGTCGGGGCAGGCATCTTGCGGGACGAGGTGGGTGACGGACATGGGCGGCTCCAGGAGGTCTGGCCTGCGCCCGCCGGTGGTGCGGCGCAACGAGGCCTTCAATCTCTAAGAACGCAGCCCCGCGCCGCAACCCGACATCGCCCCGAAAAAATCTCTCGACACCGCCTGACGCCCGCGTTTGCACTGCCCGTGCGGACCCGCGCGGGCGGCTAGAGTGCGGCCGGTGCAAGAGATCACCCAATTGCTGAAGGCCGCCCAAGCCGGCGACCGCGCCGCTGCCGACCAGGTGGTGGCCCGGCTGTACGCCGACCTCCAGCGCATGGCCCGCAGCCACATGCGGCGCTCCGGCGACCTCACCTTGCTGGACACCCAGGCCCTGGTGCACGAGGCCTGGCTGCGCCTGGAAGGCGTGCCGGGCGCGGACTTCCCCGATCGGCGCCACTTCCTGGCCTATGTGGCGCGTGCCATGCGCAGCGTGGTCATCGACCTCGTGCGGTCCCGCCAGGCCGAGCGCCGCGGCGGTGGCTTGCAGGCGCTGACGCTGAACACCGCCGTGGCCGAGCTGGCCCCGCAGGACGAAGACCATGTGCTGCGCGTGCACGAGGCGCTGGACGAGCTGGCACAGCTGGAGCCGCGACTGGCCCAGGTGGTGGAGATGCGCTACTTCGGCGGCCTGCTGGAGCAGGAGATCGCCCAGGCCCTGGGCGTGACCGAGCGCACCGTGCAGCGCGACTGGCAGAAGGCCAAGCTCTTTCTTGCGATGAGCCTGAAGGCATGACTTTTTCGGCTAAGCAACGCTGGCTGGCCCTGAGCCCGCTGCTGGATGAGCTGCTGGACCTGGACGCCGACGCCCGCGCGCAGCGCCTGGACGCGCTGTCGACCCAGGACGCTGCACTCGCCGACGAATTGCGCGCCCTGCTGCAACAGGACCAGGCGTTGAGTGACCAGGGCTTCCTGGACCGCCCGGTGGCCGAGGCCCTGCAACTCGGCGCGGCGCCCGAGGCCATCGAGGTGGCCGGCATGACGATTGGCGCCTACCGCCTGGAGCGCGAGCTGGGCCAGGGCGGCATGGGCAGCGTCTGGACGGCACAGCGGGCGGACGGCCGCTTCGAGGGCCGCGTCGCGGTGAAGTTCCTCAAGGCCGGGCTGTTTGCGGCGGGAGACGCGGGTCGTTTCGCTCGCGAGGGCCAGATCCTTGCGCGCCTGGCCCACCCGCACATCGCGCGGCTGCTCGATGCCGGCGTCGAGCAGGGCCAGCCCTACCTCGTGCTGGAGTACGTGGACGGCCAGCCCATCGACGCGTACTGCCGCGAGCGCGGCCTCGGCATCGAGGCGCGCGTGCGCCTCTTCCTCGACGTGCTGGCCGCCGTGGGCCATGCGCATGCCCGCCTCATCCTGCACCGCGACCTCAAGCCCGGCAACATCCTCGTCACCCGCGAAGGCGAGGTGAAGCTGCTGGACTTCGGCATCGCCAAGCTGCTGGACGACGCAGGGCAGGGCGCTGCAAACACCGAGCTCACGCAGCTGGCCGGCCACGCCTACACGCCGCAGTACGCTGCGCCCGAGCAGGTGCAGCAGGCCGAAGTGACGACGGCGACCGATGTCTACGCGCTGGGCGTGCTGCTCTACCGGCTGCTCGGCGGTGGGCATCCCACAGTGGCCGACACCGAGATGCGGCTGGACCTGCTCAAGGCCATCGTCGAGCAGGTGCCCCGCCGGTTGTCGGAGGCCGCTGCGCGGGGCGATGACCTGAGCCTGTCTCGCCAGGCCCGCCAGCTGCGCGGCGACCTGGACACCATCGTGGCCAAGGCCCTGAAGAAGCAGCCGGCCGACCGCTACGTCAATGCCGAAGGCGTGGCCGCCGACCTGCGCCGCTGGCTGGCCCACGAACCCATCAGCGCGCGGCCCGACAGCCGGCTCTACGTGCTGGGCCGCTTCGTGCGCCGCCACCGGCTCGCCGTGGCGGCGGGCTCGGCGGCGGTGCTATTGCTGCTGGCGGCCACCACCAGCAGTCTGCTGCAGGCGCGGCGCGCCGAAGCCGCCGAGCAGCAGGCCCAGGCCCGGCGACAGCAGGCGGAGGACCTGCTCAGCTACATGCTCGGCGAGTTCGCCGACAAGCTGCGCCCCATCGGCCGGCTGGAGCTGCTCGACAGCGTGGGCAGCAAGGCCTTGAGCTTTCTTGCGCAGAACCCCGATGCCGCGGGGGCTGAGCGCCTGCAACGCGCCAAGGCCCTGACCGTCATCGGCGAGGTGCGTGTGTCCAAGCGCGAGCTGGAAGCCGCCATCGAGCCGCTGCAGGCCGCCGGCGCGCTGTTGCAGGGCAACCCGCCCGAGCCGGCACTGGCCGCCGACTGGCGCAAGGCCCAGGGCGCAGCGGCCTTCTGGCTGGGGCATGTCCACTACACCCAGCGCAGGTTCGAGCCGGCACAGCAGGCCTGGCTGCGTTACCGCGCCATCAGCGAGCAGTGGCTGCAGGCCTCGCCGCAGGACGGCCAGGCGCGGGTCGAGCTGTCCTACGCCGAGAACAGCCTGGGCTCGCTAGCCCTGGCCCAGGGGCGCCTGCCGGACGCGGAGCGGGCGTTCCGCCAGTCCCTGGCCCTGAAGGAGCAGGTGCTGCAGGCCCGCCCCGACGACGCCACGCTGCAGGGCGACTGGGCCGACAGCGCCAGCTGGCTGGGCACCACGCTGAACCGTGCCGGCCGCCTGCGCAGCGCGATCGCGTTGTATGAGAACGCGCTGACCCGGTTGCTGGTTTTGCGCGAGGCCCATCCCGACGACCTGGGCTGGCTCAGCCACGAGGTGAACTACCGCTTCTTCCTGGGCATGGCGCTGCACGACCTGGGCGACGCCCGCGCGGCCGCCCAGTTGCAGCAGGCCGACACCAGCGCCCAGGCCTTGACCCGTGGCGACCCCAGCAACCGCAGCTGGGCCTTCATTGCCATCGAGGCCAGCGCCGAGCGGCTCAAGCTGCCCGGCCTGGACGCCTCGGCCCGGGCGCGCCAGGCCCAGGCCCTGCTGGCCCGGCTCGATGGCCTGCGCCCCGGCAAGGGGCCGCTGGACAGCTGGTTGCCGCGTCAGGTCAAGCTGCTGGAGCAGACCCTGCCGCCGAGCTGCCAGCCCGAGCAGTGCCGCAGCCTGGATGGGCCACTGGCACAGGCCGACCAGCGGCTGGCCACCGCGCTGCCGCGCAGCCCGGGCAACCAGCAGCTGCTCAATGCCCGCGTGCTGCTGGCCCAGTTGCGGGCCGGCCTGTTGCAGGCCGATCCGGCGGCCGCCCAGGCGCAGTGCCAGCTGGCGGCCGGCCTGCTGGCCGGCCAGCCCGGCTGGCTGCAGGTGCATGCCGAATTGACGAGGCGCTGGCTGCGCGTGCAGGAATGCCTGAATCCGCAGGCGGCTGCTCAGCCGGCGCTGGCGGCCGCGCGAGACTGGCTGCAGCAGCAGCGCGAGCGCTGAGGCCCGCGACCTCGGTGTCGCGCCATCACCCTCCAGTCTCAGGAACCGACATGTCCTATGTATCGCCCTATGCCGTCACCGTGACCAGCACCATCGGTGGCCTGGCCCAATGCAGCTACACCGACGCCAATGGCACCGCGGTGCCGCCCGGCGTGCCGCTGACCACCAGCACGCCCGAGGGGCAAGCTGGCGAGCTGCAGTTCAACTTTGTCGAGAGCCAGAACCTGCGCCTGGTTGGCGCGGTGGTGAAAACAGTCGGCAACGACCCCGAGCTCGGCTCCCACAACTACCTGGGCGCCACGCGTGATGCCGATGCGGGCCTGGACGGTGTCACCGTTCCCTGGGGAGTGAATCTGTACACGCTGCGTGGCGTGGTGCTGATGTTTGCCCAGGTCGACGCCAATGGCGACATGGTGAACTTCTTCCCCAGCGCCGACCCGCAGGTCAAGAACACCGACGCCGACTGAGCGAGCGCTCGGCTCTACGGCTCTACGGCAGATCCAGGCCGGTGAGGCGCTGGTAGTGCTTGCGCAGGAAATGGGCGGCGAGGCTGGTGTCGCTGCCCACGCGTTCGCCGATGTAGAGCTCCTGGCGGCGCTCGGCGATCTGCGTGCGCAGCCGTGCGGCCATGATGTCCAGCGGGCGCATGCCGCCCCCCTCGGCCCGCTCGACGGCGATGCGGAGTTCGTGCATCTGCTGGGCCTGCAGCATGGCCATCTGCGCCTGCACGACGCGAATGCGGCCCTGCACGAGGTGCTCGCACAGCCCCAGCCAGGCGCGCACGGCATCAGCCGGGCCGCCAATGACTTTCTCGGGTAGTTCGCCGGCCGCGAGCAGCAGGGTTTCCAGCTTGTGGCGGTCGCCGCTGGCGTAGGCATCGTTGACGACCATCATGCGTTGCTCGCAGACATCCCGCTCCGGGCCTTGCGGCGCGAGGTCGGGGTGAAAGCGCATCGCCGCGCGCCGGTACAGCGTCTTCAGGCTGGGCGGCGGCAGGTCGGTCATCGGCCCCGTGGGTTCGGGCGGCAGCGGCGTCGCGTCGGGCAGGGCAGGGACCTCGGGCCAGGCCTTGGCGCGCGGCGACGTGGATGCCGGCGTATCCACACCCTGGCGCTTCAGCGCCTCGGACAGCAGGGCCGTGGCCTGGTGGAGCTGGGTTTCCAGCTCGGTGAGCTCGAGCATCAGCGGGCCGAGGGCTTCGAGGTAGCGGTGCCGAAAGCCCAGCAGCTTGGCGCGGGCGCCGTCGTGGTCGGCTTCCAGTACGGCGAGGTAGCGCTGCAGATCCTGCAGTTGTTCGCGTCGCCGCGTCAGCTCGTGCCTCGTGATTGCCATGCTTGCCATGGGCCTCAATTCTGCCTGCGCCAGACGTAAAAACAGCCCGCGAACGGGCTGTTGTGTACCGGATTTACCTGGGTGTTACTGAGATGCAGCCGAGGCAGGCAGCTCTGCGGTGCTGGCTGCCGGTGCGACAGCGGCGACTGGGGTCGCCACGGCCTCCGGCGCCTTGCTGCCGGCCGTCATCGGCAGCAGCGGCACGATCAGCAGCGCCACGATGTTGATGATCTTGATCAGCGGGTTCACGGCCGGGCCGGCGGTGTCCTTGTAGGGGTCGCCCACGGTGTCGCCGGTGACGGCGGCCTTGTGCGCCTCCGAGCCCTTCTTGTGCAGCACGCCCTTGTCATCGGTGAAGCCTTCTTCGATCAGCTTCTTGGCGTTGTCCCAGGCGCCACCGCCGGTGCACATCGAGATGCCCACGAAGAGGCCGGTCACGATGGTGCCCATCAGCAGGCCGCCCAGTGCCGCCGGGCCGAGGATGAGACCCACCAGGATGGGCGCCACCACGGGCAGCAGCGACGGCACGATCATTTCCTTGATGGCCGCCGTGGTCAGCATGTCGACCGCCGCGCTGTAGTCGGGCTTGCGCTTGCCGGCCATGATGGCGCCGTCGGCGAACTGCTTGCGCACTTCCACGACGACCGCACCTGCCGCGCGGCCCACCGCTTCCATCGCCATCGCGGCGAACAGGAAGGGGATCAAGCCGCCCAGGAAGAGGCCCAGGATGACCTTGTGGTCGGACAGCGAGAAGACCTCGTGCATGCCGCGCGCTTCCAGCGCGTGCGTGTAGTCGGCAAACAGTACCAGTGCGGCCAGGCCGGCGGAGCCGATGGCGTAGCCCTTGGTCACGGCCTTGGTCGTGTTGCCCACGGCGTCCAGCGGGTCGGTGACGTCGCGCACGCTGGCGGGCAGCTCGGCCATCTCGGCAATGCCGCCGGCGTTGTCGGTGATGGGGCCATAGGCGTCCAGCGCCACGACGATGCCGGCCATGCTCAGCATGGACGTGGCGGCCACGGCGATGCCGTAGAGGCCAGCCAGCGCGAAGGCCGCGTAGATGGCCGCGCAGACGAAGAGCACCGGGAAAGCGGTGGACTTCATCGACACGCCCAGGCCCGCGATGACGTTGGTGCCGTGCCCGGTGGTGGACGCTTGCGCGACGTGCTGCACCGGGTGGTACTGGGTGCCGGTGTAGTACTCGGTGATCCAGACCATGGCTGCCGTCAGCACCAGGCCCACCGTGCAGGCGCCGAACAACGCCATTGCGCTGGTGGTGCCGCCCTTGGTCAGCTCGATGGGGCCGGGGAACATCGCCTTGGTGACGAAGAAGAAGGCGATCAGGCTCAGCACGCCGGCCACGATCAGGCCCTTGTACAGCGCTGGCATCACGTTCTTCATGCCGGGGCTGGCCTTGACGAAGTAGCAGCCGATGATGGAGGCAATGATGGAGACACCGCCCAGAGCCAGCGGGTAGACGACGCCGGCCAGCGCGCTGCTGCCGGTGATCATCAGCGCGCCCAGCGCCATCGCGGCGATCAGCGTGACCGCGTAGGTCTCGAACAGGTCGGCCGCCATGCCGGCGCAATCGCCGACGTTGTCGCCCACGTTGTCGGCGATCACGGCCGGGTTGCGCGGGTCATCCTCGGGGATGCCGGCTTCGACCTTGCCCACCAGGTCGGCGCCCACGTCGGCGCCCTTGGTGAAGATGCCGCCGCCCAGGCGCGCAAAGATCGAGATCAGCGATGAGCCGAAGGCCAGGCCCAGCATGGGCTTGAGCGCCGCGCTGTCATGCCCGCCGCCGATGGCCATATAGAAGCCGCCCACGCCCAGCAGGCCCAGGCCCACCACCAGCATGCCGGTGATGGCGCCGCCCTTGAAGGCTACATCCAGCGCCGGGCCGATGCCCTTGGAGGCCGCCTGCGCGGTGCGCACGTTGGCGCGCACCGAGATGTTCATGCCGATGAAGCCGCAGATGCCCGACAGCACTGCGCCGATGACGAAGCCAACGGCCGTCGTCATGCCCAGCCCGGACACCGCGATGGCGATGGCCAGCACGACGCCGACGATGCCGATGGTGCGGTACTGCCGGCCCAGGTAGGCGGCGGCACCTTGCTGGATCGCCGTGGCGATCTCCTGCATGCGGGCGTTGCCGGCATCCTGGCTCAGGATCCAGCTTCGTTGAATGAAGCCATAAAGAACGGCCGCGAGGCCGCAGGCCAGCGCGAAGTACAGCGCCATTTCCGTCGACATGTATGAGTCTCCTGTTCAGCGTGTCATCTATGGCCCGCGGCAGGGTATGCCTCGGGCTCGGCGGCCGAGCTTAAGGGCCGGGTTTGGGGCGGAGCTTGCGCGTTTACCAGCGATGTTCGGGAAACCTAGAATGCGGGTTTTCCTCCACAAAAAACGACGACCATGAGCCTGCACAACGTGACCCCCGGCGCCAAGGTGCCTGACGAGTTCAACGTCATCATCGAGATCCCGATGAATGCCGACCCGATCAAGTACGAGGTCGACAAGGAGAGCGGCGCACTGTTCGTCGATCGCTTTCTCACGACGCCTATGTACTACCCGTGCAACTACGGGTACATCCCCAGGACGCTGGCGGACGACGGCGACCCGGTCGACGTGCTCGTCATCACCCCCTTCGCGCTGACGCCCGGCGTCGTCGTGACCTGCCGCCCCCTGGGCGTGCTGATGATGGACGACGAGGCCGGCGGCGACGCCAAGCTGCTCGCCGTGCCCACCAGCAAGATCCTGCCGATGTACGACCACTGGCAGAAGATCGAGGACGTGAACCCGGCCCGCCTGTCGGCCATCCAGCACTTCTTCGAGCATTACAAGGATCTGGAGAAGGGCAAGTGGGTCAAGGTCAAGGGCTGGGAAGGCTCCGAGAAGGCCAAGTCTGAGATCACCGAAGGCCTGGCCAATTACGCCAAAGAGCAGCAGAAGTAAGCGGTTCGCCGAAACCGAGAAGAGCGCCAGGGCTTGCCCGAGGCGCTCTTTTTCATGGCGCCATGGCCGGGCCGAAACGCTCGGCGAACAAGGCGGCGGCGTTGACCGGCTTGTAGAGCACGGCGTCGAACTGCCCCGCCAGTGCGGGCGCGGGCGGGTGGTCGACGAGGGCGATGCAGCGGCGCGCGGGCGCACCCTCGCGCCATTGCTGCAGCCGCGCAAGGCCCACCGCGTCCAGCAAGCCGGGGTCGCACAGCAGGAGATCTGCGGGCGGCAGGGTCGCGTCTGCCGCGAGCCGCTGCACCTCCACGTTGGCAGCGAACAGCAGCTCGGCGACCCGGTCGGCGTGGGCCAGCGGCGCGTCGATCAGCAGCGCCAGCATGTCTTGCGAGGCGGCTTCGATCGGTGGCACGGCGTCGGTTGGCATCAGCACCTCGTCGGCCCGGCCCTCGGGCAGTGGCAGTTCGAATACGAAGCGGCTGCCTTCGCCGATGGCACTGCGCAGCTCGATGCGCGCGCCCATGGCTTCGACGATGTGCTTGGCCACAGCCAGGCCCAGGCCCGAGCCGCCCTCATGGGGCCGACCCTCCTGCGGCGGAGCCTGCCAGAAGGGCTCGAACAGGCGGGCCTGGTCTTCCGGCGCGATGCCGCTGCCGGTGTCGGCCACTTCGAAGCGCCAGACTCCAGGTGAGGTGCTGCCGGGCACGACGCGCAGTTCGATCAGGCCGCCTGCGGTGAACTTGGCGGCGTTGGACATGAGGTTGAGCAGCACCTGGCGCAGGCGCTTGGCGTCCACCAGCACCACGGCGGGCAGGTCAGGGTCGATGTGCGCTTGAAAGCGGTTGTGGCGCTGGCTTGCCAGCAGCTCGCCCTGCTCGGCCAGCGCCAGCAGCAGGCCGTGGATATAAAGCGGCGCGGGCACGAGATCGAGCTCCTGCAGCTCGCCGCGCGAGAACTCAACCAGTTCGTCGATCAGCGCCAGCTGGTAGCCCACGCTCTGCTGCACGCTGGCGCGCAACTGCTGGTCGCGGCGGCCGCCGCCGCCGAGCAGGCGCAAGTAGCTCACCGTCGCGGCCAGCGGTGCGCGCAGGTCGTGGCCGATGAAGGCCAGCAGGCGGCTGCGCTGCTGGTGCTGGCTGCGGGCCTCCTGCAGCGCGTCTCGCAGCTCCCCGGTGCGCTGCGCCACTTGCTGCTCCAGCTCCTGGCTGCGTGCGGCCCGCTCCTGCAGCAGCTGCGCCTGCGCGGCCAGCTCGGCACGGCGCTGCTGTACCACCTGTTGCACCAGGGCCATCAACAGGATCAGGTGCGACAGCAGCAGCACGACGGGCGTGGTCAGCCACATCACCGGCCCCAGCTCCAGCCAGCCCAGCACGTAGGCGTAACGCGGCAACGCGCCCAGCACCGTGGACGCCGTCACCAGCGCGGCCCAGCCGGCCAGCGGCAGGCGCCGCCACCAGGCCCAGCTGGTCAGCACCAGCGTCAGCAGGCTGCACAGCCCCGTCAGGGCATTGACGAGCGGGGCCATGGCCTTGTAGTCGCCCCAGAGGGCCGTCAACAGCGCGACGGCGATGGCCAGCCACGCGGCGGTCAGCGCCCAGCGCAGCGCGGCCGTGGTGCGGCGCAGCGGCAGGATGGCGGCCACGGCCAGCGAATTCAGCAACTGCGCCACGCCCATCAACACCACCAGGCTGCGCGGCGCCCAGCCAGTGGCGTTGGGCCACAGGTACTGGAAGCTCAGGCCATGCAGGCTCAGCTCGTAAAGGCCGTAGGCCGCCACCGAGCCCGCCATCAGCGCGAAGGCCGCCCGGCGCCAGAAGAAGAACAGCAGCAGATAGCCAGCGGCGGCCAGCATCTGGTTGCCGGCCAGCACGGCAATGGCCAGGGTGGTGTCGCGGTTTTCAGCGGAGCAGTCGCGCGGCCGGCACAGCAGCGCGTCGAAGGAGGCGTAGGTGCGGCCCGACTCGCGCAGCATCAGGCGTAGCGGCCGGCCCGGCTCGGGGCGCAGCTCGAAGCTCACGTCGCTGGTGTCCAGCGGCCATTGCGCGTGCGGCACCAGCAGGCCGGCTTGCGCGTAGCGCCATTGCCCGTCGGGCGCCTGGACCCACAGCTGAGCGTGTTCGATGCGCGTCAGCGTCATCACCAGCCAGAGCGTCTCCGGCTGGGCGTTGGCGGGCAGCTCCAGCCGTGCCCACAGCGCCGTGCGCGTGTAGCCCGGCGTGCGCAGCCGGCCGGTTGGCTGGTGGGGCTTGAACTCGTCGGCCCGCGCCTGCACGTCAGCCAGCGTCAAGGCCCCGCCGGGGTCTTCGAGCAGGTGCCAGGCTGGCCGAGGTGCCGGCTGCGCGTGCAGCGGCGCCCAGGCCGCCAGCGTCAACGCGATACAGAAGAACCGGTACAGCCAGCGCCGCATCAAGACCCGCCGCCGCCGTCGCGCTGCAGCTGGCGCCAGGCCTGCGGTGTCAACCCCAGGCGCTCGCGGAAGGCGGTGGAGAAATTGGCCGTGTTGGCAAAGCCCACGTCCAGCGCGATGTCCTGCACGCTCATGGGCGTGGCGGCCAGCATCTGGCAGCCGACGCGGATGCGCTCTTCACTGATGAAGCCCGACACCGTCAGCCCCAGGTGCTTGCGAAACAGCGTGGACAGGCGGCGCTCGCTCAGCCCCACCCGCTCGGCCATCTCGCCCACGGAGGGCAGGGTGGCCAATTGCTCGCCGATGAGCCGCGTGGCCGCGTTCACGAAGGCCAGCTCCGGGTCGCACGCGGCCGGCCGGCCGCGTGCTGCCGTGGCGCGGGGCAGGTGCACATAGACACGGGCCAGCACCTCATCGGCCAGAAAAGGCTTGCCGATGTAGTCCACCGCGCCCAGGCGCAGGCCATCCAGCCGTTGCTGCGCATTCGCCTGGGCGGACAGGAAGATCACTGGGATGTCGCGCGTGGCCGCGTCGGCCTTCAACAGCCTGCACACCGCGTGGCCGTCCATGCCGGACATCACCAGGTCCAGCAGGATCAGGTCCGGCCGCTGTGCCTGCGCACGGTGAAAGCCCGACACGCCGTCGGTGGCATGCAGCAGCCGGTACTGGCGCGCCAGCAGTTCCGACAGCTGGCGCAGCTGCTCCGGCGCATCGTCGATCAGCAGCAGGCGCGCCGCACCGGGTGGGGCTTGCGGTTCGTCGATTGAGGCGGGAGGGGCGGCGCTCATCGGCCGGCATTGTTGGGCCCAACGCGCGGGCGGCGCCGGCTTTATTTGCGCCTGTCAGGCTCCGCTCAGCGGCGTGCATGGCCGAGCCCTGGCCGGCCGAGGCGGCGCCGCGCCATGAAGCCCATCATGCCGACGAGGCCCAGCGTGAACTGCGCCCAGCTGGCCAGCTCGGGCACGGCCGCCACGTCGCCCACCAGATGCAGCTGTACGTCGGCCAGCGCGCCGACGTAGCCGCCGGCATTGCTGCCGACGGCGTGCAGCGTGATGACCTCGTCGAAGTGACCGGCCAGCAGGCCATTGAAACCGATCTGCAGGCCGCCCTGGCTGTCGCCTGCGGCAAGGCCGGCGATATCACCGAAGCCGTTCAGGCTGAAGTGCGAACTGGCCGTGCCAAGGTCGAACTTGAGGCTCAGCAGGTCCGCCAGGCCGGGCGCCAGGTTGCCGATCATCAGCTCGGCACCGACCGCATTGGCGCCTTGGCTGAGCGTGCCGAAGTTCAGCGTGTAGGCCGTGCCACTGCCCGAGAAGCTGCCGGCGCCGCCGAGCTTGCCCAGGCCCAACTCGGCGTAGTGGTTGACCTGGGCCGTCAGGGCCACCTGCTGGCTGCCGAGGCCGAGGTCGCTCATGTCGGCGTTCTGGCTGAAGAAGGCCAGCGTGGCTGCGCCGTTGAAGACGCCCGCCTGCGCGGTGTTCAGCTTGACCTGGAGGCTGCTGTCTTGCTGACCTGCTGCCAGGCCGTTCAGGCTGCCGCTCATGGCAAAGCCGCTGCTGCCGGTGGCCGTGGCCCGCAGCACGTCGTTGAGCGCAGCCGTCGTGGCGGCATTGCTGACCGTGATGCCTTGCGCCGAGACGGCGTCGCCCACGTGGACGATGCCGAAGTCCAGCGTGCTGGTACCCAACTGGGCCATGGCCGGCGCGTAGACCTTGCCGCCGCTGATGCTCAGCGTCTGGCCTGCCACGTTGTCGAAGTTGTTGACGATGGCCAGCGACTGGCCCGTCAGCCCGGTGCTGGCGCCGGTCGGGGTGTAGCTGAGGTTATAGCCGCCGCTTGAGCCGCCGGCAGCCACGGCGCCCCAGTTCTGCGCCGTGACGCCGCTGCCGCTCAGCGAGGACGATGTGATGCCACCGGTCTGGATGGCGCCGCGCAGGCTCGCGCCGTTGCCCACGTTGTTGATCGTGAAGCTGGTCGTGAATGGCGTGTCGCCGACGCGCATGCTCGGCAGCGCCAGCACGGCATTGGCCGTGTTGCCGAGCTGGATGAGGTTGCCCGACAGGGTCTGCTGCACGCTGCCTGTTGCCAGGATCTGGCCACTGCCGGTGACGCCGGCGCGGCGGTTGAAGGCATTGCCCGAGCCCGCGGCGCCGTTGATGTAGTCCTGGGCGACGCTGACGTTGCGTGTCCCCAGGTTCAGCCCGCCCTGCAGGTCCAGCGTCTTGACGGTGCTGTTGGCCTCCACGGCCAGGGTGGCGCCGGCCTCGATGATCACGGGCGCGTTCGCGCTGTTGATGCCCGCGATGGCCGTCAACACGCCGCCGTTGACTCGCACGGTGCCGATGCCGGTGACGGCCTTCACCAGCGTGCCGTAGCCGCTCACCGTGCCGGCGTTGCTGATGCCGCTGTTGAAGGTGCCGCCTGCCATCTGCAGCGTGGCGTTGGCTTGGTTGGTCAAGCTGCTGGTGAAGCTGCTGCCCGTACCCACGGTAATCTGGCCGCGATTCAAGAAGCCGGTATCCGATTGCGTGAACGTCGCGCCGTTGAGCAGGGTGAAGCTCCCGTTGTTGTTGCCGAAGGACTTCAAGGGGTTGTCGTTATTGGCGTTCAGCAGGCCTGCATTGCTGCCGTCCAGCGTGATCGCCGCGCTGTTGCCGATCAGATAGCCGATGGGCAGCTTCAGCTTGGAGAAGCCCCTGACGATGTAGCTGCCACCGGTGAGCGAGTTGCCGGTGAAGCTCGCGCCCGATAACGGCGCCTGGACGTCGAGCGTGCCGGCGCTCACCTCCAGCGTGCCGCTGTTGGTGAAGATGAAGCCGGAGATGGTCGTCTTGCCTGTGCCGCTCTTGGTGTAGCTCGCGCCGGCGCTGTGGGTGAAGTTGGGCTGGGACGCGCCGCCACTGAGGCTCGCGTCGAAGGTGTTCTGGTCGGCGAAGCTGGCGCCGCTGATCAGCGTGATGCCGCCGTTGGCCGTGATGCCGGCGTTGTCTGTCCAGCTGCTGGCGCCGCCCAGCTCCAGCAGGCGACCGGTCACGGTCTTGGGGCTGGCGCCCCTGATGTTCAGCCCGCCGTTGAAGCTGATCTTTGCCGAGCCGTTGATCGCGCCGCCGCTCCAGGTGGAGAGCTGGGCCACCGTCACGACGCCGGTTCCGGCCAGGGTGCCCGCACTCCAGTCCAGCTTGTTGTCGAGGGTGGTGGCCGCATTGAATGCCAGCGTGGCGCCAATCGCGGCGCTGAAGCGGCCACTGCCGCTGACCGTCCCGTTCAGGCTCAGCGTGCCCTTGCTTACCGCCACCGTGCCGTCGTTGGTGAAGCCGGTGTAGAAGGCGGTTTCGTTCGCCTCGTACTTGGTGTAGCTGGCGCCGGCCTTGTTGACGAAGGTCTTGTTGCCCGGGCCGCTGGTGGTGAACTGGGCCGAGCTGGTGGTCCGGTCCTCGAAGATGCCGGTGTTCGTCAGCAGCGCGTCGTTCGTGAACGAGATGGGGCCGCCGCTCCAGGTGGTGGTGCCGGCCAGCGTCACGCTGCGATGGTCGAGGTCTTTGGGCTGCGCGCCGCTGAGGGTCAGCCCGCCGCTGAAGCTGGTGCTGCCCGTGTCGAGCATCTTTCCACCGGTCCAGGTGGACGGGCCCGTCACCGTCAGGGCGCCGGTGCCGGACAAGTTGCCCGTGGTCCAGTCCAGCTTGCTGATGGTGGAAGCGGCGTTGAAGGCCAGCGTGCCGAGGCTGGAGGTCACGCTGAAGACGCCGTTGCCGTCGGCGGCAGCGTTCAGCGCCAGGGTGCCCTTGCTGACCGTCAGCGCGCCATTGTTGGTAAAGGCGGCGTTGATGCTGGTCGTGCCCGCGCCGGTCTTGCTGTAGGTGCCGCCGCTCTCGTTGATGAAGCGGTCGCCCGTGCCGAGCTCGTCGATGCGGGCCGTGACGGCGTTCTGGTCGTCGAAGCTGCCGAAGTTGCTCAGCGACCCGCTGGCGATCGCGATCACGCCGTTGCCGCTCCAGGTGGTGGGGCCGTGCATCAGCAGGTTGGCTCCGCTCAGGGTCTTCGTGCCGGCCCCGCTGAACGCCAGCCCGTTGACGCTGACGCTGCCGCCACTGCTGAGCTCGCCAGCGGTCCAGGTGCTGGTGCCGGACACCTTCATCGGGCCTAGAACGAAGAAGCGGCCGCCGCTGAGGCTGAAGCCGCCGATGTCGGCGGCCGGCGACATGACCAGCGTCCCCGTGCCGCCGACGGCGATGCGGCCATTGCCGGCGTAGTCGCCGCCGAAATTGCTGCCCAGGAACATCAGGCCGTTGTTCACCGTCAAGGTGCCGTTGTTGGTGAGGGGGGCCGCGATGCTGGTCGTGCCCGCGCCGCTCTTGGTGTAGCTGGCACCGGCCTTGATGACGAGGGCGCTGCCCGCGCCGCTGCTGGAGATGGCGTTGCTGAGGCTGTTCTGGTCTTCGAAGCTGCCACCGATGCTCAGCACGGCGCCGTTGAACAACGTGATGACGCCGTCATTGCTCCAGCTGCTGGCGCCGGCCAGATTCAGGCTGCGTCCGTCCGTCACCATGCTGGCGCCGCTGAATGCAAGGCCCTGGTTGAAGGTGGCGCTGCCCGGGCCGCTCATGCGCCCGTCCGTCCAGCTGGAGGCATTGCCGACGTTCAGCGCGCCGGCGCCGGTCAGTTCGCCACCGTTCAGGCTCAGGCTGCCGATGCTGATGCCCACATTGGGCAGCATCGCGAGGTTCAACGTGCCACCACTCACGAGCATCTTGCCGTTGCCGAAAAAGGCGCTGCCGACGCTGGTCGTGCCCGTGCCACTCTTGAGGTAGCTGCCATTGTTGGTGAAGCCGGCCGGCACGCTGACCGGGCCGCTGTTCTGGTCGTCGAAGCTACCGTTGTTGGTCAGCATCGAGCCGTTGAGGACCGAGATGGCACCGTTGTCGCTCCAGGTGCTGCTGCCCGCCAGGATCAGGGAGCGGGCGTCCAGGGTCTTGGTGGCACTGCCGCTGATCGCCAGTTGGCCGTTGAAGGTGGTGGTGGGCCCGACCTTCATCGTGCCCGCCGTCCAGCTGGAGGGGCCGTCGACGTTGAGGGCGGCCGCGCCGCCCAGGGTGCCGGCGAGATTGAGGCTGCCGATGGTGGAGGCGCTGCCGAAGTTCAGCGTCGCGCCGCTGGCCACATTGACGCTGCCGGCGCCGCTGACCAAGCCGTTCAGATTCATCGTGCCCGCGCTCAGCGCCAGCGCGCCGGCGTTGTTGACCGGCGTGTTGATGATGGTCGTGCCCGCGCCGCTCTTGAGGTAGGTGCCTCCGACGTACAGGGTTCCGGCCGCGCCGCTGCCGACGAGGAGGCTGGCGCCGATGCTGTTCTGGTCGTCGAAGGTGGAATAAGTCTGGACGATCAACGAAGCGCCATTGGCGATCGTGATGTCGCCGTTGCCGGTCCAGCTGCTGGCCTGGTCCATGATGACGTGGCGCCCATCCACGGTCTTGGCGCCATTGGTGCTGATCGCCAGCCCGCCGCTGAAATCGGCGCTGCCGCTGCCGCCCAGGGTGCCGGCCCACCAGCTGGCGGCATTGGTCACGGTCAGCGCGCTGAAGCCGGTCAGGCTGCTGGGGCTGCCGCTGCTGCTCATCTTGAAGCCGGCCGTCGTGAAATTGCCCGCGGTGATCAACTTCCCGGCGACGTTCAACTGGCCGGCCCAGTTCTGGCCGTTCGCCCAGTTACGGCTCAGGTCGACCGTCGCGTTGCCGTCGATCGTGATGGTGCCGCTGCCGCCGCCCAGCGCCGCGCCGGCCATGTTGAAGGTGCCGCGGCTGAACTCCAGCGTCGCGCCGCTCGCCACATCAAGGCTGCCGCTGCCGCCGCCGCCGTTGTCCAGGATCAGGGTCCCCTTGTTCACCGCCACGCTGCCGGCGTTGGTGAAGGCAATGTTCAGGGTGCTCGCGTTCGTACCGCCGCTCTTGATGAAGCTGCCGTTGTTGACGAACTTGTTGGTGCCGGTGGTACCGGTGGTCAACCTGACGCTGGACGTGTTCAGATCCTGGAAGCTGCCGTTGTTGGTCAGCGTCGCGCTGTCGTTCAGGGTGATATAGGTGTTGCCGACCCAGTTGCTATTGCCGGCCAGTACCAGGTTGCCCTGGTTCAGGGTGCGGGGGGCGTTGAAGCCACCCCCCCCGCCGATCGTCAGACCGCCGTTGAAATTGACGGTGCGCACCCCGTTCACGGTCCCGGAGGTCCAGCTCGACGCACTGCTCGCGGTCACGGTGCCGGATCCGTTGAAGCTGCCGCCGCTCAGGTTCAGGATGCCGACGTTCAGGGCGCCGGCCCCGCTGAACGTACCGCCCGCCATGTTCAAGGTGCCGATGCTGGAGTCGTGCCCGATTTGCAGCGCGCCGTTGCTCAGCTTGATCGCTCCGGTGCCGGCAAAGCTGCGGATCGGCGTCGACGCGACGGAGTTCAGTTCCGAATCGAAGCTGCCGAGCTGCACGTCGTCGCTGCTGCCGGGCAGCAGGCCGCCGATCCAGCTGCCACTGCTGCTCCAGAGGCCACCTGTGGGGCCGGCAAAAATGACTGTGGCGGTCTGCGCGGGACCAGTGCACAGCGCTAGGGCGGCGGCCAGGGCCAGCGGAGTCAAGCGGGTCGCGCGGCGGCGGCTGGCGCCGGCGGCCGGGTTGCGTTGGGGCTGGGTGCAGGAGTTGGGGTTCATCGCGGGCTCGGCTTGGACTTTGGGCCGCGCGATGGTCACCGCACTCCGCTGAGGCGACCTTTGCCAAACTGCAGAAAAACATTGCTCAACTGCAGGGCGCCTCTTAAAAGAGGCGAGCCTCCCCCATGAATCGGGGTGCCAATACCCTCGATGCCGCGACTCGTCAGGGCGATTTGAAAGGCTGGTGCTCACCCAGCTCGTCGATATAGCCCTGCATGGCCTCCCCCTCGCGTGCCAGGAATTCGTTCACCGCATCGGCGAACGACGGATGGGCCAGCCAGTGGCTGGAGGCAGTGGGCGTGGGCATCAGGCCGCGCGCCATCTTGTGCTCGCCCTGGGCGCCGCCCTCAAAGCGCTGGTAGCCATTCGCGATGCACCAGGCCAGCGGCTGGTAGTAGCAGGCGTCGAAATGCAGGTTCGGGATGTGCTCGGTCGCGCCCCAATAGCGGCCGAAAGCGGCGCGGCGATCGGGGTCCAGCGCGATCAGCGAAGTTGCCACGCGTTCCCCGCCGCGCCGGGCCGTGAACATCAGCCAATGCTCGGGCATGTCGCTCGCCATGCGGGCGAAGAAGTCACGGCTCAGATACGGCTTGCTGTGGTGGGCGCGGTAGGTGAGCTGGTAGCAGCGGTAGAAGTAGTCCCAGTCCCCTGCAGTGAGCTCGCTGCCCGTGCGAGCCTCGAACTCGACGCCGGCCTCGCGCACGCGGCGCTGCTCCTGCTGGATCTTCTTGCGCTTGTCGCGCTGCAGCCGGGCGAGAAAGGCGGCGAAGTCCGTGTCACCGCTGCTCGTCCAGTGGAACTGCACGCCGGCACGCGCCGTGCAGCCGGCATCGAGCAGCGCCGCCTGGTCGGCTTCGTCGCCGAAGAGCACATGCAGGGATGAGGCCTCGGTCTCGCGCGCCAACGCTCGCAGCGCCTGCGCCAACAGGGTGCGGGCTTCGTCATCCACGGCCAGCAGCCGGCTGCCCGGCACGGGCGTGAAGGGCACGGCGACGAGCAGCTTGGGGTAGTAGCTCAGGCCGTGGCGCTGGTAGGCGTCGGCCCAGGCCCAGTCGAAGACGTATTCGCCATAGCTGTGCGTCTTCAGATAGGCCGGGCAGGCGGCGATCAGTACATCGCCCCGCCACAGTGAGATGAACTGCGGCTGCCAGCCCGTGGTGCCGGTGGCGCTGCCGGATGCATGCAGCGCCCGCAGGTAAGCCAGGCGCATGAAGGGCGTCGGCCGCGCCTGGGCGTAAAGCAGGGCGTCCCAATGGTCTTGCGGCAAGGCTTCGGGACTGGCGTCGACCCGAATGACAATGCTGCTCTCGTGTTCTGAATCGCTGTCGCCCATGCCCTCGCCCTTGAAGATTGCCCTGGCCCAGATCAACGTCGTCGTCGGCGATCTGGTGGGCAACGCGGACCGCATCATTGCCCAAGCGCGCGCGGCGCACACGGCTGGGGTTGATCTGCTTGTCACGCCCGAACTGGCGTTGTGCGGCTACCCGCCCGAGGATCTGCTGCTGCGCCCGGCCTTTCTCGAAGCCTGCGATGAGCAGTTGCTGCGCATCGCGGCCGAGCTGGCCGACCTGCAAGGCCTGCATGTCGTCGTCGGCCACCCGCGCGAGCGCGAGGACGGCGTGGCCCGCGAGCGGAGCTGGTCGCTGCCACCCTGCCTGAATGTCGCCTCGGTGCTGGCCGGTGGCAGCATCTTGGCCAGCTATGCCAAGCGCGAGCTGCCGAACTACCAGGTGTTCGACGAGCGCCGCTACTTCTATTCCGGCCGGGACGCCGGCCTGGGCGCCGTGGTGGTGGACGTCAAGGGCACGCGCGTGGGCCTGCTGATCTGCGAGGACGCCTGGTTCGACGAGCCCGCCGCCGCCGCCAAGGCCGCGGGCGCCGAGCTGCTCTGCGTCATCAATGCCTCGCCTTTCCACATCGGCAAGGTCGAGGAACGAGAGCAGCGCATGGCCGAACGCGCCCGCTCGAGCGGCCTGCCGCTGCTCTATGCCCACCTCGTGGGCGGGCAGGACGAGGTGGTGTTCGACGGCGCGTCCTTCGCCGTGCAGGCCGACGGCAGCCTGGCCGCACGCGCGCCGATGTTCGAGGAGGCGCTGGCCCTCGTCGAGCTGGACGCCGGCCGACTGCGGGGCGACATCGTGCCGGTGCCCGAGTTTGAAGCCCAGGTCTGGCAAGCGCTCGTCATCGGCGTGCGCGACTACCTCGGCAAGAACGGCTTCCCCGGCGCCCTCATCGGCCTGTCGGGCGGCATCGACTCGGCGCTGGTGCTGGCCATCGCGGTCGACGCGCTGGGCGCGGACAAGGTCCGCACGGTCATGATGCCTTCGCCCTACACGGCCGACATCTCCTGGATCGACGCGCGCGACATGGCCGAGCGCCTGGGCGTGCGCTACGACGAAAAGTCCATCGTGCCGATGTTCGACGCCTTCAACGCGACGCTGGCCGACGAGTTCAAGGGCCTGGCGCTGGACGCGACCGAGGAGAACATCCAGGCCCGCGTCCGTGGCACGCTGCTGATGGCGCTGTCCAACAAGTTCGGTTCCATCGTGCTGACGACCGGCAACAAGAGCGAGATGGCCACCGGCTACTGCACGCTCTATGGCGACATGGCCGGCGGCTTCGCCGTCATCAAGGACGTGGCCAAGACGCTGGTCTTCCGCCTGGCGCGCTGGCGCAACGCTCAAGGGCCCGAGATCATCCCGGACCGCATCATCACGCGCCCGCCCTCGGCCGAGCTGCGCCCCGACCAGAAGGACGAGGACAGCCTGCCGCCCTATGAAGTGCTGGACGCCATCCTGGCCCGCTACATGGAGCAGGACCAATCCATCGCCGAAATTGTTGCCGCCGGTTTCAAGCCCGAAGACGTCGAGCGCGTCACCCGGCTCATCAAGATCAACGAATACAAGCGCCGCCAGGCGCCGGTGGGCATCCGTATCACGCACCGCGGCTTCGGGCGCGACTGGAGATACCCCATCACGTCCAAGTTCCGTGCGTAAACTCAACGAAAACCTCGCCAACCTGGAGCGCCCGCAATGAAGCAGATCACCGCCATCATCAAACCCTTCAAGCTCGACGAAGTGCGTGAGGCGCTGGCCGAGGTGGGTGCATCGGGCCTGACGGTCACCGAGGTCAAGGGCTTTGGCCGCCAGAAGGGCCATACCGAGCTCTATCGCGGCGCCGAATACGTCGTCGACTTCCTGCCCAAGGTCAAGGTTGAGGTCGTCGTGAAAGACGACGAGGTCGACCGCTGCATCGACGCCATCCTGAAGGCCGCCAAGACCGGCAAGATCGGCGACGGCAAGATCTTCGTGCTGCCGGTTGAGCAGGTCGTGCGTATCCGCACGGGTGAGACGGACGAGGCGGCAGTCTGATGACTTCGCGGGTCAGACCGCCCGAGCGAAGCGAGTAGCTCTGACCCCGACTGACTGAGAGCGCTGATTCAGCGCTGCGTCAGCGCCAACTTGGCGCTCAGGGCCACGAAGGTGGCCGCGAAGCTGCGCCGCAGCCAGGCCATCGCTGTAGGGCTTCCCAGCACCTGCTCGCGCATGCGCGCCGCGAAGGCGCCGTACAGGGCGAAGACCGCGAAGGTCATGGCCATGAAGATGGCTGACAGCTGCAGCATCGCCAGCGTCGGCGCCGCTTCATCCTTGGCGATGAATTGCGGCAGAAACGCCAGAAAGAACATCGACAGCTTGGGGTTGAGCAGGTTCACGAGCACGGCGTGCTGGATGACCTGCCAGTCTGAGCGCTCGGCGCCATCAGCCTCGATGGCCAGCACGCCTTGCTCGCGCCACGTCATCCAGGCGATGTACAGCAGGTAGGCCACGCCGGCGAACTTCACCGCCTCGAAGGCCACGCTGCTGGCATGCAGCAACGCTGCCAGGCCCGTCACGGCCGCCAGCATGTGCGGCACGATGCCGAGTGTGCAGCCCAGCGCTGCGACGGCTGCCGTGCGCGTGCCGCGCGACAGGCCGGTGGCGATGGTCACCGCGGCGCCCGTGCCAGGCGAGGCGACGACGAGCAGCGAGACGGTCAGGAATTCGAGGTTCATGCAGGCGCTCCTTGAGGGGAGGGCCATGGTGCGGCGGGCGCCGGGGCCGAGTCTTGAACGAAATTTCAGGTGCGTGCGTAGGCGCCAGGCGTGAGGCCGAGGCTGCGCACGAAGCAGCGCGTCATGTGGCTCTGGTCCGCAAAGCCGCTGGCCGCGGCGGCCTCGGCCAGCGGCAGGCCCTCGCGCACCAGTTGGCGGGCGCGCTGTACGCGGCGTTGCAGCAGATAGGCGTGGGGTGGCAGCCCGGTCAGGCGGGTGAAGGCGCGCAGGAACTGGTAGCGGCTCAGGCCAGCGTCCGCGGCCAGATCGGCCAACGTCAGCCCGGCGGCGGGGTCGTCGTCGATGCGTTCACGCGCTATGTTGATGCTGGTACCCACTGCCGGACGCCCGGTGGGCGAGGGCCGCAACAAGCGCGCGGTCAGTACCAGCAGCGCGGCCTCGGATTGCAAGGCATCGTCCGCGGTCACTGCGTCAAAAAGGGTGCGAAAGCGGGCTGCCAGCACGGCATCGCGAATGACCGGCGCCGTGAACTCGAAGGCTGAGCCCGGCAGGACATCCCGCGCCGCCTCCAGCAGCCGCACCGGGTTGACGTACAGCATGCGCCAGCGCCGCCCGCTTGCGTCAAAGGGCGTGCCGTCGTGCACCTCACCGGGGTTGACGGTGATAAGGTCGCCCGCACCGGCCTCGACGACACCGCGCCCGCTGGCCGACTTCTGCGCACCGCGCTCGATGAGACCGATGCCGAACTCGTCATGCGTGTGGCGGCCGAAGGCCAGCGCGGAGTCGGCCACGACCACCTCGACACCGTCGACGTGGCTGGGAATCCGTGTGAAGCCGCGGGCTTTCATGGGCCCGACTTTGGCATGGCAACGCCCCCTCGGGGGCAACTCATGAAGCGAGCTTGGGGGCGCTACTTCAGCGCAGGTGCTGCCAGATGGCGGCGCCCCAGATGCCTGCTGCCAGCACCAATGCCATCAGCACGGCAGCGCTGGCGATGTCCTTGGCGCGCTTGGACAGTTCGTGCCGTTCGAAGGACACGCGGTCGACGACCGCCTCGATGGCGGAGTTCAGCAGTTCGACGATGAGCACCAGCAGCAGCGAGCCCAGCAGCAGCGCGGCCTGCTCCCAGGTGTTGGCCAGCCAGAACGTCAGCGGCGCGGCAATGACGCAGAGCCAGGTTTCCTGGCGAAAGGCGCTTTCGCCCGTGTAGGCGGCCTTGAGACCGGCCCAGGAATAGCCGGCGGCGTGGATGACGCGATCCAGGCCGGTGCGGCCCTTGTGCGGGTTGCTCATGAGCGCACGGGAAGTTGGGTGATGACGCGCGAACCGCAGATCGCGTCGTGCAGGAATTGTCGCTGCGGATGCAGGCGGGCCACCAGCATATAGGCCGCGACGCCGGCGATCAGGCTGCCGATGATGGCGCCACCGCCGTGCAGGCCCAGCGCCCAGACGCTGACCAGCGCGGGCAGGAACCACAGCCAGCTGAACAGGTAGCGCAGCACGGCGCGGCCCCAACCCAGCGGCCGGCCGCTGGCGTCGACGACGCGCAGATGCCAGGTCTTCATGGCCAGGGTCTGGCCCGAGCGGGTCCAGAAGCCGACGAAGTAGAGACCGAGCACGATGAAAAGGCACAGCCCCAGGCCGACGCGGCCCTCCAGCGCATGCTGCTGGCGAGTCAGTACGGAGTAGAGGAAGCCGGCGAAGAAAACCACGCCGAACAGCAGCACGCCTTCGTAGATGAAGGCCGCGAGGCGCCGCGCCAGGCCCGGAGGCGCGGCGCTCGGGTCCACCTGCGCCGTCATGTGCGCGGGGTGGACGCGGGCGGCGCCTTCAGCGACTTGGGCAGCAGGGTCTTGGCGTCAACCAGGGCCGGATCGGCCACGACCTTGGCTTCGCCCGCCGCGTGGTGGCTGGGCAGGGCGAGGCCGCGCGTGATCAGCACCGTGGTGGCGCCGGGCTTGGCCTGGATCAGACTGCCGGCCACCGGTGTCGGCGTGACCAGCTTGGGGGCTGCGGGCACGATGTTGGACTTCGGCGCCGCGGCCAGCGGTTTTGGTGCCGGGCCGGTCGCCTTGGTCTGGGCCTGGCGGCGCGCGACGGCCTTGTCGGTGAGTTCCTGGCGCTTCTCCGGCGGCAGCGCCTGGTAGGCCTCCCACTTGGCCTGTCGCTGCTCGGCATCGACCTGCTTGGCGACCTGGAAGCCGATGCGCGCGTCGACCCGCTCGGCCGGAGTGAGATTGGCCCAGTCACGCATGCGCTCATGTAGGCGGGCGAGCTCAGGAGGCGGCAATACCGCCAGCCGTGGCGTCGCACTCAGCCATTTGCTGCGCTGGTTGGGGCCGAACTTGTCCCAGTCGCGCTCCAGCGGGGCGAGCAGGCTGCGTTGCGCCGGCGTCAGCGACTGCCAGGTCGGCGCGGCGGCCAGGGCGGACACGGGGGGCATGACCGGCGGCGTGACCGCCTTTACGGCAGGTGCAGCGGCGCTGGCCACGCCGGCCTCGGGTGCGGATGCAGCCTCAGGCGCCTGCGCAAAAGCAGAAAACCCCGCTGCGCAAAGCAGCAGGGCCATCAGAAGGCGGGAGTAGGAGACGACTCGCGTCATGCGCATCCGGTCATTCTTGTCCATCTCTCAGGAATTCCGCGAAGCCCGGGTCGCTGAAGGCGGAAGGGGGCAGGTTGTCGCTGAGCAGGGCCGTGTCGACCTCGGCGGCGGCAACGATCTGTTCGTGGATCTGGCCCTGTTGCATCAGCAGCAGGCCGGCCAGCAGCGCCAGCAGGGGCAGGGCGGAAACCAGCTTGGCCCACAGGCCGCCTTCGCCACCAGCGCCGCGCGGGCCGCCATTCAGAGCCAGCGTGGCTCCCATCTGCACCACGGAGGGGCTGGCTGTACTCACCGCAGTGCGCGCTGCGCGCGCCTGCGCGGCGCGGGCCAGGGACTGTTCGCGGGCAAAGCGCAGGCGCTCGGACACGTCGTGCGGCAGCGCGGTGCTTCGCTCGGTCAGGCCGGCAGCAACGCGCAGGCCGAAGCGTGTGATGCTCGTATCCAGGCGAGCACCCAGGTCAGCAGGGAGAGTAGACAGATTTGGCGAGTTCATAACGTGATCCCCTTGGCCTTGAGCGACTTCGCCAGCGCATGGACAGCCCGGGAGCAGTGAGTTTTGACACTGCCTTCGGAACAACCCATCACAGACGCGGTCTCTGCAACATCCAGTTCCTCCCAGTAACGCAGCAGGAAGGCTTCTCGTTGACGCGCCGGCAATTGTTCGACTTCCGTCTCGATGCGCTGCAAGATTTGCGCCCGGCTGACCTCGTCGGCAGCGCTCGCGGCGCCCATCGCGCCTTCCTGGCTTTCAAGGATCTCCAACAGGTCGAAGTCGCCATCGGCATCGCTGCCCTCGAAGTCCGACATATTCGTCATGACCGCGTTGCGCGTCTTCTGGCGACGGAAGTAATCCATCGTCGCGTTGGACAGGATGCGCTGGAACAGCAGGGGTAGTTCGGCCGCGGGGCGGTCGAAATAGTTCTCGGCCAGCTTGATCATGGCGTCCTGCACGATGTCCAGGGCGGCATCGTCGTCTCGAACCATATAGGCCGTGCGCTTGAAGGCGCGGCGGTCCACGGTGCGCAGGAAATCGTTAAGTTCTTTGTCGGTGGCCAAGGCGGAATGCGGGTCCGGACAGCAACACGGATTATGGCATTCGTCTGATACGAAGGCTCACAGGATTTTGCTCGGCATAATGCTGCTTCGCACAAAGAGTCAATGGTCTCTCAGTGGTCGCCCGACACGGGTCCCATCGGTTGACCGCGCAGGTTCCGAATCCGCCTCATGAGGGTGAGAAGAGGAGCACCAATGGTTTTTCGTTAGAGAAATTCACAAAGGTTCGAAAATGGACATGTCTGCCGCGGAAATCAAGCGCGCCGCCCTGGCGCAGCCGCAAACTTCCTCCCCCAATTCCACCGCGGAGCTCAACGGCTCCGAGATCCTCGTTCGCTGCCTTCAGGCCGAAGGGGTGCGCCATCTCTGGGGTTACCCCGGCGGCGCGGTGCTCTACATCTACGACGCCCTCTACAAGCAGGAGAGCATCCAGCACGTGCTGGTGCGCCATGAGCAGGCCGCCGTCCATGCCGCCGACGGCTTTGCCCGTGCGAGCGGTGAGGTTGGCGTAGCGCTGGTCACCTCGGGCCCGGGTGTGACGAATGCCGTGACCGGCATCGCCACCGCCTACATGGACTCGATCCCGATGGTCATCATCACGGGTCAGGTCCCCACGCCGGCGATCGGCCTGGACGCCTTCCAGGAGTGCGACACGGTCGGCATCACGCGCCCCATCGTCAAGCACAACTTCCTGGTGAAGGACGTGCGCGACCTGGCGCTGACGTTGAAGAAGGCCTTCCACATCGCCCGCACCGGCCGCCCCGGCCCGGTCGTCGTGGACATCCCCAAGGATGTGTCGTTGGCCAAGACCACCTTCAGCTACCCGGACCGCATCGAGATGCGTTCCTACAACCCGGTGAAGAAGGGCCACAGCGGCCAGATCCGCAAGGCCGTGCAGTTGCTGCTGCAGGCCAAGCGCCCCTACATCTACACGGGCGGCGGCGTCATCCTCGGTGAAGCCACGGCCGAACTGCGCCAGCTGGTCGACCTGCTGGGCTTCCCCTGCACGAACACGCTGATGGGCCTGGGCGCCATGCCCGGCACCGACCCGCGCTTCCTGGGCATGCTGGGCATGCACGGCACGTACGAAGCCAACATGACCATGCAGAACTGCGATGTGCTGCTGGCCGTGGGTGCGCGCTTCGATGACCGCGTCATCGGCAACCCCAAGCACTTCGGCTCGGTCGAACGCAAGATCATCCACGTGGACATCGACCCGTCGTCGATCTCCAAGCGCGTGCGCGTCGACATCCCCATCGTGGGCGACGTGAAGGACGTGCTGCAGGAACTGATCGCCCAGCTGAAGGAGGCGCAGGCCAAGCCGGATGCCAATGCCATCGGCGCCTGGTGGAGCCAGATCAATGAATGGCGCAGCAAGGACTGCTTGGCGTTCAAGGGTTCGGACGACGTCATCAAGCCGCAGATGGTCGTCGACACGCTGTGGCGCCTGACACGCGACCGCGACACCTACATCACGAGCGACGTCGGCCAGCACCAGATGTGGGCCGCGCAGTACTACAAGTTCGACCAGCCGCGCCGCTGGATCAACTCCGGTGGCCTGGGCACGATGGGCGTGGGCCTGCCGTATGCGATGGGCATCAAGCTCGCCAAGCCGGAGTCGGATGTGTTCTGCATCACCGGCGAAGGCAGCATCCAGATGTGCATCCAGGAGCTGTCGACCTGCTTCCAGTACAAGACGCCGGTCAAGATCGTGTCGCTGAACAACCGCTACCTGGGCATGGTGCGGCAGTGGCAGCAGCTGGACTACGGCGGCCGCTACTCGCACAGCTACATGGACGCGCTGCCCGACTTCGTGAAGCTGGCCGAGGCCTATGGCCACGTCGGCATCCTTGTCGAGAAGCCCAGCGACGTGGAGCCGGCGCTGAAGGAAGCGATGCGCCTGACCGACCGCACCGTGTTCCTGGACATCCGCACCGATCCGACCGAGAACGTCTGGCCCATGGTCAAGGCGGGCAAGGGCATTTCCGAGATGCTGCTGGGGTCGGAAGACCTGTGAGCGCCTGAAGCCGAGGGCTCTGGCTGGCGTTACCGCGCCAGTCGAGGTTCCCGGCGAACGGCGCAATCAGTCCGACATCCACGGCGATTCACTCAACTCGAACCCGCAGCCAAAGTCCGGCGGTTACCGCCGCCGGCACTGAAGAGCGCGAAGGACGAAGAACCCATGAAACACATCATTGCTTTGCTCATCGAGAACGAGCCGGGTGCGCTGTCGCGCGTCGTCGGCCTGTTCTCGGCCCGCGGCTACAACATCGAGAGCCTGACCGTCGCGCCGACGGAAGACCCGTCCCTGTCGCGCATGACCATCGTGACCACCGGGAGCGACGAAGTCATTGAGCAGATCACCAAGCACCTGAACCGCCTCATTGAGGTCGTCAAGGTCGTCGACCTGACCGAAGGCAACTACACCGAGCGTGAGCTGATGCTCATCAAGGTGCGCGCCGTCGGCAAGGAGCGCGAGGAGATCAAGCGCACCGCCGACATCTTCCGCGGCCGCGTCATCGATGTGACCGAGAAGACCTACACGATCGAGCTGACTGGCGACGCCGGCAAGCTCGATGCCTTCATCGATGCGATCGACCGTGCGTCCATCCTCGAAACCGTACGCACCGGCGCCAGCGGCATCGGCCGCGGCGAGCGCATCCTGCGCGTCTGATCCGTCTTCACCCCCAACACCACAGTTTTTTCCTGGAGCGACCCATCATGAACGTCTACTACGACAAGGACGCCGATCTCAGCCTCATCAAGGGCAAGAACGTCACCATCATCGGCTACGGCTCACAAGGCCATGCCCACGCGCAGAACCTGAACGACAGCGGCTGCAAGGTCACCGTCGCGCTGCGTCGCAGCGGCGCTTCCTGGTCCAAGGCCGAAGGCGCTGGCCTGAAGGTCGCCGAGATCGCCGACGCGGTGAAGACGGCCGACGTCGTCATGATCCTGCTGCCCGACGAGCAGATCGCCGAGGTCTACCGGAACGAAGTCGAGCCCAACATCAAGCAGGGCGCGTCGCTGGCCTTCGCACACGGCTTCAACGTGCACTACGGCCAAGTCACGCCGCGTGCCGACCTGGACGTCTGGATGGTCGCCCCCAAGGCCCCCGGCCACACGGTGCGCAACACCTACCGCCAAGGCGGCGGTGTGCCCCACCTGATCGCCGTCCACACCGACAAGACCGGCAAGGCACGTGACCTGGCCCTGAGCTACGCCGCAGCCAATGGCGGCGGCAAGGCCGGCATCATCGAGACCAACTTCCGCGAAGAAACCGAGACCGACCTGTTCGGCGAGCAAGCCGTGCTGTGCGGCGGCGCGGTCGAGCTGATCAAGGCGGGCTTCGAGACGCTGACGGAAGCCGGCTACGCGCCGGAGATGGCCTACTTCGAGTGCCTGCACGAGCTCAAGCTCATCGTGGACCTGATCTACGAAGGCGGCATCGCCAACATGAACTACTCGATCTCGAACAACGCCGAGTACGGTGAGTACGTGACCGGCCCCAAGGTCGTCACCGAAGCCACCAAGGACGCGATGCGCCAGTGCCTGAAGGACATCCAGACCGGTGACTACGCGAAGAGCTTCATCCTCGAGAACAAGGCCGGCGCTCCGACGCTGCTGAGCCGCCGCCGTCTGACGGCCGAGCATCCCATCGAGCAGGTCGGCGAAAAGCTGCGCGCGATGATGCCGTGGATCAAGGCCAACAAGCTGGTCGACAAGTCCAAGAACTGATCGCCGCTGGCGAACAGACAAGGCCGGCGCCGAGAGGCGCCGGCCTTTTTTTGCGCCCGGTTCAAGGCTGGTGGTTGGCTCGCAGCGCGTCGACGGCCTCGGCGGGCAGCCAGAGCAGTGTGTTCAGATAGTTGTCCAGGCAGTCCACCAGCGCCGGGCGCGGGCCGTCGCGCCACACGGCCGAGCCGTAGAAAGCGTCCTGCTGCGCGACGAGCTGTTCGCGGCTGTCGAAGGCGCGGATCAGGAAGAAGCTCTCCTGCTCATGGTCTGACCGCCCGAAGGCGACGACGTCCATGCCGCTGGCGCGCACCAGCGGCAGCGCCAGCCTCACCGCCGCGACAAAGCGCTCGGCGCAATCGGGCTTGAGTTTGTAGGTGCGGACTTCGATGAGCTTCATGCATCCTCCTTGGCGGGGGCACATCCTAGGCGGCTGCGCAGGGCGCTGCGCTATCCTGCCGCCCATGACTCCAGTGCCTACCGAGGACGACGAGCCCAGCGTCGCCGTCCGCCCCCGCCGCAAAGGCATCTACGCCCTGCCCAACGCGATCACGTTGGCTGCGTTGTTCAGCGCGTTCTACGCCATCGTCATGGCGATCAACGGCCGTTTCGAGGTGGCCTGCGTTGCCATCTTCGCTGCCGCCATCCTCGACAGCCTGGATGGCCGCGTTGCTCGCATGACAAACACGCAGTCCGCCTTTGGCGAGCAGATGGACAGCCTCTCGGACATGGTCGCCTTCGGCGCCGCGCCGGCCCTCATCGTCTACATGTGGGCGCTGAAGGACATGGGCAAGCCGGGCTGGATTCCCGCCTTCGTCTACATCGCCGGCGCCGCGCTGCGGCTGGCACGCTTCAACGTCAACATCGGCGTGGTGGACAAGCGCTTCTTCCAGGGCCTGCCCAGCCCCGCGGCGGCGGCCATCGTCATGGGGCTGATCTGGTGTGCGATCGACGCGCCCTGGTACACCGGCGTGGGCAACATGTCCTGGCTGCGCTGGACGGCATTTGGCGTGACCTTGTTCGCCGGGCTTTCGATGGTCACGAACGCGCCCTTCTACAGCTTCAAAGTCTTCGACCGCCGGCGCAGCGTGCCCTTCATCGTGCTGGTGGCCATCATGCTTGGCATCGGCCTCATCGCCCTTGACCCGCCCACTGTGCTGTTCGTGATCTTCTGTGTGTACGGGCTGTCCGGTTACGTCATCTATGGCTGGCGCAAGTCCAAGGGCAAGCAGGTCAGTGTCATTTCCACCAGCACCGACGAGCCCGATGAACGTGGCTTGCATCAGTAGCTATTCATGCTAGATTCCAGTCCCATGAGCCGCGCCAGCATTAGCCTGCTACTAGCCCTAGAGGAACCACGGGTTCGCTAGTCAGTCACGCGCACGCTCATCTGACCCCAACGGCCCGTATGCAACCGCAGCGGGCCGTTCGTGTTTTCAAAGGCTGCTGGTTGCGCCACCCACCCTCGGATGGAACTCCCATGTTGAAGCAACCGCAGCAAAAGTACCGCTCCTTCGCCCCCGTCGCACTGCCGGACCGCACCTGGCCCGATGCCGTGCTGACCCGCGCGCCGATCTGGCTGAGCACCGACCTGCGTGACGGCAACCAGGCGCTGATCGAGCCCATGGACATCACCCGCAAGCTGCGCATGTTCCAGCAGCTGGTGAAGATCGGATTCAAGGAGATCGAGGTCGGCTTCCCGTCGGCGTCGCAGACCGAGTTCGACTTCATCCGCCTGCTCATCGACGGTGGCCACATCCCCGACGACGTGACCATCCAGGTGCTGACGCAGGCGCGTTCCCACCTGATCGAGCGCACCTTCGAGTCGCTGCAGGGTGCCCAGCGCGTCATCGTGCATGTCTACAACGCGGTCGCGCCCATCATGCGCCGCGTGGTGCTGGGGCAGGACGAGGATGGCATCGTGGAGCTCGCGGCCTCGCACGCCCGCCAGATCAAGGAACTGGCCGCCGCGCGGCCGGGCGTGGACTGGCGCTTCGAGTACTCGCCCGAGATGTTCTCCGGCACCGAGCTGGCGTTCAGCAAGCGCGTTGTCGATGCCGTCACGGCCGTCTGGGCGCCGACGCCCGAACGCAAGTGCATCATCAACCTGCCGTCCACCGTCGAGCACAGCACGCCCAACATCTTTGCGGACATGATCGAGTGGATGCATCGCCACCTCGAGCGCCGCGAGTCCATCGTGCTGTCCGTCCACCCGCACAACGATCGTGGCACGGGCACGGCCGCGGCTGAGTTTGCGGTGATGGCCGGCGCCGACCGCGTTGAAGGCTGCCTGTTCGGCAACGGCGAGCGCACCGGCAATGTCGACCTCGTCAACATCGCGCTGAATCTCTATACGCAGGGCGTCGATCCGCAGCTCGATTTCTCCGACATCGACGAGGTGCGCCGCTGCGTCGAGCACTGCACGCAGATCGCCGTGCACCCGCGCCACCCTTATGTGGGCGATCTCGTCTACACGTCGTTCTCGGGCTCGCATCAGGACGCGATCAAGAAGGCCTTCTCGGCCCGCCAGGAGGGGGAGATTTGGGACATGCCCTATCTCCCCATCGACCCCAAGGACCTGGGTCGCAGCTATGACGCCGTCATCCGCGTGAACAGCCAGTCCGGCAAGGGCGGCATCGCCTATCTGCTCGAAGCCGAGTACGGCCTGGAGCTGCCGCGCCGCCTGCAGATCGAGTTCAGCCAAGTCGTGCAGCGCGTGATGGACGACGCCGGCAAGGAACTGACGGCGGCCGATCTCTACGCCATCTTCGAGCGTGAATACGGCATCGGCGATGCCGGCGCGGCTGTCGTGCAGCCGCAGATGACCGAGGTGGTGGGCGGCGCGATGCGGCTGTCCGCCGAGGTCGTGCTGGGCGGCTGGATGGGCCATGTGCAGGGCGAGGGCAACGGTCCCATCGATGCCTTCGTCAACGCGCTGTCCACCCGCCTGGGGCAAGAGGTGCGCGTGCTGGACTACCACGAGCATTCCATCGGCAGTGGCGCCGACGCACGAGCGGTGGCCTACCTGGAGCTGCGCGTCGGTGATGTGACTCGCCACGGTGTCGGCATCGATGGCAGCATCGTGCGGGCGTCCATGCAGGCCATCCTGTCCGGCCTGTCGCGCGCTCAGCTGACCGTATCCCAAGCTCAAGAGGAGAACGTGCGATGACCGACAAGCTCATCATCTTCGACACCACGCTGCGCGATGGCGAGCAGTCGCCGGGTGCCTCGATGACGCGCGAGGAAAAGCTGCGCATCGCCCGCCAGCTGGAGCGCATGAAGGTCGACATCATCGAAGCCGGCTTTGCGGCTTCGAGCAACGGCGACTTCGAGGCCGTGAAGGCCATCGCCGCAGCGGTCAGGAACAGCACGATCTGCTCGCTGGCTCGCGCCAACGACCGTGACATCTCCCGAGCCGCCGAGGCGCTGGCCGGCGCCAGCAGCGCGCGCATCCACACCTTCATCGCGACGAGCGAACTCCACATGGAGAAGAAGCTGCGCATGACGCGCGAGCAGGTGCTGGAACAGGCCACGCTGGCCGTGCGCTTCGCGCGCAACCTGTGTGGCGACATCGAGTTCTCGCCCGAGGACGGCTACCGCTCCGACATCGACTTCCTGGCCCGCGTCTGCGAAGCCGTCATCAAGGAAGGCGCCGGCACCATCAACATCCCCGACACGGTCGGCTACGGCATCCCCGAGCTGTACGGCGACTTCATCCGCCGCCTGCGCGAGAAGGTGCCCAACTCCGACCAGGTGGTCTGGAGCGTGCATTGCCACAACGACCTCGGCATGGCGGTAGCCAATTCGCTGGCCGGCGTGAAGATCGGCGGCGCGCGCCAGATCGAATGCACGATCAACGGCCTGGGCGAGCGTGCCGGCAACTGCTCGCTCGAGGAAGTCGTCATGGCCGTCAAGACGCGGCGCGATTACTTCGGCCTGGACGTCGGCATTGATGCCACACAGATCGTGCCGGCCTCCAAGCTGGTGTCGCAAACCACCGGCTTCGTCGTGCAGCCCAACAAGGCCGTCGTCGGTGCCAATGCCTTCGCCCACGCGAGCGGCATCCACCAGGACGGTGTGCTGAAGGCGCGCGACACCTACGAGATCATGCGCGCCGAGGACGTGGGCTGGGCGGCCAACAAGATCGTGCTGGGCAAGCTGTCGGGCCGCAACGCCTTCAAGGCGCGCCTGCAGGAACTGGGCATCCAGCTGGAGAGCGAGACCGAGGTCAACGCTGCCTTCCAGCGCTTCAAGGACCTGGCGGACCGCAAGAACGAGATCTTTGACGAGGACATCCTGGCCCTCGTCATGGACGAGTCCGTCATCGCCGACCAGGAGCACTACCGCCTGCTGTCCCTGTCCCAGCGCTCCGAGACCGGCGAGCGCCCGCACGCGGCCATCGTCTTCTCGATCGGCCACCAGGAACACCGCGCCGAGAGCGACGGCAACGGCCCGGTGGACGCCACGCTGCGCGCCATCGAGTCCATCGTCGAGTCGGGCGCCGAGATGCTGCTGTACTCGGTCAACGCGATCACCGGTGGCAGCACCGAGTCCCAGGGCGAGGTGACGGTGCGGCTGCAGCATGCCGGCCGTGTCGTCAACGGCGTGGGGGCAGACCCGGACATCGTCGTCGCATCGGCCAAGGCCTACCTGAGCGCGCTGAACAAGCTGCAAAGCAAGGTCGAGCGGGTCGCCGCCCAGGGCTGAGGCCGTACCGAGGACATGCCCTGCGGCATGTCCGACGCCGGACGAAGGACCGCCGCCATGCAAGGCGGCGGGCATGAAGCCACCGGGAGGTGGTGTAACCGGCGTGATGCGCGTCACGCCGGGCGCAATCGTTACCAGCTGGCGTGGAATCTGGCGCGCAAAGGCCGGCCTGCTCGAGGTTCGGATCGAGGGCAGCGCCCTCAGAATCGCCTCTGAGGCACCCGCAGGCAGCGTGCGGGTCCGGCCGGCAGAGGGTTTGGGGCTGATCCCAATACCCCTACCTTGTCGGCCAAGGCCTACTCGCGTGCGTTGGAGTCAGCTGCAAAGCGATGGAGCCGGTGGCAGACCTGAGTGGCATCCTGTGGAAGCAGGACAAGAGTTCACTTGAGGTATTTCACTTAAGTTCTTATCTTGTCAGTGTTTTTTGCGTCACTTACACTGCCGCCCAGCCCTTGGGGACCTCGTTGAAGACTTTTGCCGCCGCACTTTTGAGCCTCAGCCTCCTGGCCGCGCTGCCCAGCGTTGCCACGGCCGCTGCCGCCGACACCAAATCCAAGGCCACCAAGACCAGCGCGAAGCCCGCCGCCAAGGCTGCGCCGGTGCAGACCCGCAAGGTCCGCTCCGTCGTGCTGCGCAAGACCGCCTTCATTCCGGCTGTGCCGACTTTCGGCCAGGTCGCCGGCCTGCATTCGGTGGACGACCCGCTGGACCTGAAGTCCAGCGTGGCCTACGTGCTGGATCAGGACACCAACGAAGTCCTGTTCTCCAAGAACCCGCAGGCCGTGCTGCCCATCGCTTCCATCACCAAGCTGATGACGGCGCTGGTTGTCGTCGAATCCGGCCTGTCGATGGACGAGAAGCTGACGGTCACCGATGAGGACAAGGACACCGAGAAGGGCACAGGCTCGCGCCTGGCCTTCGGCACGACGCTGACGCGCGGCGAGATGCTGCACCTGGCGCTGATGTCCAGCGAAAACCGCGCCGCCCATGCGCTGGGCCGCAACTATCCCGGTGGCCTGGACGCCTTCGTTGCCGCGATGAACGCCAAGGCCATGAGCCTGGGCATGTCGGACACGCATTACGTCGAGCCCACCGGCCTGTCCAGCCGCAACCAGAGCAGCGCGGCCGACCTGGCCAAGCTGGTCAATATGACCAGCCAGGTGCCGCTGCTGCGTGACCTGTCGACCTCGCGCGAGGCCCGTGTGGCCCTAGGCAAGCGCATGGTGCAGTTCCGCTCCACCAATGGCCTGCTGGCCAACCCGCTGTGGGACATCGGCCTGCAGAAGACCGGCTTCATCAACGAGGCCGGCAAGTGTCTCGTCATGCAGGCCAGCATGGCCGGCCGCAAGCTGATCATGGTGTTCCTGGATTCCAGCGGCAAGGCCTCGCGGATTGCCGACGCCGAGCGCATGCGCAAGTGGCTGGCCTCGCAGGGCGACGCCGCCACGGTGGCCACCAAGCTCTGACACGGGCTGACCCGGAATGAAAACGCGGCGCCTCGGCGCCGCGTTTGCTTTGGTGGATCAGGTCTTGCGGATCAGACTCGGTGGCCCAGCGCCGACGAGATCTGCGCCGCCGTTTCCTTCAGCCGCACGACCCAGCTTTCCTCCAGCCGGTCGGCCGGTGCCGAGATGGACAGGCCGGCCACCAGCTTGGCCTGGTCGTCGTAGATGCCGGCGGCCATGCAGCGCACGCCCAGTTCCAACTCCTCATCGTCGCGGGCGATGCCGCGCTGGCGCACCATGGCCAGCTCGCGTTCCAGCGCGCCAATCTCGGTCAGGCTGTTGCGTGTGTGGCCCGACAGGCCGGTGCGCGTGGCGTAGGCGCGCACGCGCGGGCTGTCGTCGCTGGCCAGGAAGAGCTTGCCCACCGACGTGAGATGCAGCGGCGCCCGGCCACCCACGGCGCGAACGACCTGCATGCCCGAGCGCTCGGAGTAGGTGCGCTCGATGTAGACGATCTCGTCGCCCTGGCGCACCGACAGGTTCACGGGCTGGTGGGTGAACTTGTGCAGCTCGCGCATGGCGGGCAGCGCCGCGTCGCGCACGTCCAGCCGTGCCTTCACGAGGTTGCCCATTTCCAGCATGCGCATGCCGAGTCGATAACTACCGGCTTCGGGGCGATCGACATATCGGCCCAGGGTCAGGTCATTGAGAATCCGGTGCGCCGTGGAGGGGTGCAGGCCCGTGGCCTCGGACAGGGCCTTCAGCGACACCGGGTCCTGATGGCTGGCCAGCACGTCCAGCAGCGCGAACATGCGTTCCAGCACCTGGATCGCCGGGGTCTGCTGGGCCTCTTTCGATTTCATGCCGTCATTGTGGGGGAGATTGCTGGTGTTTTGTATGGCGAAAGTGTGCTTCAGCAGATGGCAAGCCCTGGCCTTGGCGCTGCTCGCCTTGGCGGGTTCCGCGCAGGCGGCCGAGCCGGCTTCGGCGCCGGGTGGCGGGGCGGAAGCCCGTTGGGCGCGCGTGCCGAAGCTGTACGGCCGCATCACGGCCAACGAGCTGGGCCTGGTCATCAACACGGCCGACCCCTACTCGGTCACGGTGGGCGAGTACTACGCCAAGCGCCGCGGTATTCCCGCCGAGCAGATCCTGCGCGTGCAGCTGCCGCTGCGCGCCAGCCTCACGCGCGAGGAGTTCGCGGCGCTGGACCAAACCATTCGCAACCAGATGCCCGAGAACGTCAACGGCCTGGCTCTGGCCTGGGTGCAGCCCTATGCCGTCGACTGCAATTCACTGACCAGCGCACTTGGCGCGGGGCTGCAGCCTGACTTGTGCTCGCACAGCTGCGCCGCGACGCGCATCAGCCCCTACACGAGTTATTTCGGCGCCCGGCCGTGGCTGGTCATCGGCGTACGGCCCGCGATGCAGTTGGCCGCCCGCTCCGTGCCGGCCGCCATGGCCATGATCGAGCGCGGCATCGCCTCGGATCACACATTGGCCGCGGGTGCGCCCGAGCCGGCCATGGCCTATCTCGCGGCAACGCCCGACGCTGCGCGAAATGTCCGTGAGCGCCTGTTCCCGCCGGCCGGCGCAGTGCCCGGCGTGGCTGGCTTCGAAGTTGCGCGTGTGAAGAGTGATGCGCTGCCGGCCATGCGCCGCACGCTGATCTACGAAACCGGCCTGGCCCGTGTGCCCACGCCGCTCGGTGGCGAATGGCTGCCCGGCGCGCTGGCCGACCACCTGACTTCCTTCGGCGGCCAGCTCGACAAACCGGTGGGCGACGGCCAGATGAACATCCTCGACTGGATCGACGCCGGTGCGACGGCCAGCTACGGCACGGCCAGCGAGCCCTGCAACCATCTGCAGAAGTTTCCTCACCCGCAGATGCTGATCGGGGCCTATGCCCAGGGCGTCAGCGCGCTGGAGGCCTATTGGCACAGCGTGGCCTGGCCGGCTCAGGGCGTGTTTGTCGGCGAGCCGCTCGCGGCGCCGTTCGCGCCCGTTCCGGTGCCTGTCCCCACGCCTTGAGCGGCCGCGCGGCCTGAACGAACGGCGCCTTCCAGCGTGGCGGGGTAGGGGCCTTCGATGTAGTCGCCAGCCGCGAACAGGCCCGGGGCGATCTGGGCGGGTGGCCGAGCCAGCCCAGGCGTGCAGGCAAAGGTGGCGCGCTTCTCGGTCAGCACTTTGTCGATGACCGGGGGCGTCGCCCAGGCGAGTTCCCGCAGCGCTTGTGCCAGCACGGCCTCGGCACAGCCGCCGCGTTCAACCCAGGCTGCAGCGCCGCTGACGACGAAGGCGAACCTGCCCGCCGCGCCGCCAAGCTGGCCGTGATCAAAGACGAACTGGGCCGGCGCGTCCGGCCCTTCGCGCAGCGCCAGCATCGGCGCGGGCAGGGCGGTGCCAGGGCTGCTGAGGTAGACGGTGATGATGGGCTCGAAGCCCAGGCCTTGCGCCGTGGCCGACCAGACCGGTGCGATGTCTGCGGTCAGCCGTGCGGCCTCGACGCTGGTGCAGGCGAGCACGACGCCATCGAAGGCCTCGCCGTCAACGTGCCAGCCGGCTTCGATGCGCTGCACGCGGCTGCCCAGGCGCAGCCTCTCGCCCAGCCACGCGGTCGCCGGCCCGGCCAACAGCTCCGACAGTGGCCGCCTCGGCAGCAGCAGGTCGGCACTGCCGGCGCCGCCGAAGAGCGCGTCCTTCAGCACGCGTAGAAAGACCTGGGCGCTGGCCTGCGGCGCCGGTGTGTTCAGCGCGGCAACGCACAGCGGCTCGACGAGATCGCGCTTCACTTCCGCGGGCAGGCCGGCGCACAGCTCGGCGACGCTCAGCCGCGCGTCGCAGCGAAATCCCCGCGCCAGCCAGCCGCCGGCGGCGGCCAGCAGGCCCAGTCGGGCGCGCCATGGCCAACCCCGATGCCCGAGCACCCCGCGCGTGAAGCTGATCAGCGCCGGGCCCGGCGGCAGCCGCAGGCCGGGCTCGCCGGGGTAGGGCAGGGCGAGCGGCAGGCGCTTGAGCACGGCGCCGGGGTCGATGCCCAGGCGGCGCATCAGCGCCAGGCTGTCGCGGTAGGCGCCGATGAGGATGTGCTGGCCGTTGTCGTACGGGGGCTCGCCGACAACGCTGCGCGCGCGGCCACCGAGCTGCGGCGCCATCTCGAAGACGGTGATGTCATGGCCGGCGTCGGCCAGCTCGACGGCAGCCGCGATGCCGGCCCAGCCGCCACCGACGACGGCGACGCGGCTCACCGCCCGCGCCAGTTGGTTTTCATCGCGATCCAGAGCTTGCGCAGCGGCGTGAGCGCGATGCGCTGGTGCAGCACCTGGAAGTTCTCGCGCTCGATCTCGACGAGCAGCGCGCGGTAGATGTTGGCCATCATCAGGCCCGGCTTCTGCGCGGCGCGGTCGCTCTCCGGCAGCAGGGCCAGCGCCTCGTCGTAGAGCTTGTGGGCCCGCTCGGCCTGGAACTTCATCAGCGCCGTGAAGCGCTCGCTGTAGCCCCAGGGCTTGCTGCGCAGCAGGATCTCGTTGGCCTTGACGCCGAACTGCTGCAACTCGTTCACCGGCAGGTAGATGCGCCCGCGCCGTGCGTCGTCGCCAACGTCGCGAATGATGTTGGTCAGCTGCATGGCCTGGCCCAGCTTGTGCGCGTAGGCCACGGTCTGCGGCTGCGTGCGGCCGAAGATGCTGCTGGCCACTTCGCCGACGATGCCGGCCACCAGATGGCAGTACCGCACCAGGCCCGGGAAGTCGAGGTAGCGCGTCTGCTGCAGGTCCATCTCGCAGCCTTCGATGACGGCATTCAGATGCTCAAGGCGGATGTCGTAGGCGGCCGTGTGCGGCATCAGCGCCTTCATGACCGGGTGGCTGGGCTGCCCGGCGAAGGCGCTGGCCACTTCCTTGCGCCACCAGGCCAGCTTGGTGGCGGCGACGCCGGCGTCCTGGGTCTCGTCGACGACGTCGTCCACCTCGCGGCAGAAGGCATAGAAGGCCGTGATCGCCGCGCGCCGCGGCGGCGGCAGGAAGAGGAAGGCGTAGTAGAAGCTCGAGCCGCTCGCGGCGGCTTTTTCTTGGACGTACTGTTCAGGGCTCATGGTGCGGCCCGCATTGTCAATGCACGCCAGACCAGCCGCGGCAAATCCCAGGCAGAAAGCGCGGGGCGGTGCAGCAGGCTGTCGTGGCCGCGCGCGGCGATCTTGTCGAGGATGGCGAGGCCGCCCTGCACGACGAAGCGCAGCTCCCAGCCGGCGCGGCCGGGCAAGCTCAGCGCGAGTGGTGCGCCTTCCCGCATCAGCGCGCGCGCCCAGGCGCAGAGGTCAGCAATCAAGGCGCGGGCCGCCGGGCTGTCGCGGCAGGCCAGCACCTCGTCGGCAGTTACGCAGTGGCGGTCCAGGTCGGCCTGTGGCGCGTACAGCCGGGCATTGGGGCCGTCGCGGGTGAAGTCCTGCCAGAAATTGATGAGTTGCAGCGCCGAGCAGATCGCGTCCGAGCGACGCAGCGAGGTGGTGTCGTCCACGCCGTACAGCCCCAGCAGCAGCCGACCGATCGGGTTGGCCGAGCGGCGGCAGTAGTCCAGCAGATGCTCGCGGTCGCGGTAGCGCGGCGGCGTCAGGTCCTGCTCAAAGGCGTCGATGAGATCATGCAGCAGCGCGGGCTGCAGGCGTTGCAGATGGGCCGCCAGCGGCACGAAGACATGTGGCCAGCGTGACGAAGTTGTGCGGCCGGCAACCGTGGCGGCCAGATCGGCGCGATAGTCGCGCAGCGCCTGGATGCGCTGAGAGGTGGTCGCGTCGCCCTCGTCGGCCAGGTCGTCTGCCGTGCGAGCGAAGTGGTAGATCGCAACGACCGCCGGCCGCAGCGCGGGCGGGCACAGCCAGGAGGCGACAGGAAAGTTCTCGTAGTGGTCGACGCTGCTCAAGCTTTTTCTCAAGTTCCGCTTGCAAAGCCTCGCTGTACCAGCGAAATTCAGCGAGGTTTGACAGTTGTCACAGGGTCTGAATACATTACTGACCCGCTGGTCATTAAATTTTGGTCGGCCGCTTCACCCCTGCCGAGGTCTGCATGTCCCATCTTCTGCGTCTCGCGTCGCCCCTGCTGTTGGCGGCCCTGCTCTCTGCCTGTGGCAAGCAGCCCGCCGCGCCCGAGCCCGAGCGTGCGGTGCGCACCCAGCTCGTCAGCGCCAGCAACGCGAGTGCCAGCCATGAGTATGCGGCCGAGGTGAAGGCGCGAGTCGAATCGCGGCTGTCCTTCCGCGTCAACGGCAAGCTGCTGAGCCGGGCCGTCAATCCGGGCGACACCGTCAAGGCCGGCCAGGTGCTGGCCCGCATCGACGCCCAGGACCTGAAGCTGGCTGAAGCAGCCGCCACGGCCGGTGTGGCTGCCGCGCGCACCAACCGCGACCAGGCCGGTGCCGACTACAAGCGTTTCGTCGACCTGCAGCGCCAGGGCTTCATCAGCGCCGCCGAACTGGAGCGACGCGACTCAGCCTTCAAGGCCGCGCAGGCCCAGCTGGAGCAGGCCAAGGCCCAGTCCGATGTGCAGGGCAACCAGGCTGGCTACGCGCAACTCGTGGCCGACGGCTCCGGCGTCGTGACCGGCATCGATGCCGAGCCCGGCCAGGTGCTGGCCGCTGGCACGCCCGTTGTGCGCGTGGCGCTGGACGGCCCGCGCGACATCGTCTTCTCGGTGCCCGAGGATCAGGTCAGCCGCGTGAAGGCGGCGGCCGGCGTGGCCGGCGCGCTGAAGGTGCGGCTGTGGGGTGCTGACAAGACCTACCCGCTGACGCTGCGCGAGGTGTCTGCTGCGGCCGACCCCGCCACCCGCACCTTCCTCATCAAGGCCGACGCCGGCAAGCTGGACGTGCGCCTGGGCCAGTCCGCCACCGTTGTGCTGGACCTGCCGCAGATGGCCGGCGTCATCAAGCTGCCACTCGCGGCGGTGCTGCAGCAGGGCGGCAAGACCTCGGTCTGGATGCTGGACGGCGCGTCGATGACGGTCAAGCCCGTGGCCGTGCAGGTGGGCGGCGCCGAGGGCAACGAGGTCATCATCGTCAGCGGCCTGGCGGCCGGCCAGGAGGTCGTCGTCGCCGGCGTGCATGTGCTCAACCCTGGGCAGAAGGTCAAACGCTACGTACCGCCGCGCACCACCGGTGTGACGGCAGCCCCCGCGGCCTCCGCAGCCTCACGCTGATCGGGGCCGTCCATGAATTCCCCGATCACCAAACAGCCCCACGTCGGCGGCTTCAATGTCTCGCGCTGGGCGCTGGAGCACCCGGCGCTGACGCGCTACCTGATGGTGGTGTTGATGCTGATGGGCTTCGTCGCCTATTTCCAGCTCGGCCAGGACGAAGACCCGCCTTTCACCTTCCGCGCCATGGTCATCCAGGCCTTCTGGCCCGGCGCCACGGCGCAACAGATGGCCGACCAGGTCACCGACAAGATCGAGAAGACGCTGCAGGAGGTGAACCACGCGGACAAGATCCGTTCGTACACCAAGCCCGGCGAGTCGTTGACGATCTTCCAGGTCAAGGACAACACACCTCCCAAGGAGGTGGCCGACCTCTGGTACCAGACGCGCAAGAAGATCGGCGACATGCGCGCGAGCCTGCCGCAGGGCGTGTTGGGCCCCGTCTTCAACGACGAGTTCGGCGACGTCTACGGCTCCATCTATGCCTTGTCGGCCGACGGTTTCAGCCGCGAGGAGCTGCGTGAGCACGCCGACCGCGTGCGCCAGGCGCTGCTGCAGGTCAAGGACGTGGCCAAGGTCGAGATCTTCGGTATCCAGCCCGAGAAGCTCTTCATCGAGGTTTCGCAGAAGCGCCTCGCGCAGTTGGGCCTGGACTTCACCCAGGTCATCAACCAGATCGGCGCGCAGAACGCCGTCGAGAGCGCGGGCCTGCTGAATGCCGGCAGCGCCAACTTCCAGGTGCGCGTGCAGGGCGCGTTCACGTCGGCCCAGGCGTTGGCCGAGGTGCCCATCCGCGCGGTGAACCCGCAGACCGGCGTGGCCAGCCAGATTCGCCTGGGCGACATCGCCGAGATCAAGCGCGCCTATGTCGACCCGCCGACGACGAAGGTGCGCCACCAGGGCAAGGACGTGCTGGCACTGGGCGTGTCCATGGCCAAGGGCGGCGACATCATCGCGATGGGCAAGGCCCTGAACCTCGCGTTCAAGGGCATCGAGCGCGACCTGCCGGCCGGCATCCAGCTCGAACAGATCCAGGATCAGCCCAAGGCCGTCACCACCTCGGTGGGCGAGTTCGTGCATGTGCTCATCGAGGCCGTCGTCATCGTGCTGGCGGTCAGCTTCATTTCGCTGGGCCTGCACACCAAGCCGCTGCGCATCGACATCTGGCCCGGCCTGGTTGTCGGCATCACCATCCCGCTGGTGTTGGCCATCACCTTCACGACGATGTTCTATTGGGGCGTCGGCCTGCACAAGATCTCGCTGGGCTCGCTGATCATCGCGCTCGGGCTGTTGGTGGATGACGCCATCATTGCCGTCGAGATGATGGTGCGCAAGCTCGAAGAGGGCTACGACAAGATGCACGCCGCCACGTACGCGTATGACGTGACGGCCATGCCCATGCTGACCGGCACGCTCATCACGGCGGTGGGCTTCCTGCCCATCGGCCTGGCCAAGTCCACCGTGGGTGAATACACCTTCGCGATCTTTGCCGTGACGGCCGCGTCGCTGGTCATCTCCTGGGCCGTCTCGGTCTACTTTGTGCCCTACCTCGGCGCGCTGCTGCTGAAGAGCAAGCATGCGTCCGAAGGCGAGGTGCATGAGCTCTTTGACACGCCCTTCTACAACCGCTTCCGTGGCGTGGTGCGTTGGTGCGTGGAGAACCGCTGGAAGACGATTGGCATCACGCTGCTCGTGTTCGCGCTCGGCATCGTCGGCATGGGGCGTGTGCAGCAGCAGTTCTTCCCGGACTCCAGCCGCCCCGAGGTGCTCGTCGACCTGTGGCTGCCCGAGGGCTCGACCATCCAGGAAACCGAGGCGCTGGCCAGGCGCTTCGAGGCGCGCATGCTGAAGGAACCGAGCATCTCGACGGTGACCAGCTGGATCGGCTCGGGCGTGCCGCGCTTCTACCTGCCGCTGGACCAGATCTTCCCGCAGGCCAATGTCACGCAGTCCATCCTGGTGCCCAAGAGCCTGGCCGAGCGCGAGGAACTGAGGAAGCGCCTGCCACTCGTGCTGGCCGAGGAGTTCCCCGAGGCGCGTGGCCGCGTGAAGCTGCTGCCCAACGGCCCGCCTGTGCCCTATCCGGTGCAGTTCCGCGTCAGCGGCGCCGACCCCAAGATCGTGCGCGACTGGGCCGACAAGGCCAAGGACATCCTGCGCACCAACGCCAACATGCGCGGCGTCAACGACAACTGGAACGAGAACGTCAAGACGCTGAAGCTGAATGTCGATCAGGACAAGGCGCGGGCGCTGGGTGTCACGAGCCAAAGCTTGGCGCAGGCGGCGCGCACGCTGCTGTCGGGCACGGTCATCGGCCAATACCGCGAGGCCGACAAGCTCATCGACATCGTGCTGCGCCAGCCGCAGGACGAGCGCGCCGTCATCACCGACATCGCCAACGCCTATCTGCCGACCGCTTCTGGCCGCGCGATTCCGCTGACGCAGATCGCCAAGGTCGAGTTCGCCTGGGAACCGGGCGTCATGTGGCGCGAGGGCCGCAACTACGCGGTGACGGTGCAGGGCGATGTCGCCGAAGGCCTGCAAGGCGCGACGGTGACCAAGCAGGTCTGGCCTCAGCTCGACGAGCTGCAGAAGAAGATGCCCATCGGCTACCGCATCGACATCGCGGGCGCCGTGGAGGAGAGCAGCAAGGGCCAGGGTTCGATCGCGGCTGGCGTGCCCATCATGCTGTTCATCACGTTCACGCTCTTGATGCTGCAACTGCAGAGCTTCAGCCGCGCCATGCTGGTCTTCCTGACCGGGCCGCTGGGCATTGCTGGCGTGGCGGGCGCATTGCTGCTGCTGAACCGGCCCTTCGGCTTTGTCGCGCTGCTGGGCGTCATCGCGCTGATGGGCATGATCATGCGCAACTCCGTCATCCTGATCGACCAGATCGAGCAGGACCGTGCCCGCGGCGTACCGGACTGGTCGGCCATCGTCGAGTCCGCTGTGCGGCGCTTCCGCCCCATCGTGCTGACGGCGGCCGCGGCGGTGCTGGCCATGATCCCGCTGTCGCGCAGCGTGTTCTGGGGGCCGATGGCCGTCGCCATCATGGGCGGCCTCATCGTCGCCACGGTGCTGACGCTGCTGGCTTTGCCGGCCATGTACGCGGCCTGGTTCCGCGTGCAGCGGCCCGAGGAGCACAGCCGCATGCACAGCAGGCTGCATGACGACACCGAAGTGAGCAGCGAGCTCTGACGCTGTTTCGTCAGGGTTTTGCCGCCCCGTGGACCGGGGCGGCAGGTAGACCGCGCGAGGTCGCTACAATCGACGGTTTGCCGAATCGCCTACGGGGTTGCCACGTTCTGCAAGGGTCACGCAAGTGCCCATGTCAGTGAAGGCAACCCAACCCAGACCGCGCGGGTGGCGAAATTGGTAGACGCACCAGGTTTAGGTCCTGACGCCTTCACGGGCGTGCCGGTTCGAGTCCGGCCCCGCGCACCACCACTGTCCTTCAACTGTTCCCGAGTCCATCATGGCCGTCACCGTCGAAACCCTCGAAAAGCTGGAACGCCGCATCACCCTGCACGTGGCGGCCTCTGAGATCAACAGCGAAGTCGAAGCCCGCCTGAAGAAGCTGGCGCGCACCGTCAAGGCCGACGGCTTCCGCCCCGGCAAGGTGCCGATGAACGTCGTCGCCCAGCGCTACGGCTACTCGGTGCAGTACGAAGTCGTCAACGACAAGCTCGGTGCCGCCTTCAACAGCGCCGCCAACGAAGCCCAACTGCGCGTTGCCGGCGCACCGCGCATCGAGCAGAAGGAGCAGGCGCCCGAAGGCCAGATGGCTTTCGACGCCGTCTTCGAGGTCTACCCTGAAGTCAAGATCGGCGACCTGGCCGCTGCTGAAGTCGAGCGCGTCACCAGCGACGTGACCGACGAAGCCATCGACAAGACCGTCGAGATCCTGCGCAAGCAGCGCCGCAACTTCGCCCAGCGCCCGGCTGCCGACGTGGCCCAGGCCGGTGACCGCGTCACCATCGACTTCGAAGGCAAGATCGACGGCGAGCCCTTCGCTGGCGGCAAGGCCGAAGCCTTCCAGTTCCTGATCGGCGAAGGCCAGATGCTGGAGCAGTTCGACGCCGCCGTGCGTGGCATGAAGGCCGGCGAAAGCAAGACCTTCCCGCTGCAGTTCCCTGAGGACTATCACGGCAAGGACGTGGCCGGCAAGGAAGCCGACTTCCTCGTCACCGTCAAGAAGATCGAAGCCCAGCACCTGCCTGAAGTGAACGAGGCGTTCGCCAAGTCGCTCGGCATCAAGGATGCAACGGTCGAAGGCCTGCGCGCCGACATCAAGAAGAACCTCGAGCGCGAAGTGAAGTTCCGCGTGCTGGCTCGCAACAAGGGCAACGTGATGGACGCGCTGGTGGCGGTGTCCGAGCTTGACGTGCCCAACGCGCTGGTGCAGAGCGAAGCCGAGCGCATGGTCGGCCAGGCCCGCGAGGACCTGAAGAAGCGCGGCGTCAAGGATGCCGACAAGGCCGAAATCCCCGCCGACATCTTCAAGCCGCAAGCTGAGCGCCGCGTGCGCCTGGGTCTGGTCGTCGCCGAACTGGTGCGCACCAACAACCTGCAGGCCAAGCCGGCCCAGCTGCAAGCTCACATCGAAGAGCTGTCGCAGAGCTACGAGAAGCCCGCCGAAGTGATGCGCTGGTACCTGACCGACCGTGAGCGCATGGCCGAAGTCGAGGCTGTCGTCGTCGAGAACAACGTCACGGATTTCGTGCTGACCACCGCCAAGGTCAGCGACAAGGCCCTGCCGTTCGACGAGCTGATGGCCACCGGCAACTGAGAGCCCTTCGCTTGACGAAGGCGCCGCGCCGCAAGGCACGGCGCCTTTTTTCTGGGCTTTTCGCGCGTGAACCGATGGCGAGCAGGGCTTATTTGCTGAGCCTGTCTTTGCCTCGTGACCCGACACGCAAGCGGCCTAATCTTGCGTGGCCATAATCTGCCCCCATAACAGCCAACATTGCTTTGTCTTCAAGGATCTGAATGAGCGCTCTCGACACCAACAACTTGGGGCTGGTCCCCATGGTCATCGAACAGTCCGGCCGGGGCGAGCGCGCCTACGACATCTACTCGCGCCTGCTGCGTGAGCGAATCATCTTTCTGGTCGGCCCCGTCAACGACGGCGTCGCCAACCTCGTCGTCGCGCAGATGTTGTTCCTGGAGAGCGAAAACCCCGACAAGGAGATTTCGCTCTACATCAACAGCCCTGGCGGCAGCGTGTCGGCCGGCATGTCCATCTTCGACACGATGAACTTCATCAAGCCCGCGGTGTCGACGCTGTGCATGGGCATGGCGGCCAGCATGGGCGCCTTCCTGCTCGCAGCCGGCGCCAAGGGCAAGCGCTTCTCGCTGCCCAACGCCAAGGTCATGATCCACCAGCCTCTCGGTGGCGCACAGGGTCAGGCCACGGATATTGAGATCCATGCGCGTGAAATCCTGAAGACTCGCGACACCCTGAATCGCATCCTGGCCGAGCGCACAGGCCAGACCCTGGAGAAAATCCAGTCGGATACCGAGCGCGACTACTTCATGTCTGCGGCCGAGGCCCAGGGCTACGGTCTGGTCGACCAGGTGCTGGAGCACCGGCCCTGAGTCGTGAGGGGGTGTAACCGGCCCCCGGATTCGCAGTGAAATCGGGGCCCTTATCCCCACAAGGGCCCCGAGATCGTTTGGACTATCATCATTCAGGCACCCGCCTGTTCCCTGGCATTTCCCGAGCAGACCTATGGCCGACAAAAAAGGCACTTCCAGCGAAAAAGTTCTGTACTGCTCGTTCTGCGGCAAGAGCCAGCACGAGGTCAAGAAGCTGATTGCCGGTCCGTCCGTCTTCATCTGCGACGAATGCATCGAGCTGTGCAACGACATCGTCCGCGATGAGATTCCTGCACCGGTGCCCGCTGCGCGCGCCGGCAAATCCGACCTGCCGGTGCCGAGCGAGATCAAGTCCAGCCTGGACCAATACGTCATCGGCCAGGACGTCGCCAAGCGCACGCTGGCCGTCGCGGTCTACAACCACTACAAGCGGCTGCGCCACATGGCGACGAGCAAGGACTCGGTCGAGCTGTCCAAGAGCAACATCCTGCTGATCGGCCCGACGGGCTCTGGCAAGACGCTGCTGGCACAGACGCTGGCGCGCCTGCTGAACGTGCCCTTCGTGATCGCCGATGCAACGACGCTGACCGAAGCTGGCTACGTCGGCGAGGACGTCGAGAACATCATCCAGAAGCTGCTGCAGAACTGCAATTACGACGTCGAGCGCGCGCAGCGCGGCATCGTCTACATCGACGAAATCGACAAGATTTCGCGCAAGGCCGATAACCCGTCCATCACGCGGGACGTGTCCGGTGAAGGCGTGCAGCAGGCGCTGCTCAAGCTCGTCGAAGGCACGATGGCTTCGGTGCCTCCGCAGGGCGGCCGCAAGCACCCCAACCAGGACTTCCTGCAGATCGACACGACCAACATCCTGTTCATCTGCGGCGGCGCGTTCGACGGCCTGGAAAAGGTCATCCAGAACCGCAGCGAGAAGTCGGGTATCGGCTTCGGCGCGACCGTGAAGAGCAAGTCCGACAAGCGTGTCGGCGAGGTCTTCCGCGAGTGCGAGCCGGAGGACATCATCAAGTTCGGCCTCATCCCCGAACTCGTTGGTCGCCTGCCCGTCGTCGCCACCTTGGGCGAGCTGACCGAGGACGCCCTGGTGCAGATCCTTACCGAGCCCAAGAACGCGCTGGTCAAGCAGTACCAGCAGCTGTTCGAGATGGACGGCGTCGAGCTCGAAATCCGCAAGCCGGCCCTGGCTGCCATCGCCCGCAAGGCGCTGGCGCGCAAGACCGGCGCCCGCGGCCTGCGTTCCATCATGGAGCAGTCGCTGATCGACACCATGTTCGACCTGCCCGCGCTCGATGGTGTCGAGAAGGTTGTGCTCGACGAGCACAACATCGAGGACACATCGGCACGTCCCTTGCTGGTCTACCGCGAACAAGCCAAGGCCAGCGCCTAAGCCCTCAACTTGCAATCGCCACCTCAGGCCATATCTCGGCCTGAGAAAGAGAGGTCTTCATGTCCGGACATCCCATCCTCCCCGCCGACCCCATTACGCTGCCGCTGCTGCCGCTGCGCGATGTCGTCGTCTTCCCGCACATGGTCATCCCGCTGTTCGTCGGGCGCCCCAAGTCCATCAAGGCCCTGGAAGCTGCGATGGAAGCGGGCCGCCAGATCATGCTGGTCGCCCAGAAGGCCGCCGGCAAGGACGAGCCCAAGCCCGAAGACATGTTCGAAGTCGGCTGCGTCTCCAGCATCCTGCAGATGCTGAAGCTGCCTGACGGCACCGTGAAGGTGCTGGTCGAAGGCCTGCAGCGCGCCACGACGCTGTCCATCACCGAGCCGGGTGAGCACTTCGTTGCTGAAGTGACTCCCATCCCGCCCGAGACCGAGCATGCGCCTGAGGTCGAGGCCCTGCGCCGCGCCGTCACGCAGCAGTTCGACCAGTACGTCAAGCTCAACAAGAAGATCCCGCCCGAGATCCTCACGTCCATCGGCGGCATCGACGATCCGGGTCGCCTGGCGGACACCATCGCCGCCCACCTGCCGCTCAAGCTCGACGCCAAGCAGGCCGTGCTGGACTTGTCCGAAGTGGCCAAGCGGCTGGAGAAGTTGCTTGACCTGCTCGAGCACGAAGTCGACATCCTGCAGGTCGAAAAGCGCATCCGTGGCCGCGTCAAGCGTCAGATGGAGAAGAGCCAGCGCGAGTACTACCTGAACGAGCAGGTCAAGGCTATCCAGAAGGAACTCGGTGACGGCGAAGAAGGCGCCGACATGGAGGAGCTCGAGAAGAAGATCATCGCGGCCAAGATGCCCAAGGAGGCGCGCAAGAAGGCAGACGCCGAGCTGAAGAAGCTCAAGCTGATGTCGCCCATGTCCGCCGAGGCGACGGTGGTGCGCAACTACATAGACACGCTGGTCAACCTGCCCTGGAGCAAGAAGACCAAGATCAAGCACGACCTCAAGAATGCCGAGGACGTACTGAACGAAGACCACTACGGCCTCGAGAAGGTCAAGGACCGCATCCTTGAATATCTCGCGGTGCAGCAGCGCGTCGAGAAGGTCAAGGCGCCCATCCTGTGTCTGGTGGGCCCCCCGGGCGTTGGCAAGACCTCGCTCGGCCAGAGCGTGGCTCGCGCCACCGGCCGCAAGTTCATCCGCATGGCGCTGGGCGGCGTGCGCGATGAAGCCGAGATCCGCGGCCATCGCCGCACCTACATCGGCTCCATGCCCGGCAAGGTGCTGCAGTCGCTGACCAAGGTCGGTACGCGCAACCCGCTGTTCCTGCTCGACGAGATCGACAAGCTGGGCATGGACTTCCGCGGCGACCCGTCATCGGCGCTGCTGGAAGTGCTCGACCCCGAGCAGAACCACACCTTCGGTGACCACTACATCGAGGTCGATTTCGACCTGTCCGATGTGATGTTCGTGGCCACGTCCAACTCGATGAACATCCCGCCAGCCCTGCTGGACCGGATGGAAGTCATCCGTTTGTCGGGCTACACCGAAGACGAGAAGGTCAACATCGCTCAGACCTACCTGCTGCCCAAGCAACGCAAGAACAACGGCGTGCTGGACGAAGAGCTGGATGTCACCGAGTCTGCTGTGCGCGGGATCATTCGCTACTACACGCGTGAAGCTGGCGTGCGCTCGCTTGAACGCGAGATGTCCAAGATCTGCCGCAAGGTCGTCAAGGGCATCCAGCTCAAGACCTACGAAGGCAAGGTCACCGTCACCGAGGACAACCTCAACGACTTCCTGGGCGTGCGCAAGTACGACTTCGGCCGCGCCGAGAAGAAGAACCAGGTTGGCCAGGTGGTCGGCCTTGCATGGACCGAAGTGGGCGGCGATCTGCTGACCATCGAAGCCACTGCGATGCCGGGCAAGGGCAACATCATCCGCACCGGCTCGCTGGGCGATGTGATGAAGGAATCCGTCGAGGCTGCTCGGACGGTGGTGCGTTCACGCGCACGTCGCCTGGGCATCAAGGACGAGGTCTTCGAGAAGCGCGACGTGCACGTTCACGTGCCCGATGGCGCCACGCCCAAGGACGGCCCGAGCGCGGGTGCTGCGATGACGACGGCCTTCGTGTCGGCGCTGACCGGCATCCCGGTGCGCGCTGATGTGGCGATGACCGGTGAGATCACGCTGCGCGGCGAGGTCACGGCCATCGGCGGCCTGAAGGAGAAGTTGCTCGCGGCTCATCGCGGCGGCATCAAGACCGTGATGATCCCGGAGGACAACGTCAAGGACCTGCAGGACATCCCCGAGAACGTCAAGAACCAGCTCGAGATCGTGCCGGTGCGTTGGATCGAGCGTGTTCTCGAGGTGGCGCTGGAAACCATGCCCACGCCGCTGCCCGACGAGGAGGTGGCCGTGGCTGCCGCCAAGCCGGAAGAGGCTGCAGCCAAGAGCACGGTTGCGGCGCACTGAGTGCGACTGGCTTGTCATCCGACCAAAAATTGGATTACAATGCGAGCTTCGCTAGATAGGCAGCTGCATAGCTGATTGTCTAGAGGAACAAAGCGGGATTAGCTCAGTTGGTAGAGCGATACCTTGCCAAGGTATAGGTCGAGAGTTCGAGCCTCTTATCCCGCTCCAGTTTTTCCGAAAGGGAAGCCCAGGCTTCCCTTTTCCGTCAGGGTCGCGCCAAACGGCTCTGGCTTGGGTTTACGGCGGCGCGATAGCAAAGCGGTTATGCCCCGGATTGCAAATCCGGTTAGTCCGGTTCGACTCCGGATCGCGCCTCCAAAAAAGCACTCATGCGGGTGTAGCTCAGTTGGTAGAGCGCAACCTTGCCAAGGTTGAGGTCACGAGTTCGAGCCTCGTTACCCGCTCCATAAAATCGGTTCGCACCGATGTTTGGCTCCGATGTAAAAGTCGGTGCCGGACGAAATGCGGGATTAGCTCAGTTGGTAGAGCGATACCTTGCCAAGGTATAGGTCGAGAGTTCGAGCCTCTTATCCCGCTCCAAACTTCACGGGAGATTCGTTGATCGGATCTCCCGTTTTCTTTTTGCGGCTCGGATAATCCGCCCGCCGCCTGGGTGGCGAAATCGGTAAACGCAGCGGACTTAAAAGCAGAAATCTGTTTTCACACAGCGAAATTTCTGCTTAAAAATCAAAGAGTTAGGTGCGTTTCGGCGAAAAAAGCTAACCTACACATGTCTTGCACATTTTTCGAGGTGCAGCATGGCGGACGAGAAGCACACCCTGCTCGATGGCAAGCTCCACGTCTACAGACGTGAGAACAGCCGGTTCTGGCAATGCTCGACGTACCTCGGTGGCCGCAACCATCGAGCAACCACCAAAGAAGACAACCTTGCGCTCGCGTTTGATTTCGCCCGCGAGTGGTACATGCAGCGCTACGTTGAGGAACGGCGTCGCCGCCGCGATGCCGCTGCTGTTCTGCTGGACGGGACCGTCCAGCCTCCCATCGGAACCGACACGACGACGGATCGTCGGCGTCGGCGAACGCCTTCCGGCCCGACCTTCGGCGAGGCCTGCGAGGCCTTCCAGGCCGAATACACCATCATCACGCAGGGCGAGCGCAATGCTCGCTACGTTAAGCAGAAGGCTGACCAGATCCGCATGCACCTGTTGCCGTTCTTCGGCGCGGATCGGCCGGTGGTCGAGATCACATCAGGCCTGATCCAGGAATACCGCGTCCACCGGCAAACGTCCCGCAAGCACGCGAAGACCGGCGAGCCGATCCGTCCATCACGCAGCACGATGCATAGTGAGTCCGTCACGCTGCGCCAGGTGCTGAAGACAGCGAACCGCAAGGGCTGGATCTCGGCTCTTCCCGATATGACGGTGGCCTACCGAGCCTCGGGCAAGGTCGTGCATCGGGCTTGGTTCTCTCCTGACGAGTACCGCATGCTCTACGAGGCCACGCGTGAGCGTGCCAAGAATCCCAAGAAAGAGCGCTGGCGCGAGGCATGCGAGCAGCTCCACGATTACGTTCTCTTCATGGGGAACACGGGCCTCCGGCCTGATGAGGCCCAGCGCCTCCAGCATCGCGACGTCACCGTGGTGAAGGACGACGGCACCGGCGAGCGCATCCTTGAAATCGCAGTTCGTGGCAAACGCGGGGTCGGCTACTGCAAGAGCATGCCCGGTGCCGTGTATCCGTACCAACGTCTGAAGAAACGTAAGAACCCTAAACCGACAGATCCGGTGTTCGGGAACATTCAACGTGAGTTATTCAATGCGATCCTGACCGAGCTTAATCTCAAGGTCGACCGCGAGGGAAACGCGCGCACGACGTATAGCCTTCGGCATACATACATTTGTATGCGGCTCATGGAAGGCGCCGACATCTACCAAATTGCCAAAAACTGTCGGACAAGTGTGGAAATGATTGAGACGTACTACGCTTCCCACATCAAGAATACGCTCGATGCGACGGCGATCAATGTCCGCAAACCAAAGGCATCGGCAGCAAGAAGGAAGGCATCCAATGCTGCGGCGTTGGAAGCTGACCCTGCATAACGCTTATAGGACGCTGAGATATCCACAGTTTTAGCACACGCGCTAGCACATTTCTGGTTTTGTGGGTGATTTATCTAATTAGATCAGATACTTAAAGAGTAGACTTTCTGTCTCATAACCTGAAGGTCGTAGGTTCAAATCCTACTCCCGCAACCAGATTTCTCAATTAAATCAATAGTCCGGAAATCTGGGGCCAGCGAGAGTAGGAGTAAATCTACTATCACAGCGCTAGCACATTTTTGACTTCCCGTTCTCAACCTGATAACCATAGGTTGCAGGTCCAAAAAGAACGGGAGGTTTTTCGTGGCAACACACAAAATCCTGGGCGGCAAAGCCCAGCTTTACCAACGGCCAAACAGCGGATGCTGGCATTGCTCGGCGAGCATCGCCGGCAAGCAGCACCGAACAAGTACAAAAGAGGAAAGCTTCGCACTCGCGAAGCAGATTGCTGAAGACTGGTTTCTCACCCTGTCGGGGAAGAGCAGAGCAGGCCTTCTCGTCTCCGAGAAGACCTTCGAGCAAGCCTCAGCTCAATTCCTCAAGGAATATGAAGTCATCACCGAGGGGCATCGCAGCCCCCGGTGGGTTGAAGGCCACGCCTTGCGACTGCGCCTTCACCTCAACCCCTTTCTCGGCGCTATGGGCCTTTCAGAGATCAGCGCTGGCAAGGTGCAGGAATACCGCATGCACCGCATGACGTCGCGGGTCGACAAGAACGGCAAGGTCATGAAGCCAGCGCGCAGCACTTTGCACGATGAAATCGTGACGTTGCGCCAAACCCTCAAGACGGCCATTCGCCATCGTTGGCTTACATCTTTGCCAGACCTATCGATGCCCTACCGCACACAGGGCAAGATCGTTCATAGGCCGTGGTTCAGTCCCGAAGAGTACAAGCAGCTCTACGAGGCTACTCGGGCTTACGCGCGCGAGGCGCCTGAACGGTTTCGGTGGCACGCCGAGCAGGTGCACGACTTCGTGCTCTTCCTGGCCAACACTGGTCTGCGCCCCGATGAGGCGAAGAACCTTCAGCATCGCGATGTGCTGATCGCTGAAGACGATGCCACCGGGAAGCGCATCCTTGAAATTGAGGTGAGGGGAAAGCGCGGGGTTGGCTATTGCAAGAGCATGCCGAGCGCCGTGCAGCCCTACGAACGCTTGCTTCAGCGACAGCGCCCGGTTGGTCCGTCCCAATCCAAAAGGGCCAGGCGCAACCGTGGCGAGGACGCGGCTGAAGGGTCTCAAGAGATGCGCTATCCGCAGCCGACGGATCCCGTTTTTCCGGGCAACCACATCAAGCTATTTAATGGCGTGCTCACGCGCGCCAATTTAAAAAAGGATCGCGACGGGAACCGGCGCACCGCTTATAGCTTAAGGCACACCTATATCTGCATGCGCCTCACAGAGGGCGCTGACATTTATCAGATTGCCAAGAATTGTCGTACGAGCGTCGAGATGATTGAGAGATTCTATGCAGCTCACATTAAAAACACACTCGATGCTGCGGCAATCAACGTCGTACGACCTAAGCGCGCCGCATCCAAAGCAAGGCACGCTAGGGCTTCAATGACGAACGAAACAAAGGTTTCGTCTTAGCTCTTCGAAATGACGGAGGTCATTTCTTGACAAGAGCCGTTTAGCGGCTCTTGCAAATGGGGTTCAGCCCCTGCTTGCAAGCATTGCTCATGGATTAGGCCTTATGCCGTCCGCAATACTATAGAATCGGTATATTTTGAAATGTTAAAGGATGAAAGCGTCCCGCTATCTTGAGCTTTAGTTGCATTTCCTTAACTTGCGTCATGCCTGCAGGCATTGACTCGAACATGAACACCATCTGAGTCTTAATATTGTGAGCAAGTACGCCACGAATGTAGCCCGTGTACTCTGTAAATGCACTTTGAACGTCGCCAATCATGGCGTGAACAATCCGGGCTTTATTGCCCCGTTCATCGTAGATAACGCAGCAATTGCCAAATTGAATTCCAAACTCGATAGGCACTTCAAAATTGGTCACAACCATGAGGCATGTGATCCGATTTTCGTTATCTCTTTGACAGAACGTCGACTCGACGTTGAGGCCGCGAGGAACGTTGAGAGCTGCACGAGCAGTTGCTGAAGCAGGAATTGCCGCGCTCGGCGTCTGCTGCGCGTCTTCTATTTGATTAGTCTTGCCGTGCAGCGTTGCGGCAGGCGCGTATGCAGGATTTGGATCTTGATACCCGTTGTCACGAATTGGAGTAGGCTCCGTTCGGTGCTGGGTAATTCGCAGGTGTGTTTGAGAGCAATCAATATTTATGTTGCCATCAATCTTGACGTAAGCCATGTTGGGTGAGCATGGCGCGGAGCTTGATTGGTTGACATTTGCCGGCGGCAATTCGGGCCTTGCTTGGCTAGCTGGCCGGGACGCTGCAGCTATGGCAGGCGAAACCAGAGGACTAGCGCTCTGCGGTCCATCCAGTAGCACGTAGGCCGATACGGCGAGGGCTATCGCGGCAAATGCTGCCAACAGCAAATAAAGGATTTTTGCAATTCGCCCCGGCATTTCTGGTTTGCTATGTGATTCGAGATGAATAACTTAGCGGATCGGTATGTCGCGAAGCGCCACGCTTTGGAAGCGGCCGGCTATTTTTAGCTTCAACCGCATCTCCTTAACGAGGGACGCCCCGGTGGGCAATGACTCAAACGTAATGACCACCCTTGTCTGAACGTCTTGAATGAGTTGGCTCCGAACGTAGCCTGTGTGTCGTGAGAATGGACCGCCAACATTGCCAATCATGGCGTAAGTAATTCGGGCTTCGTTTCCTCGTTGATCGTAGATAACGCAACAGGTTCCAAACTGAATTCCGAACTCCGTTGTCGCATTGAAATTGGTAATGACCAACAAGCATGCGATGCCTCCACCTCCGTCTCGTTGACAGGATTCAGCGTCTAAATTCATGCCGCCTGACGGGGGAGGGACGAAGCGCTTAAGTCTTTCGGGTGTGATCGATTCTTGAATCGTCTCTGCGCTGTCCTGACTCCGCGCTGAACGTTTCAGTAATTCTTCAATGCCAGCAAGCACTTTCGCCTGGCCGCTCTTCATTTCATCAAGTGCGCTAAGTATTGCTGGAAGAGTGGCGTTCATCGAGTCAATAAGCGCCTTGGTTTGCTCATTGGAAAGTTTCTGGCTCTCGCGTTGGCGATTCATGTTGTCCAGAATCTTGAGCAATTCCTTGCGTCCCTGGTCGCACATTATGGTGATATTTCCAGCATTTACTTGCGTAAATGTTGGGCTGCACGCGCCCTGGGTGCTTGAGGTCTGAGCTGTACAAGTGCCATTTAATGCCGCAAAAAACAAGATGAGCAAGAGTCTTTTCATGTTTCGCGCGTCCTATTTTTCGACAGGTTTTTGGCATCTGATTTCAATGCCGCCCGACACAATGACACCCGCCATATTCGGTGAGCAAATATCGTTGCTTGCTTGGCTAGCTGTTGTCCCGCTTACCTGAGCCTGAAGAGGAGGCGAGGCTGAAGGTGCAGCAGCAATGGCTGCTGGTGTGCTCGATGGGTTTGAAGGCGATGTAGGAAGCGCGGTGCTTACGGTAATAGCTGCGGGCGGCTTAAAAAATATTGAATATGCCCCCGCCCCACCGGCTACGACCGCGATCACCACAAAGAGCACGAAAACACCTTTTCGCTCGTGCCAGAGCGTGACTAAGGCAGTTAGCTCGCGCAGTACCCGTGAAATCAAAGTCTCGGGATCTTTGGCATCGCTTGACATCGGTTTCCCTCCCTTTGCGTCGGCCTCTTCGCAGAGCAACAGGAGAGGCGAGCGGCCCCTAGCGTATGGGAGGCTCCGTGACTTCACAAGCACGTTCCCCCGGGTCTTTTTACCTCTGCGCTAGCGGCGCCAGTCATGGAGCCGCGCTGTACGCCCTTGCCCTAGAATCGCAGCGTGCCCCGATGGTGAAATTGGTAGACACAGCGGACTTAAAGAAAATTTGAGCACCCAAGCGGAAACCCTTGGTGTGAATCCCGTCAAAGTCGGTGAACCCCCTGGGCAGTCGCCCGAGGCAACGCCGAGCCAAGCCCGAGAGGGAAGGTGTAGAGAGTGGACGGCGGGGGCCTAACGCGCATCGAAGCGTCATGGCCAAGGCGCACTCCAGACCCCAAACGCGGCAAGAGCTGCGGCGGCAAAAGTCGTAGTGGGTAAGAAAATCCGCCGCTAACCCGTGAGGGCGCGTACCGGTTCGACCCCGGTTCGGGGCACCATTAACTTTGAGCTGAAGCGTCTTGCGCTCGGCCAAACTTCCCTGCCACCCACGCTCGTAGGCCCGTCGACCTGGTGGGCTGTGGCTCTACCGCTGTGTGTTGCTTGATCCGCTCCTCGCGGAATGCTCTGGCTTCTTCCCAGCCGGCCGTGAGGCGTGGGAACTCGTCGGCCTGGCCGACTTTGCCTACGAACTCAAAACGATCGTAGTAGCGCACGCGTCGAAGTACGAGCGGATGACAACCGTTGATCAAGACCAACATGCGTTGACTCTCGCGGCTGAAAAGGATGCCGATTTCGTCAGGGTTGAGCAATGGTGCGAGCTGAAAGTTCTCGCTCGCGCTCTCACCGTCATTCGCAGACGATGAGTGTCCATTGCTGATGGAGCGTTGTCTGCGTACGTCGGCATTAGCATTTCCCGCCGCTCCATTGCCGTACGACTCGCCGCTGCTCGAGCTGTAAGTGAAGCGTCGCAGCTCTGTTTGACCGAGGCGACGTGACAGGTACTCCTGTGTCGTCAGGTCTGCGTTGCCCCAAGCCACGATGGCGCCGGCATTGTTCAGGAACGTCTCCCAGCGATCCCGATAGAGCGACTTGAGCTGGCCAAGGTCTTGAAGGATGGCCCACAGCTTCACCCCGAACCCGGCCATGTAGCCAGCGGCGTCCTCGACCACACGCAAATGGCCAAGCGTCGCGAATTCGTCAAGAACCATCAAAACAGGTAGGCCGGTTCGTGGCTGGCCCTTCGTTCTCTCCATGATGGTGATGGTTTGCTGAATGAGCATGCGCACCATGGCAGCATGTGTACTCAGTCGCGAGACGGGCAAGCACATAAAAACCGAGCAGCCCATAGGGGCAGTCTTTAGCGCTGATAGCTCGAATGCCATCGAGCGCGAGAAAAGTTCCCGGGGGCCTTCATATTTCAAGAAGGACAGCATGCGATCTGCGGTCGATATCACACCACCAAATTCATCGGGCCCGAGGCGGCTCAAAATTCGCGCTGCAGCTTCAACAGTACCGCCGAAAGCCTGATTGGCACACATGAGCCTAAGCAGCCATTCGAATGGATCAGGAAGCTTCTGCGTATCCTTGTCTCGCGCTTGATCCGGTGGGCGTATGCCAATGGTGACATATTCGTATACCGTCACAAGATTTCTACGCTCAGGCGGTTCCGAACTTACGCAGTGAAGAATAAGTCCTTCGATTAAGGCGCGGGCTCGCTCATCAAAATGGCGCGATGCGCCGGTCGCCTCGCCGTGGCTGAACGTTGCTGCAATCTCACCGGCATCAGCAACACTGTGTTTGTTATGTTCACCGAGTAAGTCGAGCGGGTTGAAGCCAGAACGGTACGCGTCTGGTATGTTTGCAACGCCGTAAGGATCAAGAACAGCTACCTCTTGACCTAGGCCGTGAATCGCTTCAGAGCCGGCCCCACGCCGTTCAGCGAGAAGACTCGCAACCTCGCCTTTGGGATCATTTACTAACAGTGAACCGCCATAGAGAGCAACATTCGGTACGATTGCTGCAACGCCTTTATCAGCGCGACTGCCAGCAATTGTGACAAGGTGACGATCATCCTTCCAAAATAAGGCGGCGTTCTCTCCAATGCGATATTCGTATTCGTCAAAATCTTCGCCGCCGCCATTTATGCGGCATGTAGAGGCATCTCGGCCTGTTGGATATTCGCCAATCAATAGCGCAGGTGAGGCATCTTCATAGTCAATCAGATCTCCCCAAATCGCGTTGGGTGTTTCTATGTCGGTTGCCCGCGCCCATCGTGATGACGCCAAGGCAGGGTCGGCGCTTTCATTGCGATCAATAAATGGTGACGGCATGGGTTTCTTTTGGGAAATTACCAGCGAGCTATCCGCTGATGGGTCGCTTCAATGCTTTGCTTGAATAGTATTTGTTCTTCTTTGATGGGGGTCATATTCTCGACCTCGGCCAGCATGCTGGCTTCCATTGCCGGGATATTTGTGTTCGGATTGCTCCATAGCCGAGTAATTATTTCGTCCGCTCGATAGAGGGCGCCAAGCGCCAACCCCTGTTTGAATGATTCCTCTTTAAAGAGACGAATGTAGTCGCCTAATTCGAGACGGTTTCCTTTTTTCAAAAATAACTCTCTGAAGGGGTCCTCGTAGAATTCCCGTCGACCGCTGTTAAGCATTGATTCAAGGGCTTGCCTGGCGATGGTGCTCCCTTGTCGTCGCACTTGCATTTTGTCGTTCAGAGCCATTGCTTGCGCATCTATACGGAACTCTATAGTCCAGAGCTGAGGCATGCCATTGGTGTCTTGGATGGCCTGTTCAAATTCATTCTTGTGTTTGACCTTCCAAAGATCGTAAATGCCTTTAATGTAGCTGTGGCCATTGGAAAGATTACTGTCGTTGTCCATCCAGCGGGCGAGCATGCCTCCGGTGGTGACTGCGGTAGTTGTGAATGACGGGTCTGCCCACAGCTGAGTTTTTTCTGCTTCAGCACGCTGATTTGTCGTGAGCCAAATGTTGGTCGCGAGAATGGCCGCAACGCTGATGATTGCTAAGCCCGTTGAACCTATGAACACTGTGCGCAGAAGCCCCCAGAATCCCACTTGATTTTGAGGACGTTTTACAGCTGTTTCCGAAGCAGATTCAACAGGGCGCGCTGGTGAGGCGTCCCTTATGCGAGGCTGGTCGTTCATTGAGATGACCTTCGCTGAGAGCGTGTGGCGGCTTGTGCTTGAATACTAATACTGTGTTGCATTAGGCGCGTCATACTTGTTCGGCGCTGACGAGGCTTTTGGTGGTAATAACGAGCGGGTGCCTCGCATTTCCATGGCCGCTTTCTGAATAGCGGCATAGTCGGCATTGAGTTCGAGCAGCCATAATTGAGGAAGCTTGGAAATTGCATCGTCGCCACCGAGATGATGAAACATATCCCACTCGGCGGCATGCTTTACTTTCCAAAGGTCGTAGATGCCTTTGATGTAGCTATGACCATTCGAAAGGTCTCCGTCGTTATCCATCCACCTCGCGAGTAGGCCGCCAGTAGTAACGGCTGTCGTTGTAAAAGATGGATCAACCCAGGGCTGAGATTTTTCTGCTTCAGCCCGCTGATTCGCCGTAAGCCACGCACTGCCCGCCAGCGTTGCAAGAACACCAATAATGGCAAGGCCTGCAGATCCAATGAACACGGTTCGAAGAAAGCTCCAGAAGCCAGTTGCAGAACGTACTCTAGTCTTCGTTGACGGTGTACTGGCCTCGATTGAAGCAAGGGGGATGGACTCAATAGTATGTTTGCGTTGATTCATCGCGGGCCTCGTTTCACTAATACTTAATGGCCCAAAGGGAGAGGCGGCGATGTATCGTTTCGAGGGCTTCTTTGAGGGCCGCTCTTTCAGTTTGCGCTCGTGTAATCGAGTCTACGCTTTCCAGCATTTGATCCGTTGTGCTGAAAAGAGTCGAACCTTCGGTTTTCCAAGCAATTTGAATTGCTTGAACCATTCGTTCAGTAGTGGGCTGACTTATTCCCTGGCGCAGAGCCTCTTCTCGAAACATTGCTGTGTAGTCGGTAAGTTCTAGAATTTTCCCTTTTCTTGAGAAAATTTCCTCGAATCGATCTGCAGTGCTTGCAGATGCTGTGGATTGAGGTGTGGAATTTGGCAGGGCATAGACTGAAAGCGAGCTGGCCTGGTATTGACGTTGCACGTTGGCACTCGTCGATTTGGTGATCGCGGTATAGTCGTTTTCAAATTCACTCTGCCAGAGTTGAGGCAAGACGTGCAGTGATGAATTTTTCTGACTCAGCTCTCGCCATTCAGTTGGATGCCGTACTTTCCACAGATCGTAGATGCCTTTTATATATGTATGACCATTCGACAAGTCGCCATCGTTGTCCATCCAGCGTGCAAGCATCCCGCCGGTTGTGACCGCTGTTGTGATAAAGGATGGATCAGCCCACGGTTGGGCCTTGTCAGCCTCTGAGCGCTGGTTTGCGGTGACCAATGCACTTCCCACAAAGACGGCTAATGCCGTGATGAGGGTGAGCCCAACGGACCCTATTAACAGAGTGCGAAGAAGCGCCCAGAGATTGCGCAACGGCGGAGAGCGTCGAGACGGCTCTAGCACGGGTTCAGTGGGGCGCACTCTTTCCGGCTGGCTAATGGATATGGGCCGCTTCATTGGAAGTCCTTTACTAGAGGCCGGGATTATTCAGTAGCTGGTTTTTTATTTCGTTCATTTTTCGAGAATATTCCGCCTTTAACTTTTCGGCCTCAAGAAGAATGGCCTGATTCCGGCTGAATGCGTCCTTGTTGAATTCAATTTGCCAAAGTTGGGGGAGTGCAGCTTGCGCATCTTTGGAATCGGCAATTGCTACCCAAGTTGATTGGCCACCCTTAACCTTCCATAAGTCATATATACCCTTGACGTAGCTATGACCGTTGTCAAGATTGCCATCTGAATCAGTCCAGCGGGCTAAGAGCCCTCCGGTAGTGACTGCGGTGGTGGTGAAAGCTGGGTCAGCCCAGGGCTGCGCCTTCTCGGCTTCGGCGCGTTGGTTGGCTGTGAGCCAGGCGCTGCCGGCGAGGACGATGACGACGCTGAGTACAGCGAGACCCGCTGAGCCAATGAATAGCGTGCGGAGGAAAAGCCAGACGCCGCCTGGCCGCTTGCCGCCGCCGGCCGCGCTAGCGGCCGGCGGCGCTTCCTGTGGGCGCGCGGATGTCGATTCTTTGATGCGCGGTGCGCTCATGCGTGCCTCCCCTGCAGGCGCACGGCAGTGCGCCTGCAGGGGAGTATTCCGGCCGTTGGGATTTGGCTCAATGGGTAGCCCCCCTAGCGGGGGGCGCCTTCGGGGACTGCAAGCGCTGCGCCGTTCTACATGCGCCTTGTGTGGCCCCGAAGGGGCGCATGCGGCGGTGTGCAGGTGACCTGGACACGTTCTGCCGAATCGTTAGAGTGTGCGCTGTAGCGAGATATGTTTTTGGTGCCCAAAAACCGGCGCACCTTCGGGCCGCCGATCTCGCCAGGGGGATGCTTGCCGCGCCCCCCTGGACCTCCATGCGGTGCTGAAGGCGTCGGCTGGCGCGAACGCCTGAGCCATGTCGCGACCCCGCAAGCCACCCGCTGAGTCCCGCATACACCGCCTGAATCTGCGATTCACGGCGTCTGAAGCGGCGCATCTGCGCGTCTTGGCCGGCGCTGCCGGCGCAAGCGTCGCGGCGTATGCGCGACGTGCGACGCTTGGCGACCTGGCGCCTCTGGAGCCAATGCGGTGGCGTGCCGGCTTGTCGCTTGAGCCAGCCGCCGTCTCTGCGTTGAATCGCGTTGGCGTCAATCTCAATCAGCTTGTCCGACGGGCGAATGCTGGCGACATGCTGCAGCCAGGCGAGTTGCCGGAAGTCCTCGCCGCGCTGCATGACCAACTGACGCGGATAGAGGCGTTGCTGCTGCCCGCCTTTGACGACCTGAGCTGAGGCCTCTCCATGGTCCCCAGAATCACCAGCAAAGGGCGGTCGTTTCTCGGTGCAGGGGCCTACTTCCTGCACGATCTGGGCGGCGCTGAGACGGCGGAGCGCGTCGGCTTCACACATACCGTCAATATGCTGACGGACGACCCGCAGAAGGCCCTTCGTGTGATGACGTGGACCGCTGGGCACGCCGAGGAACTTAAGGCCCTTTCGGGGCAAAAGCGCACCGGCCGCAAAGCGCAGGATCCGGTCTACAACTACTGTTTGGCCTGGGCGCCCGACCAAGATCCCAGCAAAGACGACATGGTCGCTTTCGGCCTGCGCTCCATGGTCGCGCTGGGCGTTGAGGATCATGAGGCGCTGTTCGTCGCGCATGACGACACCGATCACAAACATTTGCATGTGATCTTGAACCGCGTGCATCCCATTACCGGGCTGATGTCCAAGATGAGCCACGACCGCAACCTGCTCTCGCGATTGAGTCAGTCTTACGAGGAAGAGACGGGACGGGTGTATTGCGTCGAGCGCGTGAAGAACAATTTGCGTCGCGATCTTGGCGAGGCCGGCGTGAAGGCAGCCGAGGCGGTTCGTCTTATGGAGACGCCCGCATACAAAGAGCGGCGCGCTGCACGCGTCGTCGCTCAACGGCAAGCCAGCACGTTGGCTACCGAGCAGCGTGATCGGCAGCGGCACGACAGCGAGCCGGCGGCCAGCATGGGGCAGCGTGAGCGCGCGCGTCGGGCTTGGCTGGACGCTCAGCGTGGTAGCGCGTGGGACGCCTATGAATCCGTGCACTGGCAACGGCTCAATGACCGACATACCACGCGGCGGGAAAACCTGAACGAACGATTGAAGGCAGCCGAGACACGCGACGAAGCGCGCCTTGAGCGCAAGTATGCGGAGACGGAGAAATACGCCCGGCGTCGCATTGAACGGCTGGAAGAGCAAATTGCCGTCAGCGGGGTCCGCAGCACGCTGGACCGCCTGACGGGCCGGCAAGCCAAGCGGCTTGAGGATTTGGCTGCGGCGCGGAAGGGATGGGACGACTTGCAGGGTCAGAAATCTCGCGAACGCGACGCTCGCGCGACCAAGCACCAGGGACAGCGCGAGGCGGAGCAGGCGCGCCAACGCCTTGATCGCGAAGAAATGACTCGCCGGCTCGATAGGCAACGGCGAGAGCGCGACTCCGCCTTCGAGGCGCGAGAGGAGGCGCGGCGCGGCCGGATGGCTACGAAAAAGCCAGTGAGCAGCGAGGGTCAGTCGCAGATTGAAGCTGCTCAGCAGGCTCAGCAGACGCTGACCGAACGTGCCCGGGCAATTGAAGTCACTTTGCCCAGTGCAAATCGATCCCAGAAGCGGGGCTTCGGACTCTGATTGCATGGCGGCTCGGCAATTGATCTAGTTCGCTTGATTGAACGGGTCGCGGATTTCGGCTTCAGGACGAAGCTGTCGCGCGCGTGCGATGTTCTTGAAAGGCGAATATTGAATGCGCGGGAGTCGGTGTCGGATAGGGCGCGCGCGTCGAGATGTCTCGCGGGCCTCTGGCATAGCCTCGCGTAGAACTTTCATGACCTCGCCTTTGCGCAGGCGGTCTCGCATGCGCTGATATGAATAATTGTCGTTGACGAGCTTGTCGCGACGCATTTTGTAAGCGTCCCAGCGCAATTCTAGATAACGGCTAATTGACCATGCTAAGGATTCGGTCCCTTCGTATGGGTATCTTTCCGAAATATCACGATGAATCGTTTCTGCGGGCATTGCATTGATGCTGCAGATGTAGTCAAAATAATACCAATGCCAGCGCGTTAGCGTCACCAGTCCATGCTGGCCAGACCAATGCCAGTCAACGAATCTCGTCTCTGGTTGTTTGGCTGTCCATGCGTCCATGCTTCCCTCCCAGTGGATGTATTTTTATAAGCCCAGCTTCGGGCCTTTATTCAAAGATAGCTGATCTGATGAGCCTAAATCAAGTCTTCTGTCTAATTTTTCCCGCAGACCCGGAATCTCCGGCGGCATTTTGAATTCGGGATCTTGAATCTTGTTGGCTTGCGTAGGAGGTTGGTCCTCTTTGGCTTCGTCACCTACTTTCTCGGGGCGATGGGCAGTCTGATTGAATTCCTGTTTCAGGCTTTGATCGTCAGAGCTTGGCGCAGCTTGATGCGCAAAGCTCATACCCGCACTCAAGCGGTTCGCATCATCGACAGGTGGTTGAGGGCCTGTGCCCTCGGAGGCATTTGGTGATGAATCGTTCCCGGCGGCGCGTGTGAAGGCCTCCTTGGTGGCTTCCGCCTGGGGATCAGGGCCTTTGTCCATGTTGAGATCACTCATGCATGCGCTCCTGGCTGACCGGGTCGACTCAGTGTAGGGCGCGCGGGTGAAAAGAGGGGGAGTGACCAGCGGGCGGACGCCGGCGGGTCACATGGCAGTCGGCTTACCGGTTTTGGCTGTTGCCGAGGTTGTTGAGTTGCTTGAAGGAGTCGTCGACGAGCCGGTCAAGCTGTCGTTGCTCTTTGCCCTGTTCCCATTTCAGATGCGCGTCCACGCTGTCGCTGTGGGGGGAGGGCTGTTGGCCGCCGCTGCGGCCTTCGTTGTACCAATCGATCTTGTCAGTTCCGGATGCCATGGTGCTGCTCCAGGGAGGCGCGACATCGTTAGCCCACAGGGATGCGCCAGGCCCTGCGGACGCGTCGGCTGTGCTCAAAAAACCGACGTACGGAGTCTAGACAAAATTGGAAAATATTCCAATAATCCAGATCGTCGCCTGCTTCCTAAGCTGGTGCCCGGAGGGTGCCAGTCGGGGTGAGGCCGCCGCATAGGCGAGAATTGCTGACCCAATCCCTGGAGTCAGCGTTCAGTGTCGTCCGTGCGGCGGAAAGCGATCACCTGTGCCTTCGACAGCGCTGCTGTCTTGGAGGCCATGATTGCTATTGCGCTGGCGGAGGGACGAACGAAGAAGGCGTTTGCCGAGGCGGCGGGACTGGATCCGGCGGATCTCCACAAGTACACCAAGCCGGCCGGGCCAAAGATGAGCACTGCGACCCTCGCGCGCGTCGCCGAGGGCAACGGCTTCGAGCTGTCGATCATGCTCACGCGTAAGCTGGCCTAAGACCGGCTCTGCGGCGACGATGCGCGTCGACATCAACGATAGGGCGAGGCCGCCGCCGAAATTCGCGCGCGAACTTCGGTAAATGCGGCTGACTTGGTGCCCAAGACAGCCTGCGGACTTCAGCTTCGCTCAAGCCCGCCAATACCATCAACGCCAGTCCAAGGCTCCGCCTTCAACCGGCGGTTGATCGGCGTCCAGCCCCAGTACGGTCAAGAACTTGTCGAGCAGATGGCGAAGAGTATGAAAACAGCGTTCCGTATGAGGCTGGCCTTTGGTAGCAAAACGCCTCGGGCGTTCGCTTTCTCGGAATCGTCCGTGACGTTCGACCTGTCCGCCGATCAAGCTGTGGAGCTGGTGGCGCGAAACGCGGACAAATTGACCGATGCCACATCGTTCCATATGGAGGCGGGGGGCTTCCTCACTGAGCCGGAAGCTCGGGCGTTTGGGAATCGCCTTCGCCTTCGCCTCCAGGTGCTCAACGCGATGTTGGGGCTTGGTCTACATATCCCCGAGACCGACAGCAATAGCCAGTCCTGGGCCAACGACGTCAAGGAGAAATTGCTTCGCGAGCACGATTCGCTCCTGATGGATTCCGTGCGTGGCGTAGCTGTTTTTCCTGACGACGGCAGGCATTTCGAGGCCGCTTTTAGCGGCCTGATGCAGACGCAACCGAGTGACCCGGGCTACGTATTCACGGCACTTGGCGTGCTTTGGCCGCTTGATGTTCAGCTCGATGAACAATCAGAGGACGCGCTCCGCATCCTTGGCCTTTCGACTGTCGATCCCTCACCGAAAACTGCTTTCCTGACGGTCTATCTTGCGCTGGAGACATTGATCCCCAAACAGAAGCGTTCCGACGAGGCGCGTGCGCTTATCGAGCGCTTCGCTGCCCAGATTGACCGTGCCACAAGGCGCAAACGAAGCCCGCTCGCGTCCAACGAAGCGACGTCGCTGAAGGGCGCGATCACGGCGCTTCGCGAGGAGTCTTTTTCATCCGCCTTGACCAAGCTGGCCAGGAGGCCAGGCTTCCCGGAGACGCTGCAGGGCGAGCCGGCCAAGAAGTTCATCTCGACGTGCATTAGCGTTCGAAACAAGATCGCGCACCAAGCGCGGCTTCCGGAAGGTCTCGACCTTAATCGCCTGACCGCCGGCCTATCGCATATTGCGCTGTCACTGATCTGGGCAAAAACCGGTATGGCTGATGTGACTGTCCACCGTCCCGCTACGCAAATCGTCGTGCCGGAAGGTGGCATGAAGATGCGGCACCTTTAGGCTCAACTGCACACGATTCGGGTCATCAAGAAAAAGGCCACCGAGAGGTGGCCTTTGTAGCAGCGGCTGAAAGAGTCAGACCGCGAAATCTCCAAGCTTGGCGCCGCCGGAGATGGCGGCCTTCAGCCACTTGGGCTGCAGACCACGGCCACTCCAAGTTTCGCCGGTCGCCGTATTGCGATATTTAGCGGCAACCTTGGATACCTTGGCCCCCTTGGGTGTACGGGTGCTCAGGTCGGCAATGGTCAGGCCGTAGTCCGCCATCAAGGACTTGACCTTGGCAACAGCGTCCCCGCGCTCCTTCGCAGTCGTTTCGGCGATTTGCTGTTCGAGGGCCGCCCGCTGGGCCAAAAGATCCTGAAGAGATGCCATAGCTGTGTCCTTAAAGTGTTTCGTCTTGCCGAAGCTCGTCAGGCAAAAATGCCTTGTTGGTATTGTGACGGTTTAGCGCCGAATTCGACAAGCGCGGTTTCGCAACGATCTCAAACATGGCGTCGTTCGCTTTGAGCCTGTCCCATCACGAAGACCAGGCCGCATACGAAGAGAACCATGACGAGGGCGTCAGTAAAGCTCTTTTCGTAGAACAACCATATCGACGTTCCAGCAACGGGAACGCAAAGGACGGTGCAGAACAGCAGCTTGATCGCCCTCCAGATACGGGGCGTGACACGCCACACCTTGTCAACCACCGGATAGATCAACGAAGTGAAGAACTCGGCGATGAGCAGCAGTGGCCAATACAGCACGGCAGCAAACAAGAAAAAGCTGATTTGCAGATACTGCCTGCCGACGGGAACGTCGGGCAGATATGAACCGATAAACCGGGCATCGCTGAGCAGCAAGGCCGCCTTTGAGAACAACGCCTTAAAGAGTGGTGGCATCGTAATCGACAGGTAGAGCAGGGCGAAGGTCAGGAGATAGAAGAAGAATTGATGACCGGCATGTTCGAGAGTCCTTCGATTCTGGGCGCGGCTGTCGAGTGACGGCTCATAAGGTGCTGCTTGTGGCACCGCTGCCGGAGAGGTCAGAGAAGGCTTGGCACGGCGTCGTTGCCACAACCAGATCATGCCTGCATAAATGAACGACGCAACGACGTTCAGAACGATGTTCCAGAGATCACTAGCCATGACCTAATACTCTTGTTGAGGGGGTTCAATGCTAGATGATCCACTCGGTAGGTGCGCTAGATGGCGCGCGTGGCATATTTCACGAATTTTGCTGCCTTGGAATTTTTCTGAAATACGTTGAGGCAGCGACGCTGTCGCAAAGTCAGCGCGTGAGATGAGCGGCGCCGAATACCCCTTCAAAGAAGGGTATGAGAGCGCTTTTGGCATCAACTGGCTCACCCGAAAATTCGCCTTCTGCCATTACGCAATCTGAAAGTATCACTGGGTTCCGCATTGGCACAGTCCGCCCCTCCGGTATGAAGCCTCGTTTTGCAATGCCTTCAAGACCTGCGATCCAACGATAGGGGCCGTTGACGCCTATGCGTTTCAAGTAAGTTGCACAGTCTGCCAAGCAGCTCGAAAAATTTTCTTCCTTGAAATAGATGACATTAGGATTAATCGCGAGACGCAGCGTATCAATTGTCCATACCTCGCCATTTGTGAGCCCAAAGATCACAGATCCTATTTTCTCCTCGTTGAGGCCGACACTCACCCCGAAACCATCAATACCCCGGATGTAGTGAATGTTTCCACCATCGGCCCCGTTGAGCGGCAGGATGATATTGCCCGTTGCCGTCAACGCCGTTTCAATCTTCTTCGTGCTGACGGAGAAGGTTGGCTCTAGGGCATATTGAGGCATGAGTCGCAGCCACATTGATGCGGCGGCCACCGGAAGGTACAGCGCGCCAAGAGGATTCGACCCAAAAGGGAGGGGGCTGTAGGGAGCCCCAATAGGCTCGACCGAACCGCGGAAGCGCGATTGACCGTGGAGCGGCTGACGTGCTTCGAAGAGTGGTCGACTGGGCGCACTGGGCTTGGTTGAATCATCGCCAAGTATGGCTGTGAGCGCGACCTTCAAATGCTTGACGAGACCGTCGCAAGCAATTTTCCGGGTCGCATAGTCTGCACCCTCTTCGCAAGAATATTGGATCGGATGCCGGAGGTGGATCATGTCAAACGGCAGCGTCTGACTAGTAGGGGCGCCATAGGCCGTATTCATGACCGCAACAATCCTTTTGTGTGTGAGCGCTTTGGAGGCCCAGCCATACTCAATAAGGACATTGGGGTTGGCCATCGGGCGACCGTCCGCTCGGACGCCGACAAAGGTTAGATCAGGTACGAATACTGTCGCTTCGTCAATCTTCTTGAAAATCGTGTCAGCAATGGGCGGCGAGCCGCCCACGCCTTGCGTGTCTTTGTCCAGGGCGAGCGTCTCACGAATAGGCTCTTCGATCTCGGCGTCGCTCCTAAGCTCCTTGATAGCTTGGCGAAGCGCTTTTTCGACCAGATTCCGGCCTGTCGTAGTGGGGCGGTCGGCTTGCCACGAATAGAAGACTGTTGTCATTTTTTCCTCCGTGAGGCAATGCTAGCCATCGACGCGAGGTGAGCCGTATGGGGCGATCCCTGCGCGCGCGTTGCATCCAGGGCCGGGCTCTAGGCATTGAAGCGCCCTGAGCCCTGCGGTGCAGGTCGCAGCCCAGGGGTCACGATCCCTATCGCGAATACCCCGCCTGGCGCCAACTTGCCGCTCGCGCCAGGCGGCGGGCTCCAGCTCCGCTCGAACCCTTGAGAAGCCGCCGTGCCTCCATGGCTGCGCCACCAACGCGCGGCCGAAGACCCTAAGGGGCCAGCCCCTCGCGTCGCGCAAGGGTGAGGCGCCGATGGCGCCAGGGCGGAGGCATAGACCGGACGCGAGCGAGCAACGCGTCACACCGGCTACGCTCACGACATAGGGCCGTGCTGCGTGCGCAGCCGTTGCGGCGCTCGAAATTCATGCACGAGGTGGCACAACTGCTGCGTGCCCGGGGGAATATTTTCCAACTTCTGTGTGTGAAGCTCAGGTTCACCTTCTTCGCCGATAAAGCGACATGCGATTTTAAGTTCAGCGCGGTCCGGCCAAACGAGCGTGCGGCATTCATATTGCACCAGGCGTTTGGCAGGCTGATGTGGCAGGAAGGCCGGATCTTTGGGTGGAACTGAAATAATTTCCGCGTCAGAAAACACTTCGCTCAGCGTCTCACGCGGCCCGGCCTCTCCTGGGTCCAAGGTTCTAAAAGGAACGGCAATCTGATTTGTGCAGAGGGTCGGGTAGCCGCTGGAAAAGTCAAAGGTTAGCGTTGACGAGACGCCAGCGTCATCCGCCCTGTGCCAGATGCGCCGAATTCCGTCTTGCGGCGTCCACAAGAAGATCTGTTCAAACGCGTGCTGAACCATCTTTGAGCCATGTTCTACGGCCCGCCGTATCCATTCTTTACCATCGTCCACGTAGAACTGCTGTGCGTGCGTCGGTGTATGAATCAGGAGCCAAGCTTTCTGAGCACCGGTCGTCGCTAGATACCCTGCATGAAGTTTCGTTTTCTTCTGAATTGCTTCGGCAACCCATAGATGAGGTTCATTAGGGCATAACACGGTGAGTATCGGTTTGCCATTCCAAGCGCCTTGGTCGCGCTTCTTGTACTGCTGCTGATAGATGTACTCGGGCGGCACCTGTATGCATTCGCACGCAATCCGAGTACCAGCCCATTCAAATAGCGCATCAGGCTTGTCTTCGCTATCCCGTGGGACGGGCGTTGCGGGGGCTCCCTCATCGTTGCAAAAGTTGAGTAGCGCAGCGATGCTGACTTTTTCGGCTTCTGTTGGCGCCTTACGCATTGACCCTCCACATGCGGCGAACGAAATGACCGCAATTCATTGATTTTCGGTCGCTTCCTCAAACCCTGGATAGACAAATGCGCCTGCGATCCGGTCGCAGTCGCGCTCGTTGACGCCCGCAGTGCGCGCGGTTGAATACCAACTGGCGCGCACCTGATCGGTCATCGTTCGAAGAATCGAAGTCGCCGCGTCGTTTGTAAGGAGAAAGCGCGCATGCTGCGACATCAGATTAGCCGCGCTTGCTCGCCGCCCTTGGTCACCACAAGTCATCGCGAGGTCGCGACGTTCGACGCTCAAGGGCGTGAAGGGCGTCAAGTCGTAAGCGGGTGACAGGAACCATTCGGTGCGGCGTGCAATCACAGCATGGTTGCGCGGGTGATCGTCGGTATTACTGATGAGCGCGTTAAAGCACATGCGCTTGAACAATTCCTCGGCATTGATCTCCGGCTCTTTGCAGATGCGCCGCAGTTCCTCGGCGAGCGTGACATAGGACCACTGTTCGCGCGACCGGTGTGTATCCTCAGCGCGGAGCAGTGTCAGGGCGCTAACCATGCGCGCGCGCATGTAGCCGCCCTCGATGCGCTGACGGTCAAATCGCTTCACCAGCAGCACTGAGCGTCCAGCGATTTCGACGACACGGCTCTCAGCCGCGTCAAGGCCGCACGCGCGTGCGAGCAAAAGCATGGCGTGCTCGACCTTGGCGCTGTCCCATCGGTCGCCAGACCGATTGAATTTGGCGATCCAAAGGCCGTCTTGATCCTCAACGACTGCTTTGGGCCGCGCGCCACCCATCGACGTGCCGAGCAATAGCAGGTTCTCGACCTGACGCGCATCAGCCGTATCTGCCTGATCTTCGTCGGCCAGGATGTTGTCTGCGAGCTGCTGCAGGTTGGCCAGATCAAGGGTGCGATTGAAGACCCGCCGCGGCGCCGGGGGAGCGTGGTTGAGGCCAAAGCCAAGCGCGCCCGCGCGGTCATCAGGCGAATGAAGCAAGTATTGAAGCTCGTTCAATGACCCACGGCCAAGATGCCGCTCAATGACGCCTCGGCCCCAATGGTCAGGGCTGGCGTCACGGATCGCGCCAAACACCCCGCCCATGGCTGCCGTCGTATAGACGCGTGAGCCAAGCTTTAGTTCTACCGGATCGAGCGGCACGGCATTGGGCCGCTCAAGGTAACTGCGACCGTAGACGAATCGTCCTTCTGGATTGCCGGTGCGGCCAACAGTGAGCGTGAAACGGCCAGCCGTCACCGGTTCGGTGTAGCCGGGGAGGGTGATGTAGACAAAGCACTCCGACGGCTCAGAAGTCATTGTCGGCCTCGGTCTTTCCGACCTTCATGCGTTCTCGGGCTAACGCCAGCGTCTGGCCTTCGCTGTCTGTCTCGGGCGCTGCCAGATCCGAAGCGGGGCCAAGCAGATCGAGCGCCCAGAGCATGGCGAAGTAGACGGCGATCCCGGTGGACGGCTTGCCTTTCTCCGCATCCATGATGGCCCGCTTGCCGACGCCGATCTTCTCGGCCAGGTCCATGATGGACAGGTCGCGACGGATCCGGGCCGTGCGGAGGTTTGCGCCGAGGCGCGTCAGGGCTTGCTCAACCGCAAAGGGGGGAGCCGTCAGGAGCTTGTTGCGCGCGCTCATCGTGTCGGGGACGTGGTGAACCATAGTTCATTGGTAACACGCGCACGCCAGATAAGTCAATAAAAAGTGCTCTCAAGAGCACTTTGATAGGCTGTAGGTGCCCTTGAGAGCACTTATAAGAAGAAAACCCCAAGAGAACTTTGAAGACAAGATAGGCTCGATGGGCTGGCTTAGCGTCCGAAGACAGCCCACGCGTCGCGCTAGCGTCGACGACGCTAGGGTCCGGATGTGGGTATTGCCACCGGCTCTACGTTTGCGTCTCCGAACAATCGCTGGGCCGATGCCAATGCACTGCCAGACAGTTGTTGGGTTGCTAGAACGGCTAGCCGCCTCATTGGTCGCGATACGGAAACGTAGAAGAGATTTCTAGCGCGGTAGTAGCCTTTCGTATTCTTGGCGGTCAGCTTTTTCGTTTCTAGAAGCTCAAGCAGTAGTGGCCAGTTGTAGTGATTCCACCCGCCGCCGAGAACAACCAAAACATTTTCAAACTCAGCGCCTTTTACGCTGTGCTGCGTGGCAAAGGGAGTTCGCCGTTCGATGAACTTACAGACTTCGATGATTTCAACGTACGGCACGGCCCGCAATAGACGATATCTCTCAAGAGAAGTTGACTCTTCCGGGACAGGATTTCCTTCCAGTGCTGCTAGCTCTGCGTCTCGACGCAGAACACGATCAGGTGGGGGAGGGCGTTTGGTGGCTTTCAGGTGATCTATCACGTCGCCGACAGTGGCAGTGGTTCGCAACGTGAGAAGTTTGTCCATGTCTGCGCGCCAACTCGCCTTGTCCGCATGTTTTGAAATCACCAAGCTTGAGCCAAATAGCTTAAACATGTCGCCGTATCGAGAGTCCGAATATGCTTTGCACACCGGCTCTATAATTTCAGCGAAGAACTTTATTGCTGGGTCTTCCTTCTTAACAAATTGATCTGTGCGGCCGGCGTATATGCTAGCTATATTGGGGTAGCCTTGCTCCGCCGCAAGGACATTGTGCGTCAGCATGAGTATCTTCGTATTGGCTAAATCCCAGCCTTCACCTTGTAAGCGCTCCAGCAGCGCTTTGCGCGTCTCGCGCGCCAAATCGGGTGGCAAATCCCCCTTGGAATGTGCTTCATCTGTTCTTGCGCCGCTATACGCGTTGGCATGGAAGAAGCGTGCCTCACCTTGGGCCTGTGGATCACTGACCGCCTGAGTGAGTTCTGGCCGAAGCTGATTGAGAACGTTCACGACCGCAGGCACTGATCGAAAATTCGATCCTTTGTCAATTCCCTCGACGGGGTAGTCTGCAAGCTCATAATCGCTGCGATAGATGGTCTGCCAGTGATCGCCAAAAAGACCAATCTGCGGGCCTGTACCCGTCTTTAGAAATTGCTCTGATATGGCTTCCATGAACCCAAGATCAGTGTCTTGGTATTCATCAATAAAGATGACTGGGAACTGTTGCGCTAAAAGTCGGCGAAATTTCTCTTGGGAAAGGAGTTCCGCCATGAATTTGGGAATATCGTCGTGGCTGAGCGTTATGTGTTCGTCGTTCACCCCAAAAAAACCAAGATCGTAGTCCACGCGCTTGACGCCAATTCCGCCACCCTGTTCAACTTTCTCTTTGTATTCGTCTTTGGCGGCAATGAGTTCCCGAAGCGATTTCTGAAATTGCCCGAGAAATGCCCACGAGAATGCATGGATCGTGGCGACAAGAACGGCGGGGTGTTCTTCGATCTCCTGCGCAATTTCGTTTCGCGCTACTTCCGTGTACGTTATGCACGCTACCCGCTGACCTGACTGGATTAGGGCGGGGCCGCGCTTGGAAATGATGCGCTTTAGCGCGGCGACGAGTGAATAAGTCTTGCCGGCGCCTGCTCCTGCTTCAAGGCGAAAACTCTGTCCAGCATCTAATGCGCCGTTAATCTTCTCTTGCGCTTGCATAGCTGCGACGAGCGCCGGATTCTCTACGGCTGAAGTCATGCCGCCACCTGCTGTGCTTCGTCTGAATCGAAGAGATCAGCGTTTGGCATTGCGGACGGCGCCGAAGGTGGCTCCGATAACCAGATCAGGCCTTCGCGGATATATCTCGGAACAATCCAATCTTTCTCGCGGATGGCAAATTGCAGTGCGGTGTCTGCCTTGCCGAGGCCTTGCGCAATGTCCCAGGCCTCTGTCGCTTCGTCCTGTTCACCAGGCCATGTGAATCGGTCGCGATTTGCAAGCGCTAAGGCGTCTTCGTAGCTCCTAGCGCATGCGGCGCCCTTGGGATCTTCAGGAACTTGATACGCAATACGTCGACTGCCTTTGCGCTTGTCCCCGTCCGTTTTGCTCATTATTTCCTTGAGCGATATTTGCCAATCATCCTCGGCGTCGGATGGCTTAAACCAATTGACAATTGCAGCGTTGGATGTTTTCTCGCCATCAGCGACGGGACACTTCTCCCATACTTTTCTCTTCTTCCCGTTTTTCTCCTTCTCAACTTGTTGGACCGAGTCGAGATCAGTGACGATCAGCGTTTTCAGCTCCAAGAAATCAATAAGCGGATAGAAGATGTGTGCGTAAGCTCCGCCCACTTCCACACAGGTGACATACTGGCTTCCAAGCTTATGTTTGGCATCGGGAAGCTTGTCCGTAAGCTCGCGCAGGCGCGGCAACAGAATTCGTTCCGTTGTGCCCTCTACCATGATTGCCTTATCGGCAAAGTAGAGGTCGCATTTCGTCAGCGTCATGTACTGATGAAGGAAATTCTGATCATCAGTGGGAATGACTGCGGCGCCCTTCCGAAAATCTTTTACTTTTGTACGCCTCGTCTTCTCGGACACTAGTTCGTTCAAGAAGTAGCGGACAGCTTCAAAGGAAGCTGCGTTTGCCACATGCGGCGAATGCGTCGTGATGACGAATTGCACATTCCACTTGGGTTCGTCGGGGTAAGCTTCAGAGAGCTTCTGAATAGCTTGATTTAACTGCTGTATGAATACCTCTTGCATTTGTGGATGCAAATGGGCCTCAGGCTCTTCAATAAATACCAAATGAGTAGCAGGGCGGATAGCCCGCGCCCGATAGAGCTTGTGATAGCTTTCGAGCTGCAGAAGCATATAAATTAAATTGCGGGTGCCAAGTCCGTTATAGCCCTCAGGTAAGTGAACACCATCAGTTCCGGTATAAAAAACCTTTGTGTGGTCGCTCAAGAGCGCCTCGACATTCAGGGAGGTTTCTGGACGAAGCTCAGTGTCATTTAGCCCAGGGAAGCCGAGCGCACCCATAGCCGGCAGAAGCTTTTTCAACATTCCGTCGAAGTCGCCCTGCACCGTTCGCTCAATATTTTCAACCGACGCTTTGAGCTGAAGTGCTAGCGCTTGGTCTGCTGCTGCCGCCGTTGGTGCCGTCGCGGTTTTAAAGAGCGTGCTGAGCAACTTGCCAATTACATCTGTGTCGCCGGCTTTCGGCTTGTCCAATGTTCGCTGCGCGCGGACAAAATTGCACTGGACGAGCGCTTCCAGAGCTGATGTTCCCTCGAAGTCGCGACGGTTGTTTGGATCGGTAGGATCGATTGCGCCAACCCGGACCTTATACGCCTTAGGCAGTGTCTCACGTAAGGTGCGGAAGAAATGAATTCTAGGCTCGACCCCATCGGGGGTAGCCGTCGTATCAAGCAAGCTTGCGAGAGCGGATAAAACTGGCGCATACTCGACTTGCACGACCGCTTTGGTCGACGCAACATCGAGATCGATGATAAATGGAGACAGGGTGCCTAAGCTGGCCGCACCGGTGTCATAGTTAAAAGTCAGTGTGAGGCTGATTTTGGGAAGTGCAGCAAGAATTTCTTCAGGCTTTGCTTCCTTTTCGCGCAACGTCTTTGCCGTCCAAAACTGCTCCCTATTCGCAGCAGAAAAGTCCTCAAGACGGAAAGACGCGCCGCTCTCGCCAATGAAGCGATCAAAGACTTCGGTGAACGAGGTCTTTCCGCTATTGTTTCTTCCGACGATTGCTGTCGAATCTTTTTCTAGCAATATCTCCACGTCTTGGAGCAGCCGGAAACCCTCAACCTTCACCTTTTCGATTCGCATCATCACTCCCTGAATGGTTATGAACTGACGCTACTCCAGGGACGATGAAAACGCAATTTGGGCTAACGAGGCGAGTGGTCGTCAGCGCTTTGAAAAAGCTGCCAGAGCCTCAGCTAAGGTGCACGGGCGGCAGCATCCCTGCTGCGTCCCACACCGCCTTCATACGCTCATACGCGTATCGATGGGCCGGCGAGCGGGCCTGCCAAGCAACGCACCGCAAATGCTTGCTGACGTCGTAGTCGAGCCATGCAAACCTGCGATCCATGTCGCCGCCTCAGCCGCAACGCGCCGAGAGCCCCTTGGCATATCGCTTTGACTTGCTTCCTCGCCGTCGGCAGCCTCATCTGGATACATGACTCTCACTCCACGCTTGGGCGATGTCATGGCTGAGCCGGGCGGGGCAGCAGTGTTCTAGGCAGAGCTAAAAACCCTCTGGGGCATGCGCCTTTCGGCCGCAAACTTGCACAAAATCTTGCACAGATTGCATGGGGTCCGAAAAAAGTCTTTTTGAATCAATGATTTGGCGTAAACGCAGCGGACTTAAAATCCGCCGTCTCGAAAGGGACGTACGGGTTCAAGTCCCGTCCCAGGCACCATGCCTCAGCTCCTCAAACGGTCAGCGCTTGCTGGCCGTTCTTGTTTTCGGGTTGCCAGGCGTGCACGTTCAGGTCTCGCCAGCCGAGCACATTGCTGATCCACGCCTGCAATACGGCCGGGTTGCCACTGGTGTCGATGTCGAGTGCGGCCACATCGCTTGGCGCCGGCGCCCACAGATCGGCGGCGCGGCGCGCCACGGCGGTCTCGATGCGCAGCAGCTGAACCCCGTGGCCCAGCGCGGCCTGCCACATCGGCTCGATCAGCGGGTAGTGGGTGCAGCCGAGCAGGGCCGTGTCGATGCCGGCGGCTCGTAGCGGCTCGGAGTAGCGCTCGACGAGCGCGCGCAACTCGGCGCTCGCAAGGTCGCCGGCCTCGATACGGTCGACGATGCCCGGACAACCCTGCACAACCACCTCGCGCCCGCCCGCGTGGCGCTCGATGAGCGCCCTCAACCGGGCACTCGCCGCCGTGGCTGGCGTGGCGAGCAGGCCGATGCGGCCGTTGCGCGTGGCCGCGACGGCGGGCTTGATGCCGGGCTCAGTGCCGACGAAGGGCAGGGCGGGCCAGCGCGCGCGCAGCGCCTCGATGGCGTGGGCTGTGGCCGTGTTGCAGGCAACGACGATCAGCGTGGCGCCGCGCCCGACCAGATGCTCGGTGATGGCGATGCTGCGCGCGCGGATCTCCTCCGGGCTGCGGCCGCCATAGGGCGCATAGGCCGTGTCGGCCAGGTAGCGCAGGCGCGCGGTGGGCAGCAGGTCACGCAGCTCGCGCAGCACCGTGAAGCCGCCGACGCCGGAGTCGAAGACGCCGATTTCTCGGCTCAGGGGAGGGTCAATCTGCATGTGCGCAAGCAGTCTAGCTTCGCGATTCGAGAGGCCTCTCCAAAAAGACTTCTGTTGGCGTTGGCAGACCTCTGGCTAGAATCGAACGATCGTGCTTTTTTATGCGCCGCTCCCGCGCGGAGCACCCGTAGAATCTGGTTAACGTTTACGTCAATTCGAGCTGGAGTTTTCGATGAAGGTCTTGGTTCCTGTCAAACGCGTCGTCGACTACAACGTCAAGGTACGCGTCAAGAGCGACGGCACGGGCGTCGACATTGCCAATGTGAAGATGTCCATGAACCCCTTCGACGAGATCGCCGTCGAAGAGGCCGTGCGCCTGAAAGAGAAGGGCGTCGTGACCGAGGTCATCGCCGTGTCCTGCGGCGTCACGCAGTGCCAGGAAACCCTGCGCACCGCCATGGCCATCGGTGCCGACCGCGCCATCCTCGTCGAGACGCCCGCCGACCTCGAACTGCAGCCGCTGGCCGTCGCCAAGCTGCTGAAGGCGCTGGTGGACAAGGAAGGGCCGAGCCTGGTCATCCTCGGCAAGCAGGCCATCGATGACGACTGCAACCAGACCGGCCAGATGCTGGCTGCGCTGACCGGCATGCCGCAAGGCACCTTCGCGTCCAAGGTCGAAGTGACCGGCGACAAGGTGGCCGTGACCCGCGAGGTCGACGGCGGCCTGGAGACCGTGTCCCTGAGCCTGCCGGCCGTCGTGACGACCGACTTGCGCCTGAACGAGCCGCGCTACGTCACGCTGCCCAACATCATGAAGGCCAAGAAGAAGCAGCTCGACATCGTCAAGCCGGCCGATCTCGGCGTGGACGTGACGCCGCGCATCAAGACGCTGAAGGTCAGCGAGCCGCCCAAGCGCGGCGCTGGCGTGAAGGTGGCCGATGTGGCCGCCCTGGTGAACAAACTGAAGAACGAAGCGAAGGTGATCTGATGACTGCCCTGGTTATTGCCGAACACGACAACGCCCACATCAAGGGCGCCACGCTGAACACCGTCACTGCTGCTGCCGCCACCGGTGGTGAAGTCCATGTGCTGGTCGCAGGCCACAACGCTGCGGCTGCCGCCGCGGCTGCCGCACAGATCGCCGGTGTCACCAAGGTGTTGCACGCCGACTCCGCCGCGTTGGCCGAAGGCCTGGCCGAGAACGTCGCCGCGCAAGTCATCGCGCTGGCGTCCGGCTACAGCCACCTGCTGTTCCCGGCGACCGCCTCGGGCAAGAACGTGGCGCCCCGTGTCGCGGCCCTGCTCGATGTGGCCCAGCTGAGCGACGTGACCAAGGTCATCAGCGCCGACACCTTCGAGCGCCCGATCTACGCCGGCAACGCCATCGCGACCGTGCAGAGCAGCGACGCGACCAAGGTGCTGACCGTGCGCACGACCGGCTTCGACCCGGCCGCCGCCACGGGTGGCTCGGCCACCGTCGAGACCGTCGCCTCGGCCGCTGACAGCGGCAAGAGCAGCTTCGTCGGCCGTGAGGTGACCAAGAGCGATCGCCCCGAGCTGACCGCCGCCAAGATCATCGTGTCGGGTGGCCGTGCCCTGGGCTCGAACGACAAGTTCATGGAAGTGCTGACGCCGCTGGCCGACAAGCTGGGCGCCGCGCTGGGTGCTTCGCGCGCTGCCGTGGACGCAGGCTATGCCCCCAACGACTGGCAGGTCGGCCAGACCGGCAAGATCGTGGCGCCCCAGCTCTACATCGCCGCCGGCATCTCGGGTGCCATCCAGCATCTGGCCGGCATGAAGGACTCCAAGGTCATCGTCGCGATCAACAAGGATCCTGAGGCACCGATCTTCTCGGTGGCCGACTACGGTCTGGAAGCCGATCTGTTCACGGCCGTGCCTGAACTCGTCGCTGCGCTGTAAACCCACGCGCTGATCACTGCCGGGCGCCCGACTGAACCTGTCGCGGCGCCCTTTTTGTTTCCGTCAGGAGGAACAAATGAGTTACCAAGCCCCCGTCAAAGACATGCTCTTCAACATCCAGCACCTCGCCGGGCTGGATTCCCTAACGCAGCAAGTCCCCGCCTTCTCCGACTTCGGCCTGGACACCGCCGCCGCCGTGCTGGAGGAGTGCGCCAAGCTGACGCAGGACGTCATCGCGCCGCTGAACTTCGAGGGCGACAAGAACCCGTCGAGCTGGAAAGACGGCGTCGTCACGACGACGCCCGGCTTCAAGCAGGCCTTCCGCGCCTACGCCGAGGGCGGCTGGCAAGGGCTGGTTCACCCGACCGAGTTCGGCGGTCAGGGTGCGCCCAAGACCATCGCCGCGGCCTGCAACGAGATGCTGCAAGCGGCCAACATGAGCTTCGCGCTGTGCCCGCTGCTGACCGACGGCGCCGTCGAGGCACTGCTGACCGCCGGCAGCGATGAGCAACGTGCTGTCTACATCCCCAAGCTGCTGGACGGCTCGTGGACCGGCACGATGAACCTGACCGAGCCCCAGGCCGGCTCCGACCTGGCCCTGGTGCGCACGCGTGCCGAGCCGCAGGGCGATGGCACCTACAAGGTCTTCGGCACGAAGATCTTCATCACCTACGGTGAGCACGACATGGCCGAGAACATCGTCCACCTCGTGCTGGCCCGCGTGGTCGGCGCGCCGGAAGGCGTGAAGGGCATCAGCCTGTTCCTGGTGCCGAAGTTCCTCGTGAATGCCGACGGCTCGCTGGGAGCCCGCAACGACGCCCACTGCGTGTCCATCGAGCACAAGATGGGCATCAAGGCCAGCCCGACGGCCGTGCTGCAGTTTGGCGACCACGGCGGCGCCATCGGCACGCTGATCGGCCAGGAAAACCGCGGCCTGGAGTACATGTTCATCATGATGAACGCGGCCCGCTACGGCGTCGGCCTGCAGGGCATCGCCATCGCTGACCGCGCCTACCAAAAGGCCGTGGGCTATGCGAAGGACCGCGTGCAGTCGCGCCCCGTGGATGGTTCTGTGGCTGGCAGCGCCGCCATCATTCACCACCCCGACGTGCGCCGCATGCTGATGACGATGCGCTCGCTGACCGAGGGCTGCCGCGCGATGGCGAGCACCGCTGCGGCGGCGTTTGACGCGGCCCACCACCATCCCGATGCGGATGCGCGCAAGCAGAACCAGGCCTTCTACGACTTCATGGTGCCGCTGGTGAAGGGCTACAGCACCGAGATGAGCCTGGAGGTCACGAGCCTCGGCGTGCAGGTGCACGGCGGCATGGGCTTCATCGAGGAGACCGGTGCGGCGCAGTACTACCGCGATGCCAAGATCCTGACGATCTACGAAGGCACGACGGCCATCCAGGCCAACGACCTCGTCGGCCGCAAGACCTCGCGCGACGGCGGCCAACTGGCCCGTGCCGTGGCCGGGCAGATCGAGGGAACGGAAGGCGAACTGGCCAAGCGCGACAGCGTGGCTGCCCGCGCCGTTCTGAAAGCCTTGCGCGCCTCGCGCGAGGACTTCCTCGCCGCCGTCGACTTCATCGCCGGCTCGGCCAAGAGCAACCCGAACGCGGCCTACGCCGGCTCGGTGCCCTACCTGATGCTGGCGGGCAACCTCGTCGCTGGCTGGCAACTGGCCCGCGCGCTGATGGCTGCGGAAGACGCCTTGGCGACTGACAAGGAATTCATGGCCGCCAAGATCGTGACTGCGCGTTTCTATGCCGAGCACATCCTGCCGCGCACCGCGTCGCTGCGTGCCGCCATCGTCGACGGCGCCGACAGCGTGACCGCCCTTGAACTCGAAGCCTTCTGACGGAGACCGAACTTGGCCCTGCCTCCCATCCTGAAGAACCTGCCGCTGCCGGTCATCGGCTCGCCGCTGTTCATCATCAGCAACCCCAAGCTCGTCATCGAGCAGTGCAAGGCCGGCATCGTCGGCTCCATGCCGGCGCTCAACGCCCGCCCGGCCGAACTGCTCGACGAGTGGCTTGCCGAGATCACCGAAACGCTGGCCGCCTACAACCGCGCCAACCCGGACAAGCCTGCCGCGCCCTTCGCCATCAACCAGATCGTGCACAAGAGCAACGAGCGCTTGCAGCACGACATGGAGGTGTGCGCCAAGTACAAGGTGCCCATCGTCATCACGTCGCTCGGCGCGCGTGAGGATGTGAACGCTGCCGTGCATGCCTGGGGTGGCATCGTGCTGCACGACATCATCAACAACAAGTTCGCCAAGAAGGCCATCGAGAAGGGCGCCGACGGCCTCATCGCCGTGGCGGCCGGCGCGGGTGGCCATGCCGGCGTGAAGAGCCCGTTCGCGCTCGTCCACGAAATCCGTGAATGGTTCGACGGCCCGTTGGCGCTGTCGGGCTCCATGGCCACCGGCGACGCCATCCTGGCCGCCCAGGCCATGGGCGCGGACCTGGCCTACATCGGCTCGGCCTTCATCGCGACCGAAGAGGCCCGCGCCAGCGACGAGTACAAGCAGATGATCGTCGCCAGCAACAGCGACGACATCGTCTACAGCAACCTCTTCACCGGCGTGCATGGCAACTACCTGCGCGGCTCCATCGTGGCGGCCGGCATGGACCCCGACAAGCTGCCCGAGAGCGACCCGAGCGCGATGAACTTCGGTGGCAGCGCAGCCAAGGCCTGGAAGGAAATCTGGGGCAGCGGCCAGGGCATCGGCGCGGTGCGCGAGGTGCTGCCGGCGGGGCAACTGGTGGCGCGGCTCAAGCGCGAGTACGCCGCGGCGCGTGAGCGTTTGGCGCTGAACTGACCCGGCGCTGCGCCTGCAGAACGGCCGCCTTCGGGCGGCCGTTGTTCTTCTAGCGACGCACGCCGCGCAGCAGCCGCAGCCCGTTGAACACCACCAGCAGGCTCGCACCCATGTCGGCGAAAACGGCCATCCACATCGTCGCGCTGCCGAACACGGCGAGCACGAAGAACACCGCCTTGATGCCCAGCGCCAGCGCGATGTTCTGCCACAGCACGGCGTAGGTGCGCTGGGACAGGCGGATGGTCTCCGGCACCTTGCGCAGGTCGTCGTTCATGATGAGCACGTCGGCCGCCTCCTTGGCGGTGTCGGTGCCTGCGGCGCCCATCGAGAAGCCGACAGCGGCCGCCGCGAGGCTGGGCGAGTCGTTGACGCCGTCGCCCACCATGCCCACCGCACCGTGGCGGCCCAGCGCGACGATGGCCTGCTGCTTGTCCTGCGGCAGCAGGTTGGCTTGCACCTCGGTGATGCCCACCTGGTTGCCGATGGCCCGCGCCGTGGACGGGTTGTCGCCCGTGAGCATGACCGGGCGCACACCCATCGCGATCAGCTCGGCGACGGCCTCGCGGCTGGTGGCCTTGGTGGTGTCGGCCACCGCGAAGAGGGCGAGCACGCGGCTGCCATCGGCCAGCAGCGACACGGTGCGGCCCTGGGCTTCGTGCTCGTGCATCAGCGCCTCGAGCTCGGGCGAGCACTGGCCGCGCTCGTGAATCCAACGGTGGTTGCCCAGCACCACGTCCAGATCGTCAACGCGACCGTGCACGCCCAGGCCCAGCTCGGCGCCGAAGCCGTCCACCGGCAGCGCTTCGCCGTCCAGCCCGGTGGCCACGGCCTTGGAGACAGGGTGGTCAGACCGCGCCGCGAGGCTGCGGGCGATGCGCAGCACACGGTCCTCCGGCAGGTCGGCTGCGAGCACGTGTTGGGCGACAAGCCTGGGGCGGCCTTCGGTAAGCGTGCCGGTCTTGTCCAGCGCCAGCACCTTGAGCTTGCGTGCTTCTTCCAGATGCACGCCGCCCTTGATGAGGATGCCGCGTCGCGCCGCCGCGGCCAGGCCGCTGACGACCGTGACCGGCGTGGAGATGACCAGCGCGCAGGGGCAGGCGATGACGAGCAGCACCAGCGCCTTGTAGATGCCGGTGAGCCACGGCCAGCCCAGCAGCAGCGGCGTGCCGACGGCCACGGCCAGCGCCAGCAGGAAGACGGCGGGTGTGTAGATAGCAGCGAAGCGGTCGACAAAGCGCTGCGTGGGCGCGCGCTGCCCTTGCGCGGCTTCGACGGCGTGGATGATGCCGGCCAACACCGTATCTCCCGCCGGCTTGGTGACCTCGAACTCCAGCGAGCCGCTCTGGTTGATGGTGCCGGCGAAGACCTCGTCGCCGGGCGCCTTGTCCACCGGAATGCTCTCGCCGGTGACGGGCGATTGGTCGACCGCGCTTTGCCCAGCCCTGACGCGGCCATCGAGCGCAAAACGCTCGCCCGGCTTCACGCGCACCACGGCGCCCACGGCCACGGCCTTCGCCTCCACCCGCGCCCAGCTGCCGTCGGGTTCGCGCACCTCGGCCTGCTCGGGCGACAGCGCCAGCAGGCCGCTGATGGCATTGCGCGCCCGCTCCACCGAGCGGGCCTCGATCAGCTCGGCCAGCGAGTACAGCGCCATCACCATGGCCGCCTCGGGCCACTGGCCGATGGCGAACGCGCCGATGACGGCCACCGACATCAGCGCGTTGATGTTGAGCTGGCCGTGCGCGAGGGCCGTGAGGCCTTTGCGGAACACCGCGAGGCCCGATAGCGCGATGGCAACCGCGGCGACGGCCATGCCGGCGGCGTGCCAGGTGAAGCTGTCGGGCGCGAAGAAGTGCAGCAGCTCGGCGCCCACCGCCACGGCCAGCGCGGCCACCAGGCGGACGAGTTCGGCGCGCCGGGCCGTGGCCGTGTCTTCCGCAGCGGGCGGGGCCGACAGCGTCTCGGTCTTGAAGCCGGCCTTGGCGATGGCGGCGGTGATCGCGCCCCACGATGACGACGGCGCGTGGACAGTTAGCGCGCGCGCCGCCAGGTCGAAGTGCAGGCGGCGAACGTCGGCAAAGCCCTCCAGCGCGCGGCGGATCTGGCCTTCCTCGGTGGGGCAGTCCATCGCGGGGATGCGCAGCAGCAGCCCGCCCGCCAGCGCCGGGGCGGGCAGGGGCGCGGCAGTGGCGGCGCAGGCGCTGCCGTGGCAACAGGCCGCCGGTGCGGGGGCGTGTTCATGCGCGTGGCCATGGCCATGATCGTGGTGGTCATGGTTGTCGTGCCGGTGCCCGGCTTGGGCGTGATCGTGGGAGCTCATGGGCTTGTCGTAGCGCTGTTGTGGCTATTGGAATCCCTGGAGCAACTCCAGAGTCAAGTGTCTAGACTCGAAGCCCGCACACGCCTTGGAAGCCCGCCGTGAAGATCGGAGACCTCGCCGCCGCCTCATCGACCGCCGTTGACACCATCCGCTACTACGAGCGCGAGGGCCTGCTGCCCGCGCCGGGGCGCACGCAAGGCGGCTTTCGGGTCTACGAGGCGCCTCACCTGGAGCGGCTGCAGTTCATCCGCTACTGCCGTGGGCTGGACATGTCGCTGGACGAGGTGCGTGTGCTGCTGCGGGTGAAGGATGCACCGGGCGGCGACTGTGGCGACGTCAACGCGCTGCTGGATTCGCACATCGGCCACGTGTCGCGCCGCATCAAGGAGCTGCGCGCGTTGGAGAAGCAGCTCAAGGACCTGCGCCAGCGCTGCGGCGCGGCCCAGGGGGCCGATCAGTGCGGCATCCTGAACGGTCTGGCCGCCGCGGCCCAGGAGGGCGGGGCGCAGGTCGCGCCTGCGTCGCACCTGCGCTCCGTGCATTCGCACTGAACCCGACACCGGGCCGGCTGTAGACCGCGCTGAGCTTCTGGGGGCAGGGATCGACTGTCCCTGAAGCGGGCGACTCGTGAAAACGCTCCGCACGGGTTTTCCATGAAACCGCTTTCTTGCCTCTCCCAGGAGGATGCGCCCAAATTTGAAAGCGCTTTCAGTTGGCTTTCGGATGGCAGCCTGACCCTGGCAGCGGCTGCATGCCGGGGAGCGCAGTAGGGCTTCGCAGTCGAGACCGGCCTCTTGATCCAAGAAACGTTGGGGCCCCTGAACAGCCTGCCGATCCGTGCGACGAGCGGGCCAAGGAGACAAAGGTGAATCTTGTTTTGCGTTGCATGCGTTCCTTGAGCGCCTGCCTTTTCCTCATGCTCGGCCTGCTCGGCACGGCCTCGGCGGCGGACTACGACCAGGGCGTCGAAGTCAGCGGCAGCACGGCCACGATCTGGTTCAAGTCCAACGTGTCGACCACCTGGGTCGACGCCCACTACACCGTCAACAACGGTCCGCAGCAGAACATCCGCATGACGGCCGCCAACGGCCGCTATGAGCAGAAGGTGACCGTCGCCACCGGCAACGTCATCAGCTACTGGTTCACCTACAACAACGGCACGCCGGCCTACGACACGCCCAAGTTCAGCTACACCGTCGGCACGCCTCCGGTGGCCACCGGGCCGGTCTGCTTCTACGCCGACATCAACTACACCGGCGAAAGTTTCTGCGCCAGCGCAGACTCCAGCTGGATCGGCGCTGCCTGGAATGACCGCGTGTCTTCCGTGAAGGTGCAGGCCGGCTACCAGGCCACGCTGTTCAACGACGTCAGCTACGGGGGCGCCTCGCTGGTGCTGACGGCCAACGAGCCCAACCTCGTCAACCGTGGCTTCAATGACCTGACGTCTTCCTACCGCGTTGGCACCAACACCAATACCGGTACCTGGAACGGCCGCACAACCTTCAACATCGTCAACCAGACCGGCGGCCGCTGGCCTGATGACCAGGTCTACTGGGCCATCATTGGCAAGGACTGGGCCACCGGCAAGTTCGTGCGCGTGGACGCCTCGGGCAACTTCATCCCCATGTCCACCGCCGACAACGGCGCGCTGACCAAGGGCGGCCAGACGTACACCAACTACTTCCACAAGCTCAGCGCCACGCGCACTATCACTATTCCCGCGCTGAACTCGGCTCGCATCTTGCTGTCGGTGGGCTCGCCGATGTACATCAAGGTCGTCGTCGACGGCAACGGCAACATCGGCTACGCCGGCGCCAACATCGAGAACCCGACCGATCCCAACATCGACGTCTACTTCGACTTCGGCGAGATGGCCATCATTCCGCTGGGCCAGCCGGACCAGGGCATCTTCATCAACACCACCCGCGTCGACCACTTCGGCTTCCCGCTGAAGCTGCGCGTGCAAGGCCTGGGCGGCTACGACCAGACCGTGGGTGAGGCCCTGACCGAAACGCGTGACCAGCTCTTCAGTAAGTTCATTGCCGAAGTGCCGGCGCAGTTCAAGCCCCTGGCGCAAGCGCCGTACTCGCCGTACCGCATCATGGCCCCGGCCCATGGCACCTTCAAACCCGGCCAGGCCAACGCCAACTACCTGCAGCCCTATATCGACGCCGTCTGGGCCCGCTATCGCAACGAAGACCTCGTCTTCACGCTGCAGAACCTCGGCACCTTCCGCGGCCGCGTCAGTGGTGACCGCTTCACCTTCACAGGCGGCTCACCGGCCGGCACCTTCTACATCAACGGCAAGCCCGACACCGCCATGGTGCTGCTGGGCGCCGGCCTGCTGGCGGACGCAAGCGGCAACCCGACCAACATCGGGACGCAACTGCAGCTCCAGGCCCAGGTCTGCGCTGCGCTGAACCGCCACGTGATGGAGCAGCCCGCCAACTGGTACGTGCAGACCGCGCACTACCCGGCCGGCCAACTGGGCAACTGGTACGCCAAGTTCTGGCACGACCACAGTATCAACAAGAAGGCTTATGGCTTCGCGTATGACGACGTGGGCGACTTCAGCCCGTCGCTGCACACGACGGCGCCGACGACGGTGACTTACACGATCGGCTGGTAAGCCGGGCTAGACACCCAGCACACGCGGACGTCTTGCGCATTGGCGCAAGGCGTCCGCTTTGCATTGGGGGCGCTGGTGTGGCGGCCTCAGCCCTCAAGTGCTTCAGCTTTGCAAATCGGGATCGTCCGTCATGCGACTCAGCAGGGCCCCAAGCGTGCCGTCCGGGAAGACGCGTCGATACCCTTCGGGATATGCCTTGAACATGGGCGGTGCCGGTTTGGCCATGAACTCGGGGAGGTAGCCGATCGCGCAGGCCTCGCAATACAGACCCTGCATGAAGGGGCCTTGGTGGGCGAAATCCGGCTTTAAGTCGTCGATGGAAAAGCCATGGCAGGCGCAGCCGTGCCTCCAGGCTGACTGCGGCGCCTCGGGGTGGCCTTCTGCTGCATTGATTAGCAAGAGCTTGCGGCTGACGTGAGTGGCCAGCTTGCAGCGTGGGCAGGCCTCGGGTGGGCTGGTCATCGTGGCCCCTAGCGCTTCGCGTTGATCCGCCAGGCCGGCAGCGTCCACCCCGTCCACAAGGCCAGGCCGCGCAGCATCACCGCTGTCGCGGCCGCCGCGCTGATGGCCGCCCACTGCGGCGCGTCCATCGCGACGGCTGCCACCAACACCCAGCCACCGACGAAGCTGCACAGCGCGTAGGGCCGGTGGTCGTGGAAGGCAGCGGGGATCTCGTTGCAGACGATGTCGCGCAGCACGCCGCCGAAGACGGCGGTGATGACGCCCATCAGCACCGCCACGATGGCGGGCATGCCTGCATCCAGCGCCACCAGCGTGCCGTTGGCGGTGAAGAGGCCCAGGCCCAGCGCATCGGGCCACTGGATGGCGCGCTCGGTGAGCCCGAGGTGGCGCCGGCGCATCAACAGCATGGCCGCCAGGCACAACGCCATCAGCGCCCAAAGCCAGTCCGCATGCTCGACCCAGAAGAAGGGCCGGCGGTCCAGCAGCACGTCGCGCAGCGTGCCGCCGCCGAAGGCCGACAGGCCCGCGACGACGCACAGGCCGACGACGTCGAGCTGCTTGCGCGCGCCGGCCAGCAGGCCCGACAGCGCGAAGGCGAGGGTGGCCGTGATCTCGACGGTGGCCTGCAGCGTGGAGAAATTGATGACTGGGGGCTTCATGGCGGCAGCATCATCGTCGCTCAGTCGACGAGGGCCGCTTCCTTCAGGAAGCGGGACGGGCGCTGCGGGTCGAAGGTCATCGTGAGGCGGCGCTTGGCGCGCGTCATCGCGACGTACAGCAGGTTGCGGTTCTCCGTCGACCCGTCGCCGAACTCGCCTTTGGAGAGGTGAGGGATGAGCACGTGGTCGAACTCCAGGCCTTTGGCGGCCTCGATGCTGGACAGCACCACGCGTTCGCTGGCGCGCAAGCCGCGGCGCGTCCCGTCCATCGCCGAGAACATGCGGAAGGCGCCGTCCACCCCGGCGTCCTCGTCAACGGCGAGGCGGTGCAACTGCGTGACGTTGTCGGCTACCTGGGCGGCCTCTTCCTTGCGCACGAACACGCGGGTGGCGAGCTTCAGGGGGTCCAGCGCGTTCAGGAAGGAGGCTTCGAAGGCGTCGAAGTCGTTGTTGCGCAGGATGGCTAGCGCCGCATCCAACTGCCGCCTTGCTGCCGGGTCGGCGCTGCGCAGCACGTGGCCCTCGATGAAAGCCTGCGTGGAGTCCAGTTGGGCCGAGGCCTCTGCGACGGCGGCGCGCTGGGCCGCATGGCTGTCCAGGTGTCGCAGCTCCAGGCTGTCGACCTTGGCGCCGGAGAACATCAGCAGGGCGTCCAGCAGCCGCGCGCGCTGCGTTGCGTCCTCGAAGCCCGTGTAGTCGTGGCGCGCGTGGGCGTACAGGCCGCGCACCAGCAGCGTCTCGGGGCGCTCCAGGTAGGGCGCGAAGTCCACCGAGCCGTAGGGCACGGCGAGGCGCAGCAACTCGTGCTCGATCAACACCGACTGCGCGGGATGGCGCAACAGCACGCGCAGACTGGTGAGCGCCTGCTGCTGGTGGTGGGCCTGCGCTTGGCGAGCGACGAACTCGGCGGAGAGGCGCGAGGTTTCGCAGCGCTCAAGCCGGATATCGGTGCGCAGCGCCTCGTCCGCCGCGTAGGGCTTGCGGGCGAGCGCCCCCATGTGCCGCGCGAGCTGGGGGCTGAAGCGGCGGCTTTGCGTGAGCGGCAGCACTTGCGGCGTACCGATCTCGGCCCTGAAGTGCTCACCCATGAAGCCGGCCTCGGCGCCGGTCTGCGAGTGGATGACCTGGTCGCGGTCGCCCACGCCCACGAAGGCCGCGCGAGGGTTGGCGGCCAGCACCGCCTTGAGCACGGTGAAGGCGGCGCGGTTCACGTCGTGCATTTCGTCGACGCAGATCAGCGAGAGGCTCAGGTCGAGTGTGTCGTCGCTGGCGGCGATCTCGCCGGTGGTCAGCAGGCGGGCGAGATCGTAGGTGCCGTCGCCGTCGAACCGGTACTCGGGGTGGTCGGGGTGGCCGCCTTTGCGGATGAACTCGTAGCAGGGCCACACCCGCATCGTGAAGTAGCCGAAGCCCAACTCGTCGGCCAGCGCGGGCGTCACGCGATCCTCCGGGTCCAGGTGCTCCACCACCATGCGGCCTTTGAGCACGTCGAAGGACTTGAGCAGACCCTCCACAAGGTCGCCGGGCATGGCGTTGTTCATCAGCTCGTCGGAGTGGGGCTCCTCGGGTGCCGACTGGGCACGCTCGATGGCACGCACCACAAACGGCTTCACCTGCTCGTGCAATGCGAGGGTGCGCGTCTTGGCGCCTTCGAAGGTGGCCAGCACCGCGAGGCTGAAGGCCTCGAAGGTCTGGATGCGCAACTGCTGCGCGGTGGCCTTGGGCACGCCGATGTGAGCCAACCGCTCCCGCAGGGCCTCGACGGCCGGAGCTGTTGACGTGAGCGCCAGCACGGTCTCGGGCGGCGCACCGCGTTGCAGGGCCTGGGCGATGCGCAGGGCCAGCGTGGTGGTCTTGGCCGCGCCGGCATTGGCCTCGACAAGCAGCAGTCGGCTCCTCAGCAGCTGGATGGCGAGTTGCTCGTCACTCGGCGTGATGTGGGTGGGCTGGAAGGGGGCGTCGCTCATGACGCGGATTGGACCGCAGATGCGAGCTGGTCCCCCGAGCCATCGTTACTTCACAGTGGCCCACTTCGCCTGCGGTGCATCGTTGGCCGAGTGCGGGATCGTCAAGCCGGCCTTCATGGCCCACGGCCGCACCTGGTGGTGGATGGGGATGAAGAGAAACTCGTCGCGCGTGCGCTTCAAGGCCTCCTGCATCAGCGCCAGGCGCTTGGGCACGTCGGTCTCGACCTTCATCTGCTGCACCAGGGCGTCCACCTTGGCGTCGCTGACGCGTGAGTAGTTGCCCTTGCCGTCGGCACTGGCGGTCTTGGTGTGCACGATGTCCTGCAGCGTGTACTGCGCATCAAACGTCGTCACACCCCAGCCGTACATGTACAGGGGCAGCTCAAAGCGCTGCATCGCTGCCGAGTGCTGGGTCATGGGCTGGGTCGACAGCTTGGCCTTGATGCCCACGCGCGCCCACATCGACACCACGGCCTGGCAGATTTCCTCGTCGTTGACGTAGCGGTCGTTCGGGCAGGCCAGCGGCACGTCGAAGCCATCGGCGTAGCCGGCTTCGGTCAGCAGCTGCTTGGCGCGTGCGACGTCGGCCTTCTGCACCGCGTCCAGCTCCTGCGACCAACCGTAGGCCACCGGCGCCACCATGATGGCCGCCGGGATGGACAGGCCACGCATCAGGCTGCGCTTGATGGCGTCGCGGTCGATGGCCAGGCTCATCGCCTCACGCACGCGCTTGTCCTTGAACGGGTTCTTGCCCTTCACGCTGCTGCCCTTGATCTCGTCGCTGCCCAGGTCCAGTGCGAAGAAGATGGTGCGGTTCTCGGGCCCGTCGATGACCTTCAGGCGCGGGTCGGCCTTGAGCTTGGCGACGTCCTGCGGCGGCAGGTCGGTCAGCAGGTCCAGGTCGCCCGACAGCAGCGCGGCCACGCGGGTCGCGTCTGACTTGATCGGCAGGTAGGTCACCTCGCTGATGTTGCCCTTGGGCTTGTCCCACCAGTCCTTGTTGGCCACCATCGTGATCTTCTGGTCGGGCGTCCAGCCGGTGATCTTGAACGGGCCGGTGCCGTTGGCGTTGCGCGAGGCGTAGGTGTCTTCCTTGGCCTTGAAGTCCTGCGGGTTCTCCGAACGGTTCTTGGCCGCCCAGGCCTTGCTGAGCATGCGCACATAGGTCAGGTTGCGCGCCAGCACGGGGTTGGGGCCTTCGAGGATGAAGTCCACCGTGTAGTCGTCGATCTTCTTCACCTCCTTGATGCCGGAGGCGTAGATGACCATGTTGCTGGCCGGATGCTTGATGCGCTGCAGGCTGAAGACGACGTCATCGGCCGTGAAGGGCGTGCCGTCGTGGAACTTCACGCCGCGGCGCAGGTCGAAGCGGAGCTGCGTCGGCGTGATGTAGGTCCATTTCGTCGCCAGCGCGGGCTCGACGTCGAACTTCTCGGTGTAGCGGGTCAGGCCTTCGTAGGCATAGCCCGTGATCGTCGATGTGGCGGAATGGTTCTGCGAGTGCGGATCCAGCGTCTGGATGTCGTTCTGCGCGGCCCAGCGCAGCGGGTTTGCGCCGGCGAGGCCGGTAGCCAACAGCAGGGCGGCGGCGAGTGTCGTGAGCTTCTTCATTTGACGGTGGTGTAGCGAGCTTCGAAGTAGTCGTTGGAGCGGTGGATAGTGTCCACGCCCGGCTTCATGGCCCAGGGTCGGATCTGGTGATGGATGGGGATGAAGAGGGATTCGTCGCGGATGCGCAGCAGCGCCTCCTTGATGAGGGCGTTGCGCTTGGGTACGTCGGGTTCGAACTTGATCTTCTGGATCAGGCCGTCGAGCGTCGTGTCGCTGACCTTGCCGAAGTTGAAGTTGCCGTCGGCGCCGTTGGTGCGCGTGTGGCCCCAGGCCTGCATCGCGTACAGCGCGTCATAGGTCGACACGCCCCAGCCCAGCATGTAGAAGGGCGACTCGCCGCGCTGGAAGGTCTGGCTGTGCGTGGCGAAAGGCGCCGCGATGAGGCGCACCTTGATGCCGATCTTGGCCCACATCGACACCGCCGCCTGGCAGACCTGCTCGTCGTTGACGTAGCGGTTGTTGGGGCAGTGCAGCGGCACCTCGAAGCCCTGCGGGTAACCGGCCTCGGCCAGCAGCTTGCGGGCCTTGTCGAGGTCGGGCTTGATGGCCGCGTCCAGCGAGGCGTCGTAGCCGTTGACGCCGGGCGGCACCATCAACGCTGCCGGCACCGACAGGCCGCGCATGATGCTGCGCTTGATGGCGTCGCGGTCCAGCGCCAGGTTCAGCGCCTCGCGCACCTTCTTGTCCTTGAAGGGGTTCTTGCCCTTCACGCTCGACTCGCGCAACTCCTCGCTGCCCTGGTCCATGACGAAGAAGATGGTGCGGATCTCCGCGCCTTCCAGCAGCTTGACCTTGCCCTCTTCCTTGAGCTTGAAGAAGTCCTGCGGCGGCAGGTCGGTGACGAGGTCGACGTCGCCGGACAGCAGGGCCGCGACCCGCGTCGGTGGAGACTTGATCGGCAGATAGCTCAGCTCGGTCACGTTGCCCGGGTTTTTGTCCCACCAGTCCTTGTTGGCCACCATCTTGACGACCTGGTCGGGTTGCCAGATCACCAGCTTGTAGGGTCCGGTGCCGTTCGCGTTGCGGCTCGCGAAGTTCTCTTCCTTGGCCTTGTAGTCCTGCGTGTTGGTCGTGTTGTTCTTGGTGGCCCACACCTTGCTCATGATGGGGAAGCTGATGATGTTCTGCAGCAGCATCGGCGTCGGCGCCTCCAGCAGCAGGTCGACCGTGTAGTCGTCGATCTTCTTCACTTCCTTGATGCCGGACACATAGGTCTGCTTGGTGCCCTGCGGCTGCGTGATGCGGCCGAAGCTGAAGACCACGTCGTCCGCCGTGAACGGCGAACCGTCATGGAACTTGACGCCCTTGCGCAGATCGAAGCGCACCTGGGTCTGCGAGAGATAGGTCCACTTGGTGGCGAGCGACGGCTCGGGCCGGTATTCCTTGCTCAGGCGCGTCAGGCCCTCGTAGATGTGGGTGCCGATGGCGTTGGAGGTGTTGTGGTCCTGCGAGTGCGGGTCCAGCGTCAGGATGTCGTTCTGGGCGGCCCAGCGCAGCGGGTTGGCGGTGGCCGCCCCGAGCGTCAGCGCGGCTAGCAGGGGCAGGAGTCGGAGCAGGGATTTCATGCGGCTTCCTTGGGGTCGGCAGAAGCCAAAAATACTAGCTGCGACTTGGGATGCTCCGGCTAGGGCTTGCCCGTGGCTTCTAGTGAGCAATCGCAACCGACGCCGGCGGCGATCCAGCGTTTCACCAGCCAGCCACGCAGGCCGCTCGGTTGCGCTGCTAGCGCGCCGCACACATAGCGTGCGCCGTCCCAGCGCAGTGCGACGCATGCACCTTTGAGGCGCCGGCTCAGGATGACGCCCAGCGGGCAGGGCTCCGCCAGGCAGCAGACGCCGCAGCCATTGCAGGTTTCGCCGAGCGCCGGCTTGGGCGGCGCGTCGGGGTGGATTTCAATGATCCGTGGTTGAGCCATCCGGCAGGAACTCCTCCATCGCTTTCGCCACATCATGGCCGCCGCGTGCATGCAGCGCCTCGGCCGCGCCGCGGATGTCGCGGGCCTCCTTGTTCTGGCTCAGCTTGCGCTTGCCCTCCAGGCGCTCGATGCTCACCTCGATGCCCACGATGACGGTCAGCAGGTGGTCGATGAAGTCCTTGGGCGCGTCGCCCATCTTCCACGGCGTGGGCTCCTGCGCCTCGTGCCTGCGCGTGAGCCGCCCCACCAGCCCGCGCACGAAGCGCTCGTCGTCGACGATGCGCAGCCGCCCGTGGGCGTGCACGACCTCGTAGTTCCACGTGGGCACCTGCTTGTGCGCCTCGTGCTTGCTGGGGTACCAGCTTGGCGAGATGTAGGCCTCGGGGCCGCGGAACACCACCATGACCGGCGCACCGTCCTTCACCAGGCGCCACACCGGGTTGTTGCGGGCCACGTGAGCGCGCAGCACGCCGTGCTCGCCTTCCTCGGCGGCCAGCTCGAACGGGATGTGGTTGGCGTCCAGCCCCTCGGCCGTGTGCGTCACCAGCATGCCCAGCGGGTGCGCGCGCAGCAGCGCGTGCAGCACGTCGGGGCGGGTCTCTTTGTAATGGTCGGGCACGTACATGGCGGGGCGAGAGAAGTGGACAGGGATGCGCCACTATGCGCCCGGTGTGGTCTTGTGAGAAGCTCCAGTTTCATGAAAAACCACTGGTCCAGTTGGCTGTGAGCGATCCGGAACCTCGCGCCAGCCGGGCGCGCGAACTCTACGAGGAGCTCAAGGCCCGCATCCGCGACGGCACGCACGCGCCGGGGCAGCTGCTGCCGTCCACGCGCGCCTGCGCGGCGGAGCGCGGCCTGTCGCGAACGACGGTCAGCGCCGTCTACGAGCAGCTGGCGGCCGAGGGCTTCATCGAGACGCGGCTGGGAGCGGCAAGCCGGGTGGCCGCTGGTGCCCGCGGCCCGGCCGGGATAGCGCCGCAGTCGCCCGGCCCGGCGGCGGCACCACGCCTGTCGTCGCTGGGCGAGCGGCTGCAGCAGCGCCCGGTGTTCGACTTCAACAGCCCGCCGCCCCGCGCCATCGACTTTGCCTACGGGCCGCTGTCGTGCGGCGACTTTCCTGCGCTGCTGTGGCGCAAGGCGGTGCGCGCGACCGAGAGCGCGACCGACGCGCGGATGACCTATCGCGACCCGCGGGGCGACCTGAGCCTGCGCCGTGCCCTGCAGGGTTATCTGGCCCGCTCGCGCGGCATTGCCAGCAGCGTGGAGCAGTTGGTGGTGGCCAACGGCTCGCAGCAGGTGCTGGACCTGTGCGCGCGGCTGCTGCTGGACGCGGGTGACGCCGTCGCCGTGGAGGACCCCGGCTACGGCATGGCCAATCGCGCCTTCGAGGCCGCCGGGGCGCGGCTGGCGGGCGTGCCAGTGGACGATCATGGCCTCGTCACCGACGCATTGCCGCGCGCGGCGACGCGGCTGGCCTATGTGACACCCACCCACCAGTTCCCGCTCGGCGGCTTCCTGCCCATGGCGCGCCGCCACGCGCTGCTGGCCTGGGCCCAGGCCCAGGGCGCCTGGGTCATCGAGGATGACTACGACGCGGAATACCGCCATGCCATCCGCCCCGAGCTGACGCTGCGGTCGCTGGACGCGCACGACCGCGTCATCTACGTCGGCACCTTCTCCAAGACGCTGTCGCCCGAACTGCGCCTGGGCTATGCCGTGCTGCCGAGCTGCCTGATCGGGCCGTTCGCCCAGGTCCGCCAGTTGGCCGACCGTCACGCACCCACCGGCCCGCAACGGGCACTCGCCCGCCTCATCGCGGACGGCGGCTACGAGCGCCACGTGCGCCGCATGCGTCGTGCTCAGGAGGTGCGACGCACGGCGCTGCTGGACGAACTGGCACGCCATCTGCCCGGGCGGGTGAGGGTGCAGGGCAGCGCAAGCGGGCTGCACGTCGTCGTGTGGTTCGACGAGGTGCCGGCGGCGCGCGAGGCGGAGCTGGTCGAGGCCGCGAGGCGCGCGGGCGTGTGGGTTTATCCGCTCGGGCCGCTCTATCTGGCGCCTGCCGCGGCCGAGCCGGGCTGCGCGGCGGGGCTGGTCATGGGTTATGCGCTGCTGGGCGTGGACGAGATCACACAGGGTGTGCGCAAGCTGGCTGCGGTGCTGGATGCCACGCCAGGCCTGACTCGTTAGGGGGCGGAGGGCTTGCTGCGATGGCGAGGGGCCCGGCTGCCGATGGGCAAGAAGAAAGGGCGCCCACGGCGCCCTTTTATGCATGAACGAGCGTTCGCCTCAGGTCTTCACACCCAGCTCACGCAGCCGTTCGTCGAGATAGGCCTGGGCGGTGTAGCGGTCGCTCAGCACCACGTTGTCGCGCGGATGCAGGAACAGCGGCAGCGACACGCGGCTCTTCTTCGCGCCTTCGCCGGTCGGGTTGACGACGCGGTGCTGCGTGGACGGGTAGTAGCCCTCGGAGGCTTCCTGCAGCATGTCGCCGATGTTGATGGTCAGGGTGCCGAAGTCGCAGGGCACGTCGTGCCACGCGTTATCGGTGCCCAGCACCTGCAAGCCCGGCTCGTTGGCGGCGGGCAGGATGGTCAGCAGGTTGATGTCGCCATGCGCCGCGGCGCGGATGGAGCCCAGCGGCTCTTCGCCCGTCAGCGGCGGGTAGCGCAGCACGCGCAGCAGCGTCTTGGTGCTGCCCTGGATCATGTTGGACAGCGGCTCGCGATATTTCGCGGCGATCTCGGGTGGCGTGTAGCGCTCCACCCAGCTCAGCAGCTCTTCCGCCAGCGCGTTGGCTTCGCGGTAGTAGGTGAGGGCGTCTTCCTTCAACTGCTCCGGGATGCGGCCCCAGGGGTAGATGTGGAAGTACTCCTTGATGTCCTTCTGCTTGGAACCCTTCGCGGTTTCGGAGATCTCGGTAGAGAAATAACCGTCCTGCGTTTCCTTCGAGAACGCGAAACCATGCTTGGCCTCGCTGTTGAAGAAGGCCAGCCAGTCGGCGTAGATCTTCTCGACCAGGGCCTGGCGAATCGGGTGGTTGGTCAGCACGCCGAAGCCGGTTTCGTGCAGGGAGCGGGTGAACTTTTCGGCTGCATCCGCAGCGCGGTAGTCGACGACCTGGACTTGCATGGGGAATCCTTGTTGTCCCGTGGCGCAGCCATTCAATCGCGGGGCTGTCGCGGGCGGTAAGTTTACGAGTTAGTCAACTTTTGCAAACCTCAATCGGTGAACTTTGTCGCAACCCGCAGGCCTTCGCGGGCAAACCCGAAGTGCTAGAGTTCGCGCCCTGAGACGTAAACCAGTCCTTCCCGTCCCTTTTGCTGGCAACAGCGAAGGTGGGTCGCAATCCGCCAACCGGTCGAGCCGTGTCGCGGAAGGTTCTTCAACCAGCCAACTCCCTGGAAGCCGGGGCATGAGGTGAGCGAAAGATGATGCAGCAATACAGGTCCAACTCCTACCTGTTCGGCGGAAACGCGCCGTATGTGGAGGAGATGTACGAGGCCTACCTCGACAACCCCGGTTCCGTCCCCGACAACTGGCGCGCCTATTTCGACGCGCTGCAGCATGTCCCGGCGGTCGACGGCAGCGAGGCCCGCGACGTGGCCCATGCGCCGGTCGTCGAATCCTTCGCCCAGCGCGCCAAGGCCAATGCCTTCGCCAACAAGGCTTCCAGCGCCGATCTGGCCGTTGCCCGCAAGCAGGTACACGTCCAGTCGCTGATCGCGGCCTACCGCTTCATCGGCAACCGCTGGGCCGAGCTGGACCCGCTCAAGCGCGCCGAGCGCCCCAAGATCCCCGAACTCGACCCCGCGTTCTACGACCTGACCGAGTCCGACATGGACATCTCGTTCAGCGCCGTGAACAGCTATTTCGGCGGCGAGACGATGACGCTGCGCCAGATCGTGCAGGCCCTGCGCGAGACCTACTGCGGCTCCATCGGCTCCGAGTTCATGCACGGCTCCGACCCGGCCGAGAAGCGCTGGTGGCAGGAGCGGCTGGAGAAGGCGCGCGGCAAGCCGACCTTCACGGCCGACGAGAAGAAGCACATCCTCGACCGCCTGACCGCGGCCGAAGGCCTGGAGCGCTACCTGCACACCCGGTACGTCGGCCAGAAGCGCTTCTCGCTGGAAGGTGGCGAGAGCTTCATCGCGGCGATGGACGAGGTGATCCAGCGCGGCGGTGAACGCGGTGTGCAGGAAATCGTCATCGGCATGGCCCACCGCGGCCGCCTGAACGTGCTGGTCAACACGCTGGGCAAGATGCCCGCCGACCTGTTCGCCGAGTTCGAGCACAAGGCCGCCGAGGACCTGCCGGCCGGCGACGTGAAGTACCACCAGGGCTTCAGCTCCGACGTGTCCACGTCGGGCGGCCCGGTGCACTTGAGCCTGGCCTTCAACCCGTCCCACCTCGAAATCGTCAACCCGGTCGTCGAAGGCAGCGTGCGCGCCCGCCAGGACCGCCGTGGCGACAGCGTCGGCGCCCAGGTGCTGCCGGTGCTCGTGCACGGTGACGCGGCCTTCGGTGGCCAGGGTGTCGTGCAGGAAACGCTGGCGATGGCCCAGACCCGTGGCTACCGCACGGGCGGCACGGTTCACATCGTCATCAACAACCAGATCGGCTTCACCACCAGCGACCCGCGCGACCTGCGCTCGACCTGGTACTGCTCCGACGTCGTCAAGATGATCGAGGCTCCGGTGCTGCACGTGAACGGCGACGATCCCGAAGCGGTCGTGTGGGCCACGCAGCTCTGCATGGACTACCGCGCCGAGTTCCACAAGGACGTCGTCCTGGACATCGTCTGCTTCCGCAAGCTGGGCCACAACGAGCAGGACACGCCGGCCCTGACCCAGCCGATGATGTACAAGAAGATCGCTGCCCACCCCGGCACGCGCAAGGTCTACGGCGACAAGCTGGTGGCGCAGAACGTGCTGCCGGCCGAAGGCCCGGACGACATGGTCAAGGCCTACCGTGCCGCCATGGACGAAGGCCGCCACACGGTCGACCCCGTGCTGACCAACTTCAAGAGCAAGTTCGCGACCGACTGGTCACCCTTCCTCGGCAAGAAGTGGACGGACAACTGCGACACCGCCATCCCCGTGGCCGAGTGGAAGCGCCTGGCCGAGAAGCTGACGACCATCCCCAAGGACTTCGCCGCCCACAACCTGGTGCAGAAGCTCTACGGCGACCGCGCCGCGATGGGCCGGGGTGAGGTCAACGTCGACTGGGGCATGGGCGAGTCCATGGCCTTCGCGTCGCTGGTGGCGTCGGGCTACCCGGTGCGCCTGTCCGGCGAGGACAGCGGCCGTGGCACCTTCACCCACCGCCATGCGGTCATGCACGACCAGAACCGCGCGAACTGGGACGACGGCACCTACATCCCGCTGCAGAACGTGGCTGAAGGCCAGGCTCCGTTCACCGTCATCGACTCCATCCTCAGCGAGGAGGCGGTGCTGGGCTTCGAGTACGGCTATGCCGCTGCCGAACCCAACACGCTGACCATCTGGGAAGCGCAGTTCGGCGACTTCGTGAACGGCGCGCAAGTCGTCATCGACCAGTTCATCGCTTCCGGCGAAGTGAAGTGGGGCCGCTCCAACGGCCTGACGATGATGCTGCCGCACGGCTACGAAGGCCAAGGCCCCGAGCACAGCTCGGCGCGCCTGGAGCGCTTCATGCAGCTGGCCGCGGACAACAACATGCAGATCGTGCAGCCCACCAACGCCGCGCAGATCTTCCACGTGCTGCGCCGCCAGATGCTGCGCATGTTCCGCAAGCCCTTGGTCATCATGACGCCCAAGAGCCTGCTGCGCGCCAAGGACGCGACCTCGCCGCTGGTCGACTTCACCAAGGGCGAGTTCAAGACCGTCATCGGTGAACAGGACGCGACGCTGAACGCCGAGAAGGTCAAGCGCGTCATCGTCTGCTCGGGCAAGGTCTATTACGACCTGGTGCGGGCGCGTGCCGAGAAGAAGTCTGCCGACGTGGCCGTTGTGCGCGTCGAGCAGCTCTACCCCTTCCCGCACAAGGCCTTCGCGGCCGAGCTCAAGAAGTACCCGAACGCCACCGACATCGTCTGGTGCCAGGACGAGCCGCAGAACCAGGGCGCCTGGTTCTTCGTGCAGCACTATGTGCACGAGAACATGACGGAAGGCCAGAAGCTCGGCTACGCCGGCCGCCCGGCCAGCGCCAGCCCGGCCTGCGGCTACGCCCACCTGCACCAGGAGCAGCAGAAGGCGCTGCTGGATCAGGCGTTCGCCAAGCTCAAGGGCTTCATCCTCACCAAATAAGACCGCACCGCGCAGCGCCACTTCCACGGCGCTGCGCTCGTTCGCGCCTGTACCGCATCACACCGAATAAAGAACACGGAGCCTCACATCATGGCCATCGTTGACGTCCAAGTTCCCCAGTTTTCCGAATCCGTTTCCGAGGGCACGCTGCTGACCTGGAAGAAGAAGCCCGGCGAAGCCATCACCATCGACGAGACCCTCGTCGAGATCGAGACCGACAAGGTCGTGCTCGAAGTGCCCGCACCCGCCTCCGGCGTGCTGGGTGAGGTCCTGGTCGCTGACGGCAGCACCGTCACCAGCCAGCAATTGCTCGCCAAGATCGACACCGAAGGCAAGGCCGGCGCTGCCGCCCCGGCGCCTGCTGCTGCCGCGCCCGCAACCGCGCCCGCGCTCGCAACCGCCGCCGCACCCGCGGCTGCCACCGGTGGCAACAAGGGTGACGTGGCCATGCCCGCCGCCGCCAAGATCCTGGCCGAGAAGGGCCTGGCTGCCACCGACGTGCCTGGCTCCGGCAAGGACGGCCGCGTCACCAAGGGCGACGCCCTCGGCGCCGCTGCGAAGCCTGCCGCCGTTGCCGCCCCGCTGGTGGTGCCCGCTTCGCCCGCCGTGGCCAAGCCGCTGCCGGCCGTTGCCGCACCGGCTCAGCAGAACCTGGGTGACCGCCCCGAGCAGCGCGTGCCCATGACCCGCCTGCGCGCCCGCATCGCCGAGCGCCTGGTGCAGTCGCAGTCCACCAACGCCATCCTGACCACCTTCAACGAAGTCAACATGGCCCCGGTCATGGAGATGCGCAAGAAGTTCCTGGAGAAGTTCGAGAAGGAACACGGCGTCAAGCTCGGCTTCATGAGCTTCTTCGTCAAGGCAGCCGTCGCGGCGCTGAAGAAGTACCCGATCATCAACGCGTCGGTCGATGGCAACGACATCGTCTATCACGGCTACTTCGACATCGGCATCGCCGTCGGCTCGCCGCGCGGCCTCGTCGTGCCGGTGCTGCGCAATGTCGACCAGATGAGCTTCGCCGACATCGAGAAGAAGATCGCCGAGTTCGGCCAGAAGGCCAAGGACGGCAAGCTGTCCATCGACGACCTGACCGGTGGCACCTTCTCCATCTCCAACGGCGGCACCTTCGGCTCGATGCTGTCCACGCCCATCATCAACCCGCCCCAGTCGGCCATCCTGGGCGTTCACGCCACCAAGGACCGCGCCGTCGTCGAGAACGGCCAGGTCGTGGTGCGCCCGATCAACTACCTCGCCATGTCGTATGACCACCGCATCATCGACGGCCGCGAAGCCGTGCTGGGCCTGGTCACGATGAAGGAAGCGCTGGAAGACCCGGCCCGCCTGCTGTTCGACATCTAAGCCCAGGAACGAATCAGCATGAGCACCAAGCAATTCGACGTCGTCGTCATCGGCGGCGGCCCCGGCGGCTATATCGCGGCCATCCGCGCGGCCCAGCTGGGCATGAACGTGGCCTGCATCGACGAGTGGAAGAACGACAAGGGCGGCCCCGCCCTGGGCGGTACCTGCACCAACGTCGGGTGCATCCCGTCCAAGGCGCTGCTGCAGTCCAGCGAGCACTACGAGCACCTGAACCACCACTTTGCCGACCACGGCATCACGGCGGACAACGTCAAGATCGACGTCGCCAAGATGCTGGCCCGCAAGGACCAGGTCGTGAAGCAGAACAACGACGGCATCGTCTATTTGTTCAAGAAGAACAAGGTCACGTTCTTCCACGGCCGTGGCTCGTTCATTGCCGCCAAGGATGGCGGTTATGAACTCAAGGCCGGCGAAGAAACCATCGCCGCCAAGCAGGTCATCATCGCCACGGGCTCCAACGCCCGCGCGCTGCCTGGCGTGCCGTTCGACGAAGAGAACATCCTGTCCAACGACGGCGCGCTGCGCGTCGGCACCACGCCCAAGAAGCTGGGGCTGATCGGTGCCGGCGTCATCGGCCTGGAGATGGGCTCCGTCTGGCGCCGCCTGGGTGCTGAAGTCACCGTGCTGGAAGGCCTGCCGGCCTTCCTGGGCGCGGTGGACGAGAGCGTCGCCAAGGAAGCCGCCAAGGTCTTCAAGAAGCAGGGCCTGGACATCCAGCTCGGCGTGAAGGTCGGCGAGATCAAGTCGGGCAAGAAGGGTGTCAGCGTCGCCTACACCGACGCCAAGGGCGAAGCCAAGACGCTGGAAGTCGACAAGCTCATCGTCTCCATCGGCCGTGTGCCGAACACGATCGGCCTTGGGGCCGAGACCATCGGCCTCAAGCTTGACGAGCGTGGCGCCATCGTCGTTGACGACGACTGCAAGACCAACCTGCCCGGCGTCTGGGCCATCGGCGACGTCGTGCGCGGCCCGATGCTCGCGCACAAGGCCGAGGAAGAGGGCGTGGCCGTGGCCGAGCGCATGGCCGGCCAGCACGGGCATGTCAACTTCAACACCGTGCCCTGGGTCATCTACACCAGCCCCGAGATCGCCTGGGTCGGCAAGACCGAGCAGCAGCTCAAGGCCGAAGGCGTGGCCTACAAGGCCGGTCAGTTCCCCTTCCTGGCCAACGGCCGTGCCCGCGCGCTGGGCGACACCACCGGCTTCGTCAAGTTCCTGGCTGACGCCAAGACGGACGAGATCCTGGGCGTGCACATCATTGGCCCGTTTGCGTCCGAGCTGATTTCGGAAGCTGTCGTTGCGATGGAGTTCAAGGCCTCGGCCGAGGACATCGCGCGCATCTGCCACGCCCACCCGTCGTTGTCCGAAGCAACGAAGGAAGCGGCGCTCGCCATCGACAAGCGCACGCTGAACTTCTGAAGTGACCTCAGTCACCGAGCTCTACCAGCAGACGCTGGCCGAGCGCGGCTACACGGCCGACGCGGCGCAATTGAGCGCCGTGTCGTCCCTGCAGCGCTGCCAGGACGAGTGGGAGGCCTACAAGGCCCGTCGCAGCAATGCAGTGACCAAGCTGCTGGTGCGCCCGCCCATCCCGCGCGGTGTCTACATGTACGGCGGCGTGGGGCGTGGCAAGAGCTTCCTGATGGACTGCTTCTTCCAGGCCGTGCCGCTGACGCGCAAGACGCGGCTGCACTTCCACGAGTTCATGCGCGAGGTGCACCGCGAGCTGCAGGAGCTGAAAGGCATTGCCGACCCGCTGGAGGAACTCGGCAAGCGCATTGCGCGGCGCTTCCGCCTGATCTGCTTCGACGAGTTCCACGTCTCCGACGTGACCGACGCGATGATCCTGCATCGTCTGCTGGACTCGCTGTTCCGCAACCGCGTCAGCATCGTCACGACCTCCAACTTTCATCCGGACGGGCTGTATCCCAACGGCCTGCACCGCGACCGCATCCTGCCGGCCATCGAGCTGCTGAAGGCCAACCTCGAGGTCATCAACGTGGACGCCGGTACCGACTATCGGCGCCGCACGCTGGAGGACATGAACCTCTACCTGACGCCGTTGAACGAGGCGACCGAGGCGACCCTCACCAAGGCCTTCGAGTCCCTCGCCGAGGCGCAGGACGAGGACCGCAAGCTGATGATCGAGCACCGCGCGATCTACGCGCGCCGGCGCGCCGGTGGCGTCGTCTGGTTCGATTTCCAGAACTTGTGCGCCGGCCCGCGCTCGCAGAACGATTACCTGGAGCTGGCCAGCCAGTTCCACACCGTCATCCTGTCCGACGTGCCCGAGATGCCGGTGCGCCTGGCCAGCGAGGCGCGCCGCTTCACCTGGCTGGTGGATGTGCTCTACGACCGCCGCGTCAAGCTCATCATCTCGGCTGCCGTGCCGGCGGAGCAGCTTTACACCGAAGGCCCCCTGGCCCACGAGTTCCCGCGCACCGTGTCGCGCCTGCAGGAGATGCGCTCGGCGGAGTACCTCGCGCTCGCCCGCCGCGAGGTCGATACTTCGCTGACATGAGCCTTCGCCCCCTGATCCTGCTGCTCGTCGCCACGGCGGCCGCAGCCCAGCCCGCGACTCGCGCCGAGGTTGCTGCCCAGCGCGCCGCGATCGAGCAGCGCTTTGCGCGAGACAAGGCCGAGTGCGAGCAGCGCTTCACCGTCGCGGCCTGCCTCGACGAATTGCGCCAGCGCCGCAACGAGGCCCTGGCACCGCTGGTCCGCCGCGAGCATGAGCTGGCCACAGAAGAGCGGCGCCAGCGTGCAGCCGCCCAGACCCAGCGCGTGCGGGAGCGCGAACAGGCGTCGGCTCAGGACGAGGGCCAGCGCCGCGAACGCGCCGTCATGACGGTGCGGCCGTCCGCACCGTCTGTGCCCGCGTCACATCCGAGCCGCGCCCGCAGTGCCGAGGATGCCGAGCAGGCGCGCCGGCAGGCCGTCAACAAGGCCGAGGGCGAAGCCGCCAAGCGCCGCGAGCAGGCCCGAGAGCGTGAGCTGCACCAGCAGCAGCGAATCGCCGAGCACGAGGCCAAGGAGAAGCACCGCACCAAGCCGCTGGCGGCACCCTTGCCGCTGCCTGGGGCTGCCGCAGCCTCGGCAGCGTCGAAGCCGAACTGACCCCTCAGTCGAGGTTTTCGAGCTTGATGATGGCGAGCGACAGGTTGTCGCCGCCGCCACGGGCGCGCTGGCGCGCCTTGCTCACCAGCAGCTCGGCCGCTTCACGCGGCGGCAGGCTGTAGAGCACGCTGCCCAGCTCCTGGGCGGTGAAGTAGTGCCACAGCCCGTCGCTGCAGCACATCAAGGTGTCACCCACCTCCATGCCCTCGAAGCGCTCTGAGCTTGAGGTCGGGTCCTGCACCGTGCCCAGGCAGGCCGTCAGCAGATTGCTCTGTGGGTGCGAACTGGCCTCGGCTTCGCTGAGCTGGCCCTCGTCGACGAGGCGCTGCACGTAGGAATGGTCCATCGAGCGCTTGACGAGGCGGGCGCCGCGGAACCAGTAGATGCGCGAGTCCCCGGAGTGGATCCAGTGCGCGCAGCGGTCGCTGGTGACGACGAACGCGGCAATCGTGCTGTGCGGCTCCTCCTCGGCGGAGATGGCCGTCAGCTTGATCATCAGATGCGCCTCGGACGTGATCTGGCTCAGCAGCTCGGCCGGCAGCTCGTCCTCGGGCGAATAACGCTCGAACAGCTGGCGCGCGGTCAGGACAACCTGGTCGGCCGCCTTGCGTCCGCCGCTCTTGCCCCCCATGCCGTCGGCCACGATGCCCAACACGCAGCCCGCGATGCGCGGGTGAGCGATGACGGCCACCTGATCCTGCTGATAGGCCCGGTCCCCGCGATGGGTGCCGGTGGCTGCGGTGAGTCGGAAACCGACGGCGGTGGGTGAGGGCATGCCGAAAACTATACTGGCCAGTGAGCTTTCGCTCCGCCGCAACTTGCCCCGGAAACCCTCGGATGGATGAACAACTTCACTCGTTGCCGCGGCGGCTTATCGAGTTGCGCATGGAGCATGCCGACCTTGACGCCATGATCGACCGATTGGTCGAGCAGCCGCCCGTGGACGAATTGGCGCTGCAGCGGCTGAAGAAGCGCCGGCTCGCCTTGAAGGACATGATTGCGCGGCTTGAGGCCACCACGGAGCCCGATGACCTCGCCTAGGAGTGTGTTTGTACGCCGGGCATGGCGCCCGCAAGGCAGCCCAGCGACGCAATCTAGGCGTGCGACGCAGTGCAGGCTGGGTGCCTGCACCAGTCGCGCAACAACGAGTGCGTCGCTGGGCTGCCTTGCCCTTCGGGTTGCCCCGCAAAAACAGCGTCTGCGGCGTTGCAAATCCTCGCCGGGCAGGGAGCCCGGCTGCGGTTTGCGCCTTGCATCCACTGCTTTTGCGGGGCAACGGGCGCTATGACCGGCGTGCAAACACACTCCATTGACGACTGGCTCGACGCCCTCGATCAGGCCACCCCTCCCGCCCCGCCCGCCGCCGACGAACTCGAACAAGCCGTTCTGGCCGCCTTTGACGTCGACGGCCCCTTGGCGCGTCTGGACAAGGGCTACAAGCCGCGCGAGCCGCAGCTGCAGATGAGCCGCGCCGTGGCGCGCGCACTCAGCCGCCGCCAGGCCCTGGTGGTGGAGGCCGGCACCGGTGTCGGCAAGACCTTCGCCTACCTCGTGCCGGCCCTGCTGGCTGGCAGCCGTGCGCTGATCAGCACGGCCACCAAGAGCCTGCAGGACCAGCTTTTCCTGCGCGACCTGCCGCGGCTGACGAAGGCGCTGAACACGCCCGTGCGCCTGGCGCTGCTGAAAGGCCGCAGCAGCTATCTGTGCCTGCACCGGATGAAGGAGGCGCGCGTGTCCGGCGAATTCCCGGACCGTCGCACGGCGCTGTCGCTGGCACGCATCGAACGCTGGGCTCTGGGCACGACGACTGGCGACTTCGCCGAGATCGACGGCCTGGACGAGCGCTCGCCCATCATCCCCATCGTCAGCTCCAGCCGCGAGAACTGCCTGGGCCAGGAATGCCCCGACTGGCGCGCCTGCTACGTCGTGAAGGCCCGGCGCGAGGCGATGGAGGCCGATGTCGTCGTCGTCAACCACCACCTCTTTTTCGCCGACATGACGCTGCGCGACACCGGCGTGGCCGAGCTGCTGCCCAGCGTCGAGATCGCCATCTTCGACGAGGCCCACCAGCTGGCCGAGGCGGGCGTGCAGTTCCTCGGCACGATGCTTGGGACGGCGGCGCTGATCGACTTTGCCCGCGATGTGCTGGCCCAAGGACTTGCCCATGCGCGCGGTGTGCATGACTGGCAGGCCTTGCACGCCGGCGTGGAGAAGGCGGCGCGCGAGCTACGCCTGGCCGCGGCCGGCCCGCTGGCGACGGCCGGCCGCGAACTGCGCGGCACGCTCAAGCTTGGCTGGAAGGAGCGTGCCAGCCAGCCGGCATTCGGCACGGCGCTGGCGGGCGTCGAACAGGCGACGGCGGCGGCTCTGGAAGCGCTGACGGCCGTGCGCGACGCCTCGCCTGATTTCACCCGCCTCTGCGAGCGTGCCCAGGAACTGCGCGACCTGGCCAAGACCTTCGCCGCTGACCCCGATCCGGGCGACGTGCGTTGGATCGACATCAGCCCATATGCCGCCCGCCTGGTTGAGTCGCCGCTGGACATCCGCGACGCGATGCAGCAGCAGCTCGAAGGTGCACCAAAGGCCTGGGTGTTCACGTCGGCGACGCTGGGCGACGACGAGGGCCTGACCTGGTTCACCGAGCCCGCCGGCCTGACCGACGCCGAGGTGTTGCGCGTTGGCAGCCCCTTCGACTATCCGGCCCATGCCCGGCTTTACGTGCCGCGTGGCTTTCCCAAGCCCAGTGAGCCCAGCCACCCGGCCAGCGTCGCGCTGCTGGCCTCGCGTCTGGCCCGCGCCCTCGGTGGCCGCACCTTTGTGCTGACGACGACGCTGCGCAACCTGCAGACGGTGGCGGATGCACTGCGCGAGCGCTTCGAGGAAGGTGGCGACGCGATCGCCGTGCTGCAGCAGGGCGCGCTGCCCAAACGGCTGCTGCTGCAGCGCTTTCTGGACAACCCGGCCGCCGTGCTGGTCGGCTCGGCCAGCTTCTGGGAAGGCATCGACGTGCCAGGGGACGCGCTGCAATGCGTGCTCATCGACAAGCTGCCTTTCCCGCCGCCCAACGACCCGCTCGTGGAAGCGCGCGTGCAGCGCCTGGAAGCACAGGGCCGCAATGCCTTCTCGGAGTATTTCGTCGCCGAGGCGGCCATTGCGTTGAAGCAGGGCGCCGGTCGGCTGATTCGCACCGAGACCGACCGCGGCCTGCTGGTGGTGTGCGACCCGCGCATGGCGGGCATGAACTACGGGCGCCGGCTGCGGGCGGCGTTGCCGCCGATGGCGCCGGTGGCCAACGAGGCCGAGGCGCTGGCCTGGCTGCAGCGCCTGAATGAAGAACGGGCCTGAACGGCCCGTTATCTTCGAATCAGCTTCGACTTACCAAAGCTGCCACCAGGGCTTGCGCTTACCCTCATTGCCCGAGGCGTACACGCTGCTCGGGAAGTTCTTGTCCAGCACGCGGCGGGCGTCGTCGCGCAGCTGGGTCAGGCCGAGCTTGTCGTAGCTCTCGCTCATGATGAACAGGCCTTCCTCGATGCCGGGCGCGTACTGGAACTCGGCCACGGCTGATTGGGCGCGGTTGGCCGCGGCCACATAGGCTTTGCGGTTGAAGTAGTAGCGCGCGACGTGGATCTCGTAGGCCGCCAGCGTGTTGGTGATGAAGTTGATGCGCGTCGTCGCCTCGGCCGAGTACTTGGACTCGGGGAACTGCTCGACGAGCTGGCGGAAGGCCAGCAGCGCTTCACGCGAGGCCTGCTGGTCGCGCTCGGACACGTCCTGGTTGGCCAGGCGGCCGAACAGGCCCAGGTCTTCGTTGAAGTTGACGATGCCCTTCATGTAAAGGGCGTAGTCCATCGCCGGGCTGGACGGGTTGAGCTTGATGAAGCGGTCCAGCGTCGCAATTGCCTGCGCGCGCTCGGCCGTGCGGTAGTAGGCCCAGGCCACATCCAGCGTCGCTTGCTGGCCCATCGTCGTGCCCGCGGCGCGGCCCTCGATCTTCTCGAGCGACTTGATGGCGCGGTCGTAACTGCCCGCGTTCAGGTCGTCCTTGGCGTCTGCATACAATTTGTCCAGCGCCGCCTGGGAGTTCGGATCCTCCTTGGGGGTGGACCCGCAGCCGCTCAAGCCAAGCGCGAGCGCCATCAGGACAGTGCCAGCGACGAAGCGGCTGGCCTTGAATTTCTCAACAAACATGTCTGAAGTCGACGGCGATGCTGCCGGCTGGTCACAGGGAACAATGGACGCGGAGTATAGGGTGGGGGGTCAAGAAGATTTCGAGCAGGACGCCGAGGACAGTGGCGACGCCGAGCGGCGGAGCGCTGAAGTCGATGCCCAGGGGCATGGCGAGCGTCTCGATCGCTGGCTGACGGCACAAGCGCCGGAGTTCTCGCGCAATCATCTGCAATCGCTGATCGAGCGCGGCTGCGTGACGGTGGACGGCAAGGTGCTGGAGAAGGCTGCGCACAAGCTGCGCGCCGGCCAACGCGTCGAGATCGAGCTGTTGCCGACCGACGAGAGCCGCGCCTTCCGCGCCGAGGCGATGGCGCTGGACTTCGTCTACGAGGACGAGCACCTGCTCGTCGTCAACAAGCCGGCCGGCCTTGTCGTGCATCCGGCGGCAGGCAACTGGTCGGGCACGCTGATGAACGGCCTGCTGGCCTATCACGCCGCCGCGGCGACGCTGCCGCGCGGCGGCATCGTGCACCGGCTGGACAAGGACACCAGCGGCCTGATGGTCGTCGGCAAGACGCTGGAAGCCGTCACGGCGCTGAGCCGCATCATCGGTGCGCGCGAGGTGCACCGCGAATACCTGGCGCTGGCCTGGGGCCGTGTCGAGGAGCCCTTTGTCGTCGAGCAGGCGATGCGCCGCGACCCGATCTCGCGAGTGAAGATGGCCATCGCCCCTGCCAACCTCGGCAAGCCGGCACGCACTGATTTCTTCCCGCTCGGCGTTGGCGAGGTGAATGGCCGGGCCGCCAGCGCTGTGCACTGCGTGCTGCACAGTGGCCGCACCCACCAGATCCGTGTGCACCTGATGCATAGCGGCCACCCCATGATGGCCGACGTGCTCTACGGCGGCGCGCCTGCCCTCGGGCTCACACGCCAGGCGCTGCACGCGGCAAGGCTGTCCTTGACCCATCCGATCACGGGCGAGCCCCTGGTGGTGACCGCGCCGCTGCCTGCCGACCTGGCCGCTGCGTGGGCCGAGATCGGTGCCGCTGACCTGCCGGGCTGACACGGCTATACAATGCATTCCGGTTGTTGTGGCAGCCAGCGCGTCCCGAGCTCGACAAGAGGGGCGCGACCCGCGCGGTTAGCAGTCCATCCGCCCGCCGGTCAACCACCCCGATCGCGTCCCGCTGGAAGGCTGTTGAGCCCCACGGTGACGCCCGGACAGACCCCGTCCGCTTCGCCTGAGGAACGCTGTGAGCGCCCAGGCCCGGACGGATTGCCAAGCTAGGCTTGATTGAGGGCGCAATTGCGTTCATGAACACCCAGGATGCCAAGCGCGTCCTTGAGACCGCGCTGATCTGTGCCTCGCAGCCGCTGACGCTACGCGAGATGCGCAGCCTGTTCGCCGATGAACTCGGCGCCGACAGTGTGCGCAGCCTGCTCGACGAACTTTCGCGCGACTGGGAAGGCAAGGGCGTCGAGCTGGTCGCGCTGGCCTCGGGCTGGCGTTTCCAGAGCCGCCCCGAGCTGCGCGAATACCTCGACCGCCTGCACCCCGAAAAACCGCCGCGCTACTCGCGGGCTGTGCTGGAGACGCTGGCCATCATTGCCTACCGCCAGCCCGTCACGCGCGGTGACATTGAAGACATTCGTGGTGTCGTCGTCGCCAGCCAGATCGTCAAGCAACTCGAGGACCGCGGCTGGATCGAGGCCATCGGCCACCGCGAGACGCCTGGCCGCCCGGCGCTTTACGCAACGACCAAGTCCTTTCTCGACGACCTTGGCCTGGCCAGCCTGGAACAGCTGCCGGCCCTGGACGTCGGCAGCGAGCCGCCGGCCTTCGAGGCCCTGCAAGGCCAGTTGCTGGATGCTGCCGACGACCTGCCGGCCGAAGCTCCAGCCGAAGCCGTGGTTGAGGCGCCCGCCGAAATCGCCGCCGATATGCCTACTGAAGTACCCGTGCCCAGCCTGAGCCTGTTTGGCGACGACGGCACGCCCGCGCTTCCCAGCCCCAATCCCTCCGACCCCACCGCCCCGCCCCCGCAACTTCAGCCCGAATCCGCATGAACGACGCCGCCGATCAAGACAAGCCCCTGCCTACTGCCGCTGACGCCGAGGCGCCCGCTGCGCCCAAGCGCCGCCGAGCCGCGCCCAAGGCCGCGGCCGCGGTCGAAGCTGCACCCGAGGTGACGGAAGTTGCCGAAGCTGCCGTGCCCGTGAAGCGCACGCGCCGCAAGGCTGAGGCCGTTGCCGAAGAGGCTGCCGCGCCTGAGGCCGCGCTCGCCGAAGAGGTGGCTGCGCCGGCCCGCAAGCGTGCGCCGCGCAAGACGGCCGTGGCCGAAGCCGCGGTCGAGGAGGTTTCGACGGTGGCTGTCGACGCGCCCGCACCTGCGCCGGCTCCGATCTTCACGCTCGGGGCTGATGCGCCGGCTGTGTCGACCGGGGAGGGCGGCGACGGGGATGACGGCGAAGGCGAAGGTGAGGACGGTGAAGGGGGCGAAGACGGCGAGCGTGGTGGCCGCAGCCGCAACCGCCGGCGCAACCGCAAGGAACGCGCCGAGCGCCAGGCCTCCGTGCAGGGCAGCGGTGGCGGTAGCGGCGAGCTGCCCGGCCCGGTGATGGCGCCTGAGCTGGTCGAGGCCGCGGGGGCGCGCTTTGCTGATGTGTTGTCGGGCAACCTGGATGCCGAGTCTGAAGCGCCGGACGCAGAGCCGCCCGTGCTTGCGCCGGCAGCCGAGGCCGCCGAAGAAGGCGCCGACGAGGCTGAGGGCGAGACCAAGCGCGTGTTGGCCGCGGATGCCGACGCGCCCAAACTGCAGAAGGTGCTGGCCCAGGCCGGCATCGGCTCGCGCCGCGACATCGAGGAATGGATCGCGGAAGGCAAGATCGAAGTGAATGGCGAGGTCGCCCACGTCGGCCAGCGCATCTCCTTCGGTGACCGGGTGCGCGTCAACGGCAAGGAAGTGCGCGTGCGCATCTCGCCGCCGAATCCGCGCATCCTGGCCTATCACAAGCCCACCGGCGAGGTCTCGACCTTCAACGACCCGGAAGGCCGCCCGACGGTGTTCCGCTCGCTGCCGCGCGTGCAGGGCCAGAAGTGGCAATCCGTCGGCCGCCTGGACATCAACACCGAAGGCCTGCTGCTGTTCACCAACTCCGGCGAACTGGCCAATCAGCTGATGCACCCGCGCTTCGGCGTCGAGCGTGAGTACGCGGCCCGCGTGCTGGGCGCGTTGACCGACGAACAGCGTGCCAAGCTGCTCGAAGGCGTCAACGTTGAAGGCCAGACGGCCTCCTTCAAGAGCATCGAGGACGGTGGCGGCGAAGGTGCCAACCGCTGGTATCGCGTCGTCATCACCGAAGGCCGCAACCGCGAGGTGCGCAAGCTGTTCGAGGCCGTCGGCATGGTCGTCAGCCGCCTGATCCGCATCCGCTACGGCACCGTCGTGCTGCCGCGCGGCCTCAAGCGCGGTGTCTGGGTTGAACTGGGCGACGACGACGTGCGCGTCATCCGCCGCTTGGCCGGGCATACGTCCAACAGCGGCCAGGGCCAGGCACAACGCCAGGAGGGCCCAGGCCAGGGCCACGGTCAAGGCAAGGGTCAGCCGCAACAGCCTCAACAGCAGCAGGGCAACAAGAACGATCGCAACAAGCGCCGTTCCGACGACCGCCACGGCGGCGTCGGCCCGCGTCCGAGTCGTCCGCCAGAGGCCCAGCCGCCTCAGCTGGCCCGCCCGCCGCGCGAGGAGCGCGCCCCGCGCCGCGACGACGAGGAGGATGACGGCTTCATCCCTCACCACGTCAACCCGTTGGAGCAAACCTTCGACCGCCGCCACGCCACCAGTGGCAAGCGCGGCCTTCCGCAGGGCTTCGGTGCCGGCGGCAGCCAGCAGGACGACCGGTCCGGCAGGGGCGGCGGCAACAAGGGCAACGGCCCGCGTGAGCCCGATCCGATGCAGACCTCGGTGGGCTACATCGGCGGCGACGCCTTCCTGCGCCGTGGCGGCGGTGGTGGCGGCCGCGGTGGCAAGGGTGGCGGTGGTGGGGGCGGTGGTGGCCGCTCCGGCGGCGGCTACGGCGGTCGGCGTTGAAACTCGGCGGGCGGCGTAACTAGGGTCATCCCTGCCCGCTACAATCGCAGGCTTTGTCCAACACGCCCCATCAGGAGAACTCCATGGCAATCGAACGCACCCTGTCCATCATCAAGCCCGATGCCGTGGCTAAGAACGTCATCGGCCAGATCTACGCCCGTTTTGAAGGCGCCGGCCTGAAGATCGTTGCGGCCAAGCTGGTCCAGCTGTCGCGCGCCGACGCCGAGGCTTTCTACGCTGTGCACAAGGCTCGCCCCTTCTTCAACGACCTGGTGACCTTCATGATCTCCGGCCCGGTGATGATCCAGGCGCTGGAAGGCGAGGGCGCCATCCTGAAGAACCGTGACCTGATGGGCGCCACGGACCCGAAGAAGGCCGAGAAGGGCACCATCCGTGCCGACTTCGCCGACAGCATCGACGCCAACGCCGTGCACGGTTCGGACGCCGCCGAGACCGCTGCGGTCGAGATCGCGTTCTTCTTCCCCGGCATGAACGTTTACGCCGGTCGGTAATCCTCTCAAAACGGGGTCGGTGACCCCGGTCCAGGAAGCTCGTATGGATGCGGTCAACCTGCTCGGTTTGACGAACCTGTTAGGTTTCGATCTGCCAGGCTTGGCCGCCTACTGCGAGCAACTTGGCGAAAAGAAGTTCCGTGCGACCCAGCTGTTCCGATGGATCCACCAGAAAGGCGCGTCGGACTTCGAACAGATGTCCGACCTCGCCAAGTCCTTGCGCGAGAAGCTCAAGGGCCGCGCCCATATCGCGGCGCTGCCAGTCATCTCCGAGCATGTCTCGACTGACGGCACCATCAAGTGGCTGTTCGACGTCGGCGCCGGCAATGCGGTCGAGGCTGTCTTCATTCCCGAGGATGACAGAGGCACGCTGTGCATCTCGAGCCAGGCGGGCTGCGCCGTCGGTTGCCGTTTCTGCTCGACCGGCCACCAAGGCTTCAGCCGCAATCTGAGCACCGCCGAGATCACGGCCCAGCTCTGGTTTGCCGAGCACAACCTGCGCAAGCGCCTCAACACGACGGAGCGCGTCATCTCCAATGTCGTCATGATGGGCATGGGCGAGCCGCTGCAGAACTACGACCAGCTCGTGCCGTCGCTCAAGACCATGCTGGACGACCACGGCTACGGCCTGAGCCGCCGCCGTGTGACGGTCTCGACATCGGGCGTCGTGCCCATGATCGACCGGCTGCGCGATGACTGCCCTGTGGCCATGGCCGTCAGCCTGCACGCGCCGACCGACCCGCTGCGCGACCAGCTCGTGCCGCTGAACAAGAAATACCCCATCGTCGAACTGCTGGACGCCTGCAACCGCTACCTCGACAAGGCGCCGCGCGACTTCATCACCTTCGAGTACTGCATGCTGCAGGAGGTGAACGACTCGCCCGAACAGGCCCACGAGCTGGTGCGTTTGTTGAAGCACAAGGTCAGCTGCAAGATCAATCTGATCCCGTTCAATCCCTTCCCCGCCTCGGGTCTGACACGCAGCACGAACGAGCGCGTGCAGGCCTTTGCCGAGGTGCTGATCCAGGCCGGCATCGTGACGACCGTGCGCAAGACGCGCGGTGACGACATCGACGCCGCCTGCGGCCAGCTCGCGGGTGAGGTGCAGGACCGCACCCGCGCGCATATCCGCATGGTCAGGGCACCCGTGACGGTGGCCAAATCCACGTGACACGCCTTGTGCCGAACGTTGAGGATTTGATGAAGCGACTGCTGACCGTTCTGACCACTGTCCTGCTCGCCGCCTGTGCGGGCACCGGGACCGCGCCGACTGCTGATCGCGAGATCAAGACCGATTCCGACCAGACCGACGCCGATCGCAAAGCCGGCATTCGGCTGGAGCTGGCCCAGGGCTATTTTTCACGTGGGCAATTCAACACCGCGCTGGACGAGCTCAAGATGGCGCTTCAGACCAAGCCCGATATGCGCGAGGCGGTGAACCTGCGGGGCCTGATCTACGCGTCGATGGGTGAGAACCAACTCGCCGAGGACGCTTTCCGGCGCGCGTTGGTCGTCTATCCCAACGACCCCGACACCTTGCACAACTACGGCTGGTTCATGTGCCAGCAAAAGCGCTGGGAGACAGCCGACTCGCTGTTCGACCAGGCCGTGGCTCAGTCTACTTATCGCGCGCCGGCGCGCACGCTGCTCGCCAAGGGTGTCTGCGAAGCCCGCGCCGGACGCCTGCTGGTGGCCGAGAAGACGTTGTCTCGTGCCTTCGAGCTCGACCCCGGCAGCCCGGCCGTCGCCGTCAACCTGTCCGAGGTGCTGTTCCGCAACCGCGAGTTGGAGCGTGCGCGTTTCTACGTGAAGCGCGTCAACGCCCAACCCGACCAGGTCAATGCGCAGAGCTTGTGGTTGCAGCTGCGCATTGAACGCAAGCTCGACAACAACGGCACGGTCGACGACCTGGCCCTGCAGTTGCGCCGCAAGTACCCCCAGGCGCCCGAGACGCAGCTCCTGGACACCGGCCGCTACGACGAATAAGCCGCAACCGCGGCGCACAACAAGAACGACCAGACGATGGAACCCATCTCCGAGGGACGCACCAACCAGGCAGCCACCGCTGGCGCCTGGCTCAGGAATGCGCGCCAGCAACGCGGCCTGCACATCGCGGCGCTGGCCGTGATGCTCAAGGTGCCCCAGGCCAAGCTGGAGGCCCTGGAGGCCGACCGCTTCGACCTGCTGCCCGATGCCACTTTCGCCCGCGCGCTGGCCACGGCCATGTGCCGCGCGCTCAAGGTCGACCCGTCTCCCGTGCTGACCCTGCTGCCGCGCACCGACGGTAGCGGGTTCGACGTGCGCCCGGGCCTGAACCAGCCCTTCCGCGAGCGCGGTGCCGGCCCCATCGACGGTGGCCTGCTGGCTTTTGTCACACGCCCGTTGGTGTGGGGTGCTGCGCTGCTGCTGATCGCGGCGGCAGCCGTCTACTGGATCCCGGCCGGCTGGCTGCCCGAGCGTGGCGACAGCAGCGTCGCGACGGCCGCTTCCGGTGCCGTCGCCGCGAGTGCCGTGCCGGTGGAGTTCGTCGCAGCGCCGCCGGCTGCTTCGGCGCCCGACGTCGTGGCCACGGCACCCGCTTCCGCCCCTGTGCTCAAGCCCGAGCCCATTGCATCCGCGCCGCTGCAGATCCGCGATGTCGCGCCGCCTCCGGCCGTTGCAGCGGTCGCGCCTGCGCCAGCGGGTGAGCCGCTGCGCATCACCGCCACGGCCGACAGCTGGGTCGAGGTGGTCGATGCCAAGGGCCAGATGCTGTTGTCGCGAGTGCTGCGTGTGGGTGAGCAGCAGGAATTCGCCGGTGCCGCGCCCTACAAGCTGCGCATCGGCAACGTCAGCGGCACCAAGCTCGAATGGCGCGGCAGCGCCGTCGACCTAGGCGGCCGCAGCAAGGACAACGTCGCCCGTCTGGAGTTGAATTGATGAGCGGACTGATCATTCCCGAAGCCATGCCGGCACCACGCCGCAGCCGCCAGGCTCGCGTCGTCTGGGGCTCGCGCATCGTCACCGTCGGCGGCGACGCACCGGTGCGTGTGCAATCCATGACCAACACCGACACGGTGGACGCCATCGGCACAGCCATCCAGATCAAGGAGCTGGCCATTGCCGGCTCGGAGATGGTGCGCATCACCGTCAACACGCCCGAAGCGGCGGACGCGGTGCCCTACATCCGCGAGCAGCTCGACCGCATGGGCATCGATGTGCCGCTGGTTGGCGACTTCCACTACAACGGCCACCGCCTGTTGACCGAGCACCCGGCCATGGCGCAAGCCCTGTCCAAGTACCGCATCAACCCCGGCAACGTGGGCAAGGGCGACAAGAAGGACCGCCAGTTCGCCATGATGGTTGAGGCCGCGGCCAAGTACGACAAGGTCGTCCGCATCGGCGTCAACTGGGGCAGCCTGGACCAGGAACTTCTCGCGCAGTTCATGGACGAGAACGCCAAGCGCGCCCAGCCCTGGGACGCCAAGCCGGTCATGTACCAGGCGCTGGTCGAGTCCGCGTTGACCTCGGCCGCTTACGCCGCCGAGCTGGGCCTGAACCCCGACAACATCATCATCAGCTGCAAGGTCAGCGGTGTGCAGGACCTGATCTCGGTCTACCGCGAACTGGCCCGCCGCTGCGACTACGCGCTGCACCTGGGCCTGACCGAAGCCGGCATGGGCACCAAGGGCACGGTGGCCTCCTCCGTTGCGCTGGGCATCCTGGCGCAAGAGGGCATCGGCGACACCATCCGTGTCAGCCTGACGCCCCAGCCGGGCGAGTCGCGCACGCAGGAAGTGGTCGTGGCGCTGGAGATCCTGCAGGCCCTGGGCCTGCGGCATTTCAACCCGAGCGTGACCGCCTGCCCCGGCTGCGGCCGCACCACCAGCACGACCTTCCAGGAGCTGGCCAAGCAGATCGACGACTTCCTGCGCCTGCAGATGCCGGTCTGGCGCGGCAAATACCCGGGCGTCGAGGAGATGAAGGTGGCCGTCATGGGCTGCATCGTCAACGGCCCCGGCGAGAGCAAGCATGCCGACATCGGCATCAGCCTGCCCGGTACCGGCGAGGCGCCGGCGGCGCCCGTCTTTATCGACGGCGTGAAGGCGCTGACACTGCGCGGCGACAACATCGCGGCCGAGTTCCACGCTCTGGTCGAGAACTACATCGAGAAGCGCTTCGGCGCCACAGCTGCTGCATGAGCGACAAGCCCAAGATCCTCCCCGCCGTGAAGGGGATGAACGACATCCTGCCCGCCAGCGTCACCCGCAAGGACAAGCTGCCTAGCAGCGAACTGTGGAGCTGGTTCGAGACCACGCTGCGCCGTGTGCTGTCCAGCTACGGCTACCAGTACATGCTGACGCCCGTCGTCGAGCCCACGGCGCTTTTCGTGCGCGGCCTGGGCGAGGTGACCGACATCGTCGAGAAGGAGATGTATTCCTTCACCGACAGCATGAACGGCGACCAGTTGACGCTGCGCCCGGAGGCGACGGCTGGCATCGTGCGCGCCATGGTCGAGCACAACGCCCTCTACAACGGCCCGCTGCGCCTGTGGACCCTGGGCCCGATGTTCCGCCACGAGCGCCCGCAAAAAGGGCGTTATCGCCAGTTCAACCAGCTCGATGTCGAGGCCCTCGGGTTTGCCGGCCCGGACGTGGATGCCGAGATCATCCTGATGGTGCGCCGCCTGTGGCAGGCGCTGGGCCTGGTTGTCGGCCAGCATCTGCGCCTGGAGCTGAACTCCCTGGGTCAGCCGGCCGAGCGCGCCGCCCACCGCGAAGCGCTCATCAAGCACTTCGAGGCCCATGCCGACAAGCTGGATGAAGACGGCAGGAAGCGCCTGCACAGCAACCCGCTGCGCATCCTGGACAGCAAGAACCCGGTGATGCAGCCCGTCATCGAGGCGGCGCCCAAGCTGATGGATTTCCTCGGCGAAGAGACGCTGGCCCACTTCAATGCCGTGCGCGCCATCCTCGACGCGGCGGGCCTGGAATATCGCGTCAACACGCGCCTCGTGCGCGGCATGGACTACTACAACCTGACCGTCTTCGAATGGGTGACCGACCAGCTCGGCTCCCAGGGCACGGTCTGTGGCGGCGGCCGCTATGACGGCCTGTTCGAGCAGCTCGGTGGCAAGCCGACGCCGGCGGTCGGCTTCGGCCTGGGCATCGAGCGCCTGCTGCTGCTGATCGACGAACTGGGCCTGCCCGTGCCGTCATCGGCACCGCACGCCTACGCCATCCTGCCCGACGCTGCGGCACTGCCCCAGGCCATGCTCGTGCTGGAAGCGCTGCGCGAAGCCGGTGTCAGCGTGCAGATGCATGCCGGCGGCGGCTCCTTCAAATCGCAGTTCAAGAAGGCCGACGCATCGGGTGCCCGCTTCGCATTGGTCTTCGGCGCCGACGAACTGGCGCGCGGTGAAGTGGCGGTCAAGCCGCTTCGTGACGGCACCGAACAGAGCAGCCGCCCGCTCGCCGACGTGGCCACCTGGGCCGCCGATCTCCTCCCCGCATAATCCCGGGCCTCCCGAGCCCTTTATCGTTCAGTTTTTCGCACAGCTTTCCCCATGGCAGCCCATCTCGACCTCGAAGAACAAGAACAACTTGATCAACTCAAAGCGTTCTGGAAGCGCTGGGGCAACCTCATCACCTGGGTGATCACCGCCGCGCTGGCCGCTTTCGCCGCCTGGCAGGGTTGGAACTGGTACCAGCGTGACCAGGCCGCTAAGGCCTCTGCGATGTACGACGAGTTCGACCGCGCGCTGGCCGCGCAAGACCTCGACAAGGCCGCCGGTGCCGCGGGCGACCTGAAGGCCCGCTTTGCCAGCACCAGCTACGCAACCCAGGCCAGCCTGCAGGTCGCCAAGCTGCAGCTCGACAAGGACAAGGCCGACGACGCCAAGCAAAGCCTCACCTGGGTGGCCGAGCATGGCGCCGAGGGTGGCCCCTACCGCGACATCGCCCGCCTGCGCCTGGCCGGCCTGCAGTTCGATGCCAAGGCCTATGACGAAGCCGGTAAGACGCTGGACGCCATCAAGTCCCCCGAGTTCGCCGGCCTCGTCGCCGACCGCCGTGGTGATCTGCTGCTGCTGCAGGACAAGCGCGACGCCGCCAAGGCCGAATATCAGAAGGCGCTCGCCGCGCTGGAGAAGACCCAGGACTACCGTCGCGTCATCGAGGCCAAGCTCGCGACGCTGGGCGTGCCCACCGCCATCGACGCCACCGGAGCCCCGCAATGAGGCGCGCCGTCCTGATTTCGCTGCTGGCCGCATCGCTGGCCGGCTGCTCGACGATCAGCTCGACGTGGAACTCCTGGTTCGGCGACGAGAAGAGCAGGCCTGCTGCGCTGGAAACGCTGTCGGGCCCAGCATCCGGCCGCATCGTCTGGAGCGCCAAGGGCGACAGCATCGGGTTCCCGCTCAGCATCGCGACGCCTGGTGACCGCTTCGTGGTTGCCGGCAGCGACGGCAGCGTGCGCGCGCTGGCCGCTGCCGATGGCCGCGAACTGTGGCGTGGTGACGCTGGCGGCAAGCTCGCGGCGGGCATCGGCAGCGATGGCCGCTTTGCCGCCGTCGTCAACCGCGACAACGAACTCGTCGTGCTGGACAACGGCCGCGTGGCCTGGAAGAAGGCCCTGCCGACGCCCGTCGTCGCTGCGCCGCTGGTGGCCGGCGAACGCGTCTTCGCGCTGACGCTGGACCGTCAGGTCCTCGCCTTCGACGCGCTGGACGGTCGCAAGATCTGGGAACTGAAGCGCCCCGGTGAGCCGTTGACGCTGGCCAAGGCTGGCGTGCTGCTGGCCTACAAGGACACGCTGATCGTCGGCCAAGGCCCGCGCCTGGCCGGTGTCGATCCGGTCAAGGGCCAGTTGCGCTGGGAGGCCAGCGTGGCCACGCCGCGCGGCACCAACGAGGTCGAGCGCCTGGCCGACCTCGTCGGCCCGGCCGTGCGTCAGGGTGAGGTGGTGTGCGCGCGCGCCTTCCAGTCCTCGGTCGGCTGCATCAACGCCGAGCGTGGCAGCGCGCTGTGGAACCGTGTCGTCGGTGGTACCAATGGCATCGGCGCCGACGATCAGGTCGTCGTGGCCGGAGATGCCTCGGACCGCCTTTCTTCCTGGAAGCTGGCCAACGGTGACCTCGCCTGGTCGGCTGACCAGTTCCAGCGTCGCAAGCTCTCCGAGCCCGTGCTGCTGAACAAGCAGGTGCTCATCGGCGATTACGAAGGCCAGCTCCACCTGCTGGATCGCGACACCGGCAAGACCCGTTCGCGCCTGGCCACCGATGGCTCGCCCATCGTCACGATCGCGCTGCAGGGCGGCACGGCGCTCGTCGCGACCAAGAGCGGCGGCCTGTTCGCCGTCAAGGCCGAATGAAACCAGTTATCGCCCTCGTCGGCCGCCCCAATGTGGGCAAGTCGACGCTGTTCAACCGCCTGACGAAGTCGCGCGACGCCATCGTGGCCGACTTCGCCGGCCTGACGCGCGACCGCCATTACGGTGACGGCCGCCTGGGCGATCGCGAGTTCATCTGCATCGACACCGGCGGCTTCGAGCCCGACAGCAGCACGGGCATCGTCAAGGAGATGGCCAAGCAGACGAAGCAGGCCGTGGCCGAGGCCGACGCCGTCATCTTCGTCGTCGACATCCGCCTTGGCCTGTCGGCGCACGACAGCGACATCGCGCGCTATCTGCGCAGCGTCAACAAGCGTGTGCACCTGGCCGTCAACAAGGCCGAGGGCATGACCGAGTCGCCGCTGCTGAATGAGTTCCATGAACTCGGCATGGGCGAGCCGCACCCGATCTCGTCGGCCCACGGCCAAGGCATCCGCAGCCTGTTGGATGCAGTGCTGGAGCCCTTCGAGGACGCCAGCGAAGAGTTCGGCGCCGGGCCTCAGCAGGATGGTGTGATCCGCCTGGCCGTGGCCGGCCGGCCCAATGTGGGCAAGAGCACGCTGATCAACACCTGGCTGGGTGAGGAGCGCCTCGTCGCCTTCGACATGCCGGGCACGACGCGCGATGCAATCTCGGTCGACTTCGAGCGCAATGGCCAGAAGTTCAAGCTCATCGACACGGCTGGCCTGCGTCGCAAGGGCAAGGTGTTCGAGGCCATCGAGAAGTTCTCGGTCGTCAAGACGCTCCAGGCCATTGCCGACGCCCACGTCGTGCTGCTGCTGCTGGACGCGACGCAAGGCGTGACCGACCAGGATGCCCACATCGCCGGCTACATCCTCGACAGCGGTCGTGCGGTGGTGCTGGCTCTCAACAAGTGGGACGCCGTCGACAGCTACCAGCGCGAGACGCTGCAGCGCCAGATCGAGCAGCGGCTGACCTTCTTGAAGTTCGCGCCGATGCACAACATCTCGGCGCTGAAGCGCCAGGGCCTGTCGGCGGTATGGAACTCGCTGGCCGACGCCTACGCCTCGGCCTACCGCAAGATGACGACGCCGGTTCTGACCCGCCTGATCGCCGAGGCCGTCGAGCATCAGCAGCCCAAGCGCTCCGGTGTTTCTCGCCCCAAGATGCGCTATGCCCACCAAGGTGGCCAGAACCCGCCCATCGTCGTCATCCATGGCAACGCGCTGGATGGCGTGACCGAGGTCTACAAGCGCTATCTGGAAGGGCGCATCCGCGCGCACTACAAGCTAGTCGGAACGCCGCTGAAGATCGAGCTACGTTCTTCGAAGAATCCCTTCGACGAAAAGACCTAGGCTGACCCCGGCGCCACGGGGACGCTGTGTTAAGGTCTTACCCGTAGTCCCCTCACCCCCCGATAACTCGGAGCATACCGATGAGCAACAAAGGCCAACTTTTGCAGGACCCCTTTTTGAACCTGCTCCGCAAAGAGCACGTGCCAGTTTCGATCTATCTCGTCAACGGCATCAAGCTCCAGGGCCATATCGAATCCTTTGACCAGTACGTCGTTCTGCTTCGCAACACCGTGACGCAGATGGTCTACAAGCACGCGATCTCGACCGTCGTGCCGGGCCGTGCGGTCAACTTCCACGCTGGCGACGCTCCGGCGGACGCCTGATACCCACCCCCTTGTCCTCGACCTCATCCAACGCCGCGACGCCGCCCTCCGAGGCGGCGCGCGCCATTCTTGTGGGTGTCGATTTCGGTCGACGCAACGCGGCTCAGGGCTTCGACGAAAGCCTGGATGAGCTGGCTCTGCTGGCCGAATCCGCGGGCGACACGCCCGTGGCCAAGGTGATCGCCAGGCGGCCGGCACCCGACGCGGCCCTGTTCGTCGGCTCCGGCAAGGCCGACGAGATCAAGCTGCTCGTGCAGGCCCATCAGGCCCACACGGTGCTGTTCGATCAGGCCATCTCGCCGGCACAGCAACGCAACCTCGAGCGCGTCCTTGGCGTTCCCGTGGCCGACCGCACGGCGCTGATCCTCGAGATCTTTGCAGCCCGCGCTCAGAGCCACGAGGGCAAGCTGCAAGTCGAACTGGCCCGCCTGCAATACCTGGCCACGCGGCTGGTGCGGCGCTGGAGCCACTTGGAGCGCCAGAGCGGCGGCATCGGCATGCGTGGCGGCCCGGGTGAGGCCCAGATCGAGCTGGACCGCCGCATGATCGATGACCGTATCAAGGTCACGAAGGAGCGCCTCAAGCGCGTGCAGCGCCAGCGCGGCACGCAGCGCAAGGCCCGTTCACGCAACGGCGTGTTCAAGGTCTCGTTGGTGGGCTACACGAACGCGGGCAAGAGCACGCTGTTCAACGCACTGACGAAGGCGCGTGCCTACGCCGCCAACCAGCTCTTCGCGACGCTGGACACGACGACGCGCTCGCTCTACCTCGAGCAGGCGGCGGCCAGCGTGTCGCTGTCTGACACCGTCGGCTTCATCCGCGACCTGCCGCACAAGCTCGTCGAGGCCTTCCGGGCCACACTGCAGGAGGCGGCCGATGCCGACTTGCTGTTGCACGTCGTCGATGCCGCCAGCCCCGTGCTGGAAGAGCAGATGGCCGAAGTCGAGCGTGTGCTGGCCGAGATCGGTGCGGCCGATGTGCCGCAAATCATTGTCTACAACAAGCAGGATCTGCTGCCCGAGGATCAGCGCCCGCGCGAGATCGTCGACGCCGTGCTGCGCGCCAACGGCAGCACCGAGCCCTCGCCGCGTGTCTTCGTCAGTTCCCTCGATGGCAGCGGCCTGGCCGAGCTTCGCCAACTGATCGCGACCGCCATGCAGGTCCAGCCCTTGATTCCCGACGAACGAGACCCACGTTTCGACGCTGACCCGTTGCAATCCTCGGACTGCGACGAGCCCTCTTCCTCAGACCCTTCCCAGGCATGAGCAGCACTCCCCATACCCCGTCTCGTAGCCCGTGGGCGCAGCGTCTGATGACGCCGATTGCCCGCGCCGCAGGACGTTTGCTGAACAACGGCCGCAACGACGGCCCGCCCGACCTCGACGAGCTCTGGCGCGATTTCAACCGCAAGCTCTCGGGCATGTTCGGCGGCAAGTCCGGCGGGCCGTCCAGCCCGGGCGGTTCGGGTGGTTCACCCGACATGAAGAGCGCAGGCATCGGCGTGGGGCTCATCGCGGGTGTCGTCGCCTTGGGCTGGTTGGCCAGCGGCTTCTTCATCGTGCAGGAAGGCCAGCAGGGCGTTGTGACGTCCTTCGGCAAGTACAGCAAGACGGTCGAGGCCGGCTTCCAGTGGCGGCTGCCCTATCCCTTCCAGGCGCACGAGATCCAGCCGGTCTCGCAACTGCGCCAGGTCGAGGTCGGCCGCAGCTCGATCGTCGCGGCTACGGGCCTGCGCGATTCGTCCATGCTGACGCAGGACGAGAACATCGTCGACATCCGCTTCACGGTGCAGTTCACGATCCGTGATCTGCGCGACTTCCTGTTCGAGAACCGCGACCCGGAGCAGGCCGTGCTGCTGGCCGCGGAGTCTGCCGTGCGCGAGATCGTCGGCAAGAACACGATGGACTCCGTGCTCTATGAGCAGCGCGACGCCATCGCCACCGATCTGGTCAAGTCCATTCAGGCCCAGCTCGACCGCCTGAAGGCAGGCATCCAGGTCAAGAACGTCAATGTGCAGAGCGTTCAGCCGCCCGAGCAGGTGCAGGCTGCGTTCGAGGACGCGTTCAAGGCCAACGCCAACCGCGAGCAGCTCAAGAACGAGGCTCAGGCCTATGCCAACGACGTGATCCCGCGCGCCCGCGGCGAGTCCGCCAAGCTGCGCGAGCAGTCCGAGGGCTACAAGGCTCGCGTCATCGCGACCGCCGAGGGCGATGCGCAGCGCTTCAAGAGCGTGCTGGCCGAGTACCAGAAGGCGCCGCAGGTCACGCGCGACCGCCTCTACATCGACGCGATGCAGCAGGTCTACACCAATGTCAGCAAGGTCATGGTGGACAGCAAGAGCGGCTCCAACCTGCTCTATCTGCCGCTGGACAAGCTGCTGCAGCAGGGCAGCAGCGGTACGGTGACTGTGTCGCCGCCGCAGCCGACCACCGTGCCTGAGCCACAGACCGTGCCCGCTGCCTCCGACCTGCGCAGCCGTGACAACCAGCGCAGCCGTGACGGCCGCTGATTGAGGATCCTCTCATGAACCGTATTGCCGCCATCCTCGCCGGCGCTATCGTCGTGCTGATGCTGCTGTCGTCGACGCTCTTCATCGTCGACCAGCGCCAGTTCGCCGTCATCTACGCGCTGGGTGAGATCAAGGAAGTTGTTGTCGAGCCGGGCCTGAAGTTCAAGCTGCCACCGCCGCTGCAGAACGTCGTGCTGCTGGACCGTCGCGTGCAGACGCTGGACAGCCCCGAGTCGCGCCCCATCTTCACCGCAGAAAAGAAGAGTCTGGTCATCGACTGGCTCATCAAGTGGCGCATCACCGAGCCGCGCCAGTTCATCCGCAACAACGGGGCGGACATCCGCAACGTCGAGAACCGTCTTGCTCCCATCGTGCAGGCGGCTTTCAATGAGGAAGTAACCAAGCGCACCGTCATCGCCGTGCTGTCCGCCGAGCGCGAGAAGGTCATGAACGACGTGCGCAAGCGCCTCGCCGACGAAGCCAAGCAGTTCGGCATCGAGGTGGTCGACGTGCGTATCAAGCGTGTTGACTTCGCGTCCACCATCACCGACTCGGTCTACCGCCGCATGGAGTCCGAGCGCAAGCGCGTGGCCAACGAGACGCGCTCGACCGGGTCGGCAGAGGGCGAGAAGATCCGCGCGGACGCCGACCGCCAGCGCGAAATCATCGTTGCCGAGGCCTACCGCGACGCGCAGCTGATCAAGGGTGAGGGCGATGCCAAGGCTTCGGCCTTGTACGCTGAAGCCTTCGGTCGCGACCCGCAGTTCGCGCAGTTCTACCGTTCGCTGGAAGCCTATCGCGTGAGCTTCCGCAGCAAGAGCGACGTCATGGTCGTCGACCCGGGCAGTGAGTTCTTCAAGGCCATGCGGGGTTCCGGTTCCGCGCCTGCAGCCGCACCTGCGCATAAGTGAACGAGCTGCTCACCGCGCTTGCGCTGGTGATGATCATCGAGGGGCTGATGCCCCTGATCAGCCCGGCGCGCTGGCGTGAGGTCTTCAGCCGCATCCTCGCCTTGAGCGATGGCCAGATCCGCTTCATCGGGCTGGGCAGCATTCTGATGGGCCTGCTCGCGCTGCTCTGGTTGCGCTGATCCGAACGCTCATCTGAGGCCTGAGGCGGGGAGGGCACCGGTACAATGCCGTTTTTAACCGCCTGCCTTCGCCCATGTCCTCTGCTTGGCTGTTGCCCGAGCACATTGCCGATGTCCTGCCTTCGCAGGCGCGCCGCATCGAAGAGCTGCGCCGAGAGCTGCTCGACATGGCCCGCAGCTACGGCTGCGAGCTGGTCATCCCGCCTCTGCTTGAGTACCTGGATTCGCTGCTGTCCGGCACGGGCAGCGGCTCCGACATCAAGCTCTTCAAGTTGGTTGACCAGCTTTCTGGCCGGTCCCTGGGGCTGCGCGCCGACACGACGCCGCAAGTCGCCCGCATCGACGCTCATCTGCTGAACCGCCTGGGCGTGACCCGGCTGTGCTACTGCGGCCCCGTGGCGCACACACGGCCGGACGGCCTCAACACCAGCCGCGAGCCTCTGCAGTTCGGTGTCGAGATCTATGGCCACGCAGGCCTGGAAGCCGACCTCGAAGTTCATGAGCTGGCGTTGGATGCGCTGCGCCGCGCCGGCTTGAGTGACGTCATGCTGGACCTGGGTGACGCGCGGCTGCTGCAAGGCGTGCTCGACGGCGTCAAGCTCAGTGCCGAGGCTCTGGAGGCGCTGACCGCGGCGCTGGCCTCAAAGGATCTCGCGGCGCTGTCGGCACTGAGTGCCGAGATGCCGGCCGTCGCGCGCGACGCGCTGCTGGCCCTGCCCAGCCTGTTCGGCGGCCGCGAGGTGCTGGCCGAGGCCGCGCGCCGACTGCCCGACCATCCCCTCGTCAAGGCCGCACTGGCCGACCTGGACTGGCTGGCCGGCCATCTGGCTGCTGTCCACCCCGAGGTGGCGCTGGGCTTCGACCTGGCTGACCTGCAGGGCTACGCCTACTACACCGGCATCCGCTTCGCTGCCTTCGCCTCGGGTTGCTCCGATGCTGTGCTGCGTGGCGGGCGCTACGACGAGGTTGGCGCCGCCTTCGGCCGCCGCCGGCCAGCCGTTGGCTTCAGCCTGGACCTGAAGACGCTGGTGACGCTGGCGCCCGTGTCGCCGCTGCGCGCCGCCGTGCGCGCCCCCTGGGGTGACGATGCCTCGTTGCGCCAGGCCGTGCGTGCGCTGCGTGAGCAGGGCGAGACGGTGGTTTGCGTGCTCCCGGGGCACGAGCAAGAGGCCGATGAATTTGACTGTGATCGCGAACTGGTTCGCGAGCACACTGATTGGGTCGTCCGGGCGCTCTGAGCGCCGGCGACCCTTCCTAATCTAAAGCTAAGCAGGCAAACAAGATGCAGAGCCAAACCGCGCGTGGACGCAATGTAGTCGTCGTCGGCACCCAATGGGGCGACGAGGGCAAGGGCAAGGTCGTGGACTGGATGACGGATCACGCCCAGGGCGTGGTGCGCTTCCAAGGCGGCCACAACGCGGGCCATACGCTCGTGATCAAGGGCGTGAAGACCGCGCTGCAGCTGATCCCCAGCGGCATCATGCGAGACGGTGTGGCCTGCTACATCGGCAACGGCGTGGTGGTGGACCCGACTCATCTGCTGACCGAGATCGAGCGCCTGGAAGCCGCCGGCGTCGAGGTGCGTTCGCGCCTCTTCATCAGCGAATCCTGCCCGCTGATCCTGCCCTTCCACGTCGCTGTGGACAAGGCGCGCGAGCAACTGCGCGAGACCAGCGGCAGCGGCAAGATCGGCACGACGGGCAAGGGCATCGGCCCGGCCTACGAGGACAAGGTCGCCCGCCGCGCGCTGCGCGCCCAGGACCTGAAGCACCCCGAGCGCTTCGCCAAGAAGCTGCGCGAGCTGCTGGAGCTGCACAACTTCGCGCTGGCCGGCTACCTGCATGGCGAGACGCTGGCCTTCGAGCCCATCTTCGAGCAGGCCATGAAGATGGCCGAGGCGATCAAGCCCATGCTGGCCGACGTCGGCTACATGATCCACAAGGCGAGCAAGGCCGGCGCCAACATCCTGTTCGAGGGTGCCCAGGGCACGCTGCTGGACATCGATCACGGCACCTACCCCTACGTCACCTCCAGCAACTGCGTGGCCGGCAACGCCGCCGCCGGCGCTGGCGTGGGCCCGCAGATGCTGCACTACATGCTGGGCATCACCAAGGCCTACACGACGCGTGTCGGCTCCGGCCCGTTCCCGACCGAACTCGACTGGGAAGAGCCCGGCACGGTGGGCTACCACCTGTCCACCGTCGGCCAGGAGCGCGGCACCGTCACCGGCCGCGCGCGCCGCTGCGGCTGGCTGGACGCCGCCGCGCTGAAGCGCTCCATCATCATCAACGGCATCACGGGCCTGTGCCTGACCAAGCTCGACGTGCTGGACGGCCTGAGCGAGATCAAGATGTGCGTGGGCTACGAGCTCGATGGCCGCCAGCTCGACATCCTGCCGCTGGACGCCGATGAAATCGACGCCTGCACGCCGATCTTCGAAACCTTCCCTGGCTGGACCGAAACGTCCTTTGGCGTCACGTCCTGGGATGCACTGCCGGCCAACGCGCGCAGCTACCTGAAGCGAGTCGAGGAAGTCATCGGCGCGCCCATCGACATGGTCTCGACCGGCCCGGACCGCGAACACACCATCGTGCTGCGCCATCCCTATTCAGCCTGATTCGCCTGACACTTCAAACCTACTCGACGGAGACCCCGCCACCATGCTGACTGACGACGGCAAACACCTCTACGTGTCCTGGGACGAGTACCACCTGCTGACCGAGCGTCTCGCGCTCAAGGTGCACGCCTCCGGCTGGCAGTTCGACCAGATCCTCTGTCTGGCCCGCGGCGGCATGCGTCCGGGCGACGTGCTGTCGCGCGTGTTCGACAAGCCGCTGGGCATCATGTCCACCAGCTCCTACCGCGCCGAGGCCGGCACCATTCAGGGCCGCCTGGACCTGGCCAAGTACATCACCATGCCCAAGGGTGAACTGGCGGGCCGCGTGCTGTTGGTGGACGATTTGGCGGATTCTGGCGTCACGCTGAAGGCCGTGGTCGAGCGCCTGCGTGGCATGCCGTCCATCCAGGAACTGCGCTCGGCTGTCATCTGGACGAAGAAGGTCTCGGCCTACACACCGGACTACTACTGCGAGATGCTGGAGACCTCGCCCTGGATCCATCAGCCGTTCGAAGAGTACGACGGCATGGGGCCGGAGTTGCTGGCGAAGAAGTTCGCCGTTTGAATCGACTGAAGATGGGTGTCAGGCCAGACTCGCCGAAGCGCCCATCCAGGGTGCATCGGTGGGGCCCCGGTCACGCAGATGCGACCCTGGCTTGGAGCGCGGCTTCAAGCCTTTTCCGTCCTGTCATGATGTCCGCCGGACATCGCTTCCTGAGCCACAAACGACAAAGGCCAGCACTTTCGTGCTGGCCTTCTTTGTTTTGGTGCCCAGGAGAGGACTCGAACCTCCACGGAGTTACCCGCTAGTACCTGAAACTAGTGCGTCTACCAATTCCGCCACCTGGGCAAGGTGCTCAAGACTTCCGTAAAGAAGAACTTGGCCGTTTCAGGAAAGCTAGGATCATATCATCAAAAACTTGAAGAACACAAACTCCTCGCCTACGGGCGACGGCGCGGGCCCGCTCGGCGAGGTTGAGGGCACGCTGCAAGGCCATCGGGACGGCCATGGTTTCCTGATCCCCGACGACGGCTCCGCCGACATCTACCTGTCCTCACAGGAGACGCACGCCGTCATGCACGGCGACCGCCTGCGCGTGCGCATCGTGCGCTTGGACAAGCGTGGCCGGCCCGAGGGCCGCGTGCTCGAGATCCTCGAGCGCAAGAAGCGCCCGCTGATCGGCCGGCTGCTGCTGGAGTCGGGCATCTGGCTCGTCGCGCCCGAGGACCGGCGCATGGGCCAGGACATCCTCATTCCCAAGAACGGCATCGCCAACGCGACTGCGGGCCAGGTCGTTGCCGTCGAGCTGACCGAGCCGCCCTCGCTGTACTCGCAGCCAGTCGGCCGCGTCGTCGAGGTGCTGGGCGAAATCGACGACCCCGGCATGGAGATCGAGATCGCCGTGCGCAAGTACGACGTGCCGCACCGCTTCAGCCCCGACACGCTCACGCAGAGCGCCAAGCTGCCCGAGAAGTTGCGCGCGGCCGACCTCAAGAACCGCATCGACCTGCGCGACGTGCCCTTGGTGACGATCGACGGCGAGGATGCGCGCGACTTCGACGACGCCGTCTACTGCGAGCCGCACAAGCAGGGGCGCGGCAAGAATGCCTTCCAGGGCTGGCGCCTGCTGGTGGCGATCGCCGATGTGTCGCACTACGTGAAGCCCGGTGAGCCGCTGGACGCCGACGCCTACGAGCGCGCCACCTCGGTCTACTTCCCGCGCCGTGTCATCCCGATGCTGCCGGAGAAGCTGTCCAACGGCCTTTGCTCGCTGAACCCGTACGAAGACCGGCTCAGCATGGTCTGCGACATGCTCGTGTCCACCGACGGCACGGTCGCGGCCTACCAGTTCTACCCGGCGGTGATCTGCTCGCACGCACGCTTCACCTACACCGAGGTCGCGGCTGTCCTGGCCAACACCCATGGCCCCGAGGCGGCCAAGCGCCGCGAGCTGGTGCCGCATCTGCTGCATCTGCACGAGGTCTATCGCGCGCTGCTGTCCGAGCGTGGTCGGCGTGGCGCCATTGACTTTGAGACCACCGAGACGCAGATCGTCTGCGACGACAACGGCCGCATCGAGAAGATCATCCCGCGCACGCGCAACGACGCGCACCGGTTGATCGAGGAGGCCATGCTGGCCGCCAACACCTGCTCGGCAGACTTCATCCAGTCGTCCAAGCATCACGCGTTGTTCCGTGTGCACGAAGGCCCCACGCCCGAGAAGCGCACGACGCTGCAGGCCTATCTGCGCTCGCTGGGCATTGGCATGGGTATCTCCGACGACCCAACGCCGCGCGAGTACCAGGCCATCGCGCAGTCCACCAAGGACCGCCCCGACGCGCAGCAGATCCACACCATGCTGCTGCGCTCCATGCAGCAGGCCATTTACACCGGCACCAACTCCGGCCACTTCGGGTTGGCCTATCCGGCCTATACCCACTTCACGAGCCCGATCCGGCGCTACCCCGACCTGCTGGTCCACCGCGTCATCAAGGCCTTGCTGACCAACAAGCGCTACACGCTGGACGCGGCCAAGATGAACGTGCCGCAGGCGCCCAAGCGCCCAGGCCGTGCGGCCCCTCCCAATCCCGCTGACGCCCGCAACGAATCCGAGCGTTGGGAGGTCGTCGGCGCGCACTGCAGCGCCAACGAACGCCGTGCCGACGAGGCCAGCCGCGACGTCGAAGCCTGGCTGAAGTGCCGCTACATGCGCGACCGTCTCGGCGAGGAGTTCGCCGGCACCGTCAGCGCGGTCACGTCCTTCGGGCTTTTCGTGCAGCTCGATGCCCTCTACGTCGAAGGCCTCGTCCACATCACCGAGCTCGGCGGCGAGTACTACCGCTTCGACGAGGTGCGCCAGGAGCTGCGTGGCGAGCGCACCGGCATCCGCTACGCCACCGGCGCACGCGTGCAGGTGCAGGTCAGCCGCGTCGACCTGGATGGCCGCCGCATCGACTTCCGCCTGGTGCGTGACAGCAATGAGTCGCGGGTGCCGAGCCGTGGCGCTGCGGCGAAGTCGTCCGGCAAGCCGCCGGCCAAGAAGCGCGCGCCAAAGACCGCCGTCGAGGCGTTGGACGACGTGCGCCAGACGGATCGCGACGTGAAGCAGAGCCGCAAGGCCGTCGTCGCGTCCCTGCACCCCGTCAAGGCGGCGCAGCAGGCCGCTAAACGGGCAGCAAGCAAGGCGTCCAAGAAGACTGCAACCAAGGCGGCGCCGCGCAAGCGCCGCTAGGAGGCCCCGTCAGCGCTGTGCGGCCAGGCGTTCGATGAGATCGCCGGCGCGCAGCGTGCCCTCCACCTCGCCGGCGCGGCCGTGGGCGTCCACGCCGGCGCAGGCGATGGCATGCGCCTCCGATGCCGGCTGCTGCGCCCAGAGGCCGGCTAGCCAGCCGGCCAGCACGTCACCGCTGCCGGCCGTGGCCAGCGCAGGCCCGCCGCTGGCGCAGATCGCCGGCCGCTTGCCGGGCGACGCGATGACGCTGCCCGAGCCCTTGAGCACGACGGTGCAGTTCAGCCGCCGGGCCAACTCGCCGGCGGCGGCCAGCCGGTCGGCTTGCAGGCTCGCCGTGCTCATGCCCAGTAGGCGCGCGGCTTCGAGCGGGTGTGGCGTCAGCAGCGTGGAACCCGCAGGGCGTGCGCGCACTAGGTCCTGCAGCGTGGTGTCGGCGGCGATGGCATTCAGCGCGTCGGCGTCGAGCACCAGGCGTGGCAACCTCCGCAGCAGCCCTGGCAGGGCTGCCGCAATGCCCGGCCCGGCGCCGCAACCGATGACGCCGATGGCGCTGGGCAGGTCGTTCAGCCGGCCGCGCATCAGCTCGGGCCGGCCGGGGTCGGCGGCTTCGTCCGCCGCAAGCCCCAGCAGATCGACATAGACCCGTCCCGCACCGCAGGCCAGGGCCGCGCGCGCGGCCAGCCGTGCGGCGCCCTGCATGCCCGGCGCACCGCCCATCACCAGCACCTGGCCATGGCTGCCCTTGTGGCTGGTCGGGCCTCGAGCCGGTGCGGCCGTGGGCCCGAGCAGTTCGGCCGTGGGCGGCTCGTCCGGCGCGATGCCCAGGTTATCGAACCAGATGCGGCCGCAATGCGCCCGGCCCTCGCCGGTGAACAGGCCGGGCTTGAGCGTCAGCAGCGTCAGCGTGTGGCCGGCGCACACCGCACGCCCGCCGGCGGGCTGCCCGGTGTCGGCGAGCAGGCCGCTGGGCAGGTCGACGGCCAGGATGGGTGCGCCGCAGCCCTCCATCGCGGCGAACGTGGCCAGTATCTCGGCCGACGGTGCGCGGTTCAGGCCCAAGCCGAGCAGGGCGTCGATGACGAGGGAAGGGCTCTGCGGTGCCGCATGGCCGATGTGGACGGGTAGCCCATGCGCCATGAGCCGGCGAGCCGCCACCTGGCCATCACCGCCGTTGTTGCCGGGGCCGCAGGCGACCCAGACCGGGCCTTCACCCCGTCGCAGTGCCAGCGCCAGCTTGGCGACGGCCAGGCCGGCCCTTTCCATCAGGTCGGGTGAGTGAACGAGGGCGCGTGTCTCGATGCGCCGGCTGGCGGCGACGTTGAACAGCGGCAGCGTGGCGGTCGTGGGCAGCAGCGCGTGCATGCCCATGAGCTTAGGCCAGGCGCTGGGCGCCCAGCGCGCCGATGTCGAGCACGGGTGTTTGACCCGCCACCTGCTGGGCCAGTGCCTGGGCGGCGCCGCAGGCCAGGCCCCAGCCCCAACCGCCGGGCGACAGGTTCAGCCACAGGCCGGCACGGCCGCTGGCGCCGAGCACCGGCAGGCCGTCGGCCGCGAGCGCGCGCCGGCTTTGCCCATGCTGGACCTGGCTGTGCAGCACTGAACCCGGGAACCAGTGCTGCAGGCCCCGATGCAAGGCCTCGAAGTCGGTTGCGGCCTTGGCCCCGGCGCTGGTGACGCTCAACCCGCCGGTCACGCGCACGCGCTGGCCGGTGCGGGTGACGGCCAGGCCCAGCGTGGGGTCGACCCAGGCGGCCTTGGGGCCGAGGTCGGGATGGGCCTCTAGCAGTCGCAAGGGTGCGGTGACCGAGGTTTCATGCTGGGCGGCGAGCGGCAAGCGCCGGCCGAGCAGGTGGATGGCATCCAGCCCGTTGCACATCACGACGGCATCGAAGCGCTCATCCATGGCGTCAAGAGCTTGCGGCAGCGTGTCGCCGGCTTCGTGTTCGGCGCCGTTGACGCGTGTGGGTGCTTCAGGCGGTGGCGTGTATTCGTGGCGCAGCGTCAGCCCTGCGCCGTCCGTGGCGATGGCGCGCACGGTCGTGTGGAAACGAAATTCAGCGCCCAGGCGTTGGGCCTGCTGGCGGAGCTGCTGGGCGAACAACCGAGCATTGCCGGTGCCACCGTAGGCGACGGCGAGCGCGCCAGCCAGCGTTGCGTCGGCGTTCAGCCCGGGCTCGCGACGGCGTGCCTGTTCCGCGTCCATCAGTTCGACCAGCAGGCCCAGGGCCTTCCAGCCCTCCAGCCTGGCCTCCGCTGCGGCGACGCGTCGGGCATCGGTCAGCGCAATGAGCAGGCCGCTGGCCGCTTCGTCTTCGAGGCCCAGGCCGTGGCGCAGCTCCGCGGTGCGGGCCAGGCCGAGCTGGCTCAGCGCGGCCAGCGCCGAGGCAGCGTCACCGCCGCGCCGGCCGGCACGCCAACGTCGCCAACGCCAGGCGAGTGGGGCGGGCGTTGTTGACTCGGCCAGTTGGGGCAGAAAGGGGGAGAGCAGAGCGCTGCCGGCAAAGCTGGCCTGCTCGGCGACGCTGCCGCCGCGCTCGAACACCTGGACCTGGCAGCCCAGGAGGGCCAGTTCATAGGCCGTCGCCACACCGGCGAGGCCGGCGCCTACCACCGCGACGCGGCGGCTCAAGCGCTCACCCGGCGGGAACTGTTGGCGGTCAGGCAGGCGGCCGCGGTGAAGCGGCGTCGGCGGGGAAGGGCCATGGATTGTGTATACTCTGCGGGTTTTGCCGGGGGGCTCAGCGCTTTTTCAGCGCTCTGGGCCTCGGCAGAACGGTTGTGAGGGTGTCGTGGCTGAAATGTTCGGTCGCCACCTTTGCAGCAAATCGCAAACCGGCCACGCAAAGGTGTTGTGGTTTGCGGCGTCAGGAAACATAGGTTTCCAGATGCTGCAGCGCAATTCGGGCCGGATTTTAGACACAACCTTCGGAGTAAGACCCATGTCTGTCACGATGCGCGAGATGCTGGAAGCCGGTGTCCATTTCGGTCACCAAACCCGCTTCTGGAACCCCAAGATGGCCCCGTATATCTACGGCCATCGCAACAAGATCCACATCATCAACCTGGAAAAGACGCTGCCCGCGTTCCAGGATGCCCTGAAGTTCGTCCGCTCGCTGGCTGCCAAGCGCGGCACGATCCTGATGATCGGCACGAAGCGTCAGGCCCGTGAGGTTGTCGCCTCGGAAGCCCTGCGCGCCGGCATGCCCTACGTCGATGCCCGTTGGCTCGGCGGCATGATGACCAACTTCAAGACGGTCAAGACGTCCCTCAAGAACCTGAAGGATATGCAGGCCCAGATCGACGCCGGCACCCAGCCCGCGATCAAGAAGGAAGCGCTGATGTTCCAGCGTGACATCGCCAAGCTGGAAAAGAACATCGGCGGCATCCAGGACATGACCGCGCTGCCCGACGCGATCTTCGTCATCGACGTCGGCTATCACAAGATTGCCGTCGCCGAAGCCAAGAAGCTCGGCATCCCCGTCATCGGCGTGGTGGACACGAACCACTCGCCCGTGGGCATCGACTACGTCATCCCCGGCAACGACGACTCGGCCAAGGCTGTGGCTCTGTACGCCCGCGCCATCGCTGACGCCGTGCTCGAAGGCAAGGCCAACGCCACGAACGAAGTGCTGGCTGCGGTTGCCCCGGCCGGCGACGAGTTCGTCGAGGTCTCCGAAGAGGCCTGAGCCCTTTCGACCCCGCATCTGAAAGGGGCCGCGAGGCCCCTTTTGCCAACCGAAATCTGGAGAAGAGATATGGCTGCTATCACCGCAAGCATGGTGGGCGAACTGCGTGCTCGCACCGACGCCCCGATGATGGAATGCAAGAAGGCGCTGACCGAGGCCGACGGCGACCTGAGCCGCGCTGAAGAGATCCTGCGCGTCAAGCTGGGCAACAAGGCCGGCAAGGCCGCCTCGCGCATCACTGCCGAAGGCATCGTCGCCTCGGCCGTGGTCGGCGGCAACGGCGCGCTGATCGAAGTGAACTGCGAAACCGACTTCGTCTCGAAGAACGACGCCTTCCTGGCTTTCGTGAGCGCGCTGGCTGGCCTGGTGGCTGAACAGAACCCCGCTGACGTGGTCGCCCTGTCGGCCCTGCCGCTGTCCCAGGAAGGCTTCGGCCCGACCGTGGAAGACGTGCGCAAGGGTCTGATCGGCAAGATCGGCGAGAACATGTCGATCCGTCGCTTCCAGCGCTACACCGGCAGCAAGCTGGCCACCTACCTGCACGGCACCCGCATCGGCGTGGTCGTCGAGTTCGAAGGTGACGACGTCGCCGCCAAGGACGTCGCCATGCACATCGCCGCGATGAAGCCCGCTGCGCTGTCGAGTGCCGACGTCTCGGCCGATCTGGTCGAGAAGGAACGCCGCATCGCCACCGAAAAGGCCGCCGAATCCGGCAAGCCCGCCGACATCATCGCCAAGATGGTCGAAGGCTCGGTGCAGAAGTTCCTGAAGGAAGTCTCGCTGCTGGACCAGGTCTTCGTGAAGGCCGCCGACGGCAAGCAGACCGTGGGCGCCCACCTGAAGGCTGCCAACACGACGGTCAAGGGCTTCACGCTCTACGTCGTCGGTGAAGGCATCGAGAAGAAGGTCGACGACTTCGCGGCCGAAGTGGCTGCCCAGGTGGCAGCTGCCAAGGGTCAGTAAAGACTCTTGCGAAATGAAAGGGCGCCAAGTTGGCGCCCTTTAAACTTCCGGGTCACCACCAGGCCCCCCGACTTTCGAGGACACCATGCCCGCGTACAAGCGCATCCTGCTCAAACTCTCCGGTGAAGCCCTGATGGGTGACGACGCCTACGGCATCAATCGCGCAACCATCGTGCGCATGGTGCAGGAAGTCCGTGAGATCACGCAGATGGGTGTCGAAGTCGCCGTCGTCATCGGCGGCGGCAACATCTTCCGTGGCGTGGCCGGCGGCTCGGTCGGCATGGACCGCGCGACGGCCGACTACATGGGCATGCTGGCCACGGTCATGAACTCGCTGGCCCTGGCCGACACGATGCGCCAGGAAGGCATGATCGCCCGCGTGATGTCGGCCATTGCCATCGAGCAGGTCGTCGAGCCCTATGTGCGCCCCAAGGCGCTGCAATACCTCGAAGAAGGCAAGGTCGTCGTCTTCGCCGCCGGTACCGGCAACCCCTTCTTCACGACCGACACGGCCGCTGCGCTGCGTGGCGCCGAGATCGGTGCCGAAATCGTGCTGAAGGCCACCAAGGTCGACGGGGTCTACACGGCCGACCCGAAGAAGGACCCGACGGCCACCCGCTATTCGCGCATCACCTTCGACGAGGCCATCAGCCGCAATCTGCAGGTGATGGACGGCGCCGCCTTCGCGCTGTGCCGCGACCAGAAGCTGCCGATCAAGGTTTTCAGCATTTTCAAGACCGGCGCGCTGAAGCGCGTCGTGCAAGGTGAGGATGAGGGCACGCTCGTCCACGTTTGAAATCGTCAAGCTTTGAGTCAGTTGGGGGCAGAGCTACCCGCAGCCGCACGGGTGGCCTGTTCCGCAAGGAAATGAAATGAGCATTGCAGACATCAAAAAGAACGCCGAAGCCAAGATGGCCAAGTCGGTGGAGTCCCTGAAGAACGACCTGCACAAGATCCGCACGGGCCGCGCCCACCCCGGCATCCTGGACCAGGTCAGCGTTGACTACTACGGCTCCATGGTGCCGATCTCGCAGGTCGCCAACGTGACCCTGCTCGATGCCCGCACGATCTCCGTCCAGCCCTGGGAAAAGGGCATGGGCGCGAAGATCGAGAAGGCCATCCGTGAGTCGGACCTCGGTCTGAACCCCGCCAGCCAGGGCGACCTGATTCGCGTGCCGATGCCGCCGCTGACGGAAGAGCGCCGCAAGGACCTGACCAAGGTCGTGCGCAACGCCGGCGAAGACGCCAAGATCGCCGTGCGCAACCTGCGCCGCGACGCCAACGAGCACGCCAAGAAGATGCTCAAGGACAAGGAAATCAGCGAGGACGACGAGCGCCGCAGCCTCGACGAAGTGCAAAAGCTCACCGACCGCGTGATCGCCGAGATCGACAAGCTGATCTCGGGCAAGGAAGCCGAGATCCTGGCGGTTTGAGCGCCGTCCCCATGGCGCAAGACCGCCCGGCGCCGCCGCGCCACGTCGCCATCGTCATGGACGGCAATGGCCGCTGGGCGAAGAAGCGCTTCCTGCCGCGCTTCTTCGGTCACAAGGCTGGCGTGGACAGCCTCGTCAAGATCGTCCAGGCCTGCATCGACCGCGACATCGAGCACGTCACTGTCTTTGCCTTCTCCAGCGAGAACTGGAAGCGGCCGAGCGACGAGGTGTCCGGTCTGATGGGCCTGGTGCTTGCCGCGGTCAGCCGCTACCTGGCCAAGATGGGCGCGATGGGCGTTCGCATCCGTATCGTCGGCGACCGTGACGCGGTGTCCGACAAGTTGCGCAACGCCTGGAATGAGGCCGAGACCAGCACCGTCCACAACACCAAGCTGACGCTCAACGTCGCCTTCAACTACGGCGGCCGCTGGGACATCGTGCAGGCCTGCCGCAAGGCCATCGAGGCCGGCGTGCCCGCCAACGAACTGACCGAGGCCAGGCTGTCGGAATTCATGGCCATGAGCTATGCGCCCGACCCTGATCTCTTCATCCGTACGGGCGGCGAAGTGCGCATCAGCAACTTCCTGCTCTGGCAGGCTGCCTACACGGAGTTCGTGTTCTCAGACTGCCTGTGGCCCGAGTTCGGTGAGCGTGAATTGGACGCGGCCATCGCGGCCTTCCACGAGCGCGACCGTCGCTTTGGCGGCGTCAAAGAAGCGCCCACCGCTGCCTGAAGGCTCGACATGCTGAAGACACGCGTCATCACCGCCGTCGTACTGCTGGCCATCCTGCTGCCGGTGCTCTTCCAGGCCTCGCCCTGGCCCTTTGCCTGGGTCACTGTCGTCATGATGGGCGCGGCCGGCTGGGAATGGGCGCGGCTCAACGGCCTGCCCGGCACGGGTGCGATTGCGGCGGGCGTGGCCCTGGCCCTGGCCTGCGTCTGGACGCTGCTGATCGGTGGCCTGAACGCACCGCCGATCTGGGTCTGGTCGCTGGCCAGCCTGGTGTGGGTGCTGGGCGGTGCCTACGCGCTGCGCGCCGGCCCCGCCGGTTGGCCCCGCATCGCGCGCGGCGCGCGGCTGGCGCTCGGCGCCCTGCTGCTGTGGGGCGCCTGGCTGGCCATCGTGCAGGCTAAGGTGCATGGCATCAACTTCATCCTGTCGGTCTTCTGCCTGGTGTGGATGGCCGACATCGCGGCCTACTTCGGCGGCCGCACCTTCGGCAAGCGCAAGCTCGCGCCCAGCATCAGCCCGGGCAAGAGCTGGGAGGGTGTCTGGAGTGGCATGGCGGGCGTCATCCTGCTCGGCTTCATCTGGGTCCACGTCATCGATGTGAAGGTCGCCATCGACTCGCCCAGCCTCTACACGCTGCTGGTTCAGCGCCACGGCTGGGTGTCCTTGCTGGCCCTGGTTTTCCTTGGCGCGATGAGCGTCGTCGGCGATCTGTTCGAATCCCTCGTCAAGCGCGCCGTGGGTGCCAAGGACAGCAGCAATCTGCTGCCCGGGCATGGCGGAGTGCTTGACCGCATCGACGCGCTGCTGCCCGTCTTCCCGTTGGCCCTCGCGCTGATCAGCCTCTGATATGACTCGCCAACGCGTCTGCGTCCTCGGTTCGACCGGCTCCATCGGCGTCAACACGCTGGACGTCATCGCCCGCCACCCGGAGCGCTACGAGGTCGTTGCCCTCAGCGCGATGAGCCGTGTCGACGAACTGCTGGCGCAATGCCTGACCTGGAAGCCTCGCTTCGCCGTCATGCCCGAGCGCGCTGCGGCTGCCCAACTACGCGAGCGTCTGCGTGAAGCCGGCAGCAAGACCGAGGTGCTGGACGGCGCCCCTGCCCTGGCCGACATCGCCGCCCACCCGGACGTCGACACCGTCATGGCGGCCATCGTCGGCGCGGCGGGCTTGGCGCCGGCCATCGCTGCGGCGCGGGCCGGCAAGCGCCTGCTGCTGGCCAACAAGGAGGCCATCGTCGTCGGCGGTGCCCTCTTCATGCAGGCGGTGGAGCAGGGCGGCGCAACGCTGCTGCCCATCGACAGCGAACACTCGGCCATCTTCCAATGCCTGCCCGAGGACCGTGCAGCTTGGGCGCAGCGCATCGACCACATCGTGCTGACTGCCTCGGGTGGCCCCTTTCGTAGTCGGGATCCGAAGACGCTGGCCGACGTGACGCCAGACCAGGCCTGCGCCCACCCCAACTGGGTCATGGGCCGCAAGATCTCGGTCGACTCGGCCACGATGATGAACAAGGCGCTGGAGGTCATCGAGGCGCGCTGGCTGTTCAACCTCACGCCGGATCAGATCAAGGTGGTGATCCACCCGCAGAGCATCATCCATTCGATGGTGGTCTGCCGCGACCAGTCGGTGCTGGCGCAGCTGGGCACGCCCGACATGCGCGTGCCCATCGCCTACGGCCTGTCCTTCCCCGAACGCATCACGTCGGGCGCCAGTCGCCTGGACCTGCTGACGACGCCCAGCTTGACGTTCGAGGAAGCCGACGCCGTGCGCTTCCCGGGCCTGCACCTGTCCTGGCAGGCGCTGCGGGGCGCGGAAGGCAGCACGACGGTGCTGAACGCGGCCAATGAGATCGCCGTGGATGCCTTCCTGAATGGCCGCCTGCGCTTCGACCGCATCCATGCGATCAACGCGCAATGCTTGGCCAATGTGCAGCCCGGGGCTTGCAGCAGCATCGAAGCGCTGCTGGATCTCGATGCCCGCACGCGTCAGCACGCGCTCAGCCTGATATGACCACGATCGTTGCTTTCCTCGCCGCGCTGGCGCTGCTGATCGCGGTCCATGAATGGGGCCACTACCGCGTCGCGCGGGCCTGTGGCGTCAAGGTGCTGCGCTTCTCCATCGGCTTTGGCCGCGTGCTCTGGCGCCGTGTCGGCCGTGACGGCACGGAGTTCACGCTGAGTGCGTTGCCGCTGGGCGGCTACGTTCGCATGCTGGACGAGCGCGACGGCCCGGTGGAGCCGCAGGAGCGCGAGCAGGCCTTCAACCAACGCCCGCTGCGCCAGCGTGCCGCCATCGTTGCGGCTGGGCCGGCGGCCAACTGGGTGCTGGCCGTGCTGCTGTTTGCCGTTGTTGCCTGGCTCGGCAGTGAAGTGCCCAAGGCCGTGCTCGGCACGCCACCAGCCGGCTCGCTCGCCGAACGCGCCGGGCTGCATGCCGGCGACTGGGTGCGGGCCATCTCCGTCGACGGCCAACAGTGGCAGGACGTGGAATCCCTGCCCGAACTGCAGTCCGCCGTCGCGCGTGCCCAGGCACTCGGAGAGCCCCTGCATCTGTCGGTCAACGGGACTCAGGGCCATGGTTCGCGCAGCGTTCATCTGGAGATGGAACGTTTGGTGGGCAGGGCGCCCGATGCCAAGCTGTTCAACGATATCGGCCTTGCACCGTTGGCCGAGCCATTGATCCGTCAGGTGGCCGCTGGCGGCCCGGGTGCCGCCGCTGGCTTGGTGGCGGGGGACCGCGTGCTGTCCATCGACGGTCAGGCCGTTCCCGATGCCGGTTTTTTGCGCGATGCCATTCGCCGTGCCCGCGATGGCGATCAGCCGCGCGCGATGGCTTGGCGCGTCGAACGCGGCGGCCAGATCGTCGAACTGAACCCGACACCGCGCCTGGTCGACGATGCTGGTCAGCGCATAGCCCGGCTCGAGATCGGCGTGGGCTCGCCGCCCGAGCGCGTCTTCGTCAGCTACGGCCTCTTCGATGGCCTGGCGCGTGGCTTCGAGCAGAGCTGGGACATGGCCACCACGACCGTTCGGCTGCTTGGCCGCATGCTGATTGGTGAAGCTTCAGTAAAGAACCTCAGCGGGCCCCTCACCATCGCCGACTATGCCGGCCAGTCCGCCCAGGCGGGACTCTCCCCGTATCTGGACTTTCTCGCGAAGATTTCTCTGAGCCTCGCCGTCCTGAACCTGCTGCCGCTGCCGATGCTCGATGGCGGGCACCTCATGTATCATCTTTTCGAGGGTTTGAGTGGCCGCCCCGTCTCCGAATGGTGGCAACGGCAACTGCAGCGCGCTGGTGCGCTGATCCTGATGCTGATGATGGCCTTGGCCCTTTCCAACGACGTCGCCCGCCTCGCGGGCTGGCACTGACACTCCCCGGTTCCCATGTCCTTTCCTTTCAGTTCGGGAGCGAAGCGTCGCCCCTTCCGCCTCGGCTTGCTGGCTCTGGCTATCACGGGGATGTTCCAGTCGGGGCTAGCCTGGGCGGTCGATCCCTTCGTGCTGAAGGACATCCGCGTCGAGGGCCTGCAGCGTACCGACCCGGGTACCGTGTTCGCGTCGCTGCCCTTCCGCATCGGCGACACCTACAACGATGAAAAGGGCGCCGCTGCCCTGCGCGCGCTGTTTGCCACGGGCCTGTTCAAGGACGTGCGGATCAGCATCGACGGCAATGCCGTCGTCGTCATCATCGACGAGCGCCCCATCATCGCCAACGTGAACTTCGTCGGCCTGAAGGAGTTCGACACCGAGGCGCTGACCAAGTCGCTGAAGGACGTCGGCATCGGCGAGGGCAAGCCCTTCGACAAGGCCCTGGCCGACCGCGCCGAGCAGGAGTTGAAGCGCCAGTACCTGACCCGCAGCCTTTACGGCGCCGAGGTCACGACGACGATCACCCCGATCGAGCGCAACCGCGTCAACGTCAGCTTCAACGTGACGGAGGGCGAGCCGGCCAAGATCGCCGAGATCCGCATCCTCGGTAGCAAGGTCTTCTCTGAAAGCACCCTGCAAGGCCTGCTGGAGCAAACGACGACCGGCTGGTTGACCTGGTACACCAAGACCGACCGCTACTCGCGTGCCAAGCTCAACGCTGACCTGGAAACCATCCGCAGCTACTACCTGAACCGCGGCTACCTGGAGTTCAACGTGACCTCCACGCAGGTCACGATCTCGCCGGACAAGCAGAGCATCAGCATCGCGATCACGGTCAGCGAAGGCCAGCCCTACACGGTCACCGGCATCAAGCTCGAAGGCGACTACCTCGGCCGCGAGGAAGACTTCAAGCACCTCATTTATCTCAAGCCCGGCCAGTCCTACCAGGGCGAGGCCGTCGCGCAGACGACGCGGGCCTTCAGCGACCTGTTTGGCACCTATGGCTATGCGTTTGCGCGCATCGACAGCCGGCCCGACATCAATCGCGAGACCGGCCAGGTCGTCGTCACGTTCGTCGCCGAGCCGCAGCGCCGCGTCTACGTGCGCAAGGTCATCCTGTCGGGCAACTCGCGCACGCGGGACGAAGTCATCCGCCGTGAGTTCCGTCAGTTCGAGGCGGCCTGGTACGACGGCCAGAAGATCAAGGCCTCGCGCGACCGTGTCGAGCGCCTGGGCTACTTCAAGGACAAGGAAGTCACCATCGACACCCAGGAGGTGCCGGGTGCGCAAGACCAGGTCGATGTCATCCTGACCGTCGTCGAGCGTCCCACTGGTGCTATCACCGTCGGTGCCGGCTACTCCAGCCAGACCAAGCTGTCCTTCACCGGCTCCATCCGCCAGGACAACGTGTTCGGCTCGGGCAACTACCTCGGCATCGACGTGGCGACGGCCCGCACCGGTCGCCAGTTGCAGATCAGCACGGTCGATCCGTACTTCACGGTCGACGGCGTGTCGCGCTCCATCGACATGTTCTACCGCACGACCCGCCCGATCAACACGCTGGGCGAGGAATACCAGTACGTCACCAAGGGCGGCGCGATCCGCTTCGGCGTGCCCTTCTCCGAGGTCGACACCGTCTTCTTCGGCGTTGGCTACGAGCAGACCAACATCACGACGTCCAAGGGCCTGCCGAACAGCTACTTCCTGTTCGCCAACCAGTTCGGCCAGCGCAGCAACTCCGTGCCGCTGACCATCGGCTGGCAGCGCGACAGTCGTGACAGTGTCATCTCCCCGATGAAGGGCCGCTACCAGCGCGTCAACGTCGAAGCGAGCGTCGTTGGCGATGCCCAGTACGCGCGGGTCAACCTGCAGTACCAGCACTACTTCGAGATCACGAACAAGATCACTCTCGGCATCAACAGCGAGTTGGGTTGGGGTGTGGGCCTGGGCGGCAAGCCCTACCCGATCTTCAAGAACTTCTACGGCGGCGGCCTGGGCTCGGTGCGCGTCTTCGAGGCCGGCTCGCTGGGCCCGGTCGACGTGACCGGCTCCTACAGCGGCGGCAGCAAGCGCTTCAACACCAATGCCGAGCTCTACTTGCCGGTGCCCGGCAGCGGCAACGACAAGAGCTTCCGCATCTTCGGCTTCATGGACGCCGGCAACGTCTGGGGCACGGGTCTGGCAGAGAAGGTCAGTTTCGACACCGTGCGCGTGTCGGCAGGTATCGGCCTTTCCTGGATCTCGCCGATGGGCCCGCTGCGGCTGAGTTACGGCAAACCTATCCGCAAGGAACGCACGGATAGAATCGAGAAATTCCAATTCCAGATCGGGACTGCATTCTGATGATGAGCAAGCTCTTGCAATCGGTGGCTCTGGCCGCTGTGATGGTTGTGGCCACTTCGGCCGTGCAAGCCCAGGAACTGAAGATCGGCTACGTCAACAGCGAGCGCGTGCTGCGCGAGGCCAACCTGGCCAAGACGGCACAGGCCAAGTTGGAGGCTGAGTTCGGCAAGCGCGAGAAGGATTTGCGCGACCTGGAAACCAAGCTGCGCGGCGCTGCAGAAAAGCTGGAGAAGGACGCCCCGACGCTGTCCGAGAACGAACGCAATCGCCGTCAGCGCGATGTCGTCGAGCAGGAACGCGACCTGCAGCGCAAACGCCGCGAGTGGCAGGAAGACCTGAACCAGCGCAAGAACGAAGAGCTGTCGGGCGTCGTCGAACGCGCCAACAAGGTCATCAAGCAGATCTTCGAAGCCGAGAAGTACGACCTCATCCTGCAGGATGCGATCCACTTCAGCGCCCGCGTGGACATCACCAAGAAGGTGATCGACGCGCTGAACGGGCAGAAGTAATTCGCGCAGCGCCATGAGCACGACAACGGTCGCGCTCTCCGAACTGATCGCCGCCTTGGGCGGCGATTTGCTTGGTGACGCCGATATTCGCATCGCGCGCATCGCGCCGTTGGAAGAGGCTGATCGCGAGAGCATCAGCTTCCTCGCCAATGCGCGCTACCAAGCGAAGCTCGCAACGACGGCGGCCGCCTGCGTCATCGTTGCTCCGGCGTTTGCCGAGGTTGCGGCCGCGCGCGGCGCGGCCATCGCCACACCCGACCCGTATCTCTACTTCGCACGCCTGACGCAGTGGTGGGCAGCACGCACGCGCCCGGCCGTGAGCGCGGGCGTCCACCCGAGCGCCATCGTGTCGCCCGACGCGACCTTGGGGCAGGGCGTCGAGATCGGCCCGCTGGCCGTCATCGAAGCCGGTGCCGTCATCGGTGACAACGCCCGCGTCGGCGCTCATTGCGTCGTTGAACGCGATGCTGCCATCGGGGCAGGCACGCGCCTGGCACCACGAGTCGTGCTCGGCTATGGCTGCCGCATCGGTGCGCGCGGCCTGGTGCACAGCGGCGTCGTCATCGGTGCCGATGGCTTCGGCTTTGCGCCCAGCAAGAGCGGCTATGTGAAGATCGAACAGCTGGGTGCCGTGACGATTGGCGACGATGTCGAGATCGGCGCCAACACCTGCATTGATCGCGGTGCCTTGAGCGACACCGTCATCGAGGACGGCGTGAAGCTGGACAACCTGATCCAGATCGCGCACAACGTGCACATCGGCAGGAACACGGCCATGGCCGGCTGCGCGGCCGTCGCGGGCTCGACGAGCATCGGCGCCAACTGCACCATCGGTGGTGCGGCCAACATCATCGGCCACCTGACGTTGGTGGACGGCGTGCACATCTCGGCCGCAACGACCGTCACCCGCAGCATCAGCGAGCCGGGCGTCTACAGCGGCCCCTATCCCTTCGAAGAGAATTCGAGCTGGCAAAAGAACGCGGCCACGCTGCGCCAGCTCCACACCCTGCGCGAGCGCGTGCGCGCGCTGGAGAAGAAATAAATGAACGAACCGACCTCGACCCCCACCCCGACTTCGACCGCGCTCCCGACGACGATGGACATCCACGAGATCCTCAGGCGTCTGCCGCACCGCTACCCCATCCTGCTGGTGGACCGCGTCGTCGAGCTGATCAAGGGCGAGCGCATCCGTGCCATCAAGAACGTCTCCATCAACGAGCCCTTCTTCCTCGGCCACTTCCCGCACCGCCCCGTCATGCCGGGCGTGCTCGTGCTGGAAGCGCTGGCCCAGGCTGCAACGCTGCTGGCCATCGAGACCGTGGGCATCGTGCTGGACGAGAAGTCGGTCGTCTACTTCGCTGGCATCGACGGTGCCCGCTTCAAGCGCCCGGTGGAGCCGGGTGACCAACTGGTGCTGGAAGTGACGCTGGGCCGCGCCAAGGCCGGTATCTACAAGTTCAACGCCCGCGCCCTGGTGGGCGAGCAGCTCGCCGCCGAAGCCGAGTTGATGTGCACGATGCGCCGCATCGAAGCCTGATCCTGTCAACGATGGCCATTCATCCCACCGCCATCGTCGACCCCGGCGCGGAGCTGGACTCCAGCGTCGAGGTCGGTGCCTACTCGCTGATCGGCCCGCACGTGAAGATCGGCGCCGGCACCAAGGTCGGCCCGCACGTCGTCATCGAAGGCCACACGACCATCGGGCGCGACAACACCTTCTTCCAGTTCAGCTCCATCGGCGCTGCCAACCAGGACAAGAAGTACGCCGGCGAGCCGACCACGCTGGTCATCGGTGACCGCAACACCATCCGCGAGTTCTGCACGCTGAACATCGGCACCGTGCAGGACCGCGGCGAGACCACGGTCGGCAACGACAACTGGATCATGGCTTACTGCCACTTGGCCCATGACGTCGTCATCGGCAACGAATGCGTGCTGGCCAACAACGCCACGCTCGCCGGCCATGTGCAGGTGGGCGACTGGGTCACCATCGGTGGCCTGACCGGCGTCCTGCAGCGCATGCGCATCGGCGACCACGCCATGATCGGCTTCCAGGCCCACGTGGCGCAAGACGTACCGCCCTTCATGACCGTGGACGGCAACCCGCTCGCGGCGCGCGCGGTCAACGTCGTCGGCCTGAAGCGCCGCGAATTCAGCAGCGAGCGCATCAGCGCCATCCGCCAGATCTACAAGCTGCTCTACCGCAGCGGCCACACGCTGGACGAGGCCAAGGCCGGCATCGCGGCGCTGCGTGGCAGCGATGGCGGTGCAGCCGATGGCGACATCGACAACATGCTGAACTTCCTCGCCGCGTCGACCCGCGGCATCGTCCGATAACCGATGCAGACCGCGCCCCGCCTCGGCATGGTGGCCGGCGAGGCCAGCGGTGATCTGCTGGCCGGCCTGCTGCTGCAAGGCCTGCATGCGCGCTGGCCCGCGCTGACGGCGCAGGGCATCGGCGGCCCCAAGATGATCGCCCAGGGCTTCGAAACCTGGTGGCCGCACAGCAAGCTGTCGATCTTTGGTTACGTGGACGCGCTGCTGAACATCCGCGAGCTGTTGTCCATCCGCAAGCAGCTTGGCACGCGCCTCATCTCGAACCGGCCGGATGTCTTCATCGGCGTCGATGCCCCCGACTTCAATTTCGGGCTGGAGACACGGCTGCGCGAGGCGGGCATCAAGACCGTTCACTTTGTCTGCCCGTCCATCTGGGCCTGGCGGCCAGAGCGTGTCGAGACGATCAAGCGGGCGGCGGACCATGTGCTGTGCCTGTTCCCGTTCGAGCCCGAGATCCTGCACAAGGCCGGCATCGGCGCGACCTATGTGGGCCATCCGTTGGCCGACGCTATTCCCGCGGATCCACCGCGTGCGGCGTCGCGTGAGGCGTTGAAGCTGCCCGAAGGCGACACCGTCATCGCACTGCTGCCCGGCAGCCGCAAGAGCGAGATCAACTACATCGCGCCGGCGCTGATCGGCGCGGCCAAGCTGCTGGCCAAGCCGGGTCGGCGCTTCGTCATGCCCGTCGTGCCGGGGCTGCGCGGCCTTGTCGAACCCATGCTTGGCGGCGTAGACATCCAGCTCGTCGACGGCCAGTCCCACGCCGCGCTCGCAGCCTGCGACCTGACGCTGGTGGCCAGCGGCACCGCCACGCTGGAAGCAGCTCTGTTCAAGCGCCCCATGGTCATCGCCTACCGCATGAACGCACTGAACTGGTGGCGCATGAAGGGCAAGGGCCTGTTGCCCTGGGTGGGCCTGCCCAACATCCTGGCGCGCGAGTTCCTGGTGCCCGAACTGATCCAGCACGCCTGCACGCCCGAGAACCTGGCGCGCGAGGCGGAAGGCCTGCTCGCCGACGAACCGCGCCGTGCCGCCCTGCACGAGCGCTTTGTCCAACTCCACGAACTGCTGCGGCAAGACACCGCGCGGCGTGCCAGCGATGCGATCGCGAGCCTCATCAGTGCCTGAACAAGTGTCCCTGGACTGGGCGCCCACCACCGGCCTCATCGCCGGCGTGGACGAGGCCGGCCGTGGCCCGCTGGCCGGGCCGGTGTTCGCGGCCGCCGTCATCCTGGACGACCTGCAACCCATCAAGGGCCTGGCCGATTCCAAGGTGCTGACCGCCGCCAAGCGCGCCAAGCTGTTTGATGAGATCCGCGCCAAGGCGCTGTGCTGCTGCATCGCGCAGGCCAGTACCGAGGAGATCGACCAGATCAACATCCTCCAAGCCACGATGCTGGCCATGCAGCGCGCAGTCCACGGCCTGCGGCTCAAGCCCGCGCTGGTGCGCATCGACGGCAACCGCCTGCCCGTGCTGCCGATGGCGGCCGAGGCCATCATCAAGGGCGACGCCACCGTGCAGGCCATTTCCGCGGCCAGCATCCTCGCCAAGGTCGCGCGCGACCTGTTCTGCGAGCAGATGCACCAGAGCCATCCGCAATACGGCTTCGCCACGCACAAGGGCTATGGCACGCCCGAACACCTGGCCGCGTTGAAGGCACACGGTGCCAGCCCCTGGCACCGCCGCAGCTTCGCGCCGGTTCGTGAGGTCTGCGCCGAATGAAGCTCGACCACATCACGTCCCGTGACAACCCGGCGCTGGTGCGCCTGCGCAAGCTGACGACGGACGCCGGCGGCTACCGCAAGACCGGCAGCGTGTGGATCGAGGGCGACCATCTGTTGCGAGCGGCGCTGCAGCGGGGCTGGCAGCCGGCGCTCGTGGTGCTGACCGAAGGCGCGATGCAGGACCACGCGCTGGCGGCGCTGGCCGAATCGGCGCCGCGTGCGCTGGTCGTGCCGACGGCGCTGTTCAAGGGCCTGAGCGGCCTGGAATCGCCCGCGCAGATCGGTGCCGAGCTGACGCTGCCCGAGACAGCTGCCATCGACCCCAACGCCGCCAGCGTCGTGCTGGACCGCCTGCAGGACGCCGGCAACGTCGGCGCCATCCTGCGCAGCGCGGCGGCCTTCGGTGTGCGGCAGGTGCTGGCGCTGAAAGGTACGGCGGCACTGTGGTCGCCCAAGGTGCTGCGTGCAGGGCAGGGCGCGCACTTCGGCCTGCGTCTCGTTGAAGGCCTCGCCGCGGACGACTTGGCAGCGCTCACTGTGCCGCTGGTCGCGACCAGCTCACACACCGAGCACGCGCTGCACCGCATCACGCTGCCATCCCCCTGCGCCTGGGTCATGGGCCACGAAGGGCAGGGTGTGTCGCCCGAGCTGATGGCCCGTTGCGCGTTGACCGTGGGCATCCCACAGCCCGGCGGCGAGGAGTCGCTGAACGTGGCGGCGGCGGCGGCGATCTGCCTGTACGAGAGCGAGCGGCAAAAGGGTTGAGCGCGGGGCCTGCAAGTTCAGGCTGGCGCAACAAGTGAAACACAGGCCTGCGTCGCCTGGAACGCGGCTGATACGGCTGCTGCTCACAGTCATGGCTTTCATCCCCCGAAAGCCCAGCATGACCAAGATCCTCATCGTCGCCCTGCTCACCGTGGTGACCTGCGCGGTCGGCATCCACAGCCTGTCAGCCGAGACCGTAGCGAACAGCGAAGCTGTCCCGCAGTCGTTCGACGTTGCGGTGCCCGCGCAGCAGGAACCGGCCGACGGCCCTGCCAGGACTGAGGTCGTCGCGGCCAAGCGCTGATCCTGTGCCCAGCCTCAAGCGCCTGGGTGTCGGTCGGCCTCGGCCACCATCACCGGCCCGGGTCTGAGTCGGTGTTCGTGAACGGGGCTGATGAAGCTGCTGCTCGAGAGCATCTTTACCCGCGTCGCCGTGGTCGACCGCGAAGGCCAGCCCGCCGGCGGAGGGCGCTGAGTTGAGCGCGCAGGGTCACTGCCGGTAGAAGTAGTAGCAGCCCATCAAGCTGGTTTTCGCCGGCCCGTTCAGTGGCGCCCTCAGCACCACCGTTTTCTTGGCACCCACATTCAGCTCGCAGGCGTGCATGCCGTCGCCCTTGGCGCGGGCCATGGGCTTGCCCAGCTGCTTCTCGCCCAACAAGGGCTATCGAATCGATAGCTGCGACTTGCAATCGAGAATGATTCTCATTACAGTGACGCCATGCTTGCTGACCACAACCCGCCAAAACCGCTGGCAGCCCCGCCGGCTTTGACGGTGGGTGCGGGCCAGGGCCAGGCTCGTCACATCGACAGCACCACGCTGCTCGGCCCGCAGGGCGAAGTCTTCATCGTCCACCAGCAGCAGGTCTACCGACTGCGTGTCACGTCCTTGGGCAAGCTGATCCTGACCAAGTAAGTCCCCCCGTTTCGATACCCCGCGCCAGCCAGCCGCTGCCAGCCCGCGCCTCCCACCGGAGCCCCCGTGCTGAAGACCGCTGTTGCGCTGGCCGCCGCCTGCGCCTGCCTTGCCACCTTTGCGCAAGCCCAAACCGAACCTCATCCGGCGATTGCAGCCACCGAGCTGCCTGAGCTGACCAACACCGCCGCTCGTGGCGACCGCCGCGTGGACGAAGTGCCCGCCACGGTCAGCGTGTTCAAGCCCGCCCCCGGCGCGCGCGACCTGCGCGAGCTGCTGAGGAACGAGGTCGACCTCGCCGTGCGTGCGCCCAACCCGCGCTTCAGCCTCGCCGGCAGCGCCACCGGCCGCGCCGGCAACGAGGGCATCAACATCCGCGGCCTCGAAGGCAACCAGGTGCTGATGCTGGTGGACGGCATCCGCATGCCGCAGAGCTTCAGCTTCGGCCCCTTCGTGACCGGCCGCGCCGGCATGCTCAACCTGGAGGGCGCACAGGCCCTCGAAGTGCTGCGCGGCCCCGCGTCGACGCAGTTTGGCAGCGACGGCCTGGCCGGTGCGCTGGCCCTGCGCACGCTGCGCGCCAGCGACCTGCTCAAGCCCGGCAAGGACTTCGCCGCCCGGGCCCAGGCCTTGGCCTACACGGGCGACGACGCCGTGGGTGTGAACCTCGCCGGCGCCTGGCGCTCGGGCGCCTGGGACTGGCTGCTGCAGGGCGCCACGCGCCGCTCGCACGAGCTGGACAACAAAGGCACGGTCGGTGGCGATGGCGTCACGCGCAGCGAGCCCGATCCACTGGATCGCGAACGCCACACGCTGCTCGGCAAGGCCGGCCTGGCGCTCAGCGCACAGCAGCGCGTTGAGCTGACGCTGGAAGGCGTGAAGCAGCGCGACAAGACCAACGTGTTGTCGGCCCGCACCGCCACGACGCTGGACCTGCGCGCCGACGACGAGAGCCACCGCTGGCGCTCGTCGCTGGCCTGGACGCTGGACGACCCCAATGCCGAGTGGCTGCAGCAGGCCAGCGTGCAGGTCTACCGCCAGGCCTCGCGCGTCGGGCAGTACGCCTTCGAGGACCGCACCAGCACCGACCGCGCCCGCGACAATCACTACGACGAGACGCTGACCGGCCTGTCGGCCACCGGCCAGATCGGCTGGGGCGCACAGCGCGTGACCGTGGGCCTGGACGCCAGCCGCAACACCGTGGCCGGCCTGCGCGACGGCATCACGCCGTCGGCGGGCGACCCGTTCCCGGCCAAGCCCTTTCCCGATACCGACTACCGCCTCATTGGCGCGTTCGTGCAGGGCGAGTTCACCGAAGGCGATTGGCAGGTCGTGCCCGCCGTGCGCTACGAGCACTTCTCGCTCAAGCCTTCGGCCAACGGCTTTACCGGCGCCATCGTCAACCTCGGCGACAGCGCCGTGACGCCGCGCCTCGGCGTGGTGTGGAAGGCCGCGCCCGGCCTCGTGCCCTATGCGCAATGGGCCAAGGGCTTCAAGGCGCCGACGCCCTCGCAGGTCAACAACGGCTTCACCAACCTGGCGCAGGGCTACACATCCATTGGCAACCCCAACCTGAAGGCCGAAAGCGCCGACAGCCGTGAGCTGGGCCTGCGCGGTGATGTCAGCGGCTGGAAGTGGCAGCTCAGCGCGTTCGACAACCGCTACGACGACTTCATCAGCCAGGAAATCGTGGGCGGCACGGGTGCGCCGGGCAACCCGCTGGTGTTCCAGTCCATCAACCTCGACGGCGCACGCATCCGCGGCGTGGAGTCCAAGCTCAGCGGCCAGATCGACAAGCAGTGGCGCCTGGGTCTGGCCTATGCGCGCACGCATGGCAACGCCGAACGCAACGGCGTGAAGCGGCCGTTGGACACCGTCGAGCCCAGCAAGGCTTCGCTCAGCCTGCGCCAGCAGCGCGCCGACTGGCATTGGGAGGCCACCGTGCTGCACGCCTCCGGCAAGCAACCCAGCCGCGTCTACGCCACCAACCCGTTCACGCCCGCCGGCTACACGGTGCTGGACCTTGCGGCCGGCTGGCAGATCAGCCCGGTGTGGTCGCTGTCGGCGCGTGTCGACAACCTGACCGACCGCAAGTACTGGCGCTGGGCCGACGTGCGCGGCCTCACGCCCGCCAGCGCGGCGCTGGACTCCTACACCGCCCCCGGCCGCCAGTTCGGCCTTGTTCTGCAAGCCACGCTTTGAAAGAGCCACGCATGGACCTCCGCCAAGCCTATGTCGACGCCCGCGCCGCCGGTGCCACGCGCCACCGCGACATCGCCATCTCCCTCGGTGTCACCGAGGGCATGCTGATCGACGCCCACGTGGGGGCCCCGAATGGCGGCCTGCAGGCCCAGCGGCTGCGGCGCGACTTCCCGCGCCTGCTGTCCGAGCTGAGCCGCGCCGGCGAGCTGATGGCGCTGACACGCAACCCGCATTGCGTGCACGAGCGCACCGGCGTCTACGAGCATGTCAGCGCCCAGGGCGAGCCCGGCCGCGAGATGGGTATGGCGCTGGGCGACGAGATCGACCTGCGCCTGTTCTACAGCCACTGGGCGCACGGCTACTCGGTGCGTGAGGGCGAGCAGCAGAGCCTGCAGTTCTTCGACGCCCAGGGCGTGGCCGTGCACAAGGTCTTCACGCGGCCCGCCACGCAGTTCGCCGCCTGGCAGGCGCTGCGCGTGCGCTGGGCCGACCTGGACGCGCCGGCGCCGCAGTGGCGCACCGAGACGGCCGTGCTGGCCGTCGATGCGCCCGATGTCGACACGGGCGCCTTTCGCGCCGGCTGGGCCGCGCTGCGCGACACGCACGAGTTCTTCGGCCTGCTGCGCAAGCACGGCGTGCGCCGCATCCAGGCGATGCAGCTCGCCGCGCCCGAGTTCGCGCAGCCGGTGGACCTGCATGCCGCCCGCGTCGTGTTGCAAGGCGCCGCGGCCAACGGCACGCCCATCATGGTCTTTGTCGGCAACCCCGGCGTCATCCAGATCCACGGCGGCCCCGTGCAGCGCATCGCGGTCATGGGTCCATGGTTGAACGTGCTGGACCCGCGCTTCAACCTGAATCTGCGCGAGGACGCCATCGCGCAGGCCTGGGCCGTGCGCAAGCCCACTGCCGACGGCCTCGTCAGCTCGCTGGAGCTGTACGCGCAAGACGGCGAACTCATCGCCCAGTTCTTCGGCCAACGCAAGCCCGGCCAGCCCGAGCGCTGCGCCTGGCGCGAGCTGCTGGATGCGCAGGTGGACGACCGCGCGTGGAACGAAGAGACCGCAGGGTGTGCGGCATGAAGCGCCGGAGTTTGATGCTGGCGGGGCTGCTGCCAGGGCTGGGTGTAGCCCAGGCGCAGCCCCGCATGGTCAGTGTGGGCGGCGCCGTCACCGAGACGGTGTTTGCGCTCGGCGCGCAGAGCCAGCTGGCGGGTGTGGACACCACCTCGCTGTTCCCGGTCGATGCCACGCGGTTGCCCCAGGTCGGGTATGCGCGCACGTTGTCCGCCGAAGGCGTGCTCGCGCTCAAGCCGCAGCTGCTGCTGGCCAGCGGCGAGGCCGGCCCACCGCAGGTGCTGACCCAGCTCAAGAGTGCCGGCGTGCGTGTCGAGGTGCTGGACGAGCACCATCGCTTCGAAGGTGTGCTGGCGCGCACCCAGCGCATCGGCGCGCTGTGCGGCCGCGAACGGGAAGCCGCGCAGCTCATCGCCAGGCTGCAGCAGGAGTGGGCCGCACGCCCCAAACCACCCACCGGCCCCTTGCCGCGCGTGCTCTTCGTGCTGGCCCATGCCGGCGGCCAGCTGCGCGTGGCGGGCGAAGGCACCGGAGCGGACGCGATGCTGACCCTGGCCGGCGCCCGCAACGCCTTCGCCGGCGTGCGGGGCTACAAGCCGCTGACGGCCGAGGCCGCGCTGCAGGCGGCGCCCGACGTCATCCTCTGCACGGACCAGGGCGTGGAAGCGCAGGGCGGTGCTGATGGCTTGCTGAAGGCGCCCGGCCTGGCGCTGACGCCTGCCGGCCGCGCCCGCCGCGTGGTGGGCATGGAAGCCCTGCTGCTGCTGGGCTTTGGCCCACGCCTGCCGCAGGCCGTGGCTGAACTGACGGGCAAGCTGCATGGACGCACCGCTTGAACGCGTGACCCTGCGCTGGCCCGCCTTGCCGGGCTGGCCCATCGCCTTCGCGCTGCTGGCCATGGCCATCGTGCTGGCGGCCAACAGCGGCGCCATCCGCCTGGGCGTGGCCGACTGGCAGGCGCTGCTCAATGGCGAAGACACGCAGGGCGCCCTCGTGCTCGCGCAACTGCGCCTGCCGCGTGTGGCCTTTGCCATCGTCGTGGGCGCGGCGTTGGGCCTGGCAGGGGCGTTGTCGCAGGGCGTGTTCCGCAATCCGCTGGCCGAGCCGACGTTGCTGGGCATCCCTGGCGGCGCGATCTGTGCCGTCGCGCTGATGCTGACCGTACTGTCCGCCTGGGCCGGTGGCCTGCCGGCGGCGTGGCGGCCGTTTGCGGTGCCGGTGGCGGCGCTGGTGGGCGCCTGGGTCATGTGCGGCCTGCTGCAAGGCCTGGCGCAGCTGCTGGTGCCGGGCGCCGTGGCCGGCCTGCTGCTGGCGGGGCTGGCGCTGAACGCGCTGGCGATGGCCATCGTCGGCTTGTGCACCTACCTAGCAACGGATGAGCAGCTGCGCAACCTGACCTTCTGGCAGCTCGGCTCGCTGGCGCTGGCGAGCTGGCCCATCGTCGCGGTGCTGGGCGTTGCCGTCGTGGGTGCATTGGGGATGTCACGGCGCTGGGGTCAGGCGCTCAATGCATTGGCGCTCGGTGAAGCGGTGGCGGCCCAGGTTGGCGTGCCCGTCGCGCGCACGCGGCGCGTGCTGGTGCTGGCCCTCGCGCTGCTCTGCGGCCTGGCCGTGGCCTGGTGCGGGCTGATCGGCTTTGTCGGCCTGCTGGCACCACATGCCGCGCGTGGCTTGGTGGGCGCCGATGCGCGGCGTGTGCTGCCTGCGTCTGCCTGGTTCGGCGCCGTGCTGATGCTGCTGGCCGACACCGCTGCACGCACCGTCGTCATCCCGGCCGAGCTGCCGGTCGGCATCCTGACCGCGCTGTTCGGCGCGCCGGTGCTCTTCCTGCTGCTCAAGCGCGCCCAGCGTGAGATCGGGGGCGGCTGGTGAGCACGACGCACCACATGCTGCTGCTCGACGACGCCATGCTGGCCCGCCACGGCCAGGGTTTCGGGCCGTTTGACCTGCGTGTCGACCCCGGCGAGCGCGTGGCGCTGCTGGGCCCGAGTGGCGCGGGCAAGTCCACCCTGCTGAAGCTGATGTCCGGCGAGATTGCGCCCACGCTGGGCCGCGTGTTGCTCGATGGCCAGCCCCTGGCCGCGATGGACCCACGCCAGCGCGCCCGCCGCCGCGCCGTGTTGCCGCAGTCGCACCAGATCGCCTTCGGGCTGCCGGTGGAACTCGTCGTCAGCCTGGGTCGCTGGGCGGGCCAGGACGATGACCGCTGGGTGCGCCAGGCGTTGGCCTGGGCGAGCGCAGGCCACCTGCTGGGCCGCCGCTACGACCAGCTCTCCGGCGGCGAGCAGGCGCGCGTGCAGCTCGCCCGCGTGCTGGCCCAGCTGGCTGATGTCGAAGGCGGCCTGCTGCTGGTCGACGAACCGCTCGCGTCGCTCGACCCCGGCCTGCAGCTCGAGCTGCTGGACACGCTGTCCACCTTCTGCCGCGAGCGTGGCCATGCGCTGGTGGCCGTGCTGCACGACATCCAGCAGGCGCTGAACGGCTTCGAGCGCCTCGTGCTCGTGCGCCGCGGCCAGATGGTTGCGGACCTGCCCGCCGGCGCCTCGGCCTTGCCGGCGCTGGAGACGCTGTTCGGCCTGCGCCTGCAGGCCCTGCCGATGCAGGACGGCGGCTGGGCGCTGGCCGCACGACGACTCGAGGCCGTGGCATGAGAGCGGGCGTGCTGATGGCTGTGGCGGCGCTGCATGGGGCGCTGCTGTTGGCGCTGTGGTCGGTGCAGCAACGCTCGGCGCCAGCAGGCGCGCGGCGCGAGTTGGCCGTGCAGCTGCTGCCGGTCGCGGCAACCCCCGCCGCGCCCGCACCACGTGCCGCGCCGCCCCTGTTGAGCCTGCCCACCTTTGCCGCCATCGCACCGCCCAGCTTCGACGTGCAGGCCGAGGCCCGCCCTGCGCCGCCCGCCGCCGTGGCTGCACCCGCTGCCGCGCCGCAACCGGTCGCCTTTGTCGTGCCGCCCGCGCTGCGCGATGACCCGCCCACCGCCGAGCCCTCGCTGCAATCCGCTCGCCGTGCCACCTGCGCGCCCGCGCCACACCCGCTTGCCTTGCGCGAGCGCGGCATCGAAGGCGTCGTGCGCCTGCGCGTTTGGGTGGACGAGCTGGGCCGCGCCGGCCAGGTGCTGCTGGCCGCCAGCAGCGGCTGGCGTCTTTTCGACGACGCGGCCGTGGCGCAAGCCCGCCGCTGTCCCTTCCAACCGGCGCTGCGCGGCTCACAGCCCGTCGGCAGCTGGGTGGAGTTCCCCGTCCGCTTTGCCTTGGAGACTTCATCAAATGGCTGAAGCCTGTTGTGAATCCCTCGCCGCCCACGCGGCCCTGCCACCCACCACCGGCTCGCGCCGCCGCCGCCTGTGGGAGCTGGGCAGCCATGCACACTGCCCCGTCATCGGCGTCTGCCTGCCGCTGGAGCGTGTGCGCCAGTTGGCCAAGAAACTGCTCGTGCTGCAGGGCGACGAGGACGACTACACGCTGCACTGCAGCCTCGTCACCGCCGCGGCGCGCCGCAACGCGGTGGCCGAGGCGCTGCAGAAGGACCTGGAGCAACGCTTCGCACTCGACGTGCGCGCCGCTGCCCAGGCCAAGTGCCGCGACACGCTGATGACCTGGTGGCGCAACCGCGCGGCCCAGGGCGAGATTGCCGGCGCACTGTGGGCCACGCTGGCGCATGCGCGTTGCGACGAGTGGCTGGAGATGCGCGTGCTGGGCCAGGTGCACATGCTGCAGCACCAGGTGGGCGCCGCGCAGCGCGTGGATATGGTGCGCCACCGTGAGCTGTCCGCCGAGCACCAGGCGCTGGCGCGCGACTACGCCGAGGTACAGCAGCGCGTGACCGGCTGGAGCCTGGAACGCGCCCGCGAGCAGCAGGCCTGGGAGCAGGAACGCATGCAACAGCGAGCGTTGCTGATCGGCCTGCAAACCCAGCTCGCGCAGGCGCACGAGCAGCTGCAGCATTGGCAGGCCGCGCGGCCCGACCTGCCCGAGCGCGAGGCGCTGCGAGAGCGCCTGGCCGAGCAGACGGAGCGCAACCAGGCACTGCAGCGCGAGATCAACCGGCTGGCTTCGCGGCCGCCGGCCGTGGCTGAAGTGCCCGAGGCCGTTGAGGCGCCGGCCGTGGCGGAAGACGCCGCCGCCGTGCCCGTGAAGCTGGTGCACCGCGTGGTGCTCTGCGTGGGCGGCCGTGGCGGCAGCGTGCCGCAGTACCGCCAGGCCGTGGAGGGCTGCGGCGCGCAGTTCCTGCACCACGACGGCGGCAGCGAGCACAAGCCGGCCCAGCTCGAGCCCCAGCTCGCCGCGGCCGACCTCGTCATCTGTCAGACGGGCTGCATCAGCCACGACGCCTACTGGCGCGTGAAGGACCATTGCAAACGGCATGGCAAGCGGTGTGTCTTCGTCGAGACGCCCAGCCGCAGCGCCTTCGAGCGCGCGCTGGCCCAGGCCGCTGTTACCGACAAGGTGCCGAGCGCGGTCTGAGGGGAAGCCCGTGGAGGGGCGGAGAGAGACTGGGAGCAAACTGCAAGCGTTTGCAGCCCCAGCGGAGATTCGTCGTCATGCCTCCCCCCGCCGCCTCGCCCCATCAGCTCGCGCGCCGCGCCATCGCCCTCGTCCTGGCCGGCGGCCGTGGTTCGCGGCTCAAGCAACTGACCGACACGCGCGCCAAGCCGGCCGTCTACTTCGGCGGCAAGTTCCGCATCATCGATTTCGCGCTCAGCAACTGCGTGAACAGCGGCATCCGCCGCATCGGCGTGGTCACCCAGTACAAGAGCCATTCGCTGCTGCGCCACATCCAGCGCGGCTGGAGCTTTCTGCGCGCCGAGCTGAACGAGACGGTCGACCTGATGCCGGCCCAGCAGCGCACCGACGATGAGAGCTGGTACCGCGGCACGGCCGATGCGGTGTTCCAGAACCTCGACATCGTGCAGAGCACCGGCGCCGACTACATCGTCGTGCTGGCGGGCGACCACATCTACAAGATGGACTACTCCAGCATGCTGGTCGACCACGTCGCCAGCGGCGCGGGCTGCACGGTCGGCTGCATCGAGGTGCCCAAGGCCGAGGCCAGTGCCTTCGGCGTGATGGCCGTCGACGGTGAGCGCCACATCACGGCCTTCCAGGAGAAGCCCGCCAACCCGCCCACCATGCCGGGCCAAGACAACGTCTGCCTGGCCAGCATGGGCATCTACGTCTTCAACGCGGACTATCTGTACCGCCTGCTCGCCGAGGACCTGGCCGACCCCAACTCCAGCCACGATTTCGGCAAAGACGTGATTCCCAAGGTCGTCTCCGAAGACCGGGCCGTGGCCCACCCCTTCGGCATGAGCTGCATCATGAATCCCAACGGCGCCACGCCCTACTGGCGCGATGTGGGCACGCTGGACGCCTTCTGGGCCGCCAATCTCGACCTGGCCTCCATCAGCCCCGAGCTCGACATCTACGACACCGACTGGCCGATCTGGACCTACCAGCGCCAGCTGCCACCGGCCAAGTTCATCCCCGACCACAACGGCATGCACGGCATGACGGTCAACACCATCGTCAGCGCCGGCTGCATCGTGTCGGGCTCGCACGTCGTGCAGTCGGTGCTGTTCAACAACGTGCGCATCCGTTCCTTCTGCAACATCCACCAGAGCGTGCTGTTGCCGGGCGTTTCGGTGGGGCGCAACTGCCGGCTGACCAAGGTCATCATCGACCGCGCCTGCGAGATCCCCGACGGCCTCGTCGTGGGGGAGGACGCGGCGCTGGATGCCGCCCGCTTCGAGCGCACGGAGAACGGCGTCGTGCTGATCACCAAGCAGATGCTCGCGCGGCTGTAGGCGCATGGTGCGAGTCCTGCAAGTCAGCGCGGAGCTCTACCCGCTGCTGAAGACCGGTGGCCTGGCCGACGTGGCCGGTGCGCTGCCCGCGGCGCTGGCCGCAGCGGGTGCCGAGCCGCGCCTGCTGGTGCCGGGCTTCCCCGCCATCCGCGAGTCGCTGACCAAGGAATGCGCCGTCGCTCCCGTGGCGCTGCCGTGGAGCGAGGGCAGGGCGGCCCTGCTGCGCGGGCATTTGCCGGGCTTCGACGTGCCCGTGTATGTGCTGGACGCCCCCGGCCTCTTCGACCGCCCCGGCAACCCGTACGGCGATGCGGTCGGTGTGGCCTACGCGGACAACCACCGCCGCTTCGCGCTGCTGGGCTTGGCCGCGGCCCGCCTGGCCGAAGGCGTGGATGCTGCCTGGCGGCCGCAGATCGTGCATGCCCATGACTGGCACGCCGGCTTGGCCTGCGCCCACATCGCCGCCAGCCGCTCGCGCCGGCGCAACGAGGCGCGGACGGTCTTCACCGTGCACAACCTGGCCTACCAGGGCCTCTTTCCGGCCGACCACTTCTGCGACCTCGGCCTGCCGCCGCAGCACTACGCGGTGGAAGGCGTCGAGTTCTATGGCCAGGTCAGCTTCATGAAGGCCGGCCTGCACTTCGCCGACGCGATCACGACGGTGAGCCCGAGCTATGCGCATGAAATCCAGACGCCCGAGCAGGGCTGCGGCCTCGACGGCCTGCTGCGCAACCGCGCCGGCGTGCTGCACGGCATCCTGAATGGTGTGGACTACGGCGTCTGGGCGCCCGCCCACGACCGCAGCATCGCCCAGGCCTACGACCTTGACCGCCCCGAGGGCAAAGCCGACTGCAAGGCTGCGCTGCAGCGCGAATGCGGCCTGGCCGTGAAGCCCGACGCGCTGCTCTTCGGCGTCGTCAGCCGCCTGACCGAGCAGAAGGGCCTGCCGCTGGTGCTGGAGGCGCTGAGCGATCTGATCGACGCCGGTGGCCAGCTCGTCGTGCTGGGCAGCGGCGAGGCCCGCCTCGAAGCCGCCTTCGCCGATGCAGCCGCCAGGCACCCCGGCCAGATCGCCCGCCGCACCGGCATGGACGAAGGCCTGGCCCACCGCATCTACGCCGGCAGCGACGTCGTTCTCGTCCCCAGCCGCTTCGAGCCCTGCGGGCTGACACAGCTCTACGGCCTGAGCTACGGAGCGCTGCCCTTGGTCCACCGCGTTGGCGGCCTGGCCGACACCATCGTCGACACGACGCTGGAAGACCTTGCCGCCGGCACCGCGACTGGCTTTGTCTTCAACGCCTTCACCGCAGACGCCTATCGCCGTGCACTGCGCCGCGCCTTTGCGCTGTGGAGCCGGCAGGAATACTGGGCCCGCGTGCGCGACGCGGCGATGCGCCAGCACTTCGGCTGGGACGACGCAGCACGGCACTATGTAGATATCTACCAAGCGCGATGAGCTTGCCGATTCATCCCGGTCCTCTCAAGCTGCCACCTCTACTCGCCAGCGCCTTGCTTTGCGAGGTGTTTTCGGCGCAGCAGTACTTCGGCAGCTTCGTCCGACTGCGTTGCAGGATGGGCTCGTTGCGTGAGTTGGAGATCAGAATCTATCTGGCCGATTGGGTGCTCTTCAGCGATGGGCAGTTTCTGGCGGACTGTGAAGGTTCGGCAGCAGCCAACCAAGTTGCGATAGAGCGACTCGTGGGACAGCGGCTGCAGGACGTGTCGGCTCTGAATCGCCATGAACTTTGGCTGTGCTTCGGCGCTTCATTGACGATGAAGCTTTCAGCGAACCTGGAGGAGTACGAGCCGGGGGACGAATTGCTGATCGCGTCGTCAGGCCCGGAGTTTGTCAAGTTTTCGCCGAAGCGCGGATTCGAGACGACCTTTTCTGGCGCGGTCAGACATTGATCAGATCGCTAGCGCGACGACACCCACGCCGATCAGCGCGGCGCCGGCCAGCCGCCAGCCGCGCTCACCCTCGCCCAGCAACTGCCCGCCCAGCAACGCCGCGAACAGCATCGACACCTCCCGCGCCGGCGCCACGCGTGACAGTGGTGCCTCGCGCATGGCCATCAGCACGAGGATGTAGGCCAGCGGCCCCAGGCCCGCGACGGCGAGCACGCCTTTCCAGCTGCGCTTGAACTCTGGCCAGAAGCTCTGCGGGTTGCGCAGCAGCGTGGGCAGTTGCAGCGGCACGCGCAGCACATTGCCGAAGTAGTCCAGCATCAGCGGCGACACGGCCAGCACCTTGACCGCATAGCCGTCGAGCACCGTGTAGCCGGCGATCAGCGTACCGGTCGCAGCGCCCCAGTAGAGGCCGTGGCGGCGGCGCATGGCGGTCTCGGCATCGTGATTCACACCACGGCCGATGAGGCGCGGGCCCATCGTGATGAGCAAGATGCCGCCGACGACACCGGCCAGGCCCAAGGCGCCGGTCGGCCCCAGATGCTCGCCCAGCAGCAGCACGGCGGCCAGCGCCGACAGCAGCGGCCCGCTACCGCGCGCTACCGGATAGACAACGGTCAGGTCGCTGGCCCGGTAGCCGGCGATCAGGCAGTTGAAATAGCCCAGGTGGACGACGGCGCTGGCGGCAACAAAGCCCCAGGCCAGCATCGACCAGCGCGGCAGTTCGTCCAGGCCGACCCAGAGCACGGCGGGCAGCCACAGCACGCAGACACCTAAAGCGCAGCTGAATACGAAATGCGTGCCGCCGCCCCAGCGCTTGGCGGCAAGGTTCCAGATGGCGTGGAGGAGGGCGGCGGTGAGGACGAGGGCTAGGGCGTGAAGCGGCATCAGTACATCAGCCTGTCGGGCCGGATGTCGCGCAGGATGGTCGTCGCGATCTCTTCGATGGACTTGTGCGTGGACGACAACCAGGAGATGCCCTCGCGCTTCATCATGCCCTCGGCCTCGTTGACCTCGTAGCGGCAGTTCAGCACGTCGGCGTACTTGCTGCCCGGGCGGCGCTCGTTGCGGATGGAGGACAGGCGCTCGGGGTCGATGGTCAGGCCGAAGCATTTGCGCCGGTGTGGCATCAGCGAAGGCGGCAGCTTGCGGCGCTCGAAGTCCTCGGGGATCAGCGGGTAGTTGGCGGCCTTGATGCCGTGTTGCATGGCCAGGTAGAGCGACGTCGGCGTCTTGCCCGAGCGCGACACGCCGACGAGGATGACGTCGGCCACGTCGAGGTTCTTGCTGCTCTGGCCGTCGTCGTGCGCCAGCGAGAAGTTGATGGCCTCGATGCGGTCGTGGTATTCCTGGCTCTGTGCCACGTCGGAGAAGCGGCCCACGCGGTGGTTGCTCTTGATACCGAACTCGTCTTCCAGCGGCTCGATGAAGGTGCCGAACATGTCCATCACGCGGCCCTGGCAGTGCTCGCGCACGATCTTGAGCACGTCGCGGTCCACGAGGGTGGCGAAGACGATGGGGCGCTGCTCCTCGCGGATGGCGGCTTCGTTGATCTCGGCGACGACGGCATGGGCCTTCTCGGCCGTGTCGATGAAGGGCCGGCGCACGTGGCGGGCCTTCATGGAGAACTGCGCGAGGATGGAATTGCCGAAGGTCTCGGCGGTGATGCCGGTGCCGTCAGAGACGAAGTAAACGGTTCTGGCGGTCATGGCTACAGCTCGTGAAAGTCAAGGCTGGCTCATGATAGCCAGGGGCTCTAAGTCGCCGCCTTCAGTTTGGCGATCATCTCGCCCATGACGGCGCTTTCCGCCGGCGGCAACTGCCCGGCGCGCAGCAGCGACTCGCGCTCCAGCTCGCGCAGCCGCCATTCCAGCTCGCCCACTACCGTCATCAGCTCGACCTGCAACTCGGCGTCCAACCCTTCTGACAGCACGGCCGCGAGGGCCTCGGTGTCGTGGGCGTCCAACCCGGTGCTGGAGAAGGCCGTCTGGATGCGCAACAGGCGCTGCAGGCCGGCCTCCAGCACGGCGCGCAAGCCCGGGCGGGCGGCACCGATGCGCTGCTCGATCCAGGGGCGCGCCTCGCGAAAGCGTTGCAGCGTCGCGGCGATGCTGACGACGCGCAGGATGGACTCGTCCAGCGGGGGCGGTTCGTTCGGCGCCGCCATCGGCACGGCATCGGCCGCCGCAGCTGCGGCCGCGATGGCTTCGGTCAGCTCGCGGCTGAATTCGCCCGGGATGAGCTTGGTGGCGACGCTGGCACGCGTCATCGGCGTCATGCCGTTCTCGATCAGGGCCATCAACCACTCGGCGGCGGCGAGGACCTGGCCGTTCATCGGCAGGGCCGCGCCGCTGACGCCTTGCGGGTAGCCGAAGCCGTCCAGCCGCTCGTGGTGGTGCAGCACGGCGCTGGCTACCTCCTTGCCGGCACCGGGCATGTTGCGCAGCACGCGCTCGCCCACCACGGGGTGGGAGGCCACGTGGCGCCACTCCAGCGGGCCCAGCGGCGTGCCAGGGCGCATGTATCGAGGGTCGATGTAGAGCTCCCCCACGTCGTGCAGCAGCCCGGCCAGGGCCAGCATGCGGTGGCGCTCCGGTTCGCCGGGCATCATGCGCCGCGCCAGCGCCAGTGCCAGCATGGCCACGCCGGCCGTGTGCTTGAGGCGGTCGCCCTGGTGCTCGGCATAGACGGTCAGCAGCGACTGCACCGGGTTGCTGAGCTTGAGCGCGGCCAGCGTCTTCGGCGCGCTGGGGTAGAGGTCGTGGGCACAGATGGCCTTGAGCAGCGGGTGCTGCTCGAACAGCGCCTCGCCGATGGGCCCGAAGCTTTCAGGCATGACGCCGTCGGTCACCTCGATGCAATCTTCGAGCGGCTTTTGCAGCTTGTGCATCAGCAGGCGCTCGCGCACCTTCTCGTTGATCTGCGCGCCTTTGGCCAGCAGCTTGATGCCGTTCTGGCTGACGATGTCCTCGCTGGCCTCGACGGGTCGCGACTCGGCGACGTGGATCACATGATCCAGGTAGTGGGGGTTGACGTCCTCGGGGCCGGCTTCTTCGCTGCTCACCGGAGCATTGTGCACAGACTGGCGTCTAGGTCGCCCGAACTCGCCCCGCGGGATGACAACGTTTTCACGCCACCCCGAAAGAGGGGACATGGCGCCGGGACAGGACTTATTGCACAGCCCCTCGCCGTACCTGCGTGAAACCCAACGCCTAGAATCCGCCGCAATCCTTCGCGATCAGCCCCATGCGCGCCTCCCTCCTCCTCAAAGAATCCAGAAATGGACGGAGTTGCGCCTGCCTTGAGCCCATGAGCTCGGCAGTGAAAATGGACAACACGGCCGACGCGACGACACCGGTTTTTCAACCTCCCGGAGTTTCCCCATGTCCACGCTGTTCGAGGCGACCGCCCTGGTCGTACCGTTTGAGAACCTGAGGATGACCGATGTCGAGGCAGTTGGCGGTAAGAACGCCAGCCTCGGCGAAATGATCTCGCAGCTCGCCGCCAGTGGCGTGCGCGTCCCCGGAGGGTTCGCCACCACGGCGCATGCCTTCCGGCAGTTCCTGAAGCACGAGGGACTGGACGCGCGCATCGCCGCGCGCCTGAGCACGCTCAACACCGACGACGTCCGCGCGCTGGCCGAGGCCGGTGCCGAGATCCGCGGCTGGATCGAGAACCAACCCTTCCCGGCCGATCTGGAAGCCGGCGTGCGCTTGTCCTTCGCGCAGCTCACCGCTGACAACCCCGGCGTGAGCTTCGCCGTGCGTTCGTCCGCCACGGCGGAAGACCTGCCCGACGCGTCCTTCGCCGGCCAGCAGGAAACCTTCCTGAACGTCGTCGGCATCGACGACGTGCTGCACAAGATGCGTGAGGTGTTCGCGTCGCTCTACAACGACCGCGCCATCAGCTACCGCGTGCACAAGGGCTTCGCCCACAACGACGTGGCGCTGTCTGCCGGCGTGCAGCGCATGGTGCGCTCTGACCTCGGCTCGGCCGGCGTCATGTTCACCATCGACACCGAAAGCGGCTTCTCGGAAGTCGTCTTCATCACCTCCAGCTACGGCCTGGGCGAGACGGTGGTGCAGGGCGCCGTGAACCCGGACGAGTTCTACGTCCACAAGCCCGCGCTCAAGGCCGGCAAGCTGGCCATCATCCGCCGCAACCTGGGCTCCAAGCTGCTGCGCATGGAGTTCGCGACGCCCGAGGAAAAAGCGGCGTCCGGCAAGCTGGTCAAGACCGTGGACACCGTGCCCGAGCAGCGCAACCGCTACTCGCTGAACGACACCGAGGTGACCGAGCTGGCGAAGTACGCCCTCATCATCGAGCAGCACTATGGCCGCGCGATGGACATCGAGTGGGGTCGCGACGGCGTCGACGGCAAGATCTACATCCTGCAGGCACGCCCTGAGACGGTGAAGAGCCAGATGGGCGGCCAGGTCGAGCACCACTACAAGCTCAAGGCCCACAGCGCCGTGCTGGCCGAGGGCCGCGCCATCGGCCAGAAGATCGGCACCGGCCCCGTGCGGCTGGTGGACAGCGTGGCCGAGATGGAACGCGTGCAGCCCGGCGACGTGCTCGTCACCGACATGACCGACCCGAACTGGGAACCGGTCATGAAGCGTGCGAGCGCCATCGTCACCAACCGCGGCGGCCGCACCTGCCACGCGGCCATCATTGCCCGCGAACTGGGCATTCCGGCGGTGGTCGGCTGCGGCGACGCCACGACCAAGCTCAAGGACGGCCAGCTCGTCACCGTGGCCTGCTCCGAAGGCGACACGGGCTACATCTACGACGGCCTGCTGGAGACCGAGATCAGCGAGGTGCACCGCGGCGAGCTGCCGTACTGCCCGATCAAGATCATGATGAACGTCGGCAACCCGCAGCTCGCGTTCAACTTCGCGCAGATGCCGTCCGGCGGCGTGGGCCTGGCCCGGCTCGAGTTCATCATCAACAACAACATCGGCGTCCACCCCAAGGCCATCCTGGACTATCCGAACATCGACGCCGACCTGAAGAAGGCCGTCGAGTCCGTCGCCCGAGGCCACGCCTCGCCGCGCGCCTTCTATGTGGATAAGCTGGCTGAAGGCATCGCGACGATTGCCGCCGCCTTCTACCCGCGCCCGGTCATCGTTCGCCTCTCGGACTTCAAGAGCAATGAGTACCGCAAGCTCATCGGCGGCAGCCGCTACGAGCCGGATGAAGAGAACCCCATGCTGGGCTTCCGCGGTGCGTCGCGCTACATCAGCGGCGAGTTCCAGGATGCGTTCGCGATGGAGTGCGAGGCCTTGAAGCGCGTGCGCAAGGACATGGGCCTGACCAACGTCGAGATCATGGTGCCCTTCGTGCGCACCGTGAAGCAGGCCTCGCGCGTGGTGGAGATGCTGGCAGAGCGTGGCCTGAAGCGCGCTGCGTCGGGAGGCACGGATGGCCTGCGCATCATCATGATGTGCGAGGTGCCCAGCAACGCCATCCTGGCCGAGCAGTTCCTCGAGCACTTCGACGGCATGTCCATCGGCTCCAACGACCTGACGCAGCTCACGCTGGGCCTGGACCGCGACTCGGGCCTGGAGCAACTGGCGGGCGACTTCGACGAGCGCGACCCGGCCGTCAAGGCCATGATCTCGCGCGCCATCCGTGCCTGCCGCGCCACCGGCAAGTACATCGGCATCTGCGGCCAGGGCCCCAGCGACCACCCTGACTTCGCCGACTGGCTGGCCGAAGAGGGCATCGTGTCGATTTCGCTGAACCCCGACACGGTCATCGAGACCTGGCAGCGCCTGGCTGCCAAGTAACGCGCCAAGCAAGCTTTCGCGATTAACGACCAGCCCGGGTTCTCCGTAAGGGGAATCCGGGCTTTTTGTTGCCATGATCGCGGCCGTGCCCGCCCGCCATCTTCATCGCCGCTACGTCCTCTTCGCGCTGAGCTTCATTGCCCTGGTGGTCGGCCTCGGGCTGGCCGAGCAGCGCGGCCTGCCCAAGGCCTGGATCGGGTACACCTTCCTGGGTGCGACGGTGGCGGTCTACGCCATCATTGGCATCCTCTGCCGCACGACCGACCCGGCCGAATACTTCGTCGCCGGCCGGCGCGTGCCACCGCTGTACAACGGCATGGCTGCCGGCGCCGACTGGATGAGCGCGGCCACGTTCATCGGCCTGACGGGCACGCTGTACGCGAGCGGCTATGCAGGCCTGGCCTACGTGCTGGGCTGGACCGGGGGCTTCTGCCTGGTGGCGCTGTGCATCGCGCCGTACCTGCGCCGCTTCGGCCAATTCACGCTGGCCGACTTCCTCGCCGAGCGTTTCGAGAGCCGCACGCTGCGCCTCGTCGGCGCGTCGGCGGCCATCCTCGTGTCCTTCGTCTACCTGGTCGCGCAGATCTACGGCGTGGGCCTCATCACCACACGGCTGACCGGCCTGGGCTTCGAGGTTGGTGTCTTCGTCGGCCTGGGCGGCGTGCTGGTCTGCTCCTTCCTGGGCGGCATGCGCGCCGTCACGTGGACGCAGGTGGCCCAGTACCTCATCATGATCCTGGCCTATCTCGTGCCGGTCATCTGGCTCAGCGTGAAGCAGACGGGCTGGCCGCTGCCCCAGCTGGTCTACGGTCAGCAGCTGCACCAGCTGGCCGAGCGCGAGCGCGAGCTGATCCGCGACCCCGCCGAGCTGCAGGTGCGCGCCATCCATCAGCGGCGCGCCGACGACGCTGCCGCTCGGCTGGCAGACGTGCCCAGGGCGCTGGCCGATGATCAGGCGAAGGCGGCCGCGAGCGTCGCCGCGCTGAAGGCGGCGAACGCGCCGCTGGCCCAGATCCAGTCCGCCGAGAAGCAACGCGCGGCCTTGCCGCGCACGCCCGCCGAGGCCGAGGAGCGATGGCGGCGCGAGCAGGCCGGCGAAGCCCAGCTGGCCCGGCCGCTGTCGGGCCTGGTGCCGCATATGCAGCCCTTCGCTGGTAACCCCGACGGCAGCCTGGCGGAGCGCGAGCAAGCCAGCGAGGCGCGCCGCAATTTCATCGCGCTGGCCCTGTGCCTGATGGTGGGCACGGCCGGCCTGCCGCATCTGTTGACCCGCTACTACACGACCAGCTCGGTCGCAACGGCGCGCGAGTCGGTCGCCTGGTCGCTGGGCTTCATCTGCCTGCTCTACCTGACGGCGCCGGCGCTGGCCGTGATGGTCAAGACCGAGGTGTTCAACGATCTGGTCGGTACGCCGTTCGACCAGTTGCCCGCTTGGATACGGCAATGGCAGCGCGTCGACCCGGCGCTGCTGTCGGCGGTGGACTTGAACGGCGATGGCCGGCTGCAACTGGGCGAGCTGAGGCTGCACCCCGACCTCGTCATGCTCGTCATGCCCGAGCTGGGCGGGCTGCCCTACGTCATCTCGGGCATGGTTGCCGCCGGTGGGCTGGCGGCGGCGCTGTCCACCGCCGATGGCCTGCTGCTGGCCATCTCCAGCGCGCTGTCGCACGACCTGTATTACAAGGCCATCAACCCCGAGGCCTCGCGCACGCGCCGGGTCACGTTGTCCAAGGCCTTGCTGCTGGCGGCGGCGCTGGCGGCGGCGGCGGTGGCGTCCAGCCGGCCGGCAGACATCCTGGCCGTCGTCACGGCGGCGTTCTCCATCGCCGGCTCGACGTTCTTCCCGGCCCTGGTCGCCGGGGTGTTCTGGCGCCGAGCCAATCGCGCTGGCGCGTTGGCCGGCATGCTGACCGGGCTGGGTGTCTGCCTTTTCTATCTGATGGTGGCCCACCCGGGGCTCAGGGCCATGATCGGGCTGCCCGGGCCGGCGTCGCAGATCTGGGGCATTCAGCCGGCGTCGGCTGGTCTGTTCGGCGTGCCGGCTGGGGCGCTGGCGCTGGTGCTGGTCAGCCTGATGACAGCGGCGCCGGGGCCACGGCAGCGTGACTTCGTCGACATGCTGCGCAGCCCGCAGCAGCCTTGATTCCGTGCCAAACCGGTTCTGATTTGGCAGATCGGCCTTACCGGGCTAGAATCCTTGGTTCCCCCTTGCCGAGTCACGAGTCGACGCTGTGACACGGCTTCCACAGCCAGGGCAGTTCATTTCGACAGCGCCCGGCTGGAATCCACAAGGAGTATTCATGCGTCACTATGAAATCGTTCTGCTGATCCATCCGGATCAAAGCGAACAGGTTCCGGCCATGCTGGAGCGCTACAAGAGCCTGATCACCACCGGTGGTGGTGTCGTGCACCGAGTCGAAGACTGGGGCCGCCGTCAACTGGCGTACCAGATCCAAAAGCTCGGCAAGGCTCACTACCTGTGCCTGAACATCGAAGCCACCAAGGAAATCCTGGCTGAGCTCGAGACCGGCTTCCGCTTCAACGACGCCGTGCTGCGCCACCTTACCGTGGTCCAGGACAAGGCCGTCACGACCCCCTCGGTCATGATGAAGGCCGTCGAGCGCGAAGAAGCCCGCAAGGCGCCGCAGCAGCAAGAAGCGGCCTGAGCTCAGGTCATCGCTAAAGAACCAGGTTTTTCGAGCAGCGTGCCAACAGCGTGAATCAACTTCACCTGAAGGCGCAGATCCAGCAACTCGGACAAGTTCGCTACACACCCGCCGGGCTGATGGCCCTGGACGCAAGCCTCAAGGCCGAGTCCGAAGTCATCGAAGCCGGCAAGCCGCGCAAGATCTCCCTGGAGATCAAGGCAGTTGCGGTGGGCGAATTGGCCAAGCAGTTGCAGGCGCTGGGAGTTGGCGGTATCGCGGTTTTCCGCGGTTTCCTGACCCACCAGCGCAACGGCCGGGGCTTCATCGCCCACGTCACCGTGATCGAACCCGCTGCCCCGTGAACCCGGAATTTTCTGAATCCGGATAGATTTAACAGAGGTCCTCTATGCCCCCGCCACGTGGTAAAGGTCGCTTCTCCAAAGACAAGAAGCCCAAGCGCAACCAACAATCGTTGCTGTTCCGTCGTAAGCGTTTCTGCCGCTTCACCGTCGCCGGTGTCGAGCAGATCGACTACAAGGACATCGACACGCTGCGCGATTTCATCTCCGAAAACGGCAAGATCACGCCCGCTCGCCTGACCGGCACGCGCGCTTTCTTCCAGCGTCAGCTGACGGTGTCCATCAAGCGCGCGCGCTTCCTGGCCTTCCTGCCGTACAGCGACCAGCACAAGGTCTAAGGAGCTGACGACATGCAAGTGATCCTGCTCGAAAAAGTGGCCAACCTCGGCAACCTCGGCGACGTCGTCAAGGTCAAGGACGGTTATGCCCGCAACTTCCTGATCCCGACCAAGCAGGCGCGCCGCGCCACCGAGGCCGCGATCAAGGAATTCGAAGTCCGCCGTGCCGAGCTCGAAAAGGCTGCCGCCGCGAAGCTGGCCGAAGCCCAGAAGCTGGGCGAAGCCCTGGCCGGCAAGACCGTGCGCATCGCCCAGAAGGCCGGTGTGGACGGGCGCCTGTTCGGTTCGGTGACGAACGCCGACATCGCCGACGCGCTGACCAAGCTGGGTACGCCCATCGCGAAGTCGCAAGTGCGCCTGCCCAACGGTCCGTTGAAGACTGTTGGCGAGTTCCCGGTGAGCGTTGCTGCCCACACGGACGTGGTCGTCGAGATCAGCGTTCAAGTGGTTGCAGAAACCGAGTGATTTCGGAGTAAGCGCCCTTGCGCTGCGGCGCTTGACGCCGCAACATTGAAGAAGGCCGAGGCCCCCAAGGGTTTCGGCCTTTGGTTTTTTGGGGCCGAGTTTTACCGCTCGATCCACCGGTTGCTCCCAGTCAGTTCACAGCGTTATCCACAGGCATGTCTGCGATCTTTCCCGCTTCCTCCTCCACCGCGCCGTATGACGACGAAGTTGCGCGCCTGCGTGTGCCTCCGCACTCGGTCGAGGCCGAGCAGAGCGTGCTCGGCGGCCTGCTGATCGACAACTCCGCCTGGGACAAGGCGGCCGACCTGCTGACCGACAGCGACTTCTATCGCTTCGAGCACAAGCATGTCTACGCGGCCGTCGGCAAGCTCATCAACGCGGGCAAGCCGGCCGACGTCGTCACCGTCTTCGACGAGCTGACCTCCGTCGGCCGTGCCGAGGAATGCGGCGGCCTGGCCTACCTGAACGCGCTCGCGCAGAGCGTGCCGAGCGCCGCCAACTTGCGCCGTTATGCCGAGATCGTTCGCGAGCGCGCCATCCTGCGCAAGCTGGTGGCCACCAGCGACGAGATCGCCACCGCCGCGATGAATCCGCAGGGCCGCGCGGTCACGCAGATCCTCGACGAGGCGGAAGGCAAGATTTTCCGCATCGGCGAGGAAGGCTCGCGCAGCCGCCAGGGCTTCCAGAGCATGGACAACCTCGTCGTCGCGCTGATCGACCGCGTCAACGAGCTGGCCGAGAGTGGCGCGCAGGACGTGACCGGCGTGCGCACCGGCTTCTACGACCTGGACCGCCAGACCGCCGGCCTGCAAGGTGGCGACCTCATCGTGCTGGCCGCGCGCCCGTCCATGGGCAAGACGGCTTTCGCCGTGAACATCGCCGAGAACGTTGCCATCAACGAGGGCCTGCCCGTCGTCATCTACTCGATGGAAATGGGCGCGGCGCAGTTGGCGCTGCGGATGGTGGGCTCCATCGGCCGCATCGACCAGAGCCACCTTCGCACCGGCCAGCTGAAGGACGACGAGTGGGGGCGCCTCTCCGAGGCCGTCGACAAGCTCGGTAAGGCCAGCATCTTCATCGACGAGAGCCCGGGCCTGTCGCCTTCGGAAGTGCGTGCGCGTGCGCGTCGCCAGGCGCGTATCTGCGGCCAGCTTGGCCTCATCGTCATCGACTACCTGCAGCTGATGAGCGGCAATGGCGGTGGCAGCGAAGAGAACCGCGCCACCGTGCTCGGCGAAATCTCGCGCGGCCTGAAGGCGTTGGCCAAGGAGCTGAAGTGCCCCGTCATCGCGCTGTCGCAGCTGAACCGCTCGGTGGAGCAGCGGCCCGACAAGCGCCCGATGATGTCCGACCTGCGCGAGTCCGGCGCCATCGAGCAGGATGCCGACATCATCATGTTCATCTACCGCGACGAGTACTACACCAAGGAAGACTGCAAGGAACCCGGCGTGGCGGAGATCATCATCGCCAAGCAGCGTAACGGCCCGGTGGGCACCGTGAAGCTGATGTTCCAGCGCATGCACACCAAGTTCGAGAACCTCGCGCCCGGCTATGTCGGCGTGGAGCGGGACGAGTACTAGCCTTCGTTCGTGAGCCTTCTGCCAAGGCCACTGATGCGCACGGCGCGTCAGTGGTCTTTTTGTTTTCGGTCGTATCCGATGCAGCTGAGTTTCCTACGCGGGTCGACCCAGCGCGCCCGTCGCCGTCCCGTCAGGCCGGCTGGGAATGCAGGCTGTCGCGCTGCGCCAGCGCCGGGAAGATCTTCCACCACACCAGCACGACAGCCAGCGTACCCACGCCGCCCAGCAGCACCGAGCCGACCGGGCCGAGCAGGGCAGCGGTGGCGCCGGACTCGAATTCGCCGAGCTGGTTGCTGGCGCCGATGAAGACCGAGTTCACGGCGCCGACGCGGCCGCGCATCTCGTCGGGTGTCTCCAGTTGCACGAGGGATTGGCGGATGACGACGCTGACCATGTCGGCCGCGCCGCTGATGGCCAGCACGACGAAGGCGACAAGGAACGACGACGTGAGCGCGAAGGCAATCATCGCGAAGCCGAACACCGCCACGGCGCTCAGCAGCCAGTGGCCGGCGCGGCGGTCGATGGGGTGGCGGGCCAGCCACAGGCCGACGCTGACCGCCCCGAGCGCCGGCGCTGCGCGGAGCAGGCCCAGGCCCTCGGGGCCGGTGTGCAGGATGTCCCGCGCGAAGATGGGCAGCAGGGCGGTGGCGCCGCCCAGCAGCACGGCGAACAGGTCCAGCGAGATGGCGCCCAGCACGACGGGGCGTTGCCAGATGAAGCGGATGCCGGCGGTCAGTTGTGCCAGGTCCGGTGAAACGCGCCGCGACGGCGCCGGGCGGTGGCGGATGGTCAGCACGGCGAGCGTTGCCGCGATCAGCAGCAGCAGCGACACACCGTAGACGATGGCGGCGCCCCAGTGAGCCGCGGTGCTGGCCGCGGCGCTGTGCTCGATGCGACCGGCGGCCCAGGGCCCGAAGGCGTACAGCATTCCCCCGAGTGCCGGGCCGGCAATGATGGCCGCCTGCATCGTCGAGCTTGCAGCGGCCACCGCGCGGGGCAGCAGCGTTGGCGGCACGAGCGTGGGCATCAGCGCCTGCTGCGACGGCATCTGCAGCGCTCGGGCACAGCCCAGCAGCACCGACAGCAGCAGGATCAGCTGCGGCCCCACCCAGCCGCCGCCGCTGGCCAGGGCCAGGCAGGCCGCCGCCAGCAGTTGCAGGCACAGGCTGGATGCCAGCAGCAGGCGGCGGTCGTGCTGGTCCACCAGATGGCCGGCGGGCAGGGTCAGCAACAGGGCCGGCAGAAACTGCGCCAAGCCGACGAGGCCCAGGTCCCAGGCGCTGGTGGTCAGGTCATACATCTGCCAGCCCAGGGCCACCATCAGCATCTGGTTGGCCGCACCGCCGGTTACGCGCGCGCCGAGCAGGTGAAGGTAGTCGCGTTGATCGCGCAGGCGGGCGGGCGGCGGCGATATCGGGTCAGGGAGGTTCATGCAAGGTGAAGGAGTCGTCGACCGCGAGTTTGCAGCCGGCGGCGCGTAGTTCGCGCCTGGCGCGCCCAGAACGCCTTCGCTTCACGATGCGACGGGTTCTCGATCAGGGGGCTGGCGGGATCCAAAATACTGTATATATTTACAGTATGTCGCCCGCTCCCATCCGCATCGCCGCAACCCAGCCGGCGCGCGTCCCGCTCGACTCCATCAAGGGCCGCGGCAGTGCCACGGCCATGCCGCACCGCTTCGAGCAACGCGAGCGAGAGCAGTACGACGACGGCTGGGGCTCGCTGGACCAGGATGCCGCCGAGGAGCATCTGCCGCCGGCCACGCAGGTCATCGAGGAGCATGCGAAGAAGATCGTCACCAGCAACCAGTCGCCCGACATCAGCTTCGATTACTCGATCAATCCCTACCGGGGGTGTGAGCATGGCTGCATCTACTGCTTCGCGCGGCCGACGCACAGCTATCTGAACCTGTCGCCGGGCCTGGATTTCGAGACGAGGATCGTCGCCAAGGTCAACGCGGCCGAGCGGCTGCGCGAGACGCTGGCGGGCGCCCGGTACGAGCCGCGCTCGCTGGTCATCGGCACGGCCACCGATGCTTACCAGCCCATCGAGCGCAAGCTCGGCATCACGCGGCGCATCGTCGAAGTGCTGGCGGAATGCGGCCACCCGTTCTCGGTCGTCACCAAGTCGTCAGGCATCGAGCGTGAGCTGGACCTGATCGTGCCGATGGCGGCGCAGGGCCTGGTGTCGGTCTATCTGTCGGTGACGACGCTGGACAACGATCTCGCCCGCATCCTGGAGCCACGCGCCGCGGCACCGGCCCGGCGGCTGCGCACGATCAAGGCGCTGGCGGATGCGGGCGTGCCGGTGGGCGTCAGCGTGTCGCCCATCATTCCCTTCATCAACGAGCCCGAGCTGGAGCGCATCCTCGAAGCCGCGGCCGAAGCCGGCGCCAGCAGCGCCTTCAGCATCCCGGTGCGCCTGCCCTGGGAGGTGAACCCGTTGTTCCAGGACTGGCTGCAGCGCCACTTCCCGGACCGCGCCGAGCGCGTGATGGCGCGCATCCGCGAGATGCGCGGTGGCAAGGACAACGACGCCCGCTTCGGCACGCGCTTCACTGGCGAGGGCATCTGGGCCGACCTGCTGCGCGCGCGGCTGCGCCGGGCGGTGGCCAAGCTGGGGCTGCGCACGGAGCGGCGGCCGGTGCAGCTGGCGTTGTTCAGGCCGCCACGCAAGCCATCGGCGCAGGGTGATCTTTTCTAGCCAGTTGGGGACAGAGCTACTCGCTGCGCTCGGGCGGTCTGTCCCGCAAGGTTTTCAGCTTCGGCAGCCCGCCAGCAAGTCCCACTCCGGCTTGTAGACATCCGCCCGCGCGCCGACCCAGCCCATGGCCGTGTGGAAGAGGTTGTCGTGCGAGGCTGGCTTGTCGCGCAGGGCCTGCAGGCAGCCGGGTTTGAGCGCCGCCACGCCGCCCTCGGGCAGCCACAGAATCATGGGCACATGGGTCTGCTCTTCGGGTGCGATGGCGTAGGGCATGCCGTGCAGGTACAGGCCGTTCTCGCCCAGCGATTCGCCGTGGTCCGACACGTAGAGCATGCCGGCGTCGAAGCGCGGCGCCTGCGCCTGCAGCCAGGCGATGGAGCGGGCCAGCAGCCGGTCGGTCGTCACGAGGGTGTTGTCGTAGCCGTTGACGACCTGCTCACGCGGGCACTGCTGCAACTCATTGCTGCGGCATTCCGGCTGGAAGGTCTTGAGGTCGGGCGGCGAGCGCTTGAAATAGGCCGGGCCGTGGCTGCCCATCTGGTGCATGACGAGCACCAGGCCGCGCTTGAGGCGTTCCGGGTCCAGCGCCGCGATGCGCTTGTCCAGCTCATGCAGCAGCGACTCGTCGAAGCATTCCTCACCGTCGCACGTCCCGGCCGGCAGTGGCGCGGCGCCCGTGGGCAGCTTGGCCGTGAAACTGTTGGGCACGCGGTCGCACAGGCCCTTGCAGCCGCTCTGGTTGTCCAGCCACAGCACGGCCACGCCGGCACGCTGCAGCACGTCCAGCAGGTTCTCCTGCGGCTTGTCGGCGTCGAAGGTTGAGCGGCCCTGGGGCGCGAACATGCAGGGTAGCGAGGCGGCCGTGGCCGTGCCGCAGGAGCTGACTTGGCGCAGGCTGACCAGGCTGGTGGCCGGCAGCTTGGCGAGTTCGGGGTTGGTGGGCCGGGCGTAGCCGTTCAGGCTGAAGTTCATCGCCCGCGCCGTTTCGCCGACGACCAGCAGCAGCAGCGGTGGCTTGGCGCCATCGGCGCGCGGCAGCAGGCGAGCATCCGCCCCGATGACGGCCATCGGGCCCTTGGGGCCGGAGAGGCTGCGCACACCGACGGCACTGACCGAATAGACCGCGTTCAGCGGCGTGACCATGTAGCGAATGCTCTTGTTGTTGCGCATCGTCGAAGACAGCGTGGCGAAGACGCTGAGCGCCAGCAGCACCATCACGACGATAGCCAGCCCGAAGGCCGTTAGGTTGCCGCCCAGGCGCTTGCCAAAGGCCTGCGCGGGCGCCCGAGGCCGGCGCAGCAGCCACCAGGCGGGCAGGGCGCCCAGCAGCAGCAGGCTGACCAGCAGCCGCCAGCTCAGCAGGTCGCGCGTTTCGCGCACATCGGTCTGCACCATGTTCACGACCATGGTGGGGTCGAACACGATGCCGTAGGTGCCAATGAAATAGGCCAGCGCGGCGCCGGCCAGCAGCAGAAACACCAGCACGCCCTTGATGAGCCTGGGCCAGGCCAGCAGGCTCAGCACCGCGCCGGTGGCGGCCGTGACCATGCCGGCGAAGGCCAGCGTGAAGCCCATGCCGATGCCGGGCAGGGTCTGCAGCTGCTTCCACAGCGGCCAGTTGGCCAACAGGCCCATCCACAGCGAGGCCAGCCAGGCTTGGGTCAGGGGGCGTGAGGTGTCGGGCTGGAACCAGGCCAGCAGGCGCTTGATCAGGGGCATTCGGAGGGGCAAAGGAGGCAGCGGGCGGCACGCATTTTGGCCCGCTGGCCCGAGCCCGCACCCCAAGCGGTGCGTGACCGACAGCCTCGGGTCAGGCCGCGACCTCTGCCGTCGGTGCGCGCAGCGCAACCCCACCGGCAGACTGCGTCTTGCTCGAGCCACCCATGGGCTTCACGTAGCGCCCGTGCAGAACGTCGATCTGCTGGGCCAGCGTGGCGGCGTCGTCGATCTTCTCGGCATGGCGCTTCAGCACGAGGCCGGCCATGTCGATGAGCTTGGCGTTGCGCGTCTTGTCGCCCTGCTGGATCAGCAGTTCGACGGCGATCTTGGCACTGCCGCGCAGCGAGTAGCGCATGGCCGTCTCGGCGACGTTGAAGATCTGCTGGTGGCAATCGCGGAACTGCGCTGCCGCGGCCTGGTGGCCCTCGGACATGGCGACGAGGATCTCGGTGCTGGCCTTGGTGGAGCAGTGGCGCATGCCCAGGCCGTGGAGGATGGGCATCATTTCCTCGAGCTCGACTTCCTGGCTGGAGAGCCGAATCCACAGCGCCGTCAGCAGCGACGCGGCCTCGAGGTCGAAGTTGCCGCTGTCCGTGTGCTCGGTGAACTCGCGCGCGATGACCAACGCCTGGCCGACGCGGCGCTCCAGCAGGAAGGCAAGGCCACGGAACACGAGGTCGAAGCGCTGCAGCCGGATCGAACCCGGTGCGCGCTCCAACGCGGCCACCAGCGAGTCGTGGGCGTACTTGAAGCCTTTGTAGTCCTTGGAGTCGAAGCGCATCAGCCCGATCAGCACGATGCTGAGCATGTCGAAGAGCTTGGAGCGCAGGCCTTGTGACATGGCGCGCTCGAGCATGCGCAGCGACTCGGCGCGCTCACCGGCGTAAAAACCCAGCGACCCGCAGCGTTGCAGGCGCAGCAGGCAGCCGGGCGTCAGCGTCGCGGCGGTCTGGTAGGTCTTGAGAGCCTCGCGCAGGTCGCCCTGCTCCATCTGCACGTGGCCCATCAGGTCGTGCGAGTCAGCGTAGTCGGGCAGTTCGCCGATGAGGTTCTCCAGCGTGCGGCGTGCCGCCTGCAGATTGCCACTGACGACCTCGGTGCGGGCGACGCCCAGCCGCGCCCAGGGCACGGTCTTGGCGGCGATGATGGCTTCGTACAGCGTGCGGGCGTCGCCGAAGCGCTTGAGCCTCAGCAGCAGCTCGGCGCCGATGCGTGCGGCGTAGAGCCAGTATTTGCCCTTGGTCTCGAAGCGGGCCATGCAGAGGTTGGCGGCCGTCTCGAAGTCCTGGTTCTCGACGGCCTCGAAGATGTCTTTCAGGATGCGCTTGCGCAGCCGGGCACTGGCCAGTCGTTCGGCGAGGTTGGCGCTGGTGTAGGGCTTGATGAGGTAGGCATCCAGCGCGGCCTCGGCGGCTTCGGCGACCTTGGCGTAGGTGGCCTCGCTCGTCACCATGACGAAAACGGTGGAGTAGGGCAGCAGGCCTTCGCGGCGCAGCTCATCCAGCAGATCCTGGCCCGAGGTGTCGCTGGCGTCGAAGTGGTAGTCGCACAGCACGATGTCGTAGGTCTGGTGCTCGAGCATCACGCGAGCGTCCTTGACCCGTGGCGTCTGCCGCACGGTCCCCACACCCAGATCGCGCAACTGGGCAGACATCAGGCTGCGCGAGTTGGCGTTGCTGTCGATGATCAGTGCCGATGCGGCCTGGATGGTGTCGTCCATCAAGAACATGCAACCCCCTTCCCCGGCGCGAGGCCGTGGACCATGAGCGGAAGTTGAGTCAATGGAATCACTTATGAGTCATCGGTGTGACAGTCGGTCGACTTTAGGGTTTCCCAATCAAGAGTAGTGAGCTGGTTTACACGCGCTGTTGGTGCATGGCGTGACTTACGACGCAGGCAGGCTTCGCGTGACACGCAAGGAACGCGCACAAAAAAGCCGCGGGACCCTTGCGGGTGCCGCGGCTGTTTGACGTGATGCTGGCTTACTTGAACAGGTCCTTGACCCGGTCCGTCCAGCTCTTGGCGTTGGGCGAGTGGCGCTCGCCGCCCTTCTTCAATGACTCGTCGAGCTCCTTGAGCAGCTTCTTCTGGTGCTCGGTGAGCTTGACCGGCGTCTCGATGGCGATGTGGCAGTAAAGGTCGCCGGGGTAGCTGGAGCGCACACCCTTGATGCCCTTGCCGCGCAGGCGGAAGGTCTTGCCGTGCTGCGTGCCCTCGGGCAGTTCGATCTCGGCCTTGCCGCCCAGCGTGGGCACTTCGATGTTGCCACCCAGCGTGGCGGTCACCATCGACACCGGCATCGTGCAATGCAGGTCGTCGCCGTCGCGCTCGAAGAGATCGTGCTGCTTGATGCGGATCTCGATGTAGAGATCACCGCTCGGGCCGCCATTCACGCCGGGCTCGCCATTGCCCGCCGAGCGGATGCGCATGCCCTCGTTGATGCCGGCCGGGATCTTGACCTCCAGCGTCTTCTGCTTCTTGACCTTGCCCTGGCCGTTGCAGGTCGTGCAGGGGTCGGGAATGATCTTGCCGCTGCCGTGGCAGTGCGGGCAGGTCTGCTGGATGCTGAAGAAGCCCTGGCGCATGTGCACCGTGCCCGAGCCGCTGCAGGAGCCGCAGGTCTTGGCGCTGGTGCCGGGCTTGGCGCCGGTGCCGCTGCAGGTTTCGCAGCTTTCCCAGCTGGGGATGCGGATCTGCGTTTCCTTGCCGCGGGCGGCTTCCTCGAGCGTGATCTCCATCGCGTAGCTGAGGTCGCTGCCGCGGTAGACCTGCTGGCCACCGCCGCCGCCCGGGCGACGCCCGCCGCCCTGGCCGCCGAAGATGTCGCCAAAGATGTCGCCGAAGGCCTCGGCAAAGCCGCCAAAGCCTTCCGCGCCCGGGCCGCCGCGGCCGGCGCCCATGTTCGGGTCCACGCCGGCGTGGCCGTATTGGTCATAGGCCGCGCGCTTCTGCGCGTCCGACAGCATCTCGTAGGCTTCCTTGCCCTCCTTGAAGCTCTCCTCGGCCTTCTTCGCCCCGTCGCCCTGGTTGCGGTCGGGGTGGTACTTCATGGCCAGCTTGCGGTAGGCCTTCTTGATGTCTTCGTCGGTCGCGTTCTTGGCGACGCCGAGGACTTCGTAGTAATCGCGTTTGGAAGCCATGCTCGTCTCGTAAAGCAAAGGCCCGGGGGCGCGTGAGCGCTCCCGGGCCGGGGTCAGGGAGGCTTACTTGCTGTCCTTGACTTCCTTGAACTCGGCATCCACGACGTTGTCGTCGGCCGGGCGCTTGGCTTCACCTTGCGGCGCGGCCTGGGGCTGCTCGGCCCCACCGGCGCCAGCGGCCGCGGCTGCAGCGGCGGCTTGTGCACCTTGCTGGTCGGCGTAGACCTTCTCGCCCAGCTTCTGGCTGGCCGTCATCAGCTTTTCGGTCTTGGCCTCGATGTCGGCCTGGTCGTCACCCTTGATGGCTTCTTCCAGGTCCTTCGCCGCGGCCTCGATCGCTTCCTTCTCGGCGGCGTCGAGCTTGTCGCCATGCTCGCTCAGCGACTTGCGCACGCTGTGCACCATGCCGTCGGCCTGGTTGCGGGCCTGCACCAACTCGACCTTCTTCTTGTCCTCGGCCGCGTTGGCTTCGGCGTCCTTCACCATCTTCTCGATCTCGGCCTCGCTCAGGCCCGAGTTCGCCTTGATGGTGATCTTGTTTTCCTTGCCGGTGCCCTTGTCCTTGGCGCCGACGTGCAGGATGCCGTTGGCGTCGATGTCGAAGGAGACCTCGATCTGCGGCGTGCCGCGCGGTGCCGGCGGGATGCCTTCGAGGTTGAACTCGCCCAGCGACTTGTTGGCCTGGGCCAGCTCGCGCTCGCCCTGGTAGACCTTGATGGTCACGGCCGGCTGGTTGTCGTCGGCGGTGGAGAAGGTCTGCGCGAACTTGGTCGGGATGGTCGTGTTCTTCTTGATCATCTTCGTCATCACGCCGCCCAGGGTCTCGATGCCCAGGGAGAGCGGGGTGACGTCCAGCAGCAGCACGTCCTTGCGCTCGCCGCCCAGGACCTGGCCCTGGATGGCGGCACCGACGGCCACGGCCTCGTCGGGGTTCACGTCACGGCGCGGTTCCTTGCCGAAGAACTCCTTGACCTTGTCCTGCACCTTGGGCATGCGGGTCATGCCGCCGACGAGGATGACGTCGTCGATGTCGGTCAGCGAGACGCCGGCGTCCTTCACCGCGGTGCGGCAAGGCGCAATCGTGCGTTCGATCAGCTCGTCAACCAGCGACTCCAGCTTGGCGCGGGTCAGCTTGACGTTCAAGTGCTTCGGGCCGGTCGCGTCTGCCGTGATGTAGGGCAGGTTGACGTCGGTCTGCGACGAGTTGGACAGCTCGATCTTGGCCTTCTCGGCGGCTTCCTTCAGGCGCTGCAGGGCCAGCACGTCCTTGGTCAGGTCGACGCCTTGTTCCTTTTTGAACTCGGTGACGATGTAGTCAATGATGCGCTGGTCGAAGTCTTCGCCGCCCAGGAAGGTGTCGCCGTTGGTCGACAGCACTTCGAACTGCATCTCGCCGTCGACGTCGGCGATCTCGATGATGGACACGTCGAACGTGCCGCCGCCGAGGTCATAGACGGCGATCTTGCGGTCGCCCTTGCCATGCTTGTCCAGGCCGAAGGCCAGGGCTGCGGCGGTGGGCTCGTTGATGATGCGCTTGACGTCCAGACCGGCGATGCGGCCGGCGTCCTTCGTCGCTTGACGTTGGGCGTCGTTGAAGTAGGCCGGCACCGTGATGACGGCTTCGGTCACTTCTTCGCCGAGGTAGTCCTCGGCGGTCTTCTTCATCTTGCGCAGCACTTCGGCCGAGACCTGGGGAGGCGCGAACTTTTTGCCGCGCACTTCCACCCAGGCGTCGCCGTTGTCGGCGGCGGCGATGGTGTAGGGCATCAGGTCGATGTCCTTCTGCACTTCCTTCTCGGCGAACTTGCGGCCGATCAGGCGCTTCACGGCATACAGCGTGTTCTTCGGGTTGGTGACCGACTGGCGCTTGGCCGAGGCACCGACGAGGATCTCGCCGTCTTCCTGGTAGGCAATGATGGACGGCGTGGTGCGGGCACCTTCGGCGTTCTCGATGACGCGCGTGGTGTTGCCTTCCATGACGGCCACGCACGAATTCGTGGTGCCCAAGTCAATGCCGATGATCTTTCCCATTTGGAACTCCTGAAGATTTGTTGGATGTGTTCGATTTGTGGATAACTTGCTGCCCTTTCAAGGGCAGCAGGCTGTGAATTACTTCGGCGCCGAGACCGTTACGAGCGCTGGCCGCAGCACCCGGTCGGCGATCAGGAAGCCCTTTTGCAGCACGGTGACGACCGTGTTGGGGTCCTGCAGCGCCGGCACCACGGAAATGGCCTGGTGCTGGTGGGGGTCGAACTTGACGCCCTGGCCGGGGTTGATCTCCACGACCTTGTTGCGCTCCAGTGCGCTGGACAGCTGGCGGCGCGTGGCGTGCACGCCTTCGAGCACGGTGTCGACACTGGCGCTGGGCGTGGCGATGGCCGCCTCCAGGCTGTCCATGATGGGCAGCATGGCTTCGGCGAAGGCTTCGACGGCGAACTTGCGGGCCTTGGCGACGTCTTCGTCCGCGCGGCGGCGGGCGTTCTCCGTCTCGGCCTTGGCGCGCAGATAGGCGTCGCTCATCTCGGCGAGGCGGCCTTCAAGCTCGGCAATCTTGATCTCGGGATTCAGCTCGGCGGCCGTGGGTTCGGCAGCGCCGGCTGCGTCTTCGGGCAGGGAGTTTTCGGTAGTCATGGCAGAAATAGACGGAACCGCGTCGATATGGGACGCGATGTCCCGGTTTCAAGAGGGGGGATTCAAAACGGATTATCCGGGTCAACCCGGTTCTTCCTCGTCCAGCGAGGCAGACCAGCGGTCCCAGTCGGCCAGCCGGCGGCGGTCCTGCTTGGTCGGGCGGCCCTGTTCGATGCTGGCCGCCGGCTCCGGCGCCAGCCGGCGCGCCTCGGCTGCGGCCTCGCGGGCGGTGATGCTGGCCTGGGTTTCGGCATAGAGCGCCTGGGCCTGCGGCGCCGGGCCGCGCTGGTTGGACAGGCCGAGCACTGAGACCTCGCGCGCCGTGGTGCTGATGCGGATGGTGAGCACATCACCCACCTTGACGTCACGCGCCGGCTTGACCGGCTGGCCGCCCACGCGCACGCGGCCGAGGTTGATCTCATCGACGGCCAGGGCCCGCGTCTTGTAGAAGCGCGCAGCCCAGAGCCATTTGTCCAGGCGCATCGAGATCGGGGAATCGGGCACGGGCTAGAGATCCTCAGGTTTAGGGATGATTGTCGCCAACCGCGTGGATAGCGTCCGGCTCTGGCTTCGGGGGCGCTGGAGCCATCAAAGGGGGCAACATGCGGAATTGCAACAAGCGTTGGACGGCTGCCGCGGCGGCTTTGCTGCTGGCGGGCGTCGCCCAGGCCGATGTGGCGGTCGGCGGCACCGTTTACGTCTACCCCACCAGCCTGCCCATCGGGCCTGGCAATACCGACCTGGGCAGCAACACGCTGTCGGTGGGCAACGGTGGCACGGGCTCGTTGTCCATTGACGGCGGCTCCTGGCTGTCGGCGGCCTCGGTGCGTTTCGGGGATGCGGGCAACGGCATCGGCACCGGCCTGCTCAGCGGTGCCGGCTCACGGCTGACGCTGACCGGCGATGGCTACACCAACCGACTGGACCTGGGCGGCTGGGGCCAGGGCAGTCTGGTCGTCGCCGCCGGCGCGACGCTGGACGGCCGCGCCAACTCGGCGAACTGCATGCTGGGCCCGCGCTATTGCAACAACTTCATCGGTGAAGCCGCGGGCAGCGACGGCACACTGACCATCACCGGGGCCGGGTCCAACGCGAGCTTCCTGCGCGCCTTCGTCGTCGGTGCCGTGGCCGTGTTCCGGCCGCCGATCGAGACCTTCACCTTCGGCACGCCCGGCGGCATCACGCGCGGTCGGGTCGAAGTGCTGAACGGCGGCGCGCTGACGACCGACAACGCGTCGCTGGGCGTGGCACCGGGCGGGTCCAGCCCGCTGGGCAGCGAGCGCAGCTTCGCGTCCGTCGTCGTCGACGGCGCGGGCTCGATCTGGACGGTCACCGGCGCCACGCTGGACAGCGGCGCAGCCTTCATCAACCTGGCCCAGCATGCCAACGCCTGGGGCACGCTGAGCGTGACCGGGGGCGGGCAGGTGGTGGTGCAGGGCAAGACCAACGTCGGCTCGTCGGTCAACGTCGGCAGCCAGGGCGGGCGAGCCGAGATGCTTGTCAGCGGCGCAGGCTCGAACCTGCTGTTCACCGGCGATGCCGGCATCCTGAAGATCGGCCGCAACAACAGCACGGCGTCCATGCGCATCGACGCCGGCGGCCAGGCCAGCGGCATGTACTACCTGAATGTGGGCCGCGACGGTGGCCACGGCGACCTGACCGTGGACGGCGCGGGCAGCCGCGTCCTCGTCAACGGCACCTCGACGGCGGCGGCCAACGGGGGCACGGCCAACAACCCGTCGATGGACATCGGCCGCAACGGCACGGGCACCGTGACGGTCAGCAACGGCGGGCGCATCGACCTCATCTCGACGACCGCGCAACCGCTGGGCACCGCGATCAGCCTGGGCCGCGATGCCGCTTCGTCCGGCACGCTCAACATCATTGGCAGCGGTTCGGTCGTGTCCGTCAGCGCGGCCTCCACGCTGCCGGGCGGCGGCCCAGCCGAGGCGCTGAACCCGAACGTGCGCGTTGGCCGCGACGGCTCGGGCTTCCTGAACATCACCGCGGGCGGCAAGCTCCTCATCGATGGCCAGGCCATCTCCACGCCGACCGATTCGCGCAGCACCAACCTCCTCATCGGCGGCACCAGCGACACGGTGCCGGGCGGCCGCGGTATTGCGTTGGTCAGCGGGCTCGGCTCCGAAATCCTCATGACCGGCAACGACACCTACATCGGTGTCGGCCACGGCCCGCAGACCTTCGGCCAGTTGACCGTGGCCGACCAGGCCAGCGTCAGTGCCATCGGCATGAACGTGGGCCGCTCAGGTGGCGTGGGCGTGCTCAGCGTGGACAACGCCACCCTGAACTTCAGCGGCCAGCAGACCGGCAGCACGCTGTCCGGTGCCTTCCTGTCCATCGGCCGCTCCGGCGGCGTGGGTGTGGCCAGCATCGGCAACGGCAGCCAGGTGACGATCCACAACCTGGGCACCCTCGGCGCCACGCTGAACCTGGGCGGCACCAGCAACGGGCCGTTGGGCGATGGCACGCTGACGCTGTCGGGCGGCTCGCACATCAGCATTGAGGGCGCGCCGGGCAGGGCCTCGATGACGGTGGCGCGCGACGGCAGCGGGCTGATGCGCATCAAGGGTGCCAGCAGCGTCGACGTGCTCGGTGGCGGCGTCTTCGTCGGCCGGCTGCACGGCTCGGACGGCACGCTGCTGATCAGCGAGGGCTCCAGCTTGACGACGAGCTGGCTGGGTGTCGGGCGCGACAAGACCGCCACGGGCAGCGTGGATGGCGGCACCGGCACGCTGGTGGTCAACAACAGCACGCTGACGGCCAACACCATCGTGATCGGCACCAACGGCTTTCTGGGTGGCAACGGCACCATCGTCGGCAACGTCACCAATTACGGCATCTTCAGCCCCGGCAACTCGCCCGGCCAGATGCGCATCGACGGCGGCTTCACCGCCGCCACCGGCAGCCGCCTCATCCTGGAGGTGCAGGCCGACGGCGGCGGCTACCGCACTGACAGCGTCGTCTTCGGCGACGGCAGCACGCTGGACCTGAGCCATCTGTCGGTCGAGTTCCGCTTCCTCGGCAACACCGACCCGAACGCCTTCCAGGCCAGTGGCGGCTTCAACATCAATACCTTCTTCCAGACGGTCGATGCCGGTGGCGGCAGCCAGGGCCTGGACCCGACAGCCTTTGCCGGCGCGAGCTTCAGCGCGCAGGCCGACGCCTACCAGTTCAGCAGCTTCAGCTTCAGTGCTGCGGGTGGGGCCGTCTTCACGGCGCAGGCCGTGCCGGAACCCGGCGCGGCCTGGATGGTGCTGGCCGGCCTGGTGGTGCTGACCGGCGTGGCCCGGCGTCGTCAGTCGCGCGAGCCGGCGGCCACGGCGCGCTGACGCTGCAAGGCCAGCGTGTCCGGGTGGGGCGCTTCGGTAGGCCAGCCCTGCAGATGGCGCTCGGCCAACTTGGCCAGCGCGCGCATGCCGGCGGGGTGGTCGTTCAAGCAAGGGATGTAGGCAAAGCGCTGGCCGCCGGCGGCGAGGAAGGCGGCGCGGGCCTCCTGCTCGATCTCTTCCAGCGTCTCCAGGCAGTCCGCCGCGAAGCCGGGGCAGATGACGTCGACCGACTTGAGGCCGCCCTTGGCCAGCTCGATGAGGCGGGGCTCGGTGTAGGGCTGCAGCCACTTGGCCTTGCCGAAGCGGCTCTGGAAGGTCACCTGCCATTCACCGTCCTTCAGGCCCAGCGCCTCGGCGAGCAGGCGGCCGGTCTTCAGGCATTCGCAGTGGTAGGGGTCGCCGAGGTGCAGGGTGCGCTCGGGCATGCCGTGAAAGCTCATGACGAGGCGTTCGCCGCGGCCCTCGCGCTGCCAGTGCTCGCGCACGCTCTTGGCGAGGGCGCCGATGTAGCCGGCGTCATCGTGATAGTGGTTGATGAAGCGCAGCTCGGGCAGGTGGCGGGTCTGCAGCGCCCAGCGGGCCACGTCGTCGACGACGCTGGCCGTCGTCGCGCCCGAGTACTGCGGATAGGCCGGCAGCACGAGCACGCGCCGCACGCCGTCGCGCTTGAGGGCATCCAGCGTCGTGCCGATGGCAGGCTGGCCGTAGCGCATGGCCGGGGCCACGCGCACGCGCAGGCCGAGGTCGCCGAGCTGGCCCTGCAGCAGCTTGGCCTGCTTCTCGGTCCAGACCTTGAGCGGCGAGCCGTCGGTCGTCCAGACGGTGGCGTACTTGGCCGCCGACTTGGCCGGCCGCACGCGCAGGATGATGCCGTGCAGGATGGCCAGCCAGATCAGCCGCGGGATCTCGACGACGCGCGGGTCGGCGAGGAACTGGGCCAGGTAGCGGCGCAGGGCGGGTGCAGTGGGCGCGTCGGGTGTGCCGAGGTTGCACAGCAGCACGGCCACATCGGTTGCCAGCGGGCCAGCAGGCGGTGCGCCGTGGCGCTGCGGCGGTTCGGGAAGAAAGGGCATGTCAGTGGTGATGCGCGGGGTTTGCGGGCCGACCGCCGGGCCGCTCCCAAGCCGGCCCGGCTGGGCGATGTGCTTGCGGCTTAACGCCGCAAGCATCGCCGTCCCCTAGGGGGACCGGCCAAGGTACTCCTTGGACGAGGGGCCTCATCTCCGGGAGCGTGGGCCGCCAAAAGGTTGCGGCTCGGTGTCGTAGAAGTGCAGCACCTCGAAACGCACGACGGGTGACTGGTCGTCGGTCGGCAGGCCGCCCAGGCCGATGACGCCGCTGCCATGCAAGGTGCAGCTGCCGCGCTTCAGGCTGAGCAGCTCGCCGGAGTCTCCGAAGCGGACGTAGGTGCCGTTGTAGGAGAGGTCGGTCAGCTCGAAGCTGCTGCCTTGCCAGTCGATGCGGGCATGTGAGCGCGACACACGGGCATCGGTGATGCAGTAGGTGGCCTGCACGCTGCGGCCCAGCACAATGGGCATGGCGCCGATGTCGAAGACCCGGTCCAGGTCTTGCCAGACCAGGCGCATGCCATCGGGCTCGACCGAGCGCATCGGCTCGCCGAACTGCGTGGCGGTGTCGTCGGCGCTGACCAGCGGTGCCGCGTCCAGGCGGTAGACATGCACGGGCTCGATGCGGCCACGCACAGAGATGCGGTCCAGGCTGCGGAAGCGCCCCTTGGACGCATGGTGCAGGCCGATCAGGACCTCGGCCGTGATGAGGATCTCGCCGTCGCCGGCGTGGTCGATGAGGCGGGCCGCGACGTTGACCGCGTCGCCAAAGCAGTCGCCGTTCAGCTCGACGACCTCACCACGCGCCAGCGCCACCTGCAGGCGCATGGCCAGCATGGCCGGGTTGCTCTGGCGGCGGGCGCGCTGCACGGTCTTTTCCAGCATCTCCTGCATGCGCTGGGCGGCGCGCACGCCATCGCGTGGCGTGTCGAAGGCGGCCATCAGGCCGTCCCCCAGCGTCTTGATGAGCTGGCCGCCGCTCTCCAGCACGGCCTCGCTGATCTGGCCGACGGTCTGCGTGACCATGCCGCTGGCCTCGGCGTTGCCGAGTGATTCGTACAGCCCGGTGCTGCCGCGCAGGTCGGCAAAAAGGACGGTGCGTTCGCGAATCGCGGTCATGTTTTCAGTGTACCGGCGTAGAAAAGGCCGGCAGAGCCGGCCTTTCGTCACGGACAAGTGCGAATTACAGGTTGTCCAGGTAAGTGCGCAGCTTGTCAGAGCGGCTCGGGTGCTTCAGCTTGCGGATCGCCTTGGCTTCGATCTGGCGGATGCGTTCACGCGTCACGTCGAACTGCTTGCCGACTTCTTCCAGCGTGTGGTCGCTCTGCATCTCGATGCCGAAGCGCATGCGCAGCACCTTGGCTTCGCGAGGCGTGAGGCTGTCGAGGATGTCCTTCACCACGTCGCGCAGGCCAGCCTGCATCGCGGCCTCGATGGGCGCCGTGTTGTTGGTGTCCTCGATGAAGTCGCCCAGGTGGCTGTCGTCGTCGTCGCCGATCGGCGTCTCCATGGAGATCGGCTCCTTGGCGATCTTCATGATCTTGCGGATCTTGTCTTCCGGGATCTCCATCTTCTCGGCCAGCGTCGGCGCGTCCGGCTCGAAGCCGAACTCCTGCAAATGCTGACGCGAGATGCGGTTCATCTTGTTGATCGTTTCGATCATGTGAACCGGGATGCGGATGGTGCGGGCCTGGTCGGCAATGCTCCTCGTGATGGCCTGGCGGATCCACCACGTGGCGTACGTCGAGAACTTGTAGCCGCGGCGGTATTCGAACTTGTCCACCGCCTTCATCAGGCCGATGTTGCCTTCCTGGATCAGGTCCAGGAACTGCAGGCCGCGGTTGGTGTACTTCTTGGCGATGGAGATCACGAGGCGCAGGTTGGCCTCGATCATTTCCTTCTTCGCGTCACGAGAGGCCTTTTCGCCCTCGTTCATCTTCTTGTTGATGTCCTTCAGGTCGTCCAGCGGCACCACGGCCTTGGCCTGGATGTCCGTCAGCTTCTGCTGCAGTTCCTGCACCGGCGGCAGGTTGCGCGCCAGGATGATGCTGTACGGCTTGCCGGCAGCAACTTCCTTCTCGGCCCACTTCAGGTTCAGCGCGTTGGGCGGGAAGGTCTTGATGAAGTGCTCTTGCGGCATGCCGCACTTGTCGACCACGATCTTGCGCAGTTCGCGCTCGTAGCGGCGCACGTCGTCCACCTGGCTGCGCAGGATGTCGCACAGCTTCTCGATCGTCTTGACCGTGAAGCGGATGGTCATCAGCTCGCCGCTGATGGCCTGCTGGGCCTTGTTGTACGGCACCGACTTGTAGCCGTCCTTCTCGAAGGCCTTGCGCATCTTGTCGAAGGCGGCGGACATGGTGTCCAGCTTCACCAGCGCGGCGTTCTTCAGCTCTTCGAGCTTCTTGGTCAGCGCCTTGGAGCCGCCGTTGCCGTCGTCGTCGTCTTCCTCGTCGAACTCGTCGAAGTCTTCTTCAGCGACGTAGTCGTCTGCCTCGTCGGCGGCGACGAAGCCGTCCACCACTTCGGAGATCTGCATCTCGCCGGCGCGGATCTTGGTGGCGAATTCGAGGATGTGGGCGATGGTCGTCGGCGACGCCGAGATCGCCAGCATCATGGCCTGCAGGCCGCCTTCGATGCGCTTGGCGATTTCGATTTCGCCTTCACGGGTCAGCAGTTCAACCGTGCCCATTTCGCGCATGTACATGCGCACCGGGTCGGTCGTGCGGCCGAACTCGGAGTCCACCGTCGACAGCGCGGCTTCCGCGGCTTCTTCGGCTTCTTCTTCGGTCGACGTGGCCGTCGTGTTGCCCTGGATCAGCAGCGTGGCGGCGTCAGGCGCCTGCTCGTACACGGCGATGCCCATGTCGTTGAGCATCGACACGATGGCTTCGAGGATTTCCTCGCTGACCAGCTTTTCTGGCAAGTGGTCGTTGATTTCCTGGTGCGTCAGGAAACCACGCGTCTTGCCCATCTTGATGAGGGTCTTCAGCTCGCTGCGGCGCTTGAGGGCTTCCTCTTCGGTCAGCGCGGTCTCTTCGAGGCCGAACTCACGCATCAGCGCGCGCTCCTTGGCGCGGCTGACCTTCATGCGCAGGGGCTTGGCCTTGGGCGTGTCTTCCGCAACGGCGGTGACTTCCTCGACCTCGGCCTCAACCTCGCCCTCGAGCTCGGCGTCGACGTCCGACAGGTCCACGTCTTCCTCGACGTCCTTCTTGCTGCCGGCCTTCTTCGACTCGGTCTCCGCCTTGGGCTTGCGGCCGCGCTTGGGCTTGTCTTCGTCGGCCACGGCCGCCTTGGCGGTTTTCGCGGCCGGCTTGGCTGCCGCCTTCGCGGTCTTGGCCGATGCCTCTGGAGCAGCCTTCACGGCAGTCTTCTTCTTGAGTTCTTCGGCGGGAGCGGGGCTGGCCTTGGGCGCGGTCTTCTTGGCGGTCATGCAGGTCCTTCGGGTTTGCGCGGTCAATTCAGAAATGCAGCAGCCACCGCTGCCAGCCCGGGCTCGGCATCAAACCGGCGGGGCAGGGGGCGGTGGCTTTCGTCGCTGGGGTGTCAGTCGGATATCGGGGATATCGGCCGAGGGACCCTGGCGTGGCGCGAACAAGCTGGCGTGATCGTTTGGTATGCAGAGCTGGCGGATGTATTGGCCATTAAAACCCTCATTGGGTTACCCAGTGTCGCTGGGTGGCCGGGTCCGGCATTTCTCTGCCGTCACTCTTGTTGACGCGCGCGGAAAACGCAAGATTATCGGCCAAATTCATACCAAGGTCAAAAATAGGCCTGCTCGGCCGCTGGTCAAGCCGCCTGCGCGCCTCCGCCCTTGAACTCATCGGCACGGGCACGCAGCTCTCGGTAGCGGACGCGATCGGCCTCGCTGAGCGAGGGTTGTGCCAGCAGGCTGGCGATTTCGGCGTCGATCTGGGCGCGACGGAGCTTGGCAAGCGCCGCGGTCAACTCCTTGCCTGGATCCGCGTCAGCGCCAAGGTCGTGGACCGGGTGTATGACCTGTGCAGCCCGGCTGTCCAGCCCGGCATCGGCCAAGCCGGCCTCGACAGCGGCCCACGGCATCGCGCCGTGATGGGTCAACTGGCGCTCCAGCCACTGAATGAGCTCGCCGTGCACCCCCGGCAGGTCATGCAGCAGGGCACGGTCTTCGTCGACCAGCGTCTCCCACAGCTCGGTGTGCTGGAGCAGCAGTCGGGTGGCGTGATCGGTGGCCGTGGCTGGTGCGGTACGCGGGCCAGCCGGGCGGGGTTCGGCATCGCGGCGCGATTTCCAGTCACCCTTGCCTTTCCATTCGCCTTTGGGTTTCCATTCGGCCTTGGGCTGCCAGCGCGGCTTCTCCGCGGGCGCTGCGGCCTCCGTGGCGGGTGCAGCGGCAGGAGGGGGTTCACCCAGCCACAACGCCTGCAGCTCGGCCTCGGGCATCTGCCCCTGGCGGGCGATCTCGCCCAGCAACTGGCGGCGCAGCAGGCTGTCGGGCAGCAGGCTCCACAGTGGGCGGGCCTGGCTGAGCATGCGGGCGCGGCCCTCGGGCGTGCCGAGATCGCAGCCTTCGCCTGCGACGGCGATGAGCTGGCGCGACAGCGGCACCGCCGTCTCGATGCAGCGCTCGAAAGCCTCGGCGCCCAGCTCGCGCACGTAGGAGTCGGGGTCGTGCTCGGTCGGCAGAAACAGGAATTTGACCGAGCGCGTCTCGGTTGCGTGGGGCAGGGCGGCTTCCAGTGCGCGCACGGCGGCGCGGCGGCCAGCGGCGTCGCCGTCGAAGCTGAAGACGACGGATTCCGTGTGGCGGAAGAGCTTGTGCACGTGGTCGGCCGTGCAAGCCGTGCCCAGCGTCGCCACGGCGTTGGCGATGCCGTGCTGGGCCAGGGCGACGACGTCCATGTAGCCCTCGACGACCAGCGCATGGCCGCGTTGGCGCATCGCCTGGCGGCCTTCGAAGAGGCCGTACAGCTCCTTGCCCTTGTGGAAGACCGGCGTCTCGGGCGAGTTCAGGTACTTGGGTTCGCCCTTGTCCAGCACACGGCCGCCGAAGCCGATGACCTCGCCCTGCACGTTGCGGATGGGGAACATGATGCGATCGCGGAAGCGGTCGTACCTTTTGGCGTCCTCGCCGGGTTCGGCGTCGGGCGTGATGACGAGGCCGGATTCGACGAGCTGCGGGTCGTCATAGCTCGGGAAGCCGCTGGCCAACGAGCGCCAGCCCTCGGGCGAGTAGCCCAGGCCGAAGTTGGCGGCGATCTGGCCGGTCAGGCCACGGCCCTTCAGGTAGCTCACGGCGCGCGGCGATTTGCGCAGCTGGGCCTTGTAGAACTCGGCCGCGCGGGCCAGCACGTCGGTCAGGCTCTGCTGCCTGGCTTTCTCGGCCTTGGCGCGTTCACGCTGCTCGGGGCTGCGGTCGTCCTGCGGCACCTGCATGCCGACCTGCTGGGCCAGGTCCTCCACCGCCTCGACGAAGGTCGCGGCCGTGTGCTCCATCAGGAAGCCGATGGCATTGCCGTGCACGCCGCAGCCAAAGCAGTGGTAAGTCTGGCGGCTGGGGCTGACGATGAAGCTGGGCGATTTCTCGCCGTGGAAGGGGCACAGGCCCTTGTGGTTGATGCCGGCCTTCTTCAGCTCGACATGGCGGCCCACCACCTCGACGACGTCGACGCGGGCCAGCAGGTCTTGGATGAAGGCGGGTGGGATCACCCCCGGAGTTTAAAGAGGGGCCTGGGACGGGCTGCGAAGTTGCCCCGCCCAGTCGCCGTTGCCGAAGGCATCCATCCAGCCTGGCAGGGCCGTGGGGTGCATGGCGGCGGCAATGCCATTGCCCTGGCCCAGGCGGCAGCCCAGGCGCAGCAGTTCGCGGGCGTGGGCGCGGCTCTCCACGCCCTTGGCCAGCACTGAGCAGCCGATATTTCGGGCCAGGCCGATGACGCTTTCGACGAGAGACAGGTCCTGGGCGTCGCCCAGCATCCCCTGCACGAAGCTGCGGTCGAGCTTGAGGGTGTCGACGGTCAGCCGCTTCAACGACGACAGCCGCGAATAGCCGGCGCCGAAGTCGTCCAGCGCGATGCCGACACCCAGCCCCAGGCAGCGCTGGATCAGCGCCTGGGTGGCGGCCGTCTCGGCCAGCGCGTCGGCCTCCAGTACGTCAAGGTGCAGCAGATGGGCCACCTCGGGCGGCTGGCGCTGGATGAGCTCCTGCAGGCGCTGCGGGAAATCATGGCGACCCAACTGGCGCAGGCCGACGTTGACGCTGACTGGCAGGCCCCGGCCGCTGTTGACGCCGGCGCGCGCCCAGGCCGCGGTTTGCGCGAGGGCCTGCTCGATGACCCAGTCGCCGATCTGCACGGCCAAGCCGGTGGTCTCGATCAGCGGCAGGAAATGGGCCGGTGCCAGCAGGCCGCGCTCGGGGTGCTGCCAGCGCAGCAGCGCCTCGACGCCCATGACCTGGCCGGTGCGCAGGTCGATCTGCGGCTGGTAATGCAGCAGCAGTTCTTCCTTGTCCAGCGCCTGCTGCAGGCGGGCCAGAGCGATAAGGCCCGCCTCGTCGCGCTGGTCCAGCGTCGGGTCGTGGAACTGGATGCCGCCGCGGCCGGCGTGCTTGGCCCGGTACAGGGCGTGGCCGGCGTGGCGCAGCAGGGTCTCAGGATCGGCGTCGTCCTGCGGATACAGGGTGGCACCCATGCTGGCGCCGATCTCGATGGCCAGCCCGTTGCCAGCCCGGCTTTCGCGGATGGCGACCGGCGTCGACAGCACGGTCAGCAGGCGGTCGACGCCGCGTTGGGCTTCTTCCGGGGTCTGCACGCGCATCAGCACGGCGAATTCGTCGCCATGCAGGCGGGCGAGCTGATCGGCGGTGTCCGGCTCGGCGCCACGCGAGCCGCGCAGCGTGGCCTGCAGGCGGCCGCTGAGCTGCAGCAGCACGGCATCGGCGACGAGCTGGCCGTGCTCGGCGTTGACGCGGCCGAAATCGTCCAGGTCGATGATGCCGACGACGAGCCTGAAGCCGTCGCGGTTGGCGGCGGACAGGGCCTGCTGAAGCAGGCGCATGAATTCGTCGCGGTTGGCCAGGCCGGTGGCGAGGTCGTAGCGCAGGCGGCGTCGCAGCAGGTCCTGCTGGCGCAGGCTCTCGCCGAGGTCGGTCAGGCTGAGCAGGCGCCAGCGTGGGCTGACGCCGTCGGGCTCGGGCACAGGGCTGAGCTTGGCCGCGAAGACATGGCGGCCGCCGTCGTCCAGCTCGGCCTGCAACTGGCCGCTCCAGGTCATGCCGCTGCCCAGTTCGGCCTGCAGCTCGGCGGGTTCGTGGCCGCTGCGCTGCAGGTTGGCCGCGCTCAGCGGCGTGGCCAGGCGGCCCACCAGTGCCTCGCGCGGCGCATGCAGGATGTCGCAATAGGCCGGGTTGACCTCGACGACGCGCCACTGCGTGTCGACGACGGCCAGGCCCTCGCTGGCCTGCTGGAAGAGCGTGGCCGACATGCGCTCACGTTCTTCGGCCGTGTGGCGCCAGCTGACGTCGGCCAGCGACGCGATGAGGCCGCGTGCCCGGCCCTGGCGGTCGCGCAGCGGCACGTGGGCCTGCAGCTCGTGCCAGCGCCAGTCGCCTCCGTCGGCGGCGAGGCGCAGCGACAGGCCGAGGTGGTTGCGCAGCGGGTCGCCCAGCATCTCGCGCAGCGCGCGGCGCACCGGCTCGCGGTCGCGCGGGTGGGCCAGGCGTATCCAGTCCAGCGGCGCGTTGCCGGTCAACGCGCCGTCCGGCGACGTCGTCAGCGCCATCCAGCGCGCCGACGCGTGGCGCCGCCCCTCGGGCAGGCGCCATTCGGCCAGGGCCAGGCCCTGGGCGTCGAGGGCGCTGCGCCAGCCGTCGCGGTCGCGCAGCTGCTGCTGGCTTAGCGCGACGACGATCAGCGGCAGCACGGCCAGCGCCGCGCCGAGCGCGTAGGCGGCCAGCGTGGGCGGCGCGCAGACGGCCCAAATGACCAGCAGGCCGGCGCCCAGGGTGGCGTTGGCGCGCGGCGAGGCCTGCAGCGCGTGCAGGCACAGCAGCAGATGCGGCAACAACTGCATGGGGCCGGCGCTCGGTAGCCAAGCCAGGCTGGCCTGGGTCGCAACCGCTGCCAGCGCGAGCCCATGGCCCATGCGGCGGCTGCCGCGGCGCGGCCGCTGGGAGCTGGCCTGCAGGGTGGTGCCGGCGCTCAGCAAGGCCAGGGCCCAGGTGAAGGCCAGTTCCAGCGCGCCGGCGCCCGCAGTGCCGGTCGACAGACCCGCGCCCAGCAGTGCACCGAGCGCCAGCAGGCCGGCCAGGCTGGGCGCGGCAACGCCCGCCAGCAGCCCGAACAGGCCGACCTCGCGCCAGCCCGTCAGCCGGCCGGTCAGGCGCAGGCGGCGCAGCAGCGTCCTGTTCAGCGCGATGGCCAGCAGGGGGAGGGCCAGCGCGCTCAGCACCGGGGCTGAAATCAGCAGGTCCAGCGCCGCGCCAGGGTCGGGCGCCGTCTTGAAGAGCAGGGGCAGGCCGCCGCCGAGCAGCAGCCCAGCCATCACCAGGGGCAGCACCCAGGCGCTGAGGCGCCACAGCGTCAGCAGGCCCAGGGCGGCCAACAGCATGGGAATCAGCAGATCCTGGGCCGGCATCGCACCGGCTGGCTGGGGCAGGCGCAGCAGCGGCGGCAGCGCGTCCCCGGCGAGGCCCCAGGCGGTGATCACGCCGCCAACAAGGCCGGCCAGCGCCGCCAGGCCGACGCGGCGCAGCCGGTGCCAGCCACGGCGGTCGTGGATGCGGCGGGGGCCGGGCGGCACGGTGGTGGACGGTGGCGGTTGCACGCTCAGATCAGCGCCCTCTTGGTGGGTGCTGAAATCAGGCGTACCGGAATGCAGGTCCATGCTCAGCCCGATATCCGGGCAATCCACCGCTCGGCTGCCGCGGAGCTGTCATGGAAAAGTTGGAGTAAGACGGGCATCCGAGCAATTTCGTCTTCCTCGTCATGGGACGAACCCGGGGAAAACCCGCAAGGTTTGGTTCCGGACAGCGTGACGAAAGGCATGTCGCAGTTTAGGCGTGGTGCCGGCCACAAAAGAAAAGGGCCATCCCGTAGATGGCCCTGCTGGGTGCTGCGCTGTTGTTGGCGCGTCGCGGTGATTCTTCAAATTGCGCTTGGCGCGGGCATCAAGTGGCCGCGGCTTGCGGCCAAATGAGCTTGATGATGTTCAGACGGCGAAATCGGTCAGCTTGGCGCCGCCGGCAACGGCAGCCTTGAGCCATTTGGGCTGCAGGCCACGGCCGCTCCAGGTTTCACCGGTGGCTTGGTTGCGATATTTGGCGGCCACCTTGGAGACCTTGGGCGGCTTGGGGGTGCGCACGCTGAGGTCAGCCAGCGTCAGCCCATACTCGCTCATCAGGGATTTGACCTTGGCCACGGCCTCGCTGCGCTCGCGCTCCTTGGTTTGGCTGATCTGCTCATCCAGCGCAGCGCGCTGGGCCAGGAGTTCCTTGAGATTGGACATGCTGCTATTCCTCTTGCGATTTGACCGGTGAGACTCTCGATGACCGGCATCGAGGCCCTGGAGAGGCTGACTGGGAAGTCGAGCGATTATCTCCGCGCTTGAATTAAATCGCGTACCGGGAATTCAGGCAAGAGTTTTCGTTGGATGTCAGCGACGGGTTTTGAATTCGTGCCGGGAGTTTGATTGCAGTGGATTTCGCCGCTTCAGCGCGCGTGGCGAAGCGGAAATACCGCGCACTCCGGCCGTGCCGGAGGTATTGCCCGTGACGAATGCCACGGTTCGCACGATGAATAGCCCGATTCAGTTCAAGGGCGACAGTGGCGACACATAGGCCGCCACTGCGTCACGACCGGTGCCCAGGACGGATTGTTGGTGCACCTGGCCGGGCCTGCGTTCGAATGAGCCCGGCCCGGAATTCTTTCCTGCTCGGCGCTCAGGCCGGTGGCGGGACGTAGCCGGCCACTGCTTCGGCACCGGTGCCGAAGAAGAATTGCTCGGCCTGGCGCATCAGGTATTGGCGGGCGCGCTGGTCGGCGAGGTTGAGGCGGTTTTCATTGACGAGCATGGTCTGATGCTTCATCCAGGCCGCCCAGGCCTCCTTGCTGACGTTTTCCCAAACTCGTTTGCCAAGTTCGGTGTGAGCCGGATAGGGCGGGAAGTCCAGCCCTTCGGCTTCCTTCTTCAGATAGGCGCATTGAACGACGCGGGGCATGACGGACTCCTGAGACACAAAAAGAGAAAACGGCCGGCACTTTAGCGCCCAGGCCATTTCGGGTGGCGACGATGGGCTTAGTTGAATCTCTTGACGAGCACGAGAGAGCGCCGATCCCAGTTGTATTTGCGCTTGCGTTCCTCGGGCAGCCATTCGGGATCGACCTGCTGGAAACCGCGTTTGATGAACCAGTGCATGGTGCGCGTCGTCAGCACGAAGATGCTGTCCAGGCCCATGGCCTTGGCGCGCTGTTCAATTCTTTTCAGCAATCTGTCGCCGTCGCCCTGGCCCTGCACCTCGGCGGATACGGTCAGCGCGGCCATTTCCGCGGTGCGCGCCTCGACATAAGGGTAGAGCGCCGCGCAGCCGAAGATGACGCCGTCGTGCTCGATGACGGTGTAAAGCTCGGCATCGCGCTCGATCTCCGTGCGGCTGCGCTTGACGAGGGTGCCGTCGCGCTCGAAGGGTTCGATGAGCTGGATGATGCCGGCCACGTCGTCGGCACTGGCCTCGCGCAGGCTCTCCAGCTTCTCGTCGACGACCATGGTGCCGATGCCATCGTGGGTGTAGACCTCTTGCAGCAGCGCGCCGTCGACGGCGAACGGAATGATGTGCGAGCGCTCGACGCCGGCGCGGCAGGCCTCGGCGCAGTGGCGCAGGTAGAAGGCGACGTCGGTCGGCTCGGGCGTCTGGCTGGCCTTGGCGAGCATGCGGTCGGCGTCGGCCACGGCCAGCTCGGTGTCGATGGCGCTTTCGGGGTCATCCGGGTTTTCGGGCACGCCCGGCACCTCGCAGACGAACAGCAGCTTGTCGGCCTGCAGTGCGATGGCCGCCGACGTAGCTACGTCTTCCATGCTCAGGTTGAAGGCCTCGCCGGTGGGCGAGAAGCCGAAGGGCGACAGCAGCACGATGGCGCCGATGTCGATGGCGCGCTGGATGGCGGCGGCGTCGACCTTGCGCACCAGGCCCGAATGCTGGAAATCCACGCCGTCGACGATGCCGACCGGGCGGGCGGTCAGGAAGTTGCCGGATACGACGCGCACGGTGGCGTTGGCCATCGGCGTGTTGGGCAGGCCCTGGCTGAAGGCGGCCTCGATCTCGAAGCGCAGCTGGCCGGCGGCTTCCTGGGCGCAGTCCAGCGCCACGGCGTCGGTGATGCGGCGGCCATGGCTGTAGCGCGGCGTCTGGCCTTTGGCGGCGAGCTGTTCATTCACCTGGGGTCGGAAACCGTGGACGAGCACGATCTTGATGCCCATGGCGTGCAGGATGGACAGGTCCTGCACAAAGGCATTGAGCTTGCCGGCGGCCACCAGCTCGCCTGGCATGCCGACAACGAAGGTTTCGCCGCGGTAGGCGTGGATGTACGGCGCCACGGCGCGGAACCAGGGCACGAAGGTGTGGGGAAAGACGAGGCTGAGCGCGGTCATGGGGCGAATTGTGGCCTGTGACTCGGGTCACTTGACGCTGTCACATTCGCCTCGGAGGATCGCCGCTTCATCACTCGGAGACTGCGATGAAGGACTATCAAGACGTCTACATGACCCCCGGCGCCTTCAGCTGGAACGAGCTGGGCACGCCCAACCCCAAGGCCGCCTGCGAGTACTACGGCAGCCTGTTCGGCTGGACGTTCGACACGATGAACATGGGGCAGGGCGATTACCACGTCATCAAGGTCGGTGACGTCGCGGTGGGTGGCGTCATGACGCCGCCAGCACCCGGCCCGGCCATGTGGGGCGCCTACATCACCGTCGAGTCCTGCGACGCCACCGTCGAGAAGGCCAAGAGCCTGGGCGGCACGGTCTGCGCCGGGCCGTTCGACATCCCGACCATCGGCCGCATGGCCGTGCTGCAGGACCCGCAGGGTGCCGTCGTCCAGGTCATCAGCTACTTCCCGCGAACGGAATGACCGGCTGCGGGACAATCCCGCCGCAATGAATCCTGAATCGTCCGAGAGCCGGTTGCCTCAACCGGCTCTTTCCATTTCCTTTCCCGAAAGCCTGCCGGTCAGCGCGCGGCGCGACGAAATCGCGCAGGCGATGGCCGAGCACCAGGTCGTCATCGTCTGCGGCGAGACCGGCTCCGGCAAGACAACGCAGCTGCCCAAGATCGCGCTGGCGATGGGCCGTGGGCGTCTAAACGGCGGCGGCCTGATCGGCCACACCCAGCCGCGGCGTATTGCCGCCAGCAGCGTGGCCAAGCGCATTGCCGAGGAGCTGAAGACGCCGCTGGGCGATGTCGTCGGCTACAAGGTCCGCTTCCAGGACCGCCTCACGAAGACGGCCTCGGTCAAGCTGATGACGGACGGCATCCTGCTGGCCGAGACCCAGAGCGATCCGCTGCTGAAGGCCTACGACACCATCATCATCGACGAGGCTCACGAGCGCAGCCTCAACATCGACTTCCTGCTGGGCTATCTGCGCGAGCTGCTGCCGCGCCGGCCAGACCTGAAGATCGTCGTCACGTCGGCCACCATCGACGCGGACCGGTTTGCGAAGCATTTCGAGTCGGCCAAGGGGCCGGCGCCGGTGCTGACGGTGTCGGGGCGCCTCTACCCGGTCGAGCAGCGCTACCGGCCCTACGAGGAAAGCCGCGAGTACGACCTGAACAACGCGATCACCGACGCGGTGGACGAGTTGTGGCGCGAGGGCGGGGGCGACGTACTGGTCTTCCTGCCAGGTGAGCGCGAGATCCGCGAAGCGGCCGAGGCCCTGCGCAAGCACCACCCGCCCGGCGTGGACGTGCTGCCGCTGTTCGCTCGGCTGTCGCCAGCCGAGCAGGACAAGGTGTTCGAGCCGCACGGCCAGCGCCGCATCGTGCTAGCCACCAACGTGGCCGAGACCTCCCTCACGGTGCCGGGCATCCGTTACGTCATCGATCCCGGCCTGGCGCGGGTCAAGCGCTACAGCTATCGCAACAAGGTCGAGCAACTGCTCATCGAGCCGATCAGCCAGGCGGCCAGCAACCAGCGCGCGGGCCGCTGCGGCCGGGTGTCCAACGGCATCTGCATCCGCCTGTACAGCGAGAAGGAATTCAACGAGCGGCCGAAGTTCACCGACCCGGAAATCCTGCGGTCGAGCCTGGCCGGCGTCATCCTGCGCATGAAGGCCCTGCACCTGGGCGAGGTCGAGCGCTTCCCCTTCCTGGAGGCACCTCGCCCCAAGGCGATTGCCGACGGCTACCAGCTGCTGGCGGAACTCGGCGCGACCGATGACGACAACGAGCTGACGCCGCTGGGCAAGGAACTGTCGCGCCTGCCGCTGGACCCGCGCGTGGGCCGCATGATCCTGGAGGCCAAGACGCGCGAGGCGCTGACGGAGGTGCTGGTCATTGCCTCGGCCCTCACCGGCCAGGACGTGCGCGACCGGCCCATGGAAGCGGCCCAAGCCGCCGACGAGAAGCACAAGAAGTTCGACGACGAGAAGAGCGAGTTCAGTGGCTATCTGAAGCTGTGGAAGTGGCTGGAAGAGAGCAAGGGCGGCGGCACCGAGCACAAGCTCAGCAACCGCCGCTACGAGCAGCTGCTGCGCGAGAACTTCATCAGCATTCGCCGTGTGCGTGAATGGCGTGACGTGCATTCGCAGCTGCTCACGGTCGTCACAGAGCATGGCTGGCGGCTGAACCAGAGCCCGGCCACCTACGAGCAACTGCACCTGTCCATGCTGGCCGGGCTGCTCGGCAACATCGGGCAGAAGAGTGATGACGAGGACTGGTACCTCGGTGCGCGCGGCATCAAGTTCTACCGCCACCCCGGCGCGCATCTCTCCAAGAAGCCGGGCCGCTGGATCGTGGCCGCCGAGCTGGTCGACACCTCGCGCCTGTACGGCCGCGGCATCGCCAACATCGAGCCGCAGTGGCTGCCGCCCATCGCCGGCCACCTGATCAAGACCCAACTGCTGGAGCCGCACTGGGAAAAGAAGGCCGCCGAGGTGGTGGCGCTGGAGCGCGCCACGCTGTACGGCATCGTGCTGTACAGCAACAAGCGCGTGAACTTCGGCCGCGTGGACCCCAAGGCCGCGCGCGAGATCTTCATCCGTGAGGGCCTGGTCAATGACGACCTGCCGGACGACCTCGTGCGGCAACTGCCCTTCCTCGGCCACAACCGTCGCCAGATCGCCAAGGTCGAGGCGTTGGAGCACAAGTCGCGCCGGCAGGACGTGCTGGTCGACGACGAGCTGATCTACGCCTTCTACGACGACAAGCTGCCGGCGAACGTGTTCTCCGGCGCCACGCTGCTGAAGTGGTGGCGCGAGGCCAGCAAGAGCAACGACAAGCTCCTGCAGCTCAGCCAGGACGAGCTGATGCGCCACGAGGCCGCGGGCGTCACCAGCGAGGCCTTCCCCAAGGTCATCCGCCTTGGCGGCGTGGACTGCGCGGCCACCTATCTGCACCAGCCCGGCGACGCACGTGACGGTCTGACCGTGACCGTGCCCATCTTTGCGCTCAACCAGGTCAGCGAGGAGCGCGCCGAGTGGCTCGTGCCCGGCATGCTCGCGCAGAAGGTGACGGCCCTGCTGAAGAGCCTGCACCAGAAGCCGCGGGCGCGGCTCACGCCGCTGCCGGACTTCGTCGCCGAATTCATCGAGCTGCAGCCCTTCTGCCAGGGTGGTTTGGTGGACACGCTGCTCCGGGCCGTGAAGGACCGCAGCCAGATCGCCGTGCAGCGCAACGACTTCAAACTGGAGCAGCTGGCGCCGCACCTGTTCATGAACTTCCGCGTGGTGGACGAGCACGGCCGCCAGCTCGGCCAGGGCCGCCAGCTCGCTGCGCTGAAGGCGGAGCTGGGTGGGCAGGCGCGGTCGGCCTTCCAGGCGCTGGCGGCGCTGAAGCTGCCGGCGGCTGAAGCACCGCCAAAACCCCAGCAAGCGCAACCCGAGCGCGGTATCCGCGCCGAGATCGTCAAGCCCGCCGCGCCGGCGCGCGACGCCAGCCAGGCCTACACGGACTGGACCTTCGGCGAACTGCCCGAGCTGCTGGAAGTGCGCAAGAGCGGCCAGACGCTGATCGGCTTCCCGGCGCTCATCGACAAGGGCGCCCACGTGGAGATCGAGGTCTTCGACGAGCCCGAGGTCGCCGCCGCCAAGCACCGCGCCGGGCTGCGCCGCCTGATCGCCTTGCAGCTCAAGGAGCCGCTGCGTTTTCTCGAGAAGAACATCCCCGACCTGCAACGCATGTCGGTGCTGTTCATGGGCCTGGGCACGGCCGAGGACTTGCGCGACCAGGTGATCGGTGTCGCGCTGGACCGCGCTTTTCTGGGCGACCCGCTGCCCACCGACCCGATGAGCTTCAAAAAGCGCATCGAGGAGGGCCGCAGCCGGCTCAACCTGATCGCGCAAGAGGTGGCCCGCGCCGCCCACGCCGTGCTGCAGGAGCTGGCCAACGCAACGCGCAAGCTCAAGGATTCGCGCCCGCCCAAGGACGTCGGCGATGACATCACGGCCCAGCTGCAGCGCCTGGTGCCCAAGCGCTTTGCGCTGGACACGCCCTGGGCTCAGCTGCAGCATCTGCCGCGCTACCTCAAGGCCATCACGGCGCGCCTGGACAAGCTGCGTGCCGACCCGCTGCGCGACGCCAAGCTGATGGCCGAGCTCAAGCCCCTGGAGCAGCGCTGGCAGCGCCGTATCGCCGAGCTGAAGGGCGTGCGCGATGGGCGCGTGGACGACTTCCGCTGGCAGCTGGAGGAGTTGAGAGTGAGCCTGTTTGCCCAGGAGCTGCGCACGCCGCAGCCGGTGAGCGTGAAGCGGCTTCAGAAGGTGTGGGATCAGATCGCACAATGACGGCGTGATTTCTCGTGCAATTCCGCGCCTGATTCGCCCTTGGCCTGTACCGAGCTGGCGTCCAATGTGACGTTCAGACACATTTCCCGCCGTGCCCGAAAACTCTCCCGCACCTTCCGCCAGCCCTTTGCGCAGCTTCGGCCGTTTCGAGCTGCGCGCGCTGCTGTCCAAGAGCGCCCGCAGCCTGATCTGGCGCGTCTTCGACGCCCGCCACGGCCAGGAGCTCATGCTGTGCATGCCGCGCGACAAGCCCAACAGCGCTGCAGCGCTGGAGCACTGGCTGCGCATGGCGCAAGGCGGCGAGCGCGTGCAGCATCCCAACCTCGCACCGGTGTTCGAGATCGGCCAGGTTGAGGGTTGGCCTTATGTGGGCTACGACCGCGCCCTCGGGGAGACCTTGGACGAGCGCCTGGCGCGCCAGAACGCGCCGCTGCCCATCGACGCCGCCGGCTGGGTGGCCCAGCTCCTGGAAGGCCTGGCCTTTGCGCACGAGGCCGGCCATGCCCACCGCGACATTCAGATGACCAGCCTCGTCATCGACGCGAGCGACAAGGTGCGCCTCATCGGCCTCGAAGTGGCGCAGGAGGTCTTCCCCGCCACGGTCGACTTCAACGCCGTGACCCGCCGTGCGGTGCGCGAGTCGGCCGAGGAAGACGTGCTCTGCGTCGGCCTGCTGCTCAACCGCATCCTCAGCGGCAAGCCCGTGCTGGAGGAGAACGACCTGCAGCACGTGGTGCAGCAGATGCAGCCCCTCGGCCGTGAAATGGTTCGGCTGGGCTGGGAGGCACCGCACCCCATCCCCGACCCGCTGCGCGCCATCTGCAACCGCGCAACGGACCGCCAGCTGCGCCAGCGCTACCACCTGGCGCGCAGCTTCTGGCGCGCGCTGGACGGCTGGCGCCAGGCCGCTGCCTACGACAGCGGCGGGCCCGTCGCGCTGCTGATGGACAAGCTGCAGCGCATCGGCCACCTGCCGACGACGACGACCGGCCTGCATCGCTTCACGGGCGGCTCGGGCCTGGAGTCCCAGCATGCCAGTGCGCTGTCCGAGTTCGTGTTGAAGGACATGGCGCTGAGCCTGGAGCTGGTGCGCCGCGTCAACAACGCGCTGAAGCAGAGCGGCCACCAGGGCGAGACCGTGCTGAACATGCAGCGCGCCATCCAGATGCTCGGGCTGGACGGCTTGCAGCTCGCGGCCAATTCGCTCAAGCCCTGGCCGGGGCCGCTGGCGCCGGTGGCCGCCGAGATGCTGCGCCAGCTGATGACCCGCGTCTCCAAGGCCGCCCAGGTCGCGCAGGCCCTGCGCCCGGCAGGCTATGACGGCGAGGTGGTGCACCTCATCACCATCATGCAGAACCTCGGCCGCCTGCTGCTGCAGTACCACTTTCCGGATGACGCCCAGCAGATCCGCCAGCTCATGGTGCCGCCGGAGCCCACCGAGGAACAGCCCAACCCGCCCGCCATGAGCGAGCAGGCCGCGGCCTACGCCGTGCTGGGCTGCGACCTGGACGCGCTGGGCATCGCCGTGGCCCGCCACTGGGGCCTGGGGGACGAGCTGCTGCAGATGATCCGCCGCCAGCCGCTGGACGCTGCCGTGCAGGCGCTGCGCAGCGACACCGACACCATCCGCCTGACCTGCAGCTTTGCCAACGAGCTGATCGACGCGCTCGGCCTGCCCGAGGCGCGCCGCCGCCCAGGCCTGGAGGTCGCAACGCGTCGCTATGCCAAGGTGCTGGGCGTCGGGCTGCGCGAGGTCATGGAAGCGCTCAACCCCGGCACGCACAAACCTGCGGCCACCGCACCCAAGCCTAGCGAGGACGCTCAGGCTGCGTCGTCGTCGTCGTCGTCGTCGTCGTCGTCGTCGTCGTCTTCGCTGCGCGACCGCCTGTCCGCCCGCGGCGGCTCCTGAACCTCACGCCATGGCCGACGACCTGCCTCCCCAGCTCGGCCGCTTCCGCCTGCTGCAGCGCCTGGGCGAGGGCGCGCAGGCGACGGTCTGGCTGGCCCACGACCCGCTGCTGGACCGCGAGGTGGCCGTCAAGCTGCTCAAGCCCGCGGCTGAACCCGGCAGCGTCGACGAGTGGCTGCACGAGGCCCGCGCCGTCAGCCGCCTGACCCATCCCAACATCGTGCCGGTCTTCGAGGCCGACACCCAGGGCGGGCATTCCTACCTCGTCTTCGAGTACGTGTCCGGTGGCACGCTGAGCCAGCGCCTGCGGGCCGGGCCGCGGCCCTCGGCGGCCGAGGCCGTCACGATCATGCTGAGCATCCTGGACGGCCTCACCGCCGCCCACGCCGCCGGCCTCGTGCACCGGGACCTGAAGCCCAGCAACATCCTGCTCGACGGCCGTGGGCGCTCGCGCGTCATGGACTTCGGCATCGCGGCGCGGGTATCGCCAGACGCCAATCACCCGTCGCGCATCGTTGGCACGCCGGGCTACATCTCGCCCGAGGCTGCGCGCGGTGCGCCGGCGCATCCGCAGATGGACGTGTTCGCGGCGGCCGTCATGCTGGCCGAGATGCTCAGTGGCCAACGCCTCAACCAGGACCCCGACCCCTGGCGCGCCATCCAGCGCGTGCAGACCACCGACCTCATCCTGCCCTCGGGCCTGGACGCCAGCGTGGACGACGCGCTGCGCGCCATCGTGCAGCGCGGCCTGGCCCGCGAGCCGTCGGCGCGCTGGCCCAGCGCGGCCCTGCTGCGCGACGCGCTGGCCGCCTGGCTGCGGCCCGTGGCCGAGCCCGATGCCGAGGCCCAGGACGCGCCGGTGCTGGACTTCCTGCTGCGCCGCATGCGCCACAAGAGCGACTTCCCGGCGCTGTCCGAAGCCATCGGCCGCATCCAGCGCCTGACGCAGTCCGAGAACGAGAGCCTGGCCAGCCTCTCCAACGAGATCCTGAAGGACGTGGCCCTCACGCAGAAGCTGCTGCGCCTCGTCAACACGGCCCAGTACCGGCATGCGGGCGGTGGCGGCATCAGCACCGTGTCGCGCGCGGTTGCGCTGATCGGCTTTGCCGGCATCCGCAATCTCGCGTTGAGCCTCGTGCTGCTGGAGCGCATGGAGAACAAGGGCCATGCCAAGCGGCTGCGCGAGGACTACCTGCGCTCGCTGATGGCGGCGTCCCTGGCGCGCGAGCTCTGCCCCAACCCGCGCGAGGCCGAGGAGGCCTTCCTCGGTGCGATGTTCCACCACCTCGGGCGTTCGCTGACCGAGTTCTATTTCCCCGAGGAGGCAGAAGCCGTGCGCCGCCTCGTCAGCCCGACCGACGATGGCCAGCCGGCGCTGAGCGAGGGGGCCGCATCGGCCCAAGTGCTGGGCATGAGCTACGAGGCCCTGGGCCTGGGCGTGGCCCGGCAATGGGGCCTGCCCGACAGCCTGCAGCGCGCCATGCGCCGCCCCGCGGGCGAACCGCCGGCGCGCCTGCTGGACGACGGCATCGAGCGCCAGCGCTGGCTGGCCCGCGCCAGCAACGACATGGCCGACCTCATCCTGAACACGCCGCCCGAGCAGGCCCACGCCAAGCTGCGCGCCATGGCGCAGCGCCACTCGCGGGCCCTCGGCCTGAGCGCCGAGGCCTTCGAGCAGGCCGCCGATACAGCCCGCCAGCACCTCGCGCAGATGACGGAGGCGTTGGAGCTGCATCTTCCCAAGGATTCGCGTGCGCAGCGCCTGCTGGCGCCGTTGACGCCCTCGGTGCAGGACTCGCTGACCGCGCATGAGCTTGCGCCCACGCAGGTGCTGGAGCGCACCCAGGACAAGGGCAAGACATCGCCCGCCGAGCAGGCCACCCAGTTGCTGGCTGCCGGCGTGCAGGACATCACCGACGCGATGGTCGAGAACTTCCAGCTCAACGCCGTGTTGCGCATGATCCTGGAGACCGTCTACCGCGCGTTGGGTTTTCGCCGCGTCATCTTCTGCCTGCGCGACGCGCGCGGGCAAGCCCTGACGGGGCGGCTGGGCGTTGGCGCCGACGTCGAGCGCCTCGCGCCGCTGCTGCGCGTGGACCTGACGGCCCAGCCGCCGGACCTGCTCGCCGCCGTTTGCCTGAAGGGCGCCGACACGCTGATCCAGGATGCCCGCGCGGCCAACATCGCCACGCGGCTGCCGAGCTGGTTCCGAGGCGAGTTGCAGTCGCAGAGCTTTCTGCTGCTGCCCCTCATGCTCAAGGGCGCGCCGCTGGGGCTGATCTACGCCGACCACGCCGTGGCCGGTGCCGTGCAGCTGGGCGACAAGGAGCTCTCCTTGCTGCGCACACTGCGCAACCAGGCCGTGATGGCCTTCAGGCAGGCCTCCGGCGCCTAGCCCTACAGCGCGGTAAGGCGTCTCCGACACGCAGCGGCGCTGCCGGCTGACTGGCCGAAGGCACGCCGCCGCGAATACTGGTGATGCACCGCCAGGAAACCCTGGCCCCGGCGCATCCAACGTTTTTCTGCGGCCGCCGGGTTGGTCCAACCAGCAGGAGCTCGTATGAAATTCCCTTCGACGCACGGCAGAACGATGCTCGCCATCGCGGCCGCCCTGGCCCTGGCCGCGTGCGCATCGCCACCTCCGCCCAAGGAGCAACTGGCGGTCGCCAACTCGGCGGTCGACCAGGCCTCCAGCAACGCGGCAGACGCCCCGGCCGAACTGGCCTCGGCGCGCGACAAGCTGGGCCGCGCCAACGCGGCCATGGCCGCCAAGGACTACGTCGCAGCCCGCCAGCTCGCCGACCAGGCCGCTGCCGACGCAGCACTGGCCCAGGCCAAGGCCCGCTCCGCCCGCTCAGACCGCGCCTTGGGCGAACTGAACGAAAGCATTCGCCAGCTGCAGGTGCAGCTGAACCGCTCGTGATCCGAGTGACCCGACCACAAGGAAGCATTGCCATGAACAAATTCGCCACCACCCTGACCACGCTCGCCGCCGCGGCTCTGTTCGCCGGCTGTGCCAGCGGCCCCACCGTTACACCTCAACTGGAGCAGGCCCGCAGCAGCGTGTCGCGCGCCTCGAGCGACCCGGCCGTGTCCAAGTACGCCGCGCTGGAGCTGAAGAAGGCCTCCGACTCGCTGCGCCGCGCCGACGAGCTGAGCGCCAAGCGCGAGTCGCCGGCCGACATTGACTCCGCCGCCTACGTCGCGATGCAGCAGGCCCGCACGGCCCTGACGATCGCCAAGGCCGCTTCCGACGAAGACGCGATCAAGGCCGGCGAGGCCGAGCGTGAGCGCGCCCGCGCCGATGCGAACGGTGTGGCCGCTGCCCGTGCCCGCGCCCAGGCTGACAGCGCCCAGACCCAGGCCGCCACCGCAAACGCGCAGGCTGCCATGGCCAGCGCTGACGCGAACAGCGCGCGTGCCCAGGCCGCCGCTGCGCAGACCACTGCCGCCGTCGCCCAAGCCCAGGCCGCCGAATTGCAGCGCGAGCTGGCCGAGCTGCAAGCGCAACAGACGGACCGCGGCATGCTGGTCACGCTGGGCGATGTGCTGTTCGAAACCGGCCGTGCCGAGATCAAGCCTGCCGCGCAGAACGCCATCGGCAAGCTGGCCAACTACCTGAACCAGCACCCGGACCGCCGCGTGCTGATCGAAGGCTTCACCGACAGCACCGGCAGCGATGCCAGCAACCTGACGCTGTCGCAACGCCGCTCGCAGGCGGTGGCCGACGCGCTGCGCGCCCGTGGCGTCGATCCGACCCGTGTCGCGACCCGCGGCTATGGCGAGGCCTATCCGGTGGCCAGCAACTCGAGCACATCCGACCGCGCAATGAACCGCCGTGTCGAGGTCTACATCTCGAACGACAACCAGCCGGTCCGCGCACGGGGTTGATCCCCGCGCCTGTCATCACTCATCAAAGGAGATTGCGATGACGATTCAGTACACCCCCCGATGTCTGGCCACCGCCTGGATTGCCGCCGGCCTCATGGCCGTGAGTGGCATCGCCCAGGCGGCGCCCAAGGCCAAGAACGTCGATGAACTGCGCATGCAGTACGAACGCGAACGCGCCAGTTGCATGACAGGCCAGACCAGCCAGCCACGCGACGTCTGCCTGCGCGAAGCCGGGGCGGCCTACGCCCAGGCCCGCCAGGGCCGGCTGATCTCGCCCGATGACGGCCCTGAGCAATGGGCCAGCAATGCGCTGAGGCGCTGCCAGGTCCAGCCCGCGGGCGACCGCGAGCTGTGCGAGCGCCGTGTGCGCGAGGGCCAGGTGGACGGCAGCGTCTCCGGTGGCGGCCAGATCAAGTCGCTGACCGTGCGCTCGACCGACATCCCGAAGTCGCCAGGCGGCTGAGTTTGTTTGTCAGCAGGGAAGGTGGCAACCCTTCCCTGGATCGGCCGGAACCCGCATCCATGCGGGTTGCCGGCCGATTTCGCTTTCTCAGTTCGGTGGCTGGAAGCGGTACAGCGCGCGCGACTCGGTGCCCACTGCATCCGCGCCGGCCGTGAAGCCGCCCATCACGTAGATCGCGTTGCCCACCGTCACGGCGCCCAGGCCGTGGGCGCGGTAGGGCATGGCGTCCAGCACCTGCCAGCTGTTGGTGGCCGGGTCGTAGCGCTCCACCGCGTTGCTGACCGTGCTGCCGCTGGCTGTCGTCGCTTCGCCGCCGAAGACATAGAGCTTGCCGTTCAACACCGCCGCCGCAATGCTGCCGCGTGCGGTGGGCATGGCGGCCGCCGTCTGCCAGCTGTTGGTGACCGGGTTGTAGACCTCGTGCGTGGCCAGGCTCAGGTGGTCGTTGGCGCGGATGCCGGGTGAGCGGCCGCCGATGACGTGGATCTGCGCGCTGATGACGCCAGCCGCTGCCGCGTTGCGGGCGGTGGGCATGGGCGTCAGCGCATCGGTCGCCCAGGCGTTGCCAGCGGTGTCGAAGGCCGAGAGGCTGGCCAGCGAGGCGCTGGCGGCGTTGCTGAGGTTCCAGCCACCCAGCAGATAGAGCTTGTTGTTCAGCGCCGCCGCGGCGCTGGCGAAGCGGCCGCTGGGTAGGTTCGGGCCGAGAGTCCAGCTGTTGCTGGCCGGGTCGTAGACCTGCAGCGAGGTGCTGGCCTCGCCGCCCAGCGCGTAGACCTTGCCGCCCGACGCCAGCGCGGCGACGTTGTCCGTGCCGCGCGGCAGGTTGGGGCCGGCCGCCCAGGTGTTGGCGGCGACGTCGTAGATGTAGACCGTGCGGCTGGTGTCGTAGCCGCCAGTGACGAGCAGCTTGCCGTTCGCCTCGGCCACGCCGAATTTCGCGGCGCCGGCGGGCAGATCGGCCAGTGCAGTCCAGCCGGCCGGGGCGGGAGCGGGCGCAGGTGCGGGCGCGGGCGCGGGCGCAGGGGCCGGTGCGGGGGCTGGTGCAGGAGCCGGCGCTGGAGCTGGGGCCGGGGCCGGGGCCGGGGCCGGCGAGGGTGCCGGGGCATCACCCCCGCCGCCCCCGCAGGCGGACAGGCTGGTCAACAGCGTGAGCAGGGGCAGCATGGTGTTCGGGTTGCGTGCGGGCAAGGCTTTTCTCCTGGGTTGGCTTGGTCAGGCCATTAGGAAATCCCGCCTCAGTACCGTGCAAGCGTTCGCGCTCCAATCGGCATCCAGCCGCAATCCAAAATAAATTCGGCTTTCAAATCAACGCTTTGCAGAGCGTCAGTGAGCCAGCATCAGGTCCGCGTAGGCCAGGTCGGCCAGCTCCACAAAGACGCTTCGGCCGCCTTCGCCCAGGCTGAACGCGGCCATCTCCGGGAAGCTGCCCAGCGCATGCCGGGCCAGCACGCGGCGTTGGCCGCCACGCCAGGGTGTCAGCTCGAAGCGTTCGGCGTCCGAGCGGGTCAGCGCCAGCAGGCCGTCGGGGTGCAGGGCCCAGTCGACGAGGCTGGCGCCTTCGGCCGCCACGTCCAGGCGCTCGACCGCACCGCTGGCCGGCGTCAGCGCGAGCAACTGGGACGAACTGGCCGGCTGGTAGTAGACGCGCCGACCATCGCTGGCGACGCGGCCCGCTTCGGTAGGAGCCGGTGCGCCGGCCAGGGCTTGGCCGCCGCTGCCGTCCACCGCGAAGCGCCAGACTTGCCAGGCACCTCCCCGGTTGCTGGTGACCCAGATCTGCGTGCCATCCCAGGCCGGCGGCCCGTAGAGGAAGCCGTCGGCGGCCAGTGCGCGGGGTTTGCCACCCTCAGGGCCGCCGTTGTCGTCCAGCAGGCACAAGCCCGAGCGCTGCTGCTCACCGCAGTGCCCGAGGAAGGCCAGCCGGCGCCCATCGGCGGACCAGGCCGGCGCGGTGGCCCTGCCTGGCAGTCGCGTGAGGCCCTGGGCCTGGCCACCGTCCAGCCGTGCTGTCCAGATCTGCGGCAGGCCCGAGCGCCGCGAACTGAAGGCCAGCAGCCGCTGCGTGGCGTTGAAGTCGGGCTGGCGGTCTGACGCAACGGAGCCGATGAGCCGTCGCGGCGCGGTATCGCTGCCGTCCAGCAGTACCTCGCCGATGCTCACATGGCTGCGCATCAGCGCGTAGACGAGCTGGCCGTCGCGGCCCATGGCCGGCGCGCTGCCTTCCAGCCCCAGCGGCACGGCGCGCGCGTGGCGGCGGTCCCAGCGCATCAGCATGCGGGCGTCGTGCTGGGTGGTGGCGTAGATCAGGTCCTGCCCGTCGGCCGCGTAGGTGATGCCGTGCAGATAGTGCAGCTTCTCGCGGCTCAGCCGGGTGATGGCGCCGCTGGCCACGTCCAGCTCGAACAGGTCACGCGTGCCGCCGACCGCATCGCCGCGCGCGAAGGCCAGCCGCCGGCCGTCGGGCGACCAGGCGGGCTGGTGATCGGGCAAGGCCTGGGGAGGGCTTTGTGTGAGGCGCTGAATCGCACCACCGTCAGGTGAGATCAGGAACAGGCCGGCCTCGCCACCCTGGTCGCCGGTGAAGGCGATGCGGTCGCCGCGCGGCGACCAGGCCACGATGGGCGTGAAGAGGGGGTGGCAGGCACCCAGCGCGCGCCGGCCCTTGCGCAGGTCGTAGATCCAGAGCTGGCATTGCTCGGGCGTGGGCCGCGCAGCGTAGACCAGCGCGCTGCCGTCCGGTGCCCAGGACAGGCCAACGATGTCGCCCACGCCGCCGCCGATGGCCTGCGGTTTGCCCTGAGGGTCGGCCACGGTGCGCAGATACAGGTCCGCCTGGCCCTGGCCCTGCCACCAGCCAAAGGCGAGCTGGCGACCGTCGGGCGACAGCGCACCGACGAACTCGTGGCCGGCGTACTGGGTCAGTGGCGCGATGGTCCAGCGGGCGGGTTCGCTTGCGGTCGGCGCACTGCCGCGTTGCAGCCAAAACCCACCGGCCGCCAGCACGACGGCCAGCAGCGCGGCCGCGATGACCGGCCAATGCCGGGCCGTCGCTGGCGTGGGTGCGGGTTCCGGCGAAGCAGGCTCGGGCGCCAGCACGCGCACGGGTGCGATGAGCCGATAGCCCTTCTTCGGAATGGTTTCCAGGTAGCGCGGCGATTCGCTGTCGTCGCCCAGCGCCTGGCGGATGGACCAGATCGCGTTGTTGATGGCCTGGGGTGCGACGTATTCGTTGCCGTCCCAGATCAGCGCGACGATGTCCTCGCGTGGCACCGTCTGGCCCGCACGCTCGGCCAGCAGCAGCAACAGCGCCATGGCCTTGAACCGCAGCGGCCGGGTTTCGCCGTCGCGCAGCAGCCGGTTGCCGGCGGCATCCACCGTCCAGTCGCCGACCTGAAAAGACTGCGCCGCGAGCGCGCGCACGTCAGCCGTCGACATGGAGAGCGTCGCGGTTCAATAAAGCGGGGGAGGGGTGACGAGCCTGACCCCGGCACTGGTTGCAACGCTTAGGGCTGCTTGGTTCCCCACCTGACCCGGTTGGGCGCGCTTCCATGCGGGGAGGCCCGTCGAGGAGCATTCTAACCGGGGAGAAGCTGGCGGTTGATCGAAAGGTCCATCGCCAGCGCCAGCAGTGCAAGGGCCGTCAGATAGCCCAGCAGGTGCAGGCGTGCCTGGCTCATGGCCCAGTGGCCGCAGATCATGTAACCCACCAACGCAACGAGCTTGGCGCCCAGCCACCAGTCGCGCGTGAGGCTGTAGCCGATGGAGCCCCACAGGCTCAGGCCCGAGACGACGAGGCAGGCGTTGACGCCGAACACCAGCACGAGCAGGCGTGCGTCCTTGGCGATACTCTGCAGCTGCTGCGTGCCGAACTGGAAGAGCAGCCCACGCACGAAGAACAGCGCCACGCTGCACCAGGCCAGCAGCACATGCCACTGGACCATCTGCGAGTAGTACCAGGTCATGGCTGGTGCGCGCCAGTTCAGCGCAGGTGCAGGTCGTCTTCGCTGAAGCGGATGGACAACGGCTCGATCAGCAACTGCTTCTCGCCTGCCTCGACGTTGCCCGCCACCCAGGCCTCAATGCCGCAGTCGCGTGCGACCTGGGCGGTGCGCTCGGCGTCCTCGGCCTTCACGAAGATGGCGAAGCCCGCGCCCATGTTCAGCGTGGAGTAGGCCTCACGGTCGTCCTGGCCAGCTTGCTTCTGAATGAAGTCCAGCACCGCTGTCTTCGGCGGCACGGTGTGGATGCGATAGGTCAGGGCTGCGGGGTGGCGCAGCAGCTTGCGCCAGCCATGGCCGGTGATGTTGGCGCAGTAGTGGGGTGCGATGCCGGCCTTCCACAGCGCTTCCGTCACGGGCGAGTACAGCGCCGTGGGGGCCAGCAGCGCCTCGCCATAGGTGAGGCCCGGCTCGATCTCGGTGAGGTAACCCTGGGGCAGGCGCTCGGCCAGCTTGCGGGCCAGGCTCAGGCCGTTGGCATGGATGCCGCTGGAGGCCAGCAGCACGATGGCATCGCCAGCGCCCAGCTTGTCGCCGACCGACAGGCGTTCCTTGGGGTTGATGAGGCCGGTGCAGGACGCGGCCAGGTCGATGCGGCCGTCTTCCACGATGCCGGCCAGGGCGGGCGTCTCGCCGCCGCCCCAGGCGACCTGGCAGGTGTCGCAGGCCGCTTTCCAGCCGGCCACGAGGGCTTGGGAGCGCTGTGCGTCGCCGAACCAGTCGCTGCCGCCAGCGGCCCAGTAGGCCTGCACGACCAGCGGCGTGGCGCCGACGGTGATCAGGTCGTTGACGGCCATCGCGATGGTGTCCTGAGCGATGCCGGCGAAGAAGCTCTTGCCCGTCAGCTTGGCCATCTCGTCGGCCACCAGGGTCTTGGTGCCCAGGCATTCGACGATGGACGCCAGGTAGAACGGGCCCACGTCGACGACATAGGCCGATTCGCCGCGCGAGGCCTTGACCTCGGTGAAGCCGTGGCCGGCAAGGTGGGTCGCCGTGGCGGCGGCGGCGCGTTGGGCCGTGATCTTCAGCGGGTCGATCAGGTCGTAGTTGACGCCGGCCTGGTCGTAGGTGAGGGGGGCTGCGGGGGAGGTCATCCGGCAATTATCGGCGGACCTTTCCGTGGCTACCATCCGGCGCCTGTCCAAGGGAGAGAACGACATGCCCAGCCTGGTCATTGCCAAGGGAGAACTCTGGCTGCACGCCGATGGCGCCGCGCCGCAACAGATCACGTCGCAGTTCGCGCGTGAAGTGATGGAGCGTGACGAGCGCAGCCGGCGCAGCTCGTCCTGGAAGCATGCGCCGCGGGAGCAGCAGACGGGTGTCATTCCCAGCCATTCGCTGTGGGGCAGCCAGAACGGCGGCATCACCGCGCCACCGCGCTTCCTGCACGCCTGCTTCGGGCCGGACACTCAAACGGTTTACTACGTGCAGCGCGTGGGCGAGTCCGTCGGGCTGTTCCGGCTGCACGTGCAAGAGCAGCGCGAGGTGCGCCTGTTCCACAAGGCCAAGATCGACATCCGGGGCCTGGCTTACCACCCTGGGCAGAAGCACCTGATCCTCGGTGTGGGCCACGAGGACGGCACGGCCCAGATTGAGGTCTACGACGAGGAAGGCACGCTGAAAGGCGCTGTCACCGGTGGCGACAGCATCGATGCTTCGCCCTCGGTGGTGCCCGGTGCCGCTTCGGCGCTTCTGTTCCAGAGCAGCGGCGTGGCGCGCCACCCCGATCACGGCTTCGTGAGAGCCGTCGGCCATGCGACCCTGTGCCGACTGGACTACCGCAGCGGCAACCTGGAAGTGCTGGCCGATGACGCCCGCTTTGATTTCCTGGCGCCGCGCATCGACGCGAGCGGTGCGATATATGCCATTCGCCGGCCCATCGAGAAGCCGGCTGGCGAGCGGGCGGGCAGTGCGTTGATGGACACGCTGCTCTTTCCGGTCCGCCTGCTGAAGGCGGTGTTCGGCTTTCTCAATGTGTTTTCGATGATCTACGGCAAGGAGCCGCTGCGCTCTGCCGGCGGGCCGCGCACGCCCGAACTGGACCAGGACCTGGGCAAGATCTGGCTGCAGGGCCGCCTCATCGACCTGCAGCGCGTGCGCGATGACCCGCAGTACGCCGGCAAGCTCGTGCCAGCCTCCTGGGAGCTGGTGCGGCGGCAGGGGCGGGGTGACTGGGACGTCCTGGCCCGCCACGTCCTGAGCTTTGATCTGGCCGCCGACGGCGCCGTCGCGTACAGCAACGGCAACGAGGTGCTGGTGCAGCGCGGTGACGCCGCGCCGACCCGTCTGGCCCAGCACGAAATCATCGAGTCGGTCTCCGTCGGCTGAGCTTCCCGGCACTTGCCCAGACCCTCCCTAAAATCCCCCCATGAGTTATCAGGTCCTGGCCCGCAAATACCGTCCGCAGAGTTTCGAGCAGCTCGTGGGGCAGGAGCATGTCGTGCAGGCCCTCGCCAATGCGCTGACGCAGGGGCGCCTGCACCACGCCTACCTGTTTACCGGCACGCGCGGCGTCGGCAAGACGACGGTGTCGCGCATCCTCGCCAAGAGCCTGAACTGCGTGGGGCCGGACGGCACGGGTGGCATCACGGCCCAGCCCTGCGGCGTGTGCCATGCCTGCCGGGACATCGATTCCGGCCGCTTCGTCGACTACGTGGAGCTGGACGCCGCGTCCAACCGCGGTGTCGAGGAAATCTCGCAGCTGCTGGACCAGGCCGTCTACAAGCCGGTCGTCGGGCGCTTCAAGGTCTACATGATCGACGAAGTGCACATGCTCTCGAACACCGCCTTCAACGCGATGCTGAAGACGCTGGAGGAGCCGCCCGACTACCTGAAGTTCGTGCTGGCGACGACTGACCCGCAGAAGGTGCCGGTCACCGTGCTGTCGCGCTGCCTGCAGTTCAACCTGCGGCCCATGGCGGCGGCCGACGTGCAGATGCACCTGGGCAATGTGCTGGGTGCCGAAAGCGTGCCGGCCGAGCCGGGTGCGCTGCGGCTGCTGTCGCGTGCCGCGCGGGGCTCGATGCGTGATGGCCTGTCGCTGACCGATCAGGCCATTGCCTTCGGCGCCGGCTCGCTGACCGAGGCCGGTGTGCGCCAGATGCTGGGCAGCGTGGACCGCGGCCACGTGGTGGCCATCGTGGATGCGCTGTCCGCCGCAAGTGGCGAGGCCGTCGTGGCCCAGGCCGATGCGCTGCGCGGTGCGGGCCTGTCCGCCGCCGGTACGCTGGAAGACCTGGCCACGCTGTTCCAGCAGATGGCACTGGCCCAGGCCGCGCCCACGGCGCTGGACGATGCCGACAACGAGACTGCCGAGATCCGTCGCCTGGCCGCCGCACTGCCGGCCGACGAGATCCAGCTGATGTACAGCATGGCCCTGCACGGCCGCGCCGAGCTGCATCTGGCGCCGGACGAGTACGCGGGCCTGCTGATGGTGCTGCTGCGCATGCTGGCTTTCCGGCCGGCGGGCACCGGCACGAAGCCGGTCAAGGCCGCGGCCCTGGTGAGGCCCACGGCAGTGGCCAAGGCGGTCGTGGCCGTGCCTTTGCCCAAGGTGGCACTTCCCGCGCCGGTCGCGGCGCCTGTTGCTGCCATCGTCGCTGCACCCGTTGCGGCACCTGTCGCCGCGCCCAAGGTTTTTGCGCCGCCCCCCGTGGTCGCAGCGCCCGTGGTTGCCGAGCCGTCAGCCCCCAAGCTCAGCGACCGCCTGCGGCCGCGCCCGGTCGAGGTCGAAGCCCAGGCCGACGACATGGACCTGGACGGCCCGCCACCCGACGACGCGCCGCCACCGTGGATGGAGGCGGATGACGCACCCGCGCCGGTGACTGCCGCCGCGCGCGAACCTGATGCTCCGCGCCGCGCTGAACTGCGCGAGACGCCCGAAGGCGCGCAGTGGTCCGAGCGCATCGCGGCCCTCAACCTCGTGGGCATGACGGGCGAACTGGCCCGCCAGGCCCAGGCCCTCGGCTTTGCGACCGCTGACGGCCGCGAGGTCTGGACGTTGCGCGTCGAACGCGAATCGCTGCGCGCGCCCGCGCTTGTCTCCAAGCTCGAAGCGGCGCTGAATGCCAGGCTCGACATCGAGGTCGGCGTGGCCGAGGATTCCATCGCGCTGCGCACCGTGGCTCGTGCCGAGGCCCAGCAGCGCGCGGCCGAGGATCTGGCCGCCCAGCATCCGATGACACGGACGCTGCTTTCCCAATTCCCGTCGGCGCGCATCCTGCCGGGCTCCGTGCAGCCGCTGACTCCCTCTCTTTGACAAGGACACGATCATGATGAAAGGCCAACTCGCCGGCTTGATGAAGCAAGCCCAGGCGATGCAGGACAACCTGAAGAAGGCGCAGGAAGAGCTCGCCAACATCGAGGTCGAGGGCCAGAGCGGCGCCGGCCTCGTCAAGGTCGTCATGACCTGCAAGAACGAGGTCCGCCGTGTCACCATCGACCCCAGCCTCCTGGCCGATGACAAGGACATGCTGGAAGACCTCGTGGCCGCCGCCTTCAACGACGCGGTGCGCCGCGCCGAGGCCACCAGCGGCGAGAAGATGGGCAAGCTGACCGCCGGCATGCCCATGCCCCCGGGCATGAAATTCCCGTTTTGAACTCGCTTGATGCGCTGATCGAGGCGCTCAAGCGTCTGCCCGGCGTGGGCCAGAAGTCGGCCCAGCGCATGGCGTATCACCTGCTGCAGCACGACCGGCTGGCCATGCCGCGCCTGGCCGACGCGCTGACGGCTGCCGGCGAGCGCATCAAGCACTGCGAGCGCTGCCACACCTTCAGCGAGACGCCGATCTGCAGCGTCTGCTCTGACGCCGAACGCGATGCACACCTGCTTTGCGTCGTCGAGACACCGGCCGACCAGGCCGCGCTGGAGCGCACCGCTTCCTACCGCGGCTACTACTTTGTGCTGCTCGGGCGCCTCTCGCCGCTGGACGGCGTGGGCACGCGCGAGATCGGCGCGGCCGAGCTGCTGGCGCGGGCTGCGGAGGAGGGCGTCGAAGAGGTCATCCTCGCCACCAGCTTCACCGCCGAGGGCGAGGCCACGGCCCATGTGCTGGCCGAGGCGCTGCGCGCGCGGGGCATCCGGTCGACGCGACTCGCGCGCGGCGTGCCGGTGGGCAGCGAGCTCGAATACGTGGACCTGGGCACCATCGCCCACGCCCTGACCGATCGACGCTGAAAGACGCTGAAGGAAGCCCCGATGACCATTGCCCAACTCTGCCTGCTGGTGGCTTGTGCGCTGCCCCCGCTCTGCGCGGGCCTCGCCAAGTCCAAGGGCGCTGGCAAGCGCAGGCGCGATGGCGGTTTCGACAACAACCGGCCGCGCGAGTGGCTGGCCAGGCTGGATGGTTGGCAGGCGCGCGCGAACGCCGCGCAGGCCAACAGCTGGGAGGCACTGCCGATCTTTCTGGCCGGCCTCTTCGTTGCCCACCAGCACCAGGCCGTGCAGGCTACGGTGGACGCGCTGGCTGTGGGCTTCATCGCCGCCCGGCTGGCCTTCATCGGCCTCTACGTGGCAGACAAGGCGACGCTGCGTTCGCTGGTCTGGACGGCTGGCATTGCTGCCAGCGCGGCGCTGTTCTTCGTGCGCTGAACGTTTCTTACGGCGCAGCCGACGCGACGACGTTGCCGCGGCCCTTGCCACCGCGGTCCTTGGCGATGGCGCGCGGCGCGGCCGGCTTGGCGGCCGTGCGCGTCGGGGCCTTGGCCTTGGTGGTCGACTTGGCCGCCGCGGGGGCTGCCGACGCCTTGGCCACCACGGGCTGGAATGCCGTGTAGACGACGACGGCCTGCCCCGGCTTGAAGCGCGTGGCACTGGCCACCTTGTTCCACTGCGCCACCTGCTCGGCCTTGACCTTGTAGCGTGCGGCAACGCTGGCGACGGTGTCGGCCTTGCCGGCCTTCAACGTCACCTTGCGCAGCGGCGGCGCGTCGGGTGCGAGGTTGAGGCTGGCCGTGTCCGCCAGGCGCTCGGAGACGTCGTCGTGCACATGCTCGCCACGCGGCACCAGCAGCGTGGAGCCCGCCTTGACGAGCATCTTGGGCGGGATCTTGTTGATCTCGCGCAGCAGGCTCTCGGGCATGCCGGCGCGCTTGGCTGCGTCGGCCGGGCTCATGGTCTTGGGCACGACCCAGGCCGTCCAGCTGGCCATCGGGCCGGTGTGGCGGGCGAGGTTCTCGGCGAAGGCGCTGGCCTGGTCGTAGGGCAGCAGCACCTGGGGCGTGGCCGCGGCCAGGATGACCGGCTTGTTCATCTGCGGGTTGAACTGCTGGAAGGTCTCCAGCGAGATGCCGGCAAACTGGGCGGCCAGCGCCACATCGACGTCGCGCTCGATCTTCACGCTCAGGAAGAAGGGGTGGTTGGACACCACCGGCAGCGCTAGCGCATAACGGTCGGGTGCGAAGACGATGTTCTTCACGGCCTGCAGCTTGGGCACGTAGTAGCGCGTCTCGTCGGGGATCTTCAGGCTGGCGTAGTCGGTCGGCAGGCCCAGCTTCTGGTTGCGGGCGATGGCCTTCTGCACATTGCCCTGGCCCCAGTTGTAGGCGGCCAGCGCGAGGTGCCAGTCGCCGAACTGCTTGTGCAGGCGGCCGAGGTAGTCCAGCGCGGCGCGCGTGGATGCCAGCACGTCGCGGCGGTCATCACGGAAGATGTTCTGCTTGAGGTCGAAATCGCGCCCGGTGGCGGGCATGAACTGCCACATGCCAGTGGCCTTGGCGCTGGACACGGCGTGCGTGACGAAGGCGCTCTCGATGAAGGGCAGCAGGGCCAGCTCAGTGGGCATGCCGCGCTTCTCGACTTCCTCGACGATGTGGAAGAGATAGCGGCTGCCGCGCGTGGTCATGCGCTCGACGTAGTCGGGCCGCGCGCTGTACCAGGCCTCGGCCTTGCGCACCCAGTCATCGTCCAGGTCCTGCAGCTGAAAGCCTTTGCGCACGCGGGCCCAGAGGTCTGCGTTCACATCCGGGCCGTCGAGGTCGATCTTCTCGCCGGGGCGCAGGTTGTCTTCCAGCAGGTCGGCGGCCGTCATGTGCAGCGGCGCAGCGGCCACGACGGGTGCAGGCGCGGGCTGGGCCTGGATGGCTGCAGGAGCGGGGGAGGGTGGGGCGGCGAGACCGGGCTCGGTCGGCGGAGCGGTGGCGCAGGCGGCGAGCAACGCGGCCAACACCAGAGGAGCGAGTCGGTGGATCAGGGTCATCGGAATCCGTTCTTCCATTCGCGCAGCGTGGCGAACACATCGACCGGGCTGGGCGCGGCCGGTAGTTTGAGGGGGGCGTGGCGGCGGGCGGCTTCGCGCAGGGCCGGCTCGGTACAGCGCAGGAAAGGGTTGATGCGAATCTCGTTGCCGATGCGGCCCGGCAGCGTGGGCCGGCCAGCGGTGCGCTCGGCCTCGCACCAGCCGGTGTAGTCGATCAGCGCCGTGTTGGCGGGGTCCACCTCGCGCGCGAAGCGCAAGTTGGACAACGTGTATTCATGGGCGCAGCAGAAGCGCGTTTCGGTCGGCAGCGCGGCCAGCGACTGCAGTGACGCGTGCATCTGCGCCGGTGTGCCTTCAAACAGCCGCCCGCAGCCGCCGCTGAACAGGGTGTCGCCGCAGAACAGCAGCGGCTCGCTGCCGGGCACCTTGGCCGCGAAGTAAGCGATGTGACCGGCTGTGTGCCCCGGCACGTCCATCACGGCAAACTGCAAGCCCAGCAGCTCGACGGTGTCGCCACCCTGCACGCGCTGCACCGGCTCGGGCATCTTCTCGTGGGCGGGGGCGTAGATGGGACCTTGCAGGCGTGCCCGCAGCGCGTCGACGCCGCCGACGTGATCACCGTGGTGGTGGGTCAATAGAATGCCCGCGAGCGTCAGGCCCCGGGCATCCAGGGCCGCCAGCACCGGCGCGGCATCACCGGGATCGACGACGAGGGCCTCGCGGCCGTTGTCAAGCAGCCAGAGGTAGTTGTCGTCGAAAGCGGGGACAGGCGTGAGCGTCAAACCGAGCGTCAATGTGGCGCCAACCCATGACAGATAAAGCGCCGAGTATAGATTTGGCAGCCTGGCTGCAGACCCCGCCCGGCCGCCACCTTCTGGCCTGGGAACAGACCCAGGTGGATGCCGCCGTGGCCGACCTGTTCGGCTTCCACGCGCTGCAGCTCGGCCTGCCCGAGCTGAACGGCCTGCAGACCAACCGCATGCCCCACCGCTGGCTGGCCGGCCGCGACCCTGTTTGTCACCTCCAGTGCGACTTCGACGCACTGCCCTTCGAGAGCGCCAGCCTCGACCTCGTGCTGCTGCCGCATGCGCTGGAGCTGGCCTGCGACGCCCACGCGCTGCTGCGCGAGGTGGAGCGGGTGCTGCGGCCGGAAGGCCGGCTCATCGTCTTCGGCCTGAACCCGGCCAGCCTCTGGGGCCTGCGCCAGAACCTGGGGCGGCTCAAGCGCCGCGGCGAGCCCTATCTGCCGCGCGACGGCGACTTCATCGGCTACTGGCGCCTGCGCGACTGGCTCAAGCTGCTGAGCTTCGACGTCGAGGCGGCGCGCTTCGGCATCTACCGGCCGCCGCTGCGCTCCGAGGCCTGGCTGCAGCGCTGGCGTTGGGTCGACGGCGTCGGTTCGCGCTGGTGGCCGGTGCTGGGCGCCGTCTATTTCATCCAGGCGGTCAAGCGCGTGCACGGCATGCGCATGATCGGCCTGGCCAAGAACTCGCGCGTGGCGGCCAATAAAGCGCCCGCCGTCGCACTGAACAACAACCACAAGAAACGATGACTGAACCCACCAAGCCTGCGCTGGCCATCAAGAAGCCCCAGGTCACGATCTATACCGACGGCGCCTGCAAGGGCAACCCTGGCCCCGGCGGCTGGGGTGCCTGGCTGTCCAGCGGCGGCCACGACAAGGAGCTTTTCGGCGGCGAGCGCGAGACGACCAACAACCGCATGGAGCTGACCGCCCCCATCGAGGCCCTGGCCTCGCTCAAGCGCAGCTGCGACGTCGTCGTCTACCTGGACAGCGAATACGTTCGCAAAGGCATCACCGAATGGATCGTCAACTGGCAGCGCCGCGGCTGGAAGACGGCCGACGGCAAGCCGGTCAAGAACGCCGACCTTTGGGCGCGCCTGGACGCGTTGCGCAAGCTGCACACGGTGGAATGGCGCTGGGTCAAGGGCCATGCCGGCGACCCCGGCAACGAGCGCGCCGACATGCTGGCGAACAAGGGTGTGGCCTCGCTAAGTAAAGTCCGCGCCACCTAACGCCACAGGGATCGCGCCCATGAAGCTCCTGCCCCCGCTGCTCGCACTGCTGCTCGTTGGCGCTGCCCATGCCCAAACCTACACCGTGCTCTGCGCCAAGGTGGCCTGCGGGCGGCTCCTGGTCACCGAGGGCCCCGGGCGGCTGGACGTGGACTACAGCTACCGCAACAACGGCCGCGGCCCCGACCAGAAGGAGGTGCTGGAGCTGGCGCCCGATGGCGCCTGGCTGGGCTACCGCACCGAGGGCGTGTCGACCTACGGCGCGCGCATCGACGAGAGCTTCGAGTTGAAGGACGGCCGCGCGAGTTGGCGCTCGCCCGTGGACCGCGGCGAGCGCGCCGGTGCGGGGCGCGAACTGGTCTATCTGCCGGTGCAGGCCAGCCCGGCCTGGGCAGGGCGCCTGGCGCAAACGCTGCTGAAGCGGCCCAACCAGCGCGCCGCTGCGCTACCCGTGGGCCAGCTCGGCATCGAGCGTGTGCAGACGCTGAAGCCCGCCGGCGCCGGCTACGAGGTGGGCCTGTACGCCATCGATGGGCTGGACCTGGAGCCGAGCTATCTCTGGCTGCGCGAGGACAACCACACGCTGTTCGCCAAGGTGGACCCCGGCTGGGGCGGCACGCTGCTGCAGGGCTTCGAGGCCGAGATGGATCGCCTGTCCGACTTGCAGAAGGCGGCGCAGCTCGCGCGGCTGGAGCGCCTGGCCAAGACGCTGCCCAAGCCGCTGCCGGGGTTGACCGTCATTGAAGGCGTGCGCTGGTTCGATTCGCAGGCGGCCGTGCTGCGCGGGCCGTCTGATGTCTACCTGCTCGATGGCCGCATCGCGGCAATAGCCAAGCCCGGCAGCCTGAAGAACGCCGAGCCGGCCCAGCGCATCAGTGGCAAGGGTCGCACGCTGCTGCCCGGCTTCATCGACATGCACGCCCACCTGGACGCCAGCGCGCTGCTGCTGAACCTGGCCTCCGGCGTGACGGCCGTGCGCGACGTGGGCAACAGCAACGCCGACCTGGCCGAACTGCGCGGCCGCATCGAGCGCGGCGAGGTGCTGGGCCCTCGCGTCGCGGCCAATGGCTTCATCGAAGGCAAGAGCCCGTTCTCGTCGCAGGCCGACTTCGTGCCCGACAACCTGCCCGATGCGCTGGCTGCCATCGACTGGTATGCCGCCCACGGCTATCGCCAGCTCAAGCTCTACAACTCCATCCGGCCCGAGTGGGTCAAGCCCATGGTGGCACATGCCCGCGAGCTGGGGCTGCGCACCGGCGGCCATGTGCCGGCCTTCATGACGGCGCGCCAGGCCGTCGAGGCGGGCTATGACGAGCTTCACCACATCAACCAGGTCACGCTGAACTTCCTCGTCAGCAAGGGCGACGACACGCGCACGCTGCTGCGCTTCAACCTGCCTGGCGACAAGGCCGCCGATCTCAAGCTCAACGACCGGCGCACCCAGGATTTCCTGTCGCTGCTCAAGAAGAAGGGCACCGTCGTCGACGCGACGATGACCGCCTTCGAGGCGCAGTACACGCAGCGCCAAGGCCAGCCCAACCCGAGTTACGCCATGGTGGCCGCCAACCTGCCGGCCGTCGTGCAGCGGGGGTTTCTGTCGGCCGAGGTCGACATGGACGACACCAAGGCCAGGCGCTGGGGTGCGAGCTGGAAGGTCATGACCGACCTGCTGCGCCGCATGTATGCGGCCGGCATCCCGCTGGTGGCGGGCACCGACGCGACACCGGGCTTCGCGCTGCAGCGCGAGATGGAGTTGTATGTGCAAGCCGGCATCCCAGCCGCGCAGGCGCTCAAGATCGCCACCTGGAACGGCGCGAAGCACAGCGACCGCCTGAGCGAGATCGGCAGCATCGAGCGCGGCAAGCGGGCTGACCTCGTGCTGGTGGACGGCGATCCGGTGGCCGACATCCGCGCCATCCGCCGTATCGCTCTCGTCGTGCAGGGCGACAAGGCCTTGTCGCCGTCGGCCCTGTACCAGTCCATGGGCATCCTGCCCTTCGTTCCCGCCGCGGAGATCACCAAGTGAAGTGTCTTACCGCACTGCTGCTGACGCTGCCCCTGCTGGCGGGCGCCGACACGACGCTGCGCTTCTGCGCCGCAGGCAGCCCCAAGACCTTCGACCCGGCGATGACCGACAGCGGCATCGACCATGTCACCCATCTGCCCATCTTCGGCAATCTCGTCGAGGTCAAGCGCGGCGCCGATCAGTACATCCCTGGCCTGGCGACGAGCTGGAGCCTGAGCCCCGACGGCCTGGCCTATACCTTCGAGCTGCGCCGTGGTGTGGCCTGGCAGTCGAACGAAGCCTTCAAGCCGACGCGCGAGTTCAACGCTGACGACGTGATGTTCACCTTCGGCCGCCTGCTCAGCCGCGACAGCGCCTTCGCCAAGGCCCTGCCCGGCGTGTCGCCCTATGTGGCGTCTTTCGGCTGGGAGAAGCTGATCCAGAAGGTCGAGAAGCTCGGCGACTACCAGGTCCGCATCACGCTGGCCGAGCGCGACGCGAGCTTTGTGCATGCGCTGACGCTGGCCTTCGCGGCCATCGAATCTGCCGAGCTGGGTGCCCAATTGCTGAAGGCCGGTACACCCCAGCGGCTGGCGCAGTTGCCCATCGGCACCGGGCCCTTCCAGCTCAAGAGCTTTCGTGCCGACGCCGTCATCCGCTATGTGAAGCACCCAGGTTGGTGGCGCAAGGACGAGAAGCCGCGCGCCGATCAACTTGTCTTTGCCATCACGCCCGACGCCACCGTGCGCGCCCAGCGCCTCAAGCGCGACGAATGCGACATCGCATATCCCGTCGGCCCCGCCGAGCAGGCCGAGCTGGCAAAGAACCCGGGCATGAAGTTCGCCACCGCGCCCGGCATGAATGTGGGCGTGCTGGCCTACAACACCAAGCGTGCGGCCCTGGCGAAGCTGGAGGTTCGCCAGGCCCTGGACATGGCCATCGACCGGGCTGCCATCCTGCGCACCGTGTATGGCGATGCCGGCACGCTGGCCACCACCATCGTGCCGACGGCCAACTGGGCTCATGACGCGACGCTGAAGGCCGCGCCCCACGACCCCGCCAAGGCGCGTGCCTTGCTGCAGAAGGCCGGCGTGCTGCCGCTGGAGATCACGCTCTGGGCCATGCCCGTCACGCGCGTCTACAACCCCAACGGCCAGCTGATGGCGCAGATGATCCAGGCCGACTGGGCCAAGGTGGGCGTCAAGGCGCGCATCGTCACCTACGAGTGGGGCGAGTACCTGCGTCGCGTCGATGCCGGCGAGCATGATGCGGCCCTGAGCGGCTGGAACGGCGATCCCGAGCCGGCCGGCACCCTGGGCCAACTGGCCTGTGGAGCCGCCAGCGGCACCGGCGGCTGGTGCGATCCGGCCTACGACAAGCTGCTGTCCGACGCCCGCCAGGCCCTCAAACAGGACGAGCGCAAGGCCCTCTATGCCAAGGCGCAGCGACTGGTGCTGGAGCAACTACCCTGGACGCCCATCGCCTACGGACGCCCGGCCATCCCACAGCGCGCTGCGGTCAAGGGCTTCGTGCTGGACCTCGACGGAAGCATGTATTTCGATGGCGTGACTCCACGCTAAGCAAGGAAAAGAGATGACCATCAAGAGCGACAAATGGATCCGCCGCATGTGCGAGCAGCACGGCATGATCGAACCCTTCGAGCCCGGCCAGGTGCGCGAGCAGGACGGCCGCAAGATCGTCAGCTACGGCACCAGCAGCTACGGCTACGACATCCGCTGCGCGCCCGAGTTCAAGGTCTTCACCAACATCCACAGCACGGTGGTGGACCCGAAGAACTTCGACGAGAACAGCTTCGTCGACATCAACAAGGATGTCTGCATCATCCCGCCCAACAGCTTCGCGCTGGCGCGCACGATGGAGTACTTCCGCATCCCGCGCAACGTGCTGACCGTCTGCCTGGGCAAGAGCACCTATGCCCGCTGCGGCATCATCGTCAACGTCACGCCCTTCGAGCCCGAGTGGGAAGGCTATGTGACGCTGGAGTTCAGCAACACCACGCCGCTGCCGGCCAAGATCTACGCGGGCGAGGGCTGCGCCCAGGTGCTGTTCTTCGAGAGCGATGAGGTCTGCGAGGTCAGCTACAAGGATCGCGGTGGCAAGTACCAGGGGCAGGTGGGTGTGACGCTGCCCAAAGCTTGAGCACCTTCAGCTTCTTGCTTCACGCAAACACTGCTGCAATCGTTCGATAAATGCTTCGACTTCCTGCTCGGACAGGTCGAGTGGGTCGCCGTGGCTCCCTATGGCGATTACGCAGATGGCGCCGTTGTCCTCGACCCATGCCTCCATGCGGTCAGCACTTGGCAATTGCATCGGTTCTTTCATCATCGGCCTGTCACCCACCCATCAACGCCAGATACTGGATCAACCCCATTCGCCCCGCCCGCATCACCCTTTTGTGATTCCACCTGAACAACGGCGCCAGCAGCGGTGCCGTCCAGCGCAGGATGCCCGGCGGCAGCGTGACGCGCCAGACGAAGGTCACGTCGGTATGCCCGCCCGCTTCCGGTAGCGCCTGCTTCATCAGCCAGATGCCTTCGCCGGCCAGCGTCCCGGCAGCCCGGGCGCGCAGGCGTTGTTCGCGCAGCACCTCGGTTACTTCCAATTGCAGGTGCAATCGGTAGCCCAGGCCGGTGCGAAAGGTGATTTGCTGCAACAGTCCCACGCCCGTACCGTCGCCGCTGCGCAGCTTCTCCACGCCCACCACGCCCGGCCACCAGCGGGGCCAGTGCTCGGTTTCCGTGATGGCCCGCCAGACGTGCGATACCGGTGCATCCAGGCGCCAGTGGCTGACAAGGTCGAAATAGGCGATCTGGGACATGTGAAAGGAATACGACCGGGCGCGCAGGCTAGATGCTAGAGCCTGTTAACAACGCAGCTCGTTACAGCAGTATTGGCAGGCTCAACGCTTGCGAAGGAGTACGCTGCATCCGGAAACAAGTTCATTGCGTACTGTGCTTATGACCTCGTCCTCCGCCACCCCCGCCCAGGCCCGCGCGATCCGCCGGCGCCTGCTGGAGCGGGTTGCCGACACCGAAGACAGCCACCTGACCATTCCTGCCGGCGCCTTTGGCTGGCAACCCTATGGTGATGGCGTGCAGATCAAGGTGTTGCATGAGAACGAGGGCATTCTGAGCTATCTGCTCAAGTTCGCGCCCGGCGCCCGCATCGACGCCCACCGCCACCCGGTGGACGAGGAATGCCTGGTGCTGGAAGGCGTGCTCAAGGTGGGTAGCCAGACGGAGGTGGGCCCCGGGGGCTATCACCTGGCCCGCGCCGGCAGCCTGCATGCCGGCATCAGCACCGAGACGGGCGCCACCATCTTCCTGCGCGGCGCCGAGCCGCACGTGGACCAACTGCTGGTTTGAGGAACACCATGAACCTCCCGCACTCCCAAGAAGCCAACGGCGACGAGCCGCCCGCGCATTCACTGCTGTTCGACGACGTGGAGCTGCACGCCGACGAGGCCGAGGCCCTGGACGCCTGCGCTGCGGTGGCGGCCAAGGCGGGCTGCACGCCGCTGGACGACACGCTGCTGGAGACCTGGATCGCCGGCATCGTCGACCACGACGAGCGAGCCCTGCTGGCCCTGTACGAGGCCACGTTGTCGCGCGTCTACGGCCTGGTGCTGCGCCTGGTGCGGCGCAGCCAGCTGGCCGAGGAGGTGGCCGAGGAGGTGTACTTCCAGGTCTGGCGCCAGGCACCGCGCTTCGACGCCGAGCGCGGCCGGCCACTGACCTGGCTGCTGGGCATGGCCCGTTCGCGCGCCATCGACGCCATCCGCCGCGAGGCGCGCTTCCAGCACGAGGAGCTGGACGAGGAGGTGCACAACTTCACCACCTCGCTGTCGGCACCGGCCACCGAGTCGGGCGACGAGCTGCTGTCCGTCGCCCAGGGCCATGCCGAGCTGCACCGCGCGCTGCTGCTGCTCAAGCCGCAGCCCCGCCAGCTCGTCGCGCTGGCCTTCTTCAACGGCCTGTCGCACGAGGAGATCGCCAGCCAGACCAGCCTGCCACTGGGCACGGTCAAATCGCAGATCCGCCGCGCGCTGATCACGCTGCGCGAAGCGCTGGGCGACAACGGCGCGCACGCGCTGCCGGCTTGAGGGGCATGCCATGACGACGACGAACACCCCGACATCCACCGCCAACGACGACAACGACATGAGCCCGCTGCTCAGCGAACCCTTCGCCCAAGCCTGGGCCACCCCCACGCCGGGCCTGCCCGGCCGACTGGGTGAGCGCCTGGGTGAGCGCCTGGCCCAGTCCATGAAGGCCGAGCAGGGCATGGTCACCGTGCGCCGGCGCAAGGCCGAGGCCGAGGCCGAAACACTGGCCGGCGGCGCGCAGCGGCGCTGGCTTTACCGTGCGTCTTCTGGCCGCGCTCTGCGCCCGGGCGAACCCCGGGCCGCCAGCGTCATCGAGCTGCCGGCCGGCGCCCAGCTCACGCTGCCCCCCGGCGGGCCGTGCGAATTCCTCGTCACTCGCGGCAGCATCGAGGTCGATGCCGAAGCCTTGGCCCTGCGCGACTTCCTGCTGCTGCCGGCGGGTTCCGCACCCGTGCTGAGCAGCAAGGACGGCGGCCATGTCTTCGTGCGTGAAGCCGATGGCGACGGCGTCAAGCGCACGCTGGTGCGCGATGTCGAGGCCGGCTGGCCTGAGTTCGCGCCCGGCATCCGCCGTCGCGTGCTGTGGACCGGCGGCGGCCAGGCGGCGCTGCTCTACCGTGCCGACCCCGGCGCCAGCGTGCCCAACCACAGCCATGGCCACGACGAGGAATGCCTGATGGTGCAGGGCGAGCTTTTCCTGGACGACGTGCTGCTGCAGCAGGGCGACTACCAGCTCGCCCCGGCCGGCACCGGCCACCGCGTCACCGAGACGGACGTCGGTGTCGTGCTCTACGCGCACGGCGACCTCGATCTGCAGTTCTGCTGACTTGAGCGGCATCAGCGGCGGATAGCCCGGCCTTTTCGGGCTTTATCCGGCCTTCGAAAAGCCGAGGCCCGGGCACGATGGCAGCCATCACGCCCCACGCTGTCCGAGGCCCGCCATGCTGATTCCCCTGCACCTGATCCCCGTTCCCGCCGACGAGCCCCGCGGCCTGGGCGACCCGGGCCATGCGTGGCAGCGCGACAGCGGGCTGAAGATTGCTCCGGGCGTTCACCTGGGCGACATCCGCGCCCTGGGCCTGACGGTGTCCGGCGCCACCAGCGGCCCGGTCAGCAGCGGCGACCTGCTGCGCTTCGGCCAGCTGATGAACGACGCGGGCCTGGTCATCAACCCCACCCGCATGCTCTACGACCGCCAGTACGCCTACGAGCGCCTGGCCGACGGCCACGCCAGCGAGCACGCGGGCCTGCGTGAGCTGGCCCTGGACCTGTTCGAGGCCTACCAGGCCGCAGGCGAGTGGATCGGGCTGGTGCACTGAACGTCCCCTGATCACGGGGCTTTCCCGCAGCCGAAGCCTGCCTTTCCTCACCCCGGGTATTTGACGCCCCCGGGTTACCCTCGCGGTTTCGTCTTTTTGCCGAACCGCTCCATGACACGTCACTCCCTCACGCTGCTGGCCGCTGCTGCGCTCGCCGTCACTTCCGCCCATGCCGACGAAGGCATGTGGATGCCCAAGCAACTGCCGCAGATCGCCAAGAGCCTCAAGGCCGGCGGCCTGGCGCTGGACCCGGCCAAGCTCAAGGAGCTGACCGACTTCCCGATGGGCGCCGTCGTGGGCATTCCCGGCTGCACGGCCAGCTTCGTGTCGCCCCAGGGCCTGGCGGTCACCAACCACCACTGCGCCTACGGCAGCATCCAGTACAACTCCAAGCCCGACCGCGACCTGCTGAAGAACGGCTTCTACGCCGCCACGCTGGCCGACGAGCTGCCCGCCGCGCCCGGCACCCGGATGTGGGTGACCGTGGACATGAAGGACGTCAGCGCCGACGTGCTGAACGCCAAGACGCTGGCCCTGACCGGCAAGGCCCGCACCGACGCCATCGAGACGACCCAGAAGGGCCTCGTCGCCGCCTGCGAGGCCGACAAGGGCCACCGCTGCACCGTGCACGCCTTCTTCGGCGGCCTGCAATACCAGCTCATCAAGCAGCTCGAGATCCGCGACGTGCGCCTGGTGCACGCGCCGGCCACCGGCGTGGGCCTGTTCGGCGGCGATGCCGACAACTGGGTCTGGCCGCGCCACACCGGCGACTACAGCTTCTACCGTGCCTATGTCGGCGCCGACGGCAAGCCGGCCGATTTCAGCAAGGACAACAAGCCCTACACGCCCAAGCACCACCTGAAGATGCCCAGCAGCCCGCTGAGCCAGGGCGACTTCGTCATGGTGGCCGGCTACCCGGGCGGCACCGACCGCCACCGCCTGCCGCGCGAAGTCGACTTCGCCTTCGGCTGGCAGCAGCCGGCCCAGGCCAAGGCCATGGGCGAGGCGATCGACCTCATCAAGGCCGAGACCGCGGGCCGCCGTGACGGCGAGATCAAGATGGCCGCCCGCATGCAGGGCCTGCAGAACTACTACAAGAACCTGCAGGGCCAGCAGCAGAGCTACGACGGCAGCGACATCCTCGCCCGCAAGCAGGCCGAGTTCGACAAGCTCAAGGCCTGGGCCAACGGCTCGCCCGAGCGCAAGGCCCGCTACGGTGCCGACATTGCCGCCACCGAAAGCCTGCTGGCCGAGCGCCAGGCCATCCTGCGCGCCGAGTACCTGGGCAACTTCATCGTCCCGTCGCTGCTGAGCTCCGCGCGCCAGCTCTACCTGGTGGCGCAGGAACGCGCCAAGCCCGATGCCGAGCGCAAGGCCGGCTACCAGGACCGCGACCTGCCGCGCCTGCGCGCGACCCAGCAGCAGCTGGACCGCCGCTACGACGAGCAGACCGACAAGCGCGTCGTCGCCCACTTCCTGGCCCAGTACCTGGCCCAGCCGGCCAACACGCTGAACCCGGCGTGGTTGGACGCGCTTGGCCTCAAGGCCGGCCAGGACGAAGCCAGCATCCGCGCCCAGCTCGACAAGGTCTACGCCGGCAGCAAGCTGTCCGACAGCGGCTTCCGCATGGGCTGGCTCGACAAGGACTCGGCCGCCTTCAAGGCCAGCGACGACGCCTTCATCAAGGCCGCCGTGGCGCTGTACGACGATGACCGCCGCCTGGAGACCCGCGACAAGGAACTGGGCGGCAAGCTGCAGAAGGCTTACGCCGGCGTGCAGCAGGCCATGATCGACTACCACGCCAGCCGTGGCGAAGCCGTCTACCCCGATGCCAACAGCACGCTGCGCATCAGCTACGGCAAGGTCGAGGGCCGCAACCCCGGCACCGACGGCAGCACCTGGACGCCGTTCACGACGCTGCGCGGCATCGTCGCCAAGCACAAGGGCCCGGACGAAGCCGGCGGCGAGTTCAACGCGCCGGCCGAGCAGCTGGCCGCCATCAAGGCGCGCAACTTCGGCAAGTACTACGTCAAGAGCCTGGACTCGGTGCCCGTGAACTTCCTGTCCACGCTGGACACCACCGGTGGCAACTCCGGCTCGCCCGTGCTTAACAAGAACGCCGAGCTGGTCGGCCTGCTGTTCGACGGCACGCTGGACGCGGTGATCGCCGACTGGAGCTTCGACCCCAAGATGGTTCGCAGCATCTCGCTGGATGCGCGCTACATGCTGTGGCAGATGAGCATCGTCGACAAGACGACGCGCCTGCTCGACGAGATGGGTGTGAAGTAACCCGTACCGCCCCGTGCAAAACCGGCCTCGAGGGGCCGGTTTTTCTTTGGCTTATTCCTTGGCGACTGCCTCCACCTGGATGCGCAGCTGCACGTCCATCTTGAAGCCCCAGTCCTTGCCCGCGGCCAGGCCGAAGTCCTCGCGGTTGAAGCTGCCGGAGGCGTCGGCGCCGCACAGCTCGCGCTTGTAGAGCGGGTGAGGAATGCACTTGAGCTGGTGGATGGCCAGCGTCATCGGCTTGCTGCGGCCGTTCAACGTCAGCTCGCCCACCAGGCGGCTGGGCACGCCGCCCGCTGCGCCATCAAAGCGGCCCTTGAAGCTCGCTTCCGGGTTCTTGGCCACGTTGAAGAACTGCTCGCCCTTGGCCCAGGCGTTCATCGCCGGCAGGCCGAAGTCGATGCTGGCCAGGTCCATCTGCACATCCACGCTGCCGCTGCCGTCGGCCTTGTCGTAGACGATGCTGCCAGTGTTCTTCGTGAGCTTGCCGCGCCAGAACGACAGGCCCATGTGGTCAGCCTCGAAGCTGGGGTAGGTGTGCGTGGGGTCGACGACGTAGGTCACCGGTGCGGCAGAGGCGGCAGAGGCGGCGGTGGTGGCGAGCAGGGCGCAGGCCAGCAGGGGTAGGGCTTTCATCGGGAGTCCTCGGTAGGGGGTGGGGTTGACAGGCATCAACCCGACGACGAATGGCGGCGCCGGTTTTCGACAGGCGCCGTGCAACGGCCCGTTAGTATCTTTGGCATGCCTCGCCTCCACCCGCGTTTGCTCGGTTTTCTGCTGCTGGCCTTGGCCGGCTGCGCCACCGTCGCGCCGCCACCCGATGGCTGGCAGCCGCTGGCACCGGGCCTGGCCCACCGCGCCTGGGCGCCGCTGCCCGACAGCGAGGTGCAGGCCCTGCGCGTGGACCTCACGCAGCTGCGCGTGAGCCTCTCGCCACCCGCAGACGCCGGCCAGCCGCTGGACCAGATGCCCAGCAGCCGCGGCGCACTGGCCAGCGTCAACGCCTCCTTCTTCGACAGCGAGTTCCGCCCGCGTGGGATGACCATGTCCGACGGCCAGCCATGGCCCGAGTTGCTCAAGCTCGCCAAGCCCGCGAGCGACCCGCTGCTGGCCTGTGACGAACGCTGCGTGATCCGCTTCGACGCCCCCGGTGCGCCCCAGCCCGGCTGGCGGCTCGCCGTCAGCGGCACCCCCTGGCTGGTGCGCGACGGCCACGCGCGCACGCCCGACGACGACGCGACCTGCGCCTACCTCTGCGCCCACACCCACCCGCGCACGGCCGTGGGCCTGGACGCCTCGGGCCGCCATCTCATCCTGCTGCTGGCCGCCGGCCGCCGCGGCGAGGTGCTGGGCCTGACGCTGGCCCAGACCGCCGAGCTGATGCGTGAGCTCGGCGCCGTGCAGGCCTTCAACCTCGACGGCGGTGGTTCGTCCACGCTGCTGATCGCCGGCGAATCGCGCCTGCCGCGCCCCTTCAACGAGCCCGCGCTGCGCCGCGTGGCCAACGCCTTGCACCTGCTGACCCCATGAGCCTTCGCCACCTGTTTGTGTTGAGTGCCGCCGTGCTGCTGGCCGCCTGCGCGCCACTGAAGCCCGCACCGCCTGCCGAGAAGCGCTACACCGCCGCCGAGCTGCTGGCCCTGCGCCCCGCCGACCTGAGCTGGCCCGCCATGTCGGTGGACGGCGAGCGCGCGCTGCGCGAAGCAGCCGTTGCCGACATCCGCGCCCGCATCGCGCTGCCGCCCGGCCCCGAGCGAGACGCGGCGCTGCCCAAGCTGTTCGACCTCGTCGCCCAGTACAACGCCGAGATCGACGCCGCGCGCCCGCTGCTGCTCGAAGCCCTGCCCACGCTGGGCCAGCGCGACGCCGGTACCCAGCGCGCGCTGCTGACGGCGGCACACACCCTGTACGCCGCCGACGCAGAGCCGCTGTTGTGGAACCTGCTGCCGCAGCTGACGCAAAGCAAGCCCTTTGCCATCGCGATGTACACCTTGCTGCAAGCCCGTCCTGGCACCTATGCCACGTTGGCCATGATCACGGTGACGCACTTCCCCAACTGGACCGATGATGCACGGCTGGCGGCCCTGGTGCGGCGGTTGTTCGAGTACGCAGATCCCCCGTCGCCGCCTCTGCCCGACCTGCTGGCTGCACCGCTGCGGCCCGGCTATCCGGTGATCTACAGCCTGCAGCGACCCGGCCGCCAGCAGGTGGGCCTGGTGCTGGTGCGCGCGGCCGACGGCCGCTTCGTGCGCGACGCCGCTGGCCAGCTTTTCGCCCAACCACAACTCGCGCTGGCCCGCAGTGGCCTGCCCGGCACCATCACCAATGGCAACACGCCGCAGGGCGTTTTCACCATCGTCGGCGCCGGCACGGCCACCAACCCCAACATCGGCCCCACGCCCTACCTGCACAGCAAGCTGCCCATCGAGGCGACAACGGCCGAGTTCGAGCATGCCGACGCGCCACCCGCCGCTGACTGGAGCGAGGCCGTCTACGAGGGCTTTCTGCCGACGAGCTGGCGTGGCTTTCGCCCCATCAAGGAAGCCTGGCTCGCCGGCCGCGCCGGCCGCGACGAACTGCTCATCCACGGCACGACGATCAACCCGGCCTACTACGCCGGCACAAGCTACTTCCCCGGCACGCCGCAGCAGGGCTGCATGATCTCCAACGAAGACTGGGAGCCGGCTACCGGCCGCTTGCTCGCCAGCCGGCAGCTGACGCTCGCGCAGACCTACGCCGCCGCGAGCCCGCGCAGCGATCTGGCGGGCTATCTCGTCGTCGTCGAGCTGGCGGGCGAGGGACCGGTGCGGCCGGCCGAGGCGGCCGCGCTCGTCCAGGCGGCCGGGCGCTGAAGGAGCCGCCATGCGACCCTGCTTGATTGCCGCCCTGGCCACTGCGCTGGCAACGCCTTGCGTGATGGCGCAGGACACTGCCCCCAAGCTCACCGCCAGCGCGGACGGTCGCGAGCTGATCGACGCCGGCACGGGGCTGGTGTGGGCGCGCTGCGTGGAGGGCCTGCAGTGGGATGGCCGCCGCTGCGCCGGCGAGGTCAAACTGGCCACCCACGCCGAGGCGCTGGCCCTGGCCCGCGCGCGCAGCGAGGCCGAGGGCCGACTGTGGCGCGTGCCGCGTGTGCAGGAGCTGAAGCGGCTGCCCGGGCACGGCGGCACCGCGCAGCAGGCCGCCGCGCTGATGCCCGATGCGCCCCGCGGCTGGTACTGGACGAGCACCGTGCGCATCGAGAGCGAAGCCGTGAACACCTACAGCTACGCCAATGTGCAGCGCGGCGCGACTGAGCGGCAGGTCGACCGGCTGGCCCCGCAGACCGGCTGGGTGGTGGAGCAGCCCGGTGGTGCGGTGCGCGACAGCCCCAAGCGCGAGAAGCTGCCGGTGCGCCTGGTGCGCGCGCTGGCGCCCTGATCGTGCGTCAGCCGCAGCAACGCGCTGCGGCGGGTTTGCCAGCCGGCGCGGCCAGGTCTTCGAGGATGGTGCAGTCCACCGCCGCGCCACCCACGCAGGCCGAGTCGCAGCTGCGCACGAAGGCGACGAGGCTAGCTTCGATAGCCACCATCTCCCTGAGCTTGCGCTGCAACTCCGCGAGGTGGACAGCTGCAATGTCTCGCACCTCTAGGCAGGGGCGGCCGGGCTCCTCCATCAGGCCAACGAGCCCACGAACCTGCTCGACAGAAAAACCGAAGTCGCGACAGCGGCGGATGAAGCTGAGCCGCCGCAGGGCGGCGTCGCCATAGCTGCGCCGACCGGCTTCGGTGCGCGCCGCGGGCGGCATCAGGCCGATGTCCTCGTAGTAGCGGATGGTCGGCACGCTGCAGCCCGCGCGTTTGGCAACGGTGCCGATGGACAGCGACAGCTCAGTCATCCGTCCATCCTAGGTCACGGGCCGCAGCTGCCACCGCAGCCCACCGCGCAGGCCGACTTCTGGCTGGCCTTGCGCCGGTGGCGCCAGAGCAGCGTGGCCGCTATCGCGGCCAGTGCCAGCGCTGCCAGCACCATGTCCACGCGTGCCAACAGCAGCGACCCCGCCGCGGCCGCCGCCGTCATGCCGAAGAGCGGCAGCGCACAACAGGCTGCGCAGGCGAGGGCCAAGCCCAACAAGGCTTTCCAGAATGTCATCTTCATTGCTCCGTGACCGGGCTTGATCGCCCAGCCGCGAAGGTAGGACCTCAAGCCACTTGAGGGTCAAGCCCCGCCACCACAATCTGCGCATGGAGCTGCTCAAGACCTTCGCGCTGTTCGTCGTCACCGCCGTGGCGGAGATCGTTGGCTGCTACCTGCCCTGGCTGTGGCTGAAGCAGGGCGGCTCGGCCTTGCTGCTGGTGCCGGGCGCGGCGAGCCTTGCGCTGTTTGCCTGGCTGCTGTCGCTGCATCCGACCGCCGCCGGGCGCGTCTACGCGGCCTATGGCGGCGTGTACATCGGCGTGGCCGTCGTCTGGCTGATGCTGGTGGACAAGGTGAAACCCACGGCGACGGACTGGGTCGGCGTGGCGCTGTGCCTGGCCGGCATGGGCGTCATCATGTTCGGCCCTCGGGCGAGCTAGGAGCAGGCCCGATCAACGCACGAAGGTCATCCCGCCGTACTCCCAGCTCCAGGGCACGCCCGTCTCGCCGAGGATGAACTCGACGAGGCGAGGGAAGGCCGCTTCGGCGCGCACGTCGTTGGCCAGGATGACGACACAGCGCTTGCTTGCCTTCACGCAGACCCAGGTGTTGCCGGTGCTGTCGTCGTGCCCGCCCTTGTAGAAGCCCGGGCCTTGCGGCCCGTCGAAGACGATGACGCCCAAGCCGGCGGCGAGGTCGGCACGGCGTTTGGCCGGCGGCAGCTCGGGCTGCCGCGTCGGGAACTGCGAGGCTGTCGTGATGGGCAGCTGGGGTGACGTCAGCGCGGCGGCGCTCTCGGCCGACAGCGTCACGCCACGAACGTAGGCCGACGCCATGCGGGCCATGTCGTTGATGGTGGTGTCCATCGAGCCGGCCACGCGCACCTTGCTGCGCTCGGCGTGCGGCACGGCCTTGCCCTCGGCCGTCCAGCCATCGGCCAGGTTGGGCCGGAAGTCGGCACGCCACATCATGCCGGTGCGCTGCATCGCGAAGCGGTCGAAGATGCGGCGCTGGATCTCGGCACCCATGTCCAACCCCAGGCCGCGCTCCATGACGAACTGCAGCAGCACCAGGCCCTCGCCCGAGTAGGCGTAGCGCGTGCCGGGCTCGAAGTGGATGCGCAGCTTGCGGTCGGGCTCCAGGAAGGAGAAGTTGCCGAAGCCGCCGCTGTGCGTCAGCAGCATGCGCGCGGTCAGGCGGCGCCAGCGCTCGTCGCCGGCCAGGTGATGCCACGGGCCGTACTTGGCTTCGGTGGCGTACTCGGGCAGGGGCTGGGGCAGGTAGTCAGCCAGCGGCTGGTCCAGTTTCAGCCGGCCGGCCTCCACCTGCTGCATCACCGCGTAGGCGAAAACGGGCTTGGTCAGCGAGGCGCCGTACATGACGGTGTCGGGCAGCAGCGGCTCGCCGGCCTCGTTGCGTTTGCCGTAGGCGCCGATGTGAACGATCTGGCCACCGTCGACGACGGCAACGGCCAGGCCCTGGGCCTGCGTGGCCGCCATCAGCCGCGCGGCCTCGGCGGCGATGGCTTCGCTGGACGGGATGGCCGGCTGGGCCAGGGCGGTCAGCAGCGGCAGCGCGGCCAGCAGGCCGGTGAGTCGGGGCAGGTGCATGGGCGCGTAGCCTAACGTCGCCAGCCAGAGGGGTGAAGCGGTGTGATCCGAGGGGCTGTTCAAATGGCCGCGTGCCGGCCCTTCACCTCCTCCCGCCCACCCTCGACGTCGCCGACGAACTGCTGCGTTTCGAGACCGACAACCGCGCGTTCTTCGAGGCGCGCATCAACTCGCGGCCGCCCGGCTATTACTCAGCCGATGGCGTGCGGGCTGCCATCGCGCTGGCCGAACGCGAGGCCACCGAGGACAAGGGCTACCAGTTCCTCGTGCGCACCGACGCGGGCGAACTGGTGGGCCGCGTGAACCTGGCCGGCGTGAGGCGCGGCCAGTTCCAGATGGCCGACCTGGGCTATCGCATGGCCGAGTCGGCCTGCGGCAAGGGCTATGCGAGCGAGGCCGTGCGCCTGGTGCTGGCCCAGGCCTTTGGCGAGCTGCGCCTCATGCGGGTGGAGGCCAACGCCCGCGTCGGCAACGAGGGCTCGGTGAAGGTGCTGCTGCGCAACGGCTTCCTGCAGTTCGGCCACTCGACGCGCAGCTTCGAACTCGGCGGCGTCTGGCACGACCGCCTGCACTTCGAGCGGCACGCCACCTAACGCCACCTAACGCCGCTTCACCCGCGCGGCGAGCCACAGCGCGCCGGCCACCAGCAGCAGGCCGGTTGCCGGCTCGGGCACCGCCGCCGCCACGTTGCCGAACTGGCCCACGGCGAGGATCTTGCCCGCGTTGAGGCTGTCGTTGTTGGTGAAGGTCAGCGTGAACAGCGGCAGGTTGTTGTTCAGCACCCATTGATTGCCGGTATGCGTCCACGAGGCCAGGTTGATGGCCGACTGGATCTGCGCGTCGTCGCGGTCCGACGCGACCGAGAAGCCCGACAGGCCGCTGGGCACCGCGCCGCTGACGACGGCGGCCATCTGGGTGCCGGCGGCGTTCGGCTTGAGCGCGATCGTGAAGATGTCCATGGCCGAGGCCGGCGCCGCGCCGGGTATGCCGTCGGTCGACGTGCCCCATAGCGTGGATGGCACGCTGGCGTCGAAGCCCGGGCCCAGGCCCATGCGCGAGTACAGCATCACATTGGCCACGCCCGGCTGCACGGCGCTGTCCTGGAAGGAGGTGCCCGCAGCCAGCGAGTAGGCATAGGTCTGGCTCGTGCCCGACGCGCCGACGATGTAGGTGTAGGGGTTGGCGATCCAGGCCTGGGCCCACACGAAGGGGCCGGTGCTGGTCACGACCGCGTCGTAGGTGATGGTCGCCGTGAAGTTCTGGTCGATCACGCCGGCCAGCGTGTAGGTGCGCGTTGCGGTGCCGCTGCCGCTGGCCGTGCCGCCGCCAAACACATTGGTCGTCTTGACGGACGTGTTGATCGTGCTCGGGCTGGCGCCCTGGCCCTTGAAGTCGACGGCGCCCTGCGTGGCCTGCCAGGTCGGCGGGTTGGTGAACGAGACGCGGGCGTCCAGCGTGTACTTGGGTGCGCCGGGGCCGGGGAACCAGTTGGTGCCGGTCACCGTCACCGTGATGGGTACGGCCTGCGCCGGGGCGGCGCACACCAGCAAAGCGGCAGCCAGGCGCCGCAGATTGCGAACTGCACACATGGCCATCTCCTCGGCCGTCTGTGCTTGCAGCTGACGTGAGCGCGGCCGATGGGTCACGCAGCCATCGCCAAACATATGCGCTGGTTTCGGCCAATCCACCGCTCATTTGCGGGTGGTGTTGTCCTCAGACAGCGCTTGAAACCCGGGCTGCGGTGGTTGTCAAGGAAAGCGCTGCAGCGTCTTGCGCAGCGGTGCCAGCAGCCGGTCGCGCAGGGCCGTGTCCTTCAGGTCGAGCACGCCGGCCTGCAGCGGCCACAGGAACTCGCGCAGGTTGTGCAGGTCGGTCAGCGCCGTCTCGTCCCAGGCCTTGGCCTGCTTCAAGGGCTCCAGCAACTGGTCCAGCCAGCTTGCCCAAGCCGTGTCGTCGGGGTTGAGCTTGAGCTGGATGTTCAGCGCCGCACGCGCCAGTCGCTGGCCCTCGCCGAAGCGGTAGGCATGCTTGTGGTCGGCCAGCACCTGGGCGCTGATGGCGGCCAGCAGTTGCTGGCGCTGCGCCGCGGTCAGCGCGTCGTTCATGCCCAGCTGCAAGGCCAGGTCGGCGCCATGGGCCACGCCGTGGCGCCAGCCCTCGCCGGGCGTGAAGCCGCGGTAGTCGCGCACGCCGCCCAGGAAGCGCGCCGCGTGCTCGACGAGGGCCCCGCGCTGCTCGGCCGTCATGAAGGGCTTGAGCCGGTCGGCCCGTGCCACCTCGGCCAGCGTCAGCACGGCAAAGGGCTGGTGCACGCCGGCCGCGTCGGGCTTCGCGTCGAGCACGGCGATGAGGTCGGTGCGCAGGCGCTGCAGCGTGGCCGCGTCCAGCTTGCCGCCGCGCGCCCAGGCCGAGAGCTGCTCGAAAGCGATGTCGTCGCGCAGCTTCGGGTCGAGGTGCCCCAAGCAGGGCAGCAGCGCGATGGCCTGTTGCTGGATGCGCAGTGGGTCGGCCTCTTCTTTCATGCCGGCGGGCGGCGCGCAAGTCTGGGCGGCGGCCGCCAGGGTCAGGGATGAGAGCAGGGCGGCGGCGAGGGTCTTCATGCCCCGCAGTAGCTCATGCCCGTGCCCGCCGGGCAAAAGTCACCACGAGCAGCCCCAGCGCCATCAGCAGGCCGGCGGCCGGCTCCGGCACCGCGGCCGTGGGGTCGTACACGACGAAGAGGCTGGCGCCCGACTGCTCCACCGAGAACTGTGCGCCGGCGGGCAGCGGGTTTTGGAAGGCGCTGGCGTCGACGAGGATGAGGTCGGCCGCGAAGCCGCCGATGCCGTCGGACGCACGCGCGAATTCCCAGCGGTAGGGGCTGTTGGCGTCGAACAGGCCTGGCGCCAGCGCGCCTGCCAGGCCGCTCTGCGTGAAGCTGCGCAGCTCCAGGCTCAGCGGGCCGTGCAGCGCCATGCCGCCGGTGATGTCCATCAGGCCCCAGCCCTGGGTCTGGCCGGCCGCGCCGAGGGCCGAGTTGATGTCCAGCTCGAAGATGGAGCCAGCCTCCATCTCCACGTCGCCTTCGATGCTCAGCGTGCCGGGGTCGCCGCCGCCGTTGACGCGACCCTGGTTGTTGAACTTGCCCACCAGCTTGCCCGCGCCCTTGAGCTTGCCGGCCGCGCCGTTGAACAGGCCCGTGCCCACGGAGACGATGGCGTCCCGGGCGATGCTGAGCTCGCCGGCCACGATCTTGGCGCGCGTGCCGATCGTCGTGTTGCTGCCGGTGTTGAAGAACAGCGTGCCCTCGCCCGACTTCGTGAACTGCGCCTGGCCGGCCGTGATGCCGGTGTTGAGGACGACGGTGTTGCCCTTGTCGACCCAGATGCCGGCGCTGTCGCCCGGCCGGCTGTTGCGCACGAAGATGGGCCGGTCGGTGAAGAAGGTGCCCGACACGCGCAGCACGCCGTCGCCCACCAGCGTCAGCGGGCCGTCGCGCTTGCCCAGGCCGGTGTTGCTGGTGATGGCCAGGCTGCCTTCGCTGATCACCGTCGAGTCGTGAGTGTTGATGGCGCTGAGCAGCAGCGTGCCGGCGCCGTCCTTGATGAGTTCGCCGCCGCTGATGACGCCGCCCACCTCGAAGGGCTTCTTGGGGTCGGCCGCAATGTTGGCGCGCAGCCTGCCGAAGTCGGTGATGCGGATGTCGCGCGGCGTCACCAGCGGTGCGTCGGCGCGCAGCACGCCGCCGCTGCGGATGAGGATGCCTCGGCCGGCCAGGCCGAGCTGGCTGTCCTTGCTGAAGGCCAGCACGCCGGCGTTGATGGTGTTGCCGCGCTGGCTGTTGCCGTCGTTGGCCAGCACCAGCGTGCCGCGGCCTTGCTTGATCAGCCGGCCGATGCCCCCGATCTGGCCGGTTGTCGTCAGCGTCTTGTCGGGCTCGACGCGCACGCGGCCGTTGAGGTCCAACTGCAGCGGCGTGGGCAGCGTGAAGCTCTCCTCGGCAACCAGCTGGCCGTCGGCCATCACGATCTTTGCGGCCGCGCCCAGCACGTCGGGGCGGATCAGGCGCAGGCTGCCGGCCTGGCTGCCGTTGCCGACGAAGATGACCTTGAGCGCGGCGCCGAAGTCATTGGCCGGATTGGTCAGCCGCACCGAGTCCAGGATCGTCGGGCTGCCCGTGCCGGTCAGCTTGCCGTCGACCTGGAACACCAGGTCACTGCTGGTGTCGTCGCCGGCCAGCACGGGCCGCCCCCCCAGCGTCACCGTGCGGGCCTGGCCCAGCGTCGCGCCGGCGCGGCCTTGCAGTGTGGCGCTGGTCAGGCCGACGCTGTTGCTCGCGTCGCCCAGGGCGGCATCCTTGTCGATGGCGAGGTAGGCGCCGGTGCTCACCTGCACCCGACCCTTGAACGTGCTGTTGCCGGTCAGCAGCACCTCGGCCGGCACGTCGACGCCCGAGCGGAAGGACAGCCCCACCTGGTTGCCGGAGATGGCGCCCGAGATGGTCAGCCGCGCGGGCGCCGTGTTGGCGTCGACGCCGACGCTGTCGTTGCGCACGATGACGCCGGTGTTGTCGAGGATGCGCAGCGGCACGGCGATGGTGTGCGGCGCACGGTTGTCCTCGGTGACGTGGATGAAAGTGCCGTTCAGCGTCAGCTGGCCTTGGGCATTGGCGCCTCTCAGCAGATAGGACTGCGTCGGCGTCATGCTCTCCAGCAGCAGCCGGTTCAGCGCGTAGTTGCCGGCGATGGTGACGACGGCCTGGTTGACATTGAGGTTGCCGCGGAACTCGGCCTCGGCGTCGTTGGCATTGGGAAACCCGGCGACCGTGGAGGTCCAGTTCGCGGCCGCGCTCCAGCTGCCGCCCTGCTTGGGCTTCCAGACGTAGACCTCGGCATGCGCCATCGTGGCGGCCAGGGCCAGCAGGCCGGCCAGCCAGGCCGCGCGGGTTACCGAACGCCGAGACACAGCGAGCGTCGTCATGATGTGCTCCTCAGGCCGGTGGCCTGAAGAACATACTAGGCAGCGACCCCGCCGGCCGCAACGCGTTCAGGGCGTCGGGTAGGTGCCCGGCACGAGGATGTCGCGCGTCACGTTCGTCAGCTGCGTGTGGCCGCAGAAAGCCATGGTCACGTCCAGCTCCTTGTGCAGGATGGCCAGCGCCTTGGCCACGCCTTCCTCGCCCATCGCGCCCAGGCCGTAGGCCATCGCGCGGCCGATCATGGTGCCGCGCGCGCCCAGGGCCCAGGCCTTCAGCACGTCCTGGCCGGAGCGGATGCCGCCGTCCATCCACACCTCCGTCTGCGCGCCCACCTCGGCCGCGATGGCCGGCAGCGCGTGGATGCTGCTGGGCGCGCCGTCCAGCTGCCGTCCGCCGTGGTTGCTCACCACGATGGCGTCGGCGCCGGCCTGCACGGCGAGCTTGGCGTCTTCCACGTCCATGATGCCCTTGAGGATGAGCTTGCCGCCCCACTGTTCCTTCACCCAGGCGATATCGGCCCAGGACAGGCGCGGGTCGAACTGCTCGTTCGTCCAGGCCGAGAGCGACCGCATGTCGCTCACGCCCTTCACGTGGCCCACGAGGTTGCGGAAGGTGTGGCGTTTGGTGCCGGCCATGCCGAGGCACCAGCGCGGCTTGGTCATCAGGTTGAGGATGTTGGCCAGCGTCGGCCTTGGCGGCGCGGTGAGGCCGTTCTTCAAATCCTTGTGGCGCTGGCCGATGACCTGCAGGTCCAGCGTCAGCACCAGCGCCGAGCACTTGGCGGCCTTGCAGCGGGCAATCATGCGCACCATCGCGTCGCGGTCGCGCATCATGTAAAGCTGGAACCAGAACGGCGCCGAGGTGTTCTCGGCAATGTCCTCGATGGAGCAGATGCTCATCGTCGACAGCGTGAACGGGATGCCGAACTTCTCGGCCGCGCGCGCCGCGTGGATCTCGCCGTCGGCGTGCTGCATGCCCGTCAGGCCCACGGGCGCGATGGCCACGGGCATCTTGGCCGTCTGGCCCACCATCGTCACCGCCGTGCTGCGGCCTTCCATGTTGACGGCCACGCGCTGGCGCAGCTTGATGGCCTGGAAGTCGCTCTCGTTGGCACGGTAGGTCGTCTCCGTCCAGGAGCCGGAATCGGCGTAGTCGTAGAACATGCGCGGCACGCGCTTCTCGGCGAGCTGGCGCAGGTCTTCGATGCAGGTGATGACGGGCATGGCGAGGCAGGTCGGAGTGAGGCAGCGATGCTAGGCCCGCCCCGGCCGGTGCGCCCCGGAAAAAACCTCAGCCCGAGGCGGAAGAGTTTTCCGCCTGTGCCGCCTCGACGGCACGGCAGTGCGCGTGCAGCCAGTCGGCGAAGGCCTCGGCGGCGGGGCTGGCGCGGTGGCGAATGAGGCCGTAGTGGCGCTCGGCCGGCACGGTCAGCGCGAAGGGCTGCACGAGGCGGCCCTCGGCCAGCTCGTGGCGGGCCAGGCTGAGCCGGGCCAGCGCCACGCCCTGGCCGGCCAGGGCGGCGGCGAGCGTCAGGCCCAGGTCGACGAAGCGCGGGCCTTCGTCCGGCTCCGGCACATCGCCCAGGCCGGCGGCGCGCAGCCAAGGCGCCCAGGGCTGCAGCGGCGTGCGCAGCAGCGGCAGGGTGAGCAGGTCGGCCGGCTCGCGCAGCGCAGGGTGCTGCGCCAGCAGGGCCGGCGCGGCCAGCGGCGTGAGGCGGTCGCGCAGCAGCACCTGGGCAGGAGCGACGTCGTCCGGCACGGCGCCGTGCCGGATCTCGACGTCCGCCCCCGCGTCGCCCTCGGCCAGCAGCGGCACCGACAGCGTCAGCTCCAGCTCCACCTGTGGGTGCGCAGCCGTGAAGCCGGGCAGGGCGGGCACCAGCAGCTGCCGGGCGAAGGTGGGCGTGGAGCTGATGCGCAGCCGCTCGCGCTGGGTGCTGGCGCGCTGGTGCAGCGGCATGGCCTGCAGCAGGGCCAGGGCCTGGCGCACCTGGGGCAGGTATTCAAAACCGGCCGACGTCAGGCTCGGGCCCTTGGCGGGCTGGCGCAGGAAGAGGGGTTGGCCCAGCCGCTCCTCCAGCCCGGCCACGCGCTTGGCGACGGCGCTGGCCGTCAGCGCCAGTTCTGCCGCCGCCGCCTCGAAGCTGCCGGCACGCGCCACGGCCTCGAAGGCGAGCAGGGCGTCGAGCGAGGGCAGGCGGATGGGGCGGGTGGACATGCGGGCATCCTACCCAGCGGCCCGGTGCGGGCCGCGGCCTCCAAGGCGCGTCAGAAGTTGATCGTCGTCGGGCCGGCGTCGCGCGACGGGCGCCGCAGGTAATGGCCCAGGGTGCCGGCGACTGCCGCCACCACACCCGCGGCCAGTTGCAGGGCCTTGGGCCTTGACGCGGTCGCGCCACCCAGGCGCGGCGTGTCTCGGGGCTGCGCGACGGCGTGTACCAGCGCCAACTCCTGCTGGCGCTCCTGCACGAGGAAGAACATGCGGTTCGGGTCGGCGAAGCGCTTCGCCAGCGCGCGCACCGCCTTCAGCTCGTGCTTGCGTACCCGCACGCCTTGCGGGCTCAAGGTGCAGCCCAGTGCACGTGCGCGCACATAGAGCGCCTTGGCGGCCAGCCGGTCCGGCAGGCAGCCCACGCCGGCGTGCAGGCAGTTGGCGAGATTGAAGGTGGCCTCGGCATGGCCCATGGCCGCAGCCGTCACGTAGGCCGTCAGGCCCGCCGCCTCGTCGGCCGGGCCGCCCCGGCCGGTCACCAGCACCCGCCCGAGCTGGAAGCGCCCGATGGCACTGCGCCGCGCCGCGGCCTGCTGCAGCAGCTGGCGCGCCTGCACCGCGTCGGCCGGCAGGCCCAGGCCTTCCAGCTGGCACAGCCCCAGCATGGCCAGGCCGTCCTTGTCGCCACCGTCCGCCGCGGCGCGGAACCAGCCCACGGCGCGCTCGTAGTCCGGCGGTGTGGCCTGGAACAGCGCCATGCCGTGCTGGAGCGGGTCGATGGCTACCGGTGGCGGGATCGGGCCAGGGCCCAGGTTCAGGGGATTCATGCGGCAGGCAATCGTTGACGGCGGCTCTGGTGACCCGGGGCTGGCGCTCCGGGCCTGGTGAGGCGTATCCGTAGATTGTTGGCGAGCCCTGGGGTGCGACAGGGCCGCGCGGTTTGCGGCCGTGCCGCAAATTGCCGCAAAGCGTGGTTGTCGTGGTGAGAATGGACGGCCCTGCCCATCGGTTGGGCCCGCGCACCGGCCGGCACCAGCCCGCGAACCCCCACTCGACACCATGAGTTTTCAAGCCCTTGCCAAATACGCCATGGAACTGCCCGGCGCCACGCAGGACATCAAGTGGGGCGCCGACTGGGTGGCCAGCGTGGGCGCCAAGATGTTCTTCGTCGGCGGACCGCACCCGGGCACCTGGACGCATTGCAGCTTCAAGGTCGACGAGCACCGCTTCCTGGAGCTGACCGGCCTGCCTGGGTTCGCGCCGGCGCCGTATGCGGCGCGGTATCACTGGGTGGCGGTGTCGGATGCGAAGGCCCTGCCGTTGTCGGAGCTGAAGGCGCTGGTGAAGCGCTCGCATGAGCTCGTCGCCAGCAAGCTGCCCAAGAAGCTCAGGCTGAGCCTGGACATCCCGGTCTAGCCAGGCCCGGAGCTACGAGGGCTTCGACTTCTCACGGGCCTCGGCATGGGGCGTTGATGCACCAGTCGGTGGTGCCCGATGCCCTTGACACGTTTCGATGATTAGCTAATCATCGAGCCATGAACAAGGTTTTCAGAGCCCTTTCCGACCCGACCCGCCGCCAGGTGCTGCAGCTCCTGCGGCAGGGGCCCCTGAGCGCCGGTGAGCTGAGTGACCAGTTCCACGTCTCCAAGCCAACGATGTCGGCGCACTTCGCAGTGCTGAAAGAGGCCGACCTCGTTCACGCCGAAAAGGCGGGCAAGTCAGTCCTGTATCACCTGAAGCTGTCGGTGCTCGAAGAAGCGCTGCTGGGCTTCGTCCATTCGTTCAGCCCGAGCGCCGACGCGCCGGAACCCAAGAAGGAGATTGCGCGATGAAAAACGACTTGATCGAAGGCCTGGCGTGGGGCGGCAGCATCGTCGCCGTGGCGCTTTGCATGACCTCGGCGCGCAAGCTGGGTTATGTGGACGGCGACACCGTCACCCGGGTGGTCATCGCCATGAACGGGCTCATGATTGCCTGGTACGGCAACCGCATGCCCAAGCGTTTCTTCCCGAGCGAACTGGCCCGCAGGGTCAGCCGGTTCGGCGGCTGGTCCATCACCATCGGCGGGCTCATCTATGTCGCGCTGTGGGCGTTCGCCCCCATCCCTGTGGCAGTCGCGGCCGGGTCGGCCGCAGTCCTGACGGGTGTCGCGTTGCCGTTGATCTATTGCTTTTCGCAACGGGACAAGTTCAAGAACGCGACCTGAGCAGTCTCAGCGCCCGCCCACCTGCCAGGTGCGAGCCGTCGGGACGATGCGCTCGTCATAGCCGCCGGCCACGAGGGCGCCACCCGCGGGCAGGGCCGTGGCCGTGCTGAACGACAGCTCGCTGCCAATGCCGCTGCCCAGCCGGGCAAAGGCCGGCGTGCCGGGTGCCCAGGCCTCCACGTCGTTCGCATTGCCGGCGATGAGCACGTCGCCGTTGGCCAGCACCGTTGCGGCGCTCGCGATCTTGTAGCGCGCGCTCAGCAGTGGCGGCCCCGCCTCGAAGCGGCCCGTGGCGGGGTCGTAGATCTCGGTGCTGGCCAGGCGGTTGCGGTCCTCGCAGTCCGTCGAGCCGGCGATGACCATGACGCGGCCATCCTGCAGCACCAGCGCGGCAAGCTTGCAGCGCGGCTGGCTCAGCGAGCCCGTGGGCGTGAAGCGGCCCGTGGCGGGGTCATAGATCTCGGCCGTGGCCGTGGCCACGCGGCGCTCCACCAGCCCGCCGACGATGAGGACGCGGCCGTCCCGCAGGCGTGCCGCGCCGTGATGCGCCCGCGCCGTTGCCAGGCTGGCCGTGGGCTGCATGCGGCCACCTGCGGGGTCGAAGACCTCCACCGCGGCGGTGGGCTGGTTGGTACGCACAGCGCCGCCGACGATCAGCACGCGGCCGTCCAGCAGCGTGGTGGCCGTGCCGTCCATCCGGGGCACGGCCATGGGTGAGGCGGATTCGAAGCGGCGCGTGGAAGGGTCGAATACCTCCACCGCGGCGCTGACGCCGGTGCCCGTCCAACCGCCGGCCACGAGCACCCGCCCATCGGCCAGCGCCACTGCCGCATGCGAGGCGCGCGCCTCGCGCATGGAGCCGGTCGTGGCATGGCGGCCGGTACTGGGGTCGTAGAGCTCGGCCGAGCGCTGCACGGCACCGCAGTTCGCCTGCGCGCAGCCGCCGCTGAGCAGCACCAGCCCACCGGCCGTCGGTGTTGCCTGGTGGGCGGCGCGCGGGATCAGCATGGCGGAGCCCTCGGTCACGGGCAGCCGGCTTGCGGTAGGCAGGGGTGCCGCGATGAGGGCGGCGAGTGGGGCCAGAAGGAGAGGAAGGGCGAGGACTTGTCTATTCATGGTGGCGCATCTTGCCGGGATGGTGACTGGTGGCTAAGCCCCAAGCTTGAAACGGCTACCGTCTTTATTTTGCGATTGCAGCTTTAAGAATTTCTAGCAAACTCAATTCCCAGTCCGTTCTATCTTTCTCTTCTCGCCACCATAGTGCAAAGGCTGAAAGGCAATAGATTGTGCGTAAGGCCTCGAATCGTCCAAGTGGGATTCTGGTTTTGTGCGAGGCGGCATTTCTGTTTCGAATTAACTCCATTAAATTTTCGTGGAGCCAGTCTGGGAATACTGAAATTCGCCGAGGCTGGCGAGTGCTGGAATCGATTCGATCGGAAAAATACTTGCGATCGGATTTGATAATATTCAGTACCTCGCGCAGAGTTGCAATCAATTCCGGCGTCGATGTGGTTGCGGATTCTTTGTATTTCTTTTGTATTGCTGTAAGATTCTTGTATGTATCGTCTATGTTCGCCAATTCCAAGGGTTTTGGGGCTAGAATTTCGCGAATATTATTATGCAGATGATCGTATAGCTGACCAAGGGTGCTGCCTTTAGGGGAAGGTGCGCGAAGGTAGTATTCTGATATTTGAGTTAAGTAGTCTTCTGCGATAATTCCGAGCGTACTAATTGTATGAGTGAAGTCGCTCTTCTCAAAGTACTCAAACGCGGTTTCGAGCTGTGGTCGCAGCCGCTTATCGCGAATGGCTGCGTCATGTCCCAGTTTTAGAAATTCAAAGTATGGGGATAACAATTCTTCTTCAGGGGCGAAGATGCGCTCGATATGGGCTCCGTTGATCAAGTCTGCGGACTCAAGTAGTTCCGCGATTGCGGCTAATGGTTCACGAGCAACAGCTACGAAAACAACTTCGGCAAGATGCCAATCGCTCAGTAGCATTAGCGTCCCGCTTTTGACTTCAAGACATCCGCGCCGGACAACAAAACTAGAAAAGTTTGTATGCGTTATGCGGTCATTAAAAACCCGCACTGAATCCGGGAATTTTTCTAGTACCTCGTCGGCATCAAAATACTCTGCGCTACGAATGCCGTGATCATCAGCTTTAAGAAGGACTTCAAGGTTGTGGCCCTGTTGTCTGAGTGATGCTGCATTGATTGCGCTTAGAAATGTTGTTAGCCTAGTTATTTGTAAGATCTTGTGATCATCTGACAGGCCGTAAGATTTGTCGGTGATTTCGATCTGATAGGTTGATATGTCGCAATTATTGCGGGAAAAAATGTACTCTAGAAATTTTCCACTTGCGGACTTTGAAGCCGTGAGACGCCAATATCCGGTACTGGTTGGATGGCGAAGATAATTTCCCAGCGTTGCAGATTCGTCGGATCTGAAGCCTTCTGCAGGCATCCGTTTTCGCGTTTTGACAGGTGCGGCGCTCGCAGTACGTCGCTTAGCTGGTTCCTTCGCGTTGCCGGGGGAACCGGAGGCGTTTTGGGTAGCGCTTTTCATTCGACTTTTCCCTGTCGCGTTATCACTTGTCACTCAAGGTGGATGGTGACTCTTGGAGCGAGGACGCACTAGGAGTTTGGCGTGCGCTTGCAAGTTGCAGCATCGCGGGAACCCTAGTCGGTCACTCTTCTAGCGACATGGCCGCACCGAGCTGCTACGAAGAATGTGCCCGAGGCACCAAGCTAAGTCTTAGCGCTAGCCCGAGGCTTGCCGGCAGGCTAAGCCTTCAGGATGGTTTTCATCCCCGACTCCACCGACTCGGAATCGACCAAAAGACCAGCAACCCCACCAATGCCACCGCCGCCACCACATGCGGCGTATCCAGCGGTCCATTCGCGCTCGCCATCACCGCCGCCGTGCCGAAGGCCGCGACGCTGATCGCCACCCATTGAGCTCGCCTGACCCAGCGCGCCCAGCGGCGCTGCTGAGCTGATACGCCTTTGGGCGCCAGCGCCGCCATCACTCGCAGGCTGAAGCCGTCGTCATCGGGCTCACCGCCCTCCTGCAACTGCTGCCGCAGCGCATCGTCAAAAGAAGCGTCGTTGCTGTCGTCGTCGTGATTCGTCGTCATGGCGTGGGCTCCCATGCTTGCAGTTGCGCGCGCAGCTTGGCCTTGGCGCGTAGCACTTGGGTTTTGACCGTGCCGAGCGGCCAGCCCAACACCTGGGCGGCCTCGGCATGGCTGAGGTCGGCGCCGTAGCAGAGCAGCAGTGCGTGGCGCTGGGCCTCGCTCAGCTCGGCCATGGCGCGGTCGAGGTCGATGCGCCAGTCGGCGCCGGGGGCGAAGTCGCTGTGCGCGCCGAGCTCTGGCGGCGCGTCGTCCACCAAAGGCAAAGCTGGCCGTTCGGCCGACAGCGCGGAGTAGGCCAGCCGCGTCAGCCAGGTGCGAAAGCGCGCCTCGCCGCGGAACTTGGGCAGCGCGCGCCAGGCGCGAACAAACGCCTCTTGCGCGAGGTCGTCGGCGCGGCCCTGGTCGCCCCGGCAGACGCGGCCGAGCAGCTTGCGCAAGTACCCCTGGTGGGCCTGCACGAGGGCGGCGAAGGCCGCACGGTCACCGGCGCCAGCGCGGGCCACGAGGCGGGCCTCCTGCTGGGCCACCTCGGCTGCCGCGGCGGGGACGCCGGAGGTCACGGCTGGGGCGGTTGCTGCTTGCGTTCAACGGCCCAGTAGACCGCCAGGCCCAGGCCCAGGAAGAGCGGGATCAGGCCGATGCTCCAGAGCCAGGCGCCGGGCATCATGGCCGAGAACATGCCCATCAGGCCGAGGCCGACGCCGATGTTGATGACGGCGGGAATGAGGATGCGGTTGGGGTTGGACTGGTCGCGCTTGGCGCGGTGCCAGTCGCTGTCCTGCACGTCGTTCAGCAGCTCGGGCGGGATGGGCTGGCCGGCCCGGGCGAGTTCGCGGATGGTCTCGTGCCGCTGTCGCTCGGTGTGGGCCTTGCTCATGTAGTGCGCCACGATGGCGATGATGGGAATGAGCAGCGACAGGATGGGGATCATCAGCGGGCTGACGTCCTGAAAGCGGTCGAAGAACATGGGCGGGCTCCAGGGAAGCAGGTGAATGGTGCTTCCTTTGAGCGGCCGGCCGCGGCGTTTGGATTCAGTCGGCCAAGAAAATTCTGCGGGGCTCTGTGTTTCGGGCCGAGCGTCGGGCCGCCCCAAGCCGGCCCGCCATGGCGATGTGTTTGCGGCTCAACGCCGCGAACATCGCCGTCCCCGTGGGCGAGGGGCTCACCGTGGACTGCCGAAGTCCTGCGTCCAGTAGGTGCGATAGCTGGTGCCGACGTTGCCGGCCACGCAAGCCGCACCGATCTCGCGAAAGGCTGCGTTCATCAGGTTGGCGCAATGGCCGTCGCTCTTCATCCAACCGTCCACCACCTCGGCGACCGTGGCCTGGCCTGCGGCGATGTTCTCGCCCAGGCCGCTCCAGACGTAGCCCGCGGCGGTTGCCCGGGTGCCGAGCGTGCTGCCGTCGCTGCCGGTGTGGCTGAAGAAGTTGCGCGTGACCATGTCGTCGCTGTGCGCGGCGGCGGCCTGGGTGAGCGCGGCGTTCCAGGTGAGGTCACGCGCCGGAGCGAACGCACCCTGGGCGCCGCAGGTGGCGCCTTCGCGGCGACGGGCGTTGACGGCCGCCAGCATGTCGGCCTGGAAGTTGGCGAGATTGCAGGTGATGCGGGTGCCGGCGGTCGGCGGAGGTGGCGCCGGAGCCGGGGCAGGGGCAGGTGAGGGCGCGGGAGGGGCGGCCGGCGCTGCGGCCGGTGAGCTGGCATCGGAGCCGCCACCGCCGCAGCCGGTCAGCGAAAGCAGGGTGGCAACAGCGAGAGGTGCAAGGCGAAGGTGACTCATAGGCCGCCAGCGTGGCACGGCCGGTGGTGGCGCTCGTTACCGGGTGCAGCCAGGCAAGCCGGCCAGCAACATCCCTGAACAACTGCTGCGGCTGGCCGCCGAGTCCTGCGGCATAAGTCGCATCCGGGGTAGGCGGCGTCAGGCCTCGGGCGCGTGGCAGACCGCTTCGATGTTGTGCCCGTCCGGGCCGATGACGAAGGCGGCGTAGTAGTTCGCGTGGTACTTGGGGCGCAGTCCCGGCGCGCCGTTGTCTTTGGCGCCGGCCTCCAGCGCGGCGCGATGGAAGGCATCGACCTGCTGGCGCGTCTGCGCCATGAACGCGAGGTGCAGGTGGGCCGGCTTCTCCTGGGTTTCAAACAGGCACAAGCTCGCCAGCTGGCCCTTGACGATCAGCTCGATGCCGTAGGTGGGCTCTCCTTCAGCGCCAACCGTGACGCCGAGCGGCGCCAGCGCTTTGACATAGAAGGCCTTGCTCGCAGCGAAGTCGCTGACGCCGAACTTGACGTGGTCAAACATGGGTTTCCTTGTGGGTGTGAGGTGCCGCGCTGGCCTCAGTCCTGCCGCGTTCGGCGCGGTTGGCAGGGATAGGCCTGATGGAGGCCGCCGAGCAGCAGATTGCCCAGCACAGACTGCTGGCCAGGTGCGATCGACTTGAGCACGGCCACCGTAAACTCGACATCGGAGACCGCCTCGGGGATGCAGAAGTGCCGCGGGATCGGGTGGTCCTCGCTCTGGACAAAGCTCTCGTGGGCCTGGATCGCGCCTTTGACGATGCCGATGCAGAAGTCGGCCTTGGCCCGGTCGGCAGGCTGCGTGGACGACAGCAGCTTGACGGAGCAACGCGACAGGAACTGCTGAGCCTTGATCTCGCCGGTGAAGCTGGGTTCCGCCTCCCAGGCGGACGGCTTGGGCCGCACCAGCTTGCAAGGCACGGTCGCGACGCGGCCCTGGAACTGGCTGATCGGGCCTTGCAGGATGTCGCAGTCCAGCATCGTCCGGTCATCCTTCTGGCGGCTGGACGACAGGTTGACCAGCACCTCATAGTCAGGATCAGGGAGAACGGCCGCCAACTTGGGGTCGAAACGGACATTGCTGACCACGGCCACACGCTGGTCCTTGATGCTCTGCGTGTGGGTGGCCAGGTGGAGGCCGCCCGGCCCGATCTCGTCGGCAAACCAGCTGCGGATCTCGATGGACTCGCCCGACTCGCGCATCCACCGCTCGGCCTCTTCGGTCAGCTCGACCTGGATCTTGAAGTCGGGGTGCTGCGGGCGTCCGGCGCGGCCTTGGGTGGACTGCTGGCAGTACAGCACGATGAACAGCACGAGCAACAGGTTGCGCAGCCATGCCGATGGGTTCATGTAGTGGATTGCCGTTGGTCGTCCCGGGGCGCAATCTAACCCGGCTGCTGCATCACAGCTGCCACCACCCCGGCAACAGCGCCCGCACCTCGGGCCGCGCGTAGCGCTTGTCCAACAGCCACACCCAGCCGCGGTCATCCACGGAGCGCAGCACGCGGCCGGCGGCCTGCACGACCTTTTGCATGCCGGGCACGAGGTCGGCGTAGCCGTGGTCGGCGCCGAACATCGTGTCCAGGCGTTCGCGCACCTGCTCCTGCAGCGGCGACACGGGCGGCAGGCCGAGCGTGGCAATGAAGGCACCGATGAGGCGTGTGCCGGGCAGGTCCACGCCCTCGGCGAACGCGCCGCCCAGCACGGCAAAGCCGATGCCGCGGCCGCCCGCCACGAAGCGGTCGAGGAAGGCACGCCGTGCCCCGTCGCCCATCGCGCGGGACTGGCTCCACTGCGGCACCTCTGGGTGGCGCAGCGCCAGCCGGGCGGCGGCCTTGTCCAGGTAGTCGAAGCTGCTGAAGAAGGCGAGGTAGTTGCCGGGGTGCTCGGTGAACTGCGTGGCCAGCAGGTCCACCAGCGCGCCGAGCGAGGCCTGGCGATGGTCATACCGGGTGGAGAGGTGCTGGGCCACGCGCACCGTCAGGTGCTCGGGCGGGAAGGGCGCGGGCACGTCGATCCAGGCGGTGTCGTCGGGCAGCCCGAGCAGGTGGCGCGGGTAGTCCCGCGGGCCCAGCGTGGCCGAGAACAGCGTGACGCTGTGGCAACCCTCGAAGCGCTCCTTCAGGAAGTGGCCGGGCACGATGTTGCGCACCGACAGCAGCACGTCGCGGCCATCGTTGGGGTCGTCTTCGTCGTCTTCTTCCAGCAGCGAGAGGTTGCGCGGTGCGTCCAGCGCCGAGGCGGGCCGCTCGGGAGCGGCGCTGCGCTGCAGGTCGCACAGCGAGTGCGTGTCCAGACGGTCCAGCAAGCGTTGCAGGCCCAGCACCTCGAAATAGAACTCCAGCATCGCGCCGACTTCGAGCGGGTGGTTCTGCACATGCTCGCCCAGGGCGACGTTGACGCGTTGCAGTGCCTCGGCCAGCGCATCGGGCACCTGGCTGAGCGGCTGGTAGTCGCTGGCCTGGGCGCGGCCGAGCGTGGCCAGTTCCTTGGCGAGGCGGCGCAGCGGTGCGCGCAGGCTCACGGGCGCGGCGGCCACGGCCTGGCGCACCCGCGCCAGGCTGAGGCTGACGCTGTACATGTCTCGTGCACGGTCGATGAGGTTGTGGGCTTCGTCCACCAGCAGCGCGAGCTTCCAGCCCTGGGCCTGCGAGAGGCCGTAGAGCTGGCCGTGGGGGTCGAAGGCGTGGTGCACGTCGCCCACGACGACGTCGGCCCAGCGCAGCAGCTCCTGGCCGAGGTAGTAGGGGCAGACGTCGTGCTGCAGCGCGATGCGGCGCTGGGCGGTGGGGTCCAGCCAGCCCACCTGCACGGCCTCGGCGCGGGCGGCGGGCAGCTTGTCGTAGAAGCCGTGGGCCAGCGGGCAGGCGTCGCCGTGGCAGGCCTTGGTGGGGTGCTCGCAGGCTTGCTCCTTGGCCACCAGCGTCAGCACGCGCAGCGCTTTGCCGGGCGTGTGCTCGCGCAGCCCGTGCAGGGCCTCCAGCGCGGTGATGCGGCCGGTGCCCTTGCAGGTCATGTAGCCGATCTTGTCGAGCTGCTGCAGCGGCATGGCGCGCAGCAGCGGGTACAGCGTGCCCAGCGTCTTGCCGATGCCGGTGGGCGCCTGGGCCAGCAGGTGGCGGCCGTTGGCGGCCACGCGGTAGACGGCCTCGGCCAGCAGGCGTTGGCCCGGGCGCAGCTCGCCCAGCGGGAAGGGCAGGGCACTCAGGCCGGCATCGCGTGCCGTGCGGTGCTCGGCCTCCTGCCGCGCCCAGGCCTCGAACTGGTTGCAGCGCACCTCGAAGGCGGCCTGCAGGGCGGCGGCGGTGGCGGTCTCGCGCAGCACGGTTTCGTTCTGCGTGTCAGCGTCCACGTAGACGAGGGCCAGCTCCAGCTCGGCCAGGCCGCGGTCTGCGGCGATGAGGGCGCCGTAGGTTTGCAGCTGGGCCCAGTGCAGTGCGCGGCGGTTCTCGGGGATGAGTTCGACGGGGCCACGGATGGTCTTGATCTCTTCCAGCCGGTTCACGTCGGCCTCGTAGCCATCGGCCCGGCCGCGCACGCGCAGGTGACCGTGCTGGCCCTCCAGCGGCAGCTCGGTCTCGTAGCCCGGCGAGCGGCGAGCGAGCACCGCCAACTGGCCGGCCTGACCCTCCAGCGCGGTGGCCGAGGGCGTGAAGCGGCGGTCCAGGCTGCCGTGCTTGGCGGTGAACTCGCACAGATTGCGCACCGAGACGGTGTAGGTCCAGTCGCTCATGCGCTGAAGCACCGGCTCGCCCACGGCCTCAGCTTTGCCGGCAAGATGCGGCGTTGGACAACAGAAGGGCGGCGCATGACGGCGGTGAATGTACTGGGCACGCCTTTGCAGGCCTGCTCGTTCGACCCCTTGACCGGGTTCCTGCGCGATGGCTGCTGCACGGCGGACTCCCAGGACCGGGGCACCCACCTCGTCTGCGTGCGTGTGACGCAGGAGTTCCTGGACTTTTCGCTCGCGCGGGGCAATGACCTCAGCACGCCGCGCCCGCAGTGGCGCTTTGCGGGCCTGAAGCCGCGCGACCGCTGGTGCCTGTGCGCGCTGCGCTGGCTGGAGGCGCTGGAGGCGGGCGTGGCGCCGCCGGTGGTGCTGGAGGCCACGAACCAGGTGGTGCTGCGGCTCATCCCGCTGGCGCGGCTGCAGCAGCACGCGTTGCCCATCGTGGCGTCGCCGTGAACCCGCTGCACCCCAAGAAGCTGCTGCTCAGCAAGTGGACCGCAGTGGCCCCCGTGGCCAAGGACAAGCATTTCGTCGTCATCAAGGTGCTGGAGCCCGAGCTGCCCGGCGCGCCGGTGGAATGGGTGGAGCTGGAGGCGCTGTTCTCCAAGCGCGTGCAACGGCTGGCGTGGCGCGAGCTGCGCGACCGGGCGGTGTGGCGCCAGGGCTGGGTCTGAGCGTTTCAAGGGTCGGACGGCAGCCTCAGAACAGGTCGAGGTTTTGCTCGGCCGGAACCTGAGCGACCGCCGCTGCGGAGGCCCCGGCCGCCGGGGTGGCGAGCGCCTCGCTGGCATGCACGAGGTTGCCGATGCGCACGCCCATCAGCCGCAGCCGCTTGTCGAACTTGACGCGCTTGAGGCACAGGCCGACCGCGGCGCGGATGTCGGCGGCGCTGGTGATGGGCGCCTTGAGCGTCTGGTCGCGCGTGACGGTGATGAAGCCTTCGAAGCGCAGCTTGATGCCCACCGTCTTGCCCGCGTAGTGCTTGCGGGCGAGGTCACGCGACAGGCTTTCGCACAGCTCGTCCATGATGCCGCCGAGCAGGGCGCGGTCGTGCACGGCGTGCAGGTCGCGCTCGAAGGTGGTTTCGCGGCTGATGGACACGGGCTCGCTGTGCGTGACGACGGGGCGCGAATCACGCCCGTGCGAGGCGGCGTGCAGCCACTGGCCGTAGCTCTCGCCGAACTGCTCGACGAGCCAGGTGGGGTCGGCCGCGGCGATGTCGCCCACGGTCTCCAGGCCGAGCTTGACGAGCTTGTCGCTCGCCTTGGGGCCGATGCCGTTGATCTTGCGCACGGCCAGCGGCCAGACGCGGGCGGGGATGTCGTCCAGCGTCAGCACGCTGATGCCGTCGGGCTTGTCCAGTTCGCTGGCGATCTTGGACAGCAGCTTGTTGGGCGTGACGCCGATGGAGCAGGTCAGGCCGGTGGCGCGGCCGACGGAGTTCTTGATCTCGCGCGCCACGGCCTTCACGCCGCCCAGCGGGTCGTGGCCCACGGCGTCGCGCACGCCGGGCACGTCGGTGAGGTCGATGTAGATCTCGTCGATGCCGCGGTCCTCGATGACGGGCGCGACTTCGGCCACGGCGGCCTTGAAGAGGCGCGAGTACTTGCGGTAGGAGTCGAAGTCGGCCGGCAACAGGATGGCGTCGGGCGCGCGCAGGGCTGCTTTCATGAGGCCCATGGCCGAGAACACACCGAGGTCGCGGGCGGCGTAGGTGGAGGTGGTGACGACGCCGCGGCCGGTGTAGTCGCGCAACTTGGAGTAGCGCCAGGAGCCGTCTTGCAGCTGCTGCGGCGCGTCGGCCCGCCGGCCGCCGATGACGACCGCCTCGCCCTTGAGCTGCGGATAGCGCAGCAGCTCGACAGACGCATAGAAGGCGTCCATGTCGAGGTGGGCGATCCAGCGGTCGGGTTGGTGCATGTCAGCGATGCACGGCCGCCCGGAACCGCTGATGCGCGCCGTTGGGCGGCAGCGAGCGGATGCGAGCGTGGGGGCAGTTCATTCTCGCGATTGTCACTGGGAATAAAGACAGGATATGGCAGCATCGGCAGAATGCGCCCGCCGCCCTTCACCGCCCATCACTGAGACAGGCCCCATGCGCGTTCTGCTGCTGCTTTGCACCTGCCTGCTGCTGGCCGCCTGTGCCAGCGCGCCCATGAACGCGCCGCGCAACAAGCCGGCGGCTGCGCAAACGATGCAGCGCGCACCCAGGCCGCTGGATTCGGACACCTTCGTCGCCTTGAGCTTCTCGGGCGGCGGGCTGCGTGCGGCGGCGTTTTCCTACGGCGTGCTGGAGGGGCTGCGGGAGCAGGCATCCACGCCGGGCCGCACGCTGCTGGACGAGGTGAGCTTCATCACCAGCGTGTCGGGCGGCTCGCTGACGGCGGCCTACTTCGGCTTGCATGGCGCCGAGGGCCTGCGCGAGTTCCGCGACAAGGTGCTGACGCACGACGGCGAGGCGGGGCTGCGCTTCAGCCTGCTCAACCCCAACAACCTGCGCCGCCTGTTTGCCGGCGGGCTGAACGACCGTAGCGACTTCAGCGACTGGCTGGAGAAGGACGTCTTCAAGGGCGCCACCTTTGCCGACATGTTCAAGCGCCCGCGGCCCGTGGTGTGGATCAGCGCCAGCAATGTGCAGTACCGGCTGGCCTTTCCTTTCCATGAGCGCACGTTCGACGCGCTGTGCAGCGACCTGGCGAGCTATCCGGTGTCCGAGGCGGTGGCGGCGTCCATGGCGGTGCCGCTGTTCTTCGCGCCGGTCGTGGTGGAGCGCTTCCCCGGAGCATGCGAGCTGAAGGTGCCGCCGGGCCTGAACGCCCGCCGCGATGACCGCGATGACCAGCATCGGCTGCGGTTGGCGCTGTCACGGCTGTTCCGCGACAACCTCGACCCCAAGGCCGGCCGCTTCCTGAAGCTGGTGGACGGCGGGCTGACCGACAACCTCGGCTTGGTGGCCATCCTGCAAAGCCGCGTGCTGCTGAACACGCCCTACGGCCCCATCCCCGAGAACGATGCGGCAACGATGCGCCGCCTGCTGTTCATCGTGGTGGACGCCGGCCAGGGCCCCAGCGCCGACTGGGCGCGGGAGGTGGCCGGGCCATCTGGGGTGGACATCGCGGCGGGCGCCGTCGACACCGCCATCGAGAGCACGATGCGCATGAGCTACGCGAGCTTCCTGCCCATGGTGCGCAACTGGGAACGCGACCTGGTGACCTACCGCTGCAGCCTGAGCGACGAGCGCAAGGCCGCGCTGCGTGCGCTGAACCCGGACTGGCGCTGCGAGGACATCAAGTTCAGCGTCACGCAGGTCAGCTTTGCCGACCTGCCCGAGGCCGAGGAGCAGGCGCTGAACGGCATTCCAACGCGGCTCAAGCTGCCTCACGAACAGATCGATCGCCTCATCGCCGCGGGACGTCGGGCCGTCACTCAGGATGCCGGGGTCCGGCGTTTTTCCGATTCAGTTCAGCGCGGCGACTGACGGTTAACCTCATATCTGATCGGCGCGACGGGCGCTCCTGACGAGTCATTTCAGTGCAATGTGCCGCGCCAGGGTTTTCCTCATGTCGAGGTAGTTGCCACCTTCAAACACGGGAGTCATGTCACAGATGTGTGGGACGCGTTGTCCTACTGGAGCTGACAGTTAGCTGTCCTACAGCGGCACGGCTTATGCGGTAGTGAGTTGCGCGGTGCTCATTGCGGGTTGTTGCGGAGTTCGAGCCCGGCTAAACGATTGCTACAACTGGAGACATAAATGATCAAGAAGATGTTCGCCCTGGCCGCCTTGGCCGGCCTGGCCCCCCTGACGGCGCACGCCGCCTTGACGATGCTGACACCGGCGGACGGTTGGCCGCCCGTGGGCAGCAGCGGCCTGAGCACCGTGTTGTTCAACGCTGTGTCCGCCAACGGCGTGAAGGTGGCCATCGGCGCGCATGCGTACAAGAACAGCCCCTCCCTGGCCAACGACGGCGTGCGCAATTTCAATGCACAGAGCGGCGTTTACGGGCCGGACGGCAAGAACTACGCGAATTGGAGTTTCGACTTCGTCTACGACATCCGTGGCTGCCAAGGCTGCAAGGTCTGGCTGGGCATCGATACCGACAGCACCGCGGGCGTGAACTACACCGACATCGACCTGCTGGCCAACGGCCTGCCGCCGGCGCTGGCCGAGTCGTGGAACCTGGAGATGGCTTTCCTGACGTCGCCGGCGTTCAACTTCAACCCTTATGCGGCCAGCTCGACGGACTTCCGGCTCTTCGTGACGAATGCTGCGGGCGCTCGGATTGCATTCACCGACATCAACGTCACCGTGCCGGAGCCGGCGTCGCTGGCCCTCGTGGGCATCGCACTGGCCGGCCTGGCGGTGGGCCGCCGTCGCCGCGTTTGATTCACCGACGTGCAAAAGCAAAGCGGCCCTCGGGCCGCTTTTTTCATGCCCAGCCAGGGCTCACCAAAGGCCGTGCACCTGCGGCGCGATGCGGCGCTGGTACAGGTCGGCCAGGGCCTGCATCAGCGGCGCGGGCAGGGCAGCCAGGTCGGCGGCGCTGACGTTCTCGTCCACCTGCTCGGGCGTGCGGCCGCCGGGGATGGCGGTGGTGATGGCTTCGTTCATCAGGATCCAGCGCAGCGCCAGCTTGGCCATGCTCACGCCGGTGGGCAGCAGCGCGCGCAACTCCTCCACGGCGGCCAGGCCCTGCTCGTAGTCGACGCCGGAGAAGGTCTCGCCCTTGTCGAAGGCCTCGCCCTGGCGGTTGAAGGCGCGGTGGTCGTCGGCGCTGAAGCTGCTGTTGCGCGTGAACTTGCCGCTGAGCATGCCGCTGGACAGCGGCAGCCGCGCCAGCACGCCCACCTGGGCGGCCTGCGCGGCGGGGAGGAAGGTCTCGGCCGGCCGCTGGCGGAACAGGTTGTAGATGATCTGCACCGACTGCACGCCGGGGAACTTCAACGCGGCCAGAGCCTCGTCGATGCGCTCGACGCTGACGCCGTAGTGGCGCAGCTTGCCTTCCTTCACCAAGTCGTCCAGCGCGCCGAAGACTTCGGGCATGTCGTAGACGGCCGTGGGCGGGCAGTGCAACTGCAGCAGTTCGATGGCGTCGGTTTCCAGGTTCTGCAGGCTGCGCTCGATGAAGGGGCGCAGGTCGCGGTAGCCCTCGGCCACGTGCGGGTTCAGGCGGCGGCCGGCCTTGGTGGCGATGTGGAAGGGGTCGCTGGGGCGCTCACGGCGCAGGCGGGCGAGCAGGCGCTCGCTGTGGCCGTCGCCGTAGACGTCGGCCGTGTCGAAAAAGTTAACGCCGCGGTCCAGCGCGCGGTGCAGCGCGGCCAGCGCCGCCGTGTCGTCGGTGTTGCCCCAGGTGCCGCCAATGGCCCAGGCGCCGAAGCCGATTGCAGAGACGTTCCAGCCGGTGCGGCCGAGGGGGCGGTAGAGCATGGTCGATGGAGGAATGGGAATTGAGTCAATGATGATAGCGCTCACATGCATCCCTATGAATGGCCAACCGGGCCGTGAAACCCGGGCCTAGACTGCAGCGAGTCACTTCATCGGAGATCGAAATGGGACTTCTCGACAACATGCTCGGCGCCGCAACCCAGAGCCTCGGGCGCCAGCCGGCCGGTGGTGGGCAGGACTGGGTGGCGCTGATCTCGGGCCTGTTGGCCAATGGCTCGCTGCAGGGCGGCCTGCCGGGGCTGTTGCAGCAGTTGCAGGCGAGCGGCCTGGGCGACCAGGTGCAGAGCTGGATCTCGACGGGCGCGAACCAGCCGGTGTCGGGCGACCAGCTCAGCGGTGCGCTCGGTGGTGCTGGCGGGCTGCTCGGCCAGTTGGCGCAGCAGGCTGGCGTGTCGCACGTCGAGGCGGGCGATCAGCTCAGCCAGCTGTTGCCGCAGATCGTGGACCGGCTGACGCCGAACGGGCAGTTGCCGGCCAACCTGGGCGCGGGCGGCCTGGGCGATCTCGCCGGCATGCTGGGTGGGCTGCTGAACCGCTGAAAAAGAAACGGCCCCTCGCAAGGGGCCGTCGGGGTGCCGAATGGCGTGGCTTTAGAGCACTTCGGACGCGAAATCGGCCAGCCGTGAACGCTCGCCGCGTGCCAGCGTCACATGGCCGCTGTGAGCCCAGCCCTTGAAGCGGTCGACCGCAAACGTCAGGCCCGAGCTGCCCTCGGTGAGGTAGGGCGTGTCGATCTGCGCGAGGTTGCCCAGGCAGACGATCTTGGTGCCCGGGCCGGCGCGGGTGATCAACGTCTTCATCTGCTTGGGCGTCAGGTTCTGGGCCTCGTCGATGATGACGAACTTGTTCAGGAACGTGCGCCCGCGCATGAAGTTCAGGCTCTTGATCTTGATCTTGCTGCGCACCAGGTCGTTGGTGGCCGCGCGGCCCCATTCGCCCGCGGTGGAGCCGCCCTTGGCCAGCACTTCCAGGTTGTCGTCCAGGGCGCCCATCCAGGGGCCCATCTTTTCCTCTTCGGTGCCGGGCAGGAAGCCGATGTCCTCGCCCACGGGCACGGTCACGCGGGTGACGATGATCTCGCTGTAGCGGCGGTCATCGAACACCTGGCTCAGGGCCGCGGCCAGCGTCATCAGCGTCTTGCCGGTGCCGGCCGTGCCGGTCAGCGTGATGAAGTCGCACTCGGGGTCCATCAGCAGGTTGAGCGCGAAGTTCTGCTCGCGGTTGCGGGACGTGACGCCCCAGACGGCGTGCTTCTGGTTGCCGTAGTCCTTCAGCGTGCGCAGCACGGCCGTCTTGCCGGTGATCTCGGTGACCTTGGCGTAGAGCGGCGTCGTGCCGGGGGCTTCGAGGTAGACCAGCTCGTTGATCAGCAGTGTGGGCACGAGGGGCCCGCTGATGCGGTAGAAGGTCGTGTTGCCCTGCTGCCAGCTCTCCATGGTCTTGCCATGGCGGTCCCAGAAGTCGCTCGGCAGCGCCTGGACGCCGGTGTAGAGCAGGTCCGAGTCTTCCAGCGTCTTGTCGTTGCGGTAGTCCTCCGCCGGCAGGCCCAGGGCGCGGGCCTTGATGCGCATGTTGATGTCCTTGGACACCAGCACCACTTCACGGCCCGGGTGGATGCCCTTCAGCGCCTGGACGACGCCCAGGATCTGGTTGTCGGCCTTGCCTTGCGGCAGGCCCTGGGGCAGCGGGGTGTCGATCAGCTCGGTCTGGAAGAACAGCTTGCCTTCGGCCTCGCGGTGGCCGGTGCCGGCGAGCGCCAGGCCCTTGGACATCTCCTCGATGCCGCTGGTCTTGAGGCTGGCTGCCAGCTGGTCCAGCTCGCGGCTGACCTGGCGCACGTTGCGGGCGACCTCGGTCATGCCCTTCTTGTGCCCGTCCAGCTCCTCGAGCGTGATCATGGGCAGGAAGACGTCGTGCTCCTCGAAGCGGAACAGCGACATCGGGTCGTGCATCAGCACGTTCGTGTCGAGGACGAACAGCTTGGGCGTTTCGGTCGGCTTGCGCGTGCGTTTGGGCGCGGCGGATTTGGCTGGTGCCTTGGTGGGCGCCTTGCCGGGCAGCCCCTGCTTGGCGGCCGCGGGGCTGGAGGCGGGGGTGGGGAGGCGCAGCACTTCGGCTGTCGCGGCCACGCTCGGCGCGGCGGCGGGCGCTGTGACCGGCGCCACATGGGGCGGGGCGGCGCGAGGTTTGCTGGGAGTCAGGGTGGCCGAGTAGGCGGCGGTTTCGAGGCGGCTTGCGCGTTGTGCAGGAGGCTTGGGCAGTGGCATGTACGGCTAGGCAGCAGGGGGTGGGCCCCACGACATCCTGGCTCCAGAAAGCAAAAAGCCGCGCAGGATGAGCGCGGCTTTTGTGGTCTGAGACATGGATTCGACTCGGGGCATGCGCTGATTATGCACATCCGCCGAGGCAGTTTCGCCTCAGGGAAGAACCTGAACAAATGATGTCAGGCGGCTTCCTTCTTCAGGCCCTTGACGGCCTTGAGCACTTCGTCGACGTGACCGGCGACCTTGATGCCGCGCCACTCGCCCACCAGGATGCCATTCGGGGCGATCAGGAAGGTCGAGCGCTCGATGCCCTTGACCTTCTTGCCGTACATGATCTTGTTCTTGACCACGCCGAACATGTGGCAAAGCTTCTCTTCGGTGTCAGCGATCAGCTCGAAGGGCAGCTCCAGCGCCTGCTTGAACTTCTCGTGCGACACCATGTTGTCGCGCGAGACGCCCAGCACGACTGCGCCGGCCTTCACGAAGTCCTTGTGGCGATCGCGGAATTGCATCGCCTCAGTGGTACAACCCGGCGTGTTGTCTTTCGGGTAGAAGTACAGCACGACCGACTTGCCCAGGAAGGCATTGGCAGTGAACTTCACGCCGCCGGTGGCTTGAGCCTCAATTTCCGGCAGGGGTTTGTTGAGCGCAGGCGTCATTGGGGGGGTGCAGCAAGTTGGGCTCACGGGGTCCCCGGGTCGTGACTGCTGTTGTGGAGCAATTCACGCGGGCGCCCGCAAGCAATAGCCAGCGATTATAAGGCCTTGTCCTACTCCCGCCCCCGCCAGGTCATCCCTCGATCAATAGCGCGGCCAGCACATTGCGGCCTTCACTGGCCAGCACGTTGTAAGTGCGGCAGGCTGCGGCGAGGTCCATCACCTCGAAACCGATGCGTGATTCGACCAGCCCGCGCCACAGGGCCGGGTTCGGAAAACGCAGCCGGGCACCGCTTCCAAAGACGACCAGTTCCGGGTTCAGCGCCTTGATTGCTTCGAAATGCGCGGGTTGAAGTTCCTCGAAGCGCGAAGGCGACCAGGCGACGACGTCGCCCTTCCAGGGGACGAGGACGCTGGCCGTGTGCGGCCGGCCGTTGACCCAGACGCCACTGGTGTCGTGGCGCGAAATGCTGTTGCCGCCTTGCGGCTCGTCGAGCTGGAACTTCATTGAAAACAGGGCAGGAAGACGGGCGCGAGTGTCGCGCAGATCGGCAGGCCGCGTGCCCGGGCCTTGCTTAAACTCCAAGGCTCACCTTTTAGCCCTTTCTTGCACTGCAGCAAACGCTGCGCCGGAGCCCCTTTTGAAGCCCATTGCCAAGTCCAGCAAGCTCGCCAGCGTCAGCTATGACATCCGCGGCCCCGTGCTGGACAAGGCGCGCCAGATGGAGGAAGAGGGCCAGAAGATCATCAAGCTGAACATCGGCAACACGGCGGTGTTCGGCCTGACGCCGCCGGACGAGATCGTGCAGGACATGATCCGCAACCTGGCTGATGCCGGTGGCTACACCGACAGCAAGGGCCTGTTCGCGCCGCGCAAGGCGGTCGTGCACTACACGCAGCAGCAGGGCGTCAAGGGTGTCACCGTCGACGACGTGTACCTCGGCAACGGCGCCTCCGAGCTGATCCAGATGTCGATCAACGCGCTGCTCAACGACGGCGACGAGATCCTCATCCCCGCGCCGGACTTCCCGCTCTACACGGCCGTGGTCGGCCTGTCGGGCGGCCGCCCGGTGCACTACCTGTGCGACGAGGGCGCCGGCTGGCTGCCGGACCTGGCGGACATCGAATCCAAGATCAGCCCGCGCACCCGCGGCATCATGGTCTGCAACCCGAACAACCCCACCGGCGCGCTCTACCCGACGGACCTGCTGCTGGGCATCATCGAGCTCGCGCGCCGCCACCAACTCGTCATCTTTGCCGACGAGATCTACGACAAGACGCTGTACGACGGCAACACCCATACCGCCATGGCATCGCTGGCCGATGACGTGCTCTTCATCACCTTCAACGGCCTGTCCAAGAACTACCGCGCCTGCGGCTACCGCGCCGGCTGGATGATCGTCAGCGGCGAGAAGCGCCATGCCCGCGACTACATCGAGGGCCTGAACATGCTGGCCTCGCTGCGCCTGTGCTCCAACACGCCGGGTCAACTGGCGATCCAGACGGCGCTGGGTGGTTACCAGAGCATCAAGGACCTCGTTGCGCCGACCGGGCGGCTGTGCCACCAGCGCGACCTGGCCTACGAGCTGCTGACGCAGATCCCCGGCGTCAGCGTCGTCAAGCCCAAGGCAGCGCTCTACATGTTCCCGCGGCTGGACCCCAAGGTCTATCCGATCAAGGACGACCAGCAGTTCGCCTACGAGCTGCTGGCCGAGGAGAAGGTGCTCATCGTCCAGGGTACCGGCTTCAACTGGCCTGAGCACGATCATTTCCGCCTGGTGTTCCTGCCGAACGTGGACGACCTGCGCGAAGCCATTGGCCGCATCGACCGATTTCTTGCCGGGTATCGCCGGCGTGTTTCTTCCTGAGAGCGTTGCAGATGAAAGCTATTCAAGTTGGCCTGATCGGCCTCGGCACCGTCGGTGCCGGCACCTTCCACGTCTTGCAGCGCAACCAGGCCGAGATTCGCGGCCGCGCCGGCCGGGGCATCGAGATTGCGATGGTGTCCGCCCGCAACGCCGAGCGCGCCAAGGCCTACCAGGCCATCGTCGGTGACGGCGTGCCCTGCGTCGGCGACGCGCAGCAGCTCGTCAACAACCCGGCCATCGACATCGTCGTCGAGCTGATCGGCGGCATCGAGCCGGCGCGCTCGCTGGTGCTGCAGGCGATCGCCAACGGCAAGCATGTCGTCACCGCCAACAAGGCGCTGCTGGCCTTGCACGGCACCGAGATCTTCGAGGCCGCCCGTGAAAAGGGCGTCGTCGTCGCCTTCGAGGCGGCCGTGGCCGGTGGCATTCCCATCATCAAGGCGCTGCGCGAAGGCCTGACGGCCAACCGCATCGAGTGGATCGCCGGCATCATCAACGGCACCACCAACTTCATCCTGTCGGAGATGCGCAGCAAGGGCTTGGACTTCAGCGTCGTGCTGAAGGAAGCCCAGCGCCTGGGCTATGCCGAGAGCGACCCGACCTTCGACATTGAAGGCGTCGACGCCGCCCACAAGCTGACGTTGATGAGCGCCATCGCCTTCGGCGTGCCGGTGCAGTTCGACAAGGCCCATGTCGAGGGCATCAGCAGCCTGCAGGCCACCGACATCAAGTACGCCGAGCAGCTCGGCTACCGCATCAAGCTGCTGGGCATTACGCGCCGCCGTGACAACGGGATTGAGTTGCGCGTGCACCCCACGCTGATCCCGTCCAGCCGCCTCATCGCCAACGTCGAAGGCGCGATGAACGCTGTTGTCGTGCAGGCCGATGCAGTCGGCACGACGCTCTACTACGGCAAGGGCGCCGGCGCCGAGCCCACCGCTTCGGCCGTGGTCGCCGACCTGGTGGATGTGACCCGCCTGGCGACCGCCGACCCCGATCACCGCGTGCCGCATCTGGCCTTCCAGCCCGACGCGATGAGCGACACCCCCATCCTCGAGATGGCCGACGTGCACACCGCTTTCTACCTGCGCCTCGTCGTGGCCGACCAGCCGGGCGTGCTGTCACGCATCACCACCATCCTGGCCGAGCACGACATCTCCATCGACGCCGTGCTGCAGCGCGAGTCCGGCGAAGGCGAGCGCCAGACCGACCTCATCATCCTGACGCACGACACCGTCGAGGGTCGCATGAACGAGGCCTTGGCCAAGATGCAGGGCCTGCCCACGGTCCTTGCCCCCATCGTCCGCATCCGCAAGGAAGAACTGGCCTGAGCCCGACATGAAGTACATCAGCACCCGCGGCGACCAGACCGAGCGCGGCTTCTCCGACATCCTGCTGGAAGGCCTTGCCCCCGACGGCGGCCTCTACCTGCCCAAGGCCTACCCGAAGGTCGACGCGGCGACGCTGACACGCTGGCGCGGCCTGGCCTATGCCGACCTCGCCTTCGAGATCCTGTCGCTCTACATCGACGACATCCCGGCCGATGACCTGCATGCGATCACGCGCAAGGTCTACACGGCCGAGGTCTTCGGCACGGAGCAGATCACGCCGCTGACCTGGCTGGGCGATCGCATCGCCCTGCAAGGCCTGTCCAACGGCCCCACGCTGGCCTTCAAGGACATGGCCATGCAACTGCTCGGCGCGCTGTTCGAGTACGAACTTGGCCGCCGCGGCGAGACGCTGAACATCCTGGGCGCCACCTCGGGCGACACCGGCAGCGCCGCCGAGTATGCCATGCGCGGCAGATCAGGCGTCAACGTCTTCATGCTCAGCCCCGACGGCCGCATGAGCCCTTTCCAGCAGGCGCAGATGTTCAGCCTGCAGGACGAGAACATCCACAACATCGCCGTGGAAGGCGTGTTCGACGACTGCCAGGACATCGTCAAAGCGGTGTCCAACGACCTCGCTTTCAAGCGTGAGCACCGCATCGGCACGGTCAACTCCATCAACTGGGCGCGGCTGCTGGCCCAGGTCGTCTACTACTTCGCCGGCTACTTCCAGGCGACCAAGACGAACGCGGAGAAGGTCAGCTTCACGGTGCCGTCGGGCAACTTCGGCAACGTCTGCGCCGGCCACGTGGCGCGCATGATGGGCCTGCCCATCGCCAAGCTCGTCGTTGCGACGAACGAGAACGATGTGCTCGACGAGTTCTTCCGTACCGGCGCCTACCGCCCGCGCGGCACGGCCGACACGCACGAGACCTCCAGCCCGTCGATGGACATCTCCAAGGCCAGCAACTTCGAGCGCTTCGTGTTCGACCTGTTCGGCCGCGACGGCGCGCGCGTGAAGCAACACTTCGGTGCCGGCCAGTTCGAGCTGAGTGCCGGCGAGCATGCCGACATCGCCGGCTTCGGTTTCATCTCCGGCCGCAGCACGCACGCCGACCGCGTGGCCACTATCCGCCGCTGCCATGCCGAGCACGGCGTCATCATCGACCCGCACACAGCCGACGGCCTCAAGGTGGCGCTGGAAAAGCGCGAGCCCGGCGTGACCATGCTGGTGCTGGAAACGGCGCTGCCGGCCAAGTTCGCCGCCACCATCCACGAGGCCCTGAGCATCGAGCCGCCCCGGCCCGCCGGCCTGGAAGGCATTGAGGAACTGCCCAAGCGCGTGAAGGTCATGCCGGCCGATGTGGCGCAGGTGAAGGCCTACATTCACGCCCATGTCTGAAGCCAAGAAGTCTCCGCTGATACCGCTGGACGAAGCACTGGCCCGGCTGCTGGCCGAGGCCTTACCGCTGGCCGAGCGTGAGACGCTGGCGACCAGCGCCGCCGCCGGCCGAGTGCTGGCGGCTGACCTGATCTCGCCGGTCGACGTGCCACCGGCCGACAACTCGGCGATGGACGGTTATGCCTTGCGCGCCGCCGACGCCGGCCAGCCGCTTCCCGTCACCCAGCGCATCCCCGCCGGCAGCGTACCCGTGCCGCTGCCGCCCGGTGAAGCGGCGCGCATCTTCACCGGCGCCCATGTGCCGCCGGGTGCCGACACCGTCGTCATGCAGGAATTCACCGAACTGGTGGGCGACAAGGTCAGCGTGACCCAGCCCATCACCGCCGGCGCCAATGTGCGTCTGCGTGGCGAGGACGTGCGTGCCGGTGCGGTGGTGCTGCCTGCGGGCACGCGGCTGGACGCAGTCGCCGTGGGCCTGGCTGCTACCGCCGGCGCAGCTCAGTTGACCGTGGCACGCCGCCCGCGCGTGGCGCTGTTCTCGACCGGCGACGAGCTCGTCATGCCCGGCGAGCCGCTGCCGCCCGGCGCGATCTACAACTCCAACCGCTTCACGCTGCGCGCCCTGCTCGAAGGCCTGGGTTGCGAGGTCATCGACCTCGGCATCGTGCCGGACCGTCTCGATGCCACCCGCGCCGCGCTGCGCGAAGCGGCGTCCAAGGCCGACGTCATCCTGACCTCGGGCGGCGTGTCGGTCGGTGAGGAAGACCATCTGCGCCCCGCCGTGCAGGCTGAGGGCCAGCTCGACCTCTGGGCCATCGCCATCAAGCCCGGCAAGCCTTTCGCTTATGGCCGCGTGGGTGAGGCGCACTTTATTGGCCTGCCCGGCAACCCGGTGTCCAGCCTGGTGACCTTCCTGGTGCTCGTGCGCCCCTTCCTGCTGAAGCTGCAGGGCGCCACGCGCGTGGCACCGCGCGGCTACCGCATCGCCGCCGGCTTCGACTGGCCCAAGCCCGACAAGCGCCGCGAGTTCCTGCGCGTGCGCCTGGACGAAGAGGGCGGCCTGGCCATGTTCGGCAACCAGAGCAGCGGCGTGCTGACCTCGGCCTTCTGGGCCGACGGCCTGCTCGACAACCCCGCCGGCCAGGCTTTCAAGGCTGGTGACGCGGTGCGCTTCATCCCCTTCTCGGAACTGCTGGCATGACACCCACCCCCACGCTCGCTTCGCTCTCTGCCCCCCGAGGGGTGCGTCAGCGCCTTCGGGCGGCCGGGCGCCGCTGACATGATCACCGTCAAGCTGCGCTTCTTCGCCTCGCTGCGCGAAAAACTCGGCGAGGGTGAGGCTCTCACGCTGCCCGATGGCAGCACGGTTGCCGCGGCGCGCGAGGCGCTGCTGGCACGCGGTGGCGTCCACGCCGAGGCACTGGCCCGCGGTCGCGCGGTGCGCGCGGCGCTGAACCAGAAGATGTGCGCCGAATCTGCCGTGCTGGTGGAGGGCGACGAACTGGCCTTCTTCCCTCCCGTCACCGGCGGATGAACGGCCTGCACCTGACGGCCGACCTGCACGGCGTCGACCCGACGTTGGCGGTCATGCGCGACGCCGACGCGCTCGCCGCACTGTGCCGCGATGCCGTGACCCGTTCGGGGCTCACCGGCGTCGCCGAACTCTTCCACCGCTTTGCGCCCAAGGAAGAGCAGAGCGGCGTCACGGGCGTCGTGCTGCTGGCCGAATCGCATCTGGCCGTGCACACCTGGCCCGAACTGGGCGGCGTGACGCTGGACGTCTATGTCTGCAACTACGGCGCCGACAACAGCGCCAAGGCCGAGGCGCTGCTCGATGCGCTGCTGAAGGCCTTTGCGCCGCACGAGGCCCAGGTTCAGAGGCTGAGCCGCGCCGCCGCCTCGACGCCGGCCGTGTAGGCCTCTTCAAACACCGAGTACCCCGCCAGATCGCTGTGCGCGAAGACAACGCGGCCGCGTTGGGCGTTCAGCGCGGCCAGCTCTGGCGAGCCGCGCAGGCCTGGCGTCGGGATGCTCATGGCATGGCCGAAGCGGCACAGGTCCACGCGTGCCAACTTGGCTGGCAGGTCGGGGTGGGTGGCCGCGAGTTCGGTGGTGACGACCTGGGCCCAGTGCTGCCAGGGCTTGGCCAGCAGGTCGCCGCGGCTGGTAGCGGGCAGCGCGAAGTAGGCCGTCAGCAACGGTGTGCGCGGCGGTGTGGGGTCCAGCGCCTGGTGGCGGGCGTCGACATAGCCGAGCGCCGTGGAGCCGTAGCGCACGTTGTCCCAGGACGGTGGCGCACCGGCGCGGTCCAGCAGCGGCTCGCGCAGCAGCAGGTTGGCCGTCAGCCAGGGCGCGTGGGGCTGCTTCAGCGTGCGCAGCGCGTCAGGCGGCGAGGCCAGCAGCCGCGCCGAGATGAATAGCGGCGCTGCCATCACGACGGCGCGGGCGGCCCAGCGCTCGGGCGCACCGGTCGCCTCGTTCCAGGCCAGCAATTCGACGCCGTGCTTGCCCTCGCTCACGCGCAGCACGCTGCGGCCGAGGTGGGTGCGCTGTTGCAAAGGCTCGGCGATGCGAGCGCTGAGCCAACCGTTGCCCTCGGCCCAGGTCAGCACGGGCTCGCGCTCGGCGGCCTCGTCGCCCGGTGCGTGGAAGCCATGGCGGCTGGCGAAGTAGTGCAGGCCCGCCCAGGCCGAGACCGTGTCGGCGCCGGCGCCGAAGTCGTCGCGGCAGCAGTAGTCGAGATACCAGCGCAGGCGGGTGTCGGTCAGCGCATTCGCGTCCAGCCAGGCGGCAAACGTCTGGGCGTCCAGCGCGGCATGGCCCGGTGCCCAGCGTGAGCGACGCGTGGGCATGGCGAAGCCGAGTTCGTGCTGGGCCTGGGTGACCAGGGTGGAGAAGCGCCGGTACTGCTCGCGCGCCGCCGCCGACTCGGGCGGCGGCAGCAGGCCGTCGTGCCATTCGCCATCGATGAAGAGGCGTTCCTGCGGGCTGTGGCACAGGTGGCGCTCGTCCCATTCGGTGCGGCCCAGCACCTGGCGAGCCAGGCCCAGCTCATGCAGCAGCTCGCTAACCTCGTGAGCCTCAGCGCCGGGCAGGGGCAGGTAGTGGGCACCGAGCGGGCAGGGCGAGCCGGCCACGCGGTGGCCGCGGCTGTTGCCGCCGGCCTGGTCTTCGAGGTCGAGCAGGGCGACGTCGTCGACGCCGCGCTTGGCCAGGGCCCGCGCGCAGGCCAGGCCGGCGATGCCGGCGCCGACGATGACCACATCGGCTTTGCGCAGCGGCCCGTTGGCCTGCGGCAGTTCGCCGCGCAGCCGGTGGCCGCGCTCGGGATGCGTGCCGACCCAGCCGCCTTGCAAGGGCGCAGCGTCGGGCGTGCAGCCTGCCGTGGCGAGGCCGGCCAGCAGCAGCTCGCGCCGCTTCATCATCAATGCACCTTGCCCCACTCGGCCTCGAATTCCTGCACCAGCACCTGGTTGGACAGCCGGTTCACCTCGGTCGGCACTCGTGCCATGTCGGGCGGGAAGTCCAGCAGCGCCGGCAGGCTCTGCGGGCTCAGGAAGCGCAGGCCCTGCGGGAAGGCGGTGGGCAGCCTGAAGGGCCGGCGCGAGGCCAGCACGAAGCCCCATTCGCCGAAGCTGGGCACATGGGCGTGGTACGGCGTCGTTGTCAGGCCCGTGGCCTCGATGGTCGTGACGACGGTCCAGAAACTGCGCCGTGCGATCAGCGGCGACGTGGTCTGCACGACGGCATAGCCGCCCGCTGAGAGGCGCTGGTCGACGAGCTCGTAGAAGCTGGCCGTGTAGAGCTTGCCCAGGGCGAAGTTGGACGGGTCGGGGAAGTCGATGACGATGACGTCGAAGGTCTCGTGCTGCTGCTCCAGCCAGCCGAAGGCGTCGGCGTTGACGATGCGCAGCTTGGGTGACGACAGCGCGTGGCCGTTCAGCGCCGACAGCTTGGCGTTGTCGCGGAACAGCGTGGTCATCAGCGGGTCCAGCTCGACGAGGGTGACCTGCTCGACGCTGGCGTACTTCAGCACCTCGCGCACCGCCATGCCGTCGCCGCCGCCCAGTACCAGCACGCGCTTCGGTGCCCCGTGCGCCGCCATGGCGGGCTGCACCAGGGCCTCGTGATACCGGTACTCGTCCTTGGAGTGGAACTGCAGGTTGCCGTTCAGGAACAGCCGCGTGCCGGCGTGCCCGTCGGTGACGACGATGCGCTGGTAGGCGCTGCTCTGCTTGAAGACGATGTGCTCGCCGTAGAAGCGGTCCTCGGCCCAGGTGGTCAGCTGCTCGGCGCCAGCCAGTGCGGCCAGCAACAGCAGGGCTGACAGCGCGCAGGCGGCCGCGTGGGCGCGCTTGGCGCGCAGGTCGGCGCGGAACAGCCACAGCGCCCAGATCGCCACGGCAACGTTCAGCAGGCCGAAGGCGACGCCGGTGCGCACGAGGCCCAGGTGGGGCACCAGCACGAGGGGGAACGCCAGCGCGACGAGCAGCGCGCCGAGGTAGTCGAAGGTCAGCACCTGCGAGACCAGGTCCTTCAGGCCATAGCGCGCGCTGAAGTGGCGCTTCAGGATGCGCATGACCAGCGGGATCTCCAGCCCCACCAGCGTGCCCACCAGCAGCACCAGCGCGTACAGCAGTACGCGGAATGCCATGGCCTCGCCCGGTGGCAGCAGGCTGTGCACGGCGAACAGGGCAGCCGGCATCAGCCCGCCGACAACGCCGACGAGCAGCTCCACCTGCAGGAAGACGCCCACGAGCTGGCGCTCGACGAAGCGCGACAGCCAGGAGCCCAGGCCCATCGCGAACAGGTAGACGCCGATGACCGTGGAGAACTGCAGCACCGAGTCACCGAGCAGATAGCTCGCGAGCGCGCCCGCCGCCAGCTCGTAGACCAGGCCGCAGGCCGCGATGACGAAGACGCTGGCGAGCAGCAGCAGCTCGGCCAGCGAGGCGCGCGAGTGGGGCTGCTCGGTCACGGCTTGGGTGGGGTCAGCAGCACCGAGAAGGCCAGGCGCTTGCCGTCGGGGCTGGCGGTGATGTTGCGGATGGCGCCGCCCAGGTCGGCGAGCTCAGCGAAGGGCTGGAAACCGCCGCCCGGCTTGCCGTCCCAGCGCAGCAGCAGGTTGCCGCGCGCCATCAGCATGGAGCCATCCGGCAGCCAGACAAAGTATTGGCTGCGGTTGGGGTCCTTCTCACCTTCGGGGCCGACGGGCGTCTCCACCAGCACCTGCGGCTGGGCGTCGCCCTCGCCCATCGCGCAGATGCGCCAGTGGGCCGGGTCGGTCTGGTCGACGAAGCTGGCGCGCTTGCCGTCGGGCGTGCGGCCAAGAGACCGGCCAGGCTTGGTGGTCAGCGGCGTCGTCTTGCCGGTGGTGCGGTTGAACAGCACGGCCTGGTGGGCGTTGCGCTCGGCCACGTCGTCGACGAGGAAGAGGGCCAGGCGCTGCTCGTCGATCCACGCGTGATAGCCGACCCGCATCACGGGAACGGCCGGGGCGATCTCCTTGCCGTCCCAGCCGAATCGCCACAGCGACGGCTCCTTGGTCTCGATGCCGTAGTTCGGGTCGGCGTTGACGACGCGAATGGCGGAGAAGCCACTGCCGTCCGGCAGAGGTGTGGGCGAGTAGAGGTTGTGTGGCACGGCTGTCACTGCCGCCGTCTTTCCGCTGGCGATGTCATGGCGGTAGACGTTGTTGGAGCCCGTGCGGTCCGAGGCGAACAGCACGGCGCTGCCGTCGCGCGTGAAGGACGGCTGGAAGTTGGCGCCCTTGCCGGGGGTGATGTTGCGCACCTCGCCCACAGTGCCGGCGGCCAGGTCCAGCCGGGCCAGGAAGAGGCCGACATCGGGCTTGGCGTCGGCAGCCTCGACGGACGCCGTGAACAGGGCGATGACAGGCGTGGCCAGCGCCTGAAGGGCGAGGCGGCGGGTCGGAGCCGGCAATGACATGGCGGGCCTTTGCGAGAGGTGGATGGAACGAGGCGCGCGCAGTCTAAGCGGGCGGTTTGCCTAAAACCGGACACGAGACCACGGGGGCCGGCCGTCCCGTCTTCATGGGGCGCTGCGGCTGGCGTCGCGCCGGGCCGACGGACACACTGCTGCCGGCGTGTTCAGACATGGAGCTACAGCGATGACGACGATGGACAAGAGACTGGTAGGCCTGTTGCTGGGCATGGGTCTGGGCATGGGCATGGCGGCCGCCCAGGCTGCGCCGACGCTGTGGGTGTACGGCGCCTACGGCTACAGCAACCCCACCACCGGCGCGAACTACAACATCTTCACGCCGGGCAACCTGACTCACGTGGACGCCAATGCCTCCTTCGCCTCCATGGCCAGCATGAATGGGCCCGTGGCCCAGGCCTATGTGGGCACCTCGGGCTCCATGTACACGGGCTTGCCCAATGCCAACGCACAGGCGTCCGCGGCGGTGCAGTACGACTTCTATGTGGTCAACGGGCTGACCTTCAGCGACCTCGTGCCCATCACCGTCAAGGGACAGGCCTTCATGTCCGGCACGAGCGACGCGGTGGCCAGCGGCTATGCGCGCGTGGTGCATTCGAACACGCTGGGCGGCGTGAACAACGGATCCTTCGGCAACCAGGTCACCAACTGGACCTGTGGTGGTGGCGGCAGCGATTGCGGCCTGTTCGATTTCGAATACACCTTCTACGTCAGTGCGTTCGCGTTCGGCCAGCCCGGCGAGATCGCGCGCGTCAACCTGCTGGCCGCGGCGAGGCTGAACAACTCGCTCTACGCGACGCAGGCCAGCGCCTGGGTCGACCCCATCATCACCATCGACCCGGCCTATCTCGCCAGCCATCCCGGTGCGGCGCTGGTTTACGACCCGTCGATCACGAACGCGATCGGCGTCGTGCCCGAGCCAAGCGTGGGTGCGCTGTTGCTGGCCGGGCTGGCCGTCGTCGGCACGCGTCTGCGCCGCCGCCAGGGCCGCTAGAACGACACCGGCTGGGGCAGGGCCTTGCTCCAGTAGAAGATGTCCCAGCCGGCGCGCAGGCCGCCGGTGGTGAAGGGGTCGGTGGCGATCAGGGCTTCCACGGCGGCTTTGCTCGGCGCGCGCACCACCCACAGGCCACCGACGGGCGTGTCCTCGGGCGACTCGCGCAGCGAACCGATGGCCCTCACCATCTCGGCGTTCGCTGCCGCCCATTCCAGATGGGCCTGCAGCAGTTGCCGGCGCAGTTCGCCCACGCCGGGCCGGTCGTGAAAGCGCACGGCGAACAGCGTCCAGTCCTCGTGGGCGTTGGTCGTCAGGGCGGTGAAGTCGTGTTGTGGCGTCGTCATCAGGGCGTGCCCATGGCCTCGCGCCAGCGCATCGCGTCGTGGACGCGGTGACGGGTACTGGGGTGATGGAAGAAGATGATTTCCTCGATCGGGCCGGGGGAAGCCTTGCGGTATTCCACCAGGCGCAACTGGGCCTCGGCAAAGCCGTGTGGTTCGCGCGTCAGGTTCAGGGCGAAGCGGTCGGCCTCGATCTCCTGCATGCGCGTGATGCTGTGGTTGATCGGCGTTGCGAGCGTGAAGAAGACCGACAGCACGGCAACCAGCATCGGCAGGCCCGCCACGTCGTCGATGCGGCTCACGCCGGTGGCACCGGCAAAGCGCGCGAGCAGGCGCTTCATGGCCCAGGCCACGACGGCGAAGCCGACGAAGATCAGCGGCGTCAGCATCGCGATGTTCTTGGCCATGTGATTCATCACATAGTGGCCGAGCTCATGGCCCATGACGGCGCGAATCTCGGCCTCGGACGTGCGGCGCAGCAGGTTGTCGTTCAGCCGCACGGCGGCAGAGCCCAGCAGGCCGGACACATTGGCGCTGATGCGCGTCGTCTGCCGTGAGGCATCGAAGACGTAGACGTTGTCCACCGGCACGCCGTTGGCGTGGGCCATCTGCAGGATGGACGCCTTGACGGGGCCGTCCTCGATCGGCTTGTAGGTGTTGAAGGCCGGCTGGATGAGCACGGGCGAGATGGCGATCAGCGTGATGAGCGCCGCGATGCCGCCGGCCGTGCCCCAGATCCACCAACGCTCGCCCGCACGGCGGATGACCGCATAGAGCCCGGCGACGACGAGGCCCATCATCACCATGTCGAAGACCTGGGATAGCGCCGCCTCGCCCAGCCAGGCGAAGAAGGTCTGCGTCGACATGCCATAGGCCTGCTCGCGCCACCAGCCGCTGTAGATGGCCAGGGGCAGCGTCAGCACGGCCGAGGCCAGCACGAAGGCGGCGCCGAACAGCATGTCGCGCCGCACAGGCCCGCGCCCGACGCGCTGGGCCCAGTCGCGCATGCGCGCTGCCCGTCGCCCGCTCATGAGGACGACCGCGACGCCCAGGCCGAACAGCAACTCCCAGAGCAGCAGCCAGTAGCCGCCGGTGTAGTAGGCGTCGGACTTGGCCACGACGTCGGCGGGCAGGCGGTCCAGATAGGCCTGGGTGGCGGCCTCGGCGTTGCGGGGCAGGGCGGCGCGCCAGGCGTCGTCGACGGGGCGGATCTTGAAGCCGGAAGCTTGAGCGGTGGCGTCGGCCTTCTGGACCTGGGCCGCGGTGCTGTCCGCGTCAGCGGCGTGGGCCAGCGTGAGGCTGAGCGCCAGGGCGGCTGCGGTCAACCATGTCTTCATCGAGTCCTCCTGTTTTTGAAGCGGCGCGATTGTGGCGACGCTCGCCCCACCGGGAGGCCCGGTGCGACAGGCTGCGTGCGGGAAGGTTTGGACGGTTTTATTGTCCGATGGCCGGTGGCGAGCCTGCCCTACCCGCAACGGACGTCGCGGGCGCTGGCCGGGCCTGTCAGCGCCCAGCCCCTGGCGCCATGCGTCAGGCGCACGGTGGCCGTCGTGGCTTGCGCGCCAGGGCAGAACTTCAGGTAGGAGTGGCTGTAAAGCTCCAGCTCGGCAACTTCACTGCCTATCCAGCGCCGGAAGGTGAAGAGGCCGTAGTCCGCATGCTTGAGGTGAGCGCGCCGCAGGAGCTGGTCACCGCTGATCTGCCAGATGAAGACACCCTCCGGCCCGAATGCCTCCCAGTGCAGCGCAGTGACGGCGTAGCGGCCATCCGGCGAGACTTCGGGCGGGGCATAGACCTCGATCTTCTTGCCGGTCGCGCGCGATACCCAGAAAAGACTCTCGTGCTCGTAGGCCTTGCCGGACACGACGAAGAAGCTGCCGTCGCGCGTGACGCCGGTCAGGCGGAAGTCCACGTACTCGGCGGCGTGGGCGTCGTCCTCGGGATGAACGCTGTCGAAGCGGGCAGTCTGGCCGTTCGTCGCGCTGAGCTGCAGCCGCAGCCCCTGGCGCGCGGCGGCGGGAGCCAGCGCGGACAACTGCCCGGCCTCCTTGACTGCGGCGTCGTCGCCTTGAGCCACAGCTCGGCCGTTGCCGGCCAGCAAGGCCAGGCTCAGCAGCCCCGCGGAAATCAACTGCCTGCGGTCACCCATGGATCGCCGCAGCGACGATGTTGCCGATGGACAGGCACATCGCGCCGACGACGATGGCGAGCGCAATGTTCTTGTGCTCGACGAGTTCTTCCCACAGCTTGTAGGGCGTGATCTTGTCGACGATGACAAAGGAGATCCAGAAGATGGCGACGCCGATGACGGCATACATCGTCGAGCCGAGGATGACTTCGGGTTTGAGCCAGTCGAGGGTCATGTGAGTGCTCCTGGGGTGTCGTCTTACTTGTGGCCGCCGCCACCGCTGCTGTAGCCACCATAGCTGCCGCCGCTGTTACCGCTGCCGAAATAGCCACTGCTTCGCGAACTGCTGCGGCATTGGCGGTACTCGTTGCTGTTCTCGCCGAAGCTGGTCTTGTACTGCTGGCAGTCGTCGCTGGAGCAGGCACGCATCAGCGCGAACAGCAGCACGATGACGAAAAGGGCGATGACGATGTTGCGCAGCAGGTTGCCGCCGCTCTTGAAGGCCGAAGTGTCGCGCGCGAACTGCACCGCCGGCCCCACCAGGCCGAAAGCGTTCTTCACGGTCTCGGCTGGCATCGGGCGGCCGCCGCTCCAGGTGATCTCGGGGCCTTGGCTCTCGCGGCTCAGCAGGTATTGGCCGTCGCGCGTGATGTAGTCGGCCACCTGCACGCGGTCTTCCAGCCGCACGGGCCAGTAGAACTCGCCCAGCACATGGGTAGTCTTGGCCTCGTAGACCCAACGCTGCGTGTAGGCGCGGTTCTGCCAGGTCACGCCGGCGTCGCGGCCGGACGCGGGCGCACCGGTCAGCGTGCGTACGAAGCTCCAGCCCTCGCGCGTGTCGACAAGGAAGGCGAAGCCCGCGAGGCGGTTGAAGAGCAGGTATTCGCGCCAGAAGCTCTGCTCGTCGTCGGCATCCTGGGGGATGTCGCAGCGCTCCTGGTAGCCGACGACCTGCCAGGCCTGGGGCTTGTCGCCGTCGATGGCCAGCGTGCCGCTGCGGCCCAGCGGAATCAGCGGCGGCAGGCCGCGGTCTTGTGGCGTGAAGCCCAGTGCCTTGGACTCACCCTCGGGCAGGTCGACAACCGCGTTGCACTGGGCGCAGACCATGCTCTTGGTCTGCGAGAGCTTGGGCTCCAGCGGCGCGCCGCAGCTGGGGCAGCCGATGCTGCGGCCCTTGAACTTGGCCTCGGCCACGGACTCGCCCTCGGCCGTCGTGCGCAGGCCTTGCAAGGCCAGGTCCGCGAGTTGCACGGCCCGGCCGACCGACCAGACCGGCGCGCCGTCCTCGCGGTACTCCAGCGTGCCGACCTCGCCCTGGGCGTTGCGCAGCTCGACGATGCGGCCCGCCCGCGGCACGCGCGGCAGCTCGCCTTCGGCCGCGCGCAGGGCGGCCTGCACGACGGCGGCCACCTGCCAGCGCTGGCCGGCCAGCGTCAGCGGCAGGCCGATGCCAGGGGCTTCGGGCGGTGTGTCCGAAAGCGGCGCTTCCAGGCTGAGGACGAACTGGCCGTTGTCCTCGCTGAGCCAGGCGACGCGCGGGGTGTCACCGCTGGCATCGAACAGCAGATGCCATTCGTTCCAGTTGCCCAGCTCGGAGCCGCGCTGCACGCGGCCGACGACGGCAAAGCCCTGGCCCATCCAGCGGCCGCTCGCGCCGAGCTGCAGCGGGGAATAGTCCTCAAAGATCTCGGCGCTCTGGCCGATGCGGGAGAGCGTGTCGCCGTCGCGCAGCAGCGTGCTGCGGCAAAAGCCGCAGACGGCGCTGGCCGACGCGGCGCTCGCGAACTCGACGGGCGCGCCGCAATTCGGGCATGCCGCCCGCCAGCGGCGCTGGGCTTGTTCAGCCAAGCTTCTTCAGGAGGTCCGCTTTTTTGGCGGCGAATTCCTCGTCGGTCAGGATGCCCTTGGCCTTGAGGTCGCCGAGCTTTTCCAGCAGCGAGACGATGTCCTCAGGCTTGCTGGCTGCAGGCGCAGGCGCCGCGGTGCCGACGCCGGCCAGGCCCTGGCCCAGCGTCTGCGCCAGCGTCTGGCCCAGGGCCACACCGGCGCCCAGGCCGATGGCCTCGCCAGCGATGCCGCTGCCGCCACCACCACCCTTTGCCATCTCCGGCAGCGCCTGTGCGGCCTGGTACTGCATGAACTGGCCCATGTTCTGGCCAATGATGCCCATGCCGATGCGCTGGTCGAGGATTTTCTGCAGCTCTTCGGGCAGGGAGACGTTCTGCATCGTCACCGACAGCAGCTCCAGGCCCAGCGCGGTGAAGGCCGGCGCGGTGGCGTTCTTCAGCGCGGCGGCGAACTCGACCTGATTGGCGGCCAGGTCCAGGAAGGGCGTGCCGCTGCTGGCCACGGCGTCGCTGATGTGCTGCAGCATGGTGCCGCGCAGCTGGCCTTCCAGCTCCTGCACCGTGTAGCGCTCGCGCGTGCCGGAGATCTGGCTGTGGAAGACCTTCGGGTCCTGCACACGGTAGGCGTAGTTGCCGAAGGCACGCAGGCGCACGGCGCCGAAGTCCTTGTCGCGGATGGCCACCGGCTGGCTGGTGCCCCAGCGCTGGTCGATCTGCTGGCGGGTGCTGAAGAAGTAGACGTCGCTCTTGAAGGGCGACTCGAAGAGCTTGTCCCAGTTCTTCAGGTAGGTCAGCACCGGCAGGGTCTGGGTCGTCAGCTTGTGGGTGCCGGGGCCGAAGACGTCGGCCACCTGGCCTTCGTTGACGAAGACGGCGACCTGGGATTCGCGCACCACCAGCTGGCCGCCGTTCTGAATTTCCATGCCGGACATCGGGAAGCGCCAGGCCAGCGTGCCGTCGCTGTCCTCGGTCCACTGGATGACGTCTATGAACTGTTTCTTGATGAAATCCATCAGGGCCATGTTGGTACCTGTGAGCGGTGAAAAGGGAATGACGACGAGTATCCGGCGGCGGCGGAAGACTTCAACGGCCAAACATGTGAATCTCACCGCGCGCCAAGGTGAGAATCCGTGACATGCCCAGAGTTTGCATCCAGACGGGGGACTTTGACCTCACGACCGAAACGGCCGCGCTGCGCGCCGCGGATGGCGGCGTCGGCGCCGTCGTCGCTTTTGTTGGCACTGTGCGCGAGCACAGCAGCGGTGCCGCCGTGTCCCAGATGGAGCTGGAACATTACCCCGGCATGACGGAGGCAGCCATCGAGGCCATGGTGGACGAGGCGTTCGCCCGCTTCGACATCCGCGCAGCCCGCGTCATCCACCGCGTTGGCACCTTGCAGGCGCGCGACCAGATCGTTCTCGTGCTGGTGACCAGCGCCCACCGCGGACAGGCCTTCCAGGCCTGCGAATTCCTGATGGACTACCTCAAGACCCAGGCGCCGTTCTGGAAGAAGGAACACACGCCCGGCGGCGCCCATTGGGTGGACGCCCGCACGGCGGACGACGAGGCGCTGGCGCGCTGGGGCATTGCCGGGGGGAATGCGGTTTGAATGCGTTGGCCGTTTCGATAGGCGCTGCCCTGGGCGCCTTGACGCGCTGGCAGGCGGGGGTGCTGTTCAACACCCGCTGGGCGGGTTTTCCGCTCGGCACGCTGATGGTCAACCTCGTGGGTGGCCTGCTGATCGGCATGGCGCTGGAGTGGTTCGGCCGCCAGCCCAACGAGTTGATGAAGCTGCTGCTGGTGACCGGCTTCCTGGGTGGGTTGACGACGTTTTCAGCCTTCTCGGGCGAATCGCTGGCGTTGCTGAAGCACGGTGAGCTGGGCATGGCGCTGGCTCATACGTTGGCTCACGTCGTGGGATCGCTTCTTGCCGCGTGGGTGGGCATGAAACTCGTTCAGGCCTTGATCTAAGGCAACTTGAAAAGCGTCGATGGGCGCCCACTTGGTTTTGCAACCGGAGGATTCCCACCATGCGTGCCGACAAGTTCACTACCCGCTTCCAGGAGGCCCTGGGTGAGGCCCAGAGCCTGGCCCTGGGCCGCGACAACCCGTACATCGAGCCTGCCCACGTGCTGGCCGCCATGCTGGCCCAGGAGGACGGGCCGCGTGCGCTGCTCGAGCGCGCCGGCGTGAAGGCCGCGGGGCTGAAGACGGCGCTGGACGGCCTGATGGCCGGCCTGCCCCAGGTCAGCGGCTCGGGCCAGACCGTGCAGGCTGGGCGCGACCTCGTTGCGCTGCTGCAGGCGGCCGAGAAGGAAGCCACCAAGCGCGGCGACCAGTTCATCGCCAGCGAGATGTTCCTGCTGGCCCTGGCCGATGCCAAGACCGACCTGGCCGGCGTCGTGCGCGGCCACGGCCTGACGCGCAAGTCACTGGAAGCCGCCATCGAGGCCGTGCGTGGCGGCCAGAAGGTGGATTCAGCAGAAGCCGAAGGCCAGCGCGAGGCGCTGAAGAAATACACGCTGGACCTGACTGAGCGCGCCCGCCTGGGCAAGCTGGACCCGGTCATCGGCCGCGACGAGGAAATCCGCCGCACGATCCAGGTGCTGCAGCGCCGCAGCAAGAACAACCCGGTGCTGATCGGCGAGCCGGGCGTGGGCAAGACGGCCATCGTCGAGGGCCTGGCCCAGCGCATCATCAACGGCGAGGTGCCGGACAGCCTGAAGAACAAACGCGTGCTGGTGCTGGACATGGCGCTGCTGCTGGCGGGTGCCAAGTACCGCGGCGATTTCGAGGAGCGCCTGAAAGGCGTGCTCAAGGAGGTGAGCCAGGACGCCGGCCAGACCATCCTCTTCATCGACGAGATCCACACCATGGTTGGCGCCGGCAAGTCCGAGGGCTCCATCGACGCCGGCAACATGCTCAAGCCCGCGCTGGCGCGCGGCGAGCTGCACTGCATCGGCGCCACGACGCTGGACGAATACCGCAAGTACGTCGAGAAAGACGCCGCGCTGGAGCGCCGCTTCCAAAAGGTGCTGGTGGATGAACCCACGGTGGAGGCCACCATCGCCATCCTGCGCGGGCTGCAGGAAAAGTACGAGGTGCACCACGGCGTGGAGATCACCGACCCGGCCATCATTGCCGCGGCCGAGCTGAGCCACCGCTACATCACCGACCGCTTCCTGCCCGACAAGGCCATCGACCTCATCGACGAGGCCGCCGCCAAGATCAAGATCGAGATCGACTCCAAGCCCGAGGCGATGGACCGCCTCGACCGCCGCATGATCCAGCTCAAGATCGAGCGCGAAGCCGTGCGCAAGGAGAAGGACGAGGGCTCGCAGAAGCGCTTCGGCCTCATCGAGGACGAGCTGCTGAAGCTGCAGCGCGAGTACGACGACCTGGAAGAGATCTGGACGGCCGAGAAGGCCCAGGCCCAGGGCTCGGCCCATGTGAAGGAAGAGATCGACCGCATCAAGCAGCAGATCGAGGAGCTCAAGCGCAAGGGCGACTTCAACAAGCTGGCCGAACTGCAGTACGACCGCCTGCCCAAGCTGGAAAAGCAGCTCAAGGAAGCGCAAGACAAGGAAGCCGGTGCCCACGCAGCCAACAAGCCGCGGCTGCTGCGCACGCTGGTGGGCGCCGAGGAGATCGCCGAGGTCGTTGCGCGCTCAACTGGCATTCCGGTCTCCAAGCTGATGCAGGGCGAGCGCGAGAAGCTGCTGCAGATGGAAACCAAGCTGCACGAGCGCGTCATCGGCCAGGACGAGGCCATCCAGGCCGTGTCCGACGCCATCCGCCGCTCACGCGCCGGCCTGAGCGACCCCAACCGGCCGCTGGGCAGCTTCCTGTTCCTCGGCCCCACGGGCGTGGGCAAGACCGAGCTGTGCAAGGCGCTGGCGGGCTTCCTGTTCGACAGCGAAGACCACATGGTGCGCATCGACATGAGCGAATTTATGGAGAAGCACTCGGTGAGCCGCCTGATCGGCGCGCCTCCCGGCTACGTGGGCTACGAGGAAGGCGGCACGCTGACTGAGGCCGTGCGCCGCAAGCCTTACTCCGTGCTGCTGCTCGACGAGGTCGAGAAGGCTCACCCCGACGTGTTCAACGTGCTGCTGCAGGTGCTGGACGATGGTCGCCTGACTGACGGCCAGGGCCGCACCGTGGACTTCAAGAACACCGTCATCGTGATGACGTCCAACCTTGGCTCGCAGCACATCATGGCACTGTCGGGCGAGAGCGACGAGGTCATCCGCGAGGCGGTGTGGGGTGAGGTCAAGAGCCACTTCCGGCCCGAGTTCCTGAACCGCATCGACGAGACCGTCATCTTCCACGCGCTGGGCGCCGCGCACATCAAGTCCATCGCCCGCATCCAGCTGCGCCTGCTCGAAGCGCGCCTGGAAAAGATGGAGATGAAGCTCGATGTCAGCGAAGCGGCGCTGGACGAACTGGCCAAGGTCGGCTTCGACCCGGTGTTCGGCGCGCGGCCGCTGAAGCGGGCCATCCAGCAGCGCGTGGAGAACCCGCTGTCCAGGCTGATCCTGCAGGGCAAGTTCGGCCCGAAGGACCTGATTCCGGTCGACGTGGACGGCGGTGAGTTCTCGTTCGGGCGGGTCGTGCACTGAAGGCGGAACTGCCGGCTGCCTAAACGGTGGTCGGCGAGTCGCTCTGCAGCGTCCGGTCCATCTCGACGCGGTTGCGGCCGATCTCCTTGGCGCGGTACAGCGCCTCGTCGGCGCGCTTGAGCGCGTCGGCCGTGGACCCGCCAGGTGGCGTCAGCGCCACACCAAAGCTCGCCGTCACTGAGATACGGCCGCCAGGCCCGGTGATTTCGCTGAGCTGCACGCGCTCGCGCAGCTTTTCGGCCAGGCGTGCCGCGTCGCGGATGCGCGTGCCCTGGCAGGCGATCAGGAACTCCTCGCCACCCCAGCGGCCGAAGACATCACTGGCGCGCAGATTGGCCGCCACGATCGCGGCGACACGGCGCAGCACCTCGTCGCCGCGGTCATGGCCGAAGCGGTCGTTGATGCGCTTGAAGTGGTCGATGTCCACCATCACCAGCGTCATGCCGTGGGCCTGTTCTTCCAGGTCGTCCAACGCCTGCTCCAGGCCGCGCCGGTTCAGCACGCCGGTGAGTTCGTCGACGGTGGCCAGGCGGCGCAGCTGTTCCTGCTCGATGCGAAGCTGGCGAGTACGCAACGTCAGTGCATCGATCTCGCGCCGCTGGCGCCTGTGCACCTGGCGCAGCTGACCCCAGCCGCGCAGCACGACAAGGCTCGCGCCGATCAGCCAGCCGCACAGGATGCCCAGGTAGACGCGGTCGCGGCTGACCCAATCGCCCTTCAGCGCCAGGCTGCGCAGTTGCAGCTCATGTTCCTTGCCGGCCAGGTCCGAGGGCAGGTCGATGGACAGCGCGGTCGCGTTCTCCAGGCTGGGCCGGTTGTACTCGCGCGCCAGGTCGAACTGGTGGATCCACCACTCGGGCACCGTCAGCTCGTTGAGATCGATGCGCACCGGCTTGGCGACATCGCGCGGCCTCAGGTTGATCGAGTGAATGCGCGCGCTGTTGCCGTCCTCGGCCTTGGAGAAGCGCGCATCGAAATTGCGGATGGCCACGCGCACGAAGGGCGACGGGCCCTCGTAGGCGAGGTCCATCTCCAGCGTGTCGAAGCGGCTCAGGTCGCGGCCGCGGGTGGGGTCGTCGCCGGCGAGGATCAGCGTCAGGCCGCAGGGTTGGTACTTGTCGGCGGCGGTGTAGCGGCAGCGCCAGCGCAGGTGCTCGGCGTCCAGCCACTGCACCGGTGCGTCGGCGCCCGTCTGGCCCGATGTCATCAGAAAGAGGTTGCTGACGGCACCGGGCGCGGTCAGGTTGAGGGTGCGCGCCGGGAGCAGCTCCAGGCCGACGAGGGCGGCGAGCGTGAGCGCGATGCCACCGGCAAGAAGACTCGGGTTGCTCAGGTCGTGGCGCACGGGTCGGGTTCGACAGGCAGGGTATGGGGCACTGTAGGGCCTTGCCGCCGGCGCGTCACCAGAGCGAGCGGTGGTCTTCGGTCACGCCGAGCAGCTGCTCGATGCGCCGAGGCGGGGCCTGAGGGCCGGCCCGCAGCGTGCCCGAGAAGCTGCCCACCGGCTGCACGTAACGGCTGGCTGCAAAGCCGAAGTTCTTGTCCGCCGCGCGCGCGCCTTCCGGGGTGAAGACGAGGTCGAGCAGGCCGTCGTCGGTGTGCACATGCCAAGGGTCCAGCGGCCGCGCGGCGTCGAACTCGAAGTGAGCTGCACCGAGCGCAATGGGCTGGCCGTCCAGCCACAGTACGTTCTCCTGGTTGCCGAAATAACCTTGTTGCAGGTTGAAGCCGACGTCGGGCCGGTGGGCGCTGGCCCAGCGCCAGGCGGTGTCGCGCGCCAGCAGGCCGTTGGAAGCGTCGACGGCGGCCCAGGCGTCGTCGAGGGCGAAGCGCTGGCCTTCAGCTTGCGCCCAGCCAAGCACGGGGAGGGCGCTGGTCTTCTGCGTTGCATGCGCCAGGCCGCCGCTGACGGGGCCGATGGCCAGCAGCGGCGGCGCCATGTTCCGCAGATCCAGCTCGGCCTCGATGCGCAAGGCGCGCGTGCTGACGCGCAGGTGCAGCAGGTCGCCCGGCCCGTGCTTCAGCGACAGCCGCGCGCCGGGGCCGCGGAACCAGGCGTTGGCGCCGGCCAGCGGCGCGTCGGACACGCCAGCCTGCAGGCCCGGCAGGCCGTCCTGGCTCCAGTCAGCCAGCAGCTTGCGGCGGCGACGGTCGAAGAGGTAGGCGAAGGCGGTGCAGGTCCAGCCGACGTCGACGATGGCCACGCCGATGAAAAGCTGCTCGTTGCCCAGGCCCACGTAATGCCAGCGCTTGTGGTGCAGCCTGCGCCACAGCCAGGAAGGGCGTGGCTGCAACCCGGCCCAGTCGATGTGCGAGATGCGGCCGGCATAGCGGCCGTGGGCCGTAGCGCCATGGATGAGGACGGATTCGGGAGCCAGGTTCATCGTGTGTGTTGCCTGCGCCATTGCAGCGGCGCCTGCCCCGTCCACTGACGGAAGGCGCGCGTGAAGGCGCTCTGTTCGGAATAGCCCAGCAGCAGGGCCACCTCGGCCAGCTCCACGCTCGCGTCGCGCAGATAGGCCTCGGCGAGCTGCTGGCGAGTCTGGCCCAGCAGGGCCTGGAAGCTCTGGCCTTGCTGGGCCAGGCGCCGCTGCAGGCTGCGCGGGCTCATCTGCAGGCTCTGGGCGAGGTCGGGCAGCTGGGTGCGGCCGCTGCGGATCAGGCCCACCAGGGCCTGGCGCCAAACGCCGACCGGCTCGCTGACGGCGGCCACCTCCCGCAATAGCGCTTCGGCTTGCGCGTCAAGCAGGGCCAGCAGAGCCGCGTCGGCGCCGCGCAGGGGCAGGGCCAGGTCGCGCAGCGACAGCACGAGGCGGGTGCTGGGCTGGCCGAAGCGCACCGGGCCGCCGAAGAAGTCCTCGTAGGGCCGCACGTCCGTCGGGCGGCGGTTGACGAAATCCACCGCCAGCGCGGGCAGCGGTCGGCCGGTGAACTCGCGCGTCAGCTGCACCAGGGCGGCGATGGCCGTCTCGTCCACCAGCGCGCCGGGCCGGCCGCGTTCCACACCCCATTCGATGCAGATGCCCTCCGGGCAGGGCTTTACCTGGGCGATGTTCACGTCATAGACCGAGCGGTGATAACGCTCCAGCCGCTGCAAGGCCTCGCCCAGCGTGCCGCAGGCCAGCGCCGCGAAGCCGACGACGCCGAAGTGGCGCGGCGCGATGCCGCGCGCCAGGCGCAGCGGGAAGGTCGACTTGGGTCCTGGGTCGAGATCGCGCGCCCGTTCCAGCAGGGCCTGCCAGCGGCGCAGTGCGACGAAGGTCTCGGCCGGTGCCGGCGGCTCGCCCAGCGCCTGGGCGAGGCCCAGCTTGCCCATGTGCTCGAAGAGCAGCTGGACATAGCTGGCGGCGACACGGGTCTCATCCATGGGGGCGCGATGATGCAGCAGCAGGGGTGGCGCTGGCGGCGGGGATAACGCCAGCGCTGGCGTGATTTGTCAAAAACCTGGGGCCGCCCGTCAAGTCGGCGTGGCTCAGAAGTCGCATCATTCCGCCATGGACTGGCTGCTCGACCTCTATCACCGCCACGGCGACTGGCGCGACCTGACGCTGGTCATGCTGTCGCCCATCTTCGGCGTCTTCATCGCGATGGAGGCCTGGCGCTTTCGCAAGACCGGCGTCTTCGATCTCTGGGACACCTTCGACAGCATGAACAGCGGCGGCAGCTATCTGGTGGCCGACCTGATCCTGCTCGTCGTGCTGGTGCTGCCGGCCATGGGCTGGGTCTACGACCACCGCCTCTTCACCATCGACGTCACCGTCTGGCGCTTCGTTGGCCTCTTCCTGCTGGTCGAGTTCCTGTACTACGGCTTTCACCGTGGCAGCCACCGCATCCGCTGGTTCTGGTGCGCCCACGTCGTGCACCACGGCTCGGAGAAGATGAACTTCGGCACGGCGCTGCGCCAGAGCTGGTTCTACCCCATCGCCGGCAACTGGCTGTTCTACCTGCCGGCCGTGTGGCTGGGCTTCGAGCCGCGCTGGGTGCTGTTCGCGCTGTCGCTGAACCTGGGCTACCAGTTCTTCGTGCACACCAGCTGGGTGGGCAAGATGCCGGCCTGGTTCGAGTTCATCTTCAACACGCCCTCGCACCACCGCGCCCACCACGGCCGCAACCCGCAGTACATCGACAAGAACTTCGGCGGCATGCTGATCATCTTCGACCGCATGTTCGGCAGCTTTGTACCCGAGGAGGCCCCGGTGGACTACGGCCTGGAGCACCCCTTCCCCACGCACAACCTGTTCTGGCTGAACGCGCACGAGTGGCGCGCGATGTTCCACGACATGGCCCAGGAGAAGACCTGGGGCATGCGCCTGGCCCATCTGTGGAAGCCGCCGGAGTGGCGGCGGCATTACAACGGGTTCAAGGGCTAGTTCGGGCCCAGGTGCTTGGCCAGGAAGGCGGCCATCCGCTCGGCGAGGGCGGCCCCGGGCCCTTGACGACGACTCGCCGGTCCTCCAGGCAAAATCCAGATGATCGGGGCGAGCCTGGCGTCAGGCCTGCTGGGAAGCCCACCTTGAAGAATGGAGCAGCATCAATGGCGCTGACGAAGAAGGGCGAGTTCTGGTACGGGACGACGTCCGGTGACACCCAAGCCGAGCTGCGCAGCTACAGCGTTGCTAATCGCCATGAGGCCGTCCGGTTTGCCGCGTCCAAATGCGATTGCGGGTGCCGGATCTTCGCGCTGCAGACCGATGAAGAAGCCGGCGTGGCGATCCGCACCTGCACCGACTGCGGGCAGGAACACCTGATGGGCGACAGCGCGGACTACGTTGAAGAAGCCGCGCCCGAGGCGCACGAGTGCGTGTGCGAGAACGAGGTGTTCGAGCTGATGTCCGGCGTCTCCGTGTACGAGGGCACACATGACGTGCGCTGGTACTACATCGCTTGCCGCTGCGTGGAATGCAATCTGGTCGGGGTCTTCGCAGACTGGAAGTGTGAAGCGGGTGATGCGGCGACCTTCCTCGCCAAGGTATGAGCGGCCGAACCCAGCAGAGATCAGGCTCACAGGCTCGGGGTCACGCAAGGCTCAGAGTCAGGGCTCAAGTTTCATACCCTAGCTAGAGCAATACCTGACTCTTTCGCGCTGGAGCGCCTAGCCTCGGCACATCGACGGCGCCATGGGCGCAGTTACCGCGCGAGCGGCCGAGGGGTGTCATGAAGTGGTCGGCGGACTTGGCTGTATCAATGACAGCTAGCGCTGCAAGGCCGTCATCCGGTGACGCATAGCCGTCAAGGCTGCGAGGGGCCCAGGTGCTTGGCGAGGAACTTCTCCATTCGCTCGGCAAAGTCGACCTGGTTCTTGACGACGCCAAAGCCATGGGCTTCGCCGGTGTAGGTTACCCACACGGGATCGTTGCCGGCAGCGCGCAGGGCCTCGCGCATGCGCTTGCCATGAGCCAGTGGCACGCGCTGGTCCTGCTCGCCGAAGGCCAGCAGCACGGGCGCCTTGATGCGCGCAGCCTGCTTGACGGGTGAGTTGGCGGCCAGCATGGTGGCGTCTTTCATGGCGTCGCCGACCCGGTCCGGCATCGCGTACTTGCGGTAGTCGTCATTCAGGTCGTCTTTGACGAACCAGGAGCCGCTCACCATCAGCTCCAGGTCGGTCACGGCCAGCCAGGCGACGCCGCAGCGGTACAGCGCCGGGTCCTTGATGAGGCCCATCAGCGTGCTGTAGCCGCCGTAGCTGGCGCCGGCGATGCAGGCCTTGTCGCTGGCCAGGCCTTCCTTTTGCGCCCAGCGCAGCGCGTCGGCCACGTCGTCCTGCATGGCCTGGCCCCACTGCTTGAAGCCCGCCTCGAGGTGGACGCTGCCGTAGCCGGCGCTGCCGCGGAACTCGGGTTCGATGACGACGTAGCCGCGCGAGGCCAGGAACTGGGCGTCCGCGTCCCACCGCCATTCGCCGCCGCGGACCCAGGGGCCGCCATGCACCAGCACGACGGCCGGCAGTGGCCCCTTGGCATCCGGGTGCCGGGTGATCCACACGGGCAGCTCCAGGCCGTCACGTGCCTTGATGCGCTGCAGCTCCAGCGTGGCCATCTGGTCGGGCTTGATGTCCTCGCGCACGGCCTTGAACAGCCGCCAGTTCTTCTCGCCCTCCGGCGGCTTGGCCTGGAAGAGGTAGAGCTGGCCCGGGTTGCGGTCGCTGTAGCTGTGCACCAGGGCCACCATGTCCGGTGCGCCGCAGCGGCGGCACTCGATGCGGTTGACGCGGCCGGCGAAGAGGTTGTCGGCGCGCTGCTGGAAGGCCTTCATCGCGGCATCGAACCAGACCGTGGTTTCGCCATCGGCCACGATTCGAACACCCAGCGTGCGGCCGGCCTCGTCGGTGACGAAGCTGCCTCGGTAGTCGAAGCCCGGCACGGCGGCCAGGGGTTTGGCCTCGGGCTTGCCGCTTGCGAAGTCGTAGCGCGACAGCTCGCGGGTGCCCTGTGCGCCTTCAGCCCGCGACACGAACAACGTGCCGGCGTCGTCCACCGCCTCGACGCGGAAGGGCAGGGTGATCAGGTCGCTCTCGTAGAGCTGAGTCCAGGTCCGGGTGCCGGGCGGCTGCCAGTAGGCGGCCTGGCGGTTCTTGTGCTGGGTCAGGGCGACGCGCGGCTCGCCGAGGCTGTCCGCCACCCAGCCCACCGTGTGCAGCGGGTCCTTGTAGTCGACGCTGCGGGTGGTGTTGTTGACCACGTTCAGCCAGACCGGCGTTTCGACGTAGTCCCCGCTGTGGGCGTACTCGACGAGCAGCACCTCCTCGTTGACCTTGCCGGGCCGCGATGGCGGCACCGTCAACAGGCGGTGGTTCCAGTCCAGCATGCGGTCGTCGCGGCCGTCGTTGATGACGGGCTTCCATTGGCGCCGTACCAACTGGCGGGCCGGCGAACCGTCGGTCTTCACCGTGAACAGCCCCGGCGCGCCCGCGGGTCGGCCGCTGCCCGCGCTGAAGTCGGTGACGCCGAACACCAGTCGTTCGTCGTTGACCCAGTGCACGTTCATCACGTCCGCCTCGGGGAACTGGGCGACGCGCAGGCTGCGCCCCCCCGGTGCGAGGTCGTAAACGACGAGGGCCACGCGCGGTGTGCCCTTGGCTGTGGTGACGGCCAGCCGGCGGCCCGAGGGGGACAACACGGCGTCGGCGATGTCGGCGTCCTTGTAGAACACCTCCGCTGGCGGCGATGAGGCCTGGGCGTGCTGAATGCCCAGGCAGACCAATGCAAGCGCGAGCGCGCCCGTGTGCAGACGTGAAGGCATGACCTCTCCCTGATTGAGATTGTTTTTTTCGGCGCGCAGGATAACTGCCTCCCCAAGGGGGCGGCCCCTGGTCTCAGGGTTGCACGGGGCCGATGTGCTTGGCCAGGAAGGCCGCCATGCGTTCGGCGAAGTCGACGCGGTTCTTCACGATGCTGAAACCATGTCCCTCTCCCGGGTAGGTGACCCATTCGGGCTCGTTGCCGGCCTCGCGCAGCGCCTTGCGCATGCGGTCGCCGTGGGCCATCGGCACGCGCAGGTCAGCCTCGCCGAAGGCCAGCAGCACAGGAGACTTGATGCGCGCGGCCTGCTTGACGGGGGAATTAGCGATCAGCAGGGCCGCGTCTTTTTCCGCGTCGCCGATCATCTGCGGGACGGTGAACTGGCGGGCCACCGAGCTGTTGTCATCGTTCACCCACCAGGAGCCCTTTACCAGTAGTTCCAGGTCGGTCACGGCCAGCCAGGCCACGCCGCAGCGGTACAGGGCTGGGTCTTTGATGAGGCCCATCAGCGTGCTGTAGCCGCCGTAGCTGGCGCCGGCGATGCAAGCCTTGTCACTGGCCAGGCCTTGATCCTGGGCCCAGCGCAGCGCGTCGGCCACGTCATCCTGCATGGCTTGGCCCCACTGCTTGAAGCTGGCACGGAAATGGGCGTTGCCATAGCCCGTGCTGCCGCGGAACTCGGGCTCGATGACGACGTAGCCGCGCGATGCCAGGAACTGCGCCATGCCGTGCCAGCCCCAGACATTGCCCCGCACCCACGGCCCGCCATGCACCAGCACGACGGCCGGCAGCGGACCCTTGGCGTCGGGCTGTTTCGTGACCCAGACCGGCAGGTCCCGACCATCCCTCGCCTTGACGCGGTGGAAATCCATCTGGGCCATCTCGGCCGGCTTGATCTCGTTGCGCATGCGGCCCACGGGGCGCCAGTTCGCCTCGCCGTCGGTTGGCTGAGCCTGGTAGAGCCAGAACTGGCCCGGTTCGCTGTCGCTGTAGGAACGCACCAGCGCAACCACATCGGGCTGGCCGCAGCGACGGCAGCTGATGCTGTTGATGCGGCCCGGCATGCGCTCGTCGGCCAACTTCTGCAGGGCCTGCATGGCGGGGTTCTGCCAAAGCGTGGTCTCGGCATCGGTGATGACGCGCACGCCCAGTGCCGTGCCGGCCGCATCGTTGAGCACACGGCCGCTGAAGTCGAAACCCGGCGTCACGACCAGGGGCTTGGCACCGGGTGCGCGGTGTTCAAAGTCGTACAGGCTCAATACGGTCTCGCCTGCAGGGCCTTGCGTTCTCGTCACATAGAGCTGGCCGGCGTCGTCCACGGCGTTGATGCCGAAGGGCGGGTTCAGCAGGTCGCTTTCATACAGGGGCTGCCATTCCTGCTGGCCAGGCCCGCGCCACTGCGCGCCCCGGCGGCCATCGCGGCGGGTCAGCGCGACGCGCAACTCGCCGCGGCTGTCGGTCAGCCAGCCCACGCTGTTGGGAGGGATGGTGACGTCGGTGGCCCGCGTGCGGCCGGTGCGGGTGTTGAGCCATAGCGGCGTTTCCAGATGGCGCTCGTCGGTCGTGAACTCGATCACCAGGACTTCCTCGTTGACCTCACCGGCCTGTGGCCGCGGCACGGTCAGCAGGCGGTGGTTCCAGTCCAGCAGCCGGTCGTTCCGGGAACTGCCATCGGAAACGACGGGCCGCCCCATGCGCCGTACCAACTGGCGTATCTGGCTGCCATCGGGATTGACCGCGAACAGGCCCGGCGCGCCGTTGGGGCGGCCGCTGCCATCGGACAGGTCCGTGACGCTGAAGACCAGGCGGTCATCGTTGACCCAATGGGCTTGAGAGATGTCTCCGTCCGTGAACTGGGCGGTACGCATGGGCTTGCCACCCGGGCTGAGGTCGAACACGCCCAGACCGATGCGCGTGGCGCCAAAAGAGCTCCGCACGGCGAGCTTGCGGCCCGAGGGCGAGAGCACGGCCTCGACGATGGCCGGATTCTTGAAGAAAGCTTCGGTAGGCGGCGGGGCGGCCTGTGCGGCGGTGGCGGACAGCAAAAAGCCGGCAACGATGCCGGCCCAGCGTTTCAAAGTCTCCAAGATTTCCTCCCTGTGCTGCTTCGTTGACAGCGCTGGACAGCATAAAACAGGCGCCGCGTAGCCTGGCTGCGCAACTTGGCAATCCTCACCCTCCTGCCGAGGCCTGCCCCCTGCAGGACAATGCCCGGCCATGACTGCTGCTCCCCACGACGCTCCCGTCGTCATCATCGGCGCCGGCCTCGCCGGCCTGACCGTGGCCCTGCACCTGGCTGACAGCGTGCCCGTCGTCATCCTCGCCAAGCGCGAGCTGACCGAGGCGGCCACGGCCTGGGCCCAGGGTGGCATCGTCGGCGTGCTGGGCAGCGACGACTCCATCGAAAGCCATGTGCGCGACACCCAGGACGCCGGCGCCGGCCTCGTCGACGAAGCCGCGGCGCGCTTCATCGCCGAGCGCAGTGCCGCGGCGGTGGGCTGGCTGGTGGATCAGGGTGTGCCCTTCACGCCCGACGACACGGGGCCGATGGGCCTGCACCTGACGCGCGAGGGCGGCCACGCGGTGCGCCGTATTGCCCACGCGGCCGACGCGACGGGCAAGGCCATCCATGACCAACTGCTGGAGGTGGCGCGCCGCCACCCCAACATCACGCTGTGCGAGCGCTGGATGGCGCTGGACCTGATCACGTCCCGCCACGCGCAGCGCGACGAGCCTACGCGCTGCTACGGCGTCTACGCGCTGGACATGGACCATCAGCGCGTCGAGACCCTGTCGGCCCGCGCCGTCGTGCTGGCCACGGGCGGCGCCGGCAAGGTCTACCGCTACACGACCAACCCCGACACCTCCACCGGCGACGGCATTGCGATGGCCTGGCGCGCCGGCTGCCGCGTGGCGAACATGGAGTTCATCCAGTTCCACCCGACGTGCCTGTACCACCCGCAGGAGCGCAGCTTCCTCATCACCGAGGCGCTGCGCGGCGAGGGCGGTCACCTCAAGTTGCCGGATGGCACGCGCTTCATGGCCGCGCACGATGCGCGCATGGAGCTGGCGCCACGCGACATCGTCGCCCGCGCGATCGACTTCGAGATGAAGAAGCACGGCCTGGACCATGTGTGGCTGGACGCCACGCACCTGGGCGAGGCCTTCCTCATCGAGCATTTCCCCACCATCCACGCGCGCTGCCTGAAGCTCGGCATCGACATCGCGAAGCAGCCCATCCCCGTCGTGCCGGCCGTGCACTTCACCTGTGGCGGCGCGGTGACCGACCTCAGCGGCCGCTGCGACCTGCCCGGCCTCTATGCGGTGGGCGAGACCGGCTACACCGGCCTGCACGGCGCCAACCGGCTGGCGAGCAACTCGCTGCTGGAGTGCGTGGTACTGGGCCAGACCTGCGCGGCAGACATCCTCAGCAAGGAAGCCCTGCCACCGGCGCCGCTGCCGGCCTGGGACGAAAGCCAGGTCGAGAACGCGGACGAGCAGGTCGTCATCGCCCACAACTGGGACGAGCTGCGCCTGCTGATGTGGAACTACGTCGGCATCGTGCGCACCACCAAGCGGCTGGAGCGCGCCCTGCATCGCATCGCGCTGTTGCGCAGCGAGATCGACGACTACTACGCCAACTTCCGCGTCACGCGCGACCTGCTGGAGCTGCGCAACCTGGTGGACTGCGCCGAGCTCATCGTGCGCTCAGCCCTGATGCGGCACGAGAGCCGCGGCCTGCACTACAGCCGCGACTACCCGCAGACACTGCCGGTGAGCTTCCCGACGGTGTTGATCAGCGAGAGACGGCGGCGCTGAGCCTGGAGCCGCCTTACTTGCGCGACCTCAGCGCCGTTCTTGCCTGCACGAAGTTGAACGCATAGCTGACCGCCTCGACGATGGCGTTGTCGATCTCCAGGCGCTCGTGCTCCGTCAGGTAGAAGCTGAAGTCCACCTCGTGGCGGATGTAGCGCGGGGGCAGGCGGTTCAGGGCCACGCAGGCGACGTCGCAGAGCAGGTCGTTGCTACCTGCGATCTCCGGGTAGTCCTTGGATGCGTCGATCACCGAGCCGAAGACTTCGCGCTCGTGGTGGTTGTACAGGGAGCTGAAGTCGGCATTCATGGCGGGCCTTCCTGATGGGATGACGGATTTATAGCGCGTTCATGCGGCGCCGATGCCTGGAGTCATCCCGCTGGCGGTAGCCTTTCGCGCGGCGACGAAATTCAGCATGCGGTTGATGCAGCCCTGCGCCTTCACGCGGATGGGCTCGTCGACCTGGATCTCGGGCTGGCCGCTTTCGAGGCAGTCCACCAGGTTGGCCAGGCCGTTCATCGCCATCCACGGGCAGTGGGCGCAGCTCTTGCATGTCGCGCTGTTGCCGGCGGTGGGCGCCTCGATGAGCGTCTTGCCCGGCGCCAGCTGACGCATGCGGTGCAGGATGCCGTTGTCGGTCGCGACGATGTAGGCCGGCGCCTTGCCGTCGACGACGGCCTTGATCAGCGCCGAGGTCGAGCCGACGACGTCGGCCTGCTCGACGACGCTCTTGGGCGACTCGGGGTGCACCAGGACGAGGGCACCGGGGTGCTGCTCGCGCAGCAGCTCCAGCTCCAGGCCGCGGAACTCGTCGTGCACGATGCAGGCGCCGTTCCACATCAGCATGTCGGCGCCGGTCTGCTCCTGGATGTAGCGGCCGAGGTGCCGGTCGGGCGCCCACAGGACCTTCTGGCCCTTGGCGTGCAGGTCGGCCACGATCTCCAGCGCACAGGAGCTGGTCACCATCCAGTCGGCGCGTGCCTTCACGGCAGCACTGGTGTTGGCGTAGACGACGACCTGGCGGTCGGGATGGGCGTCGCAGAAGGCGGCGAAGTCGTCAGCCGGGCAGCCCAGGTCCAGCGAGCAGGTGGCGTCCAGGTCGGGCATCAGCACGCGCTTCTCGGGGCTGAGGATCTTGGCCGTCTCGCCCATGAAGCGCACGCCGGCCACCACCAGGGTCTGGGCGGTGTGGTCGCGGCCGAAGCGGGCCATCTCGAGCGAGTCGGACACGATGCCGCCGGTCTCCAGCGCCAGGTCCTGCAGCCAGCCATCCACGTAGTAGTGGGCGACCAGCACGGCGTTGTGTTTTTGAAGCAAGGCCTTGGCGCGGTCGGCCAGCGCGTGGCGCTCGGTGGGGGTCAGCGGCGCGGGCGTCTTGGCCCAGGCATGCGCGGTGGAGCAGGTGCCGGCGGCGTCCTGCTTGGTGTAGTCGAACAGCTGTGTGTCCATGGCGTAAGTCTCGGGGAATACGGGGGCGCGTCGTCAGCGGCTGGCGGGTCGGCTGGGCCTTCCTACACTCGGCGCATGGCGATGTTGGGTGATTGTCCGTCCGCTTGCGATTCGACCGGCACCGCGGGGCCTTGGGCGCGGCGATTTGCCGGGCTGGCGCTGGCGCTGGGCGGCCTGGGCGCCGCGCAGTCTGCACCGGACGACGCCAAGCCCGTGCTGCGCTTCATCGTGGGCGAGGACTGGGCGTCGCCGTATCTTGAACTGAGCGGCGGCCGGCCGGTCGGCGGGCTGGCCTTCGACATCATGGAAAAGGTGGCCGCCGCGGCAGGCGCCCGGCCCGAATACCTCATGCTGCCGCCCAAGCGCACCCAGGCCGCGCTGCACGCCGGCGAGGCCGACCTGATGTGCATGATGAGCCCCAAGTGGATGGCCGAGCCGCTGGGAGCCGACCGGGTCGGCCCGGCCATGGCGGTGCTGGAAGACGTGCTTGCCGTTGCGCCCGGCATGGGGGACGGAAAACCGCTGGACCTGTCGGCCCAGCGCGGCCTTCGGGTGGGCACGGTGTTGGGCTATCGCTACCAGGAGCTCGGGCCGCTTTTCGATGCGGGGCAACTGGCGCGCGAGGACGCTGGTACCCAGCAGGGCGTGCTGGACAAGCTCGCGCGCGGCCGCACCGCGGTGGCCGTGGTCGACCGCCTGGTGCTGGCCCAGTACAACCGCGCCCGCCCAGCCGCCGAGGCGCTGCGAGCGCTGCAGGTGGTGAGCCAGACGGTGACCCACTGCCTTCTCGGTGGCAAGACGCAGTTGCCGACCCGCCGGCTGCACTTGGCCTTGCGGGCCGTGGTTGACAAGGGCGAAGTGGCCCGGCTCGTGCAGCGCTACCGCTGAGCCGGGTGGGAGAGGGTCAACGGCCCCAGTCGCCGCGACGCCAGCCGGTGAACTGCGCGCCGTCCACCCAGCTGTGTTCCGCGTACTCGAAGGCGCGCTCCTGACCGCGCTGGTCCCTCGCGATGATGCGCAGCCGCTTGCCGCGGCCCGGGTCGGGGTCGACGCCGAAGGTGTCATTGCCCATGCGGAACTTCTCGTCGCGGCGGGCCAGTTCACGCAGGCGGCCGGACACATCCACCTCGCGGCCCGGCGTGCCGTAGCTCGCGGAGAGGATGGTGAACTGGCCTTCGTCCTGGTTGTCGCGGTCGCGGTGGGGGTTGCCCGCCCAGCCGCCGTTGTAGTTCGCTTCGCCCCAGCGGCCGCCGGCCCAGCCGGTGAACTGCATGCCGTCGATCCAGGCGCGCTCCGGGTAGTCGAAGCGGCGCTCGCGGCCCTGGCGGTCGCGGGTGAAGATGCGCAGCGTCTTGTCGCGGCCGGGGTCGGGGTCCACGCCGAACAGGTCGTTCGTGAGGCGCACGCGGCGGTCGCGGCGGGCGAACTCACGCAGCTTGTCCGTCACGTCCACGTGATTGCGCTCGGTGCCGTAGCGGGCCTGCAGGATGGCGAACTCGCCGTCATCCTCGCCGCGCTGCGCCAGTGCGGGCGTTGAGAGCCCGGCCAGCAGGGAGGTCGCAAGGGCTGCGCCTGCGCCCAGTACATAGTTGCGTCGAATCATGGTGCCTGTCTCCGTAGTGGTGGCAGGCTTCATGCTGGCCTTGGCCGAGGGTGCGCTGCGTCGGATGACAGGCCGTTTGCAGGCCAGCGGGCATGCATGCCCGCCCTCGATCAAGGCAGGCGCATCGTGTCGCGCTCGCTGACTCTCACCGTGTTCGTCGGCTCGTTGCCCCAGCGATAGGTCACGCTCAAGGCCTTGCGGTGGCCCGGTGCGGGGTCGAAGCCGAACAGCTCGTTGCGCACGTCCAGTTCGAGACGATCGCCGCGCACCTGGGCGCGCACGGCCTGGGTCACGTCCACCCAGCGGTTTTCGCCGCCGCCGTAGCTGGCGCTCTCGATGACGAGGCGGCCGGTGGCCACGGGCCTGGCCGGGCCGCGGTCGCCCCGGTCCCCGCCGCGGCCGCCCCAGTCACCGCGGCCCCAGCCGACGAACTGGTTGCCGTCCACGGTCTGGTACTCGCGGTACTCGAAGCTGCGCTGCTGGCCGGCGCGGTCGCGGGCGACGATGCGCAGGATCTTGGTCTGGCCCGGCAGCGGGTCCACGCCGAAGACGTCGTTGGTCAGGCGGAATTGCTGGTCGCGCCGCGCTAGTTCGCGCAGTCGGTCGGTCACGTCCACGTCGCGGCCGCTGGCGCCGTAGGTGGCGTAGAGGATGGTGAACTCGCCATCGTCACGACGGTCACCGCGATCACCGCGATCACCATGCCAGCCGCGCGAGCCACCCGAATCGCCCCAGTTGCCCCCGCCCCAGCCGATGAACTGCGCGCCGTCCACCCAGTCGCGTTCGCGGTACTCGAACTGGCGCTCCTGGCCCTGGCGGTCGCGCGCAAAGATGCGCAGCGTCTTCGTGCGGCCCGGGTCGGGGTCGACACCGCCGAACAAGTCGTTCGTCAGCCTGAAGCGCCGGTCCTGGCGCGCCAGCTCGCGCAGGCGGCCGGTCACGTCCACGTGGTTGCGCTCGGTGCCGTAGCGGGCCTGCAGGATGACGAATTCACCGTCGTCTTCGGCACGGGCTGGCAGGGCCAGGCCGGCTGCGAGGCCGCCGAAAAGCGCGAGGGTCAGGTGGCGTCGTTGCATGGCGAATCTCCTTGTTGTCGTTGATGCAATCCATCCTACGGCGCCAGCCGGTGCTCCGGTGCCAGCGCGTGTGCATTGCAGCCGGCTCTTTAAAGCGCGGCAATCAGCACAACGCGCAGGCCCTCCACCTCGCGGACCACCCGCCGCTGCGCGAGCCGGTTTTCGTCGTAAGGGGTCGTAACGCAGCATGGCGCTGCCCAGCCACCGCACTCGCTCCGCACGGGCAAGAAGCACCTTGGCTTGGCAGATACTCGCGGCCCCCGCAGAGGGAGCGTCGTTGGAGAGCCTGTTTGCCCCCGTCCTGGATTGCGCGCCTGGCCTGGCTGGCCGGCCTGCTGTTGTTGCCCCTGATCGTGCTTGCCCAGACGCGGCCGGGCCTGGTCAGCTTCCAGCGCGTCGCCATGCCCGACGACGTGCCCGCCCACCTCGGCACCGCGCTGGCCCAGGACGCCCAGGGTTTCCTGTGGATAGGCACCCAGGACGGCCTGGTGCGCCACGACGGCTATGGCTTCAAGGTCTACCGGCCGAGGCCGGGTGACGCGGCCTCGCTGGGCGGCAGCTATGTGCGGGCGCTGCAGGTGGCGCGCGACGGGCGGCTGTGGGTAGGCACCATCAGCGGCGGCTTGAGCGCCTTCGACCCCCGCACCGAGAGCTTCCGCCAGTTCCGCCACCGCGACGGCGATGCCGCCAGCCTGGCGCATGACCGCGTCGAGTCCATCGCCGAAGACCGCGATGGCGCGCTGTGGATTGCCACCGACGACGGCCTGGACCGGCTGGACCCGGCCAGCGGCGCCATCCGCCACCACCGCCACGACGCCAAGCGCCCGAACAGCCTGGCGCACGATCAACTCCGCGCACTGCTCGTCGACCGCGGTGGCCGGCTCTGGGTGGGTGGCCGGGGCGGCCTGCAGCAGTGGCGCGGCGAGGCCGAAGGCTTTGTCGCCATTGCCAAGGACGAGCTGGCCGGCCAGCATGTGACACGCCTGTTCGAGGACAGCCGGGGCCGACTCTGGATCGGCACGGCTGCCCACGGCCTGGCCATGTTTGACCCGGCCGCGCCAGGCCCGCTGAAGCGCTGGCCGCCCGCCGCCAAGGGCCCGCAGGGCGGCGACGCCTTGAGCCACTACTGGGTCTACGGCATTGCCGAAGGCGCCAGCGGCGAGATCTGGGTGGCGACCTTTGGCGGCGGCGTCGACGTCATTGACGGCGCCTCGCTGCGCGTCGTCGACCGTTTGCGCCACGACGCCGGCCTGCCCAGCACGCTGGGCAACGACCGCATCGGCGGCGTGCTGGCCGACCGCTCCGGCCTGATGTGGGTGGCCACCTGGGGCGGCGGCCTGGCGCGCCACGACCCGAGCACGCGCGGCTTCCTGAAGCTGCGCCATCGCGCTGGCGACACCGATGGCCCCAGCCACCCCGCCATCGTGCGCGCGCTGGAAATGGCAGACGGCCGGCTCTGGCTGGGCACGAATGGCCACGGCGTCGACGTGTTGGACGGCGAGGGTCATCTCGTCGACGGCCTGCGCCCGGAGGCAGCCAGGCCCGACGCGCTGGCCGACGGGTCGGTCACCTGCCTGGCCCAGGGCCCGGACGGCAGCGCGTGGGTGGCGACGTTGGACGGCAGCCTGCACCGCCAGCGCCCGGGCCGGCGCGGCTTCGAGCGCCTGGGCACGGCGCAAGGCCTGCCGGGCGGGCCGATCCGGGCGATGGCCTTCGGCCGTGACGGGGCGCTGTGGGCCGGCTCGCTGAACGGCCTCGCGCGCATCGCGCCGGACGGCGCCGTCACGAGCTTTGTCCACCGCGCCGACGACCCGGCCACGCTGGCCGGCCGCAGCGTCGAGTCCCTGGCCTTCATGCCCGATGGCCAGCTCTGGGTGGGCTCGGACCGCGGCCTGAGCGTGCTTGACCCGGCCACCGGCCATGCCACGCGCATCCAGCGCGACCCGGCTCGCGCCGACAGCCTGCCCAACAACTGGGTGCCCGACCTGCTGGTGGCCCGCGACGGCCGCCTCTGGGTCGCGACGCCCGACGGCGTGGCCATCCTCAAATCCTGGGACGGCAAGACGGCGAGCTTCGACGTATTGAACCGCCGCCTGGACCTGCCCAGCAGCCCGACCGAATCGCTGATCGAGGACGCTGACGGCCAGGTCTGGCTTTCAAGCCGCGCACGCATCGACCCCAAGAACTGGCGCGTGCAGCGCTTCGACGCGTCGGATGGCAACGAGTTCCGCAGCCTCTTCATCGCCAGCCGTGCACTGACGCGCGATGGCCGCCTGCTGTTCGGCTCGCCCGAGGGGCTGCTTGTCGTCAAGCCGCAAGCGCTGAAAGCCTGGGCCTACGCGCCGCCGTTGCGTGCCACGGCCATCAGCATCGACGGCCAGGCCTTGCCCGCCACCCAGCAGGCGCTGATGCTGCAACCCGGCCAGCGCAGCCTGCGCGTCGAGTTCGCGGCGCTGGACCTGAGTGCGCCGCAGAAGCTGCACTACCGCTACCGCCTCGACGGCTTCGACCGCGACTGGAACGCGGCCGCTGCCGACCAGCGCCTGGCCGCCTACACCGGCCTGCCGCCAGGCCGCTACAAGCTGGTCGTGCAGGGCAGCAACCGCGCCGGTACCTGGAGCGAGCCGGCGTTGACCCTGGACGTGCAGGTGATGCCTGCGCTGCACCAGACCTGGTGGTTCCGTGCCGGCATGGCCTTGCTGGCCCTACTGCTCGTCGTCGCCGTGTTCCGGCTGCGCCTGCGCACGCTGCGCCGCCGTGGCGCGGAGCTGGAGCGCGTCGTTGCCGAGCGCACGGCCGACCTGCAGGCGGCCTACGAGCGCATCGAGCAGGCCAGCCTGACCGACCCGCTGACCGGCCTGCACAACCGTCGCTTCCTGGAGCAGATGCTGCCGGCCGACCTGGAGCTGGCCACGCGCAGGCACACCGCCGGCCACCCCGTGCCGCCAGACTCCGACCATGTGCTGCTGATGCTGGACCTGGATCACTTCAAGTCCGTCAACGACAGCCACGGCCACGCCGCCGGCGACGCCGTGCTTGTGCAGACGGCCGCACTGCTGCGCCGCGCCCTGCGTGCGTCGGATTACGTCGTGCGCTGGGGTGGCGAGGAGTTCCTCGTCGTCGCCCGTTTCGTCGAGCGGGCGTCGGGTGCTCAGTTGGCCGAGAAGATCCGCTCGGCCGTTGCGGCGCACGAGTTCCGGCTGCCGGGCGGCGGGGTGCTCCGTCGCACCGTGTCCATCGGCTTTGCCGCCTTCCCGATTGCGCCGGGCCAGCCGGGCGACCTGGATACGTTGCAGCATCTGGCCGACCTGGCGCTGTACGCGGCCAAGCGCAGCTGGCGCGATGCCTGGGTGGGTATGGAGCTGCGTGAGGGCAGGGCGGTGGAGGACTTCTTCGCCGACCCGGCGGCGGCTGCCGAGGCTGGCGTCGTCACGGTGCTGGCGCCGCAGCGTGCGACACCGCTGCGCTGGGTTTAAGCCTCCGCAAAGAACCGGCTCGGCGGCATGCCCACCGTGCGCGTCACCATGGCCGTGAAGGCGCTGGCGCTGGCATAGCCCAGCTCGCTGGCGATGAAGCTCATCGGCCGGCCGCGGGCGGCCAGCGTCAGCGCGTGAGCCAGCAGCAACTGCGAGCGCCATTGCGCAAAGCTGGTGCCCAGCTGCTCGCGGAACAACCGGCTCAGCGTGCGCGGGCTGGCGCCGGCCTCCGCGGCCCATTCATCCAGGCCGGCGTGCCGGCCCGGCTCGCGCAGCATGGCCTCGCAGAGCTTGCGCAGGCGTGCGTCCTGCGGCAGCGCAACGCCCAGGGCCAGCGGCCGGGCGCGCTGCAGTTCGATGAGAACCAGCTGCTCGATGCCGCGGCGGCGCTCGGTGTCCTCGTGGCTCTCGGCCGGCGCCGGGTCGGGCACGGCGGGCAGGGCCAGCACCAGCTCACGCAGCAGCGGCGATACCTCCAGCACCCGACCCACCTGCCAGGCCGCGCTCGTCAGCAGCTCGGGGCCGAGATAGAGCGTGCGCAGGTCTGCCTGCTCGATGGCTGTGACCGCGTGGACGATGCCGGGCGGGATCCACACCGCGCGCGACGGCGGCACGATGTAGGTGGAGGCCTCCGTGCTGACCCGCACGGCCCCGGTCATCGAGAACACGAGCTGGGCCCAGTCGTGGCGGTGCGGCTGGATGTCGGTCAGGTGCTCCAGCACCCGCGACTTGGCGCGCAGCGGGCGCTCCGCCGAGGGCGCAAAGAGCTCGGGTGAGAAGGCAGGGATGCTGGTGCGACCGGCCATGGCGGGATTTCGATAGAACTTGACGAACCATCGTAACCAAGCCGAGCCTGGCTTGCCTAGAGTGATGGAATGGATACCGCCCTCGCTTCTTCCCTGGATGCCGGCCTGCAGCGCCGGCGCGACGTCACGACGATCTCCACCATCGGCGTCGCCCACGGCACCTCGCATTTCTTCCACATGCTGCTGCCGCCGCTGTTCCCGGCCTTCATCCAGGCCTTCGGGCTGAGCTATTCGGAGCTGGGCCTGCTGGTGACGACCTTCTTCGTCATCTCGGGCGCGGGGCAGGCGCTGTCGGGCTTCATCGTCGACCGCATCGGCGCGCGCCCGGTGCTGTTCGCAGCGATGGCGAGCTTCTTCCTCGCCTCCATCGCCGCCGGCCTGGCCCAGGGCTTTGGCGGCTTGATGCTGGCGGCGGCCCTGGCGGGCATGGGCAATGCGCCCTTCCACCCGGCGGACTTCACCATCCTGAACAAGCGCGTGTCCCAGCCGCGCCTGGGCCATGCCTTCTCGGTGCATGGCATCAGCGGCAACCTCGGCTGGGCGTTCGCGCCGGTTTTCTCGATTGGCATTGCGGAGGCGACGGGCAACTGGCGCTTCGCCTACCTCGGCACCGCGCTCGTCGCGCTGACGGTGATGGCCGTGCTGTTCTGGCAGCGCTCGGCAATCGACGACCGCCAGGGCTCCTGGGGGCATGCCAAGCCCGCTGCTGGCGCCAAGGAAGAACACCCGATGGCCTTCCTGAAGCTGCCGTCGGTCTGGCTGTGCTTCTCGTTCTTCTTCTGGAGCACGGCGGCGCTGTCGGCCATCCAGAGCTTTGCCAGTCCGGCCCTGCACGACATCTACGGCCTGCCACTGGCTCTGACGGCCTATGTCGTCACCGGCTACATGCTGGCCGGCGCGGCGGGCATGGTCTGCGGTGGTTTCCTGGTGGCCAAGGCCGAGCGGCTGGAGCGCACCATCGCGCTGGCACTGGCGTTGGCAGCCGGCCTGCTGCTGCTTGTTGCGACCGGCGTGCTGCCGGGCCTGCTGGCCGCCATCGTCGCGGCCCTGGCTGGCTTCGGCACCGGCCTGGCCGGGCCTTCACGCGACATGCTCATCAAGCGCGCCTCGCCGCCCGGTGCGACGGGTCGCGTCTACGGCACCGTCTATTCGGGTCTGGACATCGGCTTCGCGCTCGCCGCGCCGGTGTTCGGCGCCATCCTGGACCACGGCATGCCGCGTGGCGTTTTCGCCGGCTCGGCCGCGGCGCTGCTGATGGGCGTGGCGTCGGCCGGCCTGGTGGGCATCGGGCTGGCGCGGCGGCGCGCCATGGTGCCTGCGGCCACCTGATCCGCGGGCGCTCATGCCGTCCACGCCCAACCTCCTGCTCTTCGCGGCAGCGGCTTTGCTGATGGCCGTCACGCCGGGGCCGAACATGGTCTACCTGATCTCGCGCTCCATCTGCCAGGGGCGCATGGCCGGCGTCATGTCCTGGCTGGGCGTCGTGCTGGGCTTCACGGTGCACATGGTCTGCGCCGCGGTCGGGCTGACGGCGCTCTTCATGGCCGTGCCGCTGGGCTATGAGTTGCTGAAGTTCGCCGGCGCCCTCTACCTGCTGTGGATGGCCTGGCAGGCGGTTCGCCCCGGTGCGCGGTCACCCTTCGAGCCGCGGGCCTTGCCTGTGGAGCGGCCCCGCAAGCTGTTCACCATGGGCCTGCTGACCAGCATCCTCAACCCCAAGGTGGCCATCTTCTATCTCTCCGTGTTGCCCCAGTTCGTCTCGCCCGAGGCGGGGTCGGTGCTGGCGCAGAGCCTCGTGCTCGGCACCACCCAGGTCTGCATCGGCTCGGCGGTCAATCTGTTGGTGGCCCTGTCTGCAGCACGCGTCGCGCTCTGGTTCTCGCGCAACCGCTTCTGGCTCGCGGCGCAGCGTTATGTGATGGGGCTGGTGCTGGGGGCGCTGGCCGTCAGGTTGCTGGGCCAGCAGCGCGCAGCTTGACGGGCGAGCGCCCGCCGGGCATCGTCGCGGCCCGGTTCGGCCAGGAGCAGCCATGCGAAACGACAGCCTTTTCGACGCCCTTGGCGGGCAAGGCGCCGTGCTGCGCCTGGCCCAGGCCTGGCATGCGCGGGTGCTGGCCGACGAGGTCGTCGCCCACGCCTTCAGCCACGGTTTCCACCCGCAGCACACCGAGCGCCTGGCGGCCTACTGGTGCGAAGCCTGGGGTGGCCCGGCGCTGTATAGCGGGCAGCTCGGCAGCCACTCGGCCGTTGTGAGAAGCCACAGCGGCAACGGTCCTCACGAAGAGATGGACCGTCGTGCCATCGCCTGCTTTGATCAGGCGCTCGCGGACATTGGCGTGGCCGATGCCGAGCTGCGGCGCGTGCTGCACGACTACTTCGCCTGGGCCACCACGCAGGCGATGGCGGCCTACCCGAGCCGCGGGCAAGCCGTGCCCGACGACCTCAGGCTGCCGCAGTGGTCTTGGCAGGGCCTGGTGAAGCCGTAACGGCGAGCCCGGCCGGTAAAGTGCCGGCCACCTTGTCCTTTGCAGGCTCTCCATGTCAATTCGTGGCCTCATTGCCCTGATGTTTCTTCTGGCCGCGGTCGGCCTGGGCTGGCAGCAGCGGGACCGGCTGCAGGCCTGGGCGGGCTCAGCCACGCTGCCGGCCGCGCCCAACCTCAGCTTCAGCGAGCCCCGGCCTGCGTCCGATGCGGCGGCACCCAAGGCGTCATCCAAGTTCCGGCCCGGTGAGCTGCGCAAGTGCGTCAACGGGCAGCAGGTGTCCTATTCGAATGTCGAATGCCCAGCCGGCGCCAAGGAGCTGGCCGTGGCCGCCGGGGCGGTCACCGTCGTGCCCGGCACCCCGGTCGCCAAGCCTGACGCGGCGGGCAGCGGCCCGTCAGCGCTTCACAAGGCGCTGGACATCACGCGCGACGACACGCTGCATCAGAAGATCATGGAGCGCCAGATCGAAGGGGCCCGTTGACGACGCAGCCCGACCGCGCCCGTACCATGCGCGACTCCCTACGCCTTGAGCCGATCCGGCGCGCTGCATGAAATTCAAGCATTTCGTCACCTCGCCCGTCCTTGAGAACAACGCCTTCCTGGCGCTGATGCTGGCGGTCAGCGTGGCCTTCGTCTGGATCCTGTTGCCCTTCGGCGGCGCGGTGTTCTGGGGCACGGTGATCGCGATCGTCTTCATGCCGGTCTACACCCGGCTGCTGCGCCGATGGAAGCAGCGGCGCACGCTGGCGGCACTCGCGACGGTCTCCCTGGTCGTGCTGATGGTTGTGCTGCCGCTGACGCTGTTGACCGGCATGTTGGTGAAGGAGGGCGCCGCGCTGTACCAGCGCGTGCAGTCGGGCGAAACCAACTTTGGCCGCTACTTCGAGCAGGTCGTCGCGGTGTTGCCGAGCTGGCTGCACGACGTGCTGGAGCATTTCGGGCTGACGGACCTGAAGGAGCTGCAGACGCGCATCACCGACACCATCACGAGCGGCAGCCAGATGATCGCGACGTACACCGTGAGCATGGGCCAGAACGCGCTGGACCTCGTCGTCGGTTTCTTCGTGATGCTCTACCTGGCGTTCTTCCTGCTGCGCGACGGTGCGTCTTTGAGCCGGCGCATTCGCGCCGCAGTGCCGCTCGCGCCTGAACATCGGCAACACCTGGCGGCGAAGTTCATCACCGTGATCCGCGCCACCGTCAAGGGCAACGTGCTGGTCGCCGCCGCGCAGGGCGCCTTGGGCGGCCTGGCGTTCTGGTTCTTCGGCATCAAGGGTGCGCTGCTGTGGGCGGTGCTGATGGCCTTCCTGTCGTTGCTGCCAGCCATTGGTGCGGGGCTGATCTGGCTGCCGGTGGCCATCTACTTCCTGGTGACCGGCGCCATCTGGCAGGGCGTGGCGCTGATCGCCTACGGTGTGCTGGTGATCGGCCTCGTGGACAACGTGCTGCGCCCCATCCTCGTCGGCAAGGACACGCAGATGCCGGACTACCTGGTGCTGATCTCCACCATCGGCGGCATGGCCGTCTTCGGCATCAACGGCTTCGTCATCGGCCCGGTGATCGCGGCGATGTTCATGGCGGTGTGGGACCTGTTCGCCACGGCGCGGGAAGAGGCAGCGGCGGAGCCGCAATCGCCCGAGGGCGACGGACCGGCAGCGTCATAGGTTCAAGCGCCGTCAGCATGGGCGGCGAGCTAAAGTCCCAACATGACTAGACAAGCTAACACCCCCCGTCTGGCCGGCCACAAGCTGGTCGAGGCGCTGATTGCCCAGGGCGTCGACACCGCGTTCGGCGTTCCCGGCGAATCCTTCCTCGCCGTGCTCGACGGCTTCCACGAGTACGCCGACAAGATCCGCTTCATCGCCTGCCGCCAAGAAGGCGGCGCGGCCTTCATGGCGGAGGCGCAGGGCAAGCTGACCGGCAAGCCCGGCATCTGCTTCGTGACGCGCGGCCCGGGCGCGACGAATGCCAGCATCGGCCTGCACACGGCTTTCCAGGATTCGACGCCGATGATCCTTTTCATCGGCCAGGTCGCCAGCGACCAGCGCGACCGCGAGGCCTTCCAGGAGGTGGACTACCGCCAGATGTTCGGCCCCGGCACGCTGGGCATGGCCAAGTGGGTGGGCGAGGTGCATGACGCCGAGCGCCTGCCCGAGTACGTGGCGCGCGCCTTTCACACGGCCATGCAGGGCCGGCCCGGCCCGGTCGTGCTGGTGCTGCCCGAGGACATGCTGACCAAGCCGATCACGGCCCCCGTCGTCGCGCCCGCGCGGCCGGCCGAAGCCGCGCCCACGCCGGCTGCGCTGGCTGAACTGCGCGAGCGCCTGGCCGCGGCGAAGAAGCCGCTCGTCATCGCCGGCGGCGGTGGTTGGACGCCCGAGGCCACGACGGCGCTGCAGGCTTTTGCCGAAGCCTGGCAGCTGCCCATCGGCTGCGCCTTCCGCTTCCAGGACCTGTTCGACAACGTGCACCCGAACTACGCCGGCGACGTCGGCATCGGCATCAATCCCAAGCTGGCCGCACGCGTGAAGGAGGCGGACCTCATCCTCGCCATCGGCCCGCGCCTGGGCGAGATGACGACCGGCGGCTACACGCTGCTGCAGGCGCCGCGGCCTGCCCAGGCCCTCATCCACATCCACGCCGGCGCCGAGGAGCTGGGCCGCGTCTACACGGGCGAGCTGCTCATCAACGCGAGCATGAGCCAGGCCGCACCGGCGCTGGCCGCGCTCACGCCGCCCGCCGACATCGCCTGGCGCGACTGGACGGCTGCCGCGAATGCCGACTACCGCGCCAACCTCGTGCCGGCGCCCGTTGCGCCGCTGGACATGGCCGAGGTCATCCACCTCATCGATGCCAAGCTGCCCGAGGGCACCATCTTCACGAACGGCGCCGGCAACTACAGCGGCTGGCTGCATCGCTTTCACCGCTACACGGCGCTGCATCGTTTCGGCAAGACGCAGCTGGCGCCGACCTCGGGCGCGATGGGCTACGGCGTGCCGGCCGCTGTGGCAGCTGCACTCCTGCAGGACCGCTGGGTCGTCAACATCGCCGGCGACGGCGACTTCCTGATGACCGGCCAGGAGCTGGCCACGGCCACGGGCTATGGCGCGAAGAAGCTGCTCGTCGTCGTTGTCGACAACGGCACCTACGGCACCATCCGCATGCACCAGGAGCGCGAGTACCCGGGCCGCGTGTCGGGCAGCGATCTCTTCAACCCCGACTTCGCCCAACTGGCCGAGGCCTTCGGCTTCGCGGCCTTCAAGGCCGAGAGCACGGAGCAGGTCGGCCCGGCGCTGGATGCGGCCATTGCGGCGGGCAAGCCGGCGCTGCTGCACCTGCGCCTGTCCAGTGACGTGTCCACGTCGCGCAGCACGCTGACCGCCATCCGCGAGGCCGGTGAGAAGGCGCAGAAAGCCCACCATGCTTGAGCTGCAACTCCGCGGCGAGTACATCGAACTCGACAAGCTGCTCAAGGCCATGGGCCTGGCCGACAGCGGCGGCCAGGCACGTGCGCTGATCTCGGCCGGCGAGGTGAGGGTGGACGGCCAGGTCGAGCTGCGCAAGACGGCCAAGATGCGCGCCGGCCAGGTCGTCGATTTCGGCGGCCAGCAGGTCAGGGTCATCCAGGGGCCGAGCGGCGGCTGAGCGGCATGACACTCGTGAGCGGCACTTTCTGCCGCTCACTTGGATCGTCATGCGCCGCTTCACTCTTGCCCTGCTGTTTGCCGCCTGCAATGCCGTCGCCGCGCCGGGTGAGACGCTGATCCACGCCGGCCGCCTCGTCGACACCGAGGCCGGCCGCGTGCTGGAGCGCCAGTCCATCGTCGTCTTTGGCGACAAGATCAGCGCGGTGAAGCCGGGCTATGTCGATGCCGCCGGCTATGACCGCCTCATCGACCTGACGGACCGCACGGTCATGCCCGGCCTCATCGACGCCCATGTGCATGTCAGCCACGAAAGCGCCCCGGGCGCCTACAGCGAGCGCTTCTTCCAGAACCCGACCGATGCGGCGCTGCACGCGACCGTCTATCTGCGCCGCATCCTCGATGCCGGCTTCACGACGGTGCGCGACCTCGGCGCACCCGACGGCCTGGCCATCAGCCTGCGCGACGCGACGGCCAAGGGCTGGATCACCGGCCCGCGCATCTTCGCGGCCGGCAAGGCCATCGGCACGACCGGCGGCCATGCCGACCCCACCAACGGCCTGAACAACCAACTCCGCGGCGACCCCGGCCCGGTCGAGGGGGTCATCAACGGCGCCGACGACGCACGCAAGGCCGTGCGCCAGCGCTACAAGGAAGGTGCTGACCTCATCAAGCTGACCGGTACCGGCGGCGTGTTGAGCCTGGCGACGAATGGCGTCAACCCGCAGTTCACCGATGCCGAGTTGAAGGCCGTCGTCGATACGGCCAAAGACTATGGCTTCGCCGTCGCCGTGCATGCCCATGGCAAGGAGGGCATGCTGCGCGCCATTCGCGCCGGCGTGGATTCCATCGAGCATGGCTCCTACCTCGACGACGAGGTTGTGGCCGCGATGAAGCAGCACGGCACCTGGCTGGTGCCAACGCTGTCGGCCGGGCGCTTTGCGAGCGAGAAGGCGCAACAGCCGGGCTACTTTCCCGAGGTGGTCAGGCTCAAGGCGATCAGCGTCGGCATCCTCGTGCAGCAGGCCTTGAACCGCGCCTGGAAGGGCGGCGTGAAGATCGCCTTCGGCACGGACTCGGGTGTCGGCCCGCATGGCGCCAATGCCAAGGAATTTGGCTACCTCGTCGAGGCCGGCATGCCGGCGATGGCCGCCATCCAGAGTGCGACGGTCCATGCCGCACGGTTGCTGCGCCAAGAGGGCCAGCTCGGCGCGATCGCGCCCGGCCGCCTGGCCGACATCGTCGCCGTCAAGGGCGACCCACTGGCCGACATCCGGCTGATGGAAAAGGTCGACTTCGTCATGAAGGCGGGCCGCGTCATCCCGCCTGGCGGCTGACAACGTTGCCTGCGGGTTCGCCTCGCCCCCTGAACAAATGCCCTCAGGGAATGCCCGGCGTTGACCCCAAATCAAAAAAACGAAACACTGTTTCACCTGCTCCTGAAACGAGACCACTGACCGGATGCCACCGGGTAGCCGGGGTCTCGCCAGCCGAAGCGGTGCGGTGCGCCTGCTGTGCCCGCTCACCCTCCTGACGCCTGAGCGAGCCGGTGCCGCACAGGTCGAAGCGCCCCTCGGCCTGCCGCCGATCCCCCCGTTCCCTGCTGCTGAAGCGCTGCGCGCCTGACCCCTGACGGGTCGGGTGCCGGGTGGGCTCATGCCTGCTTTCTTGCGAACGTTCAGACCCAGGGGGCGGCATGCCCAGCAAAGACAAAGCGCGCGCTGTACGAGCGCGCCAGGAGACATGCCATGACCTCAAGCAAGCCCAAATTGGGTCTGCTGGCTTCGTCCATCTCGCTCGGCCTGCTGGCCTGCGGTGGCGGCCAGGAGAACCCTGCGAACTTCGTGACCGTCCAGCAGGCCGGCGAGCAGGCAACGGCAGGACGCCTCGATACCGCGGCAGCCACTACCGAGACCGCCACCGCCAAGGCTCTGGCCGCGCGGGACCCGCGCCCGGCCACGCCGCCCCCGGCGCCCGCCATCGACGCGATGTCGCTGACCGACACCAGCGCGCCGCTGCTCTTCGACGTCGGCACCCGCACCTATGCCGCGCCGGCCACGATCAGCGGCCTGCACAACCCGAGCAACTACCGCGCGGCGCCCAAGCTGCCGGCCTGGCAGTTCGCCACCGTCGACCCCACCGGCGGCGCGCTGACTTTCGAGCGCGAGACCGCGCCCGACATCGGTTGGCATGGCCGGTCGCGCTCCGGCAAGGTGCTGGTCACCGGCGGCTCCGCAGCCGCGGCCAACCGCGTCTACACGGTGTTCAACAAGGAGCAGTTGCTGGCGGCGCTGCGCGAGGCGAAGAACGAGCCCAAGATCATCCGTGTCGTCGGCCACATCGACTTCCGCTGGCGCGATGGCAACACGGTGTTCGAGGAGTACACGGGCTTCCTGGACCAGAAGAACGGCGGCTCGCTGTCCATTCCGTCCAACACGACGCTGGTGGGCATCAACGACGGCAACGGCCGCCCGGCGCGCATCACCGGCACGCAGGTGCTCATCGGCATCGAGGCCGCGCTGGCGCCCGGTGGCGACCCCGAGGCCGACTTCAAGAACTGGGTGGCGGCGGGCAAGAACCCGGAAACCTACCCGACCTGGACGCGCAACATCATCCTGCGCAACCTGCAAATCGACACGCCCTGGGACGTCAACCCCGAGGACAGCGGCAACGCCTACATGGACGGCCTGACCGTCACGCGCGGCCAGCAGATCTGGATCGACCACGTGACGATCAGCGACGGCGACACGCCCGATTCGCTGGCGAGCGACACGCGGCACGATGGCGCTCTCGACGTGGTGCGCGGCAGCGACTACGTGACCATCTCCAACAGCGTCTTCAGCAAGCATCACAAGACGACGCTGGTGGGCAATGGGGACTCCGGCCGCGCCTGGAGCGACGCCGGCCGCCTGCACGTGACGATGGCCGGCAACTGGTGGAACGGCACCGGCTCACGCCTGCCGCTGGTGCGCTTCGGCCAGCTGCACATGTACAACAACCTCGTCAGCGGCAGCACGACGACCAGCGACGCGGACCTGAAGTTCGCCTCCGGCCTGGACGCGCGCTACCAGTCCGACGTCATCAACGAGAACAACTTCTACGAGTTCACCGGCCTCAAGCCCAAGGAGGTTTGCGGCAAGCTGGCCGGCGGCAAGGACGCGATCTCGATGCGCAGCAGCGGCCACCGCTTCATCAGCGACAAGGACGATCTCGGCAAGCCCATGGCCGGCGTCATCGACATCGAGCTGCAGGGCTGCGAGGGCGTGCCCGTTGCGCAGAACTGGGTGCCGCCGTATGCCTACACGCTGCGCACCGCGGATGCGGCGCGCGGTGCCGTGCAGTCCACCGCCGGTGCCGGCCGCGTGGGCATGTTCGCCGTGCAAGGCCCGGTGCCCGCACCGCTGCCGGGCGCACCAGCACCCAGCCCCACGCCCAGCCCCGCACCGAGCCCGACACCTTCGCCGGCTCCATCACCGAGCCCGACACCTGCACCCGCACCCGGCCCGAATCCGGCTCCGCTGATCCCGGGCACGGCCTGCACGCCGACGCTGCCCTGCGATGCGAACGGTGGCAACGAGCTGGTGTTGAGCCCGCTGGTGACCGTGCCGGCCCCGGCCGCGAGCTATGTGCAGGCCACCGGCACCTACACGATGTCGGGCGCCGGCGTCATCAACACCGGCAGCCCCTACGCGTTCAACTTCAAGTACAGGGCACTCACAGGCAACTTCACCTTCACCGCGCGCGTCGTCACCCAGGGCGGCAACGCGGACTCCGGCCGCGCTGGCGTGGTGGCGATGAACGGCCTGACCGGCACGCCGGCCTATGCCTGGACGGCGCGTTACTCGTCCACCGGAGCGATCAGGGCGGCCATCAACGGCAACAACAAATCCAACATCGGCAGCTTCTCCACGTCGGCCCTGCCGGTGTGGGTGAGGGTGGAGCGGCGTGGCAACGCGGTGTATTCCGCGGCCTCGGCCGACGGCCTCAGCTGGTCGGAGACCACCAACCTGACCGTGAGCGTGCCCACGCTCTACGTGGGCCTGGCCCTCTCGTCCGGCAACAACGGTGCGGTCGTCACGGCCGATTTCGACAACGTCACCGTCGTCGGCGGCCAGTAATCAAGGAGATCCCCATGAAGTTCAAACACCACACCCTGGCCGCGCTGCTGCTCGGCCTCGTCACGGTCCAGGCCCACGCCGCTGCCACCCATGAGGTGACCTACGCCTCGCTGGGCGCCGCCACCGTCAGCTTCAACGAGCTGGCCGCCAACGCGTTCGACAGCGTCAGCCTTGACGGCCTGCTGACCAGCGGCGGCGTGCAGTTCGGCGAGAGCTTTGCCGGCCAGGAGCTGGCCGTGGCCAAGGCCCCGCGGCCCGGCGCGGTGGCCCAGGACTGGTTCGACGACCTCAGCTTCGGCACGCCCACCGTGGGCCTGACACTCTTGGCCGGCTCGGTCGGCGCCAACCTGGGTGCGTACCACTACGGTGATGCCGACGGCGCGGCGCTGTTCGGCGTAGGCCCGCAGGCCGGGGCCGCCGATGGTTTCGGCGCGATCTCGGCGCGCTTCAGCTCGCCCGTGTCGGCGCTGGGCCTGCAACTGCGCGACGCCGACGGCGGTGCGATCACGTTGAGCCTGTACCGCACCGACGGCAGCCTCATCGAGGCCGTCGACCTGAGTGGCCGCACCGATGGCCGCTACGCCTTTGCTCGCGACGGCGGCGCGGCCGACATCGCCGGCTTCACGTTGAGCAACCGCGACAGCTATTACGGCGTGTCCATCGACAACCTCGTGCTCGCCGCCGCCCCCGTGCCCGAGCCGGCTTCGGCCCTGCTGCTGATCCCCGGCCTGCTGACCCTGGCCGCCGCCCGCCGGCGCGCCCGCTGATTTCCCCCCACGACAACCGACAACCACCCAACGGAGACAAACCATGAGCAAGTTCCTGACCCTGATCGCCCTTGCAGTCGCATCCATCGGCAGCGCCCAAGCCGCCGGCACTACGCTGGGCAACACCGACTTCGCCTTCACCGGCGTGAACGGCAACACGACGGTGGGCGGCTGGTCCTTCGTCAGCTTCGTCGACATCGCCGCCGGCACGACGATCTACTTCACCGACACCAATGTGCTGCAGACGACGGTGGCGGCGGGCGTGTTCTCTACAACGGCTGAGACCTTCTGGTCCTGGACGGCCGGCGCCGACGTGGCCGCGGGCACGTCCGTGGCCCTGCTGGGCACGGGTGTCAACGGCCAGTACGCGGCCAAGGCCGGCGCGGCTGGCGGCACGGCCAACGGCACGGTCACCAACCTGAACGCCGGTGCGTCCAACATCTCCAGCGGCGGCGACATCCTCTACGCCTACCAGGCCGCGTCGTACGCCACCAACTACCAGCCCACCGCCATCACCTTCCTGGGTGCCATTTCCAACCGCGGCACTTACGCCTCGTCGGACAACCCGACGGCCGCCACCGGCCTCAGCGGCATCCAGCTGCGCGAGTACAAGATCGACGCTGCCACGGCAACGCGCTACACGCAGTTCACGGCCCAGGTGACGACCAACGACGTGCCGTTCAGCTCCATCGCCCAGCTGCAGTCGGCGCTGGCGGTGGGCGCGAACTGGACGACCGTTGCCAGCTCCAACTCGACGCCCATCGTGGCGGACGTGCTGGCCGTGACGGCCGTGCCCGAGCCCGAGAGCTATGCACTGATGCTGGCTGGCCTGGCCGTCATCGGTGGCATTGCGCGCCGCCGCATGCGCTGAGCGACGTGTTCATCGGTAGCGTGCGAGCACACGCTCCACGCTGCCGTCGCTGACGAGGCGGTCCAGCACCTGGGCCACCTCGGCAAAGGGCACGCCGGAGCGCGGCGAGAAGGCGCAGCGTGCGTCGAAGCGGTCGATGACCCAGGCGATGTGCACGGGCGCGTTGGGCTGCTCGTGCAGGAAGAACTGCAGCGAGGTCTTTTCCACCAGCGCGTAGCGCACCTTGCCTGCGGCGAGGCGGCGCAGGTTGGCCGCCATGCTGGGCACGTCGGTGCGCTTCAGGCCCTTGCCCAGGGCTTGCTGGACGCGCGGGTAGTTGTAGCCCAGCACGGTGCCCACGGGCTGGCCTGCCAACTGCTGCAGGCTTGTCAGCGCCGGGGCATCCGCGTGCGCCGCGACGAGGCTGGCATCGGGGATGAGGCCGCGCGTCCAGCGGAAGTCGCCCTGCAGCCACTCCGGCAGCACGAAGCAGACGGCGTCGGCCTCGCCTGCGAGCAGCGCGGCGCTGACGCGCTTGCCGGGCAGCGGCACGAAGCTGACCGGCCGGCCCAGGCCCGCGGCGATCAGCTCGCCCAGATCCTTGGCGATACCGCCGACCAGGCGCTCCTGGGCGTCGAATTCGGCGATGGGCAGCGTGTTGTTGGTGGCCGCGACAAAGCGCAGCGGCGGCGGTGACTGCGCAGCCGCCGTGCCCGCAAGCACGGTGGCCAGCAGCGCCGCCAAGCGGGTCACGGCTCTATCAGCTCCAGCAGCCGCTCGAGCCCGCCCTCGTTGATGGCGATGCGCGCCTGCTCACGCACCTTGGGCTTGGCGTGATAGGCCACCGACAGGCCCGCGGCACCCATCATCGGCAGGTCGTTGGCGCCGTCGCCAACGGCCATGGCCTGGGCGGGCTGGCAGCCGATCAGCTCGCAGCATTCCAGCAGCATCAGGCGCTTCTGCTCGCCGTCGCAGATGTCGCCCCAGGCCTGCATGACGACGCGGCCGGTGAGGGCGCCATCTTCAATCTCCAGCTCGTTGCTGCGCACGAAGTCCATGCCCAGCTCCGCGGCGACAAAGCGCGTGAAGAAGGTGAAGCCACCGGAGACGAGCACGAGCTTGAGGCCCGCGGCTTTCAGCGCCGCGCAGAGTTCGCGCGCGCCGGGGTTGAAGGTGAGCCGCTCGGCCAGCACGCGGTCCAGCACGGTGGCGGGCACGCCGGCCAGGATGGCCAGGCGGCGGCGCAGGCTGTCGCGGAAGTCGGTGATCTCGCCGCGCATCGCGGCCTCGGTGATGGCGGCCACTTCCTCGCCCTTGCCGGCCAGCGCCGCGATCTCGTCGATGCACTCGATGCTGATCAGCGTCGAGTCCATGTCGAAGGCGGCGAGCTTGAAATGGGACAGGGGCGGCAGCGCGGGGCCGTCGCGCAGGACGAGGCCGTCAGAAGCGGGGGAGGTCACGGATTCAGGATAGGGCAGGCCATCGATGGCCCGCATTATCCCGGTGCGTTCAGCGCCTGCGTCGTGCGGCGGCCAGCAGCGCCAGCCCGCCAAGCAGCAGGGCCGCGCTGGCGGGCTCGGGCACGGGCGCCGTCTGGATGTCGAGCTGGAAAAAGGCCTGCGGGCCGCTCACGCTCACGCCAGCCATGTAGACCTGCACCGCGTGCGCCGAGAAGCTGACGCGCGAAGCGTCCAGGCCGGTAACGCCGCTGCTCGTCAGCGTCACGCCGGTGATCACCGTGCCGGCGTCGAACAGCGACTCGAAAGCGAAGCCGTTGACCGGGATGCTGTTGAAGCTGCTGCCCGTGCCGGTGTAGTCGTAGCGGATGCTGTTGTCGCTGAGGTCCAGCGTCTGGGTCGACGCCGTCAGCGCCTGGCAGATCTGGGCGGCACTGGGGCAGCTCAGCTCGGTGCCCGCGCCAACGAGGACGCTGTCCAGCGTGTGGAAGATCTGAGCGCCGTTCTCGAAGTGGTAGCGCACGTCGACTGTCGTGCCCAGCAGGCCGGCGGCGCTGGCCAGGGCGGGCAACAGCAGGGTGGACACGAGAACCAGCTTCTTCATCGCAGATCTCCGGGAGCGGCCGGCCAGTCTAGACACCTCGCCCGCGCGGCGCAGTCCCTAGTTCGCCTTCAACGGCTGCCCCAGCAGCCGCAACACTTCGCGCACGGCCTGGGCGCGGTCCTGCGGGCTACTCAAGGCTTTCTCGACACGCAGCTTCTCGTTGCCCACCAGCTTGATGTTGCGGTTCTTCTGCACCAGCTCGATGACGCGCATCGGGTCGATGGGCGGGTTGGGGCGGAAGTTGATGTTGATCAGCGCCGGAGACGCGTCGATCTTGCTGACGCCGTAGGGCTTGGCCAGCACGCGCAGGCGGTGGGTGTCGAACAGCGTCTGGCCCTGCGTGGGCAGCTTGCCGAAGCGGTCGGTGATCTCCTCCAGCATCGAATCGATCTGCTCGTTCTTCTCGGCCGTGGCCAGGCGCTTGTAGAGGCTCAATCGCACTTGCACGTCGCCACAGTAGGCGTCGGGCAGCAAGGCCGGGGCGTGCAGGTTGATCTCGGTGGTAGCGGCAAAGGGCGACAGCAGGTCGGGCTCGCGGCCGGCCTTCAGCGACCGCACGGCTTCGGCCAGCATGTCGTTGTAGAGCTGGAAGCCCACCTCCATCATGTTGCCGCTCTGGTTCTCGCCCAGCATCTCGCCGGCACCGCGGATCTCCAGGTCGTGCATGGCGAGGTAGAAGCCCGAGCCGAGTTCTTCCATCGCCTGGATGGCGTCCAGCCGCTGCAGGGCCTGCTTGGTGAGGCCTTGCATGTCCGGCACCATCAGGTAGGCATAGGCTTGGTGGTGGCTGCGGCCGACGCGGCCGCGCAGCTGGTGCAACTGGGCCAGGCCGAACTTGTCGGCACGGCTGATGACGATGGTGTTGGCGCTTGGCACGTCGATGCCGGTCTCGATGATGGTGGAGCACAGCAGCAGGTTGTGCTTGCCGGCCACGAACTCGCGCATGACGCGCTCCAGCTCGCGCTCGGGCATCTGGCCGTGGGCGATGACGATGCGCGCCTCAGGCACCAGCTCCTCCAGCTTCTGGCGCCGGTTCTCGATGGTCTCGACCTCGTTGTGCAGGAAGTAGACCTGGCCGCCACGCTTGAGCTCACGCAGCACGGCCTCGCGGATGGTGCCGCTGCTTTCGGCGCGAACAAAGGTCTTGATCGCCAGGCGGCGTTGCGGCGCGGTGGCGATGACGCTGAGGTCGCGCAGGCCCTCCAGCGCCATGCCCAGCGTGCGAGGGATGGGTGTGGCCGTCAGCGTCAGCACGTCCACCTCGGCGCGCATGGCCTTCATCGCCTCCTTGTGGCGCACGCCAAAGCGGTGCTCCTCGTCGATGACGAGCAGGCCCAGCCGGTTGAACTTGACCTCGGCGGACAGCAGCTTGTGCGTGCCGACGACGATGTCGAGCGTGCCGTCCGCAATGCCTTCCATCGCGGTCTTGATCTCCTTGGCGGAGCGGAAGCGACTCATCTCCGCCACCTTCACCGGCCAGGCGCCAAAGCGGTCGACGATGTTCTGGTAATGCTGCTCGGCGAGCAGCGTCGTCGGCGCCAGGATGGCGACCTGCTTGCCGCCCATGACGGCGACGAAGGCTGCGCGCAGCGCCACCTCGGTCTTGCCGAAACCCACGTCGCCACAGACGAGGCGGTCCATGGGCTTGGGCGAAATCATGTCCTGGATGACGGCGTGGATGGCGGCGCGCTGGTCGGGCGTTTCCTCGAAGCCGAAGCTCGCGGCGAAGGCCTCGTAGTCGTGGCCCGAGTAGCGGAAGGCGTGGCCCTCGCGGGCAGCCCGGCGCGCGTAGAGGTTGAGCAGCTCGGCGGCGGTGTCGCGCACCTGCTCGGCGGCCTTGCGCTTGGCTTTTTCCCATTGGCCCGAGCCGAGCTTGTGCAGCGGCGCTTCTTCCGGGCTCACGCCGGTGTAGCGGCCGATCAGGTGCAACTGCGCCACCGGCACGTACAGCGTGGCTTTGTCGGCGTACTCCAGGTGCAGGAACTCCGAGCTGCCGTCACCCACGTCGATGTTGATCAGCCCTTGGTAGCGCCCGATGCCGTGGTTGATGTGCACGACCGGGTCGCCCACCTTCAGCTCGGACAGGTCCTTGATCAGCGCGTTGACGTCGCTGACCTGCTCCTGCTTGCGCCGGCGACGCGTGGTGGGCGTGGTCGCGAACAGCTCGGTCTCGGTGAAGAGCTGGACCGGGTGCTCGGCGTCGTTCCAGAAGAAGCCCTCGGCCAGCGGCGCGGCCGTGATGGCGAACCTCTCACCGTCCTTGCCCTGGGCGAAGAACTCGGCCAGGTCCTTGACCGACGGCGTGTCGATCTTGCTGTCGCGCAGTTGCTCCAGCAGGCTCTCGCGCCGGCCCTCGCTCTCGGCCAGCAGCAGCACGCGGTGCGGCGTGGCCTTGAGGTGGGCGGCCAGGCGCGCCAGTGGCTCCTGTGCGCCGCGTTCCACGCTGATGTCGGGCAGCGGCCGCGCAAAGTCGACCGGGTCGGTGCCGCGCACGGACAGCACGGCGTGTGCATGCGTCAGGCCGAAGAAGTCCTCGGTGGTCAGGAAGATCTCGCCGGGCGGCAGCAGCGGCCGCTCCGGGTCGTGCTGCAGGAAGCGGTGGCGCTCCCTGGTGTCGGTCCAGAAGCGCTGGATGGCGTCGTCCACCTCGCCGTGCAGGGCCAAGCCCGCCTCGGCACCGAGGTAGTCGAAGACAGTCGCCGTCTGCTCGAAGAACACCGGCAGGTAGTACTCGATGCCGCCCGAAGCGATGCCGTCGCCGATGTCGCGGTAGATGCGCGACTTGGTCGGGTCGCCGTCCATCTTCTCGCGCCAGCGCTCGCGGAACTTCTTGCGCGCCGCGTCGTCCATCGGGAACTCGCGGCCCGGCAGCAGGCGCACATCGGGCACCGGGTAGAGGCTGCGCTGGGTGTCGGGATCGAAGGTGCGGATGGAGTCGACCTCGTCGCCGAACAAGTCCACGCGGTAGGGCACGACCGAGCCCATCGGGAACAGGTCGATGAGGCCGCCGCGCACGGCGTACTCACCGGGCTGCACGACCTGGCTGACGTTGGTGTAGCCGGCCAGCGTCAGCTGCGAACGCAGCGAGGCTTCGTCCAGCCGTTGCTTCTGCTTGAAGTTGAAGGTCGTGCCGGCCAGGAAGCTGGGCGGGGCCAGGCGCGTCAGCGCGGTGCTGGCCGGCATCAGCACCACGTCGATGCTTTTCGTTTTTTTGCTTTGCAGCAGCTCCCACAGCGTGGCCAGCCGCTCGGAGATCAGGTCCTGATGGGGGCTGAAGCTGTCGTAGGGCAGGGTCTCCCAATCGGGGAAGACGGCGATCTTCAGCTCCGGCGCGAAGAACTTCAGCTCGTCTTCCAGCCGCTGCGTGTCGCCCGGCTCGGCGGTGAAGATGGCGGCCAGCCGCCCGGCGTCGCGCTGCTGCTGCACGAAGCGCGCGAGCAGCAAGGCGTCGGCCGAGCCGACAGGGCGGGAGTGGGTGAACTTCTTGCCGGGCGCAATTACCGGCAGCGAGGGCAGATTCATCGAGGCCTACAAACGACAACAGCCCCGCAAAGGCGGGGCTCGCCCAAATTGTAGGGAAGCCATGTCCTTTGGCTTGTCAGCAGGGGCATCGCTAGCATCGCGGCCATTCGAAACCGGAGACTCCATGCGCCGTCGTCACGCCCTCAGCCTGTTTGCGACCTCTGTGGCCCTGAGCCTGCCCGCCTGGGCCGCTCCCACGGAGAGCGAACGCTTTCACCAGTGGCTGGATGCCCAGTGGGAACTGGTGCTGCAGCGCCAGCCCGTCCTCGCCACCTCGCTGGGCGACCCGCGCTACAACGACCGCCTCGTCGACACGACGACCGCCGCCTACCGTGCCCAGGCCAAGCGTGACGCGCAGGCGCAGCTCAAGGGCCTGGCCGGCTTCAGCAAGGCCAAGCTGGATGCCAAGGACCGCGTCTCCTACAGCATCCTCAAGCTCGACCTGGAGCAGAACCTGGCCGGCGAGCGCTTCCCGGACTGGATGCAGCCCATCAGCCAGATTGGCGGCCTGCCGAGCTTCCTCGCGCAGATGGGCACGGGCCAGTCCATCCAGCCTTTCAAGACGACCAAGGACTACGACGACTGGCTCAAGCGCCTGACGCTGGCCGTGCCGGTGTTCGACGGCACGATCGCGAACATGCGCCAGGGCCTCAAGGCCGGCGTGACCCAGCCCCGCGCCGTCATGGACAAGGTGCTGCCGCAGCTGACGGCCCTGGCCGTGACCGACCCCGAGAAGAGCCTGTTCTGGGGGCCCATCAAGAACTTCCCCGACGCCGTGCCGGCCGCGGACCGCGAGCGCATCACGGCCGAGATGCACAAGCTGCTGGCGGACAAGGTGCTGCCCGCCTACGCCCGCCTGCTGGCCTTTGTGCGCGACGAGTACACGCCCAAGGCGCGCACGAGCACCGCCTGGGCTGCGCTGCCGGACGGCAAGGCCTGGTACGCCTACCGCGTGCGGCAGTCCACCACCGTCACGTTGACGCCCGACCAGATCCACGACATCGGCCTCAAGGAGGTGGCGCGCATCCTCGGCGAGATGGAGGGCGTGCGAAAGCAGGTGGGCTTCCCCGGCGACCTGAAGGCCTTCTTCAAGCACCTGCAGGACGACCCCAAGTACTACTACGCCAAGCCCGAGGACTTGCTGGCTGGCTACCGCGAGCTGCAGAAGAAGATCAACGGCCTGACGCCCAAGCTCTTCGACATCGCGCCCAAGGCCGACTACGAGGTGCGCGAGGTCGAGGCCTTCCGCGCCGAGAGCGCCGCGGGTGCGTCGTACCAAGGCCCGTCGGCCGACGGCTCGCGCCCTGGCGTGTTCTACGTCAACACCTTCAACCTGAAGGCCCAGCCCATCTTCGGCATGGAGACGCTGTCGCTGCACGAGGCCTCGCCGGGCCACCATTTCCAGGTGTCCATCGCGCAGGAAGACAAGAACCTGCCCAAGTTCCGCCGCTACGGCAGCTTCTACGTCGCCTACGTGGAAGGCTGGGCGCTGTATGCCGAAAGCCTGGGCAAGGAGCTGGGCCTGTTCACCGACCCCTACCAGTGGTACGGCCGCCTGTCTGACGAGCAGCTGCGCGCCATGCGCCTGGTGGTGGACACCGGCCTGCACCACAAGGGCTGGACGCGGGAGCAAGCGATCAAGTACATGCTGGACAACTCGTCCATGGCCGAGAGCGATGTCACCTCCGAAGTCGAGCGCTACATCGTCTGGCCCGGCCAGGCACTGGGCTACAAGATCGGCCAGCTGGAGCTGACCCAACTGCGCGCCGAGGCGGAGAAAGCCCTCGGCGCCAAGTTCGACATCAAGGGCTTCCACCGCGTCGTGCTGACCGCGGGGCAGGTGCCGCTGCCGGTGCTGCGCGAGCTGATCATGGAGTGGGTCAAGTCCAAGCGCTGATCCTGGGCTGATCTGGTCGTCGGCCGCCCCTGCGGCCTGTCCCCGCCGCCGTGCAGTCCGTCGCGGCGGCGTCGCGGGTAAGGCCGGCGGCACATAGCCTGAGCGCATCCTTCAACAACGCTCAGGGGATTGTCATCATGAACAAGCGCCATGTTCTCGCCGGCCTCGCCCTCGTGCTGGCCGCCTCGGCCGCGGTGGCCGGAGACGGCGACAAGGAATTCAGCATGGGCATCCAGGGCAACGCCCGCACCGAGGCGGCCGATGTGGGCCTGCCGGTGTACGCGGGTGCCGTGCCCTTCAAGGAGGGCGGTGACGACAAGGCCGGCGCCAGCTTCGGCGCCTGGGCCGGTGGCTTCGGGCTGCAGATCCACGCGATGAAGTTCCGCAGCAGCGCGTCACCCGAGCGCGTGGCGGCCTTCTATGCCAAAGCCCTGGGCCGTTACGGCGAGGTGCTGGATTGCCGCGAGCCGGCCAACCGCGTCAAGGCGCCCAAGGACTCCGACAAGTTGACCTGCGAGGCCAGCGAGCCCAAGGCCGGCGTTCTGGAGTACCGCGTCGGCACGGCCAAGAGGTTTCGCGTCGTCAGCGTGAAGCCGGATGGCGATGGCAGCCGCTTCGACATGGCGAGCATCGACCTGCGCTTCTGAGTCCGGACCGAGGACAGGCCCTGCGGCCTGTCCGACGCCTGACGAAGGACAAGCGGCCTGCCAGCCGCTTGGCATGAGCGCGGCGGATTGCCGCCGATGGCGGCAATCCGACCGGCCGAGTGGCGGGAATCCGCCAAATCCGCCCCTCTGACGACCGCGCCTCCCTGGTGCGGCACCGCGCACGCTGTTGGCACGCAAGCTGCTCATCCTGGGGCACAACTCCAGGAGACAAGCCCCATGTCAGCGATCTTTCCCCCGGCTTCGGCCGCCATGGCCGCAGCGCCCGACCGCATCGAATTCAGCCGCCTGAAGGCCATCCTCGTCGGCTCCCTCGGCAACCTCGTCGAGTGGTACGACTTCTATTGCTACGCGGCCTTCTCGCTCTACTTCTCGTCGTCCTTCTTCCCCTCGTCCGACCCGGTGGCCCAGTCGATGTCGACGGCGGCCATCTTCGCCTTGGGCTTCTTCATTCGCCCGGTCGGCGGCCTGCTGTTCGGCTACCTCGGCGACCGCCATGGCCGGCGCCTGGCGCTGATGGCCTCGGTGCTGCTGATGTGCGGCGGCTCGCTGCTGATCGCCTGCTCGCCCACCTACGCCGCCGTCGGCGTCTGGGCCCCGGCCATCCTGCTGTTCGCGCGACTGCTGCAGGGCTTGAGCCTGGGGGGCGAGTACGGTTCCAGCGCCACCTATCTGTCGGAGATGGCCACGTCCAAGCACCGCGGCTTCTATGCCAGCTTCCAGTACGTGACGCTGATCGGTGGCCAGCTGACGGCCCTCGTCGTGCTGCTGGTGCTGCAGAACTTCGTGCTCGATGCCGCCCAGCTCAAGGCCTGGGGTTGGCGCATTCCCTTCTTCATCGGCGCGCTGCTGGCCATCGTTGCGCTGATCATGCGTTCCGACCTGCCCGAGACCGACGCCTTCAAGGCCGAGAGCAAGCGCAACAAGGACCGCATGGGCGGCTTCAAGCTGCTGATGCAGCACCCGCGCGAATGCCTCATCGTCATCGGCCTGACCATGGGCGGCACGCTGGCCTTCTACGTCTACACGACCTACATGCAGAAGTTCCTGAAGCTGTCGGTGGGCCTGACGGATGCGCAGACCACGGCCGTCTCCGCCGGCAGCCTGGTGTTCGCCGCGCTGCTGCAGCCTCTCTACGGCGCGCTGTCGGACCGCATCGGCCGCAAGCCGCTGCTGCTGGGCTTTGCCGTGCTGGGCACGATCTTCACCGTGCCGCTGCTGACGGCGCTGCGCCACGCCCAGGGGCCCTGGGAAGCCTTCGGCCTGATCGCCTGCGCCTGGCTGATCGTCAGCGGCTACACGTCCATCAACGCAGTGGTGAAGGCCGAACTCTTCCCGGCTTCCATCCGCGCCACCGGCGTGGGCGTGCCGTACGCGATCGCGGTGTCGGTGTTTGGCGGCAGCGCCGAGTACATCGCGCTGTGGTTCAAGCAGCAGGGCATGGAGAGCGGCTTCTATTGGTACGCTACTGCGGTGATCGCCTGCTCGCTGCTCGTCTACCTGTTGATGCGTGACACGCGCCGGCATTCGAGGATCGATGCCGAATCAGCTGCCCACTGAAGTTTCTGCACGTCGCTGGCGGCGCAGCGTTGCGCTGCTGGCGCTTGTGGTGCTGGGTGGCGCAGTGGTTGCCTATGCCGCCTGGCGCTTGTCGCTGGACCTCGCCCTCGGGCAGACTCGTGACGACGCCCAGCGCCATCTGCGCTTTGTCGCCCACGAGCTGACCGGTGCGCTGGACAAGTACGAGGCTGTGCCGCAGGTGCTGGCCCGTCACCCCGCGCTGGCCGGCCTACTGGCCGAGCCGGGTTCACGGCAGCGCCAGGCCGACGTGAACACGCTGCTTGAAGGCGTGGCTCACGATGCCGCCGCCGCGGCCATCTTCCTCATCGACGCGCAGGGCCTGACGCTGGCTGCCAGCAACTGGCGCGACCCGCAGACCTTCGTCGGCCAGAACTACGCCTACCGGCCTTACTTCCGCGACGCGATGGCGCAGGGTGGAGGCCACTTCTATGCGCGCGGTTCCACGACCGGCACGCCGGGCTATTTCATCGCCCACCGGCTTTCCGGTGCGGTTGCCGGCGTCGTCGTGCTGAAGGTGTCGCTCGACGAAATGGAAGCCAACTGGGCACGCAGCGCCGGCGAGCTGATGCTGGCCGATGCGCGCGGCGTGGTCTTCCTCGCCAGCCGGCCGGCGTGGAAATACCGAACTCTGCAGCCGCTGTCGGACGAGACGCGCAAGGAGCTGCACGACACGCAGCAGTACGGCGACCTGCCACTGCCGCCGCTGGCACGCGAGCCGTCACGCGCGTCGACCGAGTTCCGCATCGAGCGCATCGCCACGGCGGCCGCCAAGCTGCGCGCCCTCGTCACCGAGCAGCCCGTCGAGGACCGCGGCTGGACGCTGCTGTCCTTCACCGAGATCCGCGGCGCCGAGCAGATTGCCGCCGGCCGGGCCTGGGCCGCCGGCCTGGGCTGGGTGTCGCTGCTGCTGACCCTGGCCTACGTTCAACTGCGTCGCCGCCGCGCCCGCGAGCGCCTGGCCGCCCAGGGTGAGTTGCGCGCCGCCTACGACAGCCTGGAGACGCGCATCGCCGAGCGCACGCGCGAACTGCAGGCACGCGTGGACGAACTGCACCGCACCGAGCAGACGCTGCGCGCCACCCAGGACGACCTCGTGCAGGCCGGCAAGCTGGCGGTGCTCGGGCAGATGGCCGCGAGCATCACGCACGAGATCAACCAGCCGCTGGCCGCGCTGCGGGCGCTGAACGACAACGCCCGCGTCTTCCTCGAGCGCGGCATGCAGGCCGACGCCGAGACCAATCTGCAGTCCATCGACAGCCTGACCCAGCGCATCGCCGCCATCGTCGGCCAGCTCAAGGGTTTTGCGCGCCGCGACGAGCTGCGCGTGCAGCCGGTGGTGGTGGCAGAGGCGTTCCAGGCCGCGGCGGCCTTGGTGAGCGCGGAGGCACGCCGCCAGCGCGTCAAGCTCGACTGCCCGCCCGTGCCCGAAGGCCTTGCCGTGATGGGCCAGCAGGTGCGCGTCGAGCAAGTGCTGGTGAACCTGCTGCGCAACGGCATCGATGCCAGCGCGGAGAAGGGCGGCGGCACAGTCACGCTGCAGGCGGAGATTGAGGCCGGCCAAGCGCTGCTGCGAGTGAGCGACGATGGCCCGGGCCTGAGCGACGACGTGCAGGCGCGGCTTTTCGAACCCTTCTTCACGACCAAGCGCCGCGGTGATGGCCTGGGGCTGGGCCTGTCCATCTCGGCCTCCATCGCCAACGCGCTGGGTGGCTCGCTGCAAGGCAGCAACAGGCCAGAAGGCGGCGCCCAGTTCATCCTCAAGCTGCCCGTCTCACAATCGCCGCATGGCCCCGCCTGAACCCACCGATGTGCTGCTTGTCGAAGACGACGAGCATGTGCGCCTGGCCACGGCGCAGAGCCTGCGCTTGGCAGGCCTGAAGGCCGAGGCTGTCGAATCCGCCGAGGCGGCACGTGCCTGGCTGCAACCCGGCTTTGCCGGCATCGTCGTCTGTGATGTCCAGCTGCCCGGCGACAGCGGTCTGGTGCTGCTGCAAGGCCTGCGTGAGCGAGATCCCGAACTGCCCGTCATCCTCGTCACCGGCCATGGCGATATCGGCATGGCGGTCGAGGCGATGCGCGATGGCGCCTGGGATTTCATCGAGAAGCCCTTCTCGGCCGAGCACCTCGTCGAGGTCGTTCGCCGCGCGCTGGCGCAGCGCCGCCTCGTGCTGGAGAACCGGCGGCTCAAGGCCCAACTCGCTGGCGGGCCCGCCGACGGCCTGTTGGGCACGAGTGCCGCGATGGAGCAACTGCGCACGCTGATCGCCACGCTCGGTCCGACGCGGGTGGACGTGCTCATCCACGGTGAGACCGGTGCCGGCAAGGAAGTCGTGGCTCGCGCTCTGCACGCGGCCAGTGGCGCGAGCGGCCCCTTCGTCGCCATCAACTGCGGCGCCTTGCCGGAGAGCGTCTTCGAGTCGGAGATCTTCGGCGCCGAGGCCGGGGCTTATACGGGGGCCGCCAAGCGCCGCATCGGCAAGCTGGAGTTCGCCGGCGACGGCACGGTCTTCCTCGACGAGATCGAGTCCATGCCACTGGCCCTGCAGGTCAAGATGCTGCGTGTTTTGCAGGAGCGCAGCGTGGAGCGGCTAGGCGCCAACACGGCTGTGCCGCTGGCTTGCCGCGTCGTCGCGGCGACCAAGGTGGACCTGCTGGAGCTGGCCAGCGATGGGCGCTTCCGCGAGGACCTGTTCTACCGCCTGGACGTCGCCAGCATCGCGTTGCCGCCGCTGCGCCAGCGCCGCGAGGACGTCCCGCTGCTGCTGAGCCACTTTTGCGCCCAGGCCGGCGAGCGACTGCAGCGCGCGGTGCCGGCCTGGAGCGCAGCCCAGTTGGCGGCCTGGCAGGCGCGCGACTGGCCCGGCAACGTGCGCGAGCTGCGCAACTTTGCCGAGCGCTGGGTGCTGGGCCTGGTCACCGAGACCGTGCCGCCCAGGCTGCCGACACCCAGCGAACCCGCGGCCCTGCCGCAGGCGCCGCTGGACGAGGCGCTGGCCTCGGTCGAGCGGCAGTGGATCGTGCAGGCGCTGCAGGAGAGCGGCGGCAACATCGCCAAGGCCGGCGAGCGCCTGGGCCTGGCGCGCAAGACCCTGCACGACCGCATCCGCCGGCTAGGCCTGGACGCTGACGCCTATCGCTCCAGCTGAAACTCCGCGCTCGCGGTGCGCCCAGCGATAGAGCAGGGGCAGCACCAGCAGCGTCAAGGCCGTGGACGACAGGATGCCACCGATGACGACGGTGGCCAGCGGCCGCTGCACCTCCGCGCCCGTGCCGGTGGCCAGGGCCATGGGCACGAAGCCGAGTGACGCCACCAGCGCCGTCATCAGCACCGGCCGCAGCCGCGAGAGTGCGCCATCGCGAACGGCCTGTTCCAGGGGCAGGCCGTCGTCGCGCAGTGCACGGATGAAGGCGATCATCACGAGGCCGTTCAGCACCGCCACGCCCGACAACGCGATGAAACCTACACCGGCAGAGATCGACAGCGGGATGTCGCGCAGCCACAGCGCCGCGACGCCACCGGTCAGCGCAAAGGGCACGCCGGTGAAGACGAGCAGCCCGTCGCGCACGTTGCCGAACATTGCGAACAGCAACGCAAACACCAGGCCCAGCGCCACCGGCACGACCAGCTTGAGCCGCGCCGTGGCGGACTGCAGCTGCTCGAAGCTGCCGCCCCAGGTCGTCCAGTAGCCGCTGGGGATCTTGATTTTCTCCTGCAGCTTGGCCTGCGCCTCTGCCACGAAGGAACCGATGTCGCGCCCGCGCACATTGGCCGTCACGACGACACGTCGCTTGCCGTTCTCGCGGCTGACCTGGTTGGGGCCGGGCGCCTCGTCGAAGCTGGCCACCTCGCCGAGCTGCACATGAGCCCCGTTGGGTAGTCGGATCGGCAGGCGCTTGAGCGCGTCGACGTCGCTGCGCACGCTGTCCGGCAGCCGCACCTGGATGTCGAAGCGCCGGTCGCCCTGAAACAGCACGCCGGCCTCCTGTCCGCCGATGGCCGCGGCGGCAGTCTGCTGCACATCGGCCACGCTGATACCCAAGCGGGTGAGCTTGGAGCGGTCGATGCGCAAGGTCAGCATCGGGAGTCCGGTCGTCTGCTCGACCTTCACGTCAGCGGCACCGTCCACGCCCTGCAGCACCTTGGCGATCTGCCCGGCGGTGGCCTCCATGACGGCCATGTCGTCGCCAAAGACCTTCACCGCCACGTCGCTGCGCACGCCCGAGATCAGCTCGTTGAAACGCATCTGGATGGGCTGGGTGAACTCGTAGTTGTTGCCCGGCACGCCGCCGGCAAGGGCTTGCAGGCTTTCGAGGATCTCGGCGCTGCTGCGTTTGGGGTCGGGCCACTCGCCGCGCGGTTTCAGCATGACGAAGGTGTCGGCCACGTTGGGCGGCATGGGGTCGCTGGCGATCTCGGCCGTGCCGAGTTTGGAGAACACGCGCGCCACCTCGGGCGCCTGCAGCAGCGTGCGCTCCAGCTCCTGCTGCATGTCGACCGACTGGCTCAGCGACGTGCCCGGGATGCGCAGCGCATGCACGGCGATGTCGCCTTCGTCCAGGCTGGGGATGAACTCGCTGCCCATGCGCGTGGCCATCAAGGCGCTCAGGGCTACGGCCACACCGGCCACGGTCAGCACCAGCGCGGGGCTGGCGAAGGCGCGCTCGAGCAGCGGCGCGTAGCCGCGCCTGGCCCAGCCCATCAGCCGGTTGTCCTTCTCGTCGACCTTGCCCGTCATCCACAGCGCCACGGCCGCGGGGATGAAGGTGACCGACAGCAGCATCGCGCCCAGCAGCGCCGCGACGACCGTGAAGGCCATCGGGTGGAACATCTTTCCCTCGACGCCGCCCAGCGCAAAGATGGGCAGGTAGACCACCATGATGATGAGCTGGCCGAACAGCAGCGGCCTGCGTGCCTCGCGGGCGGCGGCGAACACGGCGTCAAAACGCTCGGCGCGCGTCAACAGCCGGCCGGCAGCGGCCTGCTCGTGCGACAGGCGCCGCACGCAGTTCTCGACGATGACGACGGCACCGTCCACGATGATCCCGAAGTCCAGCGCGCCCAGGCTCATCAGGTTGGCGCTGACCTTGTTGGCCACCATGCCGCTGAAGGTGAACAGCATGGCCAGCGGGATCACCGCCGCCGTGATGACGGCCGCGCGCAGATTGCCCAGGAAGGCGAACAGCACGGCGACGACGAGCAGCGCGCCTTCGAGCAGGTTGGCGCGGACGGTCGCGATGGCTTTGTCGATCAGGGTCGTGCGGTCGTACACCGTCTGCGCGATGACGCCGGCGGGCAGGCTGCGGTTGATGGCTTCCAGCTGCCGGTCCACGGCCAGCGACACCTGGCGGCTGTTCTCGCCCATCAGCATGAAGACGGCGCCCAGCACCACCTCGCGGCCGTTCTCGGTCGCGGCGCCGCTGCGCAGCTCATGGCCGATGCCCACCTCGGCCACGTCGCGCACGCGCGCCGATCCGCGGACGACGATGTCGGCGATGTCGTCCACGCCCGCCACCTGGCCCGGCACGCGGATCAGCACCTGCTCGCCACGCCGCTCGATGTAGCCGGCGCCGACATTGGCGTTGTTGCGCTCCAGCGCCTGCACCAGTTCCGGCAGCGTGATGCCATGCGCCACCAGCTTGTCTGGCCATGGCGCCACTTGGTAGGCCTTGGCATCGCCGCCGATGGTATTGATCTCGGTCACGCCCGGTACGGTGCGCAGCTGCGGCTTGACGATCCAGTCCTGGATCTCGCGCAGGTCGGCGGGCGTGTAGGGCGTGCCGTCGGCCTTCAGCGCGCCGGGCTTGGCCTCGACGGTCCACATGTAGATCTCGCCTAGCCCCGTGGCAATGGGGCCGAGCGCCGGTGACAGGCCCGCGGGCAGGGCGGCACGCGCCTGCTGCATGCGCTCGCCGACGAGCTGGCGAGCGAAGTAGATGTCGGTGCCGTCCTTGAAAACGACGGTGACTTGCGACAGGCCGTAGCGCGACAGCGAGCGCGTCTGCTCCAGCCTCGGCAGGCCCGCCATCGCCGTCTCGATGGCGAAGCTGACGCGCTGCTCGGCCTCCAGCGGCGAATAGCCCGGCGCCTCGGTGTTGATCTGCACCTGCACATTGGTGATGTCGGGCACGGCGTCGATGGGCAAGCGCTGGTAGCTGAACACGCCTAACGCGGCCATGCCCAGCACGGCAAGCAGCACCAGCCAGCGCTGCTCGATGGCGAATCGGATGAGTTTTTCAAACATGATCAGTGTTGGTGTTCTGCGGCTGCCTTGCCGATGTCGGCCTTGACGAGGAAGCTGTTCCTCGCCGCGTAGCGTTCGCTGGCGTTCAGCCCCTTCACGACCTCCACATGGCGGCCATCGCTACGGCCGGTCTCCACACGACGCGCTTCGAACTGCTGGCCGTTGCGGACGAAGACGACGAGGCCTTCGTCCAGCGACTGGATGGCATCCGCGGCGACAGCCACGGCCACCTCGACCTCGCTCGCCTTCAGTGCCACCGTGACCGGCAACCCCGGCCGCCACAGGCCCTGGGGATTGGCCAGCACGAGGCGCGCGGTGGAGCTGCGGCTTTGCTCGCCGACCAGTGCGCCGATGTAGCTGAGCTTTGCCTCTCCTTTCGCGTCGAAGGCCGTCGCCTGGATCTGGGCCGTCATGCCCTCCGTCAGCTGGTTCAGGTCCTTCGCCGGCACGGTCAGCTCGACCCAGACGCTGGACAGGTCGGCCACCTGGAACACGGCAGCGTCCTCCTTCAGCGCCTCGCCGACGCTGAGCTTCTTGTCGACGACCACGCCGTCGATGGGCGAGCGGATCTCATGCCGCGCGAGCCCTTGCGCATTGCCCGCCGACGCGCCCAGTGCCGCCAGCCGCTGCCGCGCGTTCTCGACGGTGATCTCCGCCTCCTGCATGGCCTGGCGGGCGGCCAGGTAGTCCTGCTCGGCGGAGATCTTGTCCTCCCACAGCTTCTTCTCGCGGTCGTGCGTCGTGCGGGCCAGGGCGAAGCGCTTCTGCGCGGCCAGCAGCTCGCTGCGCTGGTCGGCCAGCGCCGGGCTTGAGATGACGGCCAGCACCTGGCCGCGCTTCACGCGGTCGCCGGCGTTGGCGCGCACGGCCTCGACGAGGCCGGCCAGGCGCGGCGTCACGATGACCGCACGGTCCTGGTTGAGCTTGACCTCACCGAGCAACTGCAGCGAGATGGCCAGCCGCGCGGGGCCGGCGGCGGCGAGGGTGATGCCGTTGTGCCGCAGCTGCTCGTCGCTGAAACGCGCACGCGGCGCGGCGGCTGGCGCCGCTTTCTCCTCGGTGTGGCCGTGCTCATGCTCGTCAGCACCATGCTTGCCGCTGCGCAGGATGAGCACGCCGAGCAGCAGGCCAACGGCGAGCACGGCGGCGATGGCGATTGCCTTCTTGTTCATGGATCAGTCCTCGCTGAGGTGGTGGGTGGGCCGGCCCAGCAGGCGGTCCAGGTCGGCGGCGGCGCGGTGGGTCTCGGCGCTGTGCTGCAGCAGCTGGCGGCGCAGCTGGAACAGCGTGCGCTGGGCGTCCAGCACGTCCAGGAAGGCGAACTTGCCCAGCTCGTAGCCCTTGAGGGCCGCGTCGTGCGCAGTCTGCGCGGTGGGCAGCGCGTCGTCGCGCAGCAGTGCCACCTGCTCACGGCCCAGGCGCAGCCGGGCGGTGGCTTCGGCCACGTCGGTGTGCAGCTTCAGCGTCGCGCTGGTGAGCGCTTCGCGTGCCTGGTCTTCGCGGCGCAGGGCTTCCAGCAGGCCGCCCTGGTTGCGGTCGTTGAAGGGCAGCGGCACCGAGAAGCCGAACACGGCCTGCGTGCGGCCCAGTTCGGCGTCGCGCTTGGCGCCCACCGTTACGGTCACGTCCGGCACGCGGCGCGCGCGTTCCACCTCCAGCAGTGCCTGCCGGCGGGTGATGTCCAGCCGCGCCAGTCGCAACGCCGGGGCGTCGGCCATCCATTCGCCCAGGCGCCGGTCGTCGGGCAGTGGGGGCAGGGCGGCGGAGTCGCCGTCGGCCTGGGTCACGGTCTGCAGCCCCTGGCCACACAACGCCGCCAGGCGGCCTCGGGCCAGCCGCCGCTCGCTCTGCGCCTGCGCAACGTCGGCTCGCGCGCCAGCCTCAGCGACGCGGGCCTTGGCCAGTTCCAGCGGTGGCACTTTGCCGGCCTGCAGCCGCTTGTCGGCCGCCGTCACTGCACTGCGGGCCAGGTCCAGGGACGACTCGGCCAGCCGCTGCTGCTCTTGCGCACCCAGCAGGTCGAAGAAGGCCGCGGCGACGGCTGCGCGCAGCTCGGCCTGCCTGGCCGCCAGCGCCACGGCGGCCTGCTCGCGTGATTGCGCCGCTGCAGCCTGGCGCGCGGCGCGCTTGCCGCCCAGCTCGATGGCTTGGCTCAGCTGCACCGTGCTCGTTCGCGTGGCGCTGCGCGTGTCTTCGAGCAGCACGCTGAGCTCGGGGTTGGGCCGTGCGCCGGCCTGCAGTTCAGCGCCTTGCTGCGCCTGCAGTTCCAGGCGTGCGTGGGCCAGATCGGGGTTGTGGGTGAGGGCCAGGCGTTGCGCCTCGGCCAGCGTCAGGGCATGGGATGCGCCGGGAATCAGCGCCATCCACAGAAGAAAGCCAACAGGGCTTCGCATCGAACTCTCCAGGGTTGTGGGAACAACGACGGACGGTTCGGCGCGGCCGGCACCCGCAGGTGCCGCGCTTCAGATCAACAGGGGGAAGCGGCGCGCCGAATCAGGCGCGCAGCCAATTGGGGCGTTCGAGCCCGGCAGGGATGTGGGATTTCAGCAGCGCAGCTTCGGCCAGCTCGGGCGCGAGTGCTTGCGCAGACGCCAGCCTGCTCGCCTCGGCCAGCGGCGTGGCGCAGCCGGCGTGGTGGCAGTGGCAATGGCCGGTCTCGCAGACCGGGTGGGCCTCGGCGGCCGGCACCGAGTGCGCCAGCTCGCCGCTCAACAGCGAGGTTTGCTGCCCGGGCTCGCCGGCCAGTTCATCCACGCAGCACAGCGCCGCGCCGGCCCAGGACAACTGGGCGGCAACAAGCAAGGTCAGCAGGGCGATGAACCAGCGGCGCATGGCGGCCATTCTAGAAGTGCCACCCGCGCGGCTTCAGCCCGTAGGGCCTTCCAGCAGCGCGTCGCGCAGTGCCGTGTCGGCCGGCGATTCGCCGAACCAGATGCGCAGCACCAGCGTGAAGAACTCGTCGTCGCCCACCGGCTCGCCCTGGGCCTGGCCCTGGATGTAGAACTGTGTGCCTTTGCCGGGTACGAAGTCCATCGCGAAGGTGTCGCCGGGCACCAGCTTGGGCTTGCCCGAGAAGATCTCGATGAGGCGCGTGGTGGCCAGCGTGTGGCGGGTCATCTGCTGGCTGGGCGTGTTGTCGCTGATGCCGCGCAGGAAGAGCCGGCCCAGGTCAGTGCCGGGCAGTTCACGCAAGGCGGTGAACTGCAGGCGCTTGGGCCCGGGCAGTGCGAACAGATCCGCCGCCGTGCTGACGCGCTTGGCCGTGTACAGGCCCATGTCGTAGGCCTTGAACACCAGGCGCACACGCGTGCCCTTGCCGTTGAGCTGCAGCGTGCTGCCACCCAGCTGGGTCGTCGGCTCGAACTTGTTCACCGTGGGCGCCGCCGTGGCCTGCAGGCACAGGGCGGTGCCCGCCAGCAGCGTTGCCATGCGGGCGCGCGAGGCCAGCAACTGAAATGGGGTCATGTCTCCTCCAAACGGAATGTCTTCTCGCAGCGGCGACAGCCGATGCGGCGCCGGCATTCTGCGTTTGGAACCGGCTGTACCTGTCACCGGTTGAGGTGTCAGGCGCCGGATTTCAGGCGTGAATCCTCACGACGCCCGCACGACGCGGATGGGCCGGCCCACGGCCTCGCGGGCGCGCAGCTGGCCACAGCCGCCTTCCACGTCCTGGCCGGCGGAGTCGCGCAGCTTGGTCAGCACGCCGCGGCTGCACAGCTCGGCGGCGATGGCGCGCGCGCGCTCCCAGCTCGGCCGCGTGAAGGGCAGGCCGGGCGCACTGTTGAAGGGGATCATGTTCAAGAGGCCATAGCGACCCTTGAGCAGGCGGGCAATGCCGTCCAGCTCCTCCGGCCCGTCGTTGACGCCGTCCAGCAGCGTCCACTGGTACTGGGTGGGGTAGCCGCTGGCGCGGGAGTAGGCGTCCGCCGCCTCCACCAGTTCCTCGGGCGTCAGCCGCGGTGCGCGTGGCAGCAGGCGCTCGCGCTTGGCGGCGTCGGTCGTGTGCAGGGACAGCGCCAGCGCCGGCTTCACGTCGGCCGCATGCAGGGCCTCGAAGGCGCGCGCGTCGCCCACCGTCGAGAACACCAGCTGCTTGTGCGCAAAGCCGCCCTCCTGGCCCAGCAGCGTGATCGCGTCCAGCACATTGGCCAGGTTGTGCGCGGGCTCGCCCATGCCCATGAAGACGACCTTCTTCAGCTTGGGGTTCTTGCGGCGTGCCATGACGACCTGGGCCACGATCTCGGCGCTGCCGACCTGGCGTATCAGCCCCTCGGTGCCTGTCATGCAGAACTGGCAGCCCACCGCGCAGCCCACCTGGCTGGACACGCAGACGCCGTCGCGCGGCAGCAGCACGGTCTCCACCGTCTGGCCGTCGTTCAAGCCCAGCAGCAACCGGGCCGACTGGCCGTCGCCGCCGGCGTGTTCGCTCCGCAGCGTGAGCAGCCCTTCCAACTCGGCCATCAGCCCCGGCAGCGCCTGCATGACGGCCTTGGGCAGAAAGCCTTGCAGCGGTCGCTTGCCGCCGTCCAGCGGCAGCGCACACACCCAATGCCGCAGCACGCGGCTTTCATGGGCAGGGTTGGCGCCCAGCGCGCGCAGGCGCTGGCGGAGGTCGGGGATCAGCATGGGAAACCGGATTGTCCCCGACCCGGTTGGCTAGGGCTTCTGCAGGAACCAGGCGAGATCGCCCTTGCCGTTCCTCATCTCCTGCAACGTTGCATCGCAACCGCCCTTTTTGGCTGTGCTGGTTGCGAGGTTGTTGCGGATGGTGTCGTCGTTGACGCGTCGGATTTGGGCCCAGACGTCGTCGCGCTCTTGCGCGTTCGGCGCCTTGGATTCAAGCTCGGCGCGGCATTGGCCTTCCAGCGTGGCGGCGTTACGGGCATTCCTTGCCGTCCAGTCGGCCACCAGGGTGGCATACCGGGTGCGCAGCGCGGGTTCGGCGGCAAGGCAGCCCTCCATGACGCCGCGAGCGACGCGGACGGGCTCGCACGTCAGCGCGGCCATCGCGATCAGGCCCTCGGACGCCTGCGCTGCACCGATGGCCAGTGTGGCACCCAGGCTGGCAAGAAGGGCTGCGGGCTTGAAGAGCATGACTCGGGTAGATGGGCGCAACGAAGGCGACATTCTGGGTGACCCGCGAGGACTATCCTGACACGCTCTCATGGCAAGGAGACAACATGGCCAAACCCGCACACATCAGCCCCGACGAATGGCAAGTCCGCTGCGACCTCGCCGCCCTCTACCGCCTTGCGGCGCTGCACGGCTGGGACGACCTGATATTCACCCACATCTCGGCGCGCGTGCCGGGGCCGGAGCACCATTTCCTCATCAACCCCTACGGGATGATGTTCGAGGAGATCACGGCCAGCAGCCTCGTCAAGGTGGACCAGGCGGGCGAGAAGGTGGCGCCCAGCGACTACAACGTCAACCCGGCCGGCTTCATCATCCACAGCGCCGTGCACGAGGCCCGCGAGGACGCGAAGTTCGTCATGCACCTGCACACGGTGGCCGGCGTGGCGGTCAGCACGCAGCGCGAGGGCTTGCTGCCGATCTCGCAGCACAGCCTGTTCCCGCTGGCTTCCCTCAGCTATCACGACTACGAAGGCGTGGCGCTGAATCCCGAGGAGAAGGTGCGGCTCGTCGCCGACCTCGGCCGCACCTCGCTGATGATGCTGCGCAACCATGGCCTGCTGACGCTGGGCCACAGTGCCGCCGACACCTTCCTGAAGATGTTCATGCTGCAGCGCGCCTGCGAGATCCAGATCGCCGCACAGGCCGGCGGCGGTGAATTGATCCGTATCCCCACGCAGATCCTCGCCGGCATTCGGGCGCAGAGCGACAAGGTCATGCGCGGCTCGGGCGCCGAGCTGGCCTGGCCCGGGCTGCTGCGGCGCCTCGCGCGCCAGAACCCCGGGCACGACGCCTGAGAAGATGCGGGGAATGACGACTCGCCGCTTCTTCGCCCTGGTTCCCGCCGCCGGTATCGGCGAACGCTCCGGCGCCGGCATGCCCAAGCAATACGTGCCCATCGCCGGCCAACCCATGCTGGGCCACACGCTCGCCGCCCTCGCGGCCGTGCCGCGCCTCGTGCAGACGCTGGTGGTGCTGTCACCCGCCGATGACCGTTTCGAGGCCGCGCTGCCGGGCTATGCCGGCTGGGTTGCCCGCGTCGGCGGCGCCAGCCGGGCCGAGAGCGTGCTTGGTGGCCTGGCCGAACTGCGCCAGCGCGGCGCACAGGACGAAGACTGGGTGCTGGTGCATGACGCTGCCCGCTGCCTGCTGCAGCCCGGGTGGGTCGACGCGCTGATCGACGCCTGCGAGCATGACGCCGTGGGCGGCTTGCTGGCCCAGCCCATCGCCGACACGCTGAAGGCCGGTGACGCCGATGCCCGCGTGACGGCCACCGTCGACCGCCGCGACAAGTGGGCGGCGCAGACGCCGCAGATGTTCCGGCTGGGCCTGGTCGAGCAGGCGCTGACGGCGATGGGCGCCGCGGCCACCGACGAGGCCAGCGCCGTCGAGGCGCTGGGGCTGGCGCCACTTCTCGTGCGGGCTTCGATGGCCAACTTCAAGGTGACGTGGCCAGAAGACTTCGAGCTTGCGGAACGGTGCCTGCGCTCATGAGCGAAACGAAGGACCCCAGCCGTTACTTCAGACGAATGATCCGTGAATGGGCGCAGCGACAGAAATCTAGGGTCAGGAAATTGGTAGGCCATCTGAGGAGTCCTCTGGTGGCTTTGCTGCTGTTGGGCTTGGCGCTTTACTTGCCAGCGCCAGCTTCGTGGGGATGGGGCCAGCGCGCTCCGTTGCTTCTGGCGACCGCTTGGGTGATCAGGCGCTTTCTGCAGTACGACAGCGACTACTTCTTTGGACTTTGGTTTGTTGGCATCCTGAAGCTAAGGAATTCGTTGTTCATGACCAGCACCACAGTGCTCCGGTTGATGGAACCGCGCCCACTCGACGCTTTGAGTGCCACTATCGACCTCACGCGCATCGAGGCGTCGATAGTGCGGATCGCCATCGGCAATCATTCGCCTTGGCCAGTCCAGCATCTGAGTGTGCTGAGTACGTCACTCGCGGATCTTCTTGCGCCGCAGTGCCTGGAGGCCGTGCGTGCCGGCCGGTTGGATCGGCAAGCCGTCGAAGCACGATTTCCTGATTTGCAGCGGCGCTGGCTATGGCCCTTCCGGTCAGTGACTTGGACTGTGGCTGTGGAGCCCCAGGAATTACCACATTCGTTTCAAGCGCAACTCGATGTGCTGCTGTGCATCTCTCGCTTCGCTTCCGGTGATCGACGGTCAGTGCGAAATACTTACCTGATTCCAATCCGGGTTCTCAAGCGATAGCCGGCCACGGGGTGCGCAGGTCAGCCAGCATGCTGCGTAGCCCTTTCACCACGTCGGCCCCAGCAGCAGATACGCCGATGTCTCCCCACCCCGCGTCGTCCCCAGTGCCAGGAAGAACGGCCCGAAGCGCGTGTCCACGCTCAGGAAGCCGCTGGCAGCCTGCTTCCAGCCGCTGCGAGGGACATTGGAGAACTTCAGCCCCTCGCCGGCGCCGACCGCGCCTGCCTCCAGCGAGAAGCCCACGCGCACCGCGCCGCCCAGGCCCACGGGCATCTGGCCGATGCGCCGCGCCATGACGATGCGGGTCAGCACCATGTTCTCTCCCAGCAGCGAGCCGTCCGGCGTGCCGGACAGGCGCAGATAGCCGCCGAGCGACCGCGCCTGGCCGCGTTCGGCGTGGGCGAACTCGCCGTAGAGCTGGCCGGCCCATTCGCCGAGGCGGAAGGCCGCCAGGCCCAGCAGCGACGCGTTGATGACGCTGGACTCGCCGCGCGGATGCAGCCATTCGATGCGCGCCGTCGTCCACTGGCCGCGGCTGGGGAAGGCCAGCGAGTCCAGCGAATCCGTGTGCAGTTCCAGGTATTGCTGGGCATAGCTCTGCGAGCGCCGGCCACCCTCGGGCACGACGGGCAGCACAACCTCGTCGCTGGCGCGCAGCCGGCCGATGCCGAGCCGCAGGTCGCCCAGGCCGGCGACGCGGTGGCCGAGTTCGAGCTGGGCGCTGGTCAGGCTGCTGGACAGGCGCAGTGCGCGCTGGCCCTGGTCGAAGACGTCGTTGCTGCCAGCCGTGTAAGCGAGCTTGGCGCTGGCGAACCAGCGTGAGCCCGGGCCCAGCGGCTGGTAGAACTCGGTGTTGAGGCCGCGCGTGGAGCCGATGCGGGCCACCGAGCGCAGCTCGGCGCCCCACGGGTTGAGCCAGTTGGCCACGTGCATGGCCACCAGCGAGTAGCTGCTGGCGTCGGCGAAGTTGCTGTAGAGCTCCAGGCCAAGGCGCAGGCGGCTGGCCGCCCAGTCCGCTTCGGTGAGCTTGAACTCGACGCTGCGTTTGCCGTCGCGATCGTCGACGTCGGTCTCGATGCGTTCGAAGTCGCCCAAGCCGTCGAGGCGCTCGACGGCGCGGTTCAGTTCAGCGCGGCCGATGGGGGCGCCAGGCTGCAGTGCCAGCTCGGCGCGCAGTGCCTCTGCGTTGATACGGCGGGGTCCGCTGAACTTCAGTTCAACCAGTGGCAGGGCGCCCTGTGCGGCTTCGGGCACGCCCAGCCGGCGTGCTTGCAGTGCGGCCGCGTCGCTGGGCGACGCCAGGGCGGCCAGGCGCTCGCCAGCGGCCAGTGCGGCACGCCGGCCGGTGGCCATGGCTTCGTCTGCACGGTAGAAGTCCATGAAGCCCATGCCGCCGAGGTCGGGGTCGATGACGACGTCCTGGGCCTTGAGCTCGCGCAGCGAGCGCTGCACGTTCTGCTCGGTCAGGATCTGCAGCATCTGGTTGGCCACCATGACCGCGCTGGTGATCTCGCGCTCTTCCAGCAGCGGCGTGCCGACGTTGACGGCGATGACGATGTCCGCACCGAGCTGGCGCGCGAGGTCGATGGGCAGGTTGCGCACCAGACCGCCGTCCACCCTTGGGCGGCCGTTGACGCGCAGCGGCGCGAACACGCCGGGCACGGCCATGGAGGCGCGCAGGGCCTCGAAGAGCGGCGTGTCGGCCTGGTCCAGCATGGCGCCTGACAGCAGGTCGGTTGCCACGGCGCGGAATGGGATGGGCAGCTTGCGCAGCGGGTCGTCGGTGCGGGTGGCGGGCAGCAGGGAGGACAGCGTCGCTTCCAACTGGCCATTGCCGGCGGCGCCGCCAGGCAGCATGGCGCCGCGCTCCAGCGTGAAGCCGAACTCGATGCGCGAAGGCAGGCGCTCGTCGTCCTCGCGGCGGCGGATGGCCAGGCGGTCGCGCGCCGGTCGGTCGGCCAGGATGGCGTTCCAGTTGGCACTCCTCACCAGCGTCTCCAGCTCATCGAGGCTGCGCCCGGAGGCGTAGGCCCCGCCAACGACGGCGCCCATGCTGGTGCCGACGATGAGGTCCACCGGCACCTGCATCTCCTCCAGCACGCGCAGCACGCCGATGTGCGCGAGGCCCCGGGCGCCGCCGCCAGAGAGGACAAGGCCGATCTTGGGGCGGGGCGCCTGGGCGACGGCGACTTGGGCGATGGCCAGCAGGCAGAGGAGGGCAAGGCGTTTCATGGCGGGCCGCACCATAGCAGGCGGCGACAATGTCGGCATGACTCTTCCCGCTCTCACCGCACTGAGGATTGGCGAAGGCTGGGACACCCACCAGCTCGTCACCGGCCGCCCGCTCATCCTTGGTGGCATCACCATCCCGCACACGCATGGGCTGCTCGGCCATTCGGACGCCGACGCGCTGGCGCACGCCATTACCGATGCGCTGCTCGGCGCCGCGGCCCTGGGCGACATCGGCAAGCTCTTTCCCGACACCGCCACCGAATTCAAGGGTGCGGACTCGATGGTGCTGCTGGCCGAGGCCTACCGGCGCGTGCGCGAGGCGGGCTGGCAGCTCGTCAACCTGGACACGACCATCGTGGCCCAGGCGCCCAAGATGGCGCCCCACATCCTGGCCATGCGCGCGCGCCTGGCCGAGGTGCTGGGCGTGGACGTGGGCCAGGTCAACGTGAAGGCCAAGACGGCCGAGAAGATGGGCCCGGTGGGTGAGGGCCGCGCCATCGAGGCGAGGGCGGTTTGCCTGCTGGCCGGAGCGGCCTGAGTCAGCGCACGCCGAACTCCGCCAGCTCGCCGTTGCGGCGCAACTGCTCGATGCCCTCATGCAGGCGTTCGACGACCGCCGCTGGCGTTGCCGCATGGCAGGCGATATGGAGGTCGAGCCGGCCGAAGCTGTAGAGCAGGCGCGGCACGGGCCCGTTGCTGGCCTTGATGATGAAACGGGTCGGCAGGTCGCTGCCCAGCCAGAAGTCGACGCGCCCGGCATGCAGGATGCGCAGGCCGGTGGTCACGTCGTTGACCTCGTAGCCCGCCAGCTCGTGTTCCTTGAGCCAAGTGGCCGGGATCGACTCGCGCAGCACGGCGGTGCTCGTGCCCCGCATGTCTTGCGGGCCGTCGACGCGGCGCGTCTCGTTGGCGCGCCCGTAAACCGCGAAGGTGCTGGTGGCCCAAGGCCCGGCCCAGCGGAACTGAGCCTCGCGCTCCGGTGTGCGCGGCATGGCGACGAGGCAGGTGCCGGGCTTTTGCGGCATGGTCTGCAGCGCTCGCGCGATCGGCATGACCTGCACGTTCAGCTGCACGCCGCTGGTTGCCCGCAGCCGTGTCAGCAAGACCGCACCGGCGCCACCGACACGGCCGTCGGTAATCTCGAAGATGCCGGAATTCGGGTAGATCAGCATGTCCACCGCTGGAGCCTGGGCCTGCGCTGCGGCGGCGAAGCTCAGCAGCAGTGGAAGCAGCTCGATGCGTGGCATGGCGGTAGATTAGGGCTTGTCGTGCCCCCGGGATAGGAACTTCTCGCCGGGTCAGGCTGCCTGCGGCCTTCGCACGCCATTCAGCCCACCGCCCCGGGGCCACGTATTGACGGGCCTTAGCGCACGCCGAAGGGCACCAGTTCGCCATCGCGGCGCATCTGCTCCGTCGCGGCACGCAGTTTGTCCAGCGTCGCGGGTGCGGTCTGGTGGTTGCAGGCGAGGTAGGCCTCGACTCGGCCGAAGTTCTGCAGCGCCCGCGCGGGCTCTTCGCCCAGGCCGCGGAAGGTGTGCTGAGCCAGCAATTCGTTGGCCAGCCAGTAGTCCACCCGCTTGGCCTGCAGCATGCGCAGGCCGGTGACCGAGTCGCGCACCTCCTGCACCTTCAGTTCGCGCGCGTGCAACCAGGCAGCGGGCAGTGACTCGCGCTGTGCGGCGATGACGGCGTCTTGCAGATCGGCGACGCCGGTGACGATGCGGGTCTCGTCGCGCCGGCCATAAAGCATCAGCGAGCTGCTGGCCAGCAGGCCGGCCCAGCGCGTCGTGGCCTCGCGTTCGGGTGAGCGTGGCACGCCGGCAGCGCAGCTGTCGGGCTGCTGTGACAGGGTTTGCAAGACGCGGACGACGGGCATCACGCGCACCCGCAACTCCACCCCGCTGACCTCGCCGATGCGTGCCACGAGCTTGCCGCCCGGGCCCGACACCTTGCCGTCTGGGCCGACCTCGAACAGGCCGGGATTGGGGAACACCAGCATGTCCACCGCCTGGGCCTGCACGGTGGTGCTGAGCACCAGCAGTAGCGAAAGCAGGGCGGCCCTGGACATGGCCGGCAGATTAGCTCAGGCCGCCTGCAGCTTCAGCACGGTGATGAGGCCGCCACCCTCGGCATTGCTGATGGACAGCGTGCCGCCCAGGCGCTGCACCGATTTCTCGACGATGGCCAGGCCCAGGCCGGCGCCGCTGGCTGCGGTGCGCGCGGCGTCGCCGCGGTAGAACGGCACGGTGAGGCGCTGCAGGCGGTCAGGCGGCACGCCGGGGCCGTGGTCGCGCACGCGCAGTTCCACCCAGGAGCCCTGGCGCCCGGCGCTCACGTCCACACGCGCTGGCTCGCCTTCCACGTGGCCGTAACGACGCGCGTTCTCGAACAGGTTGAGCAGCACGCGGCCCAACTCGGTGTCGTCGACGAAGACCTTGAGCGCCGAACTGACCTGCACGCGGAAGCGGATCTGGTCGGGGTCGCGGAAGCCCTGCACCTCGCGCTCGACGATGTCCACCAGCTTGGTCTCGCGCAGTTGGGTCTCGTTGGGCCGCGCGTAGTCCATGAACTTGCTGATGATGGCGTCGAGCTGGTCGATGTCCTGCGCCATGAAGTGACGTGCCTGTTCGTCATTGACGCTCATCTCGGTTTCCAGCCGCAACCGCGCCAGCGGTGTGCGCAGGTCGTGCGAGATGCCGGCGAGCATGACGGCGCGGTCCTCTTCCAGCTTGGCCAGTTCGCGTGCCATGCGGTTGAACCCCATGTTGACCTCGCGGATCTCGCTGGTCATCGTGTTCTCGTCCAGGCGCGAGTCGTACTCGCCATCGCGGATGCGGCCGGCCGCTTCGGCCAGCTCACGCAGCGGCTGGTTGATGAGGCTGGCGATGAGCGCCGAGCCCACGACGGTGGCCAGCAACGCGATCACCACCCACCACCAATTGCTGGCCAGCGAGATGGAGACCGGTGTTGCGCTGGTGCGCAGCCAGAAGGCGTCCTCGCCGACGATGTAGCGCACCCACAGGCCGGAAACGTCATTGACGCTACGCGCGATGACGGTGTCCGGCCCCAGCGTCTGGCTCAGTTCGGCAGCCAGCTTCTTGGCGAAGGGGTTGGTGTCGTAGGGCAGCCAGCGGTCGCTGGTTTCGGCCACGCGCACCTGCACCGTGTCGCCGCGTGACATCGAGCTGATGACGGCAACGCGGTTGATCGGATCGGTGTGCTCCAGCGCGATGCGGCTGAGCTTGACGAGGCCCGCCAACTGCTCGGCCGACTCCAATGCGCGCGGCTCGGCTTCCAGCAGCTTGAAGGTGTATTGCCAGGCCAGCACTGCGCCGGCCAGCAGCAGGGCCAGCCAGGCGAAGGTGCGCCAGAAGAGGTTGAGCGCGAGGTGAGGACGGGCCATGCCTGCCTAGTCAGTTGGGTACAGAACGCGTGCCGCGCTCGGGTGGTCTGCCCCGCAAAGTTATCAGCTTTTCCTAGGCGTTCTCATCGGGCACGAACACATAGCCCACGCCCCACACCGTCTGGATATACCGCGGCTGGGCCGGGTCGGCTTCCAGCATCTTGCGCAGGCGCGAGATCTGTACGTCCAGGCTGCGGTCGAAGGGCTCGAACTCGCGGCCGCGGGCCAGCTGGGCCAGCTTGTCTCGGCTGAGAGGCTGGCGCGGGTGGCGCACCAGGGTCTTGAGCATGGAGAACTCGCCGGTCGTCAGCGGCAGCTGCTCGCCGTTCTTGGTCAGGCGTCGCAGCGCCAGGTCGAACTCGAAGGGGCCGAAGGTCACCGTCATCGGCTCCTTGCTCGGCGCGCCCGGGGCTTCCGGCGGCGGGCGGCGGCGCAGCACGGCGTTGATGCGGGCCAGCAGTTCACGCGGGTTGAAGGGCTTGGCCAGATAGTCGTCCGCGCCCACCTCCAGGCCGACGATGCGGTCCACGTCCTCGACCTTGGCCGTCAGCATGATGATCGGCGTGCTGTCGTTGGCGGCGCGCAGGCGGCGGCAGATGGTCAGGCCGTCTTCGCCGGGCAGCATCAAGTCCAGCACGATCAGGTCGACCGTCTCGCGGGTCAGCTGCTTGTTCAGCGCGCGGCTGTCTTCTGCCAGCAGCACTTCAAAGCCTTCCTGGGTGAGGTAGCGCCGGAGCAGGTCTCGGATGCGGGCGTCGTCGTCGACAACGAGGATTCGGTTCTGGCGGGGTGTCGCGCTGCTGTTCATCGCGGTTCCTGAATTTGTAACAGCGCCATTGTGAGCAGGTTTGAAACCCGACTTTGTAGGACGAGACGCAGCAGTTACAGCTCGTTGCCAACTCCCCCGGGTAAGCTGGGCTTTCCCTCCTTGCAACGAGAGTTTCTTATGCGTGAAGTCCTTGTCCTGTCTGCTCTCGCCCTGGCGCTGTCTGCCCATGCCGCCGCCGACGTGCCGCGCGAACGCCTCAGCCTGTCGGCCAGCGCGAGCGCCGAGGTCGTGCGCGATGTGCTTGGCGTCAGCTTCTCGACGACGCGGGAGGGCCCGGAGGCGGCCGCCGTGCAAACGGCCCTGAAGCAGGCCCTGGATGCGGCGCTGGCCGAGGCGCGCAAGGTGGCCAAGCCGGGCCAGGTCGATGTGCAGACGGGCGGCTTCTCGCTCTACCCGCGTAATGACCCCAAGACCGGCAAGATCAATGGCTGGCAGGGTAGTGCGGAACTGCTGGTGGAAGGACGCGACGCTGCGGCCATCGCCCAGCTGACCGGGCGCATCAGCACGCTGACCATCGCCCGCGTGGGCTACAGCCTGTCGCGCGAGGCGCGCGAGAAGGCCGAGGCCGACATCACCGCCCAGGCCATCGCCCGCTACCGCGCCAAGGCGGCCGACTATGCGCGCCAGTTCGGCTACGGCAGCTATGTCGTCGGCGAGGTTGGCATCAACAGCGACGAGGCGGCACCGCGGCCGATGATGATGAAGGCGATGCGCATGGGCGTCGCCGGGGCGGACGAGTCCCTGCCGACCGAGGCCGGCAAGGCCACGGTGACGGTGAACGTCAGCGGCTCGGTTCAGCTCACGAAGTAGGGCCGTTCAAACCGCGGTCCAGCCGCCATCCATCGCCCAGGCCTGCCCGCGCACGTTGATGGCTGCGTCGGAGCACAGGAAGACGGTCAGTTCGCCGAGTTCGTCCGGCGTCGTGAACTGCAGCGAGGGTTGCTTCTCGGCCAGCAGGCGGCGTTTGGCTTCGTCGTTGCTGACGCCATCTTTCGCGGCCAGCGCGTCGACCTGCTTCTGCACCAGCGGCGTCAGCACCCAGCCTGGGCAGATGGCGTTGACGGTGACCGGCACCGTCGCCGTCTCGAGCGCAATGCTTTTCGTGAAGCCGACCAGGCCGTGCTTGGCGGCCACGTAGGCCGACTTCTGCGCCGACGCGACGAGGCCATGCGCCGATGCGACGTTGACAATGCGGCCCCAGTTCTTCTTGAGCATGCCGGGCAGGGCGAGGCGGGTCGTGTGGAAAGCCGAGCTGAGGTTGATGGCGATGATGGCGTCCCACTTCTCGACGGGGAAGTCCTGCACCGGCGCCACATGCTGGATGCCGGCGTTGTTGACCAGGATGTCGATGCCGCCGAACTCGGCCTCGGCATAGGCCACCATGGCCGCAATCTCGGCCGGCTTGCTCATGTCGGCACCGTGGTAGCCGACCTTCACGCCGAGGGCCGCGACCTCTGCCTTGGGTCCGTCGACGTCGCCGAAGCCGTTGAGGATGAGGTTGGCGCCCTGGCGTGCCAGCGCCAGCGCCACGCCCAGGCCGATGCCACTGGTGGAGCCGGTGACGAGGGCGGTCTTGCCTTTCAACATGGTGGGTCCTTCTTGGTTGCTAGGATGACTCAAAGGATTGCATCATGACCCAGCCCCGACTGAGCTTCGTCAATTGCCTGGACACGACCGGCCTGCACCGCATGGCTTACTGGGAGTGGGCCGGGCCGAGCGCGGACGCGCCGGTGCTGGTCTGCGTGCACGGCCTGTCGCGCCAGGGGCGGGACTTCGATGCGCTGGCCCGCGTGATGACCGAGCGATACCGGGTCATCTGCCCCGACGTCGTCGGCCGCGGCCGCTCCGACTGGCTGCGCCAGCCGGCCGGCTACCAGATCCCCGGCTATGTGTCCGACATGGTGGCGCTGCTGGCGCGGCTGGACGTGGAGCAGGTGGACTGGGTCGGCACGTCCATGGGCGGGCTCATCGGCCTGGGCCTGGCCTCGCTGCCGCGGCCCGACGGCGTGGCCAGCCCGATTCGCCGCCTCGTGCTGAACGACGTGGGCCCGGCGATCCGCTTCGAGGCCCTGCAGCGCATCGGCAGCTATCTCGGCAAGGCGCCGCGCTTTGCGTCGCCGGGGGAGGGCGCGGCGTATCTGCGCAGCATCTCCGAGGGCTTCGGCCCGCATACCGACGCGGAATGGCTGGCGTTGTCCGAGCCCTTGTTCCGCCAGGAAGGCGGCGAGTGGAAGTTGCACTACGACCCCGCCATCGCGCTGCCCTTTACGGCCGTGACGCCCGAGCTCGTCGCCGCCGGCGAGGCCGCGCTGTGGGCCGCCTATGACCAGCTGCGCTGCCCGACGCTGCTGATCCGCGGCGCGGAGTCCGACCTGCTGAGCGCCGAGACTGCACGCACCATGACCCAGCGAGGCCCGAATGCCCGCCTTGTCGAGCTGCCCGGCATTGGCCATGCGCCAACCTTGATCCACGACGACCAGATCTCCATCGTGAGGGACTTTCTCAGTTCATGAAGACCGGCTTGATGGCCGAGGGCGCGGCCACCGCGCCCATCGTCGCGCTGCTGGACGCCGGCGCGGGGCATTCCAACGTCGAGGTGGTTCGTGCCCGCGCCTTTGCCGAGCCCTTGTTGGGCGGCGAGTTGCTCGACACCGGCGAGAACGCGCTCGCCCATGCCGATGGCGTGGCCACCATCCTGCAGAGCGTTGGCGCCGCCCAGGAATTGCAGGCCGCGGCGTATCTCGTCTACGCGGCTGACTTCCTCAACAAGCCCGAGGAGGTGGTGGCCAAGGCCTTTGGTGACAGCTACGCCAGCCTCGTCACGCACACGCGCCGCCTCGTGCAGCTGCAGCGCGCTGCACGCGACGCCAAGGTCCAGACCGACCGGCGGGCAGACGTGCGTGCCGAGCAAGCCGAGCGCGTGCGCAAGATGCTGCTGGCCTTCTCGCGCGACCTGCGCGTTGTGCTGCTGCGCCTGGCTTCGCGGTTGCAGACGCTGCGCTGGTACGCCGCCAGCAAGCTGGCCTGCCCGGGCGAGCTGGCGGACGAATCCCAGACCGTGTTCGCGCCGCTGGCCAACCGGCTGGGCATCTGGCAGATCAAGTGGGAGCTGGAGGACCTGGCCTTTCGCTTCCGCGAACCCGAGACCTACAAGACGCTGGCCAAGGGCCTGCTGGAGACCCGCGTTGAGCGCGAGCAGCGCGTCGAGGCCGCACGCGCCGCGCTGCAGGCCGACCTCTATGGCCAGGGCCTCGCCGCCGAGGTGCAGGGCCGGCCCAAGCATCTCTACAGTATCCACAAGAAGATGCAGGGCAAGGACCTGTCGCTGGACCGCGTCTTCGACCTGCGCGCGCTGCGCGTCATCGTCGCCAGCGTGTCCGACTGCTATGCGGCGCTGGCGCGCCTGCACGAGATCTACACCCCGGTGCCGGGCGAGTTCGACGACTACATCGCCAAGCCCAAGCCCAACGGCTACCAGTCGTTGCACACCGTCGTGCTCGGGGCTGACGGCCGGGCGATGGAGGTGCAGATCCGCACCCGCGAAATGCACGAGCATGCCGAGCACGGCGTGGCTGCACACTGGGCCTACAAGGAGGCCGGCGCGCGCGGCTATGCCGGTGTCAGCGCGGCCGGGGAGTTCGAGGAGCAGGTGGCCCGCGCGCGCAAGGCCGTGCTCAACCAGCTGCTGGCCTGGGAGCGCGATACGACGCAAACGGCCGAAGGCGCCCCGGCTTTCGACGACCGCATCTACGTCTTCACGCCCCAGGCCACCATCGTCGAGCTGGCTGCCGGTGCAACGCCGGTGGACTTCGCCTACGCGGTGCACACCGACCTCGGCCACCGCTGCCGCGGCGCCCGCATCGACGGGCAGATGCTGCCGCTGAACACGCAGCTGCAAAGCGGCCAGACGGTGGAGATCATTGCGGCCAAGGAGGGTGGGCCGTCGCTCGATTGGCTCAACGCCGAACTTGGCTACCTGCAGAGCCAGCGTTCGCGCGCCAAGGTGCGTGCCTGGTTCAACGCGCTGCAGCAGGCGCAGACGATCGCCAAGGGTCGCGAACTGGTCGAGAAGCTGCTGCAGCGTGAAGGCCGGACTGCTCTCAAGCTCGACGAACTCGCCGCGCGTCTGGGCTTCAAGGGGGCTGACGCGCTGTTCGAGGTGGTGGGCAAGGACGAGTACTCGCTGCGCAATATCGAGCTGCTGCTGCGCCCGCCCGAGCCCGTTGCCGACGAGAACGAGTTGCTGGCGCAGCGACACACACGCAGCGCCAGCAGCGGCGCGCGCAGCGGCGTGCTGGTCGTGGGCATCGACTCGCTGCTGACGACGCTATCGCGCTGCTGCCGGCCCGCACCGCCGGACGCCATCTCGGGCTTCGTCACGCGCGGCAAGGGCGTGGCCATCCATCGCGTCGACTGCAGCAACCTTGGGGAGATGAAGCGCCGCTCTCCGGAGCGCGTCATCGCGGTCGAATGGGGCGGTGGCGACGCTGTCGGCAAGGGTGCGCCGGTCTATCCGGTCGACGTGCTCGTCGAGGCCGGCGACCGCCAGGGTCTGCTGCGCGATGTGCTGGAGGTGTTCGCCAAGGAGAAGATGAACGTCGTCGCGGTCAACACGCAGTCGATGAAGCCTGGCGCCGTGAAGCCCAGGGCAGGTGGCGGCGACACGGCCTGGATGAGCTTCACGCTGGAGCTGTCCGACGCGTCCAAGCTGGCCAAGGTGCTGCGCGACTTGTGCGCCATCTCCGGCGTGCGTTCGGCACGTCGCAAGTGAACTCTAGCCAGCGCCATAAAAACCATGCTATAGTGCGCAGCTCTTCAGGCGCGTAGCTCAGTTGGTTAGAGCACCACCTTGACATGGTGGGGGTCGTTGGTTCGAATCCAATCGCGCCTACCAAATTTCTGAAGATTGGAAGCCCCCGAATCGCGAGATTCGGGGGCTTTTTCTTTGGTGCTCGCGTGGGCCTAGCCGCGCTTGGCGGTACGCCAGCGCCACAGACGCGGCAACACCAGCACGGCGCCCAGCAGCACGAGCAGGCCCAGCGACAGCGGTCGCTCGACGAACACGCCCCAGTGGCCGCTACCGATGGACAGGGCATTGCGCCCCTGCGCCTCGGCCAGGGGGCCCAGGATCATGCCGACGACGACGGGTGCGGTCGGGAAGTCGAAGCGGCGCATGACGACGCCCATCAGGCCCAGGCCCAGCATCAGGAACAGGTCGAAGGCGCTCTGGCGCATGCCGTAGACGCCGACCGTCGCGAAGATCAAGATGCCGGCGTACAGCTGCGGCTTGGGAATCTTCAGCAGCTTCACCCACAGGCCCACCAGCGGCAGGTTCAGCACCAGCAGCATCACGTTGCCGATGTAGAGCGAGGCGATCAGCGCCCAGACCAGCGTCGACGAAGTCGTGAACAGTTGCGGGCCGGCCTGGATGCCGTAGTTCTGCAAGGCGCTGAGCAGGATGGCCGCGGTGACCGATGTCGGGATGCCCAGGGTCAGCAGGGGCACCAAGGTGGCTGTCACCGCGGCGTTGTTGGCGGCCTCGGGGCCGGCCACGCCCTCGATGGCACCCGTGGTGCCGAACTCTTCCGGGTGCTTGCTCAGCTTGCGTTCGGTGGCGTAGCTGAGGAAGGTCGGGATCTCGGAGCCGCCCGCAGGAATGGTGCCGAAGGGGAAGCCGATGAAGGTGCCGCGCAGCCAGGCGGGCCAGGAGCGTTTCCACTCGGTGCCCGTCATGTGCACGCTGCCGAGCTTGTTCAGATCCTGCGTGCTGCGGCCTTCGTAGAGCGCCATGTAGAGCGTCTCGCCCACGGCGAACAAGCCGACCGCGACGAGCACGGTCTCGATGCCGTCCATGAACTCTGGCACGCCGGCCGTGTAGCGCACCTGGCCGGTGATCTGGTCCAGCCCGATCAGACCGAGCGCCAGGCCGATGAAGAGCGATGTCATGCCGCGCAGCGTGCTCTTGCCCAGCACGGCGCTGACCGTCGTGAAGGCCAGCAGCATCAGCAGGAAGTACTCGGGGGGGCCGAGCGTGATGGCGAAGTCAGCGACGACCGGCGCGAACAGCGTGACCAGCACGGTCGCGATGGTGCCGGCCACGAACGAGCCGATGGCCGACGTGGCCAGCGCCGCACCGGCGCGCCCGTTCTTGGCCATCTTGAAGCCCTCCAGCGCGGTCACCATCGTGCCGGTTTCGCCCGGGGTGTTGAGCAGGATGGAGGTCGTCGAGCCGCCGTACATCGCACCGTAGTAGATGCCGGCGAAGAAGATCATCGACGCGGTGGGCTCCACCTGCGACGTGATGGGCAGCAGCATGGCCACCGTCACCGCGGGGCCCAGGCCCGGCAGCACGCCGATGCCCGTGCCGATCACGCAGCCCAGGAAGGCCCACATCAGGTTGATGGGCGTGCCGGCCGTGGCAAAGCCGCCCAGCAGTTGGTTCCAGAGATCCATCATGTTGAGCAGTCCTCTACAGCCAGCCGCTGGCTGTCAGCCCGGGCAGATTGATGGCCAGCAGCTTGGTGAACATCCAGAACACCGGGGCCGAGATGGCAACGCCCGTGGCGAGGTCGACCAGGCTGCGGTGCAGGCCACCGCCGGGCTTGCCTTCGGCAACGCGGAGCCCACGTACCGCCAGCGCGAAGCACAACCCGCAGGACAGGATGAAGCCGATTGTCATGATCAGGCTCGCGTTGGCGACGATGCCGGCGATAACCCAGGCGACCGCATGCCAGTCACCGCGCGCGGCGCCCGAGGGCTCGTCCATCTCGCGGTAGCCGCCACTGCGTGCCTCCCAGACCAGCCAGCCGCCGCAGACCACCAGCACCACCGACACCAGCCAGGGCAGGGCGTTGGGCCCCACGCCGGCATAGCCTGCCTCTGCCGAGATGAAGGTTGCGCCGTAGGCCATCACGGCGCCGACCAGCAGGACGCCGACGCCCGCCAGGGACTGGCCAGTCAAAGGAGAGTTGTCGCTCATGGAGACATACCTCATATCAGGTGTTCAAACGCACGGGCCGAGCGCCGGGCCGCTCCCAAGCCGGCCGGTGGGCGATGTGTTCGCGGCTCAATGCAGCGGACATCGCCGTCCCCTCGGGGGACCGGCCGGCCTCGCCCGCGTTCAGCGCGGCGAGGCCGGACGAGGGGCTCAAATCATTCCGGACTTCACCATGATGGCGCGCAGCGCCGCGAACTCGCGGTCGACGAATTCGTCGAACTCGGGGCCGGCCAGCAGTGCCGGCGTCCAGCCGTTCTTCTCGATGGACTCCGCCCAGCTCTTGCTCTTGGTGGCCTGCACGACCATGTCGGTCAGGGCCTTGCGCTGCTCGGCGCTGATGCCGGGCGGCGCGTAGACGCCGCGCCAATTGCCGATCTCGACATTGATGCCCAGCTCCTTCAGCGTGGGTGCGTTCAGGCCCTTGATGCGTGTGGGCGACGTGACGGCGATGGCGCGCATCTTGCCGCTCTCCAGATAAGGCTGGAATTCGCTGAAGCCGCTTCCACCGACGGTCACGTTGCCGCCCAGGATGGCCGCCGTGGCCTCGCCGCCGCCGCGGAAGGGCACGTAGTTGATCTTGGCTGCATCCACGCCCACGTCGCGGGCGATCATGGCTGCGGCGATGTGCTCGGTGGCGCCGCGCGAGCCGCCGCCCCACTTGACGCTGCCGGCGTCCTTCTTCAGCTGATCGACGACATCCTTCATCGTCTTCAGTGGCGAGGCCGCATGCACGACGAAGACGTTGTACTCGCTGATCAGTCGCGCGATCGGCGTGGCCTGCGACAGGCTCACCGGCGGCTTGCCGGTGATGATGCCGCCCAGCATGACGGCGCCCATGACCAGCAGCGCATGCGGGTCGCCCTTGCTCGCGTTGACGAACTGGGCCAGGCCCAGGGCACCAGCCGCGCCGCCCTTGTTCTCGTATTGCACGGAGGATGCGAGGCCCGCGTCCTGCAGCGCCTTGCCGAAGGCGCGGCCCGTTGTGTCCCAGCCGCCGCCGGGGTTGGCGGGGATCATCATCTTGATGGGAACACCCGCCGCATCGGCGGCCAGCGGCCATGCGCCGGTGGCGGCCAAAGCCGCCAGGGACTTGAGGAAGGTATCGCGACGCATGCTTGTCTCCGTTGTCTTTTTGAAGATCAGAACGAGTGGTAGATGCCGGCTTCGACGCCGCTCGAATCCTGCCCCGGCGTGATGGCCGAGCCGCCGGGGATCAGGAAGCGGCTTGTCTTGCTATTGTTGACCTGCGACGCCGTCGCGTAGAGCGATGTGCGTTTGGACAGGTTGTGCACATAGCCTACGGCAAACAGTTTGCCCGTGTAGTCCTCGCCATTGGCGCTGTTGCGTGAATGGGCATTGACGTAGCTGGCACGGATGACACCCGAGCCGATTGCGTAGTGGGCGCCGATGACGTAGTTCTTCTGCTCGCGTGTTGTCTGCTTGCTGTTGTGGATCAGGCCCAGCAGCTTGAGCGCGCCGATGCTGTAGCTGCCGCCCAGGTTGACGACCTTGAACTTGTCGCGGGCCACGGTGTTGGTCGTGTCCGAGATGCCCAGCGCCACGTCCAGCCCATTGCCGGCGTAGCCGATGCGCACGCCTGAGTAACGGCCCGTCGTGCCCTCGCCGGCGGCCACCATGGCCTGGCCATAGACGCCGCCCAGGCCATCGGGCAGGAAGTAGCCTACCGAGTTGTCCGAGCGGATCACCGTCTTGGAGGTGCCCGACACGCCGTCGAAGCCGTAGACCAGGTTGCTGGCTGCGCCCACGCCGTTGGTGCCGAAGGCGTTGAACTTGCTGATGTTCCAGAAGGTGGGCGTGTAGTCGCGGCCCAGGCGCAGTTCGCCGGCGGCTTTGCTCGCGAGGCTGACCGTCGCACGCCGCCGCCAGTCGCCGCCGGCGCCGACGTCGGGGCCGATGGCGCCTTCGAGGTGGAAGCTGGCGTTCAGGCCACTGCCGAGGTCTTCCTGGCCGCGAAAGCCGATGCGGCTGGTCTGCAGGCCGTCGATGCTCTCCATGTTGAGCGTCTTGCTGCCGTTCTTCAGGCGCTGCACGCCGACGTCGAGCACGCCGAAGATGGTCACGCTGGAGGATTGAGCGGCGGCCAGCGTCGATGCGCCCGCCAGTGCGGCTGCGGCAAGCAGCTTCACTTGGAAGTTCATGGTTGTCTCCTGTCTTATTGGGAGCCCCATGCTCAGCAGCGAGGCTGTCAATCTGCTGTCCATCGTGTCGGGGTAAACCTCAGCCCCTGCGAGGGCCCACCCCGGTGCTAGCCTGCCGGCCCATGAAGCTGCTGGTCATCGAAGACAACGCCGCGATGCAGACCACGCTGCAGCGCTCCTTCGAGCGCCGCGGCTTTCGTGTCGGCATCTGCGACGACGGCGCCAAGGCGCTGAACCGCTGGCGCGCCAGCGTGCCGGACGTCGTGCTGCTGGATCTGTCCATGCCGGGGCTCGACGGCCTCGACGTGCTGGCCCAGGCGCGCGCCGAAGGCCTGACGACGCCGGTCATCATCATCACGGCGCGCGGCACGCTGGGCGATCGCATCCTGGGCCTGAACACCGGCGCTGACGACTACCTGCCCAAGCCCTTCGACCTCGACGAGCTGGAAGCCCGCATCCGCGCGCTGGTGCGCCGCCAGGGGCAGGCCAGCGACGGCTTGCGGGTGGCGGAGGCGCCGAGCTTCTGTGGCCTGCGCGCCGATGCCGAAAGCGGCGCCGTCTACCACCAGGGCCAGCCGCTGGACCTGCCGCCGCGCGAGGCCGCGCTGCTGCGTGCGCTGCTGGTGCGGCCAGGCCAAGCCGTGGCCAAGGACAAGCTGTTCGAGCTGGTGTTTGCGGACGCTGCCGATGCCCAGCCCGACGCCATCGAGGTGGTGGCCTACCGCTTGCGCAAGCGCCTCTCGGCCACCGACGCAAAGCTGGTGACGCTGCGCGGCCTCGGTTACCTGCTGCAGGCCAATGACTGAGTTCGCCAAGCGTCTGGCCGGGCTGTCCATGCGCGCCCGGCTGCTCTGGGGCATCCTGCTGCCGGTGGGCTTGGTCGTGGCCATCAACACGGTGAGTCTGTACCGCGACTCGCTGCAGGCAGCGGACACGGCCTATGACCGCACGCTGCTGGCCTCTGCCAAGGCCATCGGCGAGCTGCTGGGCGTGGATGGCGCGGGCGAGCAGGCCCGGCTGGTGGCGGCGGTACCCTATGCGGCGCTGGAGGCCTTCGAGACCGACAGCCGCAGCCGGCTTTACTTCAAGGTCAGGGGCTTCAAGGGCGAGATGGTCTCGGGCTACGACGATCTGCCCGACTGGCAGGGCAAGCTGCCTGACCAGAGCGCTTACGCGGCGCTGGTGGACTTTTACGACGACAGCTTCCGTGGCGAACCGGTGCGCATGGCGGTGCTGCTGCAGCCGGTGTCCGGCCAGACGGGCATGGGCCTGGCCACCATCCAGGTGGCCGAGACGCTGGACCTGCGCCGCAGCCTGGCGCGCCAGGTGCTGCTGCACACGCTGTGGCGGCAGGCGGCGCTTCTGGGGGTCATCGCCATCGTCGTCTGGGCCGTGGTGCAGCGCGCGACCAAGCCGGTGCGGGAGCTCAGCGCCGCGCTGCAGGCCCGCGACGCCGACGATCTCAGCCCCTTGCAGGCCCCCGGCATGCCGGCCGAGCTGGCGCCGCTGATCGTTGCCACCAACGACGCGCTGGCCCGCCAGGCTCGGCTGCTGGAGCACCAGAAGCGCTTTGTGCGCGACGCCTCCCACCAGCTGCGCACACCACTGGCCGTGCTGAAGGTGCAGGTGCAGTCGGCCCGCCAGGGCGACGTGGAGCCGCAGCAGGCCCTGGCCGAGATCGACACCACGGTGGCCCGAGCCACCCAGCTGGCCACCCAGATGCTGGCCCTGGCCCGCGCCGAGCAGATGCGCCAGCAGGGCGAGGCCATGCCCACGCAGGACTGGGCCGAGCTGACGCGGGCCGTGGCGCTCGACCTGGCGCCGTTGATCGCCAAGCAGGAGCTGGATTTCGACATCCGTACCCAGCCCGCGGCCGTCGACAGCCATGAGTGGGCGCTGCGCGAGCTGACGCGCAACCTGCTGCACAACGCCATCCAGCACACGCCGGCTGGCGGCCGGTTGAGCATCGATCTCACGGTTGACGCAGGCTGGGCGCGCCTCGTCATCGCCGACGGCGGGCCCGGGCTCACGCCGCAGCAGCAGGACAGGCTCTTCCTGCCGTTCGCGGTCGGAGAATCCGGCAAGGGATCGGGCCTGGGTCTGGCCATCTGCCAGGCGCTGGTGCACTCGCTGGGCGGCCAGATCGAGCTGGGCAACCGCATGGACGGCACCCGTGTGGCCGGCCTGGACGCGTGCGTGCGGTTGCCGCTGTCGGGCACGGCCAGGGCACCCTCCGCAGGCCCCAGGTAAACCCGTCCGAAGAGACCGTCAGGGTCTGCCTAGAATTTGCTGCACTGCACAGGAGATTTCCGCATGGCGACTGCCCGCAAAAAAGCGGCACCGACGAACGAGCAAACCGGCGATGCCAAGCCGCCCGGCCTGCGCATTCTGAAGAAATACCCCAACCGCCGCCTCTACGACACGCAGACCAGCAGCTACATCACGCTGGCCGACGTCAAGCGCATGGTGCTGGAAGGCATCGCCTTCGAGGTGCACGATGCCAAGACGCAAGAAGATCTGACGCGCTCCATCCTGCTGCAGATCATTCTGGAGGAAGAGACCGGCGGCGTGCCGATGTTCTCGACCAACTCGCTGGCCCAGATCATCCGTTTCTACGGCCATGCGATGCAGGGCGTGATGGGTGGGCTGCTGGAGCGCCAGATGCAGGCTTTCACCGACCTGCAGTCGCGCTTCACCGAGCAGACGCCGGGCGGCATCCCCTTCACGCCCGACGCCTGGACCGGCCTGATGGGCGGCTATGCCGAGCAGTCCAAGTCGCTGATGAACCAGTGGCAGGAGCAGCTCAAGACGGCCGGGGCGTTGTTCCCGTTCACGCCCAAAAAGTAGGTCGGTCGCCACATCGCCGAAAATACGGCGATGAACGAACAGATCACCCCCGCCGCCATCCCGAAGATTGGCTTCGTTTCGCTGGGCTGCCCGAAGGCGCTCACCGATAGCGAGCTGATCCTCACCCAGCTCCGCGCCGAGGGCTACGAGACCTCCAAGACCTTTGCCGGGGCCGACCTGGTCATCGTCAACACCTGCGGTTTCATCGACGACGCCGTCAAGGAGAGCCTGGACACGATCGGCGAAGCCCTGGCCAAGAACGGCAAGGTCATCGTGACCGGTTGCCTGGGCGCCAAGGCCGGCGCCGGCAGCAGCGATGCCGGTAGCCTGGTGCGCGAGATCCACCCCAGCGTGCTGGCCGTCACCGGCCCGCACGCCACGCAGGAGGTCATGGACGCCGTGCACACCCATGTGCCCAAGCCGCATGACCCCTTCGTCGACCTGGTGCCCAGCTACGGCGTCAAGCTGACGCCCAAGCACTACGCCTACCTGAAGATCAGCGAGGGTTGCAACCACCGCTGCTCGTTCTGCATCATCCCGAGCATGCGCGGCGACCTGGTGTCCCGCCCCATCGGCGACGTGCTGAACGAGGCCCGCGCGCTGTTCGAGAGCGGCGTGAAGGAGCTGCTGGTCATCAGCCAGGACACCTCGGCCTACGGCGTGGACGTGAAGTACCGCATGGGTTTCTGGGACGGCAAGCCGGTCAAGACGCGCATGCTGGACCTGGTGGCCCAGCTCGGCGAGATCGCCAAGCCGTTTGGTGCCTGGGTGCGCCTGCACTACGTCTACCCGTACCCGCACGTCGACGCGGTGCTGCCGATGATGGCCGAGGGGCTGGTGCTGCCTTACCTGGACGTGCCCTTCCAGCATTCCCACCCCGACGTGCTCAAGCGCATGAAGCGCCCGGCCAACGGCGAGAAGAACATGGAGCGCATCCTGCGCTGGCGCGAGAGCTGCCCGGAGCTGGTGATCCGCTCGACCTTCATCGCCGGCTTCCCCGGCGAGACCGAAGCCGAGTTCCAGCATCTGCTGGACTTCATGCAGGAAGCCCGCATCGACCGTGCCGGCTGCTTCGCCTACTCGCCGGTCGATGGCGCTAGCGCCAACGACATCGAGGGCGCATTGCCCCAAGAGGTGCGCGAGGAGCGCCGCGCACGCTTCATGGCAGTGGCCGAACAGGTCTCGGCCGCCAAGCTGCAAAGCCGCGTCGGCCAGACGCTGCAAGTCCTCGTCGATTCCGCACCGGCCCTGGGCCGCAAGGGTGGGGTGGGGCGCTCGTACGCTGATGCGCCGGAGATCGACGGCACCGTGAAGATCCTGCCGCCCGAGAAGGCCAGCAAGACGATGAAGGTGGGCGATTTCGTGCGCGCCCGCGTCGTTGCGGCGGATGGCCATGACCTGGTGGCGAGCCTGGTTTGATGAGCAAGAAGGCGCCCAGCACCCAGCTTATCCACCATCCCTACCGCGCGCCGGAAGGCTGGGACGCGGTGCCCGTGCCGGTGGCCAAGGCATCGACCGTGCTGTTCAAGGACACGGCCGACCTGCACAAGCCCCGCCCGCGCGACGGCCTGTGCTACCGCTACGGGCTGCACGGCACGCCGACGAGCTACACGCTGGCCGCGCGCATCGCGACGCTGGAGCATGCCGAACATTGCCTGCTCGTGCCCAGCGGCCTGGCGGCCGTGACGCTGCCATCGCTGGCGGTGCTGAGGCCGGGTGACGAGGTGCTGGTGCCGGACAACGTCTACGGCCAAAACCGCTACCTGACCGAGTCCTGGCTGCCGCAGTGGGGCGTCACGCATCGCTTCTATGACCCGATGACGGTGCCCGAGCTGCGCGACAACACCAAGCTGGTCTGGCTTGAGGCTGCAGGGTCGATCACGCTGGAGTTCCCGGACCTGCTCGGCACGTTGGCCGTCTGCCGCGCGCGCGGCATCACCACCGCGCTGGACAACACCTGGGGTGCGGGCCTGGCCTTCAACGGCTTCGAGCCGGCACCGGCCACCCACCCGGGCCTGGGCGCCGACATCGTCATGCAGGCGTTGACCAAATACGCCAGCGGCGGCGCCGATGTGCTGATGGGCTCGGTCTGCACTCGTGACCGCAAGCTGCACGACCGGCTCAACCATGCGCACGAGCATCTGGGCTACGGCCTGGGCCAGAACGATGTCGAGCTGGTGCTGCGCGGCCTGCCGACGATGCCGCTGCGCTACGCGGCGCAGGACCGAGTGACGCGCCAGCTGGCAAGCTGGGTGGCCGGACGGCCCGAGGTTGCGCAGGTTTTCCATCCGGCGCTGCCGGGCTCGCCGGGGCATGAAAACTGGCTTGCGGTCGGCGGCGCGGGCGCGGCCTGCCTGTTCTCGGCCGTCTTCAAGCCCGAGTACAGCGCGCGCCGGGTGGATGCCTTCGTCGACGCGCTGCAGCTCTTCGGTATCGGCTACTCCTGGGCCGGCCCGATGAGCCTGGCCGTGCCCTACGACATGAGCCGCAGCCGCGACCTGCCGTTGCCGTTCGACGGCGGCACGCTGGTGCGATTTGCGGTTGGTCTGGAGGATGGTGCCGACCTCAGGGCCGACATCGAACAAGCGCTGTCAGCTCTTGTTTGAGACCTTGTGCCGCATCAACTGACCGCGCTCCCGTTCCCAGTCCCGCTGCTTCTCGGTGTTGCGCTTGTCATGCTCGGCCTTGCCCTTGGCCAGCGCGATGTCGGCCTTCACGCGGCCACCCTTGTAGTGCAGGTTCAGCGGCACGAGGGTGAAGCCGCGCTGCTCGACCTTGCCGACCAGGCGCTTGATCTCGGCCTTGTGCATCAGCAGCTTCTTCGTGCGGTCAGCCTCGGGCGTGACGTGGGTGGAAGCGCTGCGCAGCGCGTTGATGCGGCAGCCGATCAGGAACAGCTCGCCGTTCTTGATCAACACGTAGCCATCGGTCAACTGGACCTGGCCCGCACGGATGGCCTTGATCTCCCAGCCGGACAGCACGACGCCGGCCTCGAACTGCTCTTCGATGTGGTAGTCGTAACGGGCGCGGCGGTTCTCGGCGATGGACATGGGCTGGGATGTGGGGCTTGTGGCCCTTCTTACAATCCCGGCATTCTATGAAGCAGGTCAAAAAGTCCGTTCTGCTCTGGCACACGCCACGCGAGATGTATGAGCTGGTGACGCAGGTTGAGCGCTATCCCGAGTTCCTGCCCTGGTGCCACAAGGTCGAGGTGCTGGCGGTGGATACCGACACGGTCACCGCGCGCCTGCACCTGGCCTATGCCGGCGTGCGCCACGCCTTCACGACGCGCAATCGCAACGAGGATGGCCGCAGCGTGCGCATGGAGCTCGTCGACGGGCCCTTCTCGCGCCTGGATGGCCTGTGGCAGTTCTTGCCGCTGAACAAGCCCGGCGCCGACGGCGAGCCCACGGCCTGCAAGATTGCCTTCGAACTGAACTACGCGTTCAGCAGCGGCGCGCTGGAGGCCGTCGTCAGCCCGGTCTTCGACCGCATTGCCAACACTTTCGTCGACAGCTTCGTGCAGCGCGCGGAAAGCATCCATGGTGCGCGTTGAACTGGTCTGGAGCCCGAGCAGTGGCGATGTGCAGCACCGCTGGCTGGATGCAGAGGAGGGCGCGACGGTCGGGGCTGCGCTGCGCGCCTGTGCCGATTTCATGGCGGCGTACAGCCAGCCGCTGGAAACGCTGCGCATCGGGATTTGGGGCCGCGTGCGACCGCTGGAAACACCGCTGCGTGAGCGCGACCGCATCGAGGTCTACCGCCCTCTGACCGTCGACCCCAAGGAGGCGCGGCGGCTGCGCTACGCCAAGCGCGGCGAGCGCATCGTTTCGCGGCATCGACCGCAGGCCGGCGTCACCAACAAGCGCTGATCACGCCCGCCGGCTTGCAGGCCTCGTCTCAGCGGCACTCGCTGGTGATGACGTCGCGGGCGCGGTTGACCTCGGAGGCGAGCTGGGCCTGATCCATGAAGACGCGCTCGCCCTTGTCGTTGGTGCGGGTGATGCGTTGGCCGCTCTGCAGTTCGCGCAGATTGGCCTGGGCCCGCGAGCAGTTCTCGCGGCGCTGCTCGGCCAGCTTGCGCTCTTCTTCCTTCTGCTTGGCGGCTTCGCTCTCCTGCTCCTTCTTCTGGCGCGCTGCGGCGTCCAGCTCGGCCTTGGTCGGCCCGCTGGCGGCCCCCCGGGGCGCGGATGCCGCGCTGGCCTGAGAGCCCTGCGGCGCGACGAGGATGGTTGGCCGTACCGGGGCCGGCGGGCGCTGCAGGATGTCCTTGTCCGGCGTGCCGGACGGGGGCGGCAGGTCGCTGTACTGCACGTTGCCCTTGGCGTCGCGCCACTTCCACTGGGCCTGGGCCGCACCCGCCACAACGAGGCAGAGCAGGGCGACGAGATGAGCTTTGCGAAGGGCTTTGCGAGGCATGCGGTCAGTGTAGCGTTGCGACCCTCCGTATAATGCCGCTTTGCGTCTGGAGCTTTCCTCATGCGCCTTCTCGGCAAAGCGCTCACCTTCGACGATGTTCTGTTGGTGCCAGCGTTCTCCCAGGTGTTGCCCCGCGACACCAGCCTTGCGACCCGTCTGTCGCGCAATATCCCCCTGAACCTGCCTTTGGTGTCCGCCGCGATGGACACCGTGACCGAGGCCCGCCTGGCGATCGCGATCGCGCAGGAAGGTGGCATCGGCATCGTGCACAAGAACCTCAGTGCCGAGGCTCAGGCGCGCGAAGTGGCTCGCGTCAAGCGCTACGAAAGCGGCGTCGTCCGCGAACCGCTGACCGTCGGCCCGAACACCACCGTGCGCGAGGCGGTGGAGCTGACCCGCCAGCACGGCTTCTCGGGCTTCCCGGTCGTCGAAGGCAAGCGCGTCATCGGCATCGTCACCGGGCGCGACCTGCGCTTCGAGACCCGCATGGACGCCCGCGTCAGCGAGATCATGACGCCGGCCGAGAAGCTCATCACCGTCAAGGACGGCGCGTCTACCGACGAGGCCAAGGCGCTGATGCACAAGCACAAGCTGGAGCGTGTCGTCGTCGTCAACGACGCGTTCGAGCTGCGCGGCCTGATGACCACCAAGGACATCACCAAGCAGACCAGCTTCCCGAACGCCGCGCGTGACAGCCACGGCAAGCTGCGCGTCGGTGCGGCGGTCGGCTTCGGCGACGACACCGAGCAGCGCGTTGAACTGCTGGTGCGTGCCGGCGTCGATGCTCTCATCGTCGACACGGCCCACGGCCACAGTGCTGGCGTGCTGGAGCGCGTGCGCTGGGTCAAGAGCAACTATCCGAACGTCGACGTCATCGGCGGCAACATCGCCACGGGCGCTGCGGCGCTGGCGCTGGTGGAAGCCGGCGCTGACGGCGTCAAGGTCGGCATCGGCCCCGGCTCCATCTGCACCACCCGCATCGTCGCGGGTGTCGGCGTGCCGCAGATCACCGCCATCGACAACGTCGTGACGGCGCTCAAGGGCACCGGCGTGCCGGTCATTGCCGACGGCGGCGTGCGTTACTCGGGCGACCTGGCCAAGGCCATCGCCGCGGGCGCCGACTGCGTGATGATGGGCGGCGCCTTCGCCGGCACCGAGGAAGCCCCGGGCGAGGTCATCCTCTACCAGGGCCGCACCTTCAAGAGCTACCGCGGCATGGGTTCCATGGGCGCGATGGCCAAGGGCAGTGCAGACCGCTACTTCCAGGACACGTCGGCCAACAACCCGAACACGTCCAAGCTGGTGCCGGAAGGCATCGAGGGCCAGGTGCCTTACAAGGGCTCGGTCGTGCAGGTCATCTTCCAGATGGCCGGTGGCCTGAAGGCGTCGATGCACTACTGCGGCTGCGGCTCGATTGCCGACATGCAAGACAAGGCCGAGTTCGTCGAGATCACGACAGCGGGCATGCGCGAGAGCCATGTCCACGATGTGCAGATCACGAAGGAAGCTCCGAACTACCGCAGCGAGTGAGCTGCTGACAGTGACAACGGGGCGACTGCAGTTCGCCCCGTTTCGCTTTTCAGGAACACGATGAGCCAATCCCCGCAACGCGCTCCAGCCATGGGTTTCATCATGGCGGCGGTGCTGATCGACATGATCTCCATCGGCCTCATCGTGCCGGTGCTGCCCCACATCGTGGGCGTGTTCACGCACAGCAACGACGAGCAGACGCTGGGCTTCCTGATGCTGACGCTGGCCTTCGGTGTCGCCAACTTTTTCGGCTCGCCCATCCTCGGCGCGCTGTCTGACCGCTATGGCCGCCGGCCGGTGCTGCTGATCGGCTTTGCCGGCCTGGGCCTGAGCTTCTTCGTGACCGCAACTGCCCCGGCGTTGTGGGTGCTGGTCGTCGTGCGACTGTTCTCGGGCGCGATGCAGGCCAACATCGCCATTGCCAACGCCTACGTCGCCGACATCACCGCTGGCGAAGACCGTGCCAGGCGTTTCGGCCAGCTCGGTGCGATGTTCGGCCTGGGCTTCATGCTCGGCCCGGTCATCGGCGGCATCCTGGGCGACATCAACGTGCGCCTGCCGTTCTACGCGGCCGGCACGCTGGCGGTCGTCAACTGGTGCTACGGCTTCTTCGTGCTGCCGGAGTCGCTGCCGCTGGAAAAACGCCGTGCGCTGGACTGGCGCAAGATGAACCCGATCGCATCGCTGCAAGGCCTGTCCAGCCTCAAGGGCGTCGGGCCACTGGTGCTGGTGTTGGCGTTGTCGTCACTCGCGCAGTTCATGCTGCACACCAGCTGGGTGCTGTACACCAAGTTCAAGTTCGGCTGGGGGCCGGGGCAGGTCGGCTGGTCACTGCTGGCGGTCGGCATCGTGTCGGTGCTGAGCCAGGGCGTGCTGCTCAAACCCATGCTCAAGCGCTTCTCGCCGCAGAGGCTCGCGGTCATCGGCATGACGTCGGCCTCGCTGGCCTATCTCGGCTTCGGCCTGGCGAGCGAGGGCTGGATGATGTACGTCGTCATCGCGCTGAACCTGTTCGGCGGCGTGGCCGCAGCCTCGATGCAGAGCATCATTTCCAACGCCGCCGACTCAACACAGCAGGGCCGCACGATGGGTGCCGTGTCATCGCTGAACAGCCTGATGGCCGTCTGCGCGCCAGTGGTGGCGCTGGAGCTGTTGCGCTGGGTGTCGTCGCGCCCGCCCGGCGATGTCGTCATCGGCCTGCCCTTCTTCACCTGCGCCGCGCTGCAAGCCACGGCCATGTTGGTCACCCTCCGTTTCTTCCGAAGCCACCCGCCGGTTCAACCCGTCCAGCCGGCCTGAAAGCCCCGCCATGCAACACGACAAGGTCCTCATCCTCGACTTCGGCTCCCAGGTCACCCAACTGATTGCGCGCCGCGTGCGCGAGGCGGCGGTGTACTGCGAGATCCATCCGAACGACGTGTCGGACGAATTCATCAAGAGCTTCGCGCCCAAGGCCATCATCCTCAGCGGCAGCCACGCCTCCACCTACGAAGACCACGAGCTGCGCGCGCCGCAGGCCGTGTGGGACGCCGGCGTGCCGGTGCTGGGCATCTGCTACGGCATGTTCACGATGACCGTGCAGTTGGGCGGCCAGGTCGAGGCCGCCGATCACCGCGAGTTCGGCTACGCCGAGGTGCGCGCGCACGGCCACACCAAGCTGCTGGAGGGCATCCAGGACTTCGCCGCGCCCGAGGGCCACGGCATGCTCAAGGTCTGGATGAGCCATGGCGACAAGGTCACCGCGATGCCACCGGGCTTCAAGCTGATGGCGTCCACGCCCAGCTGCCCCATCGCCGGCATGGCCAACGAAGAGAAACGCTACTACGCCGTGCAGTTCCACCCCGAGGTGACGCACACGGTGCAGGGCGAAGCGCTGCTGCGCCGCTTCGTGCGCGACATCGCCGGCTGCAAGGGCGACTGGCAGATGGGCAGCTACATCGACGAGGCCATCGCGAAGATCCGCGAGCAGGTCGGCGACGAGGAGGTCATCCTCGGCCTGTCCGGTGGCGTCGATTCATCGGTGGCTGCGGCCCTCATCCATCGCGCCATCGGCGACCAGCTCACCTGCGTCTTCGTCGACCACGGCCTGCTGCGCCTGAACGAGGGCGACATGGTCATGGACATGTTCGCCGGCAAGCTGCACGCCAAGGTCATCCGCGTCGATGCGAGCGAGCTCTTCCTCGGCGAACTGGCGGGCGTCAGCGACCCCGAGCAGAAGCGCAAGGTCATCGGCCGCCTGTTCGTGGATGTGTTCAAGGCTGAGGCCGCCAAGCTCAAGGCCGGCGACGGCGGCCACAAGGGAGCGAGCTTCCTAGCCCAGGGCACCATCTATCCCGACGTGGTGGAGAGCGGCGGCACCAAGACCAAGAAGGCCACGACGATCAAGAGCCACCACAACGTGGGCGGCCTGCCGGAGCAACTCGGCCTGAAGCTGCTGGAGCCGCTGCGCGAACTTTTCAAGGACGAGGTCCGCGCACTCGGCGTTGCGCTGGGCCTGCCGGCGGACATGGTCTACCGCCATCCCTTCCCCGGCCCGGGCCTGGGCGTGCGCATCCTCGGCGAGGTGAAGAAGGACTTCGCCGACCTGCTGCGCCGTGCCGATGCGATCTTCATCGAGGAGCTGCGCAACACCATCGACCCGGCCACGGGCAAGAGCTGGTACGCGCTGACCTCGCAGGCCTTCGCCGTGTTCCTGCCGGTCAAGAGCGTCGGTGTCATGGGTGACGGCCGCACCTACGACTACGTCGTGGCCCTGCGTGCCGTGCAGACCAGCGACTTCATGACGGCCGACTGGGCCGAGCTGCCGTACTCGCTGCTCAAGCGCACGAGCGGCCGCATCATCAACGAAGTGCGCGGCATCAACCGCGTGACCTACGACGTGAGCAGCAAGCCGCCTGCGACCATCGAGTGGGAATGATTCAAAGTTATGCCGGGTCGTCCAAGGCGATCCGGCGACTCTGAATAAGCCTAACGGCGACAGGGACTTAGATGTCCCCCAAGGCCCCAGCGCTTCCGCTAAGAGCTGGACGAGCTTGACGGCACTGAAGACTTCATCAGAACGCTGGTTCCTGGCGATCCGAGTTGATACCGTCAGGTCTTCTGACGGTATCAAACAGGGGCCAGGATGCTCACTGACATGGAATTGAGAGCGCTCAAGCCCGCTGGGAAGATCTACAAAGTCGCAGATGGGTAGGGGCTGCACGCCGCGGTCGAGGTCTGGCGCCAGGCCAACCGCGAAGGGGTTACGGTGGCCCGCTGCACTGCCGAGCCGTTCGAAGACGTATCCGACCTGATCGGTTCTAACGTGGTCGACCTCAGTGAGTTGCTGCGGCAAAGCCTGGGCGCCAAGGCCGGCAAAGCGGCCAAACCGGCGCCCGCTGCCAAGAAGGCCAGTGCCGACGCTGCGGTGAAAAAGGCGGCCGCCAGTGCGAAAACGGAGGAGGCCGCGTAGCAGCGTCACTTGGAACAGCGCGGGGTTGGCATGGCCGCTGCCTGAAGATTTGCGACCCACAAGCCAGCCGCGCTGTCGAGCTAACCGGAGGGTTCGGGTTTGTTTCTTGCTTGCAGCTAGCCCATGAGCAAGACCTCCACAAAGCCTGTCGCCAAGCTGGGTCTCGACGCTATTGAAGTCCGAGCGAGCGACGTTCACGGGCTGGGCGTCTTTGCGCGCTCAACGCTGAGAAGCGGTCAGCTCGTCGGCGACTACGACGGGCGGCGCTACAGCGGTGATCACGTCGAGATGCATCGCGAGGATGGCGTGACGTATCTGTTTTGCCTCTCGGAGGGCGGCTTCATCGACGGCAGCGAAGGGGGCAATGCCACGCGCCACATCAATCATTCCTGCGAGCCCAACTGTCGTGCCGAGGAGTACTGGCGCGCCGGCAGGAAACTGCACGTACGGATCAAGACGCTGCGTGCCATTGCAGAGGGGGAAGAGCTCTTCCTTGACTACTCGCTGGTCGTGGATGCAACGGATAGCCCGTCAACCTACCCCTGCTATTGCGGCGCGTCGTCGTGTCGTCAGACCTTGGTCGGCCCGGACGCTGGTTGAATCGGACTGCATGTCTGCGGCTGATGCTCGAGTGTCCCGGTGGCGCGCACCGCGCCTTGGACTCAGACCAGCTTGGCTGTGAGCGCGTCGACCACCCTTGTCCCGCAAAGTGGTGGTGCCAGAGGCGCATCTGGCCGGCGCCCTTGGCAGGCTCACTCGCCGAGTCGGCGCTGAAGTCCTATGCGCGCCTCCTGGCAGCTGGGTACGGCGCTCTGACAACGGCGAGATGTGCGCACCGTCGTGCGGTACGCCCCACCCCTACGGCCATCAAAGTGTCTGACAGAGGTACTTTGTTTGCATGTAGTCGTCGAGCCCGTAGCGAGAGCCCTCGCGGCCGTAGCCTGACTCCTTGACGCCGCCGAAAGGTGCGGCTTCGGCGGCCAGGGCGCCTTCATTGATGCCGACGATGCCGGTTTCCAGGGCCTCGGCGACGCGCCAGATGCGCTGCACGTCGCGGGAGAAGAAATAGGCTGCCAGCCCGAAGGGCGTGTCGTTCGCCGCGGCGACGACCTCGGCCTCATCGGCGAAGCGGGTGATCGGCACGACGGGCCCGAAAGTCTCTTCCTGGCTGCACTCCATGCTGGCGTCGACGTCGATCAGCACCGTCGGCGCGAAGTAGTTGGGTCCGGCGCTCAGGCGCCCGCCGCCGACGACGATGCGCGCGCCGCGGGCGACGGCGTTCTGCACGTGGCGCTCGATCTTGTCGACGGCGCGCCGGTTGATCATCGGGCCGATCTGCGAGCCGGGCTCGCTGGCGGGGCCTACCTTCAGCGCGCCGACACGGGCGGCCAGCTTTTCGACGAAGGCATCGTGCACGCGCTGGTGCACGAAGACGCGATTGGGACAGACGCAGGTCTGGCCGCCGTTGCGGAACTTGGCGGCCATCAGGCCATCGACGGCGGCGTCGAGGTCGGCATCGTCGAAGACGATGAAGGGCGCGTTGCCGCCCAGTTCCAGCGACAGCTTCTTCAGCGTGCCGGCCGACTCGCGGGCCAGATGCTTGCCGACCGGCGTCGAGCCGGTGAAGGTGATCTTGCGCACGCGGCCGTCGGCCAGCCAGACGTCCACGACCTCGGCCGCCCGCTCGCGCGAGGCGACGACGATGTTCAGCACGCCTGCCGGCACGCCTGCCTCCTCGGCGAGCCTGGCCAGGGCCAGCGAGGTCAGCGGCGTGTCCTCAGCCGGCTTGGCGACGACGGTGCAGCCGGCTGCCAGCGCCGGTGCGATCTTGCGAGCGATCATCGCGGCCGGGAAGTTCCACGGCGTGATCGCCGCGACGACGCCGACCGGCTCCTTCAGCACCATCATGCGGCGCCCGCTCACCGGCGCCGGGATGATGTCGCCATAGGCGCGCACGGCCTCCTCGGCGAACCATTCGACATAGCTGGCGGCATAGGCCACCTCGCCGCGGCCTTCGGCCAGCGGCTTGCCCTGCTCGCGCGATATCAAGCGGCCCAGGTCCTCCTGGTGGGCCAGGATCAGCGCGTTCCAGCGCTTCAGGATCTGGGCGCGCTGCTTGGCCGGCAAGGCTCGCCAGGCCGGGCCGGCGGCGAAGGCCGCATCCACCGCGGCGCGCGCGTCGGCGGCGCCGCTGTCAGGCACGCTGGCGATGGCGATATCCAGCGCCGGGTCGCTCACTGGCAGCGTGCGGCCATCCTGGCCGTCGCACCACTGTGCATTGATGAAGTTCTGCGTGCGCAGCAGGTCGGGGCGGCTGAGGCTCAAGGGCATGGCAGTCTTTCGGGGTTCAGGCCTGGGCCACCAGGCGGGCGATGGCTTCGCCCATCTCGGTCGTCGATGCCGTGCCGCCAAGGTCGCGGGTGCGCGGCCCTTCTCGCAGCACCGTCTCGATGGCGCCAAGCATCGCGTCGTGGGCCTCGGCCGCGCCGAGGAACTGCAACATCAGCGCGGCCGACCAGATCATCGCGACCGGGTTGGCGATGTTCTGGCCGTAGATGTCGGGGGCCGAGCCGTGAACGGGCTCGAACAGCGACGGGAAGCTGCGCTCCGGGTTCAGGTTGGCGGAGGGCGCCAGGCCGATCGTGCCGGTCGTCGCCGGGCCGAGGTCGGACAGGATGTCGCCGAACAGGTTGGACGCGACGACGACGTCGAAGCGGCCCGGCTGCAGCACGAAGCGCGCGCTGAGGATGTCGATGTGCTGCTTGTCGACCGTGATGGCCGGATAGTCCGCGCCGACCGCGTCCGCGCGGCCGTCCCACCAGGGCATGCTGATCGCGATGCCGTTGCTCTTGGTCGCCACGGTCAGGTGCTTGCGCTCGCGCGCCTGGGCCAGCTCGAAGGCGTAGCGCAGCACGCGGTCGGCGCCGAAGCGCGAGAAGACCGATTCCTGGATGACGATTTCGCGCTCGGTGCCGGCGTACATGATGCCGCCGAGGTTGGTGTACTCGCCCTCGGTGTTCTCGCGCACGACGAGGTAGTCGATGTCGCCGGGCTTGCGACCCGCCAGCGGGCAGGGCACGCCTTCGAACAGGCGCACCGGGCGCAGGTTGATGTACTGGTCGAACTGGCGGCGGAATTTCAGCAGCGAGCCCCACAGCGAGACGTGGTCGGGCACGGTCGCAGGCCAGCCGACGGCGCCAAACAGCAGCGCGTCGTGGCCTTGCAATTGCGCCTTCCAGTCGTCCGGCATCATTTGGCCGTGGGCGAGGTAGTAGTCGCAGCTGGCCCATTCGATGTGGGTCAGCTGCAGCTCGATGTCGAAGCGCGCCGCCGCCGCGCGCAGCACACGCAGCCCCTCGGGTATCACTTCCTTGCCGATGCCGTCGCCGGGAATCACGGCGATCTTGAATGTCTTGCGGGTCATGGTGATGTGTGGGTTGGATCAGGCCGCCGCGGCCTGTTCGTCGAGCCAGCCCTGGCGAAGTTCGGGCACCGAACGGGCCAGCAGCTCGTAGTAGGGGTGGTGGGGGCCGCGTTCGTAGTCGGCACGTGCGACCTGGGCCAGCTTGCGGCCGTGCTGCATGACGACGATCTCGTCGCATACCGAGCGCACCGTGTGCAGGTCGTGGCTGATGAAGAGATAGGACAGGCCCAGCCCGCGCCGCAGCTCGGCGATCAGGTCCAGCACGGCCGCGCCGACGACGGTGTCCAGCGCGGAAGTGACCTCGTCGCACAGGATGAGCTCTGGCTCTGCGGCGAGCGCCCGCGCCAGGTTGACGCGCTGCTTCTGCCCGCCCGACAGGCCGCCAGGCAGCCGCCCGGCCACCGCGGCGGGCAGCTTGACCAGGTCCAGCAGCTCGCTGATGCGACGCTGCAACGGCTCGCCCGACAGGCCGCGGTAGAACTGCAGCGGCCGCGCCAGGATGCGCTCGATGGTCTGGGAAGGATTGAGCGCCGTGTCCGCCATTTGGAAGACGATCTGCACGCGCCGCAGCTCTTCTTTGCCGCGTTGCTCCAGCGTCGGCGGCATCGGGCGGCCTTCGAACAGCATCTCGCCCCGGCAGGGCGCGATCAGGCCGGCGATGGCGCGGGCCAGCGTCGTCTTGCCCGAGCCGGACTCGCCGATGACACCGATGGCCTGGCCGCGGTAGAGCTTGAGGTTGATGTCCTCCAGGATCAGCGCCTTGGGCTGGCCCTGCTTGTCGCGCGGGCCGTAGCCGGCCGACAGCTGGCGCACCTCCAGCAGCGGCGTCTCGGCCGTCGCGGCGCTGGCAATGCCCGCCTCGCGTGCCTTGGGCCGAGCCGCGGCCAGCAGGCTCTGCGTGTAGTCGTGTGCAGGCGCGGCCAGGATCTGTGCAGTGGCGCCCAGCTCGCGCATCTGGCCGTCGCGCAGCACGAGGATGTGGTCGGCCATCTGCGCGACGACGGCGAGGTCGTGGCTGACGTAGACGGCCGTCGTGCGACGCTCGCGCACGACGCGGCGGAACGCGCGCAGCACCTCGATCTGCGTCGTCACGTCCAGCGCCGTCGTGGGCTCGTCCAGGATGACGAGCTCGGGGTCGGTGATCAGCGCCATGGCCGCCATCAGGCGCTGCAACTGGCCGCCCGAGACCTGGTGCGGGTAGCGTGCACCGATGGTGTCGGGGTTGGGCAGAGCCAGCTCGCGGAACAGCACGATGGCCTTGGCCTCGGCATCGGGCCGGGTTGATGTGCCGTGTATCAGGGCTGGCTCGACGACCTGGTCCATGATCGTGCGCGAGGGGTTGAACGAGGCCGCCGCGCTCTGTGCGATGTACGACACGCGGCGACCACGCAGCGCGCGCTGGCCGGCCGCGTCGAGTTCCAGCACCTCGGTGTCGCCGATGCGTACGCTGCCGCCGGCGATGCGGCAACCCGTACGCGCATAGCCCATCATGGCCAGCGCAGTGGTCGTCTTGCCGGAGCCGGACTCGCCGATCAGGGCCAGCACCTCGCCAGGGGCGATGGTGAAGCTCAGGCCGTCGACGATGGTCTGCTCGGCATCGCGCGCGCCGGCGACGATGCGCAGGCTTTGGACTTGGACCTGGGCGCCCATCAGTGGTCTCCGCGGGCGGCGCGGCCCGGCAGGTTGTCAATCAACAGGTTCACAGCGATGGTCAGGCTGGCGATGGCCAGCGCCGGTGCGACGATGGCGGCGCTGCCATTGGCCAGTGCGCCAATGTTCTCGCGCACCAGCGAACCCCAATCGGCGTCCGGCGGCTGCACGCCCAGCCCCAGGAAGCTCAGCGACGCCAGCAGCAGCACGACGTAGACGAAGCGCAGGCCCAGGTCGGCCAGCATGGGGTTGACGATGTTGGGCAGGATCTCGTGCAGCATGATGTAGAGCCGGCCCTCGCCGCGGGTGCGTGCCACGGTGACGTAGTCCATCGCGTTGATGTTGACGGCCAGAGAGCGCGCAATGCGGAAGGCGCCGGGCACGTAGATCAGTGCGGCCGTCGGGATCAACATGGGCAGCGTGGAGCCGAAGGCGGCCACCATGATCAGCGCCAGCATCTTGGATGGAATGGACGTCAGCGTGTCGATGCCGCGGCTCAGCACCGCGTCCACCCAAGGCGGGCTGGCTGCGGCCAGCAGCGCCAGCAACGTGCCGGTGCTGCTGGCCATCAGCGTGGCCAGCAGCGCGATGCCGACCGTGTAGCGCGCGCCCTGGATGACGCGGGCCAGCATGTCACGGCCCAGGTAGTCCGTGCCCAGCCAGTGGTGTGCGCTCATCGGCGAGAACACGTCGGCATTGCCCATGTCTGAGCCGTCCTGGCCCAGCAGCGCCGGGCCAAACGCGGCTGCCAGCAGCCAGGCGATCAAGATGGCCAGGCCGAGCAGGCCCGGCCAAGGCATCGCGAGCCGGCGGCGACGCGGGGAAGGAGCGAAGGAAGCAGAGCTGGTCATGGGCGTCTCGATCAGCGATGGCGCAGCCGCGGGTTGGCGACGATGCTGCACAGGTCGGCCAGCGTGACCAGCAGCAGGTAGACGGCGCAGAACAGCATGGCGCAGGTCTGCACGAGAGGCATGTCGCGCTGCGACACGCCGTCGACCATCAGGCTCGCAATGCCGGGGTAGTTGAAGATGGTCTCGACGATGATGACGCCGCCCAGCAGATAGGACAGCGACAGCGCCACTGCGTTGGCGATGGGGCCGATGGCGTTGGGCAGCGCGTGCGCGAGCACCATGCGGGTGGGCGAAGCGCCCTTGAGCTGCACCATCTCGATGTAAGGCGCCTTGAGCTGGTCGACGATGGCCGCGCGGGTCATGCGCATCATCTGGGCAACGGTCACGCAGCACAGCGTCAGCACAGGCATCGCGAACACACGCAGCATCTGTCCCGCAGACTCGATGCTGCTGGTCGATGACAGCGCCGGCAGCCAGCGCAGCTGCACCGCGAAGATCAGCACGGCCAGCGTCGCGACGAGGAACTCCGGCACCGAAACGACGGCCACGGCGCCCGAGCTGGCCATGCGGTCGAACCAGCTGCCGCGCCACATCGCTGATGCGATGCCCAGCGCAAGCGCAACCGGCACCGAGATCGCGGCCGTGATGCTGGCCAGCAGCAGCGAGTTGGGCAGGCGGCTGGCGATCATGTCGGCCACCGGCGCACCGCTGACGATGGACATGCCCGGTTGACCGGTCAGCAGGCCGCTCAGCCAGCGCCAGTAGCGCACCGGCGCCGATAGGTCCAGACCCATCTGCTGGCGCAGCGCGGCCAGCGACTCGGCCGTGGCCTCCTGGCCCAGCTGGGCCTCGGCGGCGTCGCCGGGCAGCACGGCCGTGATCGCGAACACGACCGCCGACACCACGAGCAGCGAGACCGCTGCCAACGCGATGCGGCTGACCAGCAGGCGCAGGATCAGGAGGTTCACGGCTTCAGGCTTCCAGCCAGACGTTCTCGGCGAAGGAGTAGCCCATCAGGCCGCCCAGCGGGATGGGTCGCAGACCCTTCAGCTTGCTCGTATGGCCGTCGATGCTCTCGAGGAACATCGGGATGCCGACGCCGGCCTCCTCGTGGATCAGTACCTGCATGTCGGCATACATCTGCTTGCGCTTGGCCTGGTCGGTCTCGGCGCGGGCGGCGATCAGCAGCTGGTCGAACTTGTCGCTCTTCCAGCGCGAGCCGTTCCAGGTGGCGTCGGACTTGAAGAACTGCGTCAGCAGCGTGTCGGCGCTCGGGCGCGGGTTGACGTTGCCGAAGCCCACGGGGCTGTTGAGCCAGTGGTTGGACCAGTAGCCGTCGGCGGGCATGCGCTTGACGTCCAGATTCAGGCCGATGCGCTGCGCCGACTGCTGCAGCACCAGCGCCATCTCGACCGAGTACAGCGCCACCGGCGAGGTCACGACCGGGATGCGTGCGCTGCCCACATTGGCCTTGGCCAGGTGGAACTTGGCCTTCTCCGGGTCATAGGGGCGCTTGGGCAGGCCGGCGAAGAAGAAGCGGTTGCTCGGGTCGATGGGCTGGTCGTTGGCGACGACGGCATGGCCCAGCGCGATGGACTTGCGCATCTGCTCGCGGTCGAACAGGTACTTCATGGCCAGCACGAAGTCCGGATTGGCGCCGGGGCCCATGTCCTTGCGCATGATCAGGTCGGAGTACTGGCCCGCCTGCGTGCCGAAAATCGCATAGCCCGGCGTGGCGCGTACACGTTCGACGGAGCGCGGATTGATGGCAGCCACGAGGTCCAGGTCGCCCGACAGCAGTGCATTGACACGCGCGCCTTCATCGCCGATGCCGACGAACTCGATCTCGTCGAGGTAGGGCTGGCCGGGTTTCCAGTAGGCGTCGTTGCGCACGACGATGGAGCGCACGCCGGGCTTGAACTCCTTGAGCTTGAAGGGCCCGGTGCCGATGCCGGTCGAGAAGTCGGTCGTGCCTTCCTTGACGATCAGGAAGTTGAAGGTGCCGAGGACGACCGGCAGGTCGGCATTGGGCTGCACGAGAGTGACCGTGATCTCGTTGGCGCCGCTGGCCTTGACGCTGTCGATCTGGTCGGCCAGCGCCTTGGCCTTGGAGGCCGTCGCGGCATCCTTGTGGCGCAGCAGCGAGAACACCACGTCGGCGGGCTGCAAGGCCTTGCCGTCGTGGAAGACGACGCCCTTGCGCAGCTTGAAGACCCAGGTCTTGGCGTCCTTGGTGGTGAACGATTCGGCCAGCGCCGGCTGCGGGGTCAAGCTGCCGTCCAGCGCGGTCAGCCCGTTGTAGAGCATGGTGCCGCGGGAGTAGTCCGTCTGGTTGGCCATCTTGGCCGGGTCCAGCGTGTCGCTGATGGCGGCCGTGGCACCGGCCACGCGGATGCGGCCGCCGCGCCGCGGCGTCTGCGCATGGGCCGATAGCGCCGTGCCGGCCACGCCCGTGGCCAGCGCCAACTGCATGCCGCCGCCGGCGAGCATCGAAAGCAGGTCGCGCCGTGTGGCGCCGCGCTTGAGCGCGCTGAGAAGCTCGACGCTCTCCTGCGGGCCGACCATGTCTTGCAGCTTGCTATGTCCGTTCATGTGAGTCTCCTGACGCAAGGTCTGTTCTCAGGACAACCTGTCCTTGAGGCGGTAGTAGAGGCCGACGGCCGGTAGGAACCAGGGCGGGCCGACGTGACCCGGGATGGCGGGCCAGGGGCGGTCGCGCCAGGGGTTGGCGGCCGCGTTGCCGAGCAGGGTCTCGGCCATGCGCTGGCCCATGTGCACCGACATCTGTGTGCCGTGGCCGCTGTAGCCCATCGAATAGAAAACGCCGTCGCGCTCGCCGGCATGGGGTAGGCGGTCGCGGCTCATGTCGACGAGGCCGCCCCAGCAGTAGTCAATGCCGATGCCCTTGAGCTGCGGGAAGGTCTGCTCCAGGCCTTCGCGCAGGATGTCGCCGCTCTTCTGGTCCGACGTCGGGCTGGAGATCGCGAAGCGCGCCCGCCCGCCCCAGACCAGGCGGTGGTCCGGCGTCAGGCGGAAGTAGTGGTGGATGTTGGCGATGGTGACGTAGGTGCGTCGGCCGGCCAGCAGGGCCTGGGCCCGTTCGGCACCGAGGGGCTCGGTGACGATGATGAAACTGCCGATGCCGACGATGCGCCGGCGCAGCCAGCCGAAGCTGCCGTAGCCACCGTGCAGGCTGGCACCGGTGGCCAGCAGCACCTGGCGGGCGCGGATGGCGCCGCGCGGCGTGTGCACGATGTGCTCATGGCCCGTCCCCACGCGCTGCAGGCGCAGCACCGGCGTGTTCAGGTGGATCTGCGCGCCGCGCTTCTCGGCGGCGGCCCCAAGGCCGGTGGCGAAACGGCCCATGTGCATCTGCGCGCTCTTGCGCTGCAGCAGGCCGCCGACGAAGCGGTCGCTACCGATCTCGTCGCGTACGGCGCGGGCGTCCAGCAGGTCGACGTCGCGGTCCACCTCGCGCCGCATGCGCTCATGGCTGCGTGCCAGCGCCTCGTAGTGGGCGGGGCGAGTGGCCAGCTTGAGCTTGCCGTTGCGTTGGAAGTCGCAGTCAATGCGCTCGTCGCGCACCAGGGCCTCGACCGAATCGACGGCGGCGTCGAACTCGTGGTACCAGGCGCGAGCCTGCTCGATGCCGTACTGCTCGGCTGCGGCGACGTAGTCCACCGCCAGGCCGTTGTTGACGTGGCCGCCGTTGCGTCCCGAGGCTTCCTTGGCCACGCGGTCGCAGGCTTCCAGCACGACGACATGCCGGCCCCGCTGCGCCAGCGTGCGCGCCGCGGACAGGCCGGTGAAGCCGGCGCCGACGATGACCACGTCGGCCTGCGCCGGCAGGTCGGCGGCTTTTGGCTGGAAGGCCTGGGCTGAGTCGGTCCAGTAGGAGTCGAGTTTCACGGCAGGTTTACCTGGGTCACGGGGCACGTTAGAAGGATTTCATTGAAGCATGTGAGGCCAACGCAAATGCGGGCTTGTGGGCGCTGGCGGCACATGAAACTGTCTTTTTGACCCCTTGCTTCGGCATAGGCTGCGGCCCGCACCGCGGCGAGGCGACCATGCACCTCAAGCCGGCTTGGCGAAGGCGATCAGCACGCTTTTGACGCGTTGATTGGCTTGGGCCGTCGAAGGGCTGCTGCACGTCGAGCGCGGCGTCATGACTGCCGCTCAGCAGCCGGCCGTGGCTGAATTGCCTGCTGGGCATCTGGAGTTGATCGGAGTCAAGAGCTTGCACGGAGGGGTCCTGCTGTCACGGTCGCAACGCTGGGTTGGATGCTAGAGACGGCACCCCGGAATTTGGCTCCGTTGGCGGGCCTCGGAGCGCAGATCATTGCGACTTGGGCGGCGGTCGCAGTGCAAGCTGCGGTTCTTTGCAAACAGCAAGATCGTCCTAGCGTTGGCCCTCCTGGATGGCCAGGATGGCGTCGAGAATTCCTCTCCGGAGCCCATCTTGAATACCGTGACCCCCGCCCCGACGCCGTCGACCGACGGCATTGTTTTGCGCGCCCTGCAGGAAGCCGACCTCGACGCCGCCCTGAGCCTGTCGCAGGCCGCGCACTGGCCGCACCGGCTGGCGGACTGGCAGCTCGCGTTCCGCTTCGGTAGCGGCGTGGTGGCCGAACGCGATGGTGAGCTGGTGGGCTGCGCGATGAGCTGGCCCTGGGGGCCATCGCATGCGACGCTGGGCCTGGTCATCGTCGACCCGAAGTGCCAGGGCCGGCGCATCGGTTTCAGGCTCGTGCAGGCACTGCTGGCCGACCTCGAGGATCGCAGTGTGCTGCTGCATGCGACGGCCGAGGGGCGAGGCCTGTACGAGCGCCTGGGCTTTGTGCGCACCGGCGAGGTCAGGCAGCACCAGGGCCCTGCGCAGTCCGCGCCGCTGGTGGCGCTGGACCCCGGCTGGCGACTGCGCCCGTCGGACCAAGCCGACGCGTCGGTGCTGATCGAACTGGATGCCGCGGCACGCGGCATGCCGCGCGAGGCGCTGATGCGCGAGCTGCTGGCCGCGTCGGACACCGTCGTGCTGGACCAGGAGGGCGTGTGCCGCGGCTTTGCGATGCTGCGCCGCTTCGGCCGTGGCCTCATCATCGGTCCGGTCGTCGCGCCGGATGCGCAGGGCGCCAAGGCGCTGATCGCCCACCTCGCCGGCATCAGCGCGGGTAAGTTCGTGCGCATCGACATCGACTTCGACAGCGGTCTGACCGAGTGGCTGGAGAGCCTGGGCCTGATGCGCGTCGACGGCCCGACCGAGATGGTGCGCGGCCCGGTGCCGGCGCCCGTGCCGGGCGTGCGCCGCTACGCGCTGGTGACGCAAGCGCTGGGCTGACGCCAGCAACGCATGGCCGCGTGGCCGGCCGCGCCGATTCACGATTTCATCCCGCCGCGAGGGGCGACAAGCACAGATCATTCTGCGGGTCGCTCACTACACTTTTTCGCAAGTTCAAGGCTCCAGGAAAGGCCCACCGTGTCCATCGTCTTCCGACCCAAGTACATCAGCTTCGACTGCTACGGCACCCTGATCTATTTCCAGATGGCGCCCTGGGCGCGGCGGCTGTTTGCCGACCGCATCGCGCCGGAGCAGATGGACGCCTTCTGTGAGGACTTCTCGGCCTACCGGCTCGACGAGGTGCTGGGCGACTGGAAGCCTTATTACGACGTCGTCTACAACGCGGTGCTGCGCACGGCCAACAAATGGCGCGTGCCCTTCCGCGAGGCCGACGTGGCCGAGATCTACGCCGCCGTGCCGACCTGGGGGCCGCATCCCGACACCGTCGCAGGGCTGAAGAAGATTGCCGGCAAGATCCCCCTCGTGATCCTGTCCAACGCGATGGATCACCAGCTGGTGCACAACGTCGCCAAGCTGGAAGTGCCCTTCCACCGCGTCTACTCCGCCCAGCAGGCCAAGGCCTACAAGCCGCGGCTGCGCGCCTTCGAGTACATGGTGCAGCAGCTGGATGCCATGCCCGAAGACTTCCTGCATGTGTCGTCCAGCATGCGCTACGACCTGATGTCGGCGCGGGACATGGGCATCAAGGACAAGGCCTTCGTCAACCGCAAGCATGAGCCGGGCGCGCCGGGCTATGAATACGCCGAGATTTCCGACATCGGCGGCCTGGCCGGTCTGGTGGGGCTGTGAGCTTCGCGTCGGCTGCTGACTGATGGCGCTGCTGCTGCTCTCCACGGCGGAGCGCGGCGAGGTCTGGCCGCGCGTGTTCGCCGAAGCGGGTGAGTCCATCGTCGTCGGCGAGGCGTCGGTGGGCGACCCCGCCGCCATCGACCACATCGCCTGCTGGGTGCCGCCGCAGGACTTGTCGGCCTACACCGGACTCAAGACCCTGATCTCGGTCGGTGCTGGCGTCGACCACCTGCCGCCGCTGCCCGCCGGCATCGCGCTGTCGCGCACGATCGCGCCGGGCATCGAGGCCATGGTGCGCGACTGGGTCGTGATGGCGACGCTGATGGCCCACCGGGACATGCCCACCTACCTGGCGCAGGCTCGCAATCGCGTGTGGAAGGCGGGCAAGGTCATGGCAGCCAGTGCTCGTACGGTCGGCATCCTGGGCATGGGTCGGATCGGACGGCTGGCCGCCGCCAGCCTCGGCAGCTTGGGCTTTTGCGTGCGCGGCTGGAGCTTGTCGGGAACTCAGGTCGATGGCATCGAGATGTTTGCTGCCGCCGAACTCGACGGTTTCCTTGGCGGCACCGACATCCTCGTCTGCCTGCTGCCGCTCACCGGGTCCACGCGCGGCATCCTCGGCGAGGCTTTGTTCGCGAAGCTGCCGCAGGGCGCGCGCCTGGTGCACGCCGGTCGTGGCGCGCACCTCGACATGGCGGCGCTGTCGTGTGCGCTCGACGCGGGCCAACTCGCGTCGGCCATCCTCGACGTGACCGACCCGGAGCCGCTTCCCGCGGAGCACCCGCTCTGGAGCGATCCGCGCGTGATCGTCACGCCACACGTCGCCGCGCAGACGGATGCCCGCGAAGGGGCGTTGCACGCACTGGCCGTGATCCGCGCGGTGCGTGAAGGGCAGCCCATCCCCGGCCTCGTCGCGCGCGAGCGCGGCTACTGAGCGCACTGGGCCTGCTCGGCGTTGACTGCCGCAGGTTCTGCCGTGGCAGGCCCGAACAACGCGGCGTCGGCACTGTCGCCCGGGGGGCTTTTGGCACCACCCGCCGTGACGCTGAGCCTAAGCTGACTGCGTGTCCACGAAGCCTGTTCCGCACGCCATGCAGCACCCCGCCAACCCCCATCTCGACCAACTCCTCGCGCTGGACCGCGAGCATCTGATCCACCCGGTCGCGCCCTGGCGCAAGCATGAGCAGCGTGGCGCCACGGTGCTGGAGTCGGGGCAGGGCGTCTGGCTGCGCGATGCCAGCGGCCACGAGCTGCTCGATGCCTTCGCGGGCCTGTGGTGCGTCAACGTCGGCTACGGCCACGAGAGCATCGTGGCAGCCGCCGCCGAGCAGATGAGGAAGCTCCCCTATGCGACCGGCTACTTCCACTTCGGCAGCGAACCGGCCATCCGCCTGGCGGCCAAGCTGGTGGACATCACGCCGGCCTCGCTGACGCGCGTCTATCTGACGCTGGGTGGCTCGGAGGCCGTCGACGCGGCCATCCGCCTGATCACGCAGTACTACAACAACACCGGCCGGCCGGCGAAGAAGCATTTCATCTCGCTGCAGCGCGGCTATCACGGCTCCTCGTCGATGGGCTCGGGCCTGACCGCGCTGCCGGTGTTCCACCGCGGCTTCGACATGCCGCTGCCCAACCAGCACTACATCCCCTCGCCCTATCCCTACCGCAACGCGGAGGGCGGCGACGACCAGGCCGTCATCGCGGCCTCGGTCGCGGCGCTGCGCGCCAAGGTGGCCGAGCTGGGTGCCGAGCGCGTGGCGGCCTTCTTCTGCGAACCCATCCAGGGCTCCGGCGGCGTCATCGTGCCGCCCAAGGGCTGGCTGAAGGCGATGCGCGATGCGGCGCGCGAACTCGACATCCTCTTTGTCGTCGACGAGGTCATCACCGGCTTCGGCCGCACCGGGCCGATGTTCGCCTGCGAGGCGGAGGGCGTGGAGCCCGACCTGATGACGCTGGCCAAGGGCCTGACGGCGGGCTATGCGCCGATGGGCGCGACGCTGCTGTCCGAGCAGGTCTATGCCGGCATCGCCGACGGCGCTCCCGCCGGTGTGGCCATCGGCCATGGCGCCACCTACTCGGCCCACCCGGTCAGCGCCGCGGTGGCGCTGGAGGTGCTGCGGCTTTACGAGGAGGGCGGCATCCTGGCCAACGGCCAGCAGGTGGCGCCGCATTTCGCGGCCGTGCTGGACGGCCTGGCCGACCACCCGCTGGTGGGCGACGTGCGCTACCGCGGCCTGCTCGGCGCGCTGGAGCTGGTCAGCGACAAGGCCACCAAGCGCGGCTTCGACGCCAGCCTCGGCCTGGCCGACCGGATCTTTGACACCGGCTACCGCAACGGCCTGGTGTTCCGCTCCTTCGGCGACCACATCCTGGGCTTCGCGCCGGCGCTGTGCTTCAGCGCGGACGAGTTCGCGCAGATGGGCCAGCGCCTGAAGAAGACGCTGGACGAAGTGTTGGCGGCACCCGACGTGCGCGCCGCACTCAAGTGACGCCAGTGCGCTGAGAATCGGAACTTCAGCGTTCAACAGTCCAAGCATTGTGGTAGCCCCTCTCAAGCTCGACCGCCTCGACCTGCGCATCCTCAGCCAGCTGCAGAAGAACGGGCGCATCACGAATGTCGACCTGGCCGATGCCGTCGGCCTGTCGCCAAGCCCTTGCCTGATTCGGGTCAAGCGCCTGGAGCAGGCGGGCTACATCTCCGGTTACGGCGCGCAGCTGCGGCTTGAGAAGCTCGGTGACACGCTGACCGTCTTCACCGAGGTCACGCTGTCCGACCACCACCGCGAGGACTTCGCGCGCTTCGAGGCCGCCATCCGCGAGGTCGACGAGATCCTCGAATGCCATCTGGTCAGCGGCGGCTACGACTATCTGCTGCGCTTCATGACGCGCGGCGTCAACCACTACCAGTCCATCATCGAAGGCCTTCTCGAGCGCAATATCGGCATCGAGAAGTACTTCAGCTTCATCGTCATCAAGTCGCCCTTCATCAAGACGCATTACCCGATCGAGCGCCTGTTCCCGCAGGAACCCTGAGCCGCGGTTCAACGCGCTTTTCCTCGATCGGCCTTCGCAGCTTCCTCCTTCGGGGCCTGCCGTAAACGGCAGATTCAACTCCGCGTTCTGGCCAACACTTGTCGCTGTTCGTTGGACTTTTCGCCCCCGTTTTCAAGGAGCATTGATGAAGGCATTCGGCAAGGTTTTGACATCGGCAGCCCTCGCGGCCGGTCTTCTGTCCGCCAGTGGCGCCCAGGCCCACGGCTTCTGGTTCGCGCAGCGCGCCAACTCCCTCGCGATGGTCTTCGGCGTCGGCGCCGACGATCTCGACGTGGTGAAGCGCCTGCCCAAGATCACCAGCTTCGGCGGCTATGACGATGACGGCCAGGAAGTGCCGACCAAGCTCGTCACCAACGGCGCGCTCGTCACGGTCGACGTCGACAACCAGCCCGCCTTCGTCGCCGCCGTCATGGACTACGGCATGTGGAGCAAGACGCCCGACGGCAAGTGGCACAACAAGGGCAAGGACGAGGTGCCCGGCGCCATCATCAGCGAGAAGAACTACAAGTACGGCGTGCACCTGCGCCGCGAGCTGAACGGGCCGGTGCCTCTGCTGCCCGGGCAGACGCTGCAGATCGTGCCGGTGAAGACGCCGCTACCCGTGAAGGCCGGGCAGCTGCTGAAGCTGCGCGTGCTCTACAACGGCAAACCTGCGGCCGGCGCGCGCGTGCTGTCGGACTTCGTGAACGACCCGGACGAGAAGGGCGCCAGCACGGCCAAGGACGGTACGGTCACGGTCAAGGTGCGCAACCAGGGCCTCAATGTCATCGTCGCGGTCTTCAAGTCGGCGCCCGAGGATGCGGCGAAGACCAACGCTGTCGAGAACCTGGCGACGCTCTCCTTCGTCCTCGCCCATGAACCTGAATGATGTCGTTCCGTCCCTGCCAAAAGGTGCTGCCATGAAGAAACTGTCCACCCTCCTCATGCTTGCCGCCGCGCTGACGGCCGGCACCGCCTGGGCCCATGGCGACGGGGTCGCCCGCCATGGCGGCATCGTGCAGATGGCTGGCGAGCTCAAGTTCGAACTCGTCGCCAAGGGCGATGCGGCCGAGCTCTACCTCGACGACCACGGCGAGGCCGTGCCGACGGCCAAGCTCACCGGCAAGCTCACCGTGTTGAGCGCCGGCAACAAGTCCGAAGCGAAGCTTGAGCCCGCGGGCGACAAGCTCGTCGCCAAGGGCGTGAAGCTCGTCAAGGGCGACAAGGTCATCGCCATCGTGACCACGGAAGACAAGCAGAACAACAGCGCGCGCTTCGTGATCAAGTGAGTCTGTGCGGCCGGCTAGCCGGCCTGAGGCTGTTCACGCCGCCTCTTGTCGTGGCGTGGACACGCCTTAGAAGTCTGACACCTTGCCCCACTGCGCCTTGGCGAAGCGCGCCAGCCGGTACTGCGCAATCTCCGCGAGCGGCGGACGGCCGAGCAGGATGTCGGCCACCAGGTGGCCGGCGCCGGGGCCGATGCCGAAGCCATGGCCGGAGAAGCCGGCGGCCAGCAGCAGGCCAGGCACACCGATGTCGCCGTCGATGACGGGTACGCCGTCCGGCGTCGAGTCGATGTAGCCGGCCCACTCCGCCTGCACCTGCACCTGCTGCAGCGCGGGCAGCAGCGCGCGGGCGCGCTGCAGCGTCCGGTCCAGTGTGGCGCGCGCCGGCTTCGGGTCGAGCACGCGCACAGCCTCCATCGGCGTCGGCCGGTCCATGGCCCAGCGGCTGCGGGTTTCGAAGCCGGCCTGCCAGGCCTGCAGGCCGCCCGGCGACAGCATGCGCCAGCGCTTGGCGAACATCGGCACGAAGTGCTTGGCGCCGTACAGCATGCCGGGCGTGGGGTCGACCTTGCCGAAGCCCGAGATGGCGAGCGTGTAGCCGCCATCGCCGCGGCGCGTGACCGAGGCGCCGGCCGTGTGCAGTGCCGCAGGCAGGCCCTGGGCCCCGGGGGCGACGGACAGGATGGAGCTGCGGATGGCGGCCTGCGGGAAGGCGATGCCCAGCTGATGCAGGAAGCTCGCCGCCCAGGCGCCGCCGGCCAGCACGACCTGGCGCGTGCGGATGACACCGCGCTCGGTGATGACGCCGCTGATGGCGCCGCCTTCACGCTCGATGCCGCGCGCCGCGCAGCCCTGCACGACGATGCCGCCATGCTTGAGCACGCCCTGGGCGATGGCAGGTGCCGCGCGTGCAGGGTCGGCGATGCCATCGGTGGGCGACCACACGCCGCCCTTCCAGGCCTGGCCAGTCGCCGCGCCGCGCTCGGCAGCCTCGGCAGCGTTCAGCATGCGGGTGTCGACGCCGACGCCGCGGGCGAACCGGCCCCAGGTCGCCCAGGTGTCGAGTTCCTTGTCGTCGTTGGACAGATAGAGCAGGCCGCAGCGCGAAAAGCCCATGTCGTCGCCGATGTCGGCGGCCATGTCCTCCCACAGCGCGAGGCTCTTGGTGGACAGTGGCAGCTCGCGCGCATCGCGGTTCTGCTGGCGGCACCAGCCCCAGTTGCGGCTGGACTGCTCCGCGCCGACGCGGCCCTTCTCGAGCAGCACGACGCGCTGGCCGGCGCGCGCCAGCCAGTAGGCGGCGCTGACGCCGACGATGCCGGCGCCGATGACGACGCAGTCGGCGTGGGCGGGCAGGGTGTCGGATGTGGCGATGGACTTCAGAGGTGCGGGCATCGGGTCTTTTTGGTCGGGGAGCCGGGCGCCTGCCTCCGTCGGAGGCGCCGCAGTGCGGATTCAGTCTAGGAGTGAACCCGCGGCATAGGGCTGCGCATCACGTGTCGCAGGCGACATTCCCGACTCCGCAGGCGGGTTCGGGCCGCAGGATGTGCCGCTGGCTTCCCGTCCCCATTGGTGCAAACGCGCACCAAGCCATGTGCTCGGCGCACCAGCCCTCGGCATGCAGCAGACTGTGCTGTGCCGGGCCTGCCAAATCGACATGAGATTGCGTGCACAGGGGCCTAAACAACAGGGGGCTTGGAGGGCAACTTACATAATTGCTTCATGAACCGCCCGGTCGTCATTGCCGCCCTGCTGATGTCGATACTGCTGCAAGCAGTCTCGCTGGGCGGCCATTGGGTCGGCGCGGCGAACCCGGCCGAAGCCCTGCATGCGGTGATGCATTGGTCCGGTCTGTCCCACCACCATGACCATGCCGTCACCGCGGCCTCGGCCGACGACGACGCGGGCTTCGAGGCCTTTGCCGACGAGCTGGCATCGGTCACGCTGAAGCCGCACCAGAGCTACCACCAGGACCATTCGGTGGACTCCAACCATCACATGGGCCAGGACGCTTGCGTCAGCGCCATGGGGCCTCTGCCCGCCGGCCTCGGCGGCGCGTTCCTGGGGGTGAGCAGCCCGCGGCCGCCGGCGCTGTCTGAGGCCGAGCCGGTCGACCCCTGCCTCGCCGGTCCACGACGACCGCCCAAACACCGCGCCTGATTCCGAGCGGGCTCCCGCGCCGGTGCCGACAGGCACGCGCGTCGCGGTGAGCGTTGTCCATGCAGCAGTCAGATTCATGGCCTGCGCGTCAGCGGCGCGCGGCCGGATCGTGGCGGCTCGAGATCGGCAGGAAGAACTTGAAACCCATCCACAGGATCAGCTCACGCGCCGTCGCCGCAGCGATGGCCTGTTGTGCAGCGCTGCTCGGCCCGGTGCCGGCGGCTGCGGCGCCGGTGACGCTGGCGCAGGCCGTTGATGCGGCCTGGCAGCGCACCCAGGCCGGTGCCGCGTCACAGGCCCAGCAACTGCGCGCCGACGCGGAGCGCAAGGCCGCGACCAGCTATCTGGCCGCGTCGCCGGCGCTGTCGCTGTCGCAGCGCAGCGACCGCTGGCAGAACAACCGCGGCGTCCAGGAAAACGAAGTCGGCATCGCGCTGCCGCTGTGGCTGCCCGGCCAGCGCGGTGCGCGCCAGGCGGCTGCCGACAGCGAATCCGGCCTGGCCGCCCAGGGCGCCCAGGTGGCCCGGCTCCGCCTGGCCGGCCAGCTGCGCGACCTGGCCTGGAGCCTCGCGGGGCTGAAGGCCGAAGCGGCCAATGCCCGCGCCCAGCAGGCCTACCTGCAGGCTCTGGCCTCCGACGTTGAGCGGCGCGTCAAGGCCGGCGACTTGGCGCGCAGCGATGCCCTCGCCGCGCAGGGCGAAAGCCTGGCCGCTGGCGCCGAGCTGGATGCCGCCGAACAGCGCCTCGGCGCTGAGCGCCAGCGCTGGACGGCGCTGACCGGCCTGGAGGCCGACATCGAGGCCACCGAGCCCGCGGCCCCCGAGGCCGACCCGCTGGACCAGGACCGCCACCCGCTGCTGGCCCAGCAATCGCTGGCCGTGGACACGGCGCGGCGCCAGCTGGAGGTCTCGCGGCGCGACGTCGCCGAGGCCCCCGAGCTGAGCGTCACCTACCGCAGCGAGCGCGATGCGCGCGGCCAGCCCAGCCAGGGCAGCATGGTGCTGGCGCTGCGCGTGCCCTTTGGCACGGCGGTGCGTAACGAGCCGCTGCGCGCTGCGGCGCAGGGTGCGCTCGACCAGGCCCTGGCCGAGCAGACCCGCACACGCCTGGAGCTCTCCGCCGAGCTGGCCATCGCCCGCGATGCCCAGCAGGCTGCCGACCGCCAGGCCGCGCTGCAACGCGATCGTGCGGCTCTGCTGCGCCAGCGCGCGGCGCTGCTCGACAAGTCATTCCGCGCCGGCGAGACCGCGCTGCCAGAGTTGCTGCTGGCCGTCCAGGCCGCCGCTCTGGCCGATGCCGCACTCGCCCGCCAACAGGCCGCACAGGGCAATGCCCGTGCGCGCTATCTCCAAGCTTCAGGTGTCCTGCCATGAACCCCTCATCTCTCCATAGCCGCCTGGCGCTGGCCGCCGGCCTGTGCCTGCTGCCTTTGCTGTTTTCAGGCCTGGCTCTCGCCTCGCCGGGCGCCCACGGCCCCAACGGCGAGCATCTCGACGGCCCCGCGGCCGTGTCCGCCAGCTCCGGCCTGCCGCGCATCGAAGCGCATTCCGAGCAGTTCGAGATCGTCGGCCGCCTGGCCGCCTCCGGCCTTGTGCTCTACGTCAGCCGCTACGAAACCAATGAGGCCGTGCTGGGTGCCCAGCTCGATGTCGAACTCGGCAACCTGAAGGCGCGCGCCGCCTTCGAGGCCGAGCCCGGCAGCTACCGCCTGAACGACAAGAAGCTGGTCGACGCGCTGCACCAGGCCGGCAACCATTCCCTGGTCTTCACCGTGACCGCGGGCGCCGACAGCGACCTGCTGGACGGCACGCTGGCCGTCGCCGCGCATGACGACCACGACCATGCCGAGGGCACCGGCAGCGGCCTGCGCCGTGGCGCCGCCGCCGTCGCTGGCGCTGGCCTGCTGGCCGCCCTGGCCGTGGTGCTGCTGCGCCGCCGCCGCAACGCATACGGAGCTGCACGATGAAGACGATGCTGAGCTTGCTGACCCCGCTGACGTTCAGCCTGCTGATCGGCGTGGCCCAGGCCTCGCCGGGCGCCCATGGCCCCAACGGCGAACATCTCGATGGCCCTGCCGTCGCCAAGGTCGATGGCCTGGCCCGCCTGCCTGACGGCAGCGTGCAGGTTCCCGTGCCGGCCCAGCGCCGCATGGGCCTGCTGACCCGCATGGTGCCGCTGACCGACGCGCCCGCCGCGCTGCAACTGCCGGCCCGCGTCGTCGTCGACCCCAATGCCAGTGGTCGCGTGCAGACCGTGCAGGGCGGTCGCATCGAGCCCGGCCCCAAGGGTCTGCCGGTGGCGGGCCAGACGGTGCGCCGCGGCGAGGTGCTGGCCTATGTGCGCTTCCACGCCGAGCCCTTCGCCAGGGCCAACCAGCAGTCCTCGCTGAGCGAACTGCACGCCAGCCGCGCCACCGCGGCCCAGCGCGTGCAGCGCCTGCGCTCGCTGGAGGGCAGCGTGCCGCGCAAGGAGATCGAGGCGGCCGAGGCCGAGCTGGCCAGCCTGACGGCGCGCGAACGCGATATCGGTGCCAGCCTGCAGGCGCGCGAGGCGCTGGTGGCGCCGGTCGACGGCGTCATCGCCAGCACGGCCGCGCTGGCCGGCCAGGTGGTCGAGCCGCGCGACGTGCTGTTCGAGGTGGTGGACCCGGCGCGCGTGCTGGTCGAGGCCAGCACCGCCGACCCGGCCATCGCCCGGCGCATCACCGGCGCCAGGCTGCAGGAGCAGGCCGGCGTGAAGCTGAGCCTGATCGGCGCCGGCCGCGTGCTGCGCGACGGCCTGCTGCCGCTGACCTTCCGCGCCCAGGCCGAGAAGGGCGGCAATCTGCCGCTGGCTATCGGCCAGACGCTGGGCGTCATCGTCACGCTGGACATGCAGCTCAAAGGCTTCGTGCTGCCGGCCCAGGCAGTCGTGCGCAACCCGGCCAACGAGGCCATCGTCTGGATCAAGTCCGGCGCCGAGCGCTACATCCCGCAGCCGGTGCAGTACCGGCCGCTGGACAGCAACTCGGTCGTCGTGACGCAGGGCCTGGGCGAGGCGAACCGCGTCGTCGTCCAGGGCGCGTCGCTGATCGCGCAGATCCGCTGAACGGACGGACGACATCATGTTCAACTGGATCGTCCGTTACAGCCTCCACAACCGGCTCTTCGTGCTGGCCTTCGCGGCCATGCTGATGGTCTACGGGGCCATCACCGCCTGGCGCACGCCGGTCGACGTCTTCCCCGATCTCAACAAGCCCCTGATCACCGTGCTCACCGAGGCCGGTGGCATGGCGCCGGAAGAGGTCGAGCAGCTGGTCACGGTGCCCATCGAGACCGCGCTGAATGGCATGCCCGGCGTGACGCGCGTGCGCTCGACCTCGGGTGTGGGCCTGGCCATCCACTACGCCGAGTTCGACTGGGGGACCGACGTCTACCGCAACCGGCAGATCGTTGGCGAGCGCCTGGCCCTGGTGCGTGAACAGCTGCCCACCGGCATTGCGCCGGTCATGGGGCCGGTGTCTTCCATCATGGGCGAGGTCATGCTGATCGCGCTGCCGCTGAAGGCGGGCGACCCCAAGGCCGCCACGCCGATGCAGGTGCGCGAGTACGCCGACTTCGTGCTGCGGCCACGGCTGCTGTCTATCGTCGGCGTGTCGCAGGTCATCCCGATCGGCGGCGAGGTGCGCACGCTGCGCGTCGAGCCCGACACCGTGCGCATGGCGCAGGCAGGCGTGTCGCTGACGCAGATCCAGACAGCGCTGGCCGGCTTTGCGAGCAACGCCGGCGGCGGCTTCATCGACCTGAACAGCCGCGAGTACCTGATCCGCCACATGGCGCGCACCAACCGCATCGAGGACCTGCAGGGTCTGGCCGTGGCCTGGAAGGACGGCCGCGCCGTGCTGCTCGACCAGGTCGCCGCGGTGCGTGTAGCGCCGGCCATGAAGCGAGGTGACGCCGGCTACAACGGCGTGCCCGCCATCATCGTCAGCGTGCAGAAGCAGCCGGGCGCCGACACGGTGCGCCTGACCGGCCAGATCGAGACCGCGCTCAAGGAGCTGCAGGCCGGCATGCCGGCCGGCGTGGCCGCGCCCAAGGTGCTGTTCCGCCAGGCCGACTTCATCGAGGCCTCGGTCGGCAATGTCACCGAGGCGCTGCGCGACGGTGCCGTCATGGTGGCCATCGTGCTGTTCGCCTTCCTGCTGTCGGCGCGCACGACGCTGATCTCGCTGACGGCCATCCCGCTGTCGCTGGCGGTCACCGCGCTGGTGTTCGAGCTGCTGGGCCAGTCCATCAACGTGATGACGCTGGGTGGCATCGCCATCGCCATCGGCGAGCTGGTGGACGACGCGGTCGTCGACGTCGAGAACATCCTGCGCCGCCTCAAGCAGAACCGCGCGGCCGGCAACCCGCTGCCGGTGCGCGAGGTGGTGCGCCAGGCCAGCGTGGAGGTGCGCTCGGGCATCGTCTATGCGACGACCATCGTCGTGCTGGTGTTCGTACCGCTGTTCGCGTTGCCGGGCATCGAGGGGCGGCTGTTCTCGCCGCTGGGCATCGCCTACATCGCGTCGGTGCTGGCCTCGATGGCCGTGTCGATGACGCTGACGCCGGTGCTGTGCGCCTGGCTGCTGCCGCGCATGAAGCGGCTGGACCATGAGGACAGCCCGCTGGTGCGCTGGCTGAAGCGCCACGACGCCCGGCTGCTGGCCTGGTCCTTCCCGCGCGCCCGCGGGCTGGTGGGCCTGGCCGCCATCGCCGTGCTCGTGGCCGCGGCCAGCGTGCCCTTCATGCCGCGCGCCTTCCTGCCGGCCTTCAACGAGGGCTCGCTGGTGCTGGGCATGATGTTCAACCCGGGCACCTCGCTGGACGAGGCCAACCGCCTGGGCCGGCTGGCTGAAGCGCTGATCCGCGAGGTGCCCGAGGTGACCCAGGTCGGCCGCCGTACCGGCCGCGCCGAGCTGGACGAGCATGCCGAGGGCGTGCACTCGTCCGAGATCGACGTCGACCTGAAGAAGAGCGAGCGCGACCGCGAGGCCGTGATGGCGGCCATCCGCGAGAAGCTGTCCGTGCTGCCGGCCCAGGTGGCCATCGGCCAGCCCATCTCCCATCGGTTGGACCACCTGCTGTCCGGCGTGCGGGCGCAGATCGCGCTGAAGATCTTCGGCGACGACATCGACACGCTGCGCGGCCTGGCCGAGCTGATGCGCGGCAAGCTCAGCCAGGTGCCGGGCCTCGTGGACCTGACCGTCGAGAAGCAGGTGCTGATCCCGCAGATCACCGTGCGGCTGGACCAGCGCAAGGCGGCCCAGGCGGGCCTCTCGCCCGGCGAAGCCATGCGAACGCTGCAGGCGCTGACGGATGGGGCGCACAGCGCCGAGATCGTCGACGGCCAGCGCCGCTACGACCTGGTGCTGCGACTGCCGGACGCCCAGCGCAGCCCGCAGGACCTGGCGCGCACGCTGATCGACACGCCGGCCGGCCGGCTGCCGTTGTCAGCCATCGCGACGGTGGAAGAGAGCGACGGTCCCAACCAGATCGGACGCGAGAACAGCCGCCGCCGCATCGTCGTCTACGCCAATACCGACGGGCGCGACATGAGCAAGGTCATTGCCGACATCCGCAAGGCCATCGCCGACACGCGGCTGCCTGAGGGCAACTTCATCAGCCTGGAGGGCCAGTTCCAGGCCCAGGAGCAGGCCACCCGGCTCATCGTCGTGCTGTCCATGCTGTCGCTGACCATGGTCTTCCTGGTGCTGTATTCGCGCTACCGCTCGGCGGTGCTGGCCGGGGTCATCATGGCCAACATCCCGCTGGCGTTGATCGGCAGCGTGGTGGCGATGTGGCTGGCCGGCGTGACGCTGTCGGTGGCCTCGATGGTGGGCTTCATCACGCTGGCCGGCATCGCGACGCGCAACGGCATCCTGAAGGTCAGCCACTACATCAACCTGTGCCGCTTCGAGAACGAGAGTTTCGGCCAGGACATGATCGTGCGCGGCTCGCTGGAGCGGCTGACGCCCGTGCTGATGACGGCCCTGGTCGCCGCCTTCGCGCTGACGCCGCTGCTGCTGGCCGGGGACACGCCGGGCAAGGAGATCCTGCACCCGGTCGCCGTCGTCATCTTCGGCGGCCTGATCAGCTCGACGCTGCTGGACACGCTGCTGACGCCGGTGGTGTTCTGGCTGGTCGGCGAGCGCGCTACGCAGCGCCTGATCGACGAGCAGCAGGCCGACGAGGCCGAGGCCCAGCAACTCCCCACCCGCGAGGCCTTCTGATGATTGCTCTGTCACGACGTGTGAGTCTGTGGACCCTGGCGCTGGCCGCGCTGCTGCCGGCGCCGGCGGTGATCGCCCACGGCGGCGGCACGCCCCGGCACGGCGGCGTCGTGCAGTCGGCGAACGACCTCGTCTTCGAACTGGTGGCCGGGGATGACGACGCCACGATCTACATCGAGGACCACGACAAGCCCGTGGCCACGGCCGGCTTCGGCGGCAAGCTCGGCGTGCTGCTGGCGGGCATCAAGGCCGACGCGCCACTGAAGCCCGCCGCTCCCAACGCGCTGGTCGCCAGCGGCCTCAGGCTCGGTCCCGGCGCCAAGGTCGTCGCCGTGATCACCACGCCCCAGAACCAGTCCCTCGCCGTGCGCTTCACGTTGCGCTGACGACCCCGTTCCCTTCCCGCTATCCAAGCCCGTTCTTTCTCAGGAGTTTTCGCGATGTCTACCAAGTGCTATTCCCGCGCCGCGATTCCCGCGGCTGTCCTCATGGTGTGCAGCCCGGCCCTGTGGGCTGCTGAGGGCGATGCAGTGCCGGCGTCGGACGCCGCCAACAAGCTCGACATCGTCAAGGTGCTGGGCGCCAGGCAGCCCTACAAGACGCTGTCCGCTACCGGTGCGATGAAGACCGACACGCCGGTGCGCGACATGGCGCAGAGCGTGCGCGTGCTGTCGGCCGACATTCTGGAGGACGCCGGCATCACCAAGCTGGCCGATGCCCTGGACCTGGGCAGCGGCATTTCCAAGCAAAGCAACCTTGGCGGCCTGTGGGACAGCTACGCGATGCGTGGCTTCACCGGCGACCCCAACTTCGGCTCGGACTACATGGTCAACGGCTTCAATTACAGCCGCGGCTACAACGGCGTGCGCGACTCGGCCAACACGGCCTCCGTCGAAGTGCTGAAGGGACCGGCCTCGGCGCTGTACGGCCGCGGCGAACCCGGCGGCACCGTCAACATGACGACCAAGAAGCCGCTGTTCGTGCCCGAGTACACGCTGGGGCTGTCAGCCGGCAGTTACAGCACCTTCCGCCAGACGGCCGACCTGACCGGCCCGATCAGCGACCAGATCGCCTACCGCCTCAATGCCGCGCACGAGAAGGGCGACAGCTACCGTGACCATGTGAACTTCGAGCGCACGCTGGTGTCGCCGTCCTTCCTGTGGATGCTGGGTGAGGACACCACCGTCTCCTATGAGCTGGAGTATTCCAAGCAGGAAGCCACCTTCGACCGCGGCGTCGTCGCCATCAACGGCCAGCTCGGCGTCGTGCCGCGCTCGCGCTTCCTGGGCGAACCGAGCGACGGCCCTCACGTCATCAAGACCACTGGCAACCAGCTTTTCGTGCAGCACTACTTCAACGACGACTGGTCCATCCAGACCGGCGTCAGCTACCGCGAAAGCTCGATCCAGGGCATCTCGACCGAGGTGTCCGTGCTGGGCAACGGCTACACCTTCCTGCGGCCTGACGGCCGCTCCGTGGTGCGCCAGCGCCGCTCGCGCGACAACTCGGCCATCGACGTGTCGGGCCGCTTCGAGTTGCTGGGCAAGGTGCGCGGCGCGGGCCTGCAGCACAACCTGCTGTTCGGCGTGGACGGCTACAAGTTCACCGACGACCGCCTGCAGTTCCGCGTCCGGCGGCTGGCGAGCCAGGACATCGACCTCTACAACCCCGTCTACGGCAACCCGCCGCCGGCCTTCCCGGCCGCACCGCTGACCTCCACGCACGAGGAGCAGCGCTCCAAGTCGGTCTACGCGCAGGACCAGATCGACCTTTCCGCGCAGTGGAAGCTGCTGTTGGGCGTGCGCTACGACAAATACGACCAGTCGGTGCTGGATCACAACAGCGGCGCGCTCGTGGCGCAGTCGCTGAGCGCCACCTCGCCGCGCGCCGGCCTGGTCTACCAGCCGAGCAAGACGGTGTCGCTGTATGCCACCGCGTCCAAGAGTTTCCGCCCGAACAGCGGCGTCAGCTTCGAGAAGACGTCCTTCCCGGCCGAGAAGGGCAAGTCGGGCGAGGTCGGCGCCAAGTTCGACTCCGCCGACGGCAAGATCAGCAGCACGCTGGCGATCTACAAGATCTCCAAGAACAACGTGCTGACGCCTGACCCGAGGGACCCGAACAATGCCTCCATCACCGCCGGCGAGGTGCAGAGCAAGGGCATCGAGTTCGACCTGGGCGGCGAGATCGCGGCGGGCCTGCGCCTGTCGGCCGCCTATGCGTTCACGGATGCGAAGGTGACCCAGGACAACGCCGCGGCGACCGGCGTCAGCTTGGTCGGTCGCCAACTGCCCAACGTGCCGCGCCACAGCGCCAACCTGTTGCTGGTGCAGGCCTTCAAGTTGGGCGGCAACGCCGCGACGGCGGGCGTGGGCCTGAACTACGTCGGCGAGCGCGAGGGCTCCGTGGCACCGGTGAATCCGGTCGACCTCTTCAAGCTGCCGGCCTACACGACGGTCAAACTGGTCGGCAGCTACGCCATCGGCAAGGCGTGGAAGTTCTCGCTCGATGTCGAAAACGTCTTCGACAAGACCTTCTACAGCAGCTCCTACGCACAGTGGTGGGTGTACCCCGGCAACGGCCGCAAGTTCACTTTGGCGGGGCAGTACAAGTTCTGATCCGCTGAGAGCGCCAGGCCATGAAATCCATGATGCGCTTTCATCGCTGGGTCGGCCGGGGGCTGGCTGCCGTGCTGCTGGTCGCCGCGCTGACCGGTGCCGGCATGCAATGGCTGCAGCCGCTGCCCGTTCCCGCATCGGCGGTGGCGGCCATGCCTTCGCTCGAAGTGCAGGCCGGCGCGCTGGATCATGGCCTGGCGGCGCTGCGCGCCACGCGACCCGAGTTGCAGTGGCGATTGGTGCAGTTGGGCCAGCCGACGCTGCAGGTCGAGCTCGACGACGCGCAGGGGAAGCGCTGGCGGGCCCGGCTGGCGGCCACGGACGGCCGCCTGCTGGCGCTGGATGCCGAGGATGCGCTGCTGGGCCCATGGCTGGAGCGGCTGCATCTGTGGCAGTGGCTGGGGCCCGCAGGGGCCTGGCTGACCGGGCTGGTGGCCAGCCTGGCGCTGGTGTCGTTGGCCGTGGGGTTGCGCCTGTGGTGGCGGCTGCGGCACACGCGCGCGCCGCAACTGCGGCGGCGCTGGCATCGGCGCCTCGGCATCGTGGTTGTGCTGCCCCTTGCCCTGCAGTTCGGCACGGCGGCGGCGCTGAGCTGGCCGGGCGCCATGCGCGCGCTGATCGTCGGGCTGGGGGGGCAGCCGGCCGCCCCGCCCCCCCCGGCGCCGGCGCCACCAACCCCTCTCCTTGGGTCTGCATGCC